>DASUNP010000071.1:0-35729 GCA_036277095.1 Blastocatellia bacterium
CCAGGACGACACGATCCGGCTCAGAGCCGAAGAAGTCCTGCTAAATATAACTGTTATTGATCCTTACAACCGACAGGCTACCGATCTGGCTCAGAGCGAATTCATCATCGCCGAAGATAATCAGCGACAAGACATCTCCAGATTTATCATAACCCGCGTGCCGGTCAACGTAGTGCTGATGCTGGACGCTTCGGGGTCGGTAGTCGGCGAGATAAACTCTCTGCGCCAGGCCGCGATGCGCTTCATCGAGCAGCTCGGGCCCGAAGACAGTGTTTCGATCATCGAGTTCCATTCGAAAGTCGAGCTGATTCAGGATTGGACCTCAAATCAGGATGATATTCGACACGCCATCTCGTGGCGGTTCAAGCCGGGGATGGAGCGGACCAGCTCGGGCAATACGACCTATTCGACCACTGCGCTTTATGACGCCCTCTACCTGACGGCGGAAGACCAGCTGGCGAAGGTCGAAGGGCGCAAGGCGGCGATCATCCTGACAGACGGCGACGACACGTCGAGCAAAGTCACTTACGACCAGTCGCTAGGTTCTGTCATAAGGTCCGGGGCCGTTGTTTATGTCGTGAGCAAAGCTCGCGCTTTGATGAGTTTCGCGCCAAAGTCATTCATAACCAGATTGAAGCACGCAGAGTTTGTAATGACGGATCTGGTGAGGCGCACGGGCGGCAAGATTTTCTCTCCCCTGAAAGATGATGAGATGAAAGACGCTTACGCACAGGTGGCGCGCGAGCTGAAGAATCAGTACATAATCACCTACATTCCCAAGAACGAGGCGAGAGACGGTCGCCTGCGCCGCATCAGCGTTTACCTTACCCGCGCCGGGTACTCTGCCCGCACGCGCGACAGTTACTACGCACCGAAGAATTAGGGGTCAGGGGTCAGGGGCCGGGCGTCAGGGAAGAAGTTATTTGAGATTTCATATTTGAGATTTCAAATTCTCTTTTCCCTGATCCCTGACGTCTGGCCCCTGACCCCTGCTCATTTGCCTTCGGGAGATTTTTTTGACGAGGCGCGCCTGGCGGTCGGTTTCTTTGCGGCGCCTTCTTTGGGCGCGCTCGCTGTAGTTTTTCGCTTGCGAGGCTCTGTCGATTTTGAGGATGCGCGCGAGCGCGTCTTCTTCTTTGTCGGCGCTTCGGTCTCTTCTGCGGCCCCTCCCAGGGGCGGCGCGGGCGCGGCGCTCGCGGGCTCCGCAGGTGACCACACGCCGAGCGCCGAGTGCGATTCGGCCTTCTCTTCGGCCAGTTGACCTACGGGCTCTTCGAGGCGGTCCGCTGTTTCAGGCTCAGTCTGAGGCTCGAAAGCTTGCGGACGCGCGTCGCCCGCCGGTCGAGATTCGGCAATCTCGTCGCTCAATCCCTGTTCGTGTGAATATGTTTCCCGGCGTGACTCTTCTTGAATCAGGAACGTCAGTATCTCGTTTTCGGCGCGGAACCAGTCTTCTGCATCGTGGCCGGGCTGGCTCCCTCGCATCTTATAGATTTCATATGCTCGCATCGAAATCATTATTTGCACTTGTTCGTCCTTGAGCAGACGCTTGCGCAAATCCTCTGTGCTCTCTGGTTTCATTTATGCTCTCCTTTAGTCCATTAAATAAATGAGGCCGACCGCGCGACGGCAATCGACCCGTTTATGATTAATCTGGAACCTCTCACGCGGTCTCTGCTCGCCCCTGTCGCCACCTGAGAACGGGCTTGCGCGCGGCTGCAACCTCGTCCAGGCGGCCTACTTTCGTCGTGTGAGGGGCGTGCTTCAATATCTCAGGATCTTCGGCGGCTTCGCGATCGATCGATTTCATAGCATCGATGAACAGGTCGAGCTCCTCGCGGCTTTCAGTCTCGGTCGGCTCGACCATAATGGCGCCCTGAACGATCAGCGGGAATGACATGGTGGGCGGGTAGAACCCGTAATCGATAAGCCGTTTCGCAATGTCGGCGTTGCGCACGCCATACTTGATCTGCCTCTTATCGGAAAAAATAACCTCGTGCATCAACGAGCCGGGGTAGGCTATGTCGTAAATATCTTTCAGATGATGCGCGATGTAGTTCGCATTCAGCACGGCGGTCTCTGTCGCCTCGCGCAGTCCCTGGTCGCCGTGCGTCAGTATGTAACTGAGCGCGCGAACCAGCACTCCGAAGTTGCCGAAATAGGCCCGCACGCGGCCTACAGATTTGGGCCGGTCGAAATCGAGTGCGAGCCGCCCGTCTTCATTGCGCGCCACGCGCGGGAAGGGAAGATACGGCTCAAGCTCCGAGGTCACCGCGACCGGTCCCGCCCCCGGCCCGCCGCCGCCGTGCGGGGTAGAAAAGGTCTTATGCAGGTTCAGGTGCATCACATCTATGCCGAAGCTTGCAGGCTTCGCCACGCCGACGAGCGCGTTCATGTTCGCGCCATCCATGTAAACGAACCCGCCTCGGTCGTGGACTATGCGGCAGACCTCTTCTATGTTCTGCTCGAATTTGCCGAGCGTGTTCGGGTTCGTCAACATCAACGCGGCCACGTCTTCGTTCATCATCCCGCGCAGCTTATCGAGATCGGTCGTGCCCTCGGAATTAGAAGGAATCGTCTCGACCGTGTAGCCGCTGATGACTGCCGAAGCCGGATTGGTCCCGTGCGCGGAGTCTGGGATCAATACTTTTTTGCGGGGGTCGCCGCGATCTGTAAGCGCAGCGCGTATCATCATTATCCCGGTCAGCTCGCCCTGCGCGCCCGCCGCCGGTTGCGTAGTCACGGCCGCGAGCCCGGTGATCTCGGCCAGACACTCTTCGAGGCGGCGAATTATTTCGAGCGCGCCCTGTGCGAGCGGCGCGGGCGTGAGCGGGTGCAAGGCGGCAAACCCTTCGATGCGGGCGACCCGCTCGTTTATGCGCGGGTTGTATTTCATCGTACAGGAGCCGAGCGGGTACATCCCCGTGTCCACGCCGTAATTCCAGGTCGAAATCCTCGTGAAGTGGCGTATCACGTCTACCTCGGACAGCTCCGGCATCCCTTCGAGGTCATCGTCTCTGATGAGGGTTTTATCGATCAACTCTTCCGGCGCTCGCTCGGGCACGTCGAGCGCGGGGATGGAGTAGCCTATGCGCCCCGCGCGAGACATCTCGAACAGAAGCCCTTCGTTCTGGGTTACATGCGTAGTCGCTTTTTTTATCCTGCTCTCAGGTTTATCCATTTGAAAACCATTATCCGGCTAGCGCCGAAACTAAATCATCGATCGCAGATTTCCTGGCCGTCTCCGTGACGCAGACCAGAAGCGCGTCACTCATCTCAGGGTAATAATTCGCAAGCGCGACTCCGCCGATAATCTTCTTATCGAGCAGCGCTTGCATTACCTCGGTGGCTGGCCTTGGACAGGCGACGACGAACTCGTTAAAAAACGGCGCTGAAATCTTCAGGCTGAACCCGTCGAGTCCGGCTATGCGCGCGGCTGCGTAGTGCGCCTTTTGCAAATTCTGGCGCGCGACCTCTTGCACGCCGCGACGCCCCATCGTAGCCAGGTAAATAGTCGCCATCAGCGCGAACAGCCCCTGGTTCGTGCAGATATTCGACGTGGCCTTTTCGCGGCGTATGTGCTGCTCGCGCGTCGACAGCGTCAACACGTAACCGCGCCGCCCGTCGTGGTCGTAAGCTTCGCCCACGAGCCGTCCCGGCATCTGGCGAATATACTTTTCCAGCGTCGCAAACAGCCCGCAGTATGGGCCGCCGTAGCTCAACGGGATGCCGAACGATTGCCCTTCGGCGACGACTATATCGGCTCCGCACGCGCCGGGAGATTTCAAAACGCCGAGGCTCATCGGCTCCGTGATCGCGACGACCAGCAATGCGCCTGCCTGGTGAGCTGCCTCGGCCAGCATTGTGAGGTCTTCGATCGAGCCGAAGAAGTTGGGCGACTGGACTACGACGGCGGCGGTCGTTTTATCTATCTGCAACGACGCCGGATCGATTGTGCCCGCTTCAGTGTGAGGCGCGTAATCGATCTTCAAACCGAGATTCTTCGTGTAAGACTCGACCACTTCGCGGTACTGAGGGTGAACCGTGTCCGCGATAATGAAATGGTCGCGGCGCGTGACGCGGTTCGCCATCAATACGGCTTCGGCGAGCCCTGTCGAGCCGTCATACAGCGATGCGTTGGCTACCTCCATGCCCGTCAACTGGCAGATCATCGTCTGGAACTCGAATATGTACTGAAGAGTTCCCTGGCTAAGCTCCGGCTGATAGGGCGTGTAGGCCGTGAAGAATTCCGAGCGCGATATGAGCGGGTCGATGATGACCGGGATGAAGTGCGAGTACGCGCCCGCGCCCAAAAACGATTGGTAATCGGTTGCGTTATGGGCGGCCAACTCGCGAAAGTAAGCCACAAGGTCAGGCTCGCTCACGGGAGCGCCTACGCCTACGGGCTCGTTCAGTCTCAGCTTTTCAGGGATCTGCTCAAAGAGGTCTTCGATACGGGCGCGGCCTATGTCTTGAAGCATCGAACGACGCTCGTCAGGCGAGTTCGGAATATATCTCATTTGATCCTACTCCGACGCTTCTTCCTTGATGTAATCTTCGTACTCCGCCGAGTTCAAAAGCCCATCCACCTGCGCAGGGTTATCCATCTTTATGACGATCATCCAGCCGTCGCCGTAAGGGTCAGCGTTGACCAGTTCGGGCGCGTCGTTGAGTTTCTCGTTGACCTCTACGACAGAGCCTGTCAGCGGCATGTAAATCTCGCTCACGGCCTTGACCGATTCGACGGAACCGAAAGGCTCCGTAACTTCGAACTTCTCGCCTACCTTCGGCAGCTCCACGTATACGACATCGCCGAGCTGGTTCTGAGCGTGGTCTGTGATGCCGATAGTGGCCTGTTCTCCTCGGACGCGGACCCACTCGTGGTCTTTGGTATAGCTCAAGTCTTCGGGGGTATTTGCCATCGTCTCTCTCCGTTATCAATCGAATTTGCGTTCACGTTTATAAAAAGGCGTTTCAACAACGCGGGCTGCTATCTGGCGACCGCGCACGGCTATGGAAAACTCTGTGCCGATAGCGGTGTGCTCGATGGGGAGGTAAGCAAGCCCTATGTTCTTTTTTAGATAAGGCGCGGGGCTGCCCGATGTGACCACGCCCACTTCGACGCCGTTGATCAGGACGGGATAGCCGTCGCGCGCCGGTGCGCGGTCGAGCATTTCAAAGCCTACGAGCTTGCGCCGCAGCCCCTCGGCCTTTTGTCGTTCGAGCACTTCGCGCCCGGTGAAGTCGCCTTTCGCGAGCTTGACGGTCCAGCCGAGGCCCGCCTCAAGCGGCGTGGTTGTCTCGTCCATGTCATTGCCGTGGAGGCGATAAGCCGCTTCGAGCCGCGTCGTGTTGCGCGCCGCGAGCCCGCAAGGGACCAACCCCCTGTCGTGGCCCGTGACCAGCAAGCGATTCCAGATGTGGCGCGCATCTTTAGGGTCGCAGAAAATCTCGAACCCGTCTTCGCCGGTGTAGCCCGTGCGCGACACGCGGCAGTCGAGGCCGTCTACGCGAACGCGCTGCGACCAGTAGTAAGGTATGCGGTCGAGCATGTGGTCCGACAGGTCTTGCAATATCCGCTCGGCGCGCGGCCCCTGCAAGGCCATAAGCGCGTACCCCATGCTCAGGTTGTGGACCTCCGCGTGGGCAGGGTCGGCGTGCCCTTTTATCCACTCGAAATCTTTTTCGGTGTTGGAAGCGTTGACGACCAGCAGAAAATACTCGGCGTTGATCCTGTAAACGAGCAGGTCGTCGATCACGCCCGCGCTCTCGTTGGTGAGCATAGAGTACTGCACCTGATTGTCAGCCAGCTTCGCGGCGTCGTTGGTCGTGAGGCGCTGGATGAGCGCGAGCGCGCCCGGGCCTATAACTTCGATCTCGCCCATGTGAGAAACGTCAAACAACCCGGCGGCTTCGCGTACGGCCATATGCTCTGGGATAGGCCCTGCGTACTGGACGGGCATTTCCCAGCCGACAAAATCGACCATGCGTGCCCCCAGCGAAACGTGAGCCTCATATAATGGTGTGCGCTTGAGCATCGCAGTCCCTCTATCGAGATTAGCTACACTAAATCGAACTGGCAAGCTAACACACGCAAATTTGCCCAGTCAATAGAGTCCTGAGCGCTGAGTGTTGAGTGCTGAGTAAAAGACTTTTTCAGGCGGCGCAGACACCTCACATTTATCACTCAGGACTGAGGACTTTCAACTCAGAACTATTGTAGAATGCGTCGTATGAGCGCGCCCCCGGCGGTGGATACGGCCATCTCCATTGATGAGCTATCGAAACGCTATGGCCGGTTAACGGCAGTCAAAGGGCTGCGTTTGGAAGTCATGCGAGGAGAAGTTTTCGGATTCCTCGGACTTAACGGCGCGGGCAAGACGACTACGATCCGCATCCTTCTGGACCTGCTCAGACCGACGAGCGGCCGGGCTTCGGTCTTCGGCTTTGATTGCCAGTCTCAGGGGCTTGAAGCGCGCGCGCGGATCGGATACCTGCCCGCAGAGATGGGCGTCTACAGCGATATGACGGGCCACCGGGTGCTCGATTTTCTCGCCGGACTCAAGCGCCGCAACATAGATAAAAAATATCGCCGCGAGCTTCAAGATCGTCTCGCGCTCCCTGACGCGGACCTCGCTCGAAGGCTGCGCGAGTACAGCACGGGCATGAAGCGAAAGCTCGGATTGCTCCAGGCGTTTCAGGATGACGCGGAGCTTCTCATACTCGACGAGCCAACAGAAGGCTTGGACCCGCTCATGCAAGAAGCCTTCTACGAGCTGCTGGCCGACGTGAAGGCGAAGGGGCGCACGGTCTTCATGTCCTCTCATGTGCTTTCGGAAGTCGAGCGTGTTTGCGATCGCGTGGGGTTGCTCAGACGAGGCGAGCTTGTCTTGCTGTCGCCCGTGGAAGAGATTCGCAACCTGGCGGCGCGCCGCGTGCGCGTGATCTTCTCCGAAGATGTAACACACAAGCCCGATCTCGCTCCCGGCCATGAACTACTTGAGACGCAGCCCAGAGTCTGGGCGTTGCGAGTAAACGGGCCGCTCGGCCCGCTCCTCGCCGCGCTTTCGGGGCTTCCCGTCAGCGACCTGATGGTCGAGGAGCCACATCTTGAGGACGTTATTTTGAAATACTACCGGGAGGGCGACGAGTGAGAGGCGGCCTTGTACTGCTTATACACTCGTTGAAGCGCGCGCGTGCGCTCGTGCTGGGGATGGGGCTGTTGCTCGCAGGCTTTCAAGTCTTTCTCACGCTCGTCGCGCGCTCGCTTCATCAATCAAACGCCTTCGAGCAAATCTCGCAGCTCGTCCCACCATTCATGCGCCAGATGATGGGTCCTTCGTTCGTAGGGCTGATGTCGTTCGCAGGAATAATCGCGATCGGATATTTCCACATAGCAATCATGGGCTCGCTGGTAGGCATGACGATCTCGCTTGCCACGCAGCCGGCTTCCGAGATCGAAACGAAATTCATGGATTTGATTCTCGCGCGCCCGCTGGCGAGGCACTGGATAATCACGCGGACGATAGCTCTCTTAACAATCTGCACAGTGGTCGTGCTGCTCTTTATGATGTCGGGGACCTGGATAGGGCTTTCAGCTCTAGCGCCTGCGGACGCGGAAAAGCCTTCGGCAAATCTTATCCTCTCGCTGGCGGTAAACCTGGGCGTGCTGATGTTGTGCTGGGGTGGAGTAGGACTGGCGATAAGCTCTGCCGCGCGGCGGCGGACGATAGCCGGCGCGCTCGCGGGGCTGCTCGCGCTCGCAACCTTTCTTCTCGACTACATCGCGAGGGCCTGGGAGCCGGCCTCGTCGGTAGGCTGGCTGTCGCCTTTCCGCTACTACAGCCCGCTCGATATTGTCATGGGGTTTGAAGTCCCCGCTCACCACATCTGGGTGCTAATCGCCGTCGCGTTCGCAGGCTTCGCCGCTTCTTACGTGCTGTTTTCGCGCAGAGACATATAAAGCAAGTGCTGAGTCCTGAATGAAAGAAAAGGACAGTAGACCGACACGGGTTCTCACTCAGGACTCAGGACTCAGGACTCAGCACTTCTTCTTGCACGAGTGAATTCGTTATGGGAAACTCTTTGCCTTGCAATGCACACGCTCAACCACCTAGCCGAAGTGATCAGAGCTGAGCTGATCGGAGACCCCGAAGCCGTAGTTAGACGCGCTCAGCCTTTCGCCGACGCGATAGAAGGCGACATCACTTTTGCCACTACGCCCGCTTACCTCGCGCAGTTGAACGAGTCGCGCGCGACCGCGATCATCGTAGCGCGCAAGGTCGAAGGCGCTAGCTGCAATCTGCTGATCGCCAAAGACCCCAAGCTGGCCTTCGCGCGCGCCGTCCACTTGCTGCACTCTACGGCGTATCAACCTGCGGGCGTGAGCGAGGATTTGATCGTGGGCGAAGGATCAGCTTTAGGCGAAGACCTTTCGATTCACGCCCGCGTCACCATTGGCCGCGACTGCGTCATAGGGGATCGCATTACTCTGTATCCGGGCGTCGTCATCGGCAACAATTGTAGTATTGGTGACGATACTGTCATCCATCCGAACGTGGCTATTTACGATAACACCCAGATCGGGAGCCGCGTGATAATTCATGCCGGTACGGTCATCGGGGCGGACGGCTTCAGCTTCGTCCCCGACGAAGAAGGGCGTCAGACGAAGCTGCTACAGATGGGCCGCGTGCGCGTCGAAGATGATTGCGAGATAGGCGCGAACTGCGCTATCGACCGCGCGGGTTTCGGCGAGACAATCTTGAAGCGCGGCGTGAAGCTCGATAATTTTATTCAGGTCGGTCACAACACCGTGATCGGCGAAGACACGGTGGTGGCGGCGATGTCCGGTTTTTCCGGAGGCACGCGCGTTGGCCGGGGCTGCGTCGTCGCGGGCCAGGCCGGCACGGCTCAACATATCGAGGTAGGCGACGGCGCTATCATAGCCGCAAAGTCCGCCGTCATGAAAAACGTTCGCGCGGGCGCTATGGTCGGCGGGATACCCGCGCGCGATTACAAAGCGTGGCGGCGGTCGCAGGTGTTATACTCCAGGCTGCCGGAGATCGTCGAAAGACTCAAGCGACTCGAAAAGCTCGTGGGACAAAAAGAGAGAGCCTGACGGAGAATAATATGGACGCCAAGCAAAAAGAGACGCCCGAGGCTGCGGAGGTAACCTCAGAGAAAGAGGCCGCCCGCACAGTCCTCGACATAACTCAGATCATGGCCGTCTTGCCGCACCGCTACCCGTTCCTGCTCGTCGATCGCATAATTGATTACGAACCCGGCAAGTGGGTCGTTGGCATCAAGAACGTCACGCTCAACGAGCCGTTCTTCGAGGGCCATTTTCCCGGCGCTCCCGTAATGCCGGGCGTGCTGATAGTCGAAGCGATGGCGCAGACCGCCGGCGTGTTGATGCTCGCGAGCCTCCCGGACCGCGAATCGAAGCTCGTCTTTTTCACCGGCATAGACGGCGCAAAATTCCGCCGCCCCGTAGTGCCGGGCGACCAGCTCCGCCTAGAATTGACGGTCCTGAAGCTGCGCCCGCGCTACATAAAGCTGCGCGGCGAGGCCTACGTCGGCAATCAGCTTGTTGCCGAGGCTCAAATATCATCCTCGCTCGTCGATCGCAGCGTCGTCGAGCGAAGCGACCAGATTAACAGCGCTGCCTTCACCCCCGTCGAGAAGTAGCATCGAGGAGCTTTCACCAGGTGTCGATCCACCCGACAGCCATCATCAGCCCGAATGCCGAGCTTGGCCGTAACGTGTCGATCGGCCCGTATTCGATCATAGGTGACGACGTGATACTGCACGACGACGTGCGAGTGGCGAGCCATTGCGTCATCGAAGGCCCGTCGGAATTCGGGAGCGGCTCGGTCTTCTTCCCATTCGTATCTGCGGGTCAGGCGCCTCACGATTTGAAGTATCGCGGCGAGCGGAGCTGGCTGCGCGCGGGCGCGCGCAACACGTTTAGAGAGTTCTCGACTCTGCATCGCGGGACCGAAGGCGGCGGCAACCTTACAGAGATCGGCTCGGATAATCTCTTCATGGCGCAAGCCCACGTAGCGCACGACTGCCGGATAGGCAACCACGTGATATTCGCAAACGGCGCATCGCTTGCGGGCCACGTCCTCGTGGAAGACTACTCCACGCTCGGGGCCTTCGCGGGCGTTCACCAGTTCTGCCGCGTCGGTCGCCATGCGTTTATCGGGGCGGGGTCGGTCGTAGTAAAAGACGCGCTCCCTTTTGCGCGCACCGTCGGCAACCACGCGCGCTGTTACGGGCAGAATACACTGGGGCTTCGCCGCAAGGGATTTTCAAACGACGAGATTCAACGCATCTCGCGTGCGTTCCGGCTGCTGCTGGCAGCGAAGCTCAACACCACGCAGGCGCTCGAAGCAATCAGGCAGGACCTGGGCGGCTGGCCCGAGATTGATTACCTGATCTCGTTTATAGAATCTTCCGAGCGCGGAGTAACGAAATAGGAGTCGAGGGCCGGGGTCGGATGTCAGGGATTTGTAATTTCAAATTTGAAATTTGAAATATCAAATTCCCTTCACCCTGATCCCTGGCCCCCGACCTCCGACCCCTGACATGAAGTACGGACTCATAGCAGGCAATGGCCGGTTCCCATTTCTCGTCGTCGAAGGCGCCGAGCGGCAGGGCGTCGAGATCGTCGTGGCCGCCATCAAGGAAGAGACTTCGCCGGAGATCGAGAGCGTCGCGGCGCGGGTCGAATGGGTGAGCGTGGGCCAACTCGGGCGCCTCATCCGCTTCTTCAAGCGCGAGCAGGTCACGCACGCCATAATGGCCGGCCAGGTCCAGCATCATCAGATATTCCGGCTCAATGCCTTGCCAGACCTTCGCATGGTGCGGCTGCTGGCTCGGCTTTCGACCAGGAACACTGACAGCCTTATCGGGGCGGTCGCCGACGAGCTTGCGCGCGAAGGAATAACGCTGGTCGCCTCGACAGTCTTTTTGGAGCCCTTGATCGCGCGAGAAGGCGTGCTGTCGCGCCGCGCGCCGTCGAAAGAGGAGCTGGCAGACATCGACTACGGCTTGCGTGTCGCCCGCGAGATCGCGCGCCTCGACCTGGGGCAGACTATCGCCGTCAAGGATCGCGCGGTCGTCGCCATCGAGGCGATGGAAGGCACGGACGCCGTCATACGGCGGGCCGGAGAGATTACTCGCGGTCGCGGTTTCGTTGTAATCAAAGTTGCGAAGCCCGATCAGGACATGCGATTCGACGTGCCCGTAGTCGGACTCCCCACGATCGAAGCCATGACCGAAGCCGGCGCGACGGCCATACACATAACAGCGGACAAAACGTTGATGTTCGACAGGGAGAACCTCCTGGCCCTTGCGAATAAACATCGTATAGCAGTGGTCAGTGGTCAGTGGTAAACTGAATTGATATGGTCAGGAATAATCCGAGCGAGTTCGATCCTGAGAGCGCAATAATCGACGCGGAGCTTCTGGTCAAGTATCGCATGGTCAACCGCGCCATCGAGACGCTGGAGCGAGCAATCGACAGCGCCCCGCGACACATAGGGCTGCGCGAAAAGCTGCGCGAGATACTGATCGATGCGGGCCGCCGCGACCACGCCGCGCAGCAGTGCCTGGCGCTGGCGAGCCTTCACATATCTGCGGGCGACATCGAGCGCGCGAACGAAAGGCTGCTGGAGGCCAAGCGCCTCGACCCGCGCGTCTCAGTCACGGGCCAGTTCCACGACATACGCCGCGCCGACGCGGCCCCCGCGCGCTCGCAGAAGATACTCTCCGGGTTGCTCCTTGAGATCAACCTCTTCGACATAATCCAGATCGTCGAGAACAGCCGCCTTTCGGGCGCGCTGCTGCTCGCTTCGTCTGTAGCAAACGGGGAGATTCATTTCAATGAGGGCCAGATAATCGGGTCGAAGAGCGGAGGGGATTCCGGCAGGGCTGCTCTGGGCAAGTTGCTTGGCGCGGTCGACGGGAATTTCGAGTTCGAAAAATCAAACGCCGAGTACGAGCAGACGATAAAGGCTACGAGCAATACCGCGCTCATACTCGACATGCTGCGCGCCAAAGACGAAGAAGATTACGGCATGGGCGCGCTCGATTCCCACCATTGAAACAGGGAAGGGCAAGGCGCGCGCCTTGCCCTTCGATCAATTCTAAATCGCGTTTTATCTCTTAAGGATTCTTCGCAGGTTGCGGCGAGGGAGTAGCCCCGGTCGCAACCGGGTTGGCCTTGTTATATTCCACGATAAAGTCTTGCGTCACGTCAGCGCGTCTGTCGAACCATACTACTGTGCGCGCCTGGGCCTCGTTTGCGATATTGATGAGCAGTATGATGCCGCGCTTCTGTGCGTACTCTTGCAGGAAGCGGGCCACCTTCGCGTTTATCGGAGCGATGGCCTGCTCTGAGACGCGGTTGCCTTCGGCCTGGAGGTCTTCGCCCCTGCGTTTGTAATCGAGCTTCATTTGTTCGAGTTGCTCGATCATCTCGGCTTCCCTCGTAGCCTGGAGCGCGCCGCTCTTTCTCTGTGTATCGATTGTAGTCTCAAGCGCGGTGATGCGGTCCCTGAGCCCCTGTATCTCTTTCATGCGAGGCTCAAATTGCCGGTTGAGAGTTTCGACCTTGGACTTTATCTCGCCGATATTGTCCTGAAAGTAGAGCGAATTGATTATCGCTATTTTGCCTTTCGGGAGCAGGGCCGGGGCCGCGCCGGCCTGACCCGGGCTGCCTGTGGCCGCCTGCTGCGCAGATGCCGCACCCGCAAGCGCGCATAAGGCGAAAACAATCTGTGTCAGCTTTATAAACTTCATCTGATGACCCCTTTCGCCTAGTTATTCGGTTTCGCAGCAGGCTTCGTCGGAGGCTGGATTGCCGGAGTTTGCGGATTTGGCTTAACCGGGGCGGGAGCGCCCGCCACTGGATTTGCCTTGTTGTACTCGGCTATGAAATCGGTGGTCACGTCGGAGCCGGGGCTTACATAAGCCAGCGACCCGGCCTGCGCCGCTCCGGGCAGGTCCAATATCAAGACGATATTGCGCTGCGCCGCGTAGTTATTCATAAACTGGCTTATCTTGTCCCATATGGGCTTGGTCGAAGTGCCGATGGCTTTATTGACATCAGTGCGGAGGTCTTCGTAATCGCGCGATCCGCGCTTCTTATCTCTCTCGAAGTTCTCCTGCATCTCGCGAAGCTTATCCGGCGCCATCGCCGTGCCTTTTGTCTGTATGTCCGTCTCCATCTGCTTCAACTGGTTATCGAGCGCCTTAAGCCGCTCGTAGCGATCCTTGAACTGGTTATTCACCTGTTCGTATTTTTGCCTCAGCTCGCCGATCTGCTCGGGGAATGCCTGCGTGTTTATAACCGCGACTTTGCCATCCGGCAACAGGCTCGTTACACCCGCCGGGCTGGCCGGCTGCTGCGCCGAAGCGGTCAGCGCGAACGCTGCCATGAGTGTTACTGCAAAGGCAGCAAACTTGATCTTCACCATAACTGCTCCTGTCTTTCTGAAATTGATGCGGACCGACTATGAGCGCCCTCCGCTTCCTGAGAAAAAGCCATTATAACAGTACTGGTTTCCGGTTACTAGTTTGTAGTTTCCGGTTCCGAGACTAATGTGATTAGCCTCAACTGAGCCAGAAACCGGAAACCAGGAACAGCCGTGCGCGAAGCGCATCATCGGCCACAGAAACCAAACTCAGAACGTTCGCCCGACCGAGAAGCGTATAGCGCGCTTCTCTTCAAAGAAGAATGGGTTATCGGCCTTGGCGTTCGGGTTCCACGCGAATATCAACCGGAACGGAACATTGATTACAGGGACCTGGACCCTCAGCTCGCCGCCGAGGCTGTAGCGATAGTTATCGAATACACCCCCGATCGCTTCGTCCAGGCTGATAATTCTCGTGACCTGCTGCTCGCCCCGGATGCTGGCGAGCCTGAAGCCCGGCGGCAGAAATCCCGGGTTCTCGGGCGTGCGCGCCTGCTTTAACTCGCGCCGCGTCGCCACCTGCCCACGCGGGTTTAAGACCACGGACCCGAGGAAGCTATTCGGCACAAACTCGCTTTGGATGAACTGGTCTTCGAGGTCGCGCAGGTTGAAGACCGACCCTATGTCGAAGAAGGGCGCGAAGGCCAGCGGGCCGAATATCGGTATGCGGTACTCGACGTTGAAGAGCATCTGCGTGTCGCCACCTATGAATGTCGGAATCTCCGGGACATTCGGGTTCACCATGTCGGAGAAGGTGAAGCGGTTAATAACGCTGGGCGCGACCGTGTTTGAAGTGCCCTCCGACACCGGACGGACTCTGAGACGGCGGCCCGTCTCGTCGGTCACAAAGACGTTCTGAGTAGAGAACGAAGTGCGGACGGGAGCGATCGGCGCGATGCCCCGGATGTTATAACCGCGTATAGTCTCTTCGCCGCCCATGAAGAAGCGCGCGAACAGAGGCGTCCCGCCTACGAACGAGAAGGAGTTCGATTGGAACTGCTCGCCGAACGCGCCTATGTAGCCGAAGAGCGCGCGGAAACCGAGCGTGCGCGTCTTGCCGGGCTCGCGCCTGACTGAGGCTTCGCGGCCCGCGAAAAACGGGCGGAAGTGTTTGTACTCAATCGTCGGCTCTACTGTGTTCACCTTGCCGCCCAGCGGCCCGCCCGAAAGTGACATGCCGAACGTTATCGCAGTCCCCGCCGTCGGGTCGAGCGACGAGTTGAGCGTGTTATAACTTATCGTAGGCGTGATTGTAGACTGCGTGACACCGCTCTGGCGGAACGTCAGGGTGATGTTATTTAAGGGATCGTCGTCGCGGTTGACCTGCGGGTCTACGATGTCTGTGGTTCGGAAAGTGTAAGACAGTCCGAGCCGTATAAAGCGGCCCATGCGGAAGCGGCGCGCGAAGTAGCTCAGCGGTGCCGATGCCGACACCGACCCGCCCGTGGTCTTCTGCGTGAAGAGTGACTCGCCGCTGAAGGTGCTAAAGAAATTGCGCTGCGTTGACGCGCCGAACCCCTGGCCGAAGAATTGATAGTCTTGATAAAAGACCTGGAAGCCGAGGCTGATCGGGCGGCCCTTCACGTACGGCTCCGTAAAGCCGAACGACAGTATCTTCTGCCGGTTGCCTGCTGCGACCGCAAACGACAGCGACTCGCCGTACCCGAGCAGGTTATTCGTGGCGTAATCGATGCCTATGAACGAGCCCCCTATTCCTGAAACGCCTCCGGTAAAGCTGATCTGCTGACGACCCTTCTCCTGCACCTTGACCGTGAGGTCGACCTGGCCCTCGCGCTCGTTCGTGTTGACGGTCGCGTCTTCCGGCTTGACCTGATCGAAGTAACCCAACTGGTTCAGGCGCAGCAGACTCAGGTCCCAAAGCTGCTGGTTGTAACGCTCGCCCTCGTTTATCAGCACCTCGCGGCGCAGCACGTTGTCACGCGTGAAGGAGTTGCCTATGAACTCAAGCCTGCGCAACGAGTACTGCTTGCCCTCTTCCATCGTGAAGGTTATATCGGCTATCCCTTTGGTCGAGTCTGCGGGGTCGTCTCTGTAATCAAGCTCGGGTATGGCCGAAAACTGTATGTAGCCGCGCGAGCCGTAAACCTTCTTGAGGTCTTCCATCCCTTTTTGCAGCACGCTGTAGCCGCGGACGATGTCGCCACTCTTCACGTTCAAAACGGTTTTTATCTCGTCAGCTGTAAACTCTGTGTTGTCTTCGACCTTTATCTCGCCCGCGCGATACTGGCGTCCCTCGTCGACGGGTATGACTATCTTAAGTCCCTGTCCTTTGTGTCCGAAGATGGGGACCCACGAGCCGACCTTGCCCACGTCTTCGACCCTCGGCTCGCCGAACCGCGCGCGCAGATACCCGTTGTCGGCGTAGACGAGCACGCGGAGCCGGTCGAGGTCGGCTTCGAGCTTCTCTTTGTGATAAATGTCTTTCGAGGTGAAGGTGGTAAAAAGCCCGAGTTCTTTGACCAGCTTCATCTTGCTGGCGAGGTGGCCGTCCGAGTAAACATTGTTGCCTTCAAACTCTATGTCGGCGACGCGGAAGCGCGGCCCTTCTTCGATCTTGAAGGTGAGCGCGACCGCCGTTTGAGAGATGTCTTCTTTGACCGGCTCGACCTTAGCTTCGGGACGGCCCTCGTTTGCGAGCATCTCTTTGATGACGGCGGCGGCGCGGCGCGCCTTGACGGGGTCGTACTGAGACTCTTTCGATAGGCCCACCTGTCGCTTGCGAAACTCTTCAAGCAGCGTAGACTGCTGGACAGATTTCAGTCCCTCGTACCGTATGTCTAAAAGCAAGGGCCACTCTTTGACTTCAAAAGTGATTATCTTGCCGCCCCGCGTGCCTTCCTCGGCGAAGACCTTAACGTCTTCGAAGTGGCCCTGCGCGTAAAGCGCGCGGACGTCGCGGTCGAGCTGCGCGGGGTTGTAAGGGTCGCCCTCGCGCGTGGCTATCCATATTTTTGCGGTAGATTCGGGGATGCGGCGGTTGCCGCGAACGAGCACCTGTTCGACAGTCACGTCCTGTGACTGGCTCGCGCCCGTGGGGCCCGCCGCGACGCGCCCGCTAACCGGAAGGCTTCCTACCGCTGATATCAATAGAAGAACTAAGCAAAAAACACGCTTACTCATAAATGAAAGCACACTCCTCAGTGATTCAGAGTCTGTTCCGGTCCGTTAATCCTGCCAGATATTCGATCCAGAGCACTTCTCAAAAACAACCCATATAGCCAGGCACATAGACTCACGGCTGAAGGTTTAATCTCTCACCGAAATATAGAACGCTAGTTTGATCGGTTATTGTAACAAAAATGTGGCAGGCAAAGCCAACTATCAAACGAGGATTGCCGGAAGCAAATTTCTTATGAAAGAAATCCGATTTGCCCGGCGCGGAATGCAGTTTGCTTCTCACAGACCGCCCGAGTTATTGCACCAGCAGCGCGTCGCCCAGCTCTTCAAGCTCAAGCGGGCGGTATGCGAGCCCATCGCCCTCCAAGAAGACTTCGACCACCGACGCCTCGCTGAAGCGGCCTGCTATCAGCGCCTCCGAGAGCGGGTCTTCGACGTGCTTTTGCAATGCGCGTCGCAGCGGGCGCGCCCCGTAGGTGCGGTCCGAGCAGGTCTTTTCGACCAGCCACCGCCGCGCGTCTTCCGTCATCTGCACCTGCAGCTTGCGACGTATGAGCGTGCGGTTGAGCTGGGCTACAAGCAATCCCACGATCTCGTACAAATCCGCGTCCGTCAGCGGCTCAAAGACTATGATCTCGTCCAGGCGGTTGATGAACTCGGGGTTGAAAGTCTGCTTGACAGCCTGCATGACGCCTTCTTCGACCGTAGCCTGTTGAGAGCGAGAAGAGGATTGAAAACCTAAGTGGCCGCGCTTTTGAATGAAACGCGCCCCGATGTTGCTCGTCATTATGAGAATGACGTTCTTGAAGTCTATCGCGTTTCCGAGCGAGTCGGTCAGCACGCCGTCTTCGAGAACTTGAAGCAGAATGTTGAACAGATCGGGGTGCGCCTTTTCGATCTCGTCGAGCAAGAGGACCGAATATGGATTGCGCTTGATCTTTTCAGTCATCTGCCCGCCCTCTTCGTGGCCTACGTAGCCGGGCGGGCTCCCGATTAGCTTCGACACGGCGTGCTTCTCCATGTACTCGGACATGTCGAAGCGTATTAGCGCGCGCTCGGAGCCGAACAGAAATTCCGCAAGCGAGCGAGCGACTTCGGTCTTGCCGACGCCGGTCGGGCCGAGGAACAAGAACGAGCCGACCGGGCGATTGGGATTCTTAAGCCCTGCGCGACTACGCCTGATGGCGCGCGAGAGCGCAGATATGGCGCGGTCCTGGCTGATGATGCGCTTGTGCAGCTCCTCTTCGATGCGGAGGAGCTTGGCAGTCTCTTCTTCCTTGAGCGAAGTCAGCGGGATGCCTGTCCAGCGCGATATGACCTCATCTATGTCGTTGCGCGTCACGGGCGGCACGGGCGCGTCGGCCAGGTTATGCAGCTCGCGCAAGTAGGCGAGCCGGTCCATCTCTTCCTGCTCGCGCTGTTTGAATATCTTGGCCTGCTCGTAATTCCGCTCGGCTGTCGCGCGCTCGAAATTGGCCGTGTGGCGGCGAAGACGGCGCTGGCTCTCAAGTATCTCGTCGGGCATGTTCGCCTCGCGCAGTTTCACGCGCGCGCCGGCTTCGTCGATAATGTCAATGGCTTTGTCGGGAAGAAATCGGTCGGGTATGTAGCGGTTCGACTGGTAAACGGCAGTGTCGAGCGCGTCCTGCGTGTAGCGCACTTGATGGAAGGTCTCGTAGCGCTCCTGTATGCCTTGCAGAATCTTGACGGTTTCATCTTCGGTAGGAGGCGGGACCTTGACGGCCTGGAACCTTCGTTCAAGCGAGCGGTCTTTCTCAATCGTCTTGCGAAACTCGGCGGGCGTCGTCGCGCCAATGCACTGTATCTCGCCGCGCGACAGCGCAGGTTTAAGAATGTTCGCGGCGTCTAATGATCCTTCTGCCGAGCCCGCGCCTACGAGAGTGTGAAGCTCGTCGATGAAGACTATGTAATGCGGGTTGTCGATCAGCTCGCGCATTATGGTCTTCAGCCGCTCTTCAAACTGGCCTCGGTATTTGGTCCCCGCGACTATCAGCGACAGGTCGAGCGCAAGTATGCGCTTGTCTCGCAAGAAAGGCGGCACGTCTTCGGTGACGATTCTTTGTGCGAGCCCCTCGACGATGGCTGTCTTCCCGACGCCCGGCTCGCCTATCAGCACAGGATTATTCTTGGTCCTGCGGCAGAGAATCTGTATGAGGCGCTCGATCTCGCTCTCGCGCCCGATCAAAGGGTCGAGCTGGTCTGCGAAAGCAGCTTCAGTAAGGTCGCGGCTGAACTCGGCCAGGTGCGGCGCATCTTTTTTCTGCGCCAGCGCACGCTCGTTCTGCTGGGCGCGCATAAGATCTTCGCGTATCTGGTTGAGCCTCAAGCCCCGCTCGTAGAGAATCACGGCGGCTGGCGATTTCTCTTCGCGGAGTATGCCGAGCAACAGGTGGTCGGTGTGGATGTTGCGATGTTGGAGCCGCTCGCTCTCATCGGCAGCGTAACCGAGCACGCGCTTGGCGCTCGCCGAAAGCGGAAGGTCTACGGAGGCAGAGACTTTTTCGCGCAGGACTGTGCGCCCCTCTATCTCCTTGCGGATCGATTCTACGGTTGAGTGTGGGCTTCGGAAGAATTTTTGGGCCAGTTGTTTATCTTCGCGCAAAAGGCCGAGCAGAATGTGCTCGGCTTCGATTGCTTGCGCTCCAAACTGGCTTGCTTCATACCTTGCGAAGAAAATAACGCGGCGCGCCTTCTCTGTGTAACGTTCGAACATATCAGGTTCCGCTCGCGAGAGCCCTGGGTCCTGAGTGCTGAGTCCTGAGTAAACATTTTCACTCAGGACTCAGCACTCAGGACTCAACACTCAGTTTAGTCTGCCATCCTCAAGGTGAAGCACGCGGTCGCAAACAGAAGCCAGTCGCTCATTATGCGTTACGATTACCGATGTCAGTTTTTGCGACTCGTGGACCTCCTTGAGCAGGTTATGAATGTTTTCGCTAGTTCTGCTGTCGAGATCGCCTGTAGGCTCATCTGCCAGGAGCACACGCGGTTGGGCGACGAGCGCTCTCGCCAGCGCGACTCGCGCCTGCTCCCCGCCCGACAGCTCGCCCGGACGATGCGATGCGCGATCGCTGAGTCCCACTCTTTCAAGCATCAGTTGCGCGCGCGCGCGCGCGGCGGCGTGCGAGCTGCGACCGATGAGCATCGGCATCATCACATTTTCAAGAGCTGAAAACTCGGGCAGCAGATGATGAAATTGGAAAATGAAGCCAATTTCACTGTTCCGAAACCGAGCCAAGTCTACATCACCGAGTTTGAAAATGTCAAATTCGCCAAGTTTGACGCTGCCCGCAGTTGGGCGGTCTAATCCTCCTAATAGATGTAATAAGGTCGATTTTCCAGCACCCGACGGGCCGACTATCGCAACCATCTCGCCCTCGGCAATCTCTACGGCCAGGTCCTGAAAGACGATCACGCGGTCATGGCCCGACTTATAGGTCTTCGCCAGCCCTTCGGCGCGAATCAATTTTGGATTTTCGATTTTGGATTTTGGATCGACTTCAATATCAATTCTATTCATCTATAACTCTCCGCAATCCAAAATCGAAAATCGAAAATCCAAAATCTAAAATCACTCATACCTGAGTCCTTCGATCGGGTCGAGACGGGCCGCGCTGTAAGCGGGATAGACCGTCGATAGAAAACTGATCGCGATTGTCACAGCCGCGACTACGATTATGTCAGAAGCGCTCGCGTGAAACGGCAGGTAATCTAACGCATAGGCTCCCGCAGGCAGCTTGATCAACTGGCGGGCGTCTGCCAGATAGGTGAAGCCCGCGCCCGCGATTATGCCAAAGACCATCCCGACTATGCCGATCATCAAGCCCTGAATCATAAACAGGTACATAATGCTGCGGTTTGTCGCGCCCATAGATTTCAGTATTGCGATGTCGCGCTGCTTGTCCATCACGATCATTATCAAGACCGTGATTATATTGAGCGCGGCTATGCCTATGACGATAAGCAGCGCGATGCCGGAGAGGAATTTTTCGTAGCTGAGGGCCGTATAGATCGGCGCGTTCAAATCCTGCCAGTCCTGAACCGTGTAGTCCGCGCCCGCCACGGCGACGACGCTTCGGCCTATCTCTTTGACGCGGTCGACGTCTGTGACTTTCATCTGAATCAGATCGGCGACGCCCTCTTTGCCCCCCAGTCGCTGAGCCGCGTCAAGCGATATGTAAGCCCACGCCGCGTCGTAATCGCCCAGGCCGGATTCGAATATTCCGGCTACGCGGAAATCTCTGTAACGCGGGGCAAGGCCCACGGGCGTGAGATGCCCTTGAGGGGAGATCACGGTCGCGATGTCGCCGACTCTCAGCCCTACGGTTCGCGCAAGCTCGCGGCCGACGATCATGCGGTCGATCTTCGCGCCGCTCTCAGAGTCTGTCTCGGCTTCGCCCAAAGACCCCGCGTCGCCTTCGACGTTGAACTGGAAGACTTCGTTCGCCTCGCGCGGCGCGCTGAGGTCTACGCCTTTCAGTATCGCGCCGTCCGCTTCATTGACGCCTTGAATGAGGACCCGCTGGTAGGCTGTCGCAGACGCTGCGCGGACTTCAGGGACCGAGCTGACGCTTTCTACCAGCTCCTGATAATCTTCGATAGCGCGCCCATCCTTGCGCATCAAGTTCAGGTGCTGAGTGCCTGACAAAACCTTTTCCTGAAACTCCTGGCGGAAGCCTGTCATCATCGCGAGGACTATGATGAGCGAAGCCACGCCCGCGGCAACAGCCGCGATGGCGATAACGGTGATGACTGAGATCATCACCTGTTTGCGCTTGGCCTTCAAGTAGCGCAGCGCTATGAAAAGCTCGTAAGCCATAGAGCAGAGGTCGGGGGTCGGGGGTCGGGGGTCAGGGTTCAGTAGACGGAAGCAAGTCGTTTTCCTCCGTCCCCGACCCCTGACCCCTAACCCCTGACCCCTGTCTTTCCGGTCGCATGTGAGGGAAGAGAATCACGTCGCGGATAGATTTTTGATTCGTCAGAACCATCGTCAATCGGTCGATGCCTATCCCTTCGCCCGCCGTCGGAGGCATCCCGTACGAGAGCGCCCGTATGTAATCTTCGTCGATCAACATCGCCTCTTCGTCTCCGCCCTCGCGCAAGCTCATCTGCGCCTCAAACCTCTGGCGCTGGTCTAGGGGATCGTTGATCTCCGAAAACCCGTTAGCTATCTCCATGCCCGAGATGAAAAGCTCGAAACGGTCCGTGAACATCGGGTCGTGCTCGCTTTGCTTTGAGAGCGGCGATAGCTCCGTAGGGAACTCCGTGATGAAGGTCGGGTTCACGAGATGTGCTTCCGCCACGTGCTCGAACAGGTCGCCGAGCAGATAGCCGTAGCCCTTAGATTTGAGATTTGAGATTTGCAATGGCGGATGATCCGCTTGCGCGGGCCGCGATTTCAAATCCTCGTAGCTCGATCGTTCGATCAGCGCGAGCAAGCCCTCGCGCGTCGAAAGCTCTTCGATCGTGGGGCGCGGTTCGTCGGTGCTCCAGTAATGAGCGACAGCTTCTCTCATGGTCATTCGCGCCCACGGGCGGGCGAAGCTTATCTGTTGCTCCCCGTACTCGACCGTTTCCCGGCCACAGACCTCTGCGGCCACGCCCGATATCAAATCTTCCGTCAGGGCTATCAGGTCTTCGTAATTCGAGTAAGCCTGGTACCATTCGAGCATAGTGAACTCGGGGTTGTGCCGCCACGACAGCCCCTCGTTGCGGAAGTTCCTGTTGATCTCGTATACCTTCTCGAACCCGCCGACGATCAGTCGCTTCAGGTAAAGCTCGGGCGCTATGCGCGCGTAAAGGTCTATGTCGAGCGCGTTGTGATGAGTGACGAAGGGGCGCGCGGCCGCGCCCGTCGGCAGCAATGTCAGCATCGGCGTTTCGACTTCGACGTACCCTCGCTCGTCAAAAAAAGAGCGGATCAGCCGGATCATCTGCGAGCGCTTCTCGAATACGTCGCGCACGTCGCGGTTAGCCATCAGGTCGGCGTAACGCTGGCGGTAGCGGACCTCTTTATCGTGTAACCCGTAATACTTGTCCGGCGGCGGGTGGATGGCCTTGGCTAAGAAGGTGAGCGATTCGGCGTGTATCGAAAGCTCGCCCGTGCGCGTGCGAAACAACTGCCCCGCCGCGCCTATCAGGTCGCCCAGGTGGAGCAGCTTGAACAACTGCCACGTCCGCTCGTCGACTTCATTCGATTTTATGTAGACCTGGAGTATCTCTCGCCCGTCGGTAAACCTGATGAAGGCGGCCTTGCCCATCTTGTTTATGGCGTGGACGCGGCCCGCCACGCGGACTTTGAAGGGCGCTGCCTCAAGCTCCTCGCCCGTCTTTGACGAGAACTCTTCGACTACTTGGCTGATCGAGTGAGTGCGGTCGTATTTGTGCGGGTAGGCGGCAAGCCCCAGTTGCCTTATCTCGTCGAGCGTGCGCTGTCGCTCGCGAATCTGATCGTTCACGTCTGCGGCGGTCTGCTGCTCGTCGGCCATCATCACTCTCCACTCGGGCGCTTACAGAATAAGTAAGGAATTATAGGAATGCCGCGAGAAGGGTGTCAAACAAAGTAGTTGTCACAGGCTCATGCATCTTGATAAAATCCTAAAGCATATAACGAACAATCTGGGATTGGGATTCATAGAAGGGAGTGCAACAAAAGTGAAGTTTCATACAGTAGTCTCGAAGAGAGTTGCCGCGCTCGCCTTAGCCGTGGCGCTGCTGGGCGGACCTGTGTCCGCGCTCGCCGCAGACGATAAAGGCAAAGAGAAAAAGCCGCTCAAGGATAAAGAGAACCCTCTTTTGATCGGCAAGCGCGACATAAATAAAGGCAGTCTCAACTTTTACTCTCTTGAAAAAGAGATGGGCATCGGCAGGCGGCTCGCCGCCGAGGTCGATCAGAAAGCAAAGTTCATCACAGACCCCGTCATTACGGAATACATAAACCGCGTCGGGCAGAACATCGTGCTGCGCTCGGACGCCAAGATGCCTTTCACGATAAAGATCATCGACGCGCCGGACGTGAATGCGTTCGCCCTGCCGGGCGGCCACCTCTATGTCAACAGCGGCTTGATACTGGCCGCCGACAACGAGGCGGAGATCGCGGGCGTCATGGCGCACGAGATAGCGCACGTCACGGCCCGCCACGGCGTCGAGCAGGCCTCGAAGGGGACGCTCCTGCAGTACCTGTCGATCCCGCTGATCTTCGTAGGCGGCGTGCCCGGGCTGATCGTGCAGAACCTGGCCAACATTGCCGTGCCGCTCGGCTACTTGAAGTTCAGCCGCGGGGCCGAAGAAGAGGCCGATTACCTCGGGCTTCAATACATGTGGGCGGCGGGTTATGACCCGACCGCTATGCTCACCTTCTTCGAGAAGCTGAAGTCGAAAGAGAAGAAAGAGCCGGGCACGCTGGCAAAGATATTCAGCACTCACCCGGCTACGGGCAAGCGCATAGACAAGGCGCGGACCTTGCTCGTCCGGTTCCCGAGCCGCGACGAATACACGATCTCCACTTCCGAGTTCGGCGCGGTTAAAGAGAAACTCCTTGCCATCACGAATCAGCAGACGGTGGGAGAAGCGAAGAGCGGAGGCCCGACGCTCAAGCGCAAGCCCGCCCGCACGGACGGCGAAGGCGAAGGAGATAAGCAGCCGCCTACGCTCAAGCGAAAACCCGAAAACGATTAACGGCCCGTGTCAATCAGATGCCAATAATCGCGCTCGAATGAATTCATTCGAGCGCGATTATTTTTTTATGGCGCGCGACCGGGCTTGCAAGATTCGACGAACTCGCGGAGCGCGTTGTAATAGGCCTTGCCCCCGACGATATATGTCTCGTTGTGCGAGGCTCGCGCGACTTCGTAAAACTGCTTAGGCTCGGGCGCGGCTTCAAACAACCGGCGGCCGAGCTTGTAAGGGACCACTTCGTCGACGGGGCTGTGGATGAACAGCTTCGGGCAAGCGACCGCTGCGATCTTGGCTGCGGAATCCATCTTTGTGCGCAGCAGCGCCGACGGCAGAAACGGAAGGATTGTCGCGGCCATGTCGGCAGCCGAAGTGAAACCCGACTGTACTACCAGACCGGCCGCCTCGACTTTGCTCGCCAGGTCTACGGCAGGGGCGCTCCCCAGCGACTTGCCGAAAATAATTATGCGGTCTGCCGGTATTCGTCGCTCGATCGTGAGGTAATCCCAGGCCGCTTGCGCGTCGAGGTAGATGCCTTTCTCCGAGGGGCTGCCCTCGCTTTTGCCGTAACCGCGATAATCCATGATAAAGACCTGGACGGGCAGTTCCATCAGCCCGCTTATCATGTCCAGGCGGTGCGAGAGATTCCCTGCGTTGCCGTGAAACCATAACAAGACCATATCGGAAGAGACGGGCAGAAGCTCAGCGGCCCTCTTTTTGTGAGGCGTCGCATACCACCCGTGGAGGCGCGTGCCGTCTGCCGCCTTGAAATAACAGTCTTCGATGCGCGGAATGATCTCTCCCTCGCCTGCGGGGATATTGTCTACAGCCCAGAACCCTTCCGGGTATTTTGCGGGAAAAAAGATGAGCTTGTCTTCGAATGCCATCACTAATACCACCAGCCCAACGCATAACATGACTGTGATGCGCGCTACGCGCCAGCCCGCGTGCTTGCTGCTCCATAGATTTTTGATAAAGCGTTTCACATCCTTGATTATCCGCGGCTCAGGCGCGAGCGCAAGAGTCGGACGAGGATCTGGAATTATCAAGCTAATCCTTGACCTGACAAAAGTAATGTGTTACCAATGATGCTCTAATTCGACCGACATCATTGCAGGTCCAATTGGTTGATTGCGGTCGTTTAAGACGGCTCAAAAGAGCCGAGTTAGCCACAGGGTTCAGGGTCCCAATTTTCAAAAACTTGGCCTGGAGCGGGTGTAAGATGCCGCACCGAATGAACGGGTATTATCCACCGGAGAGGAGATCAGTAATGAGACGAGGGCTGTTCGTATTAGCCGGGATTCTATTTGTAGTAGGAAGTCTTACTGTCGCCATTGTTTCCACGAGCAAGGCAAAAGTGGCTTCCAGGGCTGTCACTATGCACGGGGAGCATACGATCACAATCACCCCCTGGGGTCCCGACCAGCAGACTATCGACGCTGCGAAGGCGCGCGTGACCGCCCATCCTGACGTCGTGAAGTATCTGAGAGGGACGCTCAACCGCATGCTCAGTTTCGACTTCATCGATAACGACACGAAGGCGACCGGGCGCAGCGAGCCGCCGACCAGATTTCGCGCGACTATGTTTGACTACTCTAATAACAGGACTGTGATAGCCGAAGGCGGGTTCTACGACTCTTCGATGGAAGTAACGCTCTCTGATTTCCAGCCCAACCCCAGCCCGGAAGAGTTTCAAGCGGCAATCGATATAGTGGCAGCCGACCCGGACCTGGGTCCCGCGATCATTGGCAGGAAGTATGAGCCTTATTCGTCGATGCCGCCGCTGATTGCTGACCCTTCGATAATAAAAGGTAAGCCCGAGCGCACGCTCACTTTGGGGCTATTCCCGATGAATGATAAATACTCGCACGAGGTCATCGGCGTAAACATGGTCCGGCGAACAGTAGTCCGTTTCGCAAATGGCGCGCCGCCTTCGTCCAACGCGGGCGAGTTGAATTGCGGCGTACCGAGCGCGGGACAGGGAAGCACGAGTCGCGGGGTCGCCGGACAGGCTGAAATCGTGATCAGCCGCGACGGCGTAGAGTTCTGGAGATTCCTTTGTATACGCCCTTCAGCCTCTTCCGGCAACAACGCGTCGGGCATAGAGCTTAGAGACGTGAGGTATATGGGCAAGATGGTCCTCTCACGCGCCAACGCGCCGATCCTCAACGTGCAGTATGAAAGAAACGCTTGCGGACCGTTTAGAGACTGGTCGTGGCAGGAAGGCATGTTCTCCGCGCCAGGAAATGATGTTCCCGGAACTAATGGTGGTATCCGAATGTGCACGAGCGCGCCCGGCTCGGTCCTCGATAACGGGACGGACTTCGGCAACTACCGCGGCGTCGCCGTCTGGGATAGAGAAGAAGTGCGGCTCGTGAGCGAGATGAACGCCGGGTGGTATCGCTATATAAGCGAGTGGAGATTCCACGACGACGGAGTGATTCAGCCGCTGTTCGGCTACGGCGCGACGACCAATAGCTGCGTGTGCAGAATTCACGTGCACCACGTCTACTGGCGTTTCGACTTTGACCTCGTCACGGCGGCAAATAACAACCTGTACGAGAATAAAGATGGGATAAGAAAGCAGATAGCCACGGAAGGCATATTGCTCAGGAACGGCATAACCCAGAACTGGGTAGTCGAGAATTCCGTGACGGGCGAATCGGTCATAATTGAGCCGGGACCTCTGGACGGCAACGCGGATAAGTTTGGGAAATACGACCTCGTGTTTTTGCTCAACAAATTCCCGCTTCAGATAGACGATTCAGGGACGGGGGCTGGCTCTGCCGCTAATATCGAACCCTTTGTCAACGGAGAGTCGCTCGCAAACCAGGACGTAGTCGTGTGGTACGCGGGCCATTGGCGTCACGAACATTTTGATGGCCCGATTCCGGGCGGTCCAAATCATGGCGGCGGGCCGAACGTGCACGGGCCTTTCCTGCGCCTGGCTAAGTTTTAACTCATCAGTTGCAAACGCACGTAAAAAGAGGCGAGCCGGCTGGCTCGCCTCTTTTTCTTTGGAGTGCTATAAAGAATCAGAAGCTAATGGGAATGATTCTGGATCGGGAAGCGATGATTAAAGAGCGCGAGCGCCTCAGACGCGAAGGGCTGAGCCTCGTCTTCACAAACGGCTGTTTTGATCTGCTTCACCCGGGCCACGTGCGATATCTGAAACAGGCCCGCGCGCTCGGAGACACGCTCGTAGTCGCGCTCAACAGCGACGCATCGGTCCGCGCTCTTAAAGGCGCAAACCGGCCTATACTCAACCAGCATGAGCGGGCAGAAGTAATCGCAGCGCTCGGATCGGTCGACTACGTAGTGGTCTTCGAGGATGAGACTCCCCAATCATTAATAGCCGCCTTGATTCCTGACGTGCTTGTGAAGGGCGGCGACTGGCGGATCGATGAGATCGTGGGCCGCGACGAAGTGGAAGCCGCAGGCGGGCGAGTGCTGTCGCTGCCTTTCGTCGAAGGCTTATCGACTACGGACATAATTGGAAGAATTCTTGAGTCAGAGAACCGAAAGATATGAAGCACATCATAGTCGGAACCGCCGGGCACATCGACCACGGAAAGACTGCGCTTGTCCAGGCGCTCACGGGCATAGACGCGGACCGGCTCAAGGAAGAGAAGCTTCGCGGCATCACCATCGACATAGGGTTTGCAGACCTGGCGATAGATGAGTACCGCTTCGGGTTCGTAGACGTGCCGGGCCACGAGCGGTTTGTGAAGAACATGCTCGCGGGCGCGCACGGCCTCGACCTGGTGATGCTCGTCGTCGCGGCTGACGAATCGATAATGCCGCAGACGCGCGAGCACTTCGACATATGCCGCTTGCTGCGAGTGAAGGCGGGCCTCGTCGCTCTTACGAAAGCTGACCTTGTCGACGCGGAGCTATTGGAGCTAGCGCGGGCGGAGGTCGAAGATTATGTCGCCGGGTCGTTTCTCGAAGGCGCGCCCGTAATAGCCGTCAGCTCTCGCACCGGCGAGGGGATCGAGGATCTGAAAAACGCGCTCGTAGAGCTTGCCGCACGTATTCAGCCTAAAGCGACGATGGCCGTAGCGCGGTTGCCCGTAGACCGCGCCTTCTCGATAAAAGGGTTCGGGACAGTGGTGACGGGAACTTTAATCGCCGGCGAGCTGAAGCCGAGCGATGAAGTGGAGATTCTCCCCGCCGGCCTCCGTTCGCGCATACGCAACGTGCAGGTGCACGGGCGAGATACGGACCGCGCTCTCGCGGGCCAGCGCACGGCGATCAACCTTCAAGGCATAAACGTCGATCAGGTGGAGCGAGGCAGCATTCTTGCGCCTGCCGGTCGGCTGCGCGCGACCTCGATGCTCGATGTTCGCCTGGACCTGCTCGCGAGCGCGCCGCGCCCGCTCACGCACCGCGCCCGCGTGCGTCTGCACCACGGGACGTCGGAAGTCATGGCTCGCGTCGTCGTCCTCGCCGGCTCGGCGGGGGATGATGCGGCACGGCAGCTCGCGGTGACGCACAGGATCGAGCCGGGCGCGAGCCGCATCATTCAGCTCAGGCTTGAAGAGCCGATAACGGCGCTGCCCGGCGACCGGTTCATCATACGAAGCTATTCGCCGCAAGTGACGATCGGAGGCGGGGTCATAATAGACGCCCTGCCCGATAAGCACCGCATTCGCGACCGGGAAGCGGTCGCCAAGCTCGAACAGCTCGAGCGCGCCGATCAGGCCGAACGCGCTTTGGTATTTATAGAGATGTCCGGCGCGCGCGGGATGACCCAGGGCGAGATAGCCGCGCGCACAGGCGCGACCGACGAGCAGATTCAGATAGCCGCGCGCGAGCTTGTAGGCCAGGGCAGGGCTTTTGAAGTTTTAAACGCGCCGCTGCTGTTGATCTCTGCTGAGAGCCTTAGCCGTCTTGCCGCGCGCGTCATAGACCTGCTCAAAGATTATCACCGCCGCGAGCCGCTCTCGCTTGGGCTGAGCCGCGAAGAGGTTCGCGAGCGCGTGTTCGGCGACGCGCGGCCGGAAGTCTTTCGCGCGGTTGTGGCCCACCTTGCCGAAAAAGGCAAAGTCGCAGCCGAGCGCGACGCGCTGCGGCTGGCGAGCCACAGCCCCGCCCTGGGCGAGCAGGAAGCGAACGCGAAACGGGCTCTGGAGGCGGCTTTCAAGGCCTCGGGCTTGCAAGCGGGCACGCTCGAAGAGATCGCCGCTGCCTCAAAAGTGCCGGTCGCGCTCGCGCGGAAGCTCTACACGCTGCTTGCGGCCGAAAGGCGCATACTTCGCATAGGCGATATGGTCTTTCACGCGGACGCGCTTGAAGATTTGAAGGCGCGTGTCCGCGCGCAAAAGGCGATAAACCCCAGAATGGATGTCGCGGCGTTTAAGGAGATAACCGGCGGGCTTACGCGCAAGCACGCCATCCCGCTCCTGGAATACCTGGACCGCGAGCGCATCACCCGCCGCCTGGGGAACGAACGCGAAATACTTTGACCACGGCTTTAATTAAACCTCTTCCTTGTTGACGGTATAGCGATTGCTGTCCCATATAGGGCCTCAAGTAATTGAGGAAAAATCGAGCAAGGAGGGAAAATGTCAGCAAACGTGACTTCAAGTACTGCAAAGATGGCCCAACAGGGAAACCCCGATGCTGTCGAATCTACGGCTCGCGCTATAGATGAGAAAGTTAAACAGGGTGTCGGGCTGAGTCTCTTTCATATACTGACGCTCGGATCCATCGGAGCGTCGATAGCCCTTTTTATGGCAGGTAAAAAGAACCTGGCTATTTTCATCGGCCTCTGGCCGCCGACGTTTCAGGCGCTCAAGGCGGCGTCTGAGAGCAAGCAGGCGGGCGAGCGTTGATTCAAAATTCTTGAGGCGACCTGTGAAAAAGGTCGCCTCAAGAACTCTCCGCAAGCGCTAATCAATCAATTATACTCATCGCATCATTAGTCACCGCCGGCTGCGGCTTCCTGAGTCAGCGAGGCCCATTCTTCGAGCGAAATCCGGCAGAAAGTCTCTACAACTTTAGGATCGAATTGCTTGCCCGCGCCGCGCTTCAGCTCGTCGCAGGCGTCTTCAAAGGTGCGTGGCTTGTCGTAAGGCCTGTCGGAAGTTATCGCGTCGACGGCGTCGGCTACGGCAAAGATGCGCGCTTTTATGTCTATCTGCTCGCCCGAAAGCCCCACAGGGTAGCCGCTGCCGTCCCACCGCTCGTGGTGCTGGGCGACGACAGGCACCGCAATGCGAAGGTAAGGAATCTCCTCTATGATCCGCGCACCCTTGATGGGATGCTTCTTCATCTCTGTCCACTCGTCGCCCGACAGGCAATTAGGCTTTAACAGTATCTTGTCCTCAATGCCTATCTTTCCTATGTCGTGGAAGAGCGCGCCAAGCTCCAGGGCCTTAAGCTCCTCGTCGTCGAGCCCGAGTTCGCGGCCCAGCCGGAGGCTGTAAGCAACCACACGGTCTGAATGGCCGCGCGTCTCGACATTGCGAGTCTCAAGCGCGGTCGCCAGCGCGCTGATGGTCGAGTGATAAGTCGTGTTCAGCTCGGCCAGCGCGTGGCTCAATCCTTCGTTCGCCTTCTCAAGCTCGCTTGCGTAAGCGGCCAGCCGCCGCTCGTTCTGGTGGGCCGCCTGTGCGAGCACGTGGTGGCTGACGGCGCGCTTTATGCTCACCTCCACCTGGTCCGGCTCGAACGGCTTAATGATGTAGTCGAACGCCCCCATCCGCATGGCTTTTATCGCGCTCTGTGTTTCCGACAGCCCGCTCACGACAATGACGGGCGTCGTCGGCGAGAAAACAGCCGCGCAACTGATGACTGCGTAGCCGTCTATGCGGGGCATCATCAAGTCGGCCAGTATCACCGAGTAGTTCCGGGCGCGTATCTTGGCGAGCGCCTGCTCGCCGTCGTAAGCGGCGTCGCAGTCATAGTCCTGCGACAGAAAGACGCACATCATGTCGCAAGTGTCATGGTCGTCGTCCACGACAAGTATAGGTGGTTTTGCGGGAATGGGCTGAAAAGCAACTTCGCGAGACATTTCAAGTTCCAGGCGCATTGCGGACCTCCCGTAGGCGCAGACAAAAACGCCAATCGAGCTTCAGGGGAGGACAATTAGGGCTCCAGCTTCACCGCCGCCTTCTGTTGGCGAACTCATCTGAGCCAGAGCTTAGAGTTACTACGGCGCGTCACAAGCTTATGATAAAGAGTCAGTTTGAATCCCGCTTTTATGACTTTGCTGCCTTATTGTAGCTAACTGGCAGACTCAGTCAATAGTTTCTTCTGTGGGGCGCAAGGCGGCCCGCCCTCGCGCCAGCGGCTTGACTGAGACGCGGGCGGGCAATATAACTATCTGTTCGCTTATGGGGACCGTTTATGGCGAAAAGGCTGCACCCAAATTCAATGGCCCGGCTTCCTTTACAGCCGGCTGAGCTTGTCGAGGACGAAGCTTTAAGCCGGGGCAAGGTCGAGGCCGCCGAGTCGAACGGCGCCTCTCACAACGGTTCTTCCGCGTCCGGCCACATCAGCCCCCTCAATCCTACAGAAGCGATAGAGACTTTTTTCGAGCTTGCGATTAAAGAGCTCGCCGCGATGCGGACGCGGGCGGAGGTCGAAGCCATAGAGCGCGCCGCCGAGCTGATAATAGAGTGCGAGTCGCGCGGCGGGCGCGTCCACGTCACGGGCATAGGCAAGAGCGAGCACGTAGCCCGCTACATCGCCTCTGTGCTTTCGAGCACGGGGACGGCGGCATATTTCTTACACGCGACCGAATGCGTTCACGGGTCGGCGGGCCAGGTGCGCGATTGCGATATTACCATCGCGATCTCCAACAGCGGCACTACGCCCGAGTTGATGTGCGCGGTCGATGCCCTGCGCGCGCTCGGGATAAAGATAATAGGCGTTTCCGGCGATCGTGAGTCGCCGCTCGCTCACGCGGCGGAAGTCCTTCTGTATGCCGGGGTGGAGAATGAAGGCGGCGTGCTGAACCTCGTCCCGCGCGCAAGCATACTGGCAAAGCTGTACATCCTGTGCGCGCTTACGGTCGCGCTAGAAGCTCGAAAAGGGCTGACGCGCGAGCAGTACGCCTTATGGCACCCCGGCGGCGCGCTCGGCCGCCTCGCCAGAGGGGAATAGTTTTCAGTGATCGACTGAAAACTGAAAACTGTTAATGAGCCAGGATGTCGAACGAGAGCTTGATCTCTTCCTTGACCTTGATCGTCCCGCCCGCCACTGAAACTCGCTTGAGGTTATAATCCGCGTGCTTTACTGAGAACTCGCCTTGCGCGCGAAGCCCGCCAGAGCCGAATGACGCTCGCGCGTTAATGACTATGCCGCGCGTGACGCCATGCAGCGTGAGGTCTCCTGAGATTTGGACCTGATACACGCCTTCGTCGACCCTGTTTGCCGTGACATTCGTGCTGCGAAAATTGATCTCAGGGAATTTGGCGACTTCGAGCACCTCGTCGCGCATCGTAGCTTCTATCTTTTCGCGGTCGCTATTGCTCACCTTGTCCGTGACCGAAAGCGAGCCGGCCCTGACGGTCATTTGCAGCGAAGCCGGGGCGACCGTGCCGTAAGTGAATTGTGTCTCTCCAGAGAGATTTCGGGCGGCGATTGTGTGATCGTGGCCCAGGCTCGACAGCAACCCGCCGACGAAGACGCGCACGGTAAAACGACTCTGGCCCGCATCTATCCGGTAGCGAGCGCCGTCTGCAACCGGCGATGAGTGCGAGGCCGCCGGGGCTTCTGCACGCGCAGCAGATGCGGGTTCAGCAGCGTAGTCATAAAAAAAGACGCCAACCCCAACCGTGATTGCAAACGCCACCAGTGAAGCGAGCATCCAGTCTTTACGATTCTTCATGAGCTTCCGACCTCTTAGGATAATAAATGTGGTTCGTTTCAGGATTGTGCGTGAGGCGGGGCAATAAGCAGCAGGATTGCGAAGCCAAGATTAGCTTCGCAATCCTGTCTATCGAAATGCTATCGTCTATTGAGTATTCTGATAAGCGCCAGAAAGATGTTAAAGGCATCCAGATAAAGGTCCATCGCTCCGGCTATGTACTCGTTTGTCGGATAGCGGCGGATTATGTTTGATGTGTCATAAAGCACAAAGCCTGAAAAGAGAATCAAGGCGCCCGCCGCTAACGCGAAACCGAGGCCGCTTGACCCTACGATGAGCGCGTTCAAAAGCCCGCCCAGCACGATTACTATCAAGCCGACCCAGAGCATCCCGCGCATAAAACTGAAGTCCTTCTTCGAGATGAACACGTAAGCCGTAAGCCCGCCGAATATGCCTACCGTCAACACTCCCGCCTGGAGTATAGAGACTGGGTTGGTCGCGCTGACGTAATAAAGCAGCGGCGATATGACGACTCCCGTGAATGTTGTGAATGCGAAGAAGACCGCGACATTGACTCCAGGCACGTGCCTGACTGCCTGCGCCCCCATCACGCCCGCGATCAGCGCGATAAGCGTGATCCAGGGATGTTCGGCGATTGCGATCATCAACGACGGGGTGTTGAACCCGATTACCACGCCGCCGATCGCAAACAGTATTCCCACAAAAAACAGCGCGTACACCTTGCGGATAAAGCCCAGACGCTCTGAGACGGTCGCCTCTGCCGCCGTGCGCGGTTGAATGCCCATCGGACGCTCGTCCGCCTGCCACGCCTGAGATTGCGAGTAGTGACGGTTCTGGGGGTCATATTCGTTCATCGTTTTATTTCCTCTCAAATGATCTGGGACCATCTGCAGTATAGCATAGTAAGCAAAAATTTGGAGTGCGGGATCCCACACCGCACTCCGAAGTTCTACTTGCTTTGAAAGGAGAATTAATAATCGAAAGGAGAATAAAGAACCCGCCTCACACTCCCCCCAGATGCTGTGAGGCGGGCCGTACTCGCTCAAACGTTAAGAGCGAGATTGTGGCGTGACCTTGATTAAGGAGTAACCTTGTCTTTCACCTTTTTACCGACATTCTTTGCACCCTTACCCACTTTTTTCGCTGTCTTCCCAACTGCGTCGCCTACGTCCTCGGCCTTGTCACCTACTTCTTTGGCTCCCGCTTTTGTCCCTTTGACCACCTTCTTGCTCGTGTCTACGGTCTTATCGGCCACATCCTCTGTCTTGTCGCCTACCTCTTTGCCGACAGCCTTCGTAGTATCCCAGGTATCGTTGGCCGTGTCGGCTATCCAATCGGCGCTCGCATCGATGACCTGCTCGATTTCGCTGTCATCTTCCAAATCGGCCTTGCGGCCGTCGCGCAATTCCACTGTGGCCGTGCGCTTGCGGCCGGGGCTGGTCGTGCGCGTTACGCGAGCCACTTCGCCGGTCTTAAAAGTCCTCACCTCGGTCTTTGTCCCGTCGGTGGCTGTCGTCGTTGCAACGATCGAGCCGTCATCCTTCTCGACCTCTTGCGCGTTCTGTGTCGCTGTCGTAGAAGGCGGGCCAGCCGATTGCGAGTTCTCCGCACAGCCTATTGCCGCAAGCGAGACTGCCAGCAGCAGGACTATCGTTGATACTTTCATTAGCTTCATCGAACTCTCCTCATGCCCAGATTCTGCGTTCCCGTCAAGTAGGCGATTGGCAACGCGCGTGCCACTAGGTTGCATGTCGCAAGCGCCTCTTATTTCGATTATTTGCGCAGTAATTTGAGGCGTTGAGCGAATGCAGCCTCTGGTTGAAAAGTATGAAATTATGACAGCACGTATTGTTTTTGAACGATTGGTCTGGGCTTTAGGAGTCCTTGTATCGCTTGAATACCAGCGCGGAGTTTTTTGAGCCGAACGCGATGCAATTGCACAGCGCCGTGTCGATACGCATATCGCGGCCACGATTGGCGACATAGTCCAGATCGCATTCGCCATCCGGGTTTTCGACGTTGATTGTCGGAGGCGCGTAATTGTGCTTCATCGCCATGAGCGTCGCCACGACTCCCGCCGCGCCGCTCGCCCCTTGCGGGTGGCCGACCATGGATTTCGTAGAGCTTGCGGGAATCTCGCGCGCGCGGTCGCCGAAGGCTATTCGCACGGCAGCCGACTCTGTGCGGTCGTTTATTCGCGTCGCGGTCCCGTGAAGGTTTAGGTAATCGATCTCGTCGGTAGTCAGCCCCGCGCCTTCGACCGCCATGCGCATCGCGCGGGCCGCGTCGTGACCTGTCGGCGCTATCTGCACTCGATGGTATGCGTCGCAGGTCGATGCGTAGCCCACGACCTCCGCGTAAATCTGCGCCCCACGCTTGACGGCGTGCTCCAGCTCCTCAAATATCAAGACCCAGGCCCCCTCGCCCAGCACGAACCCGTCACGGTCCGCGTTGAACGGGCGCGAGGCTCGCGCGGGCTCGTGATTCCATTTCGTAGTCACCGTCCCCATGCGGCAGAAGGCCGTCATCAGCCCGAACGTGATGCAGGCTTCGACGCCTCCCGTGACTATCGTATC
>DASUNP010000072.1:0-177501 GCA_036277095.1 Blastocatellia bacterium
GTCGCGTCAGCGACGATTGAATTCAATCGTCGCTGACGCGACGCGTCCGATTTTGACCTCGCCCACCGTGCGCTGAAGCACACGGCTAAACTCGACTGCCGCTACGCGGCGATCAAGGCCAGGCCGGGAGTAAAATGGCTATTCTCTCCACAATTTACTTGACTCCGGACTAAATAAAGCGATAATGGCAGCAGTTATTTTGGGTGGGAATTATAAGCGAGCGTAATCTGGTTCGAGTTTTACCGGGTAACTAGCATGAATGCAGCGAACAAGGAGTACAACGGGGGGTAGGTCCTTCATGGTTTTGACCACAAAAACTCCTCTGAAACTCGCCGTCACCACTTGGTTGACCGTTGCTTTCGTGTCTGAATCCTGCTGAATCTGCCGCCCTCAGGGAACAAGGTATAGGAGGCCCACAGTGTACGAGTATAAGGATAAGGTACTGAGATGTGTTGATTGCGGAGAGGAGTTTATCTTTACCTCCGGGGAACAACTTTTCTTTGCGGACAAAGGTTTGAAAAACGACCCCAAACGCTGCCGACCCTGCAAAGTCAAAAAGAACGACCGAATCGCCGCCAACATGCAGGCCTATGGTCAGCCCTTCCCGCGCGAGCGCGTGGAGGTGACGATAAAATGCGCGTTGTGCGGCATAGAGACGACCGTGCCGTTCAGGCCGACTCAGGGCCGCCCCGTTTATTGTCGCGATTGCTTTTTGAGAATGCGCGCATCAACGGCCCACGCCCACGCGCCTCTTCCTTAGATGGAGCACAATCTGCTTTTCTTTGTCTCCACAGCGGACGATCACTCTAAATCAAACCCTGCTGGCTACGTTCAGTGGCGGGGAGTGGTCTGTCGCAATTGTGATGGATAGCACAAAACCCTGCATCCCGTTCAGTCCGGCAGGGAGTTAAGGTAGTCTCGGACCTTCTTCATATCATCCCACGCTTCTCGTTTTTTATCGGGTGAGCGCAACAGGTAAGCAGGGTGGAAGGTGGGCATTACCTTGATCCCGTTCCAATCCCTCCACTCGCCCCTTGCTCTCGTTATCGTCTCTTTGGTCCTTAGAATGCACTGGAAGGCGGGAGATCCGAGCGCGACGATGACCTGGGGGCGGATGAGCGCCAGCTGGCGAAAGAGAAACTGCTCGCAGGTCGCCACCTCGTCGCGCTCCGGCGTGCGGTTGCCGGGAGGGCGACACTTCACGACATTCGAAATGTATACGTCTTCCCGCTTGAGTCCGATCGCCTGGATGATTTTGTCCAGCAGCTGGCCCGCGCGGCCAACGAACGGGCGGCCCGTCGCGTCTTCGTCCGCGCCCGGCCCCTCGCCGATGAATACGAGCTTCGCCTTCGGGTTCCCCTCGCCGAAGACTATGTTGTTACGATGCTCGTGGAGCTTGCAGCGGACGCACTCGCCGATGTCTTCGCGAATGGCTTCGAGCGAAACGTCCTGCGCCTCGATGATGGGAAGGGCCGCGCCCGTGGTTCGCGCTGCCGGGGCATCGGTCGAGATGTCTCCGAACAATCCCGCCTGGTCTACTGGTGGCTTCTTGGGCATGACTGGTTCGACTTCGTCCGGTTCGAGCGATTTTTGGGTAGCGACCGAAACGGCCTCTGCCCTGGAATCGGCTACGGCAGCCGGTTTCAGGGCGTTGCCGGCTCCCCCTATGTCCGTGATGCCGATCTCGCGATAGAACTTCAATTGTTCTTCGAGCTGGCGAGCGATGCCGGCAATCTCTTCTCTAATATCTTCAGGCATCCGCATGAATTCTCCGATATGGCTCTACTTAGGGTCAAGCTGGCCTTGAGAGGTGATGGCTCTGCGAAGTAGAATCGTGACTTCGAGCTACTCTCGCTTGCCGAGGAGATTAGTGGCAGATACTATAGCCAGACCGCGCCGCATTCTTGATACGGTTCGCGCGCTCCGCCATCCGAATTACCGCATTTACTTCTTCAGTATGCTCGTCTCGTTTACGGGGACCTGGATGCAGAGCACGGCCCAGAGCTGGCTTATCTACCGGATGACGTCGTCGCCCTGGCTGCTCGGGCTTGTGGCGTTCGCGAGCCAGATACCCGTCTTCGTGTTTGCTCCTGTCGGAGGCGTGCTGGCGGACCGTCACAGCCGCCACCGTTTGATAGTGCTGACGCAGACTCTTGCCATGGCCCAGGCGCTCGTTCTGGCCGCGCTGACGCTCACCAACCACGTGACCGTAGAGGCCGTAATCGGTCTTGCCTTCCTGTTGGGCGTCGTTAACGCGTTCGACTTGCCGACGCGCCAGTCGTTCGTGGCAGAGCTTGTCGGGCGACAGGACTTGATGAATGCCATCGCCTTAAACTCCTCGATGATTAACGGCGCGCGCATCGTTGGACCGGCGCTCGCGGGTTTGATAGTCGCATGGGTAGGCGAGGGCCTCTGCTTTCTGTTCAACGGGCTGAGTTACGTAGCCGTGATCGGCGGGCTGCTCGCAATGAAGCTCACTGCCAGGGATTCTAAAACCCCTTCGGGGTCCGCTTTCGCGGATTTGAAAGAGGGCTTCGCATTCATTCGGCGGACGCGTCCTGTTCGCGCAGTTCTTCTGCTGGTCGCTTTCGTCAGCATCTTCGGACTCTCCTACATAGTCCTGATGCCGATCTTTGCAAATACTATACTGGGGGGCGGGGCCAGATCGCTCGGGATTCTGCTGAGCGCAGCCGGGTTGGGAGCCCTCTGCGGCGCTCTCACGCTCGCGGCGCGGCGCGAAGTGCGGGGGCTCGGGCGCGTGGCGGCCGTGAGCGTCGCCGCGCTCGGGGTATTGCTCGTCGCCTTTTCATTCTCGCGCAACATAGTTCTTTCCGCCGCTCTGCTGGTGCCGATAGGCTTCACCCTGATGCTACAAATGTCTGCGTCAAACACGCTCTTGCAGACGATGGTGCCGGATCGTTTGAGAGGCCGCGTGATGAGTTTTTACTCGATGAGCCTGATGGGCATGACGCCGTTCGGAAGCCTGATTGCGGGAGGCGCCGCCGCTCGCATCAATGCGCCCTGGACGATCAGGGCAGGCGGGTTGTTGTGCATCGTAGGAGCTTTAGTCTTTGGCTTGCGCCTCTCATCTATGAGAGATGAGGCGGCACAGATCCTGACATCGCAGATGGCTGTTCCTGGCGAGCCCGCGGAAGCCGACACGATTGAGCCGCTGAGTTGATTGGGACCGGTGTTGAGCGCAAGAACTTCACAAAGGCGTTTAAGGTCGACGCATACTGTCGGTCGCGGTGCTGCCAGAAAAAGGTGATTACGCGCAGCCGTATTCGTAGGTTGAGAAGCGGTCCGAGCCGTGATCTATCGCCGCGTCTTTTCTCTTGTGATCGATGTGAAGCGCCGACAGCGTCACAGCCGCGTTGCGGTCGATCAGTCTCAGCGTCAGCGGCCCCGCGCCTTTCGCGGCAAGCTCAGGAAAGAGGTCCGACATCAGAAAGTGCTTGCAGCCGTAGCCCGGAACCGCCCCGAGCTGTTTGCGGGCCACAAAGCCGTCGCCGTTGAAGACTTCCAAAACGGGATCGCCCGTCTTGTCCTGCTCCATATTGACGACGCCAAGCAATGCGTCGATCGCCTGCCGGTCGCCCAGGCGTTTGAGCCGCACGCCTGAGACTATGTAATCCGACACGACGCCGTCGCGCCCCTTCACGTTTTGAAGCAGCCGCGCAGACCGCGCCCCCGGCCTGAAGTGAGAGAAGGCGCTCGTCCCCCAGTTGTGCAAACGCACTTCGACTTTCATCAGGACGTGCGAGGATTGAGGCGAGCAGGCTACGCCGATCGCGCCGGCGAAACCTTTCTTCAAAGCCACTTTCTGAAAATCTATGTCACAGCTCTGGAACGGTCGGAGCTTGATCGCGCCTTTATCAAAAACGCCTGCGGGCAGCCACAGACCCAGATCGGGGTCGTGGTTCGTCGCCCAGAAAATATCGCCCTCTGCATCCGACGCGTAAGCGCGCAGCCACAGCTCGTCTTCGAGCGGCCGGCCCGCGCTCAAGTAGACGCGGCTGCTCATTTGAAGATCGCCTATCGTCTTGTCGTTGAAGATGAATGCCGAGTAGAGCCAGCCCCTCGCCTGAAAAGAATCATTCTGGCCGAAGGGCGATGCGCCGCGCTTGATCGCGTAATTGCCCTGATGGATCGTGTGCTCTGCCGCGAAGCTGTTATCCGCTTTCCCTTTAATCATCATGTAAGCGAAGTTCTTCGCCGTCGACTCGCTGTTCTCGATCGTCAGAGAGCCGCCGCGCTTGATCTCTTTTTTCGGCGCGACAGAGCGCGCGAAAATCTCTTTCCGTTCCGTGACTATCCTGCCCGAGTTCAGATTGTAAAGCGCTGACCCGCGAGCGGGCAGCCTGTAGGCTTGCTCCAAACTCGCCGCACCATCCGCTGCGTAGACAGTGATCCGGCCTTCGCTCTGGTTGTCATAAGGGTTAAAAAGGCTGAGCGTGCATGAATACTCTTCCAGGCTCGGGAACGGCATGCTTGAGAAGTACCTGTCCGGCGTTTGAAGCTGCGCGGGGTCCGGGTGGGCGTGCAGCGCATCGAAGCTCTCCTTGAAACTCCACGTCGCAAAAGCTGCGCTGAACAGGTCTGTCACAAAGGCCGGCTGCTTCCCCCTGGCAAGCATGCGGATTCTCATCCCGCCCCAGAAGCCCTCGCGACCCGCGAGCAGTTCGCGGCATTTGATCTCGGTGGTGCGCATGGCAGGGACAGACAGGCGCAACCCTTTCTTCGCGCCGTCGAGCGGAATCAGGTTTCCCGCCGGGTCGAAAAGCTCTATGTCGTATTCTGTCGAATTATCTTTATCCGCGTGGCCTTCCAGCCCGCTGAATGATGCGGAGGTCAGTATGAGGCTTGTTTGAAGATCGATTGCCGGGTCTTGTATGACCAGAGGGACGCAGACCGTGAGCCAGCACCCGCCGCCGTTTGCGGCGCGCGACCGGGCCTCGGTCTGAAACCTTTTTGATGGAAGTGCGAGCACGCCCGCAAACCCTGCCAATCCTGTCACGAACTCTCTTCTATTAATGAACTTCATGGTCTGACCCTTTAGCTCGAATTTCTTGTAATCCTTATTTCTTATTCAGCGCCTCGGTGAGCCTCCGAATGGACTCCTTAACCTGGGCGGCATTGGGCGCGTCGGGCAAGTCGCGCAGGTATTTCGTGAATGCGTCAATGGCTTTTTGGTAATCCTGTTTTTGATGATAGACCTGTCCGAGCATCAACTGTGCGCCCGGCATCTCGGCGCCTTTGATCGCGTAGGCGCGCGACAAGGCCGCTTCTGCCTCGTCGAGTTTGCCGCCAAACATCAGCGCCGCGCCGAGGTTGAAGTGGGCGAGCGCGTTATCAGGTTCGCCTGCGACGGCTTCGTTGAGGACCGTGATCGCCTCCGAGTATTTCCCCTGCCGCAACCTCACCATCCCTAACTTGATCTTGAGGTCGACCTGATCGAGTTCCTTGACGCCGAGCCCCCTGGTTAACGCTACCTCCGCAGGCGCCCATTGCTGTGAGCCTATGAGCGCTTCTACCAGCGGGGCATAAATCTTCCAAAGATCCGTGTGATCGTGCTGGAGCCGTGTGAGCACTTCGGCTGCCTCTTTAAACTTGCGCTGGCGGTTAAGCACTATGCCGAGATTGAGCCGGGGAATATATATCTTACCGTTGATCTTTATCGCTTGCTGTAGCGAGGTGGCGGCTTCGTCCAGCCGGTTCAATTTCATGTAAAGCACGCCCAGGTCGTTGTGCGCATGAAAGTAGTTGGGCTGGAGCGCGATCGCGCGTTTTAGAGGCTCAAGCGCCTGCTCGAACTGGTCCGCCTTCAGCAGCATTATCGCGGAGTCGTAGGCTTCTTTGGCTTTCGGCGAGACTTGCTGTTCGACGTCATTAACATTGACCAGGCCCGGCGCGACTGAGGGCGCTGCCTTTGGCGACCTCAGATTGACGATGATGTAATTGCCAGAGTGCGGGGGGATGAAAGAGACTGTAGTCGTGTCGTAAGTTTCGCCGTCCGTCTCGACCGATATCGTGTAAGGAGAGTTTATGTTCGGCAGCGCGATGCGCCCGTTTGAATCCGTGTAATAAAAATCTGTTCGCGTGCCGTTGTCTGTCGTCAGCATGAAGCGTATGCGCTTCTGCACGGGCGCGCCGTTGGGCAAGAAGACCTGGCCTCTTATCCCAAACTGAGCATGGGCTACAATGGCTAGAGAGACGATGTTTAATCCTATGATGATCGTTCGTCTCAACAAGAAAAGTGACCTCGCCGGATATTGATGATAGGAAACGGGAGCGCGCTCGAAAACGCGCTCCCGTCTGTTCTAATGGGCTCGAAGGCCGCGTTAGAAGTTTATTCTCAGCACTAGCTGGAGCAAGCGCCCGCCCGGATCGTTCGTCGTCGAAACGTCGCGGTAGGCGTGGGTCGTCTGCCCGAAGTTGGCCGAGTTGACCGTAATCGTGTTCTGATCGGTGTTGGCGACATCGGCTGCAAAAGCATTCCCGATCAAGAAGTTAGTGGTGTTAAACGCGTTCAAGAACTCGACGCGCGTTTCGATGTTCATCGATTCGCGTATTCGAGTCTTCTTAACGAGGCTCAGGTCTGCGCGGAACAGGCTCGGCCCGTACAGGAAGATGTAAGAACCGAACTGTCCAGGCGTGGTGGGTGGCGCAAAATGCGGCCCGATCGGTGTTTTGCCGTCGCCAAGCCCGAACGCGCGGAGCGTGTTCTGGATAAAGGTCCGTGGCAGCCACGTGACAGTCCCGAGAGCTGCGTCATTCGGGAGCTTTCGGATTTTCACCATGTCTTGCAACTCCTGCTGGCTTATTCCGACAAGCACCAGACCCGAGTCAAACTGGTTGACCGTGGCGCGTCCGCTCGTGAGGTTAAAGACTCGACCGCTCTGCCAACGGATGATCCCATCCGTCTCCCAGCCGCCGAGTATCTTGCCGAGAACAGAGTTGCCGCCCGAAAAGTCGAACCGGTGACCCGGGCCGATCGGAAGCTCGTAAATCCAGTTGGCCTTGAACGCGTGGCGAATATCGAACGGCGAAGGACCTTTGTCCATTCTCTTATCGCGCAGCGTGTGAGGCTGAATGGTTCCCCCGCTTCCGAAAATGTCGGTCAGTGAGTGGCTCCAAGTGTAATTGCCCTGCACGAGCAGCCCGTTTGCAAAGCGGCGGCGCAGCTCGATCTGGAGCGCGTTGTAGGAGCTGTATGCGTCGTTGGTCGCAAGGAACGAGCCGCCCCCGAGCACATTCGGGTTGACGAGGAAGAAGTTGGGTGTGAACCCTGCGGCAAGACGGTTATTCTGGAACGCGATGTTGTTAGTCACATTCGACAACTGGTTTGCAAGATTGCCTGCCTGTCCTTGATCAAGCAACTGCTTGAAGGTTGTATTGGTGAAGTTAGCCAAAGCCGCACCGAATGACGCGGTGAAGATTGGCAAGTTGACCTGGCCGGGCAACCCTGTGTTGCGGAATGAACAGGGAGGCGCACCCGGCACACGATCGCAGTTCGGGTTTGCTGCCCTGAAGATATTAAGATTGTTCAGTGCGGCGTTGAACTCCTGCAGGAAGCCGTTCTCAAAGATGTTCACCTCGTTGAGGTTGTATGTGCGGCCCAGCCCTATCGAGCGGTTGCCGACATAACGCGCCTCAAACACGGTGTCCCTGTTTAGCTCCCGCTGCATGCCGAAAGACCACGACTGGACGTACGGCGATTCGATGTTGGGATCGAAATCGACCGCCGCAATCCCTGGGGACCCCAGAAGCGGGAACGTGCGCTGCGGCAGCGCCCTTAGCAGGTTCGGGCTGTCGCGCAGCAGCAGGCTGCCTGCTGTGAACTCTATGCCCGGCCTCGCGCCGGCGGCAGAAGTCAGGCCCGGGTTGCTGTTCCATATGCCGTTGAAGTCTGCGAACCCGCCCGTGACATAGCTGATCGAGTAGGCGGCGCGCAGCACCGTCTGCTCGCCTTCTCCGAACAGCTTCTTGAGCATGGAATTCTTGAACTGCGGGCTCCAGGCGATGCCCAGGCTCGGAGCAAAGTTATTCATGTCGTCGTCAAACGGCTTGGTATTCTCATCGACCGGGAAATACTCGGTTGGCGCGCCGCCCGAGGCATTCGGATTGAATAATCCGTTTGACCCGCTCACGCTGAACAGACCTTCAAAACCCGGGCGCACATACACGCCGTTTCTGTGTACGGGAGCAAGCGCGGCCTCCCACCTCAGCCCGTAGTTGATGTTGAGATTCGGCTTGAGCTTGAAGTAATCCTGGAAGTAGAACCCGTACCCTGTCACCTTGTTGCGCTCGACCGCTGTGCCTTCGAACGAATAATCCAAGGTCTCTTCATCGAGCTTGGCGTTAAAGGTCACGGCGGAGATCTTTCCTGTCAGCAGCGCGTAGATACCCCTCGCGTCGTTTAGCTGCGTGGCGCTCGCGCCGGGGAAGTTCGCAGCGGTAAACAAGGCGTTTGCCGGATCGGCTGAAAGGATGTTGAAGCTCAAATTCGGCGCAAGGTTTCCGCCGGAGCTCTGTTGGTAGGAAGTGGCCCCGGTGTATGACGCGCCGAAGTTGAAGTTATGCCGCCCCTTGATCCAGGAGAGGTTATCGTTGAACTGCTTGATCGGGGAGTTGCGCCGCGAGTTGTTCGGCGCGTTGTGCGGGTTGGCGTACGCGCCGGGGAATGTCAAGGCGACTCCGCCGAATGGGTCGTAGGATGCCGGACCCATCTCGGGGAAGAAGACCACCGTCCCGCCCGTCAGTCCGAAGCGCGCCTCGTTGACTATCTTGCTGGTCAACTGAGAGCGCAGCGCTGTCGCAAACGAGAAGCGGTCTGACCCCTGGCTTCCGAGAATCTGAGGGATAGGCTCGGGGAATGCCGGGTCGCGGGCGTTGAGAAAATCTACCTGGGAGGCGAAGTCCTGGTAGTTGTAGATCATCTCCACGTGGTGGTTGCTCGTCACGTTCGCGTCGAGGCGTATTGTGGGGAACCGCCGCGTCTGCCCGCCCGTGTTCGTGAAGGTGAAGCTCTGCTGGTTGGGGTCTGTCAGATCCGTGAGCGCGCCTTTGGCCGTAGACTCGCGAATCTGCGACAGGATGCCTGCAATCGTCGGGTCCTTGGTTCCGGGTATTAGCGGGTTGTTCCTTGCCGCGGCCAGCGCCAGCAGGTTCACCGATCTAACCTCGCCGCTTGAGATCCTGTACTTGAATTCTCCCGCTTCGGCTTCGGGCGTCAGTATGACGCGAGAGCGAATCTGCTGCTCAGGCAGGCGGAACTCGTCATAGGAAACGAAGAAGAATACCTTGTCTTTGAGCCAGGGGGTCAAGGGGCCGCCTACTTTCAGGCCCCACTGGTTCAACATCACCTGCGCGCGAGGAGTCTCAACGAGGCAGCCCGGCTGCGTACGGTCACAGCCCGGTGTCGCTTCTTGTCGTTGAATCTTGTTGAAATAGTAATTCGTGTTGTAGACACGCTGGCGGTTGTACCACCAGCCGCCGCCGTGATACTCGTTCGTCCCGCCTTTGGTGACGAACCTGATGTGGACAGCGCCCCCGGCTGATGCCTCTGCGCCGGGTGTGGCCAACGATACCTGGACTTCTTCAATGGCATCAATGCGAGGACGGATGTAGGTAAAGAACCCGTCCGTTGTCCTCAAGAAGTTGTCCTGAGCGTTGATGCCGTCAATGCTGATATTCAGAGCCCCCTTCGGCAGGCCGTTGACCGAAGATGAGCGCGGGCGGCCTACTGTAGCCGTGCCCGGGAGCGTCATAACCAGATCCAGAGCGTCACGTGAAGAGAAGGGAAGATCAGTTATCTGGCGACCGCTGATGGTCGAGCCGACGTTGGTAGTCTCTCTTTGTAAGACCTCAGCGCCGCTCGTCACCGTGACGGTCTCGCTCGCCGCGCCGACCTCCAGTGTGACCTGAAGAGTCGAGGCGAGGCCGACCTGCGTCTTGACGTTGGTGACAACTGTTTGCTTGAACCCCGGTGCCGTGATCGTCACCGTGTAGGTTGCGATGGGGAGTTGGGCGATGACGAATGTGCCATCGTCTCCGACTTTGACCTTGTACTCGTTGCCGGTCTCGTCGTTTTTTACATTTACTTCAGCCGTAGGTACGATAGCGCCCTGCGGGTCCATCACCGTGCCGCTGATCCGGCCCGTCGTGACGATCTGCGCGTTGGCGAAGCTGGCAAATGAGCTTAGCGCGAGCAGGGCAGTAAGCGTATACACGGCTGCTTTCCTTGCGAGCAAGCGTGCATTCTTCATTGGGTGGTCTCCTCTAAAGATTATCGATAGGCCGCCCGGAAATCTCAAAGATGCAGCCGGGGTCGTAGCTGATCTTTGCGCCTGAGTACCGGACGACCTTCGGCGTTGTCGCGGGGCGCCGAGCGCCCCTACCCCGTCCTGAAAGCCAACTGACTCTTAATGAGCTAACCGGAGATTAGGAAAAGACCTGAATTTTTTTGCCTGATGATTTCATTGCCTGCAGCGCTGTAACGCAGACAACCAAATCAGGGGTTAGAACGGGAACGAGAAAACCCCTGATTACAAACCTGTGCCGAACAAAAGAAAGAGGTAGAGACTTCGCCAAGCAACTGTTGTACCCTCCTCATATAAAGACGAGCGCAATTTATAAACTCACAAAATACAGACCTTATAAGAGCCTCGGGCCATACGCTCGACCGTACAACCTTCGAATTATCCAAAAATTTGAATCGAGTATACGAAAACTTGATTATGCAAGCAAGGAATATTCTTCTCGGGGACTATTCATTATGGGTCCTCGCTGCCCCAGGACGATTTCTTATTTGCCGCCTCTGAGAGTGAATAGACCCTGAATCCTTCGCCCCCTTCTTGCAGCCAAGAGCGCGTTCAGAGCGAAAACCAGTTTATGGACTCGCAAGGTATTTCTGAGGAGGTGTGAGAGCTCGCCTCCGTAGATAAAGGAACCAGGGAATCGACGTCTGCGTTTCAGAAGAGAGAGGGCCGGGCTTTGGGGCTCAGCCCTCCGTCATCTCGAAACTAGTTACTCAATCATTGATTGATTCCTACATCAGCGCGAGCCAAAACAGGAATTTTGCTATCTCAATGATTGAGGTTAGAGTTAGATGTACTTTGAGCTCATGACGAGAAAAAGGCACTGCATCCCGCCACTTGACTCTCTGCTTGAGCACACGTATAACATGTTGACGCATACGGCTCCTTTGTGGGGGCTGTTACGTTTGCTCAGAACAGTTGAAGGCTGACCTGAGCAAACTCCATAAGTTGGCAGTGGTGGACAGACCTATAATCATCTGCCACTGCCAACGGGCTCATCTATTCGCGCTATTCACTGTCTCCTAAAAAGTTCGACAGTTAAGCACGACTTCCGGTATTGATTTGAGGATTCCCTCACCATTCTGTGCTGGCTTCTTAGTATTCTCTAAGGTTCACCCAGCATCTGGTATACACGCCAAACTCAAAAAGAGGTAGAGACTTCGCGAAGCAACTGTTGTACCCTCCTCATATATAGACAAGCGCGATTTATAAATTTACAAAATACAGACCTTATAATTGCTTCTGAGCGCTTATCCGACCATAGATCCATTGAATTATCCAAAATATTGAATCAAGGATACGAAAAATTGATTTTTTTGCAAGGAGAATTCCGGGCGATCTACTTGGTAGCCTTCTTTACCTTAGGGGCCGGTTCTGACCGCCCGCGCGATTGTCAGTACGCGGACGCGCGCGGCCCCGGCGTCGAGCAGATCCTTTGTCGCTGCGGCAATCGTGCTTCCCGTAGTGAACAGATCATCGATCAACAGGACCGAAAGGCCGCTCACCTTTTTGGGTCGTGTGACCTTGAAGGCGCCTTCGACCGATTTCGCCCTATCGATCGCATCGATGCCTGCGCGGTGGCGGCTCGTGTGCGCCACGCGCGCAAGAGATGAATCGTCGAAAGCCAGATCGAAGCGCGAAGCTATCAGTCTCGCGATGATGGTCGCCTGATTGAACCCGCGCTCGCGCTGTCTCAAGCGGTGCAGTGGGACCGCGACAACCAGTTCGCTCTCTATGACGGGGCGATTGATTAGATAAGCCCGGAAAAGTATCTCTCTGAGGCGCGGGCAGACATGCGGCTCGGACTTTAAGAAGATTATGCTAGCTTCGAGCGCGCCCGAATATGCCCCGCAAGAGCGCGCGGCCTCAAAAAGCTGACCGGAGCAGTCAATACAAGAAAGCTCGTTTGAAGAAGGCAGCCCGAGCGCGGATTGGATCCCGAACGGCCGACCGCATTTTCGGCAAGAGGGCAGGTCAAAAAACAGGGATGTTATCCCGGGGTCTTCCCAGCACTCCCGGCAGGCGACCCCATCGTCCCAGGACCGGACCGGGTTGCCGCACATGCGGCACTGTTGAGGGTAGGCTAACGACAGCAGTCCGTCTCTTATTGACTTGAGCGCGCGTGTGAGCATCTCGTACCCCCGCGCCCGGACGAAGCGCTAGAAGACAAATAAAGGGCCGCGAGCCTGACGAGGCTCGCGTGGAGTTGGTTCAGTTGTATGATGACAGGCCAAGATTAAATCTCTTTTTCAACCAGAAGCCCCTGCTCCAGAAGCTCCTGACAACGTATGCAGTGCGGAGTCCAGGGAATGGCGTCGAGCCGCTTTTGCGAAATCTCTTCGCCGCAGTTGATGCACTCGCCGTAGCTCCCTTCGCCGATACGATCAAGCGCCTCTTCGATAAGCTTGAGAGTGTTCCGCTCGTTCGTGCTCTGAGAAAAGAGCAACTCCTTGGTGTAAGAGTTAGACGCCTTGTCGGCGGGGTCCTGGCTGACGTCGCGGTCAGCCTCCCGGCCGTAGTCTTCCGTGCGCTCGACCATCCCCAGCAGCGCGTTCCTCTGCTCGACCAACTTTGCTTCGTACTGCTTAACTTTCTTCTTATCCATCGAATACTCCTGGCTTAGTATTTTGCCACTGACTACCCATAGCCCCAGGCAGGCTCCCTTTAACTCGCCTGGCTCATTTTTGATAAGGCAGGTCATGAATAATAGTGAATGCGCGGTAGACCTGCTCCAACAACAACACCCGCGCCATCTCGTGCGTAAAAGTCATGCGCGACAACCCCAGAACAAAGTCTGCCCGCTTGCGGACTTCGTCCGACAGCCCCAGGTGCCCGCCTATGACGAAGGTGATCTGCTTCGTCCCGGCCACCCTGTGGCTGTCGATAAATCGGGCGAGCGCAACTGAGTCCAACTGCCGGCCTCGCTCGTCGAGCGCGACGACGAAGCTGTCGGCCGCAGTGCGCGACAGTATATCTTCACCCTCTTTATCAATGATCACCCGGCTCTCGCTTCCAACATCCGTGCGGTCGCGCAGTTCCAAAATTTCTACCCGGCCAAATCTATTTACGCGCTCCAGGTACTGCCGGATCAATTCTTTTACCGAAGCGTTGCGGGTTTTTCCGACCCACACGAACCGCATCTTCATCTTCAGTCCTGAGTCTTGAGTAATGCTGAGTGCCGAGTAATTGTTTTTCACTCAGCACTCAGCACTAACTTGACCCGGCGCCCTGCGCCCTGCCCGGCGCGATGTCGTACCGCCGCATCTTCTCGTAGAGGTTCTTGCGGCTTATGCCAAGAATCTCAGCAGCGCGGGTCTTGTTGCCGCGCGTGTACTCAAGGATCTCGCGTATGTAGACCGCTTCAAGCTCTGCGAGCGTCGGCTTCCTCGTGCGCGACTGCATGAACTTCCCGGCCGACCTCATATACTCGGGCAGTTGTTCGGGCTCGATCGCCTCGCGTGTCGAAGAAAGCACCGCACCTTCTATGATGTTTCTCAGCTCTCGAACATTGCCTGGGAAGTCATGATTGAGCAACAGCGCGAGCGTCTCGCTCGATAGGTGGACACCGACGCGCCCGCTGCGAGCGGCGAACTGGCGCGTGAACTGCTCGGCTATCAGCGGTATGTCTTCGGCCCTGTCTACGAGGCGCGGCAGTTCAAGCGTCACGACCGCGAGCCTGTAGTAGAGGTCATCCCGGAATGCGTGAGCGCGCACGGCCTCTTTCAAGTTTATGTTGGCAAGCGCGATTATGCGGACATCTATGTGGACAGGCTGTTTGCCCCCGAGCCGCTCGAAGCTGCGCTCTTCGATGACCCTCAACAGCTTGGCCTGCGCCGTGAGGTTGAGGCTGGCGATCTCGTCTAGCACCAGCGTGCCGCCGTCGGCCGCTTCGAACCGGCCCGGCTTCGCGTCCGTCGCCCCTGTAAAGGCGCCCTTCTCATAACCGAAAAGCTCGGACTCCAATAACTCTTCCGGCAGCGAGGCGCAATCGATCTTGACGAAAGGCCGGTCGCGCCTTGGACCCCGGTCGTGTATCAGCCGAGCAACTGTATCTTTACCCGTCCCCGATTCGCCGAGCACTAAGACGTTGGCGTCTGTTGACGCGATCCTGTCGATAAGTTCGGCGACCCGCTGCATGCCGGGGGAGTTGGTTATAAATCTCATAGCCCGTCCTCTTTATTAGTACGAGGTTAAAGGGGCAGTCCGACCGAAAGATTAAAGTATGATGGATGACGCATGAATAAAACAAGAATTATTCTTTTTCATGCCTCATCTTTTACTTCAATTCTACCAGCATCGCGCCACAGCCGCTCGAGATCATAGAACCGTCGCGACGCGCTGCTGAATATGTGCACGATGAAATCGCCGTAGTCTAACAGAATCCACTCTGCGCTGCTATAGCCTTCAGTGTGCAATGGACGTTTGCCGACGTTGCGCAGTTGCTCTTCGACCGAATCGGCAATGGCCGTCACCTGTCGCGCGTTTGCTCCCGTACACAGGACGAAGTATTCCGTAAAGGACGCGACCTGGCGCAGGTCCAATATGGCTATATCGGTCGCCTTCTTTTCGCCGGCTGCCCGCGCCGCGATCATAATCGCCTCGTCGGGCTCGACCGTTTGCGGCTCTTGCGTCTTGTTTGCGCTCCGACCCATTTATCTACCGCCTGTAAAGTTCATATTTCTCTATGTAATCGAGAATGGTCGGCGGGACGAGACCTTTTATAGATCGGCCCTCGCCTACCATACGTCTGATCTGTGTGGAAGAGATGTCAGCCTCCACGTAATCGGTCAGAAAAATCTTTGACTGCTTCGCTCGGCTTTCCGTATCGATCCGAACCTCATCGGCTTGCCCTCGCAGATCGACGATGCTTGCTCTTACCGTTTCCGGCAGATGCGAGAACGAGATTTCAACTCCCGGCCGCGCAGCCACTAAGATGTTCACGCTTGCGATCAATCGCTCAGGCTCGCGCCAGGTATCAAGCTCGGAGAATGAGTCCGCGCCCATGATAAAGAAATACTGGGCCTTATCGCCGTACATCTCGCGGAGCCGTTCGACAGTCTGGAAAGTGTAAGGACGATCGGGGGCTTCGAGCTCTACGGTTGAGACGAAAAGGCGCGGGTCATCAATCGTAGCCAGGACTGCCATCGCGTAACGGTGATAAGCGTCCGAGATCGAGCCGTGGTCTTTGTGAGGCGGTCTGCTTGTCGGGACGATCAACAGTTTATCGAGACCAAAATTCCGAGCGACGCGACGGGCTATCTCAATGTGTCCGTTATGAACAGGGTCGAAAGTCCCGCCGTAGATTCCTATTCGTTCGCTCAGTCTCTTACTCACCTCTTATCAGCTTTTACGTCAACGCTACAACCAGCGCCGGGCAGCTCACGCCGCCTGGCTCTCTCTTTGAATTCGTTCGAGCTTTGATCCCAGCGCAGTGACCAGCCGGCTTATGCCCGCCCCGGTCACCGCCGAAATCTCGAACATTTCAAGCCCGCGCTCCTGGCAAAAACTTCGCAGCCTCGTGACGCGGTCCTTGTCATCAATCGCGTCAGTCTTTGACGCGGCGACTGCCTGCGGCTTATCGAGCAGGTCCGATTTATAGAACTCAAGCTCGCGCTCAATGGTTAGAAAATCTTCGACGGGGTCGCGCCCAGTCGATGAGAGATCGACGACGTGCAAGAGCAACTTCGTGCGCTCGACGTGGCGCAAGAATTCGAGGCCAAGCCCCGTGCCTTCGTGCGCGCCTTCGATTAGACCGGGAATGTCTGCGACAACGAAAGTGCGGTCTTCATCTACGGAGACGACGCCGAGGTTTGGCTCAAGCGTCGTGAAGGGGTAATCGGCAATCTTGGGCCTCGCCGCGGATATGCGCGATATTAGAGTCGACTTGCCGACGTTCGGCAGACCGACCAGCCCGACATCGGCTATCAGCTTGAGCTCAAGGCTAAGCGCCTTCACCTCGCCCGGCCGCCCGTCTTCGTGGTGACGCGGCGCGCGGTTGGTCGAGGTCGCAAACTGCGCGTTCCCGCGCCCGCCGCGTCCGCCTTTCGCGACGCAGATGCGCTCGCCAGGCTGCGAGAAATCGTGGACAAGCTCGCCAGTCTCCGAGTTCGTTACGATAGTGCCGACGGGGACCATCACGACTGCGTCTTCGCCGTCGCGCCCGTGGCGGTTGCTTCCCTCGCCGTGCGAGCCGCGCCCTGCTCGGGTTTCAGGGTTGAAGCGAAATTGAAGGAGGGTGTTGAGTTGGTCGGTAGATTCCATGTAGACCGAGCCGCCGCGTCCGCCATCGCCGCCTGAAGGACCCCCACGCGGCACGAACTTCTCGCGGCGAAATGCCGTCACGCCGTTTCCACCGTCTCCTGCTTTAACTACTATTCTGGCCCGATCTAAGAACTGCATCTTTACAATTTTGGATTTTGGATTTTAGATTTTGGATCATAGGATTGTCGACCGTTCTTCTGTTTACAATCCAAAATCCAAACTCGCGCCGCGCGAAGCGCATCATGCGCCACGAAAATCCAAAATCGAACTACTGCTGCGGATAGACGCTGATGAATTTGCCTTTGCGTCCCTTCTCTTCAAACTTGACTACGCCGGTCACCAGCGCGAACAGCGTGTCATCAGACCCGCGCCCCACGTTAAGCCCCGGCTTGAACTTTGTGCCGCGCTGCCGGACGAGAATCTCCCCGCCGTTGACAGCCTGACCGCCAAAGCGCTTCACTCCCAAACGCTGAGCGTTCGAATCGCGCCCGTTTCGAGAGCTTCCTACTCCTTTTTTGTGTGCCATAAAACCTCTAGATTATTCGTTGGTTTCGCTTGACGCTTCCGTTGACTCGGCGGCCGCCAACGGCGCCGTTTCGGTCGCGTCGGTAGCTTCGCTAGTCGCAGGCTTAACTTTAATCTCTTCGGCTTCCGCCTTCTCAGGCTTCTTAGACTCCGCGCCGATCGACTCGATGCGCACGGCTGTGAAGTCCTGACGGTGGCCGTGAATCTTCTTGTATTGTTTGCGGCGCTTCTTTTTGAAGACGATTATCTTCGGGCTGCGCCCGTGCTCGACGACGACGCCTGTGACGCGCGAGCCGTCAACCAGCGGTGCTCCCACATCTATCTGGTCGCCGTTGCTTGAGACGAGCACGTCGAACTCGACGGATGATCCGACCTTGGCCGTGAGCGAAGGCACGCGGATGACCTGGCCTTCGGTGACCCGGAACTGTTTGCCGCCGGCTTGAATGATAGCGTATGCCACGGTTAACTCCCTCCAAAAATATGCTTAAGACGAAAGTCTAAAATTATAGCGGCCATAATCGGCCACTGTCAACATTGACGAACCCTGTTCGGGGCAGCAAAGATCAACTCTTGACGTGCCTTTATTTGGCAGTTATTATCGTCGCCATAAAAAGAGCTGGGGAACAGCCGGACCGGATCGCACTTCTAATTTATAAACCTCACGCGATATTCGGGCTAATAGGAGAGGTAGGGATTATGTCACTTAGCTTTCAGGAAAATGGTGCAGGGGATGCCCAGGTTGTCGCAGGCGAAAAGCTCGTCCTGCGAGTTCGCGCCTATGACCCGGCGGGAATAAGCCGCATTTATGTCCAGTGTTTCCAGTTCAGCATGGCCGCATCGAATCGAACGAAACTCGCATTCGGAGAAGCTGTGATTGCGCCCGAAGACGGCGTCTCAAGAGACGCCTTCGAGGTGCCTGTGCAGATTCCCGATAACGCCTCGATCGGCAAGTGGGGCGTCCAGATGGTCGAGTTTACAAACGGACGGGGCTATAAAACCTCTTTTTACCGAGGGCAGGGAAAATTCGACACCATAGTCTTCGAGGTCGTCTCGCCTCCGAGCAAAGAAGATGAACTCCTCTGTTTTAACGGCGTCGAGATCGCTAAGAAAGATCGTTGCGCATGAGCTAAGAATGTGAGGCTCGGACTTTATCCCGGTTAATCCTCTCTCACTGCTGGACGGTCGCTTGATTGGGGATGCCTTTATGATATTCCACAAGCATCTCGTAGGTGACGCGACTAGGGACTCCGAAGTTTGATCCCCCGAAACTCTGCGTCCCATCCGCCGTAGTCAGGATCGCAGAGTTTATCCCAATGACTCTGCCATCGCGATCAAACATAGGGCTGCCCGACCCGCCTTCGGTCGTCTGCGCTGTGTGAACGACGCGATTGGGCCGGGCATCGCTGATCGTGCCCGTAGTCGTCAGCGGCCTTATCAGCCCGCGATTCGCCAGCCCCGCCGCTATGTCTTGAACCGACTCCCCGTTGCGCCTCTTTATCTCTTGCTGCTCGCTATCTTCTATCCGCTGCAACAGCCCGTCGACGCCCGTCGGGTAGCCGAGCAATACGACCGGCTCGCCTATGATCGAGCGCGGGTCTTCCTTGCTCAACGGCAGCACGGGCAAGGCAAGGTCCCCGGGCTCGAATTTGCAAAGCGCCATGTCGTAGGTCGGTGACGCCTTGACCTCCTTCAAGGCAAACGGCGCCTGAATGGAAGGGAAGAATACAACCAGGGAAGTGAGCTGCGGTCGGAGCCCGCCGCCCTGCTCCAGAATAATCTGAGCTACGCGGTCGTACTCCCACGGCCGCACGACATGCTTGTTCGTTGCGATGATGCCGTTTTCGATGACAAAGCCGGTCCCCGTATAATCGATCTGAACCGGCGGCCCCGCGCCGTCGACGGAAGCCAGCAGCATCCCGTTCTGGTCTATCAAAGTGTCGTTAGCCGAATCCGCTGTCTCGTACCTGAGCACGCGGCCCGTCCCGCGCTCGGCGAAGCTGTAGGAGCCAACGACCAGTCCGACGCCGGGGCTAAAGCGCTCGGCGATCTTCTGAGTAAACAGACGGTTCTGCTCGCCCACCTCGCGAAGCGTCTTTAGCTCTTCCTGTTGCTGGCTGATAATATCCTGCGCACGCTGTCGCTCCGCTTGCTCCTTTGCCATCTGGTCTCTTATGCCCTCGATATCGGTCGTGCTCCTGTGAAACACGATAATGAAAATCAGGAGAGGCCCAATGATAAGGATGCCGATAATCGTCGTAAACAGCAACGCCAACAGCTTCACCTTGCGCGGTATCTCTGCCCACAGGCTCGCCGTCAGCTCTTTTACGAACAGCGTGGCCGTCAGCGGGTGGACCGGCTGCGCGGGCACCTCTTCGATCTGACGGGCGGAGCGGCGCGCGAGCTGGGCGGTCGAAAAATTCTCGGGCATCACCTGAAACAGCACGCTCGCGCTCGACAGCCCGTGACCGAAATGGACCGTGTCGCCATCGCGCAAAGTGTAGCCCGTTGTCGGGTCGGCCCCGTTCATCTGCTCGCCGTTGATGTTGATAGTAAGATCGCCCGACTCATTTGAAGGGATCAGGTTAAAGTTGCCGTCGTCAAAGTCGTAGACTTCTGCGAGCTGCCCGGCGGGCAGAGTTCCCCCCTCTTCCGCGACGAGCTTCAGGTCGCACGCGTCGGAAGTGCCTATCGTCACGCGGTTCTGGTTGTAGATTCTCGTCTTGCCTTTTTCGCTGCCGGAAAGGTAGACGAACATCAATCGGCTCATCGGCTATCGGGCCTCACCCCTTGAATAATATCAACCGTTAATAAAACTAACAGTACAAGCTTCTATGCCAACTTACAAGTACAGTATCATTGTTGCTCAGCCTACGAATCTGATCGAAGTTCCTTAGTTTACTTTCGGGCCTGACGGGTTGCTTTATTGTTCGCAGATTTCGGTTGTGATAGCATCCTTACCGCTATGCATAAAAGAAGGCGTCTTTCGATTATAGTCTGTATTCTTACACTCTTTTTGTCAGCCCTCAGTCCAGCCGTGGCCCGGCAATCAAAGGATAAGAAGGACGAAAAGAAAGACGAAAAGAAGAAGCCCGAGCCTTTCAAAATAGAGAAGCATACTCAAGGCATGGGCTTATACACGCTTGGCCCCGTATCGCCTGACAGAAAAACGGTTCTGGTCGTGGCCAAGAAGCCGGAAAGCGCGCCGAACCTTTACAGGATGGACCTGGCCGATTATTCGATTCAAACGCTGACTCAGTTCCCGTGGGGAATAGCAGACCCTCGGTGGTCGCCCGACGGGACGAGCGTTGCATTCGCGGGGTTCAACGAGACGGCGAGCTTCTCTGACCTCTACACCCTCGATCTGAAAAAGATCGCGATGCGCCGCTTGACTTCAAACAACTTCAGCGACAAGCAGCCCGTCTACTCCCCCGACGGCAAGCGAATCTTTTTTACAACCGACGAGAGCCCGCTGCCCGACGCCGCGTTCGGCATCCTGCACATCGCAGTAGTCCAGACCTCGGGCGGCAAATCAGAATACTTTACGGAAGACGAAGTCTCTTCGATCCTGCCCGGGCTTGCCGCCGATGGCAAGAGCCTGATGCTTGTCAAAATCGACGAGTTGAGCGGCAGACACTCTTTGTGGCAATACGGTTTTGATGGCAAGCCGATGCGTGACCTGACGGAAAGAAAGTTCGCGCGAATACATCGTTACATCCAAAGCGCCGCAAACAATCAGATAGTCATCTGGGGGCAGGAGGAGCCCGAGCAGCAGGACGGAGTTTACACTCTCGACACGAAAACCGGCGAAATGCGCGCGGTCCCCGACGTGGATTCGCCAAAGCGAAGCCCGGCGGTTTCGCCCGACGGATCGCTCATAGCTTACGTTGCGCCGACGGCGTCGGGAACGCATCTGTTCCTGTTCGATTCGAAATCGGGTCAGCTCCAGCAACTCACTAATAAAGGCTTCTTGAACTTCTCCCCGGTTTTTATCTCAGATGACAAAATACTGTTCGGCTCGAACCGCGAGGCGAACGAGAACGAGATCTATTCGATCAACCTCTCATCGCCTTTCAAAGATGAAAAGAAGGAAAAGAAATGAGAGATTCACCGCAGAGACACAGAGAACACAGAGCGAGCGCAGAGAAAGCATAATTCTGCTCTGCGTAAACTCTGCGTTCTCTGTGTCTCTGCGGTGAATTAGTGAATTACTTTTCTTTGACGTAGTCCTTTAGTATCGGATACTCCTTCAACAGCGGTTCAGGCCCGGCGACCTTCTCACCCTCAAGCTCCGATTTTATCTCAAGCGCGTTTGTGATGCCTTTGCCTCGAAAGTGGTTATTCGTTATCACATAAGTCTCTTTCGCCTGCGCCGAGACTCTCTTTATATTCTCGACCCACGGTTGTAGCTCTTCGGGCGAGTAGAGGTAATCGTAGCGGTCTGCGGGGCTTCTATTCTCGGCGAACCAGTTCTCGTAGTTGCGCCCGTGCAAGCGGACGTAACCGATCTTAGAAGTGGCACGCGCTGATGGCTCGATCGAGCGGGCGAAGAGCGGCTGATCGATATTACAGAAACCGACGCCCCGCTCTTCGAGCTCCAGGTATACGTCCGGCTCGTTCCACGAAGAGTGGCGAAGCTCGACCACTTCGGGGTAATCCTTAAACCGCTCAAGCAAGCCCGAGAGATACTCGCGGTTCTGGTCCGTGTTCTTGAACGACCAGGGGAACTGCAAAAGCAAAGCCCCCAGCTTACCCGATACGGCCAGCGGGTCTATGCCGTGACGATAAGCAGATTCGTCGGCCTTCGTAGCCTTGCCGCGCTCGTGCGTGAACCTCTGGAAGAGCTTTGCCGTGAACTTGAAATCTTGATTGTGAGCAGTCCTACGCACCCAGGATTTCCCCATCACTGATGTGGGCGGGCGATAGAAGCTGCTGTTGATCTCTATCGTGTCGAAAAACGTGGCTATGTATGCAAGCTGATCGAACTTCGCGCCGGCCTTTTCAGGATAGACGATGCCCTTCCAATCATCGTAAGACCAGCCCGCCGGTCCGACTCTTATCCGGCTCTCCATGCTTTAAGTTTAAATCAGTGTGAGCCGATCGTGAAGCGATCGTCAGGGTTGTTTCGCGCGAAGCTCTGTAGCTTTTTGGTATTCGCGATTGGCCTCGTCCCGCAGCCCCTGGCTGTAGAGCGCGTGGCCGAGTTTCGTATGAAGAGTCGCGTCCGAGGGCTTCACCCCTACAGCCTTCTTGTAAGCTTCGGCCGCTTGCTGCCACTGTTCCTTGCCGAAGTATTCGTCGCCGAGCGTAGCCAGTATAGCCGCGTTCGCGGCGTCAAGGCGCGCGGCGTTCTCTAAGAGTTGAAGCGCGTCCGGGTTTTTCTTGCTTTTATAAAGCAGTGCGAGATTGTATTGCGGCGCGGCCCAGTTGGGATCGATCTCGATTGCTCGCCGGTAAGCGCGCTCGGCTTGAAACTCGTCGAGCTTACCTTGAAAGACAAGGCCGAGCGCGTTTTCAGCGGCAGCCTGTCTCGTGCCTACAAGTTGCGCGAGCGCCCGCTCTGCCTCGTCATAAAACTGCAAGGCGATCAGCGCTTGCGCAGCGCTCAGCTTTTCAAGCGCTGCCGTGTCAGCCGCGCCTGGGGCCAGTGTCCGAGCGCGCGCGAGCATCTGGCCTGCGCGCCTGAAATCTTCCACCTTGTCCGACACGTTGTCCGCGCGAACGTCGCCCGTCAGGATGCTCCGGCTCGATTTCATCAAAGCGTCGGCGAGCATCGGTTTCAACCTGGCCGCTTCTGCCGCGCCCGCCTGCTCCTGTGTGAGCTTCTGGTAAAGCTCCCACGCGCTTGCTGACTTCGGCTCAATCAGATTGCCTGAAGAGATCGCAGCTTCGAGCTGCAACACGATGGGCGAAGGGCCTGCTTCGGGTCTGTCAGCGGGCATTGACGCGACGGGCGGCGCGGGCTGACCTGTTGAGCCCGTCGCAGTCACGGCAGTCATCGACGGCGGCACGGCCGCTGGTGTAGGCGGAGGCGGCAACTTTTCGCCCGTAATGCCCGAGCCCTCAGCGCCCGAAGCCGATGCTTGCGTTTGAGTCGAAGAGATTCTAGCCGTGTCAGGTGGAGCGGGTGCTCTCCGAGCAGGCTGTGGCTTTGCCGGTTCTGTTTTTGTCGGCTTCGTCTTTACGGGCTCCGGCTTTGGAGCTACGACCTTCGGCGCTTCGGCACGTCGCTCCGGGGCTGGCTGAGGCTTTGCTTCGCGCGATTCAACTTTAGGCGGAGTGGCCTCCACTTTTGCGATTGAGGCGGGAGCCGTCTCCGTTACATCCGGCCGTGTGGTTTCGCTTACGATTGGTGCGGGTGGCGGCGAAGGCTTTTGCGTTTGAGCAATATCATCCGGCTTCTTAGCCGTGACGGGTCGCTGTTCGCTCGACTTGGCGGTTGCGACAGGCTGGACCGCTGTGCGCGATAAGACAAGTTGCGCGAGCCGGGCTTCGCTCTGCCAGGGGTGTTGTTTGTTGGACGTTTCTTGAGACACGCGCGAGGAAACGAAGCTGAACACCTCATCGGCTGTAATCGCGCCGTCGCTGTCGCTGTCCGCGCTGCCCGAGAGAGCGTCGAGCAGTTGCTTTGTGAATACTCCGTGGCCGCCCCACGCGCGCCCTTCGCGCGAGAACTCGCCCGGCCCGCTCGCCAGCATTGCCGATAATCCGTCTCGGATGGATGCGAGACGGTTAAACGCCTGGATGAACTGTTCGACCGCTCCCGCTTCGCCGTCTGGAAAAAGGTCGCGACGGACGGCGTCCGCGATTATGAAGACGCGGCCCGCGCGAACCCTGCGCGACAGCGCATGACCGAGCTCGCTAACAGAGATAGCCGTGCCGTATGGGTCGCGCGCGTCTGAATCGGCGGCCAACAGATACGACTCTCCGAATTCGCGCTCGACAAGCCCGTGCCCCGAAAAAAAGATGTAAACAGTATCACTCTCCGCAGCCGAGCGGGCGAGCCAACTGCCGATCGCGGACTTGATCTGTTGAGCCATCGCGTCCGCGCCCACAAGCAACTTGATGTTTTCGGCGCTGACTGAGGACTTCTTCAAAGCTTCGGCGAACAGCGCGGCGTCGCGGTCGGCGAACTGGAGTTGTTGGCCGCCCGGCAGCTTCACGTATTTCGAGACGCCTACGACGATAGCCCACGTCTTGCCCGTTTGGCTTCCGCCGCCGGAACCGGCCTGCCGGGGCAGGGCTTGCGCCGAGCCCCTCACCGCACAGAGGGCGACAAGGACCATCAGCAAGAGCGTCACTCTGTTTGTTCTACGCTTTGACATACAGGAAAGGGCGCTGGCCTCTACTTTACGTAGACGGTCGCGCCCTTCGTTATCAATGAAAATTGGCCTTGCTTACTTGTAGCTCGCCACTGCCGTCTCTTCGTTGTCGTGCGTCTCAAAGACCGTGAGAAGCTTGGTTATCATCAGCAAGTCTTGAATCTTTTTCGTCAGGTTCAGAAGCTTCAACTGGCCGCCCTGATTATTGGTGGTCGTATAAGAGCTAACCAGCTCGCCAATTCCCGAGCTATCGACGTAGGACACATCACCGAGGTTAAGAAGAATCTTTTTCTTCCCTGTATCAAGCAGGCCGCGCACGGCCTCTCGCAACTGTACGCTGCCTTCACCGATAGTGATCTTACCCGAGAGGTCCAGAATGGTTACATCTCCATCCTGGCGTTCCTTGATGTTGAGCTGAGCCATCGCGGTTCTCCTTTTCCGTCCTGCGAATTTTGCTATTCGGATGATCGCTTATTCTTCGTCATGCGCACGATGCTGCCGCCTTCCGGGTGCGTCGAGTATTCAACTTCGTCCATGAACGTGCGCATATAGAAAATGCCACGGCCACTCGGGTTGAGCAAGTTATTAGGGTCGAGCGGGTCGGGAAGCTGGGATGGGTCAAACCCTTCACCGTGATCCCTGACCGAGATCACGAGCTTCTCCTGTTCGATGTCAAACTTGACGTCAACCTGCTTGTCGGGCGCGTGTTTATTGCCATGTTTTATCGCGTTAATGACCGCCTCGTGGACCGCAAGCTCGATCCAGCCGACTGTCTCTTCATCAAACCCCATCTTCGCCAGCACGCTCTTAGTCACCGAGCTAACCATATCGAGGAACTCTAGTTTACTGTCGATTGAAAGCTCGATGGTCTCCGTCATCGGCGCTCGGAATGCCTTTCCTAAAAGCCCAGAATCTGCGCGCAAGCTCGTAAACAAGGTGGTCACAATGCGCGACATTGTGTAACATGCCGGAAGTTGCAATGTCAAGATCGATAAGAATTAAGGGCCTCGCGCCGCTAAACGGAATCGTTTCAGTTCCGGGTGATAAATCGATTTCACACCGCGTAGCAATGCTCGCTTCAATTGCTTCGGGCCGCTGTGAGATTCGCGGTTTCGCAACGAGCGCCGACTGTCGCTCGACGCTTGACTGTATAAAACGACTCGGCGTCAAAGTAGAAGAGATCGATGGCCGACTTGTGATCCACGGAGCCGGGCTCGGCGGGTATCAAGCGCAAGGTGGCAGAGTCTCGCTCGACGCTGGCAATTCAGGATCGACCATCAGAATGCTGAGCGGATTGCTGGCCGCGCAGCCTTTCACATCCGTCATAGACGGCGATGCGAGCCTCCGCCGCAGGCCTATGCGCAGGATAATCGAGCCGCTGAATCTGATGGGCTGCGGCATAGATGCGCGCCAGTCTCGATTCCCCCCGCTCACAATTCACGGCAGTCCCCTCGCCGCAATCGATTACATCAGCCCCGTCGCCAGCGCGCAGGTCAAGACTTGCGTCCTGTTCGCTGGACTGTTGGCAAGCGGGCGAACTACTTTCCGAGAGCCTGCCCCGTCGCGCAATCACACGGAGTTGATGCTGGCGGAATTCGGGGCCCGGTTTGACAAGAGCGAATCGGATAACTCTATGTCCGTTGAAGGCGGCGCCGAGTTACAACCGATCGAATACCGCGTGCCTGGAGATCTATCTTCGGCGTCCTTCTTCATCGCAGCCGCGACCATGCTCAACGATTCGAAATTGGTTATCCGCAATGTGAATCTCAACCCAACGAGAACGGCCTTCATTAATGTATTGAATGGCCTCGGGGCGAACGTGCTGGTGGAAAACCTCACGGTCAGGCACAACGAGCCGGTCGGCGACATCAGTGTCAAAAGCGCCGCGCTCAAAAGCTACAAGCACGGATTGATCGCTTCCGCAGAGGCTATCCCTAACCTGATCGATGAGATTCCCATTCTGGCCGTCGTCGGCTCGCAGGTCGAAGGCAGGCTCGAAGTGCGCGACGCACGCGAGCTGCGCGTGAAAGAGAGCGACCGCATCCGTAGCGTTGTCGCTGCAATCAAATCTCTCGGCGGAGAGATAGAGGAGTTCGAAGACGGGTTCGCCATCGAAGGGCCGCAGCGGCTGCGAGGCGCAACAGTCGAGAGCGCGGGCGATCACCGCATAGCGATGGCGTTCACGATCGCGGGGCTCGTCGCCGAAGGAACTACAGAAATCCTGGACGCCGATTGCGCGGCTGTCTCTTTCCCAGAGTTCTACGAGCTGCTCGCATCGATCACACCTGGCGGAACTCTATTGAGGAGCTGATCGTGAAAGGCGAGCCGGATGCTCCAATCTTCTTGATAGGGTTTATGGGGGCGGGCAAGACGACCGTCGGGCGCGTCCTGGCCGAGAAGCTCGGGTTTCATTTCGTAGACCTGGACGAGATCGTAGAAGCAAACGCAGGAAGATCTGTCCGCGCGATATTCGCAGAGCTTGGCGAAGGCGAGTTCAGACGACTGGAGCGGGAGGCGCTTGAACACGCGAGAGCCATGAAGCATACGGTGATTGCCCTCGGCGGCGGCGCATACATCTCGAATGAGAATCGCGCGATTATCGATCAAACGGGAGAAGCCGTCTGGCTCGATTGTCCGCTTGAAATCTGTCTCTCAAGAATTGAGCGCGATAGCTCAAGGCCTCTTCTGGCGGGCGAGACAGAGATGAAGGCTCTGCTTGACCGTAGGCGCCCCTTCTACGCTCTCGCTGACCACGTCGTTTCAACTGGCGACTGCACAGCGGCAGAGGCCGCGCAAAGAGTCCTCGATTCTCTTAATGAAAAAACTATTCGAGCCGACTGACGCCGCATCGCGGTTCGACCATAATGGTTTTGAATGATGCCAGCCGCGCAAGTCCCGGTTTTGAGCGAGGCGGCTTTGATACGAATTTCTTTTCGGTGTAGTGAACGGCGGCCCTTGCTTCTCGCTTCGCCTGCGAGTAAAAAGCGGCTATCTCAGCCGCCTCGATTATCGCGCGGTGAGGCACTTCCGCCCTGGTCGGGTTTCGTATGATGACATGAGAGCCGGGATAATCGGCTGCGTGCATCCAGATGTCTTGCGAGCGCGCTACTCGAAACGTGAGCGCGTCGTTATCCCGATCATTCTTGCCGACTCCGATTTCGTACCCATCCGTAGAAATGAACCAGCGTCCGATTGCTCGCTTCTTCTCCTGCTGCCCGGACACCTGACCCGAATCTTTCTCCGCGCGGCGCCCGAGCAACGACTCGGCCTTGCGGCGTACCTCATCAACTCTTTCGGCGGTCGGGTCGCTATCAAGAAGGTTCGATAGCTCGTAGAGAGAATCAAGCTCAGCCGTGATGCGGCCTTTGCGCGACTCTATTGCCGCAAGAGCGCGGCGGCCTTTCTGGTATCGCGAAAAAAAATCCGAAGCCGCTTCTTCGAGCGTCTTATTGTCTCCGATCTCAATTTCGATCTCCCTCATCTCCGGGTCATAATAATCTGTGACTCGCGCACTCGTTCCGCTCACGCGCGCGGTCGCCAGGTTGGCAAGCAACAGATCGCCCCATTGCTTCAACCTCTCCGGCTCCGCGAATCGCGCGCGGTCCGTTTCAATCGCTTTACTTAATGATTCTCTCTTTTTGATCTCGTCTGCGAGCAATCGTTTTACGCCGCCGTACTTCTCCTGAAACGCTTTAGCGCGGTCCCTCGCGCGGTAATACTGGTCGGCCGCTTCCGAAAGCGAGTCGAATTCAAACCGCAGCAGCTCGCGGGCTGAGACAAGCTCGATGTGAGAAAGAATCAAATCGCTCTTTAAATTCACCGGCCGCGCGCCTATCTCTTCAAGCGCAACGCGGCAGTAAACAAGAGGCCGGGGGCGACTGTCGAACAGGTCTCGCACGAGCGATCGAAACGCGGCGGCGGGTGTAGCCTCTTGGCACCGCGCGATGAACTCCCTTTCCATCACCCGCCCGAAAACCGATGCAGGACCGAAGAAACGCTTCAGAATATCTTCCCGCCCCATCGAATCGTCGAGCTGGTCGAGCATAGCCATGAGAGAAAAGCTCTCTTCGGGCCAGTTGAACCTGTCGCCGACCGCAAAGCTGCCGCGCGCATACAGCGTCGCTTCTATGTTCATGTCGCCATCGGTCAGAAAAGCATTCGCGCTCCGCCCGGTCAAGGCAACGATAATCTTTGCTCGCGCCCTGTCGCCCGCAGCGTCGAACCGCTCGAATTCGAGCGCAACTATGCGGTCCGCGTCCGCTTTCGATATCGATACGAGCTTTGCTCCCGCTAGCCGTTTGCGCGCCAATGCGATGAATGGATGTGAAGCGCGTAAATCAAATTTCTCATGCTTAATGCTGCGGCTTGAAAGGTAAAAAGCCGGGCTTGAAGGATTGATTGAAGCAAAAAGCAGTCGGCTTTCGGCCAGCCGCAAATCGATTACGAGGTCGGATTCTAGGAGCGATATTCTGGCGACAGACCTGCCGACTATGTGTGGCCTCGTCTCGGCGACAAGGGCCGACAAAAAGAGATTCTCCATCCAACTATCTTAATGGATTAGACTGCCGGAAGAGAAACACCTCGTGATTAGAAGTCGCGGACGACGAGCGTGCCCGCGATATAGTCTTGCCACGCTCTGCGCTTGCGGTTGAGCGCGGGCCACAGCAGGCCGATCATCGCCGGAGCAAAGGCTAAGAAATAGCCCAGCGTCCTTAAGATCGCGCGGCCTGCGGTAACGGGCTCGAAGTTGCGGGCGTCGACGATGCGAGTGTTGGTCAACATCATCCCGAAGGTCTTCCCGCACAGGCTCTGCGTCAATGCGAGGTAAAAAGCCGATATGATAAAGACAACTACACCGACGGCGATTCGCGTGCGGCTGTACGCGTAATTGCCGTTCGTAATCTCTATCAACGCCAGGAAAGGCGTCGAGCTTAAGGCGATGGTAAGAAGGTCTACAAGCCCTATGACGACGTGAGTGAAAAGCGAAGGGCTTTCGTCGTGCGCGAACTCGTCGCCCGCCGCGACCTTGTTTATCTCTGCCGCGAGATAATCTACCGGCTCCATCTCGTCTATGACGATGATCCTCTCTCTGATCGTTATATCTTCGATGGGCTCTATCGGTTCTATCGGCTCGGCGGAAATCTCCGGCGCAGATATTTTCGGCGCAGACATTTGCGGCGCAGACATTATCGGCTCGGCTTTTTCCGGAATAGGGACTACCGGCTCGGCTGGGGCCGCAGGCTCTTCCGCGATGCGAGGCAGCGGCGTTGTCACGAGCCTGGTCTTTGGCGGCAGCTCTATCGCGGGCTCAAGCGCCCTCGCCGTCGCTTCTCTGTCGACGATGATAGGGCTTTTAGCCGGTTGAGCGGGTCTTGCCGGTTCAATCTTCGGCAGCGTGGCCCGGCTCGCATTTTCCGTTGCCCGGCGCACGCGCGTGAGCGCGGCTTCGACGATCGTGTCGTTCGTCCTCGGGGCGCTCCGCGCGGGTGCGGCGGCGCCCGCAGCAGCGCCCGGCTCCATGCTGCCTGCCTGTGTGTATGGGCGCGCCGAACGCTGTGGCGTCGTGACCGGTGCGGTGCGCGGAGTGAACTGTTTTTCGTACCTGTTCGGCTCGTTGTAATCGGGCTCGGGAACAGGCAGAGCCGTCTCTTGGACCGGCGCGGGATCAGGCGTTAAGTTTTTCCTCGCTTTTGCCGCGCGGACTCTTTCGTTTACCTCTTGCCGCCAGGCGGGGAGGGGATTGGAGACGGACTCTTTTTCTACGGTCGCGCGGGCTTTGCGCGGGAATTCAATCAAGCGCGAACTCTGCGCTCGCTTCGGGTTCAACAGCCTACAATGAGTGCAGCGGGTAAGAGTGCTAGGATAATCGTGCCCACAACCCTGACATTTCATTAAAGAGACACCTCTTGTTGGACGGGGGCATCCTGGCGATTCGGGCCGCATACTAACAGAAGCTAACCGCTAGGTCAATCAAAATGTTGGGCTTAAGTCGCGCCGCTATGCAAAATGTAGGGGCTACTGCGTGCGCCGCCGGTTCATCTCCGTTAAGGTCTGCTTGAGCTGATCCAGCTTCTCGCCCGCTTCGCGGTGCTTGCCTTCAGCCGAGAGCCGCTCGTAGTCGCTCAAGAGCTGTTGCGCCTGGCGGGCGAGCCCTCCGATGTCGCCCGGGACGAGTTGCGGAGGGGCGGCAGGGGCAGGCGAGGGCGACTCGGATGGCGGGCGAGCGGGTTGCCCCGGCTGCGCGGCGATCTCGGCAGGCGGCGAGGCGGGCTGGTCGGCGATAAGCGACCTGAGCGCCTCGTCAAACGTCTTTGCCGTCGCCAGCCTGTTTTGAGTAGCTGCGGCGACCTGTCTTAATTCTGGTAGCTTGCTGCCGCTGCCTTCGGCCTGTAGATAAAACGATTCGACGTAAAGCAGCGAATCTGCTATGGGAATAACGAGCAGGTTGCTTCGCACAAGCTCCGAGCCTCTCTGGCTCCATAGCGTCATGAGCTGCGAAAGCTGCGGGTCCTGGTTTACGCGCGCTCGGATTTGAGCGGGGCCGTTGACGGTCAGCGACTTCGGAAAAGTAAAGACCAGGGTCTGGCCGTAGTTCTCTATATCGCTACGAGCGGCCATCCACCCGATCATGTTGTTTCGGCCCGGCCCTGCCGGCGTGAATGGCAGTATGCTCACAAACTCAACCTTGTGCTCAAACCCCGGCAACTGCATCAGCACGTAGTAGGGCTGCATGGGTATGGCCTGCGAGCCTTGCTGCGCCGAGGCTTCCAGCGACGCAATCGCCCACATGTCTTCGCGGTTGTAAAACGTTTGCGAGTTCGTGATGTGATAAAGCGTGTAAGCGACCGCTTGCGCTTCGACTAGCAAGTCCGGGTAACGTATGTGATCGCGCAGGTCTTCGGGCATCTCTTCCGCAGGTCGAAACAGCGACGGGAAGATGTTCTGGTATGACTTAATTATAGGATCATTAGGCTCGAATACGTAAAAGCTCGCGCTCCCTTCGTAAGCATCGATGACAACTTTGACAGAGTTGCGAATGTAATTCACGGACTGCCCGCCCACCTGATACCCGCGCGAATAAGGATAACGGTCGGAGTGAGTAAACGCGTCTATCATCCAGAACAGTCGCCCGTCTTTGCTTATGACGATGTAGGGGTCCGTCTCATACATCAGAAACGGAGCTATCTGGCGCGCCCGTTCGAGGACATTCCGTCGCATTAGCACGCGGCTCTCGGATGTGATGTAGTCGGAAAACAGCAGGCTCGTGTTGTCGCCGAGGTAAAAGGCGAGCGCCGTCTTGCGGAACATCCCGCCCACGGGTATCCCCGCCGACCCCTCGTATTCTGTGTATGAGTCTTGATCGCCCTGAGCCGAGTAATTGAACTCCGGCTGGTTGGTCCGGACATAAGCGTGATGATTAGTCACCTCGCCGAAGTATATTTCGGGCCGGGTGATCTGGATTTCCGGGACGTCGCTTTGTACGGGCATGTCCTTGACGATCAGGTGAGGCAGCCCCTCGGGCGTAAACTCGTTGACCGTGCTCATCGCCACGCCGTACCCGTGCGTGTAGACGAGGTGCTGGTTTATCCAGTTCCTCGACGTGGCCTCAAGCCTATCGACGTTCATCTCCCTTGCCGCGAGCATGACCTGCCGGATCTGGCCGTTGAGCACATAGCGGTCTACGTCGGGCACTCGAAACTCGTAATACTGCCGAATCTCCTGAATCTGTTTATAAGATGATTGAAGCATCTGCGGGTCCCACAGCCTCACGTTATCAACCGTAGGACGGTTTGCAGCAATCTGCTGGGGCGTGATCGTGGGCTGCGGAATAAATGGCTTTTCCTCGAATCGGTCAAGGTCGAACGCGAGCCGTGTCATCTCGATGTTGTGCTGGATGTAGGGAGTCTCCTTCGCAAGCTCGTTGGGCTTGACGGAAAAAGAGTAGATCGATTTTGGAATAATGACTATCGCCACCAACCAGACCAGCACCACCAGCGCCGCCGTCCACCCGATGATTCGTTTGCTCTTGAAAAAGAGAGCATTCGCGGCGAGCGCGACTGCGGCCACGAGCAGGATTACCATCAGGACATTCATGCCCGGCAGCAGGATGTTCGCGTCCGTGTAGCTGACGCCCGTGAATAGATCATGGCGCGTGTGCAGAAGGTCAAACCGGCTCAGGTAGGTATTCCACGCCATCGCGACGGCGAGCAATATCCCGGCTGCGCTTATGATTGCGATGGCGCGGTTGCGCGTGTCGTCGACTACAAGCCCGATTGCCCGCTCGTAGTACCAGACGTACGCGCAGATGGCGGCAACGCTTAAGAAGAGGATCATCGCCAGCGTGAAAAACCATCGCGCGACTATCTCAAGCGCCGGCAGTCGGAAAAGATAAAAGCTCGCGTCTCGCTGAAAGATAGGGTCCGCCGCGCCCGCAGGAGAAGCGTTAAGGTAAAGCGCGAACGCAGACCACTCGTCGCTCATGCTGATGGCATACAACAGCGCCGCGCCCAGCGATACGACCCAGACCGCCGGGCGGTAGATGAAGGCCAGGATGTTTATATCCCTCACGTCTTCGACGCTGCGCAGGCGAACGTGAGGACGCTCCTTGAGCTGCGGGAGCCAGCGCGTGAGGGCCGCAAACGAGAGCCGAAGTATCAAGAAAGTGACTGCGAAAAAGATGACGAACAACAACCCACCCAGCCGAAACTTGTACCAGTAGGCGTCAGAGAAACCGAGCGACGAAAACCACAGCGCGTTTACATAGATGCCGAGCAGCGGGGAGCCGAACAGGAACAAGCCGAGCACGATTGCCAGCAAGACCAGTATCCAGAGCCTTCGCTTTCGCGGCGGGCGAATGTCTATCACTCTATCGTCAAATACCTCGTCGGTTTCCATATCGTCTCGTGTGTTCAAGCGCGCTGATTATAGACGAAACGCGGCAAAGTTACATCTCAATCTCGGAGAGCAGAATCGAGGAACGCGGCGACTCGCTCTACGTAAAGCCGGGGGTCGGCCTGGTAAGCGTGGCCGTGGATGTGTGCGCCGGGGCCGTCGACGATCAACAGATCGCGCTTCGTGGTCGCCGCCGAAGCGTCATAAAGTTTTTGACCTATGTCGGCAGGCATTCGCGGATCGTATTGGGCGGCTATGAACATCGCGGGCCGTGTCCCGAGTGCTTTCACTGCTTCGAGCGCGTCGAGCTTCGAGCCGTCGAACCCCGCGCGCTTTTCAATCATAAACCTGATCTCGTTCGCCAGCGGGAAAGCCGGGAGCTTCAAGAAAAGCTTCACGTGATGCGTGGTCGTGTCTTCGAATGAAAGGAACGAGCTGTCAGAGATGACCGCGCGGACTTCGGGCGTTTCGGCTGCGGCGAGCAAGGCGGTAGCCGCGCCCATCGAGATGCCGAACATGATAATGCGCGTGTTCGGGGAGGCTTCTTGGAGGTATCGGGCGGCGGCCTCTGCGTCGAGCCTTTCAAAGTAACCGAGGCTCACCTTCGCCTTTCCGCTCTCGCCGTGATTACGCGAGTCGTACAGGAGCGCGCCGTAGCCGAGCCGCCACAGCTCGACCGCGCGGTCTAATAACTCGCGCCGCGAGCGGAACAATCCGTGCGAATAGATGATCGTCGCCCGCGTTCCTCGGCTCGGCAGCAGCCATCCGCTGATCGTGACGCCGTCGCTTGTCTGAAACTCAATGTCTTTATACTCCGCGCCGAGGCTCGCGGGAGTCGTCGTCAATTGACGATCCATGGACCGGGTGCCGGCGCTTGTCACCAGCCCTGAAAGCCAGAAAGGCAAAACGCCGTAGATGAGAATTATGATGATGATTACGAGAGTGATGATCACGCGCTTGAGTATGCGAAGCCAGCGGCGCGGGCGACGAGCTATGGGCTTCTCCTCGGGTGTCGTTTGTGCTTTCATCGCGAGCTTCAAGAATAACTTTCAGATACCGGTTGAACAAGCTCAAAAGAGGAACGATGATAAGCAAAAACCATCTCACCGCAGAGAAGCAGAGAACGCAGAGAAAACCTCTGCGTTCTCTGCTTCTCTGCGGTAAAGTTAGTAGAGACCATCTCAAAAATAGGCTCTGAGTAAGATCAGGATGCAACCGAGATGGACGAAGCCCAGGTAGTTCGCATCATGATACTCATATCGCACCAAAATCCGCCGGTAGTTTTGCAACCACGCAAACAGCCGCTCGACTTTCCAGCGCCGCCTGTAGCGCCGCAACTTCCGACCGTCTTGCGTCTTCGCCTTCTGGCGATTGCTCTTGTGCGGCGTGATCATCTCAATGTCGAGCGCTTCAAGGTCGGCATCTAACGGGTCAGAGTCGTACGCCTTATTGCCGATCAGTCGTTCAGGCTTCTCATCAGTGAAGCGTTCAACGAGAGTTTTTCTGACAAGGGTGACTTCATGCGGCGCAGCAGACGCCGTGTAGACAGCGACAGGGAAACCAGCAGAGTCTGCCACTGCCACTCGCGTAGTACCCTTGCCCCGCTTGGTCTTTCCGACTTTGCCGCCCCTTTTTTGGCGACGATGAATGTCCCGTCGATAAAGCATTCGGATAAGTCTAACTCGCCTTTGGTGCGGAGGTCTTCGGCTAAGGTTTCAAGGACTCGTTCGAGTCGCCCATCCTTGACCCACTGCTGGAATCGGCGGTGGCAAGTCTGATACGGCGGAAAGCGATCCGGCAAATCACACCAGCGCGCCCCGGAGCGCAGAATCCAAAGTACGCCGTTCAAGACCTCGCGGTCTGGCCGGCGAGGTCTGCCTCGTGTTTGTATCGTCGGCGGTTTATCAAAGAGCGATTCGATCAATGACCATTGTTCGTCAGTCAATTCTTCGCGTCGTGCCATGATGCAAATTTAGCACGACTATTTTTGAATAGCTCCTAACAAAAGTTAGCGCGCTGGCGCACGCTTGGGGCAGGCCCAAGACCGCCGCGCGCGAAGCGCATCATCGGCCATCGCCCCGACATTCTTTATGACGGTTATTTTTCCTTCGTGAGAACCCTCTCCCCACCGTTCCGTTTTATAGTCATCTGGTTTTTCGCGGCGTCGAATTCAATCACGATGCCCGCAGAGGTGCCGTTATCGATTTTGAATTTATCCTGGGCCGTCGCCTCAAGCGGGACAGCAGATCCCGCCCCGGGCGGTTGCGCGTAAAGCGTGGCGCCGTCTCTGGTGATCGTAAATTTAGCGGGAGTTCCCGGAATCGAATAAACGCCGACGTATTTGTCCAGCACTTCCGTGCTGACGGCGATTGATTCGAAGGCGGGAATCTGAAACGGCTTATTGTAGTAAATGTCGCTCACGCCGCTGACAATATCCTTTACCGGGTAAACCTTCGCGTTCGTAGTGTAGGCGAGGGCCAGTTTTTCTTCCGGCAGGTAAGCCAGCCACGCTCCGTAGTTGTCGGCCCCGCCCGTGTGTCCGTAGAAGGTCTTGCCGGCGAACGCGAATGTCACCATTCCCAACCCCTCGCCATCCCTCATCGTTTTCATCTGATCGAGGCTCTCCTTTGACACTATCTTACCGTCGAACAGCGCCTGGATGAATTTGGCCAGGTCGTTTGGTGTCGAAACAATCGCGCCTGCGCTGAAGAGGATGCTTGGATGGGTTTCGGGTACCTGCTTCCAGTCGCCACCAGGGATTATAAAATAGGTAAGACTTTCATTCTTGTTCACGTCAATGTTTCCGGTCGCGGTGTAGGTATCCTTGAGCCCGATTTTTGTGGCGATTTTTTCCTGGAGAGCTTCCCCGTAGGATTTGCCGGTTAACTTTTCAATGATAAGACCCAAAATGAAATAGCCGGAGTTGCTGTAAAGAGGCTTGGTGTCCGGCTCGAAATCGGGCGTGGCTTTGACGATAAGGGCGAGGTGTTCATCTTTCGTCATTGGAGTTGTTTTCACGTTTCCCTGAGCATTCTGCTCGCGCCTTACGTTAGGGATACCGCTGCGATGCGAGAGTATTTGCACGATAGTAATTTTCCGGGCGTTCGGCACCTGCGGCAAGAATTTGTCGAGCGTGTCGGTCAGCCTCAATTTTCCTTCCTCGACGAGCTGAAGTATCATCGCGGCGGTGAACATTTTTGTGATCGAACCGATCCGGAATCTGTTCGCCGCAGTCAACGGTTTCTTTTCCGCGCCGTTGATCTGACTGTAGCCGATGGCGCGGGTGTAGAGCACCTTGCCGTCTTTAGCGATTACCAGGCTCCCCATCGCCTTATTCTTTTCGGCCAGCCGGTCAAAGAACTGGTCGAGTTTGGCTTTGTCCAGCGTCTGTGCGTGGCCTGCGGTGAACAACGCCAGTGTCAGTAAGGTTGCGAATAATATTTTAGGTTTCATATTTTGTGCCTCGTTTCGGTTCAGCGGCTTGGGTCAAAGCCGGCAGGATCATTTTTCCTTTCATGTATGCAGTCCTGAAGATCATCAGTAGCAATCCATGTCACTCGATTCAAGCCTAAGCGCAATCTAACAGATTACTTCGCAAGAAAAGTGATTAAACAATGAGGAAGCTGTGAGAAATGGTGTGAGGCAGGCTACGACCAGGTCGCGGGCCGCCGTTTTGACTGCCGCTATTTGATCAGGTCAACAGAACGGGCTGCGGGCGGGGTCTGTTGCGCGCAACTTGGAATACTTTGACTCAGCGGTAAGGTGGGGCCGCGCAATGTCGAAGTGGGGGGGACATCCCATCTCCCGTCCCAAACCATTTTTGAGACGGCTTCTAGTTACCTTAAGCCGAAAGATGCCTTTCAACGCAGGCCAATAGCTCTGACAGCTCGAACGGCTTTGTCATGAAGTCATCCGCGCGGTATTGCTGGCGGGCTTCCCATCGGTAATTCTTCTTCGTGTAAATGGCCGTCAGCATGATGACTTTCGGAGGGGAGGGAAGCTCTTTAATCGCCTTGCAGGCGAGGAAGCCGTGAAGCTTCGGCATCAAACCGTCCGCGATTACGAGGTCAGGCTTTTCGATGCCGGCCATCTCGACCGCCTGCTTGCCGTCTTCGGCAAGCACCACGTCGTACCCCGCATCGATCAATATCTTGCTCAGCACTTTTCTGAGCGGCAGGTCGTCGTCGGCTACGAGAATCTTCTTCCCCTTCGACCCGGCCTTCTGCGCGGGCTTGCTTGCCGATGTCTTTGTTGCCGACACGCCGAGAAAGCGCAGGCAAAGCCGTTCGAGTCCATCCTTGTCGAAATACTTATCGCTCAACGCGGCCAGGCTCTCGGACGCTTCACCGGGGATAATCACTTTCACGAGGTCGAACTCCGGCGCGGGCTTGCTCAATCGGACTCGCATCCCGCTCGCGCCGAGGTTCTCTGTAATCGCTTCTTCGCGCCCGATGGCCGCCATAGCCTCATCCAGGTACTCTATGGCTACCTGGACAGACTTCTCTTCGCGCGGCCTGCGCCTTCGCTCAACACCCGTCCACTTTGTGCGGAATGTGGCCCAGGGTTTCTGTGTGAAGCCAGCAGGCGGAGTCTCGCCCAGAAACTCAAGCGCGACAACTCGCTGACCGTTTTTTGGCGGCTCGACCCTGCGGACCAGTGCATAAACGTAGTAGCCTTGCTCAGGCCCCCCGTGAGAGCGAAGCTCAAGCGGGAGAGGCAAGGATAGCTGGACGACCGTGCGATGGCGCACGCGTCTTTTCATCGGAAGCTGGATTCCGGTGCGGCTCACGTCAATAGTCTCTGACTCCTCGTGCCACTCGTCGCCGTTGCGATCATATCCCGTCACGCGCGCAGGTATCGCGAGCTTCAGCCTTTCGGATTTGCGTAGGTTTTCGGCCTGCACGTCCGCCGCAGCCTCATTGCCCGCCTTTAGACCCGACTTTTCTGGCTCGCCAGCGTGATTGCCGTTTTTCGCTTTATTATCAGGACCTGTTTTTTCTGGCGAAGCTGCCGGCAAAGATCCGTCGTACTCGCGGCGCTTGGGATAATTCCCGAGCACAGAGAAAGCCGATATCACTCGTTGAAATGCCTGATCGATTCTCTTCTGAATCTCCAGCGGCACATCTGCATTCGATTTGAAGTTGAGCGGATTAAGCACGGTTACCGCTCGCTGGTAGGCCCGCTGAATCTGCGCGTCGGTCGCCCCGCGCTCCAGCCCTAGCACGTCGTAATGCGTCGCCGATTGCTCGACAAGCTCAACCGCCCGCTCGATCTGTTTGTAATATGGTTCTGTGAGGTCGCTCGTATTTCTTGTTTTCCTATACATACCTGTCCCGAAGGATATGCTTTTCAATTGATGTTGTCTGTTTGGGGCCGGGAGACCAGTTGCTGAGAGACAAATTTATTATGAATGACTATTTGCGCGCGTCAACAGTAATTATCACGGCTCAACGTTCCTTCCCTCTGGTGCTAGAGGCGACTGGTGCGGTCGCTCAGCCGCGTGAATTTGATGTTTCGGACGATCGGGTTGCTGTAATCGAGGGCTACGACCTTTCCGGCCTTGTCGCGGATAAAGCGCACCGTCATCCTGGATATTTGAAAGGTGTCGCGTTCGACCGGCTTGAGTTCCAGACTTCTGGCCGGCGTATGTTCGAGGCGCATCAGCAAGCCTTCTCCCTTTGGCTCGATCTGTAAGACCGTCCCGATCTCGGTGCTTTCGTACCGGCCCGCGAAAGCCTTCAGATCGTCGGCGGCGGGCGTGTACGGCTTGGCGCGGCGATACCGTGTCGTCTTGCCCTCCATCGACTTCAGTTCGAACTCGTCGGGCGACAAAAAGTTCACTTCGAACTCGTCCTGCGACATGAACTGCACGCTGGCGCCCCAACGTCTGAAACGATCCTTGGACTGTGCCACGAGGGCGGGCCCGCCCGCGACGCGCAGCCTGCCGCGGTCCACGGCCAGGCGAAGCGGCTCGCCGGCGGCCTCTGTGAAGTACAATCCAGCCCTGCTGTTCAGGTCGAGTCCTGCGGGGTCGACACCCTCGGCAGCTATCGGCGGCAAAGTGTTTCCAGAGCCTTGAGCACCGGCGGCGGGCACGTACAGGTCGAAGATGCGGCGCGCGGACGCAACCCTGTCGGTATCGTCGCCCGAATTGCACATTATGGCGATCGAGAGGCCGTGCTCCGGATAACGTGAAAGCCATGATTTATATGCGTCGGCGCTGCCGGTATGCCACACCTCCCTGGCGCCCCGGTAGGTTTCGAAGAACAGGCCGCGCGAATAGCCCACCTTTCTGCCGTTGTTCAGCTTTGCCGGTTCGTGAAGCTTCTCTGTGACGGACGCGCCGAGACGGCTATTCGTCAGAGCGTCGTTCCAGATGAGGAGGTCGCTCGCCGTGCTGAGAAGGCCGCCGCCGCCGCCCCGATCGTTGTCGAGGCTCACTGCCATCCTCCAGCCGCCCGGCCCCTTGTCGTAAGCGAGGGCGCGGTTCTTGACGATCGCGCGCAAGTCTGTGCGGTAGGCGGTGTTCTTCATCCCGAGCGGCTCGAACAGGCGCTTGCGAGTGAATTCGTCGAACGACATCCCGCTCGTGCGAGCGACGATCTCTTTCAGCAGCACATAGCCGCTGTTCGAATACATCCATTCTTCGCCCGGCGCGAAATTGAGCCCTCGCTGGCGGAGGGTTAAGGTCAACGCGTCCTCGTTCCCGGCTGTCAGAGGCAAGATCCCTGTCCAGTCCCGTATGCCGCTGGTGTGTGTGAGTAGATGGTCGATCGTGATCTTGTGGCCGTAATCGGGCAGCTGCGGAATGTGTTTGCGGATGTCGTCGGTAAGCGAAAGCTTTCCGTCTTCGACGAGGAGGAGCACCGCCGCTGCGACAAACTGCTTCGTCAACGATCCGGCATCAAAGATCGTGGAGGGGCTGATCGCAACGTCGCGCTCGAGGTCTGCCGAGCCGTAAGCGCGGTTGACGACCACCTTTCCGTGGTGCGAGACGGCGACCGCGCACCCGGGCGTCGACGGCGTGGCCCAGCTGAAGATCTTGTCGATCTCACTCGTCTTGTTCTGCGCGTAAACGGGCGTGCCGAGAAGCAGGGCGATGACCACCAACGATACTAGTCTGAACATTCAGATCCCCCTTTGGTTGAATTCGATCAGAGTTTATACAGCTCGCGGGTGAGAAAAATGAGCCCCGGGTGAGAAAGCAGTGAGAAAATCGGTCCGATGAGCCAGCTGAAGGATGCAAGCGACCTGCTATAGCTTTGATAACTTCTTTTGAATAAACTCGTGCTAAGAGTTGGAATGTGATTCAGCGTGCGGCTCTTTTATCATGAAGATGAAGATGGCTGCGGCCAGCGTCACGAGCCCGCTAAAGATGCCGACAGCCGCGTAGCCCATGCTTGGGCTGTCATAGAGCTGGCCGCTTACGGCTGTCGAAACGGCTATGCCGATCTGTGAAGCGGTATTGCGGACAGACACGAACGCGCCCTGAACTCGGCGGGGAACAAGTTGTGTCGCCAGCGCCTGCAGAGGACCCTGGCGGAATGCGAAGGCTAAGCTCGCCGTCAGGAATGTTACAAACAGCGCTACGCCCCATCCCACGCGCGGTATCACAAAGAGCATCGCGGCTAAAATGATTGTGCTGAAGATAGACACAGAGCGCTTTCCGAGCTTGTCCGCGACCCGACCGCCAACAAGAGCGCCTACGAGCGCGGCTACCCCGACGATGATGAAAAACAATCCCCTCGCATCGGTATCGAGCTTCAGCTCATCCTTCATCCACGCGCCGAGATAGGAGAAGAAGCCTACGAAACCCGCCGACACCAAAAAGGCCGCCACGACCGCCGCTATGCGCTCTCTGTTTGCCGCCACCAGCCTGATGCGCTCGAATCGCCGCGCCACTCTTTCCGAAATATCCTCGGCCATCAGATGCTTGTCTTCCGGCAGCATCCAGAGCACCATGAAGAGCGCGACCGCCGAGAGCAAAGCGAGAAACATAAAGCCGGGCCCGTAGCCTTGCTGCCACTTGGCTATGAAAGAGACGGCCGGGACGCCGAGCACCAGCGCGGCGAAATATCCGGCCTGCACCAGGCTCATCGCCGCGCCTCGCCGCTTGTAGGGGAAATAGTCTGCCACGTATGCGATCGAGCAGGTTGAAAAAGTTCCCGCCGCGAGCCCCGTCAGCACTCTCATAGCAATCAGCAGATAGGCGTTCTTAAACAGGGCTATCAGCAAAAGCGATGACCCGAACAGTAACGTCGCGTACAGAAGAAAGCGCCGCCTGCCATAGATGTCTGAGATAGGCCCGACCAGCAGCGCCGCCGCCGCCGCCGCAAGCGCGTATGCGGGAAAGAGAAGCGCGCCGAGGCTGCCTTCGCTCAACCCCAGCTCCGAAGCTACGAGCGGCAGAAGCGGCGAGAGCGCGAACTGATCGCTCGTAGCGAGAAAAAATACGAGAAAGAGCGTGCCCATCACTGCGCCGGCTTTCGGCGTTGCGCTCTCGTGCTCATCCGTTTCAGGCGTCTCTGTTTTAGCCACTGCCACTGGCCTCACCATAAATCCCCCGTCGCCCCCGTGTCAACAAATTGAACCTTAACGGGGCTGTTCGCTGCAGCCGGGCCGCGTGTTAAAATCAAAATCTTGAATGCTTCGGCGGTCTGGAGTCGAATAAGAGTACGCCAATTCGCGGCGAGAAGTTTGAGCGAGGTTGTAAAGATGAAGCTAACCATTATCGGGTCGGGCACGGTGGTCCCGGACGGCAAGAGGAATTCGGCAAGTTATTTCATAGAGACGGCTGACGCTCGCATAATGCTCGATTGCGGGGCGGGAAGCGTTCATGGCCTCGATCGTTTCGGTCAGCCCTGGCAAAAGATGACTCATCTTTTCGTCAGCCATTTTCACGTAGACCATGTCGGCGAGCTTGCTTCGCTCTTTTTCGCATTCAAGCACGGCATGCGCGACAAGCGGGAGGAAGCCTTCACGCTGGTCGGCCCGCGCGGACTTGACCGCGTGATGAACGGACTCGAAGAGGCTTTCGGGTCGGACCTCTTCGAGCCGAAGTTTCCCGTCAACGTCCGGCTGCTCGATCCGGGCGTGCGCATGCAGGTTGGCCGCGACACGTGGCTCGCGGTCGCAAAGACTCCTCACACCGACGAGAGCCTTGCCGTGAGAATCGAAAGCGAGGGCCGCGCGCTCTGTTACACGGGAGATACCGAATACGGCGAAGAGCTGGTAGAGTTTTTCGGCAAAGCCGACCTGCTCATTTCCGAATGCTCTTTTCGCGAGCGGAAAGCGGGCGTGCGACACCTTTCGATCAAGGATGTGGCGACGCTGGCCTCGCGGGCGGAGGTTGCGCGGCTGGTAGTTACGCACTTTTATTTCGATGTCGATGAGAGTGAGTTGAAAAGCGAGCTTCAAATGAATTATTCGGGAGAAGTTATAATCGGACGAGATGGATTGAGCTTGAATCTTTAAGCAATGGATGTCAAAAGATGAGAGAAGATTCACCGCCGCAGACGCAGAGAGAAGATAATTCTGCTCTGTGTAAACTCTGTGCCCTCTGCGTCTCTGCGGTGAAATTGGTACCTGCTCAGCATAATCTCTAAAACAAAAGAGGTGGAAGAATGAAAAGAGTTTATCGCGCCCCCAGGATTCTATTCGCATTCCTGTCGATAGCATTATTAGCGTCAAGCCTGTTCGGACAGACCACGCCGCCACAGCAAACGCCCCGGCCCACGCCCGCACGCTCTGACGCGCACGTGATAATGATCTCAATCGACGGGCTCGTGCCGGATTACTACACCGAGCCTGCGAGGCTGGGGTTGAAAGTTCCAAACCTTGTGAAGCTGAAGCTCGGCGGAGCTTTCGCCACCGGCGTCGAAGGCATATACCCTTCGGTGACTTACCCTGCGCACACTACGCTCGTCACAGGCGTACGCCCCGCGACTCATGGCATCATTCAAAACCGAATCTTTGAAGCTCCTACCGAAGAGCAGACGCGCGAGTGGTACTGGTTCACCAAGGATCTGAAAACCGAAACCCTGTGGACGCTTGCGAAGAAAGCCGGTCTGGTGACTGCCGGAGTCGGCTGGCCTGTAACGGTCGGAGCCGAGCTTGATTACAACATGCCGGAGATCGCCGACCCGAAAGAACGCTCATCGCCAAAGCGCACATTGCAGTATTCAACGCCGGGCCTACTTACAAACGCGCTTGGGATGGGCGGGGGCGCCGACACCACCACAGACGGGCGGCGCGCAAAGGTCGCAGAGTTCATCATCGAAAACTACAAACCAAACCTGATGCTGATCCATTTCATCGCGCTCGACGGAGTTCACCACGAGAAGGGGCCTCGCACGCCCGAAGCGATCGCAATGGCCGAGCGCATGGACGAATACATCGGTCGCGTCATCGAGGCTACGCGCAGGGCGGGCATATTCGAGAAGACGACTTTCTTCATAGTCTCGGATCACGGTTTTGCCGAGGTCAAAAAGCGGTTCGAGCCGAACGTGTTACTGGTCAAAGAGAAACTGATCACGCTCGACCAGAGCGGAAAGCCTGTAGATTGGAAAGCTGCCGCGTGGCCCGCTGGCGGCTCTTGCGCAATAGTGCTGCGCGACCCTGCGGACAAAGCGACTGCGACGAAAGTTACATCGCTCTTTAACGACATGGCCTCGCGCAACAACAGCCCCGTGAACCGCGTCCTCGAACGGAAGGAGATCGACAAGCTCGGCTCCATCCCAAATGCGCTATTGATGCTCGACGCCTCGCCGGGATATGCGTTCGGCGACGCGCTGATGGGTGAAGAGGTCAGCGAGCCGAAAGATTATCGCGGCACGCACGGGCACCTCCCCACGCGCGCAGAGTTGAGGTCTTCTTTAATAATCTTTGGACCGGGCGCGCGCGTGGGCGCGCAGATGCCCCTGGCTCGCATGATAGACATCGCGCCGACAGCCGCCGCTCTTCTCGGCCTCAGTTTTTCTGAAGCCGAAGGGCAGCCGATCAGAGAATTGATAAAGCCGGGGCTGATACCGAAATCGCAAGCGGGCAAGAAGAAGAGCAAGGGCGCGCGGGATTCCGGTTCGAGATGAGAATCATTGTTTGCATAAAGCAGGTCCCTGAAGTTGCCGACATCCGGTTCGATCCGGAGACGAAGACGATCATGCGCGAAGGCGTGCCGAGCGTAGTAAACCCGTTTGATCGTCGCGCGCTCGCCGAAGCCATTCGGCTCCGCGAAAAAATCGGCGGCGAAGTCGTGGTCGTGACGATGGGTCCCGCGCAGGCTCGCGACGCGCTCGTCGAATGTCTAGGGGCGGGCGCGGACCGCGCGCTACACCTGCTCGACCGCGCTTTCGCGGGGTCCGACACGCTGGCGACTGCGCGCACGCTCGCGCTCGCGCTCGCCAGAGAGAAATACGATCTGATCCTTTGCGGCAAATACAGCGTCGACGCGGAGACGGGGCAGGTCGGGCCTGAGCTTGCAGAGATTCTCGACATCCCGCACGTCACGGGCGCGACAAAGCTTGAGATAAGCGAAGACCGGCGCTCGGCCACCGTAGAGCGCGAAACCGACGACGGGTTCGAGACCATCGAAGTCGATCTACCCGCATTGCTCACGGCTGCTGAACGCCTGGTCCGCCCAATCAAAGTCAAGGAGCCGCAAATCGAGGCGGGGCGGGCTAAACCCATCGAAGAGATTTCCGCGATTGATCTCTCATCTGATTTGAGCATATTCGGTTCCGAAGGCTCGCCCACGTGGGTGACGGAGATTCGCTCGCTTGCGCGCACGCGCGAGGTAGAGTTCATCGAAGGTGCAACGGCGGATGAAAAGGCCGCGCGTCTTATTGAACATCTCAGACGGCGAGGCGCATTAATCAAAGGCGGCGTGAGGCCGACGTCCGGCCTCGCGCCGGAGACTCCAGCCGATTTTTCTTCCGACCGCGAGGTCTGGGCGGTAGCAGAATTGATTGAGGGCCGGTTGCGGCCCGTGAGCCTTGAGCTGCTGGGGAAGGGAATCGAGATTGCGCGAAAGCTCGGGGCGCAACTGGCGGCTTTTGTCGCCGGCGCGGAGGCTTCGAATCACGTTAAGACGCTCGCAGAGCATGGTGCTGATAAAGTCTACATCGCCGAAGACGCGCGGCTTGCGGCCTACACGACGGCCCTTTACACATCTTTGCTGGCCGGCGCAGTTCAAACATACAGCCCCGTCGTCGTCTTGCTGCCTTCGACTTCAAACGGGCGCGACCTTGCGCCGCGCCTCGCCGCGCGGCTCGCCGTAGGGCTGACTGCCGACTGCATAGACCTGGACGTAAACGAGCGCGAAGAGCTGGTTCAGCACAAGCCCGCGTTCGGCGGCAACATCGTCGCGCTGATCCTCTCGCGCACGCTTCCTCAGATGGCTACCGTCAAGCCGGGGATGCTGCGGCCCGCGTCGCCGAATCCGCTCCGCGAGGCTTCTGCGATCAGCCTCGCCGTGCCCGAGATCAAAGATAATAGGACGCGACTGGTCGGCGCGAGAAAAGAGGTAGCGGCAGAGGTCGCTGACCTTGAAGAAGCAGAGACAATCATCTGTGTCGGGACAGGAATCGGCGGCCCGGAGAACCTGCCCGTGATTGAATCGCTCGCTCGCGCCCTGGACGGTCGCATAGGGGCTACGCGGCGCGTGGTCGATCAAGGCTGGCTCTCGCGCCATTACCAGATCGGCCTCACGGGGAAGATAGTCGCTCCGAGGCTCTACATCGGGGTCGGCGCGCGTGGCGCGCTGAATCACACGATCGGCATACAACAATCCGGAACGATTGTAGCGATCAATAACGATCCTAACGCAGAGATATTCAACACTGCTGACCTGGGCGTCGTGGCCGACTGGGCCGAAGTCGTTCCGGCCCTCATAAAAGTGCTGAGTGCTGAGTAAAAGAGATCAGGACACAGCCATTGATTCTTCACTCAGCACTCAGCACTCAGGACTGTTATGTTGATGATGTATGGCCCAGGTGTTATGATGATTGCCGAGGTTTTACTGCAATGCGTTCCCCCCTTTTAATCCTGGTTTTAATCCTGTTCGTGTCATCACTGTCGGCGGCGCAATCTCATCATTCAACTGCGCCGAAAGATAAGCAGAACGCCGCGCAGGCATTTGAAGAAGGTCAAAACGCTCACGAGCGCGGGGACATGAACTCGGCCATAAGACATTACACTAACGCGATAACTGCCGACCCCGCTCTGTTCCAGGCCTATTACCAGCGCGCGGTCGCGCTGCTCGCGCTCAATCGTGACAACGACGCGATAGCGGATTTGAGGCGAGTCGTCGAGCTTGAACCTCGCTTTGCTCGTGCGCACCGCGCGCTCGGCAAGCTCTTGCTCGACCGTGGGGAGACGGAAGAGGCTAAACGCGAGCTGGCCCTTGCAATCGAGCTTGAGCCAAAGATTACGGACACGCGCATCTTTTACGCGAGCGCGCTCATAAAGACCGGCGAGCCCGCGAAGGCCGCAGAGAACCTCCTCGCGGGCATCGATCAGGGCGAAGCTACCGCGCTCACTTACGCGCTGTTGGGCGTCGCGACCGAACGGATGGGAAAGATCGATGAAGCGCTCAAGCACTACTCCCGCGCGATCGAGCTTGACCCTGCTAACGCGACTGCGCGCGAGGGCCGCGCCCGTTATCACGAAAGCAAGAACGAGATCGCAAAAGCTGTCGAAGAGTATTCCGTTGCTTATCAATCACAACCTTCGAGAGAGCTTGCTTTGAAGCTCTGCGACCTGCACGCGCGCGCGGGCCAGCCGCAGGCCGCGATTCAGCTTTACCGCAGGCTGATACTTGAAAGGCCTGAAGACCTCTCGCTTCGCGTAGAACTGGCGCGGCTGATGGCGGAAAACGGCCAGGTCGAGGAGGCCGTGACCGACATCAATCGATTACTATCGGCGCAGCCAAACAACGCAAAGCTTCTGGTCTTTATCGCAGACCTTTCGCTAAAGAATAAGCCGGACCTTGCCGTCGATTATTACCGCAGGGCGGCGGAGGCGGACCCGAAAGATACTCGCACGCGGGTCCAACTCGGGGCCGCGCTCGTCCGCTCGATGCAATATGAGGCGGCGCTGCCCGTTCTTACTGAGGTGATCGCCCGCGAAAAAGATAATTATCCTGCTCGCGCCAACCTCGCGACGGCGCTTTTTAAGCTGCAACGCTATCCGGAAGCGGCGCGCGAGTTCATCTGGATCGTGGGAAAGCGGCCGGAGGTTGCGGTCAGTTATTACTTCCTGGCCATCTCGTTTGATAAGCTACATGATTGCGAGCAGGCGCTTCGCGCCTACAAGGAGTTTGTGCAAAGGGCCGATCCGGCGACCAACAAGAATGAGATTGAAGAGGCAAATACGCGGCTCGGTTTTTTACAAAGACAGGCGAAGGAAGGCAAGTGCAAGTCATTAGCCAGGGGTAACAAGAAATGAGGCGGCTCTGTAAAATGAAGGCGAGCTTTATGCTGGCGATCTCTATCGTCTCACTGATGGCTGCCGCGACTATCGTTGCCGCGCAAGACAAAACGGTTCTGCCGCCGCCGCCGCTCCCCGTTGACCCAACGCCGCTCGTCAAGTTAATAACCGATCAAGAACGTGCGATGCTTGCCGACGCGCGCAAGCCCAAGAAGATGGTCGAGGTCTGTCTCGATATTGCGGACGCGCATCTTGAAGCAGCCTTCGCGGCTCTGAAGGCGAGCCAGGGCCAGGAGTCCCAGCGCCAGCTAGACATTTACAACAAGGCGATGGCCGAGGCGGCCAAGACGGCGTTTTCGCAGGGCGAGGGGAAGCGGGGGCTGGCAAAGAAGATCGAGCAGAGACTGTATAAACAGATTCGCGTGCTCGAAGAGATAAAAGATTCGTTCCCCGTAGAGCGCCTCCCGTATGCCGAAGCCGCGCTCAAACAGTCCAAGCAACTGCGCGTCCAGGCGCTCAACGAGTCATTCGCTTCAGATGTTCTGAAATCGCCGGACGCAGAGAAAAAGACGGACAAGCCCGATGGGGATAAAGACAATTCCACAAAGAACCCGCTGCCGCCGCTCGCTCGATCATTCGTGCCGAGAAATTTTGTGTCGCCCGGTCCCGCGCGCTCGACTCAGATCCCCGGAGATTACCTGACGGATGAGGAAGACGAGCACGTGCGCGAAGCGCAGCAGGCCGATGATCGCGTGAAGGTCTTCATGAAGATCGCCGACCGCCGCCTGGCCTCACTCTCGCCGACGACGGTCGCCGCAACCGACAAGAAAGCGCTGCAGAAGGCCGATGAAGAAGAGCGACAGTGGGGCGCTGTGCCGAAGGTGAGCAAGAGCCAGTTGCTCTTGCATTATGCGCGCGCTGTCAGAGAAGTGATCGCGAAGCTCGAAGACGCATACGAACGCAATCCAAAGAGTTCTTCGATACCGAAGGCGCTTACGCTACTGCGCGACGCGACCGACAAGCAGTTGCAGATAATTCGCGCGATTGAGCCGGAGATGAAATCGGAGAGCGAAATAGCCGCGTGGCGCGAAGCATTAGACCAGGCGGAGACGGCAAATAAAGGCGCTCGGGACGGCCTCAAGGCAAAATAGCGCTGAGTGCTGAGTAAAAGAGATCAGGACACAGCCATTGATTCTTCACTCAGCACTCAGGACTTCTGTTAAGACCGATTCGGTTTTCGCTTCCACGAGAATGCGGGCGATGTTTGCCCCGTCTTCTTGAGCTTCACGACGATGTCGACGAATCTGCCTTCGGGCACTCGCTTGTGAATCTTCTTGTCCTGGCTCGTGACCTTCTTGCAGGTGCCGCCCACCTCTTCGCACTTATCGGTGAACTTGACCTTCTTCAGCTTCACTCCGTCGACATAAATCTCCGTCTCGTTCTGGCGGAAGTGTCTCCCGAAGACTTCGAGCTGGCCGGCCTTGCCGCTGGGAGTGCCGTAATCGGCGCCCGTGATGATAGGCATCTGCCAGATCTGGAATTTGCCCACCGAAGTGATCGCAGCGGAATTGCTCGCGCCATCGTAAACAGTGATGCGCACCTTGGCCTTGTCCGTAGACAGAGCGGCGGGGACTTGCCAGTCATAACTCTGCTCTTCGCCGCTGCTCGGCGCGGTCAGCGTTATTATCCGCTGATAGGTCTGGCCGTTGTCTACAGACATCTCTATCACGCGCTCGATCACGCCTACGTTGTCTGATTCCTTCCACCTGATCGTAGTCGTCAGACCGCCGCCAAGCACCGAATCGGTGTTCGGGGTTAACAACAAGACCTGCGGCGGGCTTGTGTCGGGCGGCCCGTTGACGATCTCAAAGCTCGAAGGGCTGACCGCAGAGACAGGGAGGTTGACGCCGTCTAAAGCCGTCACCTTCATCCTGGCGAACGGAGTTGGAACTGAAGGCACCCTCCAGTCAAAGCTCCGCGCTGCGCCGTTGAGTATGGCTATCGTGTTATAGACTTCGCCGTTGTCTAAAGAGACTTCGACGCGCTGGCTCTGAATCTCTTTATTATCCGAAGCATCCCATAGCACACGGACGAGATTGCCGACCGTCATCTTTTCTCCGCCTACGGGAAATCTCAAGTTGACCGTCGGAGGCGGGTCGATGGGATCGCCGCCGCCACCTCCGCCCCCGCCGCCTCCACCGCCGCCTCCGCCGTCCTGCGTGGTCGCGTTGTAGACTACGAGCGCGAAATCCTGGTCCGAGTTATCAGAGTTTCCGGGGAGGCCGTCTCCCGCGATGTTGCCCGCTACGACGCGGACTGTGAAGTCGCCCGACACGCCCTGTGGCAGCCAGACGCCTTCGAGGTTATTGCGGTTGTCAGCCGCCCCGCCTTCGACCGAGTTGGCGCCGTTGAAATTGTTCCCGAGATAGGTCTTGCCTCCCACCTCTACCTGCAAATCCAGGTTGTTGACCGCCGCGTTTCCGAGCGGAGTACCCGGCGCATCTGTCCAGGCCAATGTTACACGGAAGGGCTTGGACGAATCTGCGACCTTGCCTTTCACAGTCACGACCTGGCCTGTCTCTTTCAGCACCTGATCCTGGTCTACGCTCATGCGCGGCACGTCGTCGAGCGCGCGGCCAATGTTGGTAAGCCCCCAACCCTGATTTACGCCCGGCAGGCTGTCGCCCGCCATGTTCCCTGTCATGTAAGTCGTAGAGTTGGTCAAAAACGCTTTGATCATCGCGGGGCTCGGCGCATTACCCGTCGAAGTCTGGAAGAACTGACGAACCAGGGCCGCCGCGCCCGCTACGGCCGGGCAAGAATGGCTAGTTCCCGATGACCAGGTGTAAAGCGACTGGCCCGGAGGATAAGCGCCAGGGCCGCAGACTCCGTTGGCACTGAAAGCCGGGTCTTGTGAAGCGGCTCCTTGAATGTGAGTTCCCGGCGCTGCCAGATCGGGCTTCGTTCGCCCGTCGTTGGTCGGCCCGCCCGATGAGAAGCCTATGAGCGATAAAGCGTCGTCGCCGCCTTCATCATCGATCCTGCAACCGTCAGTCCCGGGCCGCAGGTTCTCGCTCGCGCCTACCGTGATGACGTTCTTCGCCGTGCCTGGAGACGTGAGTTTTACGACCCCGCCGTTGCCCGACGCGAAGATGATCGCCATCTCCTGGTTGCCTTCAGTGGAGCGACGCGCGTCTCTGACCAGAGAGTCGTACGTTTGCGCTTCGGGCGTGTAATTACCATTATAGGCCCCCCAGCTATTCGACGAGATGCGAGCACCGTCCCTGTACATCAGATCCACCAGACCCGTCAGGTTCGGGTTCGTATAATCCGGCGCAAATATCTTTGACACGCCCATCTTTACGAAGGGGTGAATGCCGAGCCCGAATCTGTACCCGTCTGTGTCGACGAAAGGAAAAACCGTGCCCGCGTTGTAGCCCCCGACTATCGCGGCGTTCAGAGTACCGTGACCTCCCGTGTCGTTAGGCGGGCCGTCGAATTCGGCAGCCCCGACGAAACGCGCGTACATGACGCGATTGACGCCCGCGCTGTTCAGGAAGTCTTTGTGAATAACCTCGGGGTCGAGAATGCCTTTATCGATTCCGCTGTCGGCCACATCGACGAGGAAGTCAGGCGTTGAAGATATACCTTTCCCGCTGAGCCAGGTGAGGTAGTTTGTACGCGTAAGCCTGTCTGCGTTAAAGCCTCCCAGGAGGATCAGCCCCTGTCGTTCATCAAACAGCTCGGGCGTCTGGTAAGGCTCTATCCAGACTACGTCGCTTCGTTGCGCGACCTCTGCCAGCTTGCCGGCGCGAACCTTTACGCGCACGTTTGTGAAATTCAATACACTTTCAGGCTCCATCAACTCTGTTGCTCCAACGCTTGAAGCAAAGCCATTCACTGCATCACTCTCGGCCCCCGAGAATTGCACTGTGACAGCAATCTCGCGGTCGGAATCAAGAGCTATCTCTGGAGCTATTTTATATCCGGGTCGGAACTGGCCGGAGTACTGTATGAACCCGCGATCCTGTGTCTTAAAGCTGTTGATGCGATCGAGCCCCGATTGGTCTGCGCGCACGAGGTAAGCGTTGTTCGGAACGTAAGCGACAACCTCCACGGCTCGCTCCAACTCGTCAAGCCATTCCTGCTTCACGGGCCCGACCATCTGGACCAGATAAAGCTGCTCGCCTCTCTGTTCGACCGAAGGGATGCGACTGGCTTGAAGCGATTCGCCTTCTGTGGTGTCGAACGCTCCAGATCTCAAAAGTATCACGTTCATATCGTCGCGCACCGCAGAGCCGGCTCGCACCTCGCTGCTTAATCTGCTGGCCGCAGAAGCCGGAGCGCTCATCAGGTTGAAGGCCCCATACTCCGCTATCACTGAGCCGCCCTCTTCGAGAATCCTGCTCTGTAAATCCTGCTCGTGAGCGTATACGATCACCTTATGTGACGAGGTGCGGCTTCGATACGACGAGTCGAGCGCAAGCGGCTTGCCTGCTCGCCTGGCGGTCGAATCGGTCCCGGCAGTGAACTGGCCGGTTATTATCAATGCAAAAAGGAAAATCGATATAGGTGTAAGACGAAAGATGAGTCGAGCCATTGGACGTTTGCTCCCAGACTGGCAGCCGCAGACTCCTGGTGGAGGTAATCTTAATGACCCTACAGGGCGTCTCGCTTTGCTGCTCTTTTAGGGGATCGGGCCGAAGGGGCAGGCAAACGACTGATGCTTTTTAGGCTGTGTGGATGGTAAGTTAAGGGTCGAAAGGTGTCAATAGTTTTCATTTTCCGATAACCTTCTACTAAGTGCTGAGTGCTGAGTGAAAAATATTACTCAGCACTCAGCACTCAGGACTAAGAAAGGCTTATGAGCAATTTGCTAAAGGCTATAGCTTCTTCCGTCGACTCGGCGGTCGAGGCCAGGCTGCTGGCTGAGTACGGGGCAATCTTCTTGACGACGGCAACGCCTCCGCCCTCGATCATCTTTCGCGACAGCGCCGAGGTCGAGCGATTCCAATCCGCTCTTCAGACCCGCACCTTTAGATTCGGCGAGCACGAGATGGAACTCCAGGCCATTGCTATGGACGCATTGACGGCTGCCGCAGGCGAGTTGATTGCGAGCGGCGTAACCCTAACGCCTCGCGCTGCCGATTCCGGGCGCAGGTCTTACGACGACACAGTGGGGCTCTGGAATCGCAACGTCGGACGCGGGCTTGAGCACTGGGTAGAACTTGGAAAGGTGACGGCTGACCGCGCAGAGCGCATTCGACAGCTTTCGCCAGTCGATCAGGTCGCGGTCATTCTTGAGATGGAAGATGGCGAGCAGATTTACTTCGGGACATTCTTTGACAGGTCTATCCTCTATTCGGTCGCAGCGCCCGGCGCGTCACAGCATCTTTCTATGCTCGCCTTCGACGCCGCAGAGTTCCAGGACGTGACGGTTGAGCGCACGCTGGCGCGCTTCGGCTGGCACCGCACAGTCGTTTATGACTTCCCGCACTTCACATACCTGGGACACCCCGAAGAGTCTCTACACGCGCTCGGTCTCAGACAGGTAGCCAGAGATTTCAACGGGCGCAGCTATCGATTCTGGATACCGACCCTGAAGTTTGCGAAAGAGGATTACTCCAGAATGCCACATTCCGAATAACCTTGATCGTAAGATTCAAGTCGAAATCCTCGCGAGTCACAATCTTGTCTCATTAATGTGATAGTAATGTGTTTTAGAAGGCGTGTAGAAATAGAGTGACTCAATCGGTGACGCAAGCCTTAATGGCTATTACCTGTGTGGTTCTGGAAATTAGCGTCATGATTGGAAAAAATGGGTGGCATCGGAAGGCTGTGGCACGAGGCTTGATAAGGTACAAGACGAGTTCGGATATTAATCTCGAACACTCACAAGCGTCCACAGCTCGCACGCTCGATTATTGAAAAATATTTTAAAACTGGCGTGGCGCAGCAAGACGAATGTGAGAGAGAGGGGGCAACCAGCCCCCTCTTTCCATTTCTAATCCACTGATAAACACAGATAAAACCCATCACAGATAAACACCGATCTCCATCTGTGTCCATCCGTGACGTTTTTATCTGTGGTATCAATTTCTTGTTTCTTCATTGCAACAAGGGCAGCTTATTCAGTTCGACCGCGATTCGATGTAGAATCTATATGTGGAGAGGAACCACTCAATTGGCGAAGCGATGGTTGGCGAAGCCGACGCCCTGGGTAAGATTCTTATTATCGAGGACAATCGCGACTCGCGTGACATACTGTCGAAGCTGCTGCGGATGAGTGGCTACGACGTTGTGTCCGCGTCGGACGGCGAGACGGGGTTCGAGACGGCGGCTACACAACTGCCCGACCTGATAATAACAGACATCAACATGCCAAAGGTGGATGGGATACAGTTCGTCAAGCGCGTCCGCGCAGACCGTATGCTCGCAGGCACACCCGTGCTTGTGGTGACGGCTGTCGGCCCCACGGCGGCGCGCGAAGCCATTGAAGCGGGAGCAAACGCTTCCGCGCAGAAGCCTTTCGACTTCGATAAGTTTCTCGTGATCGTTAAGGAGTTGATCGCCGGCGGCAAGCCGACCGCGAGAGCTTGATTACAATCGCTACTGCGATACCTGGCCCGGGTTTTTCACTTCTCGGACACGCCTCAATATATCATAAAGAAGCGCTTTTGATTTTGCGTCACCCCGCTTGATCGTGCCCGCATTAACGGTTATGACTCCTTCCATCGATTTGACGGTTATATAGAACTGGCTCTGGAGTCCCATCTTCGCCACGTCGATAAAGAAGCTGGGCTCATTCTTATCTGATAGCCGAGTTACCACAGGCTTCTTGTATCCCACGGACTCGTCGGTCTGGGCGAATTTCTTTGCCTCGGCCAGCAGGGCTTCAAGTATCTCGATCTGGCTGAGGACGTACATGCCTGAAACGGTCCGTCCTTCAGTATCGGAAAAAGATATGCTGAAACGGCCAGGCGTCTCGGCTATCGGCGCGATATAAAATCCCGAGCCTGAAGGCGGCGTTACTTTGGCCTTCACGTGCAACTGGTACAACTGTTCTTCGGTCAGCGGCTTGTCGTCTTTCTTCGTCGGTTTCTGCGCGTGAGCCGAGGCCGCGCTTAAAAAGAGAAAACCGAGCATAAGTATCGCAGAGCTTTTTATCATCAGATTTGATTGCATCTTGGGCCTTTACTACCTTCTCATATACTAAAGTGTTTGAACGCTTAAGCGCCCGCTAAGTTTCATTTTAACCCGAAGGGAGCTTAGATTGTCGAGAGGGGTTTTTCCTCAGCCGTGTGACCGGAAAGAGAAGAGAATTGATCCGCGTCGCCCAGACCTGCGGGGCCAGTTTGATCGGCCTTCTCTAAGCCTTCGGTCTCAGCAGCAATCTTCTCTTTATCCCTGCTGCCGCTCAACACGTAGATTATTCCGCCCGGGAGGCTCGTCGCGATAAGAACGCCGAGCCACAAGACGGCCAGCGCTGTCGCCTGCGCGCTCGTCGCTCCTACGGACTCGAACAATAGTAAGTATGAATACTCTCGCCAGCCCGTTCCGTTCACCGAAAGCGGGTTCATGCTTATGAGGCTTATTGCCGGAATGAAGACCAGAAAGTCGAGCCAGCCGTGAGTCGTCTCTAACCCGATGGCATAGCCCAAAACGACGTTGGCGAATATGCCGCCCAGTTGAATAATTATCGAAAGCACCATTGCGACCGAGAGCACTCCCCATTTGCCGCGATACGAGTTGACCGATTCAAAAAGGTGCTCGACTCTTTCATCGGCTTTCTTCATCTTGAAGAGGCTCAGGACGCGGTGCAAAAGGTTGTAGCTGGGGCGGTAGAACAGAGCCAGGTTGATCACCACGAACGGGACCGTGATGAGCGCGAAGATGGGCGCCAGCGGCACGTCGTTGATCCTCGTCCCCGCGACGGCTGCCGCCACGGTCGCGATCAAAAGAAGCGCCGCCATGCCTATGTCCCTGTCCAGGAAGACGGATGCGGTCGAGCGGCTAAGCTTTCTCGTCTCCTTGTTAAGGTAATAGACGCGCACGGCGTCGCCGCCGATGGCCGTCGGCAGAAAGAAGTTGAAGTACATGCCGAGCAAGTAGTAGGAGAGGATCTTTCTGTAAGGCGTCTTGACGCCGATCGGCCTGAGCAGAACGTACCAGCGGTACGCGCTCAAAGTCTGAACCGACAGGTAGAGGGCGACGGAGGCAATGACGAACGTAGGGTGCGCCGACCGCAGTTGTTCCCATAGTTGATTGAAATCGACCTTACGCAGTATTAGCGCGAGGATGCCGAGGCTGACCGCAATCTTAAATGCCGTAATGGCAGTCTTCTTCATTAATAACTACTTGCTCCGTCCCTGTTTGATATAAGAACGACTTGAGGAGGCTCAGTCTTTTCAAGAACAACTTTCAACTTTACTTGAAAGACCGGACGGCTGGCAAGAATATATGTTTGAGCAGGCAGAGAATCCTTAATCGCTTCATAATCTTGAAGGGTCATCAAGCAATAGACATCTTTGCCCGACGAGAAGGCCGCCTGGAGCTCTTGCGGCTGGTAGTATTCAAAAATGTGTCGCCTCAAATAAAAGACCATGCTCGGCGAAGCAAACCTGTAATAACCAATCATCGCGTCGGTAGAGGCTCGACCGGCGATCAACTCGCAAAATGGACGGACGGGCTTGAATCGCTCGAAGTCCGGCAATGTCTTTAGCGTGAAAATCCAATTCATCGTCACGACCGTGAGAGCCGTTATTGCGATTGCCGGGAGCCACTTTCGCATGAGCAAGCTCGCAAGGGTTATGAAACCGCCGGCAAGCGCCATGACTCCAATCGCTTTTGCCCCGGCAAGGTCGTAGTGAGGCGTCTGACCGAAGAAGTAAAGCGCCGCCGCCCCTGTTGCCAGAATCACTATCGCAAGAAGCGCGGCAGTCCATAATATTACTTGCTGCCATCGAGTCGAAAGCTTCTCGCTGACGAAGCTTGAAAGCAGGCCGCCGACCAGTGCTGCTGCCGCAGGAAAGATGGGGAGGATGTATAAATCTTCTTTGCTCCTGGATAACGAGAAGAAAACAATTATGACCCCGACCCAGATGACGAGGAGCAGAGCCAGCCTCTCTCTCCCGTCATCCGTCCGGCGGCGGATTCGAATCCAGATCGCGGCGGGCAAGAATAAAGACCAGGGAAACAGATCTCCCAGCGCTACCTGCAAGTAAAAGAGAGGCCCACGGCTGGGACCCCAATTGCCTTCCGTGTAGCGCGAGATGTTGTCGAGCATCAGAAACGACTTTATGTATAGCCAGCCGTGCTCCGCGTAGACAGCAACGTACCAGGGCAAGACGATGACCGCTACGATGGCTGCGCCCCACAGCGGCATCAGGCGGCTTACGTCTTTCAATTGCCTGAATACTGCAAGATAGATAACGAACGCTGTCGCGGGGAGGAGAATTGCTACAGGCCCTTTTGTCAAAATGCCAAAGCCTAGAGCGGCGTACATCAATAGGAGAAAAAGCCGCCTTCGCTCGGGATGTTTTTCCGCGAGGACGAAAAAAAGAAGCGCGAGCGCCATGAACATCGCAAGATAGAGATCGATCATGATGCGCCGCGAGAACATTAGGAACCTTGGCGCGATTGCCAGCGCGGTTGCGCTAAGTATCGCCGCTTCATACGAGAAGATTATCCGCCCGAGCGCAAACGCGGTTGCGACGAGCACTATCGCCCCGAACGCGATGGGGATTCTCTCGGCCAGCTCCGACACGCCGAAGACTTTGTAGGAGAAGATGACGACCCAATAACTGAGCGGCGGCTTGTTGAAACGAGGTTGATAATTAAAAGTTGGGTTGACGTAATCGCCAGACTCTATCATCTCGCGCGGGGTCTCTGCATAGAAGGCTTCGTTCGAGTCCCACAACGATGACGAACCGAGCCCTATAAAGTAGGGCGCAACTGCCAGGGCCAGAATAATCAGCAGAGTCAATCGCTCGCGAGTAATAGCGGTCTTCATCAGCAAGTGATGGTAACTATCACACGGGGATTGTGAACTGCAAGGCCGGTCGGTTTATGGGTTGTTGACCTTTATCACTAAGGCTTGTTTATCTCGGACGATGTTGAGCGGGATCAAGCCGTGCCGGGTGGCGAAGACCTCTTTGAGCTGGCTCGGCGTCATCGGCAGGTGCCCCTGCGTTCCCACGATAATGTCCCCGGCTTTGATTCCAGCGCGGTCGGCGGGGCTGCCTTCCTTCACCGAGGCGACGAGCATTCCGCCTTTCGCCCCCAGGTTGGTTGCGAGCTGGGGTGTAATTGGTCGCGCTATGACCCCGATTGGGAATGTAATGCGCGGCACGTCGACGCTTGCGACCGTGGGGCTGTCGATGCCGCGTATCGCTTCCTGGACCTGGCGTATCTCTATCTCCAATTCGCGCATCGCCTCGTTGCGCTCTTTTGAAGCTCCGGCCTTATCCTTAACCTCCCAGTATTGAATCGCCAATTCGTTCAATCGGCTCTCAAGCTCGTCGCGTTTGGAAAGGTCCGGCCCCCACTGCTGTTGATTTCCTAGCAGGTCGAGGTTAGGCCCCGTGTATGCCTTCGCGCCCAGCACGACGCCGAGCTTTACCGGCTCGCTGTTTCTCAAAACCCGCAGCTCGATACTGCGCCCTGAAGGCATCGAGGACAGAAGCGCGCCCAGATCGACCTCGCTGACTATGTCTATGTTGTCGACGCCAAGAATTACATCGTTAGGCAGAAGCCCGCCCGTAGAGGCAGGGCTGTTGGGAAGAACCTGTTTTATTATGACGCCGGATTTGTTTTTAAGCCCGAGTGAGCCGCGCTCCGTCTCAGTCAGCAGGGAAATGCTGTGGCCTTTGGCCCCAAGCCAGCCCGCTGGAACCGAGCCCTCTTTCTCTATGACTCGCTTTGCGACCGTGTCGCGTATCAATTCGATAGGGAACAGGTACGCTCTGCCATAGCCCGCGTATTGCGCCAGGCCTATGACTTTATTCTCAAAAGTCGTAACGATGCTCCCGTCGTTACGCGAAAGCAGACGGCTGGCGTAGAGCGTGAGCGCGCCTCGCGCGGGCGCGTAGATGCTTTCGGTCGAGACGCGGCCTTGCGTGACCTTGATGGCGGGCGACACGTATCGCTGGCTGACTTTATCTTGAGCGCCGGATTTCGGCACGAAATCCGCGCTTATTATCTTGACCGCCGTGCCGTTTGCGATGCTCGCGGTCGTAGCTATCGCGGGCAAGCTGACTTTGAGCGATGCGACCGCGAGAATGGCAAACCCCGTCGCGCAATCTACGCCGACGACCCGTGCGGGCAGGGTTGCGCCCGTGCTCGTTCGCACCGAAATCTGCGGGCTCTTGTCTTCGGGGTCGAGGTAGGCAAGGCGCGTGACTACATGCCCGCTGTCATCTACGACAAGCCCTGTGGCGACGTTGACTATCTTCTGCGGGGCCGAGCCGGGCACGCCGACCCGCACGTCTTGCTGCTTGCTTATTTGAGTGATGAATTTATGCAGGTCGACGGTGTGAACGACCGAGACCACCCAGGGCGCTTTCTCTTCGGCTGCTACCTGACTCTTTGTCTGGGCATCGGCGAGCGCGGCGCTTGCCAGGACCGTCATTAATATTATTACTGCTCTTTTATGCATAGCCAAAACTTCGCGCGATAAAACCTAGAATGAAGTCGAGACGGCGCGCGCCGTCTGACGCCCCGAATTGACGTACATCAGCGATTGCGCGCCCACGCTGACCGTAGGCACGGGAACTTCATGCTCGCCCGCCGGCCCGCGCATCAAGACCATCGTCCCGTCTTCGGCGATATACCCGCTCACAGCCGCAGGAGTCGTCCGCACCTGTCGCCTGTTGTTTCTCGATCCAACAAGACCGGCAGCAGGCACCTTATAATCCGGCTCAACTACTTCTTTAGTGATTACGGGAGGGGAGACGACTGCCATAGTCGGAGGGTTGATAGGTTGACTCTGTGTGCTTTCGCTTAAGACAGGTCCAGCGGTCTTGTCGGCAGAAAAGAGGCCGCCCGTTTGCGCGGCTACCACCGCTATGACGAGCGCCGCCGTTGCGCCGCCGAGCCTGAGATAGCCCGAAGGCGTGAGCCACCAGGAATTCTTTCGACCCTTCACTTCGGCCAGGCGCGCCTTCAGCTTGAAATCGAAATCCGTCGGCGCGCTCACGCGGCCAACGTCGGCCAGCAACGCTTTGAGCTTGGCCCGCTCGTCCAGGAACTGGCCGCAATCATTGCACGAGGCTATGTGCTGGCTAGCAGCGTAGGCAATCGCTTCGGGCCTTTCGGCTTCGTCTATGAGTACCTTTATCTGTTTACAACCGTCCATAATATTCCCATCCCAGCCTTGAACATGCGTGGCTTAAACGTACGCGCTCAGCTTCTCCTTCAGGAGATTGCGGGCGCGGTTGATGCGTGATTTTACGGTCCCTTCCGAGAGCTTGAGGACCTCGGCTATGCGATCATAGCTCAGTCCTTCGACATCGCGCAGCACGATGGCGGCGCGGTACTTTTCCGGCAATGACGAAATGGCGCGGGCGACGGCCCTGCGCCGCTCGTTGTCTATGAGCGCTTCGTCTTGCAAAGGATTCGAATCCGGCGGATCGATCTCTACGGGCTCGCCGTCATCGCCTGTAAACGGACTCAGCAGCGAAACGAACTTGCGCCGCTTGCGCCGTCTTAGCTCGCTGATAGCCAGGTTCGTCGCAATGCGGTATATGTAAGTCGAGAAGCTATAATTCGCCTGGTAACGAGATGCGCTCGTATAGACGCGTATGAAGGTTTCCTGAGCCAACTCCACAGACCTCTCGTAATCGTCAAGCATCCGGTAGACGAAATTCGTTATAGGGTTGCGATACCGGCGCACGATTTCCTGGAACGCGGCTTCGTCGCCGTCCCTGATTGCAGCAAGCAGTTCGTGGTCGTTAGCTGTTTCAACCGAACGACTGCCCCCGACTCCTATCGCTTGCGCCTGATGAGTGACTGTTGCCATCCGGCCTGTGTCGCCTTCTTTTATAGGTTGATCCTCATTAATTATACCCTTATTAACCACGCCTGAGTAAACCCAAAGTTCCGAAATGTTACGGTTTATGTGCGGGAGCCTTGGTTGACAAACCCGGCACCACCTATATAATGAATATCTTTTGCTGTGCGCCGAATCGTTCGCCGTATGGGCGCGGGAAAAGCTGGGGATGGTAGTCAACATAAACCAGATAAGTGAAGAGGACGGGCTTTCGGTCCATCACACGTACGGTGAGGGCGAACCTCACTTGAGGAGCGAAGATAGCCGCATTATTGGCCGCCCGGCTCTTGATTTACACGCTACTCGCGACGGTGATAAGGTGAAGCTTGTGGGGAGTGTGAAGGCCACGGTCGAGTACGATTGCGACCGGTGCTTGACGGCCTTCTCGACGCCCTTAGACCAAAGCTTCGACCTTCTGTATCTGCCCGCCGCGAGGCCCGCAAGCCCGCAGGAAGAGAAAGAGCTAGGCGGAGATGATCTTTTAACAGCCTTTTACGTGGATGAAGTCATCGACCTTGACGACGTAGTGCGTGAGCAGATAGAGCTTGCGTTGCCTATGTCGAGGCTTTGCGACAGCGCGTGTCGCGGCCTGTGCCCGGAGTGCGGCGCGAATTTGAACGAGCAGCAGTGCGATTGTTCCGTCGAGCAGGTCGACCCGCGATGGGCCGCGCTCAAAGAGCTTAAATCTGATAACTGAGGGAGTAGTTTGTAATGCCAAATCCAAAGAGGAAACATTCAAAGTCTCGCACGGGCAAGCGCCGGGCGCACGATCACCTGGTCCCGCCCGCCGTGGGCAATTGCCCCAACTGCGGAGAGCCCCGCCCGCCGCACCGCGTCTGCCCGAAATGCGGCTTTTACCGTGGGCGCATAGCCATCGAGCCGAAAGCCGAAGAATAGTCCAATTTTAGATTTTCGTGGCGCATGATGCGCTTCGCGCGGCGCGATTTTGGATTACCAGAGCGGCAGTCGGTTTCCGGTTCCGTAATCCAAAATCCAAAATCTAAAATCCAAAATCCATTATGTTAAAGATCGCTGTGGATGCAATGGGGGGTGATTACGCCCCCGCAAACGAGGTCGAAGGGGCGATTGAAGCCGCCCGCGACTTCGGCGTCGGCGTCATCCTCGTCGGGCGATCTGAAGAGATTCAACCCGAACTCGACCGCCACCGCAAGGGCCGCGCGCTCGGTAGCTCAAGGCACTGGCGCAGCTCTTCAATCGAGATAGTCGATGCGCGCGAGGTCGTCACGATGGACGACCCCGTGGCTACGGCCGTACGCAGGAAGCGCAACAGCTCTATCCGCGTCGCTGCTCAACTCGTGCGCGAGGGTAAAGCCCAGGCGCTGGTGAGCGCCGGAAACACCGGCGCTGTGATGATGACGTCAAAGCTAGTCATCGGCACTCTCCCGCGCGTAGACCGCCCGGCGCTCGCGGCCGTCTTGCCGACGCTCACAGGGCGCGGCAGCGTCATCCTAGACGTGGGCGCGAACGCCGAGTGCAAGGCTGCGCACCTTTATGATTTCGCCGTGATGGGCTCTTTTTATTCTAGCGTCATCGTAGGGGCCAAGAACCCGCGCGTCGGATTGCTTTCGATAGGCGAGGAGGAGATCAAGGGGAACGATCTCACGAAAGAGGCCTTCAAGCTGCTCAAGAATTCGCACATCAATTTCATAGGCAACGTCGAAGGGCGCGACATGTTTACGGGCCTGGTCGACGTGATCGTGTGCGACGGGTTTACGGGCAACATCGCGCTCAAGACGAGCGAAGGCGTCGTAGAGGTCTTGATGCGGCTGCTAAAACAAGAGCTAAAGGCTTCGCTACAGGCTAAGGCGGGCGCGTTGCTGACGCGGCCTGCGTTTCAAAAATTCAAACAGCGGATCGATTACGCGGAATACGGCGGCGCGCCGCTGCTCGGCATAAAAGGCGTCGCGGTGATCTGTCATGGCCGGTCGAGCTCAAAGGCCATACGCAACGCGATCGGGGTCGCCCGCGACTACTGCCGGGGCGAGGTCAATGCCAAGATCGAAAGTGAACTTGGCCATGCGGTCGCGGCCATCTGAAGAATGAGCACGGACAAAAAGACAGCCTTTGTGTTTCCGGGCCAGGGCGCGCAAGCTGCCGGGATGGGCAAAGCCCTGGCAGAACAGGTGGAGGCCGCCGGCAAGGTCTTTGAAGAGGCCGACCGCGTCTTGGGCATGAGACTCTCAAGTCTCTGTTTCGAAGGGCCGGAAGAAGAGCTGAAGCTCACGGCCAATACTCAACCGGCGATACTCGCGACATCGATTGCCGCCCTGCGCGCGCTTGAAGAGCGCGGCGCGAAGCCGGATTTCGTCGCGGGCCATTCGCTAGGCGAGTACACGGCGCTCGTGGCCGCAGGGTCATTGAAGTTCGACGACGCGCTCAGAGTCGTGCGCCAGCGCGGGCTCTTTATGCAGGAGGCGGTCCCTCAGGGCGAAGGCGCGATGGCGGCTTTGATAGGCGGCGACCTTGAGAGCGTGAACGCGCTTTGTGAAGAAGCCTCGGCCCTCGGTGTCTGTGCGCCCGCGAATATAAACTCGCCAGGCCAGATCGTGATCGCGGGTCACAAATCGGCGGTAGAGCATGCTGTGAGAATCGCTAAAGAGAAGGGAATCCGGCGCGCAGTTCTGCTCGCCGTGAGCGCGCCGTTTCATTGCGAGCTGATGAAGCCTGCCGCCGAGCGCCTCGCGCCCGTGCTTGACGAAATTGAGTTTTTAGATTTGAATGTGCCGCTTGTGACAAACGTCGACGCTCGAATCATCACTTCCGGCAACGACGCTCGCGCGAGTCTCGTCCGCCAGGTGGCGAGCCCCGTCCGCTGGAGCGTTTCGGTGAGGCTGCTCTTGGACGAGGGCGTGACGCGCTTCGTCGAGATAGGGCCGGGCAAGGTGCTTTCAGGCTTGATTCGGCAGATGGACCGCAACTGCGAGGTCTTGAACGTCGACAGCCCTGAGACATTACAAGAGGCGGTCGCGGCTTGCGGCTCTTAATAGAGTTCGACTCTTATTAGGGTTCGACAAGCGCGCGGCGCGCGGCGCATAATGCGATAAGGACTTAAAGATTCCAGAGACTAGAATGTGAATACTGTTAGGAGGAGCTAGAAAATGGCAGAAGGTTCGGTTGAGGAAAGGGTAAAGCAGATAATTGTAGATGAGCTGGGTGTGGACGAATCTGAAGTCACGCCCAACGCGCGCTTCATTGACGATCTCGGCGCGGACTCGCTCGACACGGTCGAGCTGGTTATGAGGTTCGAGGAAGAGTTCAACATAGAGATACCGGACGAGGACGCCGAAAAGATTACCAGCGTCCGTGACGCGATTGATTATATCGAGAAGCACTCGAAGTAACCGGTTAAGGTTTTACTGCTTCTCCAGGTGGAGGAAACGGCTTTGAATCGTCGTGTTGTCGTTACAGGCATCGGCCTGGTCTGCGGCTCAGGCAATACCAAAGAAGAGGTCTGGTCGAGTCTGCTCGCCGGTCGCAGCCGAGTCGGAGCCATCACCCGGTTCGATGCCTCAAGCTTTCCCGTCCGCATCGCGAGTGAGGTGAAGGAATTCGACCCGCTGAAGTTCATCGAGAAGAAAGAGGTTAAAAAGATGGACCTCTTCATCCACTACGCCATTGCGGCCTCGCAAGAGGCTATGGACGATTCCGGCCTGCCGATAACCGAAGATAACGCCACGCGCGTGGGTTCATACATCGGGTCAGGCATAGGCGGGTTCGGCGTTATCGAGCGCGAGCACGAAAAGTTCCTTAAGGGTGGACCCGGCAAGATATCGCCATTCTTTATCCCTGCCGCTATCGTCAACCTGGCAGCGGGCCAGGTGTCTATACGCTTCGGCGCGCGGGGGCCGAACTCGGCCACCTGCACGGCCTGCTCTACGGGCGCGCACGCCGTCGGCGACAGCTTTAAGATCATCCAGCGCGGCGACGCCGACGCGATGATATGCGGGGGCGCGGAGGCTGCCATCACTCCGATGGGAGTCGGAGGGTTTGCGGCCATGCGCGCGCTGTCTACTCGCAACGAAGACCCCGAGCGTGCGAGCCGTCCGTTTGACGCCGACCGCGACGGGTTCGTCATCGGTGAAGGCGCGGGCATATTGATTCTCGAAGAGCTTGAGCATGCCCGCTCGCGCGGCGCAAAGATTTACGCTGAGATGATCGGCTACGGCATGTCGGCAGACGCTTTTCACATCACTCAGCCTTCGGAAGACGGCGACGGGGCCGTGCGCGTCATGATGAACGCGATAAGCGACGCAGGGATAGAGCCGCACGAGGTCGATTACATAAACGCCCACGGCACCTCGACCTACTACAACGACAAGCTTGAGACGATGGCTATCAAGCGAGTCTTCGGCGATTCGGCCTCTTCCATCCCCGTAAGCTCGACCAAATCGATGATGGGCCACCTGCTCGGAGCCGCCGGCGGCGTCGAAGCGGGCGTGCTGGCGCTTGCGCTCCACGACCAGATCGTCCCCCCGACGGCGAATTACGAAAAGCCCGACCCCGATTGTGATCTCGATTATGTGCCTAATTCCGCGCGCCGGACTCAGATCAGACACGCGCTATCGAACTCATTCGGTTTCGGCGGCACGAACGCCGCGCTGCTGATGAAGCACTACGAGCAATCGAACGGACAATAAGCCGGGGGCAGGGATCGGGGATCGGGGGTCAGGGCATCTGAGATTTCAAATTTGAGATTTGAAATTACAAATCGCTGACCTCCGACCCCCGATCCCTGCCCCCTGATAAAAGGTAAAGCATGAACATAGTCGTTTGTTTGAAACAGGTGCCGAAGAAAGACTCCATACTGAGAATCGCTGCGGACCAGAAATGGATAGACGAGCGCGATCTGAGCTACGAGATGAGCGAGGCCGATGCTTACGCGCTCGAAGAGGCGCTGCGCCAGAAAGAGAAGCATGGCGGCGAAGTCATAGTTATCAGCCTTGGGCCGGAGCGCGTGCGGCAGTCGATAAAAGAAGCGCTCGCTAAAGGGGCGGACCGCGCCATACATCTGAACGATCCCGCCTTTGACCAGGCCACGGATGCTGCGGCCATCGCCCGTGCGCTTGCGGCGGCGCTCAAGGATGAGAAATTTGATCTGATCTTCACGGGGCTTCAGTCTGACGATTACGGGTTTGCGCAGGTGGGCCTCATTCTGGCGGAGCAGTTGAATCTGCCGAGCGCGACGATCGTCATGGAAGTGCAGCCCGAACAAGGAAATGTGCGCGTCAAACGCGAGCTTGAGAGCGGGTGGTTTCAGTGGGTGCGGACCCCTATGCCCGCGCTGTTGACGATTCAATCGGGCATCAACCAGCTACGCTACGCTACGCTCAAAGGCATAATGGCGGCGAAGAAAAAAGAGATACGCGACGTGAAGGCGGCGGACCTCGGCCTGATGGCGGAAGACCTGAAGCCCGCGCAGACAATCGAGCGCGCCTACTTGCCTGAAAAGACAAAGCGCACGGAGATGATCGAAGGCAAACCGGCTGAAGCGGCGGCGAAACTGATTGAAAAACTCCGCTTCGACGCGAGAGTCATTTGAATTTTGGATTTTAGATTTTGGATTTTGGATTCAGGAACCGGCGTCGGCAATCCAAAATCTAAAATCCAAAATCCCGAAGGGGGGATTGATGAGCGAGGGAATACTTCTTTTTATTGAACAACGCGACGGAGTCCTGAACCGCACTTCGTATGAAGCGATGGTGGCGGCGCAGCGGATCGCAGCAGAGACGGGCGATAAGATTTCAGCCGTAGTGCTCGGCTCCGGAGTGTCGAATGTCGCGTCGGATGTCGCGAAGAAAAAGGTCGAAGTCGTCTACACGGTCGAAGACGGCAAGCTCGCCGAATACACGCCCGATGGTTACACTGCCGCGCTCCGCCGCGTCGTTGAAAAACTCAACCCGCGATATGTCATATTGAGCCACACATATCAGGTGCGAGATTTCGCTCCAAGGCTGACCTCGGCGCTAGGAAAAAGCTTCGTTCCCGATTGCATAGGCTTTCGCGTAGACGGCAGCGAAGTCGTTTTCACGCGGCAGATATTCCAGGGCAAGATCACCACGGACGTGAGGGTTTCAGCCGAGCCTCCCGTCTTCGCATCGTTCCAGGCGGGCGCGTACCGAGCTGACCTGGCCGAGGCGGGGGATGCAGCCGCTTCTGTCGAAGCACTTCAGGTAGACCTATCGGATGTAACTATTCGCACGCAGCCCGAAGAGAAGTTTCAGGAAGCGAAACAGGCCGTCGACCTGTCACAGGCTCCGCTCATCGTCGCAGTCGGGCGCGGCATCAAGAGCCAGGAGAATATCGCTATCATCGAAGAGCTTGCCAAAGCGCTCGGCGCGGAGATCGCCGCGTCTCGTCCTATATGTGACAACGAGTGGCTGCCGATGGACCGGCAAATAGGCAGCTCCGGCCAGACCGTTTCGCCGAAGCTCTATCTTGCCGTCGGCATATCCGGCGCGATTCAGCACGTCGTCGGGATGAAGAATTCGCAGACAATAGTCGCCATCAACAAAGACCCTGAAGCGCCGATCTTCGACATAGCCGATTACGGGATTGTCGGCGACCTGTTTGAGATAGTTCCCGCGCTCACCGGCGAGATTCGAAAAGCGAAAGAATAGTTTTCAGTTTTTAGTTTCCAGCTGGCAGACACGATCCATTAGAGTCTGGAAACTAAAAACTAAAAACTGAAAACTAAAAACTGTCTTATGATTGAACGAGAAACTCTTGAAATGGATGTCCTGCTCGTCGGAGCAGGTCCGGCGAACCTCTCTTGCGCGCTGCACCTTTCAAAGCTGATCGAGGCTCACAACAAGAGTGCGAAAGAGGCGGGCGGCAAGCCGCTTGACGAGATCAGTATCGCCGTAATCGAGAAGGCCAAGGAGATCGGCGCGCACCAGCTTTCGGGTGCCGTGCTCGATCCTATAAGCATGAAAGAATTGATCCCGGATTTCGAGAACGAGGGCGCTCCTCTTGAAGCCCCCGTCGGTGATGAGAAAGTTTATTTCCTGACCGAGCGCGGAAAGATCAGCGCGCCGATAATCCCGCCGCCGCTCCGCAATCATGGCAATTACGTCGTTTCGCTGAATCGCCTCGTGCGATGGATGGGCGAAAAATGCGAAGAGGCCGGAGTCAATATATTCCCGGAGTTCCCCGGCGCTCATATGCTTTATGATGGCGAGACAGTCACGGGCGTGCGGACGGGCGACAAGGGTATTGACAAGAACGGGAAGGCGAAGCCGAATTTCGAGCCGGGCGTCGACATCGTCGCAAAAGTTACGGTGTTGGGTGAAGGCGTTCGCGGGTCGCTCACAAAACAGTTGGTGGATCGTTTGAATCTCGACCGCGAGAGCGACCCCCAGGTCTACTCCGTCGGAATTAAAGAGCTGTGGGAAGTGCCTGACGACCGTTTCCCGCCTGGCTCTGTGATTCACACCTTGGGCTGGCCGCTCGACCCGCACACGTTCGGGGGCTCGTGGGTTTATGGGATGCGCGACCGCATCATCGACATAGGGCTAGCGGTCGGGCTCGATTACCGCGATCCTCACTTAGACCCGCATCACGAATTTCAGCGATTCAAGACACACCCGCTGATCGCCGAGCTTCTTAAAGACGGGAAGATGGTTCGCTACGGCGCTAAGGCTATGCCAGTCGGCGGGTGGTACACGATGCCGCAGATGACTGCCGACGGCGTGATGATAATCGGCGATTCAGCCGGCATGTTGAACGGCGAGCGGCTCAAGGGCATACACACGGCGATCAAGGCGGGAATGCTCGCGGCCGAGACGATACTGGAATCTTTGATCGCAGGAGATTACTCGCGCGCTAAGCTCGGGGCTTTCGACAAGCGCCTTAAAGAGAGCTACATCGGGCGCGAGCTTTATAAGACCAGGAATTTCCATCAGGCATTTGATAAAGGGAGGATGCTTGGGCTCGTCACAGCAGGCATATCAACCGTGACCGGAGGGCGCCTGCCGAGAAGGCTTCCAATCAAGGCGGGCCATCAGCACATGCAGAAACTCTCTACGCCTGACGGGCAAGGCAAAGCCGATCGTTATGCCGGATTAAAATATGACGACAAGCTTACGTTCAACAAGCTGACGGACGTTTATTATTCGAGCACGCACCACGAAGAAGACCAGCCGTCGCACCTCAAGGTCGTAGACTTAAACATCTGCGTCGATCGCTGCACTGCGGAGTACGGCAACCCATGTGAGAATTTTTGCCCGGCTAATGTTTACGAGATGGTGGAGACGGGCGACGGGAACCGCAGGCTCCAGGTCAATTTCTCGAACTGCGTGCACTGCAAGACGTGCGACATCATGGACCCCTACCAGATAATCAACTGGGTTCCGCCCGAAGGCGGCGGCGGTCCGAATTACCGCAACATGTGAAGAGGGGTTTGAAATCGCGGCGCGCGCAAGCGCATCATCCGCCATACAAATTTCAAATTTGAGATTTCAAACCCCTGAGCCCAGTTTTAATTCGACACATTTCTCGTCGCCGACCCGCCGAGGCTGCTGCGGACGGTGACATTGCCCGGATTCGACGGCCAGTTGAATTCACCGCGATAACGGCCACCGCCCTCATTCTGAAGCACTCCTATCCGAGTGTTAGTCGATGTGACAAAGACGGTCAAGGTAGCGTTCGAGCTTGTGCTGGTCGCCTCGACGCGCAATCTCCCGCTTGAGAATTCTGCACGCTGAATGGCGACTGTGTCGGTTGTGGCTTGAGAAGTCACAGTCAGCGTAGCAGTCCTCGTCACGCCGCCGAAAGAGCCCGTGATCGTCGCCGTCGTCGAAGTGTTCACTCCGACGGTCGTAACGTTGAATGTCGCACTCGTCGACCCGGCTCCGACCGTAACGCTGGCCGGGGTCGTTGCCGCCCCGCTGTTATCTGAAAGCGTAACGACCGCGCCGCCCGACGGCGCTGGCCCTGTCAAGGTTACAGTTCCTTGTGATGAGTTGCCGCCGGTGACGCTTGTCGGATTGACGGTCAATGTCGAAAGGGTGACACTGGCCGGTTGAGGCTGGACTGTGAGTGTCGCCTGTCTCGATGCTCCACCAAATGAGCCGGTGATAGTGACAGCCGTTGATGCCGTGACAGACGATGTTGTGATAGTAAAGCTGGCGCTCGTCGCTCCGGCTCCGACAGTCACGCTGGTCGGAGTGGCGGCTGACGCGGAGTTGTCTGAAAGCGCAACCACAGCCCCGCCCGACGGCGCCGCGCCTGTGAGCGTGACTGTGCCTTGCGAAGTGTTACCTCCTACGACGCTCGCCGGATTCACAGACAATGTCGAAAGAGTGACACTGGCCGGTTGAGGTTGGACTGTCAGTGTGGCGGTCCTCGTCACGCCGCCGAAAGAGCCCGTGATCGTCACCGTTGTCGAAGTGTTCACCCCGATGGTTGTAACATTGAATGTCGTACTCGTTGCTCCGGCTCCGACCGTGACGCTGGCCGGGGTGTTGGCTGATGCGGAATTGTCCGAAAGAGCGACGACGGCGCCGCCATTTGGAGCAGGGCCTGTCAAAGTCACAGTGCCTTGCGAAGAGTTACCGCCTATGACGCTCGTCGGATTGACCGAAAGCGCTGACAGGCTGACGCTGCCAGGCGGAGGCGGAGGCGGAGGCGCTCCGTTCTTGATGTTGATCGACCGCACGCTCGACCACGAGCTTGTAAGGCCGTCCAGGTTGCGTCCGCGTACGCGCCACCAGTAACGCCTGGTGTTTGAGAACGAATGCGTAAACTGCGTCTGTGTGATTCCCGATAAAGAGACAGTCAGAGGATTGGTGAACCTGTCAGAATCATCGATCTGGATGTCATAGCTCGACGCATTCGCGGCGGCGTTCCATACGAAAGTTATTGGCGTGTTCGGCGGAAGCGACGCGCCGTTCGCGGGGCTCACAAGAGTCGGCCTCGACGGCGGTTCAGGCTCGCCGACAATGAAGGTCCTCACTTGCGACCATTCGCTGAGGTTATGCGCGGAATCAAGCGTCCGCACGCGCCAATAAAATGTTCCTGTGAAGATCGAAGGAAAATCTGTCGAATCCTGCGAGGCGGCGACCCACATCTCGTACCAGCCGTTTAGCTGGGCGATGAGGTTGTCCGTGAAAGTTGGATTAGGGCTCACCTGTATGTGATAGGCCTCGACCCCCGACGGGTCGGCGACGTCGGACCAATCAAAGTTTACAACCACGGGTGCTCTGAAACCCGCGCCCTCAGTTGGGCTGACCAGCGCGGGCGGGGCTACCGTCGTGTCGCCCGTCTCGATCGGTTCGAGCGTCATCTTCGCTACGAAAACGTCATAGACGTTGAACGCGCTCGGAGTGCCGTCGGTCCCGTAAACCCTGTCGAACGCGCCTGCTGTTGTCGGAAAGTCTGTCGATTTTGTCTGCCCGGCCACGATGACTGTGCTGCCGCCCGCGTATGCAACTCGTAGGCGACCCTCAAACGACCCACCGCCCAACAGCGTCGAGTAGAATAGCTGGCTTCCGCTCGGGCTGATCCGCGCGACGAAACCGTCTGATTGGTTCGGCGTCCTGTCGTATGCCCGCTCGGTCGTCGGAGGATTGAGCGTCCCGCTTGCTCCAACGATAATCGCCGCTCCTGTGCCATCGACCACTACGTCATCCGCCTGCTGGTTGCCGGGAGCGCCGAAGAAGGTCGACCACGCGAGCGAACCTCCGCCTGCGGCAGGGAATGAGAGACGAGTGACAAAGGCCATTGTCGTGTCGAGGGGCGCGAAATGCGTTGTTTGCAGAGCGCCAGGAGTGACCGGGTAATTACCGGAAAAAGTCCACCCGGATACTGTAATCGATCCTGCGTTGTTAGGATCGAGCGCGATGCCCGTCGCGTGCTCGGTGTCGTTGCCGCCTAAGAGAGTTGAATACTTCAGATCGGCCTGACCAGCTCCATCCAGCTTGAGGCGCGCGACATAGACATCCGTGTTGCCGTTCAGCGTTCTGTCGAAAGCGTCAGCCGTCGTCGGGAAAGGCGTCCCGAGCGGCGAGCCCGTCCCGCTGGTTAGGGGCTGTGTGCGGCCCGCCACGGTCACAAACCCTTGAGAATCGATTACCAGCTCCGCCGCGTAATCGACCCCGTGTGCTCCGAGAAAGGTCGAGTAGGTGAGAGCAGAACCCGCAGAGTTTAACCGCGCTACAAAGCTGTCTTGAAAAGAATTGTTTTGCGAATCTACGTACGGGCTGGCAATCGTGTCGTATGCGCCGGACGTGGTGGGAAAATTCAGAGAGGTGGTATTCCCCGCTACAACTATCGAGCCGGTGGGGTCTATGCCGACGGCCCATGCCTCTTCGTACCCTTGAGTCGGGTTCGATGGGTCTGACCTCGACCCGCCCAGGTAGGTCGAGAAAACAAGTTGGCCGCCCGCAGGATCAAAGCGCGCGACGTAAGCGTCGAAATCGCCGTTGTAAGTCGTGTCATAAGCGCCGGGCGTAACGGGGAAGTTTGCAGAGCTTGTGTTGCCGACCACGATCGGCGCGCTCGACTGGTCGACCGCCAACCCCAGCGCGCTATCGACGCCCGACCCGTTGTAGAGCGTCGAATAGACCAGTGCCGTGCCGGTCGAGTTGATGCGAGTTACGAAGGGCGACTGCCCGAGCGGCCCTATAGAACCGTTAGTTGCTGGAAAGTCTGCCGACTCTGTGAAGCCTATGAGAATGATGTCGCCCGACCCATCGCGCGCCAGGGCAACGTCCTCAATCGTGTCGTGGTCTCCGCCGCCGAGGAATGTCCCCCAGTCGAGGCCCGGATCGATTACAAGCGTCAGGCCAGGGTCGCGGCCCGGGGCTTCGAACCCGTAACGCCGTGAGTCTATCTTTCGAAAACGGCACTCGACAGCGCGTTTTTCCCCCGAAGGCAGTTGCTCCCAAGTGACGGGCGGGGATTGCCGCAGCTCGCCGCGCGCCGTCCGCAGGACGAGCGACCCGTCACCTGCGATCTTTATATCGATGGCACCATCCGCACGGACAGAGACCTTTGACAAATCGGCCTCCGGCTCCAGTATCAGATCGTACTCCAGCTTTCCCGGCTCTTCGCGCACGCGCATGTCTATGCCGTCGTACAGCCCACGGTACAAAAGGCTCGTGTAAGAGGCTGCGTGCTGCCGCCATCCCTTCGCGTCATTTCCGAAGAAGAAGTTATAAAAGCCTTTTCGCTTTCCCTCGCCCACAACCTCGACGCCCGGCGCCGCGCCTTCGAAGGCCAGCGTTAAGATGCCGGACGCGCCATCGCCGAAACCGAGCTTGATGGCGTTTGGCTCAAAGCTCGCGACTGCGGACCCTTTGCGCGCCACAAACTTCGCGGAGCCGTCCCACTGGCCAAGGTTCTCTATGAAGTCGACGGGCAGCCTCGATAAAACCGAAGACCCGCGCCTCTTTGCGGCATCGTCAGACGCCAGAGTCTGTAGCCTGTTTTCGGGCTTCTTGCCAGGGTCGGCTTTAACGATGTCGGATGTGGCTTTCGCCGTCTGAAAGGGAATCAGTGTTGTGAAGAGATTGAGTAAAAGAACTACGGAAAAGGCTAGTCTCATCGTGATCCTCCTCCCCGGTTGGTACGTTCGTCATCTCACTCGACAAGTGTGCCTGATAATATATGATCGGCAGTGATCTGGAAAAATACCTGGCGCGGCAAAAAAAAATTCAGCTCCGCACTTTCACTTTTTTTGTCAGCGCACAAAAGCCCATTGTTCGAACGGTTGAGGATGCTGGGGAATCCCACTTGGAAAGTCAAAGCCGTTTTTTGAAGCGGCTTCGGACTTATTAAACGCTCTAGCGTCGTTTGGCGATAGTATACAGCCTCGCCGAGTGGGGCGACAAGAAAGGCAATCGGACTAAGTCAGTTTTTGCTTGACTCCAGCAGGTGAGGTGCATAACATAGGTGCGCCTTGAATGGGTCAGAAGGGGAACTGGCCCGACCTCAACCTTAATTTCGCTCTTTCAGAATATCAACGAAGAAACGCGCCCTGGAATTCTCCTCCAACTCGAAGCGCGCTCACGGTCTCTGAGATGGACCCGATCGAACAAGGTCTCTGGGTTTTTTTGTAGTTCAAGCAAATTCATCAGTGGACGAAGAGAGCCACGAGCTAGACGCCCGGCCAGTTTGCCACCCGTTAGCGCGGGAATAATCGCACTGTCCTGTGCGACAAAACGGACCGGCGTCTCTGCGACCTCACCTCATACGCGGATCTAGCTTTCGTTCTCAGTGTGGGATTACCCACAATCGTCGGTTTCTGGTTGCGAGTTTGATTGATAAGGCAGACGTGTCAAGAGGGCTTGGGAATGAGGCTATCTGCTGCTTTGGCTTTCAACACCTGAGGTGAGATTTCTAATCCTTAGTGTAATTACTGGTATTTCTAAATCGCTAATGAGGTACGCCCGCAGCCCTGGCTTCACAACCGCTGCGGGTGTTGGTGACGCCGTGCATTGTCGCTTTCCTGCCGTGAGAGAGGGTCGCATCTTCGCCGGAAGATGCGTATAAAGCCACAAGCGGCTCGAATCTGTCCCCGACAACGTTCAGGCCAATCGGGCAAGCGCCTGCTGTAGATGGCCCTCTACAACAGCGTGAGACAAAAGACCATTTCAGGATTTGCTACGGGTTGTTCGACCGCAAAGTGACCTTGTGAACAGTCCTGTGACGACGTAGCAAACCTGAATCTTTGACACGGTGAAACGTGAAAGGAGAAAGGTAATGGCATACATCTCAAAGAGAGATAGAAGACGCGAAAAGGAGAGACAAAACGCTACAAAGAATAGAAGGGAGCTCATCGCTGAAGGGTTCAGCAGGCGAGACCTGATAAAGATGGGGCTAATCGCAAGCACGGGCATGCTCATCCCCAAGAGGGGGTTGAGCGCGCGCGCCCGCGACCCGTACGCGCGCATTCCGTTAGATGATCCCGAAAGCCCGCCGACGGATCCGTGGCTCGAAGAGATGCCGCGCATGCAGATTGCGACGCCCGTGGTGCTCACGCCTACGCCCGACAGGTGTCCTGTCCCCGGCGAAGCGCCGCGCGCATGTCACCAGCGATGGGACGAGCTTCAGGCGAGGTATGGGCCGCCGATAACTTATCAAAACATCGCCGCCCAGACCTCGGGCCACATAGTCCACCCGCAGCTCCCCCCTCAGACGCTGTGGACGTACAACAACCAGATTCCCGGCCCGCTCTTCCATAGCTTCTACGGCCAGCGAAACGTCGTGCGTTTTCGCAATAACCTCCCGGCCATAGGCATCGACGGGTTCGGCAAGGGGCAGATCTCTACGCACCTGCACAACGGCCACACGGCTTCCGAGAGCGACGGCTTCCCGACAGACTTTTACGCCGCGCCGCTGTTTAAGGACCATCATTACCCGAACATCCGCGCGGGCTACGACCAGTTCCTCGCGACGGGCGGGGACCACAGGGAGACTTTGAACACGCTGTGGTATCACGACCACCGCGTAGACTTCACGGCGCAGAACACCTACAAGGGGCTGGCCGGGATGTATATTCTTTTTGACGAGCTCGACTCGAACAACGAGAACGCCCCGCCGCCACAGTTCGGGCTGCCGAGCGGCGAGTTCGACGTTCCCATAATGTTTCAAGACCGCGTGTTCGACGAAGACAACGGAAGGTTGTTCTTCGACAAGTTCAACCTCGACGGGATACTGGGCGACAAGTTCTTAGCTAACGGCAAGATTCAGCCCTTCTTCCGAGTGCGCCCGCGCAAGTACCGCTTCCGCTGGCAAAACGCGGGTCCGTCGCGCTTCTACCAGTTCTTCTTCCGCGACAAAACGGCGAACCAGGACGTACCTTTCACCGTGATCGCAAACGACGGCAACCTGTTGCCGACCCCCGTCCTCAATCAGTTCTCTGTGAGGATAGCCGTTGCCGAGCGCATCGACGTCGTAGTCGACTTCGCGGGCAGGGAAGGCCACGAAATCGTCCTTCAGAACCGGCTGGAGCAGGAAGACGGGCGCAAGCCTACGGGCGACATACTGTCGCCGGGCGAGACAGCTGCAATAGGGCAGGAGAACATAAAGTTCAAGGTTAACCTCCCGTTCACGGGCGACAACAGCCGCGTGCCTGCGGCCTTCCGACCCAACCCGCCACTCGAAAACGTAGACGCTATCAGAGAATGGCGCTTCGACCGTTCGGGCGGCAACTGGACTATCAACGGCGAGATCTTCGACGAAGACGAGGTGCGGGCCACGGTAATCCAGGGCAACGCGGAAAGGTGGATACTGCAAAATAGCTCCGGCGGCTGGGAGCACCCCGTTCACATCCACTTCGAAGAGTTCCAGATAATCTCGCGCAACGGCAATGCGCCTCCGCCTGTCGAACGCGGCAGGAAGGACGTTGCCAGGCTGGGCGACGAAAACATAAGGCTCTTCATGCGCTTCAGGGATTTCGTAGGCAAATACCCAATGCACTGCCACAACACCATTCATGAAGATCATGCAATGATGCTACGGTGGGACATAGTTGCGCCTTAAAGGAGGTCGAAAGATGAAAAGAAGAGAGATGCTAGCAAACGTTTTAAGCCCGTCGAAGTCCGTCAAGAAGGAAGACGACTTAAGGCCGAAGAAGCACGGCGCGCGGGCCAACTACTTCCCGAACTTCTTGTTGCGCACGCACGAAGGCAAAGCCGTCCGCTTCTACGACGACCTGATCCACGGCAAGCACGTGGTGATAAACATGATGTACGCCGACTGCCAGGGGCTTTGTCCCCCGATAACGGCGAACCTTGTCAAGGTCCAGGAGCTGCTCAAAGACCGCATCGGCAAGGACATCTTCATGTACTCGATCACGCTGCGGCCCGAGCAGGACACGCCCAAGGCGCTCAACGAGTACGTCAAAATGCATCACGTGAAGCCGGGCTGGACCTTCCTGACCGGCAGGCCCGCCGACATTGACGTGATCCGGCGCAAGCTGGGCTTCGTAGACCTCGACCCGGCGCTGGATAAGGACACGAAGAGCCACATAGGGCTCCTGCGTATAGGCAACGAGTTGACGGACATGTGGATAGCGACTCCAGGTATATCTAAACCCAAGAACGTGATCAAACGCATCTTGTGGTTAGAGACGCCACCCGACTACCAGCCAGAAAATGGCAGCACACAAAAAGCCAAGCCCGCGAGCGAGAAAAAGAAGTGAGCCGCGCGCGTGCGATTCCGGCTATCGGTAGCAGAGCCGGAGTTGGTGCTAATAACTAGTGTGAAAGGAGAAGAAAATGGGAAAGAAGTTTTTGACAATCAAGAGTCTCTTTGCTGCTCTCGTTCTGGCGGTCGTCGCGGCGCTTGTTCCTATGAACTCCGGGGCGGCTTACCAGTCAGACCCCCTCAACTTGCCTTCAAGCGTTATCCACGCTGCCGCGAGCGTCTGGGTAGCAAACGCCGGGAGCGACAGCGTATTGAAGGTCGATGCAGGCACGGGATCGGTCCTGGGCTCTTTCACCGTCGGCGACGCGCCGAGGGCGCTCGCTTTTGACGGGACGAGAGTCTGGGTGGCTAATTCCGGGAGCGACAGCGTGACTAAGCTCCAGGCATCCAACGGGGCATCGCTGGGCACTCACGCGGTAGGGCTTGCCCCTAAAGGGCTGACCTTTGACGGGGTCAACATCTGGGTGGCCAATAACGGCAGCAACAACGTGACGAAGCTCAACGCTGCGACCGGCGCAACGCTCGGCACCTACAACGTTGGCACCGGGCCGATAGCTTTGACCCATGACGGAACCAACATCTGGGTCGTTAATAACGGCAGCAACAACGTGACGAAGCTCAACGCTGCGACCGGCGCAACGCTCGGCACCTACGCAGTGGGCAAAGCTCCTGAGGGGCTGGCCTACGACGGGACACACATCTGGGTGACAAACTCGCAGAGCGACAACGTGACCAAGCTGCGCGCGAGTGACGGCGCAAACCTCGGCACTTTCGCAGTGGGCGACGGCCCTCAGGGCGTCGCCACCGGCGATGGCGCAGTCTGGGTGGTTAATCAATTCAGCCATAGCGTGACCAAGCTCAACGCTTCGAGTGGCGCAACGATTGGCACCTATAGCGTGGGCAATACTCCCTCAGCCGTACTGGTCACGGGGAACAACGTCTGGGTAGCGAATTTCGGCAGCCGCACAGTGACCAGGCTGCGCGCAAGCGATGGCGCAAACCTGGGCACATTCGGTGTGACACAACCATAGCTAGTCAGGTATTCTGTGCCGGCTGGCTTGAGCCCTCAAACCAGCCGGCACATTTAGAATAAAGGGTGATCGAATAAGGGTAGGAGGACCACTCATGAGAATTCTCAAATCCATAGTCATAGCATTAATGCTCTTTGCAACTCTTCTTCCGTTTACGGGCTCCACACAGACCGGGGTCCCGCAAAGCTCGTTTGTAAACTTTGAAGGCTCGCAAACCAACCCGGTCCGAGTCTCTGCGGACGGCGCGCGGCTTTTCGCCGTCAATACTCCTGACGCGCGGCTCTCGGTCTTTGATCTTTCGCAGGAGTCGAACCCTGCGCTGATCGCCGAAGTACCCGTCGGCATAGAGCCGGTCTCGGTAAACCCTCGCACCAATGACGAGGCCTGGGTGGTCAATCAAGTTTCCGACAGCATCAGCATCGTGTCGGTCTCTCAGGGCATAGTCATCGATACCATCTATGTTAAGGATGAGCCTGCTGACGTTGTTTTCGCAGGAAACAAAGCCTTTGTCACCGTTTCGCGCAGCAATGCCGTGCGCGTCTTCGACGTGTCAACTCACCAACAACTTAAGTCCATACCTCTTCTAGGCGAGAATCCGCGAGCGCTCGCCGTGAGCCCGGACGGAAGCAGGGTCTATGCCGCGTTTGCGCTGTCGGGTAATCAAACGACGATCATTCCTGCCGACAAAGCTCCTGCGCCGCCGCCTCCGACCAACCCGAACCTGCCCGCAGCCCCGCAGGAAGGGTTGATCGTCGAGGCTACAGACCCTCGGTGGAACCCCAGCGTCATCAACTACACCATGCCGGATAACGATGTCGCTGAAATCGATGTCGGGACGATGACGGTGGCGCGCTATTATTCCGGCGTGGGAACGATAAACCTGGGGATAGCGGTCCGCCCGACTACAGGAGATTTATACGTTGGAAACACGGACGCGCGAAACCTGGTTCAGTTTGAGCCTAACGTCCGCGGCCATTTCGTAGACAACAGAGTCACACGCATACTGATGCCCGGGGGAGCCGTCTCGTCTTTCGATCTGAACCCTTCTATCGACTACACAGTGCTGCCCAACCTGGAGGCGAAAGCTACGGCTCTGGCGCAGCCTGCGGCAATGACGTTTGAGCCCACGGGGAATTTCCTTTACGTAGCCGCATTCGGCACGGACCGCGTAGCCCGCCTCGACGTAAACGGGAACGTCCTCGCGCGAATCGAGATCGGCCCGTCGACAGGGTCTGCTGTCAACCCGAGGACAAAACGCGGGCCGCGCGGCGTGGCATTGAGTAGGACGGGGCAGCATCTCTACGTCTTGAACAGAATCTCGAACACCGTCTCGGTTGTCGATACATCGTCAAACTCTGTGGTCAGAGAGATGGGCGCGGGCCTCTTCGACCCGACGCCTCAGGTTATTAGGAATGGGCGCGGCTTCCTTTACGACGCAAAGCTCTCGGGCAACGGCTCGGCCTCGTGCGCGGCGTGCCACATAGATTCGGATATGGATTTGTTAGCCTGGGACCTGGGAAACCCCGGCGGCAACATGCAGTCTGTCACAAGCCCGTTCGGAACGGTTCAGATGCACCCGATGAAAGGCCCGATGACGACGCAGACTTTGCGAGGGCTTGATGGCCTTGATCCGCTTCACTGGCGAGGCGACCGTGCCACCTTCATCGATTTTAACGGCGCGTTCAATTCGCTCATGGGCGGGGCCACGCTGACAAGCACAGATATGACGGCCTATCGCGATTTCATAAACACGATTCAGTTCCAGCCCAACCCTAACCAGAATCTCGATCGCACGCTTCCGGCGACGATCGCCGGTGGCAACCCGAGCGCGGGACGCAACACGTTTCTAAACGAGCCCTTCGCGTCGAACATCACCTGTAATACATGCCACACGGCGAATCCGGGTCCCGGGTCGAACAGGGTGATAATCCCTGCCTCGGTGCTTCAAGAGAATCAGGCGTTCAAAGTTCCGCAACTCAGAAACGTCTACCAAAAACTGAGCTTCAATAACGCGGGAGGCGCGACTACAGTCGGGGGCTTCGGTATTCTGCACGATGGGTCAGTTCCGAGCCTATTTGCTTTCTTATCGAACCCGGTCTTCCAGAACTTTTCAAATGACACTGTGAGAAAGACAAACCTCACCGCGTTCCTGCTCTGCTTCGACACAGGGATGGCTCCCGCCGTCGGCTACGCGCGTACTGTGACTGCGGCCAACGTAAACAACACGGCTGTCACAAACGACTGGACGCTGCTTGAGGGGCAAGCTGTTGCAGGCAACATCGACCTCATAGTTAAAGGGACGGTCAACGGGCAGCGCATGGGGCTGCTCTACAGGCCCGCGTCGAACGATTATCAAACCGACAGGACTGGCGTCGGACCGTTCACGCGAACGCAGTTGAGAAACGGCGTAACGGTGGGAGACGTGCTGACTCCGATGGGTGTGCCGAGAGGCTCGGGCACGCGCATGGGCATAGACAGGAACCTCGACGGGGTGCTTGACGGTGATCTGGCCCCGCCGCCGCCGCCGCCTTCCCCTGTTGTAACGCACGTTGCGAACCTTATCACGACCGACGCTAACGGGAATCTTAAGAGCTCTTTCAGAAGAGGGCAGACGATCTTTTGGAGGGCGTTGATCGTCGATCAGAACAACGTAGCAGTCGGCGGCGCATCCGTAAGGACGGACGTGACGGGCGCTCTCTCTGCGAGCCGTACCAGTACCACCGCGTCGAACGGGTGGGCGCTCTTCCAGATGACGACCAATAGCAATAGCAGGAAAGGCACGTCTACAATTCGTGTGAGTTCTGTAACCAAGACGAACACGACTTACAACCCCGGAGCCAACGTCAAGACAGCGGTCTCTTTCACCTTGCAGTGATTGAATCAGCCGCGAATCAGTTAAGGGCATTAGCCGGTCGATTCACCGCCAGCTAATGCCCTTACGTTTCATCAGAGCGATTCGCTGTTACGCAATAGAACATCTCACCGTAAATCACTAACAATTTAGACCAGCGCTCAAATCTCTTGTCGATCAACTCCGATGCCCTATCTGATGCAAAACCACTTGACTTGAGCAAGTATTATTGGCGACATGCTAATTTGGTTGATTGCGGTAATCGATAGGCACGGCGATTGCACCTAGCTTTCATGCACCGTACGTTGTATCCCCAGTAATCACTGCTCGATCAGGATCAGGGTGAATTGTGTCACAGGCTAAAGCAATTTTGTTGATAGATGACGAGCCGAGCATCGGCGATGCGCTCACTATTGTGCTGAACGATCATGGCTATCGCGTAGTGCTTGCGCTGAACGGGCGCGACGGGGTTGAGATGGCCGACAGGGAGCGGTTTTCCGTTGTTATAACTGACCTTCGACTGCCGGACATATCAGGGCTCGACGTGCTGCGGCATGTAAAGATCAAGAGCCCCGACCGCCCTGTCATTATCATCACCGCTCACATAACGCCGGAACTCATCGTTGAGGCAAAGAGCCTCGGCGCGATTGAGGTGTTAGCAAAACCTTTCTTCCCCTCAGACATTCTTTCTCTAATCGAAACGGCGTCAACCGCTGATGAGATAGAAGAACAGATCGGTTGAAGACGACCTGCCCCTGTCAAGCTTTGGATCACAGAGGCTGTGCAGTGATTCACGGTGAAACACCTTGATAGTTAGCAGTGCAGCAATTTTTATCGAGATGAATCTTACTTAGCTCTTTACACAAAACGTTTCCACACTCCTTTGACAACTTCTTGGGCAGGGGAACGCCGATTGCAATGATCCTGCATCATCCAAAGCCGCTCATGGCCCTGAGCGCAATGCAGCATATGTAGTATTAGATTTGATTCCCTTAAGGAGGGTTTCGCTTTGTGGCGCGCCGAGCGCCGGTTAGCAATCAAATCCACTTTGTGTGACAGCCCTCAGCAAACGCCTGCAACCGTCGGCAGTTGGTGAAGGCTATTTAATCGCAAATCAAGAGTCGAACAGTTTAGGTAGCCTCAATCTGGCTAGTAATTATTCGTGTTCTCTTTCTTCAGGTTGTGAGGCAAAGGTTCGGCTCTGTAACAATTGACACTGAATTGAGGAGCAAAACCGAAAATGGAAAAAAGGAAAAGGGAGAAGATCAAAAGTCTTCCGAAGCTCGTCAGTTGTAGTTTCACTTTCGTCATACTGTTTGCAATAACGGTTACGACCGCGATGGCGCAGACGCCGACTTGCAACAGGACGATCAAGGCCGACGTAGTCGCCTTCGACCAGATCTACACCTACAACCGCTTCGGGGCCTTTAACCCTGCCGGAATGATGTATGCGCTCCGCCGTGACGTAGTTTCAATCACGGGCGGGGCTCTAACGCCGGGGAATGTTCAGCTTAGAGAGGACAAGCGCCCGCGCCCGATCGTGCTTCGCGCGAACGAGGGCGATTGTTTGCAGGTGACTTTCACCAACCTGCTCAACCCGACACCCCCGTCCAACTCCACCGCCACGCGCAAAGCATCCATGCACGTCAACGGCATGGACTACGTCGGGAGCATAGCCTCCGACGGCGCGAACGTTGGCAATAACCCGTCTTCGCTCGCCGCCCCGGGCGAGACAAAAGTCTACACCTGGTACGCGGCGAAGCAGGGGCAGTTCATGCTCTACTCGATGGGCGCGAATGCCGGAGGCGAGGGCGACGGCGGTCAGCCGGGCCTCGGACTTTTCGGCGCGATCAACGTCGAGCCTAAGAACTCGAAGTGGTATCGTTCGCAGGTGACTGCCGGGCAGCTTCAAACGGCCAACGCCGGCAACAACCCGAACGGCACGCCCAAGATCAACTTTGAGGCTAAGGACGCCAATAACGCGCCCCTCCTCAACATTCTTGATGCCACCAACGAGATAGTTCACACGGACATCAATGCCATCATCACGGACGACGACGGCGTGCTTGACGAGGATTGCGGCACCGCGCCTCCTTCGAGCACCTGCGGTCAGCCGTTCCGCGAATTCACAGTCTTGTTTCACGACGAGATCAAAGCCGTTCAGGCGTTCCCTGAGCTTGACGCTGAGCTTATGCACGGAGTCCGTGACGGCTTTGCGATCAACTATGGCGCGTCTGGCCTCGGCTCGATGGTAGTCGCCAATCGCAAGAAGATCGGCCCGACGAAGGATTGCAACGAGTGCAAGTTTGAAGAGTTCTTCCTTGAATCGTGGGCCGGCGGCGACCCGGCTATGGTCGTCAGAAAAGACCCCTCCACAGGCAAGGCCGTCGAGGCGCTCTACCCTGACGATCCTTCGAACGTCCACCACTCATACCTGGGCGAGCCCGTGCGCTTCCGCAACATTCACGTAGGCGCGGAGACTCACGTCTTCCACCTTCACGCGCACCAATGGCTGCAAAGCCCGCGCGATCAGAACTCGACCTATCTCGATTCGCAGACGATCTCGCCCGGAGCGGCATTCACATACGAGATCAACTATGGCGGATCGGGCAACCGCAACTTCACCGTAGGAGACTCGATCTTTCACTGCCACCTCTACCCGCACTTCGCGCAGGGCATGTGGGAGCTGTGGCGCGTTCACGACGTTTTTGAAGCGGGAACACCCGACCGCAACCTGCCCGACGCGGAGATTGCCGGCGGCACTCCGAACCCGGCAGTGGTCCCGATCCCGAACGCGAAGATCAAGAATAATGCTGGAACCGCTTTCAACCTGGGCCTCCCGCCCATGCCGACCGAAGAGTTCAAGGGCTTCCCGTTCTACATTGGCGTCAAGCCCGGAGACGATCTTCAGGAACTGGCGGGGCATCGTCCTCCGCAAGCTCCTATCGACATCGAAAAGGATGGGGGCTTGCCCCGTCACCGCATTCTCGCCGCGACCGTAGTGGACGGACCGGCGGCAATCGAGCCTGAATTGCTCAACGACCCGGTCGCCGCGCGCGTACTGGCCGAGAACGGCGACCCGAACCTGCTTGCCTTCGCGCGCAAGCTTCTGACTGCAAACATCGCGCTGCTCCCGAACGACGGGACCGCCGTCGAGAAGAAGGCGATCGATTTCCACGCCGGCGTCGGAGCGGCAAACTTCACAACTCAGTATGACTGGCCCGCAAAGGCTTATCAGTCGTTCACGGGGACCGGCCAATCGGGTCTGTTCTTAGTCAACGGTCGCCCGGCCAAGCCCGGCGCTCCGTTCGCAGATCCTTGCCCCGATACATTCAAGATCGGCAGCAGCACAAGGACTGTCCCGACGCGCAACTACCGCGCGGCTTACATAGAGTTCGACATGACCGTGAACCGCGAAGGCTGGCACGACCGTCAGGCCCGCATCATGGCGCTTGAGCAGGATGCTCTTCCGACGCTCAACGGGACCAGAACGCCAGAGCCGCTCTTTTTCAGAGCCAACTCCGGCGACTGCATCACGTTCGCGGCGACTAATCTCATACCGCACGTTTTGAACCTGGATGACTTCCAGATATTCACTCCGACAGACACGATGGGCCAGCACATCCACCTCGTGAAGTTCGACGTTACGGCGTCGGACGGCGCGGGCAATGGCTGGAACTATGAGGACGGCACTTTCTCGCCCGGCGAAGTTCAGGAGCGCATCGAAGCAAACAACGCGTTCCAGAACGCAAGCGGCGGGTCGCAGATTCTTCACCCCGTCATCAACCCGCTGTTCGGCGCAGGGCCGGACCACGACGGCAACGGAGTGGGTGATTTTGTAGGTGCGCAGACGACCATACAGCGGTGGTGGGCTGACCCGCTGCTCAACCGCGCGGGCCAGGACCGCACGATCCGCACGGTCTTTACCCACGATCACTTCGGCCCCAGCTCTCACCAGCACCACGGCTTTTACGGCGCGCTGGTCGTAGAGCCGGTCGACTCTCAGTGGAAGGCCCTTGACGGCTCGGCTTTGGGCGGGCGTCTTGATGGAGGCCCGACTTCATTCGCGGCAAATATCCTCCCGACCGATCAGGCGAAGAGCTACCGCGAGTTCAACCTCTCGTTCGCAGATTTCGGCATCGTCTACAGGGCGGACCTGACACCTGTCAATCCTCCCGGACGCAAGGAAGCGGACCTTCCGATAGCCATCGAGCCGACGCCGATCCCGCTGCCCGAAGCAATCTCGGCGGCTGATCCCGGCACACAGCTTGTCAACTATCGCAACGAGCCTATACCTCTGCGCATAGGCGAAAAGCAGGGTGGCGACTTTGTTCAGAAGCAAGGCGCTGCCGGTGACATGGCGAACGTCTTCGATTCTGAAGTTCACGGCGATCCTTTCACACCGATTCTGAGAGCGTATGAAGGCGACCGCGTTCAGATTCGATTGATACAGGGCGCGCAGGAAGAGCAGCACGCCTTTAACATGCACGGCGTTAAGTGGCTGTTCGAGCCTGGCACGCCGGGTCAGCCGACGCCCAACAATTCCGGCTGGAACAACTCGCAGCAGATAGGCATATCAGAGCACTTCGAGTTCATCCTCGAAAGCGTTCTGTCCCAGAACAACAACTCGCCCACGAAGGGCGTCGACTATCTCTATTCGTCCGCAACTACCGACAACCTGTGGGACGGACAGTGGGGATTGTTGCGCGCGTTCCAGGGCACTCAACCCGGCCTTGCTTATCTGCCCAACAACCTGAGCGGGCAGGTCAAGACTTCGTCGACTGTCTGTCCGCAAGGCTCGCCGTTCCGCGAGTTCTTTGTCGAGGCATGGTTGGCGCGCGACCTGCTGCCCGGAGGCGCTCTGGTCTACAACCAGCGCTTCGGCATCAAGGACCCGAACGCAATCATCTTCGCAGAGACGAGCGAAATAGCGGCTCTGAGAAGCGGCGCGAAGAAGCCCGAGCCTCTGATTCTCAGAGCGAACGCGGGCGACTGCATCGGCGTGACGCTTCGCAATAACCTGCCCGAAGTTTTGCCGGAGGACGATAGCTGGAACATGCTTCCGATGATCGTCAACAAGTTCAACTTCAACCAGGTGAAGGCGTCGAACCGCGTGAGCTTGCACTCACAGCTTTTGTCGGTCAACACCTTCATCGAGGACGGCTCGAACGTAGGGTTCAACGAGAATTCGACGGTCGCGCCCGGCAAATCTCTCTCCTACACGTGGTATGCAGGCGAGCGCAAGTTCGATTCGAAAGGCAAGCTCGTTGCCTCCCCCATCGAGTTCGGCGCTACCAACCTGCGCGACATAGGTGACGTGATCAAGCACAGCTCTCACGGCCTGATCGGGCAGCTCATCATCGAGCCGTTCGGCACGACGTGGACTACGGTCGGCGACAGCAAGGCGACTGCGGACGTGAAGAACTCTGCTGGCTCGGTGCTGTTCCGCGAGTTCTCTGTGCTGTATCAAGACGACCTGAGCCTTCAGCAGAACGGTCAGCCGCTCAAGAACATTGTCGAAGCTGACGATTCGGAAGACTCGGGCATGAAGGCGTTCAACTACCGCACGGAGCCTTTCTGGGCGCGGTTAGGATTCCCGATAGACCTCGGTCTTGAGGATCAGAACAACTTCGACTTCTCGAACGTTCACAGCTCGAACATGAATAACCCCGGATGCGGCGGCGCGTGCGGCGATCCTGAAACGCCCATCTTCACAGCTAAAGCGGGAACGCCTGTTCGCTTCCGCATCACGCAGGCGGCGGGCCACCCGCGCCAGCACGCGTTTACGGTATTCGGCCATCACTGGCAGTTCGAGCCGTGGCAGAACAACTCGACTACGCTGGGCAACAACCCGCTCACGTTCGAAGTCGGTTCTTACAGCGGCATCTCTGCGACTCGCCACCTGAACATATTGACGACGGCCGGCGGGTTGATGAGGATTCCGGGCGATTACCTCTACCGCTCGCAGGAGGCGTTCCAGTACTCAGGCGGCGGATTGTGGGGCATCTTCCGCGTGACTCCGTAAATGCCATTCCTTTTCCCTGGGACCGGAGGAGCTCTTCTTCGGTCCCTGCTTTTGACCGGCGCGGGTAATGCTATGAAACATCACCCACGCCGGTTGTTTTATTCTGAAACACCCCCTTGCACAGCCACACATATAAACGTTTATAAAACATCACTTGAAGGCAAAGCGATGAGGCACACAGCTTGCTCTATTGATAACCGTCAGCAAAATCATCGCTGATAATCTTAATGACCTTCAGGGGTTCAAGAATAACTAGAGGAAAAGGAGCATTCACATGAAGCGTGTTTTATTATCAGGGATTCTGGGAGCATTCCTCCTTGCTTCGGCGTACGCAGCTACTGCCGTCAAGTATACATTTACGGACATAGATTTTGTCGACGCCAGCGGTCAGGTCGTCGCGACCGGCACCATCCAGGCAGGCGTGAAGACGACCAAGAGAACAACGGTAGTCAACTGCGGCTACTTCACGAACCCGAACGATCAGTTCGCCGGCGAGTTTGAAGCTATCAACCCGGCAGTCAATGTCGACAGCGCTTCGGCTGTCCAGTCATTCTGCGAGGCGAACTTTCAGAATCGTCAGGTTCTGCCCAAGTAAGATTGCTTAGATAAGCACAGTGGATTCATAAGCCGGGCGAGCATCAGAAGCCGTTTCATTTCATAGATACTCTTTTATAATAAACAAGGTTTCACCAATGCTCGCCCGGCCAAGTTTTTGATTGGCCCTCAACGGCTAGATTACACTCAGTAATCAGAAGCCGATTCTTAAACCATAGTCCAGAATAGGGCGCTAATAAATTGCGCGCTTTGCGGCGCAAAGGTATGTCTGCGCTTAAATGCGCGGGCAGAAAGCGGGGGGCCTTGCCGGGGCCACGGTCAAGGCACCTCCGCGAATTAAGGTCGATTATGCAAAACTGTAGAATCAAGAAAGTGATCTCGTTTATCTCATCAATAGCTTTGTCATTCACTCTGATCTTTGGAGCCACTTCGGTTGCGACCGCACAGATCGGCGGGCCTAAAGACATAAAGCGCGAAGCCAAAGATGTCAAAGGCGAAGCCGCTGCCCCGGCCCCGAACGCTGTCTCGCACAGGTTTGAGAAGGAAGGCGTCATCGTAGACTTTTCTATGAAAGCGACTCCCGGTGCGGACGGCAAGCAACAGGGGTTGGTCGCAGGCGCGGATGCCGTTTTGGAGTTCAGCGTCAAAGACAAAACCACGGGCCAGCCCATCACAGGTCTTCATCCGAAAGGTTGGATTAGCGAGCGCAGCAGCGACCGCGCTCCCAACGAGGCCGAGTGCAAGGATAGGATCAGGACTTTCATGGGCGGGCTGTTGAGCGTGCGCGCGGACATCGATCTTAATAATTATGTTCTAATCACGCTCAACCATGATAACACCGTGACTTTCATCAACCCGCAGGTGTCGTTCAATATCACAAAGCTTGAAAGCATCATCCCGCTGCCGGGCGCGGGCGCTGATTGGGCGCTCTCAAAAAACAGGGACCTCCTTTACCTCACGCTGCCCGAACTCTCATCGGTAGCCGTCATCAACACCTTGACGCGCAAGCTTGTGAGCATGATTCCCGTGGGCGAAAAAGTTAAGCCCATGCGGATCGCAATCCAGCCTGATGGCCGGAAGGTCTGGGTGGGGTTGGATGGCTCGGCGAAGGTCGCCGTCATTGACGCCGAGACAAACAAGCTCGCTGCTACGGTCCCCGTCGGCGCGGGATTGCACACAATCGCTTTCACTTCCGACAGCCGCTTCGCTTACGTGACGAACAGCGAGGCCGATACTGTTACGGCGATAGAGACCGCGACGCTAGTCAAGGTGGCCGACATCGCCGTCGGTAAAACGCCCGTTCCGGTCGCATACAGCAGCGCTAGCAACTTCATCTACGTCGCCGCGTTAAACGGCGAGGCGGTGAGCGTGCTCAACCCTTCGAGCCAGCAAGTCATAAAGACCATCCCAATGAAGCGCGGCGTCGTGGCGCTCAGGTTCGACCCGAGCGGTCGGTATGGATTTGCCATCAACCAGCTCGAAAGCACTTTGTCGGTCATCGACGCTTCGACAAACACTGTCGTCGGCGAGAGTCGCGTAGCTAAAAGCCCCGACCAGGTGACGTTCACAGACAGATACGCCTACATTCGCGGGACGGGCTCTGAAAAGTTCTCTCTCATTGAATTGAACCAGGTCGCTAAGACCGGGACGGTGCCCACGGTTGAGATTCAGGCGGGGCGTCAGCCGGCTAACGTGTTGCCGAAAGAGATAGGCGTGGCCGACATGATCGCGCCGACCCCGGAGGGCAATGGGGCAATAATCGCAAATGCTCCCGACCAGATGCTTTATTACTACGTCGAGGGTATGAACGTGCCGATGGGGACGTTTCAGAATTACAAGCGCAGGCCCCACGCGCTGATGTTGATAGACCGCAGCCTGTCCGAAACCGCACCGGGCGTCTACACCTCTGCGGTGAAGCTCAAGCAGGCGGGTCTGTTCGACGTTCCGTTGCTCGTAGACCAGCCTCGCGTAGTCAATTGCTTTGAGGTAAAGATTGCGGAGTCTCCCGATGGAGCAAGTCGCAAGGCCGTCACAACGACCGCGGCGGAGGCTGTCTTTAAGGGCTCGCGCTTCAAACCCGGCGAAGCCGTTCCGCTTAGATTTCGCCTGACAGACCCCGTAACAAAGCAAGCCATCAAGGGACTCAAGGACATCGAGGTATTGATCTTCGAGCCGCCCGGCGTCTGGCAGCAACGCCAGTGGGCGAAGGAGGTCGGCGAGGGTGTGTACGAGATCTCACAGGTATTCCCCCGCAAGGCGCTCTACAGCGTCATGTTGCGAATCGCGTCCAGGGGAGTGCGATTCAACGATCTGCCGCAAACCACCGTGCTGGTCGTTGACGATCAAGCGGCAGGCGATACGAGATAGGTGAGAGAGAAGCGGAATAATCCACGAAGAAACACGAAGAGGCACGAAGCGATTAGCTCTCTTTCTTTGTGGCCCTTCGTGTTCTTCGTGGACCAATAAGACTGAAGACAAACAGCACTGCTTGACACACCTAAGTTCCGTTCGATAGATTAGTTACATTGAGACGCTCAAAAACCTTCCGGTGTTTACCCCACCGATGTTTGGTTGTTTGCTCGACCGACTCAAGCGACCTTAGCAGCTTATGGCATCGCCTAATCAACAGCAAAGAGCGACACGCGAGAGTGGGAATAACCGGTTCAAGCTCATTCTCTTCTTCGCAGCGCTGACGTTTGTGTTGACCCTTGCCGTCGTCTACGCGTGGGAAGCGCTGTTGATGTCGCCGCTCTATGATTACGTTCAGCGCCATTACCCGAACAACCCTGAAAAAGCGTGGAAGGTGGCGCAGCGGATCGAGCATTTCTTCATCTCGGTCGTCGTCGATGCGATCGTGGTCACGCTCCTGCTGCGGCTTGTCGATAAGCAACAGCGCAGGCTGCGCGAGAGCGAGGAGCGCTACCGCGCGCTGTTCGAGCATGCCAGCGACGGCATAGGCGTAGTACGTGCTACAGACTTTCTCATACTGGACGTGAACAACATGTTCGCTGAGATTCTAGGTTACAAGCCCCCGGCGCTTATCGGTAAACACGTCGATGAGCTGTTTGCGGACAAAGAACCGTTGTCCGCGCGCGCTTTGCTTGAGCAACTCGCCTGCGAGGAATCCGACCGGCACCCCGAAGACCTGTCGCTCGGCGATCATAAGGAAGTCGATTTTCGAACCGCGTCGGGAGGGCTACTGCCCGTCTCTCTCTCGTGTAGCGTCCTGAGCATGGGCGAAGAGAAGCTGCTGACGCTGATAATACACGACCTGACGGAGCGCAAAAAATTGCAGCGCGAGCGCGAGGCGATGCAGCGCCAGCTTTTCCAGTCCTCGAAGCTCGCCTCGATCGGAGAGCTGTCGGCGGGCGTGGCGCACGAGATCAACAACCCTCTCAACGGCATCATAAACTTCGCCCAACTACTCAAAGATGATGGCGTGGCCCGCAACGAGACAGAGCGGCAAATGGTAGACGGGATAATCGAGGAGGGCGAGCGCATAGCCGTCATTGTGCGAAACCTCCTGACCTTCGCCCGCCAGGACCCGCATATGCCGACTGAGGTGGAGATCAGGCAGGTCATCGATAATTCAATCGCGCTGTTCGGCCATCAATTTGAGAAGGCGGGAATCACTCTTGAGATTGATCTCGCCGAAGATGTCCGGCCCGTTCTGGCCGACGCGTCGCGGCTGCGCCAGGTCGTGGTGAACATGATGAGCAACGCTTTTTATGCGCTGAAGGCCAGAGATGTCGATCCGAAGGTCTTTCGCATAACTGCTCGCAACCGCGATACGGCCCGTAAAAAAAATGTCGAGATCGCCTTCTTCGACAACGGCATAGGCATACCGCAACAGAACCTAGATAAGATCTTCGACCCGTTCTTTACAACCCGAAGAGACGACGGCGGGACCGGGCTCGGGCTGAGCCTAAGCTTCGGCATCATTCGAGATTACGCCGGAGAGATAAGGGTCGAAAGCGAGGAAGGCAGCCACACGCGCTTTGTCGTGACGCTGCCGGCATCAGATTCCGAGGAGGTCGAGTATGTCCAGGGTCTTGCTGGTCGACGACGAGCCGAACATCCGCTGGACGATGGCGGAGCTTCTCAAGCGTGAAGGCTTCGATACGGTCGCCGCGACAGATTTTGACAGCGCGTTGACTGCGATCGAAACGCACGCGGTCGACGCGGCGGTCGTCGATATTGTGTTGCCGCGCAAAAGCGGGATCGAATTGCTAAAGCATATCAGCGGACGCCAGCCCTATATCCCTGTCATAATGATTACAGGCGAGCCGAACATCTCGCAGATCCCCGAAATTGTGCGCGCGGGCGCGTACGACTTCATATCAAAGCCCGTGACGAAAGACACGCTCCTGCGCGCAGTCAATCGGGCCGTCGAAAAGAAAGAGTTGACCGAAGACAGGCTACGCCTGGAACTCGAAAACAAAAGGCATACCGAGCAGATGGAAGCGCTCGTCGAGAAACGCACGCGCGAGCTGGCCGAGGCGCACAGCTTCCTCAACACAGTGCTCGACAGCTCGACAGAATACGCCATCATCGCGATCGATAGACAAGGCCGGGTGACGCTCTTCAACCGAGGGGCGGAATTGATCCTCGGCTACAGGTCAGCCGATATGCTCGGCACGCAGGCGAGGGTGCTCGTGCGCGACGAGCGTTTTAACGCGGATGACAGGCCCTTCCTGGCGTGCGCGCACGAATCCGAAGTGAAGGGTCTTTGCCGGATGGAGATCGAGCTGGCGCGAGCCGATGGCGGCAGGTTCGCCTCGGCGGTGGCGGTAACGCCAATTCGCAGGTCCGACGCAGAGCTGCTCGGCTACCTGTGCATAATCAGGGACCTTACGTCCGAGCGTCAGAACGAAGAGTCGCTCCGCCAGTTGCGAGAGCAGCTCGCGCATAACGAGAAGATAGCCGCCCTCGGTCGGATGGCCGCGCAGGTGGCGCACGAGGTCCGAAACCCGCTCGCGGGCCTCAGCCTCTACTCGCTCCACCTCAAGGGCAAGGTGGAGGGGAAGATAGGTGCGGCCGAGATGTCGCTCATCGACAAGATCATCAAAGGCATCAAGCACCTTTCCGAAACAGTCGAGATGGTTATCAACTTCTCTCGCCCCATCACGCTCCAGCTCCGCAAGTCCGACCTTAACCAGATCGTAACCGAAGCGCTTCAACTTCTGGAGCCGCAGCTTAGCTCCAAAAAGGTGAGCGTGAGCATGGACCTTACGGGCAATGGGAGCGCAGAGCAACAAGAGGCCGTCGTCATGATCGATGAGGCCTCGATGCGATCATCCTTGCTCAACCTCCTGCTCAACTCGATACAGGCGATGCGCGACGGGGGCGATCTGCGGGTTTCGACGTACTGCTCGCCGGACTCGATTGGGATAGAGATTTCTGACACGGGAGTCGGCATGACGGAGGACCAGTTGAAGAACGTGTTCGAGCCTTTCTACACCACGAAGAGCCAGGGGCTGGGGCTCGGAATGTACTACGTTCAGAAAGTGATTCAACTTCACGGCGGCTCAATCGAATTGGAAAGCCGCGTGGGTGAGGGGACCTGTGCGAAGATTAAACTACCGCCGGAGGTGAGAGAGCCGAATGAAGTCAGGCAGCAGGATTCTGGTAGTCGATGATGAAGCGAGCGTCACCGATGCGTTCGAGATAATACTTGTTGACCTGGGCCAGGAGGTGAAGACGGCCGGGACTGTGGCCGACGCTTTGAAACTCCTGGGCGAGGGCGTGTTCGATCTCGTCTTTACAGACCTCCGCCTGCCCGACGGCACAGGCATAGACCTCCTCGACCGAATCAAAGAATCAAGCCCGGAGACGGAAGTAATATTGATGACGGCGCACGGCTCGCTCGACGTGACTATAGAGGCGATAAAAAAGGGCGCGTACTATTACCTTGAAAAGCCGTTCACTCCCGACCAGTTGATGATGCTGACGGAGAGGGCGTTACAGCTTCGCGCGATCAAGAACGAGAACCGTGCGCTCAAACAGACGCTCGCCGCAGAGAGCGAAGCCTTTGGCATAATCGGGCGCACGGCGAAGATGCGCCGCATCTATCAAACGATCAGGGCGACGGCGGACTCCGAGGCGGCAGTATTGATTGAAGGGGAGAGCGGGACGGGCAAGGAGTTGATCGCCACCGCCTTTCACCTCCAGAGCCGCCGCGCAGACCGTCCGTTCATAGCCATCAATTGCGCAGCCATCCCGCGCGACCTTATCGAATCCGAGCTGTTCGGATACAAGAAGGGAGCCTTCACAGGGGCCGACCGAGATAAGAGGGGTTTGATCGAAAGCGTGTCGGGCGGGACGCTGCTGCTGGATGAATTGGCGGAGATGCCTGTACACCTCCAGACCAAGCTGCTGCGCGTTTTGCAGGAGAGAAAACTGCGCCGCCTGGGCGACGAGCAGGCGATCAATGTCGACTTCCGATTGATAGCGGCCACCAACCGCGACACGCAGCAGGCGATGCGGGAAGGCTCGCTCAGAGAAGACCTCTACTTCCGCATCAGCACGATAAAGATCATGGTGCCTCCGTTGCGCGAGCGGCTTGACGACCTCGCACTACTGGCCGAACTCTTCCTGCACCGCTACGCCGAGAAATATGACAAAAAGATTCGAAGCATATCGCAACCGGCCTTCGTGCTTTTGAGTCGATACGACTGGCCCGGCAACGTGCGCGAGCTGGAAAGCGTCGTCGAGCGGGCCGTGCTGTTTTGTCAGGAAGACCACATTGCACCCGATGACCTGCCGGACCACATACACGTTAGCGGATCTGGAAACTACAAGTGCGAGATACCTCCGTACCTGACGCTCGAAGAGATCGAGCGCGAGGCCATTGAGCAGACACTTGAGCGAACCGGCGGCAACGTCAAGAAGACGGCACAGATACTAAACCTCCACAGGCCGACGCTCTACAGGAAGCTGAAGAGATTCGGCCTCAAGGGCGACGCAAACGGCGTCGAATAGTAATCTAGTGAATCACCTTCTGGCCCTGGTGTTTCAGGGTGAAACACCCTCTCCTATGCTTTATCCTGCATGTCCGCTGGATAGTAGGCTTCATTCCATCCGTAACAGGGCACAGGGATTGCACTGTTACCCTGGTTCGCCCCGTCGATTTTCTAAGTGGTTTCATTTTAGATACGAAGGAAACAAGAGATGATTAACAGACTAAGACTAGCAATAATAATCTCAACCTTAATAACGGTCGCCCCGGCTTCATTCTTTATTGACGGCGCGACCGTCTTTGCCGCGCAGAAACAGTCAGCAGAATATGTCTGCCCGATGCACGCGGAAGTAAAATCATCCGCGCCGGGCAATTGCCCAAAATGCGAGATGGCTTTGAGGAAGGTCGACGACGCGCAGGCGGCTCTCCGGAAAGAAGAGCCCGTCGAAAAAGAACAGAGTCAGTCGGCGCCGATGCGAATCCCGGACGTTACGGTCCTGGACCAGGATGGCCGCAAGCTCCGCTTCTACACTGACCTGGTCAAGGGCAGAACCGTCGCGATCAATTTCATATTTACTACTTGTACGACGATCTGCCCGCCGCTCACTGCTACCTTCCGCAAGGTGCAACAGGAGATGGGGGACCGCGTAGGCCGCGACGTGGCGTTGATATCCGTGAGCGTCGATCCGGCGACCGACGTGCCGGAGAGGCTCAAGAGCTTTTCGGCAAAGTTCAACGCGCAGCCGGGCTGGAGCTTTATCACCGGAAGCAAGGCTGACATAGACCAGTTGTTAGTCTCGCTCGGGGCGTTCGCCGCTGACAAGAATGACCACACTCCTATGATCCTCGTTGGAAACGATAAGGCGCAGCACTGGACGCGAACTTATGGGCTTGCGACGCCCGCAACGCTTACAAAAGTCATCACGGAGGCGGCGGGCAAAGAGGCGGCAGTCGAGACTCGCGGTGAAGCGGAGAAAAAAACTAAGACGCCCGCCGAGTCGGCCGCTGCTTACTTTCCTAATCACGTCTTGCTTACTCAAGAAAGCAAGGAGGTCCGCTTCTTTGACGATCTGCTCAAAGGCAAGACGGTCCTAATCAATTTTGCTTTCACTACCTGCGCAGGCGTCTGCCCGCCTATGACCGCGAACCTTGCTAAAGTTCAACAGTTCCTCGGCGACCGCGTAGGCCGCGACATCACGATGATAACGCTCAGCGTCGATCCGGCCATCGATACGCCTGAAAGCCTGAAGAAATACGCGGAGAAGTTTAAGGTGAAACCGGGCTGGTATTTCCTGACCGGCAAGAAAGAGAATGTCGACCTGGTGCTCCGCAAGGTCGGCGGTTACACCGAAGACAAGCTCCAACACAGCAGCGTTCTGATAATAGGGAACGTGGAGACGGGCGAATGGACGAAGACCCATGCGATGGCTAAGGCCTCAGAGATCGCCGACGCGGTCTTGAAAATGGCAGGGCCTGAGAAGAAATGACTGGAAAAGCATTAACAGCCTTGCAGCTTTCGATGCGATAATATCAGAGGGATGAAATCTCGAATCGCGAATGGCAGGATTATAGCGCTTCTTGTGGCCGTTGCCTCGATGGCATGGCTTGCAGGAAGCGACGCATCCGGCTGGCAGGGCGCGGGCGGCCTTTCGGAGCAGGAGAATCGCGGCAAGCTGATTTACCTTAAAGGTGAAAGCCAGGCGGGCGAAATTATAGCCATTCTCGGAACTAGCGACCTGGAGCTGCCCGCGTCATCATTCCCCTGCGCCAACTGTCATGGCCTCAGGGGGGAAGGGACGAAGGAGGGCGGGCTACAGCCGCCGCCGATCACCTGGGCCGCCTTGATGACAGCGCAACGCTCCGCGCTAACGAATCGCGAGCGCCCGCCTTACGACGAGGCTACGCTCTCCCGCGCAATCGCTGTGGGCCGGGACCCCAAGGGCGCAAAACTCCATCCTGGAATGCCGCTATACAAGATGAGCACACCACAGATGGCCGACCTGATCGCTTATCTGAAAAAGCTCGGCTCTGAAGCGGACGCGGAGCCGGGTTTGGGCGACGATTACATCAAAGTGGGCGCGGCGCTCCCGCTGAGCGGTCAGCTTGCGAAAGTGGGTGAAGACATAAAACTGGCCCTGGAAGCCTATTTCAAGGAGATCAACTCGCAAGGCGGCGTCTACAATCGCAGGGTCGAGCTTGTTGTGGAAGATTCGAAAGGGGACGCGGCAGGCACACTCGAAGCGACCCGGCGGCTGGTCGAGCAGCAAGGCGTGTTCGCCCTTGTCGCGAGCTTTGAGCCGCAGGAGAGCAACGCGGTCAACCAGTTTCTGGAGCAGAACCAGGTGCCGCTCATCGGGCCGGTCACGCTATCGCCCCGCCTGCCCGTTGTGCCGAACCGGTACGTCTTCTATTTTCTTCCGAGCTTCGGCGATCAATCCCGCGCGCTCGTCGATTTCATCGCGTCAAAGACTGCTCAGGGCGATAACCGCCCGGCCATAAAGCTCGGCGTGGTTTATACTGACAGCGCATTCGACCAGGACGCGCTTGCTGGACTCAGGGCGCAGGCGAAGCTCCATTCGATGGAGATAGCTGTCGAGCAACCTGTTCGCGGCGCGAGCCCATCAGCCGAGGCCGCAGTCCGCGCGATGGCGCAAAAGAAGCCGGACTACATCTTCTTGTTCGGGGGGGCGGAATACTTCACGGCGTTCGCAGGTGAGATGGACCGCCAGAATTTAGAATCGGGTCTGGTAAGCTCGACGGTGATGGTCGGTCGGGGGGCCTTCGCAATCCCCGCCGGGGTGGCCAGGAGAACCTTTCTTGCTAACCCGGCCTCTCTGCCGAACCCGTCGGATTTCAACGAGTTTATTACAACTCTTCGAAAGGCCGGCGCAGAGGTTCGCAGCCCCGCATTCCAGTCAGTAGCATTCGCGGCGGCGAAGGTCTTCGTCGAAGCGACCAAGGCGAGCAGTCGAAGAATGACGCGCGCCGAGCTTGTAAAATCGCTCGAACAACTGCGAAACTTCAATACGGGCGTGCTGCCTCCCATAACGTTCGGCCCCAATCGGCGGGTGGGCGCGGCAGGCTCTTACGTAGTCGGAGTCGACATCGATAAGAAACAATACGTGCGATTGAGTGAGAGAATAATACCGAAAGAGTGATGGAGATTATAGAGGCGGCAAACTGCGTCTCATCTGGAGGATTCAATGAAGAAACAAGCATTATCTGTCTTTATACTATTCGTTTTCATTGCGTCGTTCGCGCAGGCGCAAACCGCTTCGCCCGCAACGCCCGTTGCGGCCAAAGAGGATTGCGGCTGCGAGGTGAAGCCTCTGCCCGAAGTCGTCGCGATCGTCAACGGCGTTCAGATAAAGATCAAGGATGTTGACGACCCCATCAGCAGGCGCATACAAGAATTGCAGAAGCAGGTCATCGACGCGCGCAAGCGCGAACTCGAGTTACAGATCAACTCAAAGCTGCTCGAAGCGGAAGCCAAAAAGCGCGGCACGACTACTACGAAGATAATCGAGCAGGAGATAATTGCAAAGACGAAGGAGCCGACCGAAGCTGAAGCTCAGGCTTTTTACGATAAGAACAAGGACCGGATTTCGGGCGGATTCAATGATGTGAAGAAAGATATAATCGAATACCTGAAGGCCGAGCGCCAGCGGGCGGAGGCAGCCCAGTTCGCAAATCGCCTGCGCGCGGCGTCGGACGTGAAGGTAATCGTCGCCGAAACGACCCCGCCCGCAAATGAGGCCGCGCGCGCCCGCGTCTTCGCCACTGTCAACGGCCAGCCCATCACGTCCGGTGATGTCGAAGACTCGTTGCGGCCGCTGATCTTCGAAGCGCAGGAAGCGATTTATAACCTCAGAAAACAACAGCTCGATCTCAAGGTCAACGATACACTGCTTGAGCAGGAGGCGCTTAAACGCAAGATAACGACTCGCGCCCTGATGGAAGCGGAAATCACGCCTAAAGTGAAGCCTATCTCGGAGGCCGATGCGCAGAAGTTTTTTGATGAGAATAAAAATAGGCTCAACGGTGATTTCGTCCAGCTAAAGCCCCAGATCATACAGTACCTCCAACAGCAAGAATCGCGTCGCGCCGAGGGAGCGTTTGCCGATCAGCTTCGCAAGGTTGCCACAATTCAGCTCTTTCTAAACAAGCCTGAAGCGCCAAGCTACGCCATCGCCACGGACGACCAGCCCGCAAAGGGCAGCCCGACCGCTCTCGTGACCATAGTCGAGTTCACGGATTTTCAGTGCCCGAGCTGCGCCAAGTCGCAGCCGGTCCTCGATGCGGTCACGGCGGAGTTCGGAGACAAGGTGAGACTCGTTGTGCGCGACTTCCCGCTCGAACAGCACGCCTTCGCGTTCAAAGCGGCAGAGGCGGCGGAGGCCGCTCGCGAGCAGGGAAAATACTGGGAGTACATCGCGCTCCTCTTTCAGAACCAGTCGGCGCTCGAAGTTGCGAACTTGAAAGCTTACGCAACTCAGGTTGGGCTGGACAGGAAGCGATTCGACGAGGCGCTAGACTCGGGCAAGTTCGCGGATAAAGTTCGCAGGGACCTCAACGACGGCATCAGGGTAGGCGTGAACTCGACTCCTACGGTCTTCATCAACGGCCGGGTCTTGCACGATAAGAGCCGCGAATCGCTGAAGGCCGCCATAGAAGCAGCGATCAAAGAGAAATCCGGCAAGTAGAAAGGCTGAGTACGGCCCACTACCGTGGGTCGTACCACCCGCCGTCACTGCGCTTAACTTTGGGGGCTTAACTTTGGGGAGAGTCGGTGCGGGCCTGCGCTTGTAGCTCTTCGACCACTTTCCTTACCTCTTTGTCCTCGTACGCGTCAGGCATCAATCTCAAATAGGTGTTGAAGCTGTTGAGGGCCTCCTGGTTCTGCTTGCGCTCGCGGTAGATATAACCCAGGAACTTGTGGACATCGGGCAGGTTCGGTTCCAGGCGGCGCGCGTTCTCAAGATACTGCGTCGCGGGGTCGAACTTCTGCTCCAGCACGTAGGTCGCGCCCTTATGAAAGATGATCATCGCGTTTTCAGGTTGAAGCTTCAGAGCCCTGTCGAAAAAGTAATGAGCGCGCGCGTAATTCCTTAGCTCCGTGTTGAAAGTGTATGCACGCCCGAGCGTATCCCACAGCAGCGTATCCCACAGCGGCGCGTCTCCATCGGTGAGCTTCAACCCTTTTTCGCTCAGCGCGATTGCGCGGTCTATGTGAGTGCGGTCATTAGTTAATTCGTACGCGAACAGGTGAGCCGCCGCCAGGTTGCCTATGACTCCGGCGTTGTTCGGGTCGAGCCTCACATAGTTCTCAAAGTTTTCGACGACCGCGAGCTGGTCATTACGAACTATGTTCTTGTGACCTAGGATGTAATGCGGCATGGTCTGTTCGGGCGCGGCCTCGACCCCATATTCCCACAGAGTCATATCGTCCGCCCACACCCTGTTCTGCATCGCAGTCGTCAGCCCCATCGCCAGCACGAGCAGCGCGATTACTGCCTTCTGTATCTGTAGTCGACTGTACGAGCCTATCAGTCTCTCATAAGGAATATTCACGATCGCCAAGGCCAACAGCAATGAAAAACCGATTGACGGGATGTAGACGTATCGCTCTTGCACCATGAAATCTTCCGCGAACGCGCTCAGGTTCAGCACTGGCAGCAAGTGTATCGCGAACCACAGCGCGGCGAACCTGGCTACGCGCGACGAGCGCAGTTTCCAGAGCGTGTACGCGATGGCTAGGATCACGAGCAGCGGCAGGATAAATCTGGGCGAGAGCGGCGAGCGGACAAGATACGTCGCATGAAAGAGCGAAAGCTTGACCGGCCAGAAAGGCCATATCAAGAGCGCCAGGTACTTGCAAAGGACGAGCGGCATTGTGTAGACCACAGCGTCGAACGGGTGCTTCGTGTAGCCTGTGTGATGAAATACGAATCCGAGTGCTTTGTACCTCATCCAAAAATAGACAAACGATACGCCGAAGAAGATCAACCCATAAAGCGCTCCCCGCACGAATTTCTTTGTTAGGCCCTCGCCGCGATTAATGATGAACACCTCGTAGGCGACTATGAATACCGGCAGCGCGACGGCGGGCTCTTTCGAGAACGCGGCAAGCAAGAAGAGCAATAATGACCCGGCCAAGTACACCCTTCGCCGCAAGATCGACAACGACCAGACCCAAGACACTATTCGTCGTAAGAACGACCCGATCAGGGACGCAATTCGCCGTAAAAGCGAGAACGACCCAATCCAAGATACCATTCGTCGTAAGAACGACAACGACCCGATCCAAGATATTATACTCCGCAAGAACGACAACGACTCGAACAGGGACGCCAGTCGCCACCGCGTCGAATCCCCCTCTCTGAATAGCATGTAAAGGTAGAACGAGGGGAGCAGAAAAACGGCGAGGAACAGGTCCGTTACCCCGCTTATCCAGGCTACGGATTCGACGCGCAGCGGGTGGACTGCGAACAGTATCGTGGCGATGCCCGCCACACGCAAATCCCCGGTTATCTTCTCCAGTATCAGGAACGCGAAATAGACCGCTATCAGGTGCATCAACACGTTGAGCAGGTGCCACGGCTGCGGCCACGCCCCGAACAGGTTCCAGACGACCATCAGGTAGACGGTAAACAGGGGTCTGTAATAAGGCGTAGTCGGCCCCGCCTGCTTGTTGGGGTCCTGGTCTTGCAGGTAGCGGAAGAACCATACCTCATTTGTGAACGCGGTAGGTAGGTTAGAGAAATCACGGATCAACTCGTTCCCGAGTATCTGCTCCTGATCGTCGTAAGCAAACCCGTTAAAGATCGAGTTTGCGAAGGCCAGAAAGGTGACTCCAAGAATTAACCCGATGACCCATTGTCGTGAAAAGCTAAAGCCGGACCACTGCTTCGCCTCTTCTGCCTTGCGCGAATGCGGTTGTCTCTTCCTTCCCATTTAATCCCTTGCTTTGTAGTGTGATATTAAGGTCTACCAGACGTTTTTTCAGTGAAGGAAATGTTATCGCGCGCGTCATGGCCTGTCAACCTGCGAGACTGATGAGGTAAAGTATAACAAAAGATATTGAGAGGATTTCGCATTGCGATGATTGTGAAGATTATATTTCTGATCACAATTATACTGCTAGCACAGACACAGCCCGGCATGCCTATGGCCGGCTCATACACTATATTGGTGGACGGAAAACGGGCGGGGGTCGAGCGCTTTGAGCAGGCGGCCACGGCTCAAAATCTGATCATAAAATCCACGACAGAAATTACGTCCGGCGGGCAGGCGGAGAAACTCATCGTGACGACAGAGCTGAGGGGCTCAAGACCCTTCCGATACGAGATGGAGAGCAGCGGCGGCGGCCGCACCCAGAAGTACACTTTGCTATTTGAGGCGGGCGTGGCAAACGTAGTCATCGAAGCATACGGCCGCAGGAGCGAGCGGACTATTGAGGTGAGCGAAGACGTAGTGCTGCTGGACAAGAATGTCTGGCATCATTACGGCCTCTTGATTAATCGCTATAATTTGAATAAGAGGGGCGCGCAGAGTTTCCCCGCAATCACACCACAATCGGGCCTCAGACAGTACATCGCCGAAGTCGAGTATAAAGATAGGACCACTTTCAACGCCGGAGGACAGAAGCTGAGGGCAAACCGCTTCATTGTCATTCTGGGCGACGGGTATGAAGCGGAAGTCATCGCGGACGAGTCAAACAGGGTGTTGTCGATAGAGGTTTCCGCGCTTGAGACGAAAGCGGTCTTGCAGCTCTAGCGGCGGGCGGCAACCCTGTTGCATTCCAATATTGCGGTTGTTACACTCGATCAAGTGGAAGATCGATCAATAGAAATTAAAAACGCAACGCACAAAGGCGACGCCTCTGCTGCACCTCGCGCGAATGTTGTCAGGCGGGGGTTCGGACTCAAAGGCGAAATCCGCGAGACGCTGATAAGCGACTACCACAGCGCGATCGTCGAGAAGGTCAAAAGCCAGGGTCACACGCTGACGGTGGGTCGGCTGACTTTTCGCCTCGCCGAAGAGTTCGGCTTCTGCTACGGCGTAGACTTCGCCCTGAACCTCGCTTACGAAACCCGCAGGCAATTCCCGGATAGAAGAATCTTTCTCACGAACGAGATTATCCATAACCCGCGCGTCAACACACGGCTGAGCGAAATGGGTATCGAGTTCATAGACTCTTCTGCGGATAGCGAGGACCGATTCTCGCGAGTGACTGCCGATGACATAGTGATGATCCCGGCATTCGGGGCGCCGGTCGCAGAGTATCAGGCGCTCCAGCAGAAAGGCTGTCTCGTCGTCGATACTACCTGCGGTTCGGTCATAGCCGTCTGGAAGCGCGTCGAAAAATACGCTAAAGAAGGGTTCACCGCGATCATCCACGGCAAACACGTCCACGAAGAGACGCAGGCAACAAGCTCTCAAACCGAGAAGTACGAATCGGGGACTTACTTGATTGTCTATGACAAGCAAGAGGCCGCCTACGTCTGCCGCCACATAGTCGAGGGCGGAAACAGGGCCGAGTTCCTGAACCGGTTCGCGGACGCCTGCCCGACCGGGTTTGACCCCGACCGCGATCTGGCGCGCATAGGGCTGGCCAATCAGACGACTATGCTCAGCAGCGAGTCGCTTGAGATAGCCGAGATGTTCCGCGAGGCAATCGAGCAAAGGTACGGGGCGGATGAGGTGGCCGACCGCTTCCGCCACTTCGACACGATATGCAGCGCGACGCAGGACCGTCAGGACGCCGTCATCAAGCTGGTTCAGGAAGACGTCGACCTGATGATAATCATAGGCGGCTACAACAGCAGCAACACGGGCCACCTCGCAGAGATTTCAACCCTGCACAAACCTGCCTTTCACATCAATGAGAGCGGCTGCATACTGTCGGCCTCTCTCATCCGCCACAAACCCGTCGGGGAGCTGGAGGAGGTAGTGACCGAGGGTTGGCTGCCGGAAGGGAATATCACCATAGGAGTGACGGCCGGGGCTTCTACGCCCGACCGGATAGTGGGCGAGGTGATCGACCGCATAGTCAACTGCTGCATGAATTGATTATGGGCAAAAGGATCACCCTCATCGCTTTGATTCTTCTCTCATCCCCGAACCTCTCAGGCTGCGTCTCAAGCGGCGAGCCCGATTCATCGAAGAACAGCTCAATCAATACGGAGGCGTCGGACCGCGCCGTAGGCTCAGATGCGCGATTATTCATAGAGGGTCGCAACTCTATAATGCTCTCTGTCGATGAGAAAGCCTTCTCCGATCTGATTACCGCGCTCTCTTCGGACGGCGATGGTGGTGTTGAACGTCTCATTGAATCGGGAAAGGTCTTCACGGTTCCGAATAACACTCGCGTCAGGATACTTGAGATAGCTACGGCAAAGAATAAGGTCAGAATAATCGAAGGGGACCGGATCATGCAGGAAGGCTGGGTCCACGAATTGTGGATCAAGTGATTGCATAATGGACGCAAGAAGATTCGCCGCAGAGAAATACTATTCGCTCTGCGCCGCTTCCAGGTCCTCCGTGTCTGTGTGGTGAGATGTTTCGGCGGATTTGCCTCTGCGCTTTCTTCTTCTGTAATAATCAAACCCGATCAGACCTAAGATAAAAAGGAGGGCGAAGGTTGATAGAGCCGTACCTGCGGTTCGCGGAGGCGTATTTACAAAAGCTACTTTGATCTGGTGTATGCCAGGATCAAGCGCGAGAATCTGAACCCCGTCTCTATCACTCAAGAGCTTCGCTTCCTGCCCGTTGATTTCGGCCTTCCACCCCGGAAAGGCATAGGTCTTTAACCGCATGACTGAGGGCGACGTGACCCTCACGGCCATCTCGCGGTACTGCGGTTCCCAGCGCTTTATTTCAACCGCGCCGCCTTCGGGCTTGAACGTCACCGGCGGCGTGTCTGGAAGATCCTGTGGGCGCGTAGATCCTTTTGGGGTGAAGCTATCTTCGACGTAAGGATATGAGACTTGCTGTGGACCGTTTGAAAGCGCGGCCACTAATACGTAAGAGAGAGCAAAATAGATATTCAAAGCAACCACCGCGCCCAGCGCCGCACGATACGCCCATATCCTTTTCGTAGCCGGCGCACGGTACCCGCGCAGGCGCTCGATTGCGGCGCAGGCGAGCAGAGAGAGAAAGAAGTTGGCAATTGTAAACCACCGCCAGGGCGGCGTGGCGAGTTGAATCTTGGGCAGCATTTTCGATATGTAGACCGAGAATGACGTGCTCATAAAGAGCGTCGTCACTGCGAGCAGAATCGACATGCTTGAAACCGCCCAGCGCCGGCGGGCGATCGTGTTATCGTTTGATGATATTCCTTTTTCGTCCTCCGTTCGCTTGACTACAAACAGAATCCTCGCGCATAAGATGAGCGCTATGGCTTGGAGGACAAACATGTAATTCACGATCATTGTAAAATAGTCGCCTTCGCCAATCAGCGTGATATATTGACGATGGTAAGGAAAAAGGTCCGTCGCGTATTCGTAAACATCTTTTGTCTCAAGCGCCGCCGGAAGCCAGTATGTCGCGCTGAGCATAAGCCCGACTGTCATTCCGGCAGCAAGCCTTAACCCTACCTTCAAATCTCTCTCTTTCGCGGTCCACACGACAGCAAAGAACGCGAGTGTGTAGGTTAAAAGGATGCCGGTAGGCATGTGTGTCAGCAAGTAAATGCCGTAGAAGAGACCAAACAGCGCGTAATGCCTGAGTCGCCCCATGCTGCCCAGTCTCAAGGCGAAGAGCATGATAAGCGGGAGCAGGACGTAGCCCAGAAACTCTGACAACGCCCCGCGCCAGTAAAGGTTGAGCAGGTGGTAGGGCAGCAGCATGTAAAGGAGCGTGCCGATTATGCTTGCCGTCTTGCCGTACCACTGGCGAGCTAAGTAGTAGAACGAGAGCCCTGACCCTACAAGGGCGAATGCGCAGACCAGAAAGACCCCCCACCACCAATCGCCAGTCAGGAAATGGCCGAGCGACGTGAGGTAGTACAAGCTACGATAGGTATAATTCAAGGTCGCCGAACCATAGCCGTTATTGACTTCGGAAAACCACCTCGGTTGAAGCACTCCGGCTCGCAACGATTTATCGAACTGCTGCATGTTATGAACGTGGTTCGACATGTCGTGCGTCGTTATTGGGCGAAGCTCTCTTTTGCCTTCCGGGGTCGTTCGGCTGTGTTTAAAGAAGAAAGGCGCAACAAGAAGGACGCCCAGCAGCAGTATTGCAACCGGCATGATGGCTTTCGTTAGCAATCTTTTCAATGCGGAGTCTTTCGCTTCGGCCTTTGAGACAGAGTCAGTTTGCAGCAGCCCGTTCTCCATTTAAACCCCTTCGACTTTTGAGACAAAAGACAGGCAATTATCAAGCGCAGACATCGGCTCCGCCCTGAGCCATTGGTCCGCCATAAGGGATAACTTTCAACTGGATTGTAAAGCGATTCCCGGGTTACAACATTCGCAATAATGTTCAATAGACATTATTAGAAACAAAAATTTGTCCTCATTTCTAATAAGGTCTAATAATCACACAGGGCCGTTATTGAGTTCAACCCTTATGACGTGGCTCGCGCGAAGGCGCGAGATGCTTACAGGGCGCCCCTCAGAGCTTTGGTGTAAGACTGATTCCAAGCCTCTGAAGAGCGCCCTGCCAGGTTATTCGCAATGAATTCGATCTCTGGACCACCAGAATCATTGCGATGGGACACTAGTTCATAAAACTAAATCGGATGAATATGACATCGTGATTGACAGTATCTGACGACCAAATCCACTTTGCGGGCGTGTCGAGAGGCATACCACTCACACCTGTCCCCCAAGGGCCGATGCCGTACGGACCGACCTCGTTTGCTCCAGCCCAACTGCTGTCGTCGAAATTCACATCCATCCAGTTTGCTGGCGCGCTGAGGCTCACTTTCCAACTCACGTTGCTACCCATTCTTGCTGCCCCGACCTGGACCTCGGCAAGCACAGCCCCGATCCCGCCCAGGTCTATGCCCTTGATAGCCACGACGTTCTTGCCCGGCTGTAGCTGAAGGTTATAGATCTGCGCCTGTGTCCAATTGCTCACGGAGCCTTTGAAACTGCCGTTGAAATAGAACTCATAGGCGTTGTCGGATGTTATTGTTGCCGTAGGCGTCGGACCTGTCCCTTCGTTAAAGCTGAAACGAACATACACGATGTCGTGATTGACGGTATCGCTAGACCAAATCCACTTTGCGGGTGTGTCGGAAGGCATACCAGTCACACCTGTCCCCCAGGGGCCGATGCCGTACGGGCCGACCTCGTTTGCCCCGCCCCAACTGCTGTCGTCGAAATTTACGTCCATCCAGTTAGCGGGCGCGCTGAGGCTCACCTTCCAACTCGCGCTACTGCCCATTCTCTGCGCCCCGACTCGAACTTCAGCCAGCAATGCTGCGACCCCTCCCAGGTCTATGCCCTTGATTGCGACGACGTTCTTGCCCTGTTGCAGTTGTAAGTTGTAGCTCTGCGCCTGTGTCCAGTTGTTCCCGGAGCCCTTGAAGCTGCCGTTGAAATAGAAGTCATAGGCGTTGTCGGCTGTTATTATCGCCACTGGCGTCGGACTGGTGCCTTCGTTAAAGCTGAGACGAACGTACACAACGTCATGACCGATGTTGTCTGCCGACCAAATCCACTTTGCGGGCGTGTCGAGAGGCATGCCGCTCACACCTATCCCCCAGGGGCCGATGCCGTATGGGCCGACTTCACTTGCATTGGCCCACCCGCTGTCATCGAAATTCACGTCCGCCCAGTTTGCAGGCGCGCTGAGGCTCACCTTCCAACTCACGTTGCTGCCCATTCGTGTTGCCCCGACCTGGACCTCGGCGAGCACAGCCCCGATCCCTCCCAGGTCTATTCCTTTGATCGCGACGACGTTCTTGCCCTGTTGCAGTTGCAAGTTGTAGCTCTGCGCCTGTGTCCAATTACTCACGGACGCCCTGAGACTGCCGTTAAAATAAAATTCGTAGCCATTGTCTGCCGCAATAATTGCTACGGGGGTTTGGTTGCCGACTTGCGATACCGTGAATGTAAATCCCGCTACAGTAAGTGTGCCTGTGCGCGGGCTGCTGCTGGTGTTGGGCGCCACGGCATAGATTAGAAAGCTACTGCCTTTTTCGGCGCTGCCTTTCATTAAGACAATCCACGGGGCATTGCTCGTAGCAGTCCAGAAACAATTGGACCCCGTCGAGATGTCTATCTTTCCACTCCCGCCGGCAGGCCCGTAATTCGCCTCCGTACTGTTGAGAGAGTATACGCACTGCCCATCCGTTTGCTGAGTGATTGTTTGAGTCAGTCCGGCGACTGAGATTGTCCCGACGCGAGTGGCCCCGGTAGTATTTGCCCGCACAGTGTATGTGACATCTCCGGTGCCGGAACCACTGCCCGAATTAATTATTATCCAGGGGGCATTACTCTTTGCCTCCCAGCTACAGCCCGGCGATGTTGTAACCGTTACAATCCTGTTGAACTGGCCGGGGCCGAGGTCGCGAGTCAAAGGACTGATCGAATAGTTGCAGCCGGAAGCAGGGATAATGAAATTCGTGTCCGAAATGTCGAAGAAGATGTTTCCAACGGCCTCGATTCGCACTCGGGCCGTCTTTGTCGTTACATTCGGGACGGTTATGGCTTCACTCCCGTCGTTAGGTGTGCTGGCCGCAAGCACGATAGGGAAAGTATTTCCGCCGTCGGTTGAGAGCGTTATTTTTACATTCGTGCAGTTGACCGGAGAGCCATTCGTGTTTGCAACATTCCAGGTGACAGTCGCCTGTGAGCCTTGCGTCCACTTCAATGCCGTGTTCGGCTGAGTGACATTGAATGGTCCTGCCTGAGCGTTTACGCTAAGCTGCATGTTGGACGAGCTTATTCCTCCACCGCCAAAGCGATTATCCCTTGCCGTCACTTGAAACGTCATCACGCGAGTCATTGTCGGCAGGACTTCGCCTATGATGAACTCGTGTGTCGAGGTGCCCGGGACGGTAACAGTCGGGGGAACATTTGCGCTATCTCGAACATAATTCATCGCTGGGAAAGTGCGCGTAGGGCTCGGCGACGCAGGATAAGAGCGGAAGATGGGCCGCACCTGTAGGTCGCCGTCGCTGTCGGGCGGCGCAGCCGCGCCAAGGTCATACTCTTCCCATGTATATGTGATCTGATCGCCGTTGAGGTCGCTTCCGGTTGCGGTAAGGCTGAAGGGCGTGCCCTTTGGTATCGTGTAATTCGGCCCCGCAGAAACTACCGGCGGACTATTATTGGTGGGGGTCTGCATGGCGCAGGAGCCCAGGCCGTTAATATGATTGAGCATCTGCTCAAGACTGCTTACGTGATAGTAATCACTTGCTTGTAGCTGTATACCCTGACCGGTGCATACACCTCCATACGCCATTATTGTTGTGCCGCCTCCAACCTCGTAGGCGTTCGAGGGGGTGCGGTTGGGGGTACAATTGTTTCCGCCATTAAAGCTATGTAGGGCTCCAAATTGATGCCCTATCTCGTGCGCAACAAGGTCTATCGCAAATAGGTCTCCCGATGTAACCGCCCCGGTTGACGCGCCGGAGCCCTTTCCGACCCAGACATTGGATTGCGGCACAAAAAAACCGGTAACGCAGACTACGTTGAGATTAGCCCTGCCGCCACCACCGAATGCGCCAAAGACATGGCCGATATCGTAATTGGCATTCCCTATCACGTTATCCAGGTTCACCTGGTTCTGACTGATCAATGCGAATGTGTCGCCTTCCGTGTACGGGTCCGCGGCCGGATTAGTGTAGATTATGCTTAACTCGTTGCTCACCAATATGAACCGCACTGCCAGGTCCCGCTCGAATACGAGATTGACACGGTTTATAGTGGTGGTAATCGCCGCAAGCGCCCTCTGTTTTGCTTGCGCATCTGTGTCTCCCGCTAGCCGGAAAACATTCGTATACTCACCCGTTGCCGCAACAGCCATCCGATATGTTCGCAACACAGCCCCGTTAGAGAACGCAGACGGGGATGGTGATAGGAGTTCCGGGGCTCCCGTTTTTGAGTTGTCCTCATTGAAACAGCGCAAAGGGGAAGGGCCCTGCAAGACGTCTTTTTTGTAATATGTAATATAGTAATCTGTGTCACCCTTGGCGTAAGGGTCAACGTAAAACGTCTCGCTGGCCGAAAGCACCATTGCGTGCAGCCCCGCAGGTGTCCAATCAAAACGCATGGTGGCTGTGGGGTCATCAATGCCCTGTCCCAGGAAGGTCCTTATCTCAGGGAATGCTGCCGCCAGAGCCGGTTCAACTACGGGCGATTCGACTATTGAAAACTCGGTAAACTTTCCGTCAGGCGTAGGCAATACCAGGACCACTTTGCTGACGCCTGCCGCGGCGGTGAATTCTAAAGGAACCTTGTCAAGCAGAAGCCCCAACGATTGCTTGTTCAAGCGAAGAGTCTTATATGAGGTTGGAATTATCTGGCGTTGCCCTGTGTTGCCAATAGACTTTTCGTCTATCTCGACCCAGGGATTAGCTTCTGAAGTCGTTTGCAGCGGGGCCGCATTTACCGGCTCAACCTTGCCGCTCGCCTTATTCAGGCTGAATCCCGGCAGTAGAACAAACAGCCCAAGCGCAATTAGAAAATAGGTAAACCTGGCTTGCCTAGCATTCGAACCGCGACCGTTAAGAAATGGTGTAGTTTTCATACAATTCTCCTGTGAAGAGCAGAAATCTAGCCTTAGCTCCGCTTACTGACGTAGCTGTGGATTTGGGTCAGCCGCAGAATAGTTCATAATGATTAACGAAGTCAAGAGAGAATTTTATAAATATTACTAAACGATCATTCGAGAGCAGGCCCATTCGGGCTTCACCGGTGGGGGGATAATACCCAATCTTGAATCAGATCAAGGATTTAGTTTTACTGTCAATCGGGAAGCGGAGGCTCACTTTGGGGTCTCTTGTATATCAAGGACAATGGCCTGTAGCAGGAGCTGAAAACCGAGTATCAGCGGCAAGAGCGCAAGCATGATTGTGCCCGTAGGCGTGGCTATACCTGTGCTAACTGTCCGAAAATAAAGATAAATGCCGAACAATATGCCCCACGTGAAAAGCCCTAGCCCCAGGAATAAGAAGAGCGCAATCGGCGAGAAGTCCCTCAGTACATATTTCTGGTAGATGCGGTGAAAAAAGCGGCGCAGCAGTAGCAACGGGAATGTCAGGCCGATCTTAAATGGGTTGAGATCGGACTTCTCCTCGCCGTACCGCGCAGGGATTGCAACGTCTTTGACCCGGTACTTGAAAAAGTTCAGATGGATCAGCATGTCGTTCTCAAAAAAGAACCGCTCGTGAATAGCAGACAAGTCGAGCGATCGCAGCGCGTCGCACTTGATGGCCGTGAACCCGTTTTGCGGGTCGAAAATGTGCCAGTATCCGCTCGCCAGTTTTGTCATGAACGTGAGCACCACGTTCCCGAAGAGCCTGTGTCGCGGCATGAAGTTGAGCGATTCGCCGACCAGGAAACGATTGCCTTTCGCGTAATCATACCCCTGGTCGATCAGCATATCGATCAGCGAAGAGAGATAGTCGGGGTCCATCTGTCCATCGCCATCCATCTTTACTATTATGTCGCTCTCAAGCTCAATGCCTTTGCGATAACCGAGTATGGTCGCCCCTCCCACGCCACGGTTTTGCGGGGTCTTCAAAGCGACGACACGCTTGTCATCCGACGAGACGGCGGCTTCGTAGGTGTTGTCTCCGCTGCAATCGTCTACGACTACGAGGTGGTCGACGAACTCAGGCATGGTGGCTATGACCTGTGCGATATGGCCCGCTTCGTTGTGCGCGGGGATGACGGCGGTAATGCGTTTGTTCTTATACATCTCCCTCGTCGAGGCCGGCCTAAATGATGCACACGGCGATCAGCACTTCAGGTATCCCGTCTGCGGGCGCGGCTTTCGGAAAATGTCTTTGCGGATTCTCCCACGCCATGCCCGCCAGCTTTCTCATCTGGTGAGCCCTGAAGCCGAGCCAGGGGAGCCTCCTCCCCAGCGAGCCGAGCAGGCCGCTGTATCGTCTGCCGTAAGAGGTCTGGTAATACAACTGAACGTCCTTGAAATACTCTTTCATCAATGACTCGAATTCGGCGGCGGAGTACTCACGGACATGGTGCGGGTTGAAGGGGCGGTCGTCAATCGAGGTCCCGGGATTTGTGAGCACGCGATTCGGAGTCGAGCATATGAATCTGCCCCCGGCCCTTAGGACCCGCGCCGCCTCACCGAGTAACGCGCGGTCGTCTACGACGTGCTCGATCGTCTCAAGCGAGACATAGATATCGTAAGAGCGATCGGGGACGGGCAGGGCAGTAACGTCCCCGACTTCAAAACTGAGCCCCGCCAATTGGTGCTCTTTCCTGGCCCGGCTGATCGTTTCAGCCGAGAGGTCGAAACTGTCGACGAGCCGCGCGCCGCCTTCTAACATGATCCTGCTGCCATAGCCGGTGCCGCACGCCGCCTCGATCACGTCACGGCCCTTAACGAAATCGACCAGCCACTCGTACCTCGTGACGTGCTGGTGACGCACCCAGGGCGGGAGCCACTCATTGAGCGATATCCTCTCGTCAACTTTTTCCATTCGGCTCACCTTGGCAGGCTCACAGTCTCTTCCTGCCGTCGCCCTGCCAACAACCCTTCGTATGCCGCCAGCAGTTGTTCAGTCGACTCTCGCCAATCAAATCTCTTATCAGCAACGATCGCAAACTCCCCCTTCGTCGCAAGCATTATCTTTCGCGCGAGGTCTTCGCTATTTCTGTTTTGAAAAAAGAGCACCCTCCCCGAAACGGCTTCGGGCAACGATCCCCCGTCGCTGGTGATGATGGGTTTGCCCAGCGCGCACGTTTCGGCTGCGGAAAAGCCGAAGCCCTCGGTTATCGAAGGCACAACGACGCAGAAGGAGTCCCTGATCGCCCTTATCAACCCTTCCTTCGGGAGAGAGTCCTGTATGACCACTCTGCCGGTCAAGCCTTCTTCTTCGACCAGCCTCTTGAGCCTGTTCTTCTCGCTCAGGGGGTCGTCGCTCAGGACGAACACGAAACGGAAGTCGTCCGGAAGCCGCTCCCGCGCCCTCTTGATCGCCTCGTATAGAATGAAAATGCCCTTCGTCTTCCCCGGCCTTCCGAAGAACAAAAAGTCCTTCGACCTCTCGTCGGCGCGCGCGGACATGGGAGAATCGCTCCCGGCATCTCGCTCCTTGAATTCATCCCTTAACCCGGGGTAGATGGTCGTTATCGACCCGCTCGGGATGCCGCACTCTATCAGGTCCGCGCCGGTCGCGCGCGATATGGCGTGGTAGAGAGAGAACTTCTTCCGGATCACATACCGCTCAAAGCAAAAAAAGAGGGACGCTTTCAAGTAGTTGCTCTCTACCCAGAACCATTTATTTCCCAGCGCTTCATAGACGGTTAAAAGGCAGGGTTTGTCGAACCTCCTGGCAGCTTTCAGCGCTCTCGGGGCAGCCGTGTAAGTGGTCGTGTGTACGATGTCCGCCCACTCTACAGTCTCATACATGTCCTTGAGGTCGGGCACGGGGTGGCCGAAAAAACTCCGCCAGGGGAAATGATAGACCTCGACCCCGTCGTGCAGGCTCATGCCGTCAATGCCCCCGGAATTGCTTGTAATCACCTTCACCTCACAGCCGAGTTTGACGAGCCACGACGTCATCCCCCTGGTAATAGTCTCGGCCCCTCCGACATGCGGGTGGTAGTGCTCCAGCACAAAACAAACTTTCACGTCGCCTTTACCCCTAGCCCCGACCCTGTCGTTGAATATGAAAACTCGCTGAAGGGCCTGCCGACAAAAGCAGAAGGCTCTTAAACTTGACCAAAGATTATGCCCAATGGCGAGCGAACGATCAAACGCATTTTAGGTCACAAATCGTGGCCGGTTCGAACCGACGACCGTCCGGCGGGAGTAGGGAAGGGAATCCCTGCCGGCACTCCAGCGCCGGCAGGGAAGCAGGTTGCGGGCCTCGCTATTGAGGCGGCATGAAGCGGTTGCGGTATTCGGCGAGACCCATAAAGGAGTTTATAAGGCTTACGCCGGGCGTCCCCGAATCCAACTGTCCTACCCACTGGTCGAAGCCTGCCTGTTCGGGAACTCGCCGCAACAGCCCTATGTACATCTGCGTGACGTACACCCTGTTGTACGTGCGGTTCTTATTTTCAGCCGACTCGGAGAAGTCGAGCATCATCCCGCCGCGACTGATCGACCCGGTATTGAGCCGGCCCAGGTAATAATTGAACCCTTCCTGATCGGGCGCGCGCCCGAGCACGTTCTGGTAGACCAGAGTGACGAAGTCTGCGTTGTTGAGGCTGCCATACCTGTTAATGAATTCCGAAGAGCCCGCGAACTCGGCAGATATGCTCGGCAGCGACTGGCCGTTGCGATACTGATTCAACCACCATTGCAGCCCTTCGTAATCCGGTATACGCAGGAAGTAGGCCATGTAAAGCCTGGTTATCGGCGCGGTCCCGATCTGAAACTCGTTTGAGTTGAAGAACTGCTCGATGACCTGCGCGCGGTTCAAAGTGTTTGCGTTCAACTGGCCCGTCCAGAAGGTGATCCCCTCGGGGTCTCCTTCGCGCCCGAGGAAGTCCCTGTACTGCTGCATGGCGAAGAGCCGGTTATTGGTAAAGACGGCGTTATCCTTGACGGATGGGTTGGTCCCTTCGACCGTCTCGACCGTGTTGGGTATGAAGTCCCCGTCAGAGTCGGAATCGGTCGCGTTTACGACTATCGAAAGATTGTCAGACGGCGTGCCGAAAAAGACATTGTCCCTTACCATCCGCCACTGGAAGTTGTAGGTCCCCGGCGTCGCGGGCGCTACAAGGTTCACTCGGAATGTTACCTCATTATTGGGCCCCTGATTGCCGCTCAGATTGACGCGGCTCATTCCCCAGGTCGTATTGCTCGTGGGATTACTAGAGCCTAAAGCATAACCGCTTGAAGCGCTCCAGGTGGTTGTCCCGGTATTCCTCATGGTGACCGAGAAAGGGTACACCTGTCCGGCAATCATCGTTTCGGGCACTGCCTGATCGATGAAACTCGCGTTGTTCGTGCTGCCGCCTGCGGTCGCGACCTGTATGGATAGGTTTGCAGTGGACGCGCCGAAGAACCCCGTCCCTTCCTGAAGCATCCGCCACTGGAAGTTGTATGTGCCTGCGGTAGTCGGCGCGGTTACGTTGAAAGTAATGCTTACGTCAAAGCCCGGCGAAATCGGATTCGGAAGGCTGACACGGCTCACCCCCCAGGTCGTGTTGTCCTGCGGATTTTGCGACCCGAGCTTGTAGCTGCCAGTGGTCCAGGTCGTCGTCCCGTTGTTCCGCATCGTCACGATTACGCTGTATGTCTGGCCGGCGGTCATCGAACCGGGCACGGATTGGGAAACGAACGACGAGTTGTTGGTCCCGCCTCCGCCGCTGCCCGAGCCAACCTGGATCGGGACGTTCGTCGACATCTGACCGAAGAATCCCGGACCGTCTTTCCACATCTGCCATTGGAAGTTGTAGGTCCCCGGGGTAGAAGGAGCGAATACCGTGAAGCTCAGGTCTAGTGTTTGCCCCTGTGCTACAGAGAAGAGTCCGGCGAGCGGCACATTCGTTCCGCCCCAGGTGCTGTTTTGCGGCGGGTTCTGCGAGACCACTCTGAACCCGCTGCCCCAGGTTTCGCTTCCCGTGTTGAGCCACTGCAAGTTAACTGTGAACGCCTGCCCGGGGTTCACTTGTGTAGGCACGGTCTGCACCACGAACTGTGAGCCGAGCGCAGTGCTTCCCGACGCTACGTTGATCGAAAGAGCCTTCGTCGCCGTCCCCGATGCGGCATCGGTAACGCGCACCGTAAAGTTAAACGTACCGGTAGTCGTCGGCGTGCCGGTGATCGTGCCGTTAGTGCTCAAGTTCAAACCCGGCGGCAGCGACCCCGAACCGGATACAAGGCTCCAGGTGTAAGGAGCTGTCCCGCCCGTCGCGAGCAGCACCTGCGAATAGGATATTCCCACCAGGCCGCCCGTGAGCGAGGATGTCAGGACCGAGAGCGGCCCTCCGCCTCCGGCCCCTGCCGGGTACATGAAGACTACTGCGTTTACGTCATCCGGCCGTAGAGACGCGCACCGGCCATCAAAGTGAGCGACTCCCCACATTGTCGCGTCGGGGATTTCCGAATGGCCGATTCCAATGGCGTGGCCCAGCTCGTGAGTAGTGATCTCTCTGACGTTGCAGTTGTTTCCAAAATTGCAGGCCGCAAACGGATTGAATGAGATGAACCCTGAAGTGGCGCGGCGGAACGTCGTCCCGTTTATGACGGTCGTTTGTTGGGTCCAGCTAAGACCGCCGAGCGCCAGGACGCCCTGGCACCCGCCGCCAGACCATCGCCCGTCACAGTTGTTAAAGACAATTGTGTTCTGGCTGCTGCTGGGCTGGCAATTCCCGGTCGTGCCTCCGTTTACCAGGCGCAATGCGCAGCCCGGGACAACAGACCAGGCATTCATGGCCGCTTCAACGTCGCTGATCGTCTGTGAGCTTGGAGCGCCTGTCGGGTTGATGTGGAAAAGGACCGGCTGACCTGAATCAGGCTCGAACCATCGCGGATGGCTGCTGTGTATGAAAGCCCAGTTCGGCTGTATGCTGCCTCTGCGGTTTGCCTCTTCGTACTCGGCGGGCTTTGCCAGGACCGGGATGCCCGCGTAAAAATCCTCTTCGAACTTGACCGCAGCCTCCCAGTTAGCCTCAAGCCGGCTCCTCACCATAGCGGTGTAGGCGGATAACTCCATCTCGTTAGTCGCGGGGCCGCGCGTCTGGCCCGGATGCTCGTGCGGCGGGAGAATCAGGACATGCTGGTCCGGGGCATGACGGACGACCATCTCTTTGCCCGTCTGCTCGTCCTTGACGATCGAGAATTTGCCGAGGAACATCTGATGGACGCGCAGCGACCCGTCGTTGCGCGTATCGAGGTATAGGAGGACGCGCTCGCCAAGCTTGAACTGCGGCGTCCCGAAGATGAGCGTGCCGCGATCGCCGTACTCCCCGCCTTCTTCTTTAATGACAATCTTGCGCTCGGTGATCTGGCCTTTCAGCACTTCCTGCACTTTTAGGGTGATGTATGTATAAATGCGATCATTTTCGTCCATGCGCGTGCCTACAGAGACGACCTTGCCTCTGACGATCGCGCGCGAGCCAATTATCATTTCGTCGTCGGACGGTAGTGTAACCGAGGTGCCCAGCGTGATCTGGGCCGCGCCCATCAAAACTATGAGCAACCCGAGGGACTTTAACCAGGATCGTTTCAGAACGCGTTCCATTCTTGCCTCCGTGAGAAGAAATCCATTAGTTCCTTCCTCAGTTAAAGCGATACAAGCTGGATACTGCTGCAGCAATTGACGCGTTCCCACACACTAGCAGTAGCCTTTAAAATTTTGGTGAGAATTAGGGCCAACCTGCTAGACCGCCTCTTGACTCAGACAGTCAATGCTTGATCTGTATTAGCTATCTGCAAAACAAAGGGGCTTGCCTATTCAAACAAGTGTTCGCAAACCTCCACAGGTCTTTCTAAGGTCGGCCCGGGGAAAGCAGCCACTCTATGACAAAGAGACCTGGTTTGGCCTTTGGAAACTTCTAGGGGCTAATACAGCTTCGGTAGATGGATTCAACCATAAGGGCAGATCTTTGTCAAAGGTAAAGATTGCCATAAAAGGGTGATAGCGAGATTATTTTCGCGCTCCGGGCCTCAGTCGGGGCCGTCGATTACCCGAAGCTGCCATATCAATATTCTTTATCTGAAATTTCAAATTTGAGATTTGAGATTATCCTTAGCCCCACCGCCTGCACGCTTCGACATAATTCATGACTTCGAGCTCTCGGCCGGGCCTCAAAAAATCGAGTATCTTTGCGACCGACTCTCTTTGAGCCGAGTTGATCGACAGGGTTTGGGTCCTGTGGCCGGGGAATGAGACTTGCGCAAGCTCCACCCATCCGTCATCGAAGTCGAATTGCGAGCGCATCTTTGACACTTCTACTTTGAGAGCAGGCGGCGAAGAGGAGAGTAGCGCATTCATAAACTCGCTGTCTGTAAAACTATTCTTATCGGCGGGAGTTTTCAGATGAACGTCAAGCAGACTTGCGGCGAACTTCAGTTCGCCCGATGAGACAGGGAATCTGTAGATGGTCGTCGAGCTTTCGCGATAAAGCTCGACCTCGCGCGGCGCTTTAGAGATCAGCAGCTTGAATTTCAGAAGCCATTCCGTTCCCCACTTGCGAAGCTTTACATTCTGGTCGCTCGCGTCCGAGATCAGGTAAAGGTCAATCCCTCGGTGATCGGATATGCCTAGTCTGATCGGGTGAGCGAGAATCAGCGATGTCAATCTCTCATCGACACGCCCGAACGCCCGCCATTCCCAAATCTCTCCTTCTTCCGGTGCTTTTGCCATCGTGAATCGAATGCTGCTCAATTCGCGCTGGAGGCTATGACGCTTTCGGTTTCAGACACATCAGGCTCGACGGGCGCGGGTTGAAAGAGGCGGTCTTCTATAAGCCTGAGAATCTTTTCAGGCGATTCGCCTTCGAGCGCCAATCGCTTTGCCTCGACTACAATCGCGGCAATCTCGGCGGCGCGCGCGCCGAATCGCGGGTCGGGTTTTATCAGGTCTTCGATGACGCGCAACTCCCGCTCGCCGCGCGGCGTGTCGTGCGTCAGGTCCATAGCCACGGCCAGCGCTTTAGGAATCGTCTTGTTGTTTATTATCAACCCGAGCGGCTGAAGCTCATCCATAGCTTGTTCTTTCAGCTTGTCTAGGCGGAGCAGGGAATTCTTGAAGGCGAGATGGCCGCGAAGCGTAAGCTCAATGATCGGGCGCTGCTCGTCTTCGAGCGCTTCAATCTGCTGACACTCCGCGCGCAACACGTCGTAGACTTCGGCGCGGACATCGTCCGGGTTCTCCTTGCCGCTGATCTGGTGCTCGATTCTTCTGAACGGTCGCTGAAAATAATCTGCGCCCGCGCTCAAAAAGCGCGTCCTTATGACAGGCCCATCCGTTTCGACGAGAAAGGCCCCGCGCTCCGTTACAGCCTCATCGACGTTACAGGCTTCGAGCGAGCCGGGGTTGAAAGCCCATTGCTCTATCTCGAACCGCTTGTGCGTGTGGCCGAGCGCAAGATAGTCGACCGACTCGCGCAGCGTCACCAGCTTCGATATCGATACGGCGGACTGGATGGGCCGGTTGAGTTGCCCTTCCACGTCCGAGTGCAGGAGCATTATATTCGTGGCGTCGCTGCGCCTGTGCTTGCGGACCGCTTCGCCGAGCATCGGCAAGACGTTTCCGACCGTTGTGCCGTACCACGTCGAGCCAAAGATGCGCGCGTCCGCTATGTCTATGTACGCCCCGCGCGCCTCTTCGTCGTCCCATCGGTCTAGCTTTACCGCGCCGCCCTCGCCCCAGGAGGGCTCAAGCAGCTTGATGTATCGCCACTGCGAGAAGCTGCGCAGCCAGCTAAAGCGCGAAGTCGATTCGTGCTGGTCGTGATTGCCTTCGATCACGAGCACCGGAATGCGCTCGCGGGCCAACTGCCTGAGCATGGACATAGCGTGATTGGCGGCCTGCGGATCGACGTTGCGGCGATCGAACAGATCGCCCGCGATGACGACGAAATCTACGCGCTCGGCTATGGCGTAACGCTCTATGACCTCTTTCCAGGCCCTGTAAAAATCGCCCGTGCGGTCAGGCAGGTTATATCGTTTGATCCCTAAGTGAACATCAGCAATGTGAAGAAACTTTGCCATAGATAAACAATAATTAAAAAAGTTTCTGATTGAATGCTCATCAATTATACCGAGTAACCACTAAATTTGGGAATTCTTTTCGACCCGACCACAACTTATGGTAAACTTTAAGCCAGAAACCCCGAACTTTATGATTTGGGAGTGTGTCGAATGACGGACAACAGAGTTGTATCTGGCGACGGGGAAGGACCAGAGGAGCAGGATTTCGAACTGAGCCTCAGACCCAAATGGCTGCGCGAGTACATCGGCCAGCAAAAGGCAAAAGGGAACTTAGATATATTCATCCAGGCGGCTCGCAAACGCGGCCAGGCTCTAGACCACGTTCTGCTTTACGGTCCGCCGGGGTTGGGGAAGACCACGCTTGCGCACATAGTCGCAAACGAGATGGGCAGCGACATAAAGACTACGGCAGGGCCCGTGATTGAAAAGGCGGGCGACCTTGCCGCGCTCTTGACTAATCTTTCGGAAGGCGACGTGCTTTTCATAGACGAGATTCACCGGCTCAACCCGGCCATCGAAGAGGTGCTCTACCCTGCGATGGAAGACTATCAATTAGACATAATCATCGGCCAGGGTCCTGCGGCGCGGTCTATAAAGATCGATCTGCCTCGCTTCACGCTCGTTGGCGCGACTACCCGCGCGGGGCTTATAAGCGCGCCGCTCCGAGGCCGGTTCGGTATACCGCTCCACCTCGATTTTTATCCGGTCGAAGACCTCGAAGTCATCGTCAACCGCTCCTCTAAAATCCTGGGTATCTCAATCGACAAGAGCGGCGAGCAAGAGATAGCGAAACGCTCGCGCGGAACCCCTCGAATCGCAAACAGGCTTTTGCGCCGCGTCCGCGACATCGCCGAAGTGCTTTACGACGGCAACGTGACGGAATCGGTTGCCGCCGACGCCCTCGACCGCATGGAAGTCGACACCTACGGGCTTGATGAGGTCGACTGCAAGCTGTTGCGCACGATCATAGAGAAGTTCGACGGCGGCCCCGTAGGGCTTGGCACCCTGTCGGCATCCATCAGCGAAGAGAAAGACGCCATCGAGGAGCTGTACGAGCCTTACCTGATGCAGAAGGGTTTCCTTAACCGCACGCCTCGCGGGCGAATGGCAACGCGGCTGGCCTTCGAGCATTTTGGCCTGCATTACCCTTCGGGCGGCCAGGATAACCAGCCCCCTCTGTTTGAAGGTTAACAGTAACGCCGTTTGCGCGTCTTTATTATCGAGCGCGGTTTTTTTTGCAACCTTTCGCAGTTGGCTGACACCAACTCTGTGAACCGAGCTTATTGCTCTAAGATAAAGAAAAAGTTGAACTTTCTGTCATGCCGCCCGTTTGAGGTCAAAGATAGGCGAGAAAAAGAAGCAGAAGTTCTTTACCGAGTTAGGTTTCGGAGGACGAAATGCAAAGAATAAATAAACAAACGACAGCGCCTTTTGGTCTGGCCTTCATATTCCTGGGACTCGCTATAGTGCCCGTATCACTGAAAGCCGTCGGCGTAAACTTTAATTTCACTCCGAGGGTAAACGCTGTAGCCAGCGCCTGGGCGCGCATCACGGGCGGGGCTGTCAGCGCATACCAGCCGCTCGGCACGGTTGAACTGTCGGCGCTCAACCTCTTCGATTGCTGTGAAGAGTCAAACCCTGTCGAGGAGACGACGCCTGCCGAAGAGCCCTCTCAAATGGCTTGCCTTGAAGAGCAGGGCGCGCCCGTTGAATGCGAGCAGGCAGACAAGGCGGTCGAGATGTCGCCTGTCAGCTCTTTAGAGCCGCAGTCGAAGAGAGAGAAGTCTGCGCCGCGAATGATGGCCCTGGCAAAGCGAGATGTAATAGCCAGGACCGTTAGCAGGTCCGGCAGGAAGTTCGAGATCTCTGTGATCGATGTTGAATCGATTGTCGAGCCGATCGTGGCGTCACAGGCTGAGCTTGCGAGCCTTGTCGAGAAGCGCGTGGGCAGATATAGGTTTAACCTGAAGAATGTGAAAGGGGTTCAAGCGCCGAAGACCGTCAAGCTGGTTTTCGAAGCCCCGCCTTCAACTCTGTTCGAACGTGATGTGCGCAGAAGCGTCCGCTCGGAAAAAGATTGCGATTCCAGCGCGAAGCCTGAGCGCCTCCGCACGAAGACGACCACGCCTGTGCTCATCGAGTGGACGGAGACGAAAGGTGAGTGAAGGCGGCTAAGTCAGTTTATCGGATTGATTGCTAAGGGCGCTGAGATTTTCTCAGCGCCCTTCGTCTTTTATGCAAATGACCGATTAGTAGTTTGACGCGCCGTTTACCGGTTCTTAAAATACAAGTCGCTGTCGAAAACCTTACGGGAGAGAATGAATGACAGAGCGGCGCAAGATGAAGTCAAAGATGCGAGAGTTATTACTCTTCGTCCCAAATTTGCTGAGATTGCTTTTCGCATTGCTAAAAGACCCGCGCGTCTCTTCCGCCGACAAGGCGATTATCGCCGGGATCATCATGTACGTCATTGTGCCTTTAGATGTAATTCCCGACTTCATCCCGTTCATAGGTCAGATCGACGACTCCTACCTTCTCGCAATAGGCTTTCTTCGCCTCTTGAATCGCGCGGAGTACAAAGTGATTATGGATCACTGGAGGGGCGAGGTGGATATAAAAGAGCTCGTCACGAATATCTCGAAGGTCGCGGAATATTTCTTACCAAAGCGAGTCAAGAACGTGCTTCGCGGGCGGATCGAGCCGAAGGGTAGGCTGACGGTATTTACCGACACGCCCGCGAACGAGTAAAACCTGGCTCACCCTTTTTCTGATTCATTCAAGCTGGCAATCAGCTTATCGTGAAGCCCGCCGAACGAGCCGTTAGACATAATCACGACAACGTCGTCACTCTTCAGCCGCTCGGCGAGGTGCGGTACGATCTCGTCTATTGAAGGAATGAAATCGGCCTCAAGCCCGCGCTCGCGCAAGCCTTCTATCATCTTCTCCGGAGCGATCGCGGTGTCTGCGGAATACCGTTCGGGGTGAAACAGCCCCGCGATAATTATCTTGTCCGCGCTGGCTAGCGCATTCTCAAAATCCTGTTGAAACTCTTTTCGCTGGGCCGTGTATGACCTCGGCTCGAAGACGGCTACGACGCGGTGGCCCGGATACTTTTGGCGCGCGGCCGAAAGCGTTTCAAGAACCGCAGTCGGGTGGTGGGCGAAATCATCTATGATCGTCACCCCACGAACGACGGCGCGCACCTGCATCCGCCGCTTCACGCTTTTGAACTCCGCCAAAGCCTCTGCGATCAGATCGCGGTTAAACCCGAGGGCTTCGGACGCCGCGATGACGCCAAGACAGTTGCGGACGTTGAACATCCCCGCGAGCGGAGTGCGATAGCGCCCGTACTGGCGACCTTCAGCCGTGACTGTGAACCTGGTCATCTCGCCCGCGAAATCGATGTCGGTCGCGTGCCACCGCGCGCCCTCTTCCGTGCCGAAGCTCTCGACCCGGCAGAGCGCGCGGGCAGAAAGCTCTCTCACGATTGCCGAGTCCCAGCCTGCGATGAGAGTCCCGCGACCCGGGATCAGGTTTATCAAGCGGCTGAAGGCAAACTTGACGGCTTCCAGATCGCGGTAGATGTCCGCGTGATCGAACTCGATGTTGTTGAGAATCACAGTGTCCGGGAGATAGTGCATGAACTTTGGCCCTTTGTCGAAGAAAGCCGTGTCGTATTCGTCTCCTTCGATGACGAAGTAAGGGCTGTCGGTCACGCGGAAAGAGGAGTTGAAATTCTCTGCCACTCCGCCTATCAAAAACGATGGATTCTCCTCGGCCCTCTCCATAGCCCAGGCCATCAACGATGTCGTGGTCGTCTTCCCGTGCGTCCCCGCGACGACGACCGAGTGATGGCCGCGTATGAAGTTCTCTTTAACAACGGCGGCCATCGAAGTGTAAGGAATCTTTTCGTTGAGGACGAATTCAAGCTCAGGGTTGCCCCGCGTTATGGCGTTGCCGACGACGACGATGTCTGGCCGCCTGCTGACGTTTTCAGGCCGGTAGGCGGCACTGATCGGGATATCCATTCGCTCAAGTTCTGTAGACATCGGCGGGTAGACGTTTTCGTCCGAGCCGGTTACTTCGTGGCCCTGGGCGACGAGCATGCCCGCGAGCGAGGCCATCGCCGTGCCGCAGATTCCAATCAGATGAAAATGTTTTTTATCCAATAACTCGCTCCAGCAATTCGGATCAAGATTGAGTATAGCTGCGCGACAAATCCTTTGAAAAGTTGGTTGCGCTAAATAAGTGTGTGTGAAAAAATAGTTAACCGCGTGTTAGACCCTTCGGTGTTGAACAATTGAGATGGACCTGATCCGTAATGATATAGGATTTAGTTTGATCAGAATTTGTGTATTGGGAGCTGGGAATATTTCTTCCAGATGCATCAGTAGATAGGAGAATGCGAGTGAGAAATCTGTTCATCAGGGGCTTGATGCTAAGCCCGCTCATCCTAATCCTTTTAACAGCTAATCTATATGCCCAGAACTTCGTCTACACCAATAACAATAACCCTGGCCCTAACTCGGTAACAGCATTCTCGGTGGCTCCCGATGGTACGTTGACTAACATCGGATCATTCCCAACCGGCGGAACTGCCACAGGCGGTGGGTTCTTCGGCGCAAACCGCGCGAGAGTCTCTATGGTAGGCAACAGGCTGTATGTTGCCAACGACGGCAGCAACGACGTAAGCGGCTTTGACATAAATCCCGCCACGGGCGCTCTGACGTTGGTTCCGGGCTCGCCTTTTGTTACAGGCGGAATTGGAGGCGGTGAAACCTCATTGGATTGTACTCCCGACGGTCAGTTCCTGATCGCAGCCAGTTCAGGCTCAAACGTGATCACAGTATTCAGCATCGCAGCCAACGGAGCGCTCACACCTGTCGCCGGCTCCCCCTTTGCTGTCGGCCGCCAGTTGGTCGGGATTAAGATCACTCCCAACGGCCAGTTTTTAGCAGTGGCTTTACCTGATGCTGTTGGAATGTTCAGCATCGCGCCCGACGGCGTGCTCACGCCAGTGCCTGGCTCGCCTTTTCCCTCTCCGGCTAATGGTGTAGCGGCAAGCGTGGAGATCAACTGCGCGAGCAATCTCCTGTTTGCCCCTCAAGCAAACACGGGGGGAACTAATATTGATGTCTTCAGCATCGCTCCCACAGGGCAATTGACACTGCTCCAGACATCCAACAATGACGGAGTCGGCAGCAACTCGAACCAGGCTGTGCTCAGCCCGAACCAGCAATTCTTGTTCGTCAGCAACCAGTTCTCCGATACGGTTACGGTCTTCAGCGTTGCTGCCAACGGGATCATCTCTCTGGTTCCAGGCTCGCCGTTTGGCGGCGTCTCTGGCCCACGCGGGATCGTGACGAACGCAGCCGGAACGTTACTCTTCACGAATGATCACAGCAACGTCGCCTCCTTCAGCATCGCTGCCAACGGCGCACTCACCCTCGTAGGTAGTTTTCAAACCGGCCGGGATAGCTTCAGCATGTCAATTGCAGCTTTCCCCGTCGCGAGCTGTGCCACGTTCGATCTCTGCATACAAGACGACAGCAGCGGCGATACACTCCGGCTCAACTCTACAACCGGCGATTATCAGTTCACCAGATGTAGCCCGCGCTTCTTGCTGACCGGAAGGGGCACGGTCAGGAATCAGGGATCATTGCTATCGCTCCAACATGAGCCGTCTGACCGTAGAGTGTTAGTGCAGCTTGATACCAGCGCGAAGAAAGGGAAAGCATCAATCAAGGTTTTGTCCCCAGGGGCAACATTCACGATGATGGATAGTGACACTTCAAACAATACCTGCGCCTGCCCTTGATGCGGCGGCTTTCAGTTGCTATACGATTAGCAATAGATTTGGACCGGAGTGAAAGATGCAGTTTAAGAGATTTGCGCTCATACTGGTTTTATTCTTCTCGATAGCCCTCGGTTCGTCGTGGTTTTCGAGTCCACCTCATGCCCAGCTCTCATTTCTTTTAGACTTGCGGGCGAGCCCTGCTTCAGACCTCGATCCACGCAATGAGACTTCGGTGGCAGTAAACCCGCTCAACGATCAGGTAATCGTCGGCGCGTCTAAAGTCATTCTTGGCGGAGCATCGGGCCTGGGCACTACCCGTATTTCTTATTACTCTTCTTCGGACGGCGGGCAGAACTGGAGCACCGCCCTGCTTGGCACTGCCGAAGGGATCGACACGCCGCAGAAAGTATGGCCGCGCTCGTCAGACCCTTCCGTTGCTTCGGACATGGATGGGAACTTCTACCTGATGGCTCTCATGCTCGATAATCCGCCGAGCAGCGACACAGGGGTATACGTTTTCAAATCGTCTGATGGCGGGCGCACTTTTAAGGAGCCCGTCCCGGTCTTTGCTGACATAGGCAATGGCACGGCCCCAAAGCGGGCGGACAAATGTTATATCGCAATCGACAAATCGGCTTCGAGCCCTTTCAAGAATACGGTCTACGCCGTCTGGGTTAGTTCAGAGCCTGACCGCACAGTCGTCTATACCTCTTACCGAAGGCCGGGCGACGCGGGGTTTTCTGCGCCGAAGGTCATAAGTCATAACGGCGACATGCGAGGCCCTTCCATCGCTACAGGCCCGAACGGCGAAGTTTATGCGGCATGGCACGGGATCGGTAACCCGAAGACACTGCTCTATAACGCTTCCACCGACGGCGGAGACACGTGGTTCGCTCCCAACGTTGCCCCCGGCGGCGATTTCAACATGCATAACTACATCGGCTCGCTATCGGGACCAAATGCTTCGATCGTGATCGACGGGATCGAGCGAATGAACAGCTTTCCGGTCATAGATGTCGACCGGAGCAACGGGCCGAATCGTGGAAGGATTTACGTGGTGTGGGCGGAGAGCACTAACCGTTCGGACTCTGACATATTCATAAAACGTCTGACGCCGCCCGACGGAAACCAGCCCGTTGTCAGCCCCGCGCTAAGGGTCAACACAGTAGCCGCTGGCGATCAATTCTTTCCCTGGCTGAGCGTCGATCCGAATTCCGGAGCGGTCCTTGTCGCTTACCACGACCGCAGAGAAGACCCGGGCGGGTTCCTCTATCACACCTTCATCGCCCGCTCCACGGACGGCGGGTTGAGCTTTAAAGATAATCAGGTGAGCGTGCAAAAGTCGGACCCGCGCATACAATCGAATGTGGAAGCGCTGCCTAACAGAATTTCGATCGGCATCGGAGATTACATAGGCGTTCAGGCATTTCGCGGCAAAGGGCATGCCATGTGGGCCGATACACGCAACGGGAAGCAGGAGATATTCTTCGGGCAGATCCCTTTCGAGCAATTGGGGGGAGGAGGAGATACGCCTCCTCCCAACGATGACTGCCAGAATGCCAGTGAGCTTGGCAACGCCTTTTTCCCCTTTGGGGCGGCCCTGGATGTTAGCTTGGCCACATCGTCTGATGATGATCCCGTCTCTTGCTCGGGCAGCCGAGATACACACTCTGTGTGGTACAGATTCACGCCGAGTAATAACACAGTCATTGGCGTCGAGACTGCTCTCAGCGGATTTGACACTGTCTTGAGCGTGTACACGGGGAGTTGCGGCGCGCTGACACGGGTCGCGTGCAGTGACGATTTCGGCCCTGCGATCGGCCCTCCCACGCGCTCGATAGTCACATTCGCAGCGACCGCAGGCACGACGTACCTTATCCAGGTGAGCGGGAAGGGAAGCGCGGGCAGACTTCAACTTCGTCTCGGCGCTCCGACGATAACGAACGTCCAGTTCACTAATGGTCCCGCCGGAAAATCGCTCAGGATAACCGGAGCCGGATTCCCTGAAGGCACCTCAAAGGTATTCATAAGAAAACTGAATGACATCGATAACGAAATTGAGTTGACCACAGTCACCCCAACAGGCGAGCGACAAAGCGATGGCACCTATACGATGCTGTTTGCCACGAAGAAAAAACTGAAGAAACTAGTCAAGCCCGGCAACACGATAATCGTCATCGTCAAATCCCCTGGAGTATTTGGCGATACAACTATCTCATCGATCGCTTTCGGGTACACGCGATAGTGAGGCGCTAAGAATTTGAAGGCCATCAAATTTGACGGCGCTCTGAAGTTTGTCGACGACGCGCCTGTTCGAAGGCGCGAAGGCGAGGCTCTAATTCAGGTTCTATCGGCGGGCATCTGCAATACCGATCTTGAGATTGTGAAAGGTTATGCAGGCTTTCACGGGATCCTGGGTCACGAGTTCGTAGGCCGCGTCGTTGAATCGGATGACGCTCGGCTGACAGGTAGGCGCGTTGTCGGAGAGATCAACGTCGGGTGCAACGAGTGCGACCTTTGCTCGGAAGGCGATTCGAGACACTGCCGGAGAAGAACCGTGATCGGGATCAAAGACCGGGACGGCGCATTCGCAGAATTCATTTCGCTGCCCGTTCGCAATCTCGTAAGTGTGCCTGACGCGCTACCGGATGAGGCGGCAGTATTTGCCGAACCGCTTGCCGCGGCTTGCCAGATTCTCGAACAAGTCTCCATAAACAGCTCTTCCTCTGTGGCAATAATCGGTGACGGAAAACTCGCCCAGGCGGTCATCAGAGTAATCGCGCAAACGGGTTGTAAGCCGACCGTAATCGGCAAACACGAGCATAAGCTTGAGCTCGCCAGCAGCGCCGGCGCGCTTTGCCTTCAGATAAACGGAACCATTGACGATCTTGCGGGCTTGGTCGACGATCTGAAAAAGCCTGACGTAGTCATAGAGGCGAGCGGCTCCCCGACGGGCCTCCCTCTGGCATTAGGTCTTGTAAAACCGAGAGGCATCATAGTTCTAAAGTCGACGCACCATGCCGAAACGGCTCTCGCGCTGTCGCAGGTGGTCGTAAACGAAGTTACAATCGTAGGCTCCAGGTGTGGACGCTTGATCTCAGCGATTGAGCTGCTCGCGAGCGGCAAAGTCGATATGAGCCCGCTCATATCCGCGCAGCTCCCGTTGGATGAAGGCTTGAAGGCATTTGAGATGGCCGGCAGTCCCGACACTATGAAAGTCCTGCTCCGGGTCGCCCGTTGATTTCCCTCGCGTTATTAACGACCTCAAACCTTGAAAATGGCTCCCAGAACCGATTTCAAGGTATCGTGCTCCAAGAATTCTGTTGACACTAAATCCTTCAAATGCTATAAACGGCCACAACGGATACCATATATGGTATCAGCAGGCGGCAGGATATACGATATTTAGGAGGCACGATGAATCAAGGTGATTTGATCGAGAAGGTGGCAAGTGCAGCTTCTATCAGCAAGGCCGAGGCTGAGCGCGCGATCAATGCTGTCAAAGGCGCGATAACGGATAGTCTTAGAAAAGGGTACAAAGTCACTCTAGTAGGTTTTGGAACTTTTGCCGTATCTCACCGCAGGGCCAGGCGCGGTCACAATCCGTTCACAAGCGAGTTGATGAAGATCCCTTCTACTAAGGCGGTTCGCTTCACTGCCGGAAAACAGCTAAAGGAAGCCGTCAACAAGAGGAAAAAATAGAAGCCAGTGGAAGGTATCAGAGGAGACTCAGTTACAAGCCCCACCAACTCGGCCCGTCAAGGCTAACCACTTATGTCCCAATCGTTGTAAATCTTCTACAACGATCTACTTCGTGCGGGCATCTTATTAATGCACTAAAACGTGTGAGCGAAAACCCATAAAGGGAATTTACGCAGTTGTAGGGTTCTCGCTGTTAATTGCTAAATGCTGTAATTGCAAGAGTTGTTGATTATCTCGTTTTGGTATGGCAGTTGCAGTTTTTAGTGTGAGCGGCGGCAAGATCCGCCGACAAGGGGCCGCGATGAGAATAGGGTTTTCCAGGCTGCTGTTGAGTGTTATGCTTATTCTCCCGTTTAGCGCGGGCGTATTGGCTCAATCTTCCTCGGGTCCTAACGGGCCGGTGCTCAGGAAAGAGAAGGCGCAGATCGTCGTCGTCAATAAGAGGGAGCGCGACAAGCAGCAGACTGCTGACGAAGCAAAGAAGGTGAAGACCGATAAACGCGCTTAAGCGTGTGAGTGAGGTTAGAAGTAAACGAAATGAAGAAGATTTTTCTTTGCGTTGTAATAGCCCTCTTTAGTGCGACAGCTTTCGGGTCTATCCCGACTGACGCGGCGGCTGACGCAGGGGCAGTCTATGCTCAGAAGAAGGGCGAGAACAAAGGCAAAGAGAAGAAGGACCCGCCTGGGCCTCCCATCGTGAAAGATAAGGGACAGCCGAAGCCCCCCAAGGATAAGCCTAAGGATAGGAAGCGGCCTGATTAATAGCCTGGGAGTCTTTAAGACTTCTTGTAGCTGTTGAGGGCGGCCTTTTCATCCGAGAAAATCTCGAACACACCGTCAAGCTTAGAAATAGCCAGTATGTTTCTGACCGATTGCGAGGGCGATAAGAGTTTCACGTGCCCTTTTTGCTTCAGCACTGACCGGTAGCACTTGATGAGGCTGCCGACCCCCGTGCTGCTGATGTAGGTCACCGAACGCAAATCGAGCAAGAATTCCGTCTCGTCTTTTTCGACAAAACCTTGCACCATCTCTGCGAGCTGGTCCGGGCCGTCACCGGGGTCGAGCCGCCCCGTAACCTTGATAATGCGGACAGAGTCTACTTTTCGACTTATAACTTTTGTGGGTCGTCTCATCATATCAGTCAACTCTTGCCTGAAAGCTACATGCAGGCGGGACCAACCTGGTGGGCGCTACTGGACTCGAACCAGTGACCCCTGCGGTGTGAACACAGTGCTCTACCAACTGAGCTAAGCGCCCTTCGAGACAGAAAAGATTAGCAGATGAGGCGAGAACTTTCCACCCGCCCTAAAAGTTTTTCAGGGCTGTCGTAATCAAACGACAGCCCTGTTACTTTTCACAGACTGAAGACCGAGCGCGAGGCTCTTAGAAGAAGAAGCCCGCCGACCTGTTATTGTTGTTCTGCACGTAAAGGGCATTCGTCCCGGTCGCGCCGAGAGGGATACTGCCCTTGTACATCAGACGATCCAGGTTGCCTTCTCGCGTCAGGGACCGGGGCGGCAGCACCACGCCATTCAGAATTATTACACTGTCCTGAGTAAACGCGCTGCCGTAGACGAAGAGTTTCTTAGACCTCTTAATCTTTACGCGCGTAATCACAGGGAACGCACCCGAATTGTTAGCCCCTATGTTTAGCGTCATCCAGCGGGAAGCGTTGCCGCTTGAGCTATCGATCACTTGCACGTTGATCGCAAACGAACCTGTCCTTGTAGGGACCCCATCGATTACGCCGGACGATGAAAGATTCAACCCGGGCGGCATCGATCCGGTTATAAAATGCCATCGGTAAGGAGGCGCGCCGCCCGACGCGGTCAAATCAAATCTGTAAAACCTGTCGATGACTCCGTCGGGCATGGAAAAGCTCGTGATCGATAAGGGCGAACCGCCGCCACCGCCACCGCCTCCGCCGCTACCAGGAGAGCCCGGGTAGATGGCTTGAGCGCCTGCCCTGTCATCGTCTCCGAGCGTGGCGTCGCGCCCGCGCCCGTGGGCTGACGCAAACATCATGGCTGAGGTGTCTTCCGAATGGCCCAGCCCTATCGCATGGCCCAGCTCATGACAGGCGACTTCGGCAAGATTAGCCGAGTTGGCGAGGAAGCAATCCATGCCGTCGTTAAAGACGATGTCGGCTTCGATGAGCGGGTTGAATGACCTGCCGTTGATAATCCTGGGGGAGTTAACCCACCGGACGCTCGTCAGCCCGACGACACCTGCGCAGCCGCCTACAGGCGGATCGAGCTCGCCCAGACAATCCGCGAATGAAATGGTGTTCGCGCCGTCCGCGGAAATGCCGCAACTGCCTGTCTGTCCGCCCATCTGCAAGCGTATCCCGGCCCCGCTCCCGCTCCAGGCGCTCATGGCGCGTGAAAGCTCTGCTGACGCGCCCCCTGCGATGGGAGAGCGGTTCGGGTTGACGTTGAAACTGACTGCCTGGCCCGAATCGGCCTCCATCCACCGTACGCCACCGCCCATGAAAGAGAAGTGCGGGAAGATGCCTCGCGACTCCTTCTTCTTACGCCGGTACTCCAAAGGCTCCGTGAGCACGGGCAGATGAGCGCGCTCCGCATCCAGCTGCTCTACGCGCGCGGCTTCGAGCTGAAGCGTGGTCTTTATCTTTCGTAAGAAATCTTTGTACAACGCCCTGTCGGTAACGGGCGACGAATCATTTCGGGAAAGGAACTCGATGCCTCTCGCGTCGTACGAGCGCGTAACCATCTTCTCGCCGCCCAACGGGTCTTCGACGATTGAGTAGAGGCCCAGAAAAGCGTGGGCTACGCGAAGGCTGCCGTCGGGCGCTGTGTTTAAAAAGAGCAACACTTCCTGGCCCGGCGTGAAATCGGGCTGTCCGAAGACGTGTATGCCCGACATCCCGTCAAAACCGCCGGCCTGTTTCAGCACTATGGTCTGTGCCGACAGGTCGCCTTTCAATACGCTGTCGCTGCTGATCTCCACATAAGTCCAGATCATCCTGTTCGAGTCATCCCAGGCGCTTATGACCGAGCGAACGTTGCCCTTCACGATGAATCTGGACGTTACTGCTAGCTCTTCATCCGATAGCGGGATGATGACTGTAGCCTGGGCGGGTGAGTATAGAAGAAAGAGAGCGAGTAGGGGGAGTGCTAGATTAAGAATCTTCCTGCGCAACTGAATCATCTTCTTGTTTCCTCAATCAGGTGCAATTAACCGGAGAATAATTCTCAGACTGCGCGTGCTTACAGCCTAAGGAGAATTCCGACAAACCAGCAAATTCATTGTCACCTAGCAAATTGCGAGGGGCATATTCAATCTCAAACCGGCAGATTGAATCTCCTAAACCTATACATGGCCCGACGAGTGAGCTGCGACCTTCGGGTCCACTTCTGAAAGGGGCTAATCACTGCTTGAATTGAGAAACTGCGCTCAAACTGCTACGCGCGCATTGTTCCATAGCTAGCTTTGAGTGTCAAGATTTTAACCTGTGAGGAAGGGAACTGTTTGAGGGGGCTCTACTAAACGGGACGGGCCTTTGAGCCCGCCCCGTCCTTTTTTCATTATAATCAGGCGAAACCTCGTTATCGCCGTACGCGCCTTCCGCTCATCAAGGACCAGAGAGCGCCGCCGCCGCCGCCGATCGCAACGCCTTTAAGCGCGCCTCGCTTGCCGCCCGCGAGCGCTCCGATCGCCGCGCCCGCGCCTGCGCCAATCAAGGTCTTGGTAAGTACGCTCTTCTTCGAGATGCGACTGTTGAAGGCGCGGCTCGGTTTCTTTGTATAGGCCAGCGCCGTGCCCGTTCCGCCGCCAACCAGAGCGCCTATGATCGCGCCTTTCTTGCCGCCGAAAGCTCCGCCGATCCCTGCGCCCGCCGCCGCGCCGCCAGCGATCATCAAAGCCCTGCGCGCCGTAGTGCCAATCCCGCGATCAACTCTTTCACGCGCGTAGTAATCGCTGTCCGTGCGGTCGCCTAAAACTCGCGAGCTGCGAGAGCTGACAAATCTCGACCTGCCATAAGCGGGTGATGCGGTGTATGCAGCCGCGCTGGCCGTCTGGCACAACTGGCTGCGCAGGCTCGCCTGCTGGCTCTGCCCGTCCGTGTACCCCTGGCTGAAGCCGTCAAGGTAGCCCCGCGAGTTATTCGTCATGCTCGCTTGATCCGGGTAGCTCAACCCCGCAACGCCTGAATTAAAGCCATCCGCGTAGCCGGATTTGAAGTCTCCAACATACGCTTCGTTGTAAAGGGTGGGATCAGTCTCTGCCGCTTGCGCGCTGGGAACGACCGAGCCTGGGGCATTGGCAAATTCTGCCTTCTGGGTCTTTGAACCACTGTTGCTGAAAGCCAGGACGCCTGCTGCGGCAAGAACGGCTGCCAGCACAATAGCTAAGAATTTAGTAGACATTTTTCGCTCTCCTCTCAATTGCTCAACAAGTCTTTTTCAAAAGCGTGCCGAAAACCTGTAATATTTACAAGCTCAAAGGGTACGATTAACGTACCTCTGCCGACCATATCGGGTGGTTACCCCACCATATCGGGCAACAAGATCGGCACGTCTTTGTAAAGATCAATAATGCTGGCCTGGTCAAAGGCCCCGGCGATCTGCTTTTATTGCAATATTAAGGGATTGGATCGCCTTTGATCGGGCGGAATTATTACAGTCACGACATCCCCTGCCCGCGTCTTTACTTTTGCACGCAGCGTGCCGCTACCCGTAAAAGTCGTCTTGCGGCTGCGACCGTTGATTTCAACACTAGCTCCGTTGGTAAACCCCGTGCCCGTCACTTCCAGGAATTTCTTTGACAGCTTTGTCGCCCCGGTCACTACGGGGGCGCCGCTCGAAGATACGAGCGAGACGTTCAGGCGGTAGAAGCCGTCGGAATTGCTGTCAAATGAGCCTATCCCGATCACGTACCGGCCCGTGTAAGGAAGGACTATGTTGAAGCGCGAGTCGTCGCCGTCAGATTGATCGTTGTAGATGTACTCGACGCCCGTCTCAGGGTCGCTCAAGTTGATCTCAGGGTCGAGCCCAGAGCTGAAGACCTCCGAGTCGACGTCGACTATAAGCGTCTGGCCCGAGTCGGCAAAAAAGCTATAAAAATCGACGTCCGTGCGACCCTCTATTTCGCCAAAGACGGTCACGGGAAGCTGCGGCAGGCTTTGCGCGCGAGTTCCGTTCGGCTCCACTTCATCAACATCGGAGCCGCGCGTTATATTCAGCACGTAATCGAAATCCCTGCCGCCGAAATCTTCGGCATCCGCGATGCCGACTATTAGCACTTCGTCTCGCGACGGGGTGAAGCGTATCAGCGGATCCGTCGCTTCGTCTCCGAAATCAGAGGTGATCAACCGGCCCGCCGAATCAAACAGCGCGATGTCGGCAATGAGGTCGGAATTGCGCAGCCTTGCAGCGAACGGCTCGACGGCTACGGTCTGGCCCGCCAGCCCCTGAAACGCGAAGAAGTCGACATCGCCATCAAAGCTTATCTCTCCGAAGACGTTGACCGGGAGAGATACATTTTGCGCAATCTGGTTATTAGGCTCAACCTCGAATATGTCGCCGCTGCCCGTTCCAAACCCCTGCGGCGCAATGGCTGCTGCCTGCCAGTTGCGGGCCTTGTGGGCGGCTTTGTTGAATGTCCGCAATCTATTCTTGCCTTCGATCGGACGCACGCCGCCGCCCGATCCGATCCTGTCAAATACGAGTGCTTTATCCAGCTTCACGCTCGGCGTAACACGAGTATTTTCTCTGGTATGAGTCCTGGGCCGCTTAATCTCGGGTTTGATTTCGTTGTCCTGGGCCGCGACAAATGATGCAGTTAAAACGAGCGCGGTCGCGGTCGCTACGACTGACCTCTTAAAGGATTGCAAATACATTATGATTCCTCCGGCAATCCCCTTCCGCTTCATATGTGTATACCCCAGGCTGTGATGAAATTGGCGCGCGCGGAGTTGACCTCCGGTTAGAATTTCTTTTCGATTCTGAAAGCGTCTTTAGCTCAACGCAGGCAGGATGATCTCAAAAGTGGTGCCGACGCCCACCTGGCTCTCGAACCTGATGTAGCCGTTATGAAGTTGCACTGCGCGGAAAGCCTGGGCCAGGCCGATCCCCGTGCCGCCCTTCTTTGTGGTGTAATAGAGGTTGAATATTCTATCGCGGGCGTCTTCCGCGATTCCGACTCCGCGGTCAGTGATGACCACGCGCGCAGACCCGTCTGTGCCTCTGAGCGTAGATACTTTCAACGGCCCTCCTTCGGGCATCGCCTGGCAACCGTTGATGATTACATTCAGCAGAGCCTGTTTGAGAAGGTCTGCGTCTCCTTTTACAATCAGCGCGCCCGTAGCGACTTCCTTATTGATAGTCACGCCGCGCTCGGCGGCTTCCATTGAGGCGAGCGCGACGACGTGGCTCACGGTCGTGTTCAAGTCAAGCGGCTGCAGGTGTATCTCCACGGGCCTTGTGAAGTTGAGGAAAGTGGCTACGACGCGATCGAGCCGTTTGATCTCGGAGTCGAGTATCTCTATCTGAGGGGTCGGGTCGGCCGTGCCGGATTCGAGCTTTGACCTTAGTATCTCAAGATGGATCACCATCGCGTTGAGCGGGTTTTTGACCTCGTGCGCGATGCCGGAAGTGATGCGACCGAGGTCGGCGAGCTTCTTTGAAAGGTCCCACTGCGATTCGAACCTCTGGAACGATTCGTAATCGCGCAGGCTGACGAGCGCCCCGACCGGCTCGCCCGCGTCTTCGATGTATTGCAGCGAAGCAAGCAACTGGCGAGTGCGTCCGCCGTCAATGATAAGAAGCGTCGTTCGGGCTATCGATTTACGCTCGCCGAACGCGCGCTCCACGAGCGACACCAGCGGGTGATTCCCCCCGAGACTTTCGTCAATAGGTAGGCCGGTAAGCTCCGTGTCGTTTACGCCGAGAATCTGCTCCGCATCAGGGCTTGCGAGGATGACGCGGCCTTCGCGGTTTATCAGCAGCAGCCTCTCTTCGAGGTGGCTTATCACCTGGCGGAGCCGGCCTCGCATGATCTCCAATTCTGATCGCTCGCCAGCAAGCCGCTCGCCCAACTGTTTGAGTCGCGCCGTCACGCCCGTCACCATCTCATCTCGCGGCAGGTCCGCCTTCTCAATCGCGTTGGTCTCCTCGCCCAGCTCAATCTGATCGATGCTCGTCGAGATCGCGCGCAAAGGTCGCAGCAGCAGGTTGGCGGACCCTATGGCCACAATGGCCGCGCCGAGTATCGCCATCAGACCGATGAGGACGTTCTTGCCAAGCGGCATGAGCAGCTCGTTGCGGACTGCCGTTGCCGACACGCCTATGTGGAGGTTAGCAGTTATGCCGGCTTCGTTATCAAGCCGCCTGCGATGTTCATAAATGGGATCGCCCAGAAACACTCTATAGAGCTGAACGTAGGCTCCCTCGTCTGCGAGCTTGCTGAGGTCGGGCCTTTCAGTCGGAACCTCCCCGATCATGTGACGGTTTGCGGCGAGCTCTAGCCTGCCTTTAGAGTCGGTAATAACTTGGCCGCTCACGTTAGTAAGGTAAACATAGGTGATCTGACGCGAGGTGACGATAGTCGATTCCATCAGCCCGCGAACGCCGGAATCGTCGTCCGCCAGCGCCGCATACGGGTTGTCATCGACGGCAATGTTATGCGCCACCTCCTGCCGGATTGCGTAGACGATCTGCTCGGATAGCTGTCGGGCCTGTTCCTCGGTGCGGTTGATTATAACTCCGGTAAGGTGCGCGATGTTTATTACTGTGATTATCATCACGACGAACGCGACGAAGAGCGTAATCAAGGCTATCTGGCGGGCGCGCAGCCCGAGCTGGAAGAGCGCCCCGCGCGAGCGGGCCTCTTCGACCTTTTCGGTCTCTTCCTGTACTAGCTGCTCACCTGCCGAAATTGTGGAAGCCATAATCAAATGCAAGGATGAGTGATAAGGGATGAGGGATGAAAGGGATTTGAAATCTCAAATTTCAAATGAAAAAAGCGAGCGTGAGCTTGGAATCCTTTTCATCCCTCATCCGCGCCGCGCGAAGCGCATCATGCGCCATCCTCATCCATCGTTTTCCAATCCTGCTTCGCGGTATGCTTTCAATTTGTTATGCAGCGTCTTCAGGCTTATGCGCAGGGTCTCAGCGGTGCGCGTCTTGTTATAATCGGTCCGAGCCAGCGTGCTTAATATCACGCGGCGCTCGACCTCTTCAAGCGGCATCCCAATAGGTATCATCACTGCGTCTGCGCTAGGTGAGGGTTTCTGGCCTGTGATGTGCGCGGGCAGGTGGCGCTTCTCGATCTGCTCGCCTTCGCATATGACGACGGCTCGCTCTATCACGTTGCGAAGCTCGCGGACGTTGCCGGGCCAATGATAACCCAGCAGCGCCTCCATCGCCTCTGTCGAAATAAGCCGCGCCGATTTCGCGTGGCGGCGGCTAAGCTCGTCTATCATGTGCTGCACGAGCAACGGAACGTCATCTCTGTGGTCGCGCAGCGGGGGCAGCTTTATTGTAATGACGTTAAGCCTGTACAGCAAGTCCTCTCTCAACGTGCCTTCTTGAACAGCCTTGAACGGGTCTTTGTTCGTCGCCGCTATGACGCGGACATCGACATTCATCTCCTTGGTCGACCCCAGCCGGCGGACTTTTTTGTCCTCCAGCACGCGCAGCAGCTTCGCCTGCAATAGAAATGGCATCTCGGCAATCTCGTCTAAAAGCAGCGTGCCCGTATTGGCAAGCTCGAAGCAGCCGATCCTTCTGTCTGCCGCGCCCGTAAAGGCGCCCTTCTCGTGGCCGAACAGCTCCGACTCCATCAGCGTCTCGGGCACGGCCGCGCAGTTGATGGCGATGAACGGCTGGTTCGACCGAGGGCTGAGCTTGTGAATGCTGCGCGCGACCATCTCTTTGCCCGTCCCCGATTCGCCTGTCACCAGAACGGAGACCGAGCTGGGCGCGACCTGTTCGACGAGCGTGTATATTTCGCGCATCGCCTCGCTGCTTCCGACCATGTCTCCGAAGGCGCCGTACTGGCGGAGCTGGCGGCGAAGCAGCTCGTTCTCGTGGCGAGTGCTGCTGTACTCTGCCGCCTTTCTTAAGACTAGCTGGAGCCGGCGCGTGTCTATAGGTTTCTCGAAATAGTAAAACGCCCCCTCTTCTTTCACCGACCGGATTGCCGCGTCTACGGAGCCCTGCCCCGTAAGCAGTATTACGGCGGTTTGTGGATTGTCTTCGCGGATATGCGAGAGGAGCTGGAACCCGTCAAGGTTCGGCATCAAAATGTCCGTGATGACCACGAGCGGTGCGAACGTGTCTATACGCTCCAGCGCCTCGCGGCCATCGGCAGCTATCTCGGTGACGTAGCCCCAGCCCGCCACGAGCTCGCTCAACCCCTGGCGCGCAGGCTCCTCGTCATCGACTATTAACACACGCTGGTCAGACATAAAGTCAGAGTTTAGCACATAGATCACTGAGGACAATGATTTATGCGCAGGTTGCTGTTAAACGATAGTCTGTGATTTAAGCAGCGGGAGGGTAATTCGTAAAGGGGACCCGATGGATGACACTTACTCGTAAGACCACCGCTCAATGAGCACATCCATCTGCCCCCCACAGACCATGCCTTCGTCGTCTTCGAAATCGCCCGCAAGGTTGAAGTGAAAGATGCCCGCCTCGCCCGTGCGGAGCACTTCCCGCGCCTCGGCCCATATGTCCGCCTCGACGCATCCGCCCCCGACGGTCCCGATAAATGAGCCGTCTTCAAAGACCACCAGCTTAGCCCCCGCCCGCTGGGGCGTAGACCCGCGCGTCTTTATGACCGTCGCCATTGCCGCCGCCTTCGCCCCCTGGTCGAGACGCTTCTTCATCTCAAGGTAAATCTCGAGCGGGTTCAGAGACCGCCCCGCGAGAATATTGCTCCCATCGTCGTGTAGCATGAATTATCCTCAGGTAAGTATTATTATAGTCAATCATCACGCCGGTCGTGAAGCCTCGCAGGAACTTGAAAAGAGATGATGCCAAAGAGGTAGCGAAAGCTCACGGCATCGGTTAGTATAAACTTCTGGAAGAAGTGATGAACACGGCAGTCGAGTGGGCGACAAGGAAGTTTCTTCAAGCAGGAACCAGATTCTTACCCTCGCGCTTTCGGCCCTCGCGCCTTTTGTATAGACCGCGTCTATTCGCAACCAACCCGGCCCCGAGCCGGACTATCGAATTGGAGGCATAATGAGCAACGCCAAAGGAAAATATCTGGCAACAGTCATCGCGTTATCAATGATCTTATTATCAATGACGGCCGTGTCGGCGCAACGGCGCAGCGGCGAGGCCCCCAAGCAAAGCGGCAAGCCCCGCGTCGTAGTTATCGGCACGGGCTCGGGCGACACGTTGTGGACGACCAACATAACGACGGCCACGCTCGAAGATGCGCTGTCGCAAGGCGGCAGGTTTGAATTGATCACAGCGGCCCAGCGCGACAAGATTCTATCCGAGCAGGGCTTTAACAACTCCGACCTGGTGGACCCGAAGCAGGCGACCAGGGTCGGCAAGCTGCTGTCGGCCAGATTCATTATTGTCGGCAACGCGCTCGACGTTTCCCTGTCAAAGACCAAGATGGGAGGCGTTTCAAGCAGCATCGGCGGGCTGATCGGCAGGCGCGGCAACGTCCCGGACGAGATTTCCGCCGATGTCAAAAGCAAAGTTCAAATCCAGATGATCGACGCCGAGACGGGCGTTTTGAAGCTCTCGAAGTCTTACGATGAGAAGACGAGCAAGGACACTCTGACCAAATCGCGGAGCGAGACTGACATCCGGCAGGAAGGCTACCGGAAGGCTATGGAGAAGATTGCCTCGCAGTTTTCTCAAGAGGTCGGCACGTCGGTCCCGGTCGGCGGGCTCGTGGTCTTCGTTCGCGGCGGGAGAGTTGCGATTGACCTGGGGAGCGACCAATCGATACAGGTCGGCCAGGAGTTTGAAGTCTACACCGAAGACGAGCCTATAAAGAACGCGGCCGGAGAGGTCCTCTCGTACGTCACGACCAAGCACGCGCGCCTTCGCATTGCGAGCGTAGAGCCAAAGCTTGCGTGGGCGACGGTCGTCGAGACCTATAACGAGAACGGCACACCCGACCAGCAGCCGAAACTCGACCGCATACAGGTCAACTACGCCGTCAAGCAGATAAAGTGATAATGGTATTAGAGGCATCTCACCGCACAGACGCAGAGAAAACAAATTCTGCTCTGCGCCGACTCTGTTTTCTCTGCGTCTGTGCGGTGAATCTTCTTGTCTGCTCTCACATTCATTAAACCCCAGGAGCCTGATGTGAAAAGAATACCTGTTTTGTTAATCGCGGCGTTGCTGCTGCTCATCTCTTTTTCGTCCGCGACCGAGGCCGAGACGCTGCGCCGAAGGTACACGTTTGCCTACAACCGCGCGACGCGAAAGGCGTCCTCGACAATCGCGGCAGCGAAAGCGAGAAAGCAATTGCTCCGCGATTTCCTCGCAGAGAAGTTCTCGCCGGAAATCACGTCGCGATACCCTGAAGACATAGACATCGCGCTCGACCCGCCCGACCAGTACCTGACATCGTTCGATGTCATCAGCGAGCGCACGAACGACGATGAGACGCAGGTTACGCTCACGGTCGAAGGCGACGTCGACCTTGCGCTGATGATCTCGGCCCTCGTGCAGAACAAGGTGCTGAGCTTCGGCAAGGACGCGCCGAAGGTCATGGTCTTGCCTTCGTCGAGGTTCGAAGACCCGAAAGCCGCAAAGACGTTGCGCGCTTTAATGAACGACAAGATCAAGCAGGCCGGCCTACGCCCTGTCGCGTTCGAGAGCGCTACCGAGTCCGTCAGCTTCAAGATAAAAGACAGGGTCACGCCCACAGAAGTCGAGCGCAAGGCGCTCATACGCCAGGCCACTCAGTACGGGGCCGATTACCTGATATACATAGACACGGAGGCGGAGACAAAGCCATTCAGCCAGGGCGGCTACATCTCGGACGCCAATTTCATTCACACTATCCTGCGCCCGAACGGCAGCCTGATATTGGGCGAGTCGCTTGTCAGCGAGCGCGGGAGCGGCTCTTCGCCAATGCTCGCCTTTGACCGCGCGCTCGACTCGGTCGCCCCTGTGATCGCAAAAGTCGCCGTGGGCCAGTTGTTCCAGGCGATCTATTCCGACAGCGAGGTGATCTACAGCACGCCGAAGCTGCGCGAAGAGAAGACCCTGGTCATCTACTGGGCCGCAGCGCCGCTCGTCGAGCAGATCGTAGAGCGCTTGAAAAACACTGGAGCAAGCGCGGCGCCCGGCACGGGCATGAGCGAAAACGCATCTCGGTTCAAGGTCGAAACAGAGATGGACGATTTCGATCTCTATGAATGGTTCAACGCGCAGTCTTTTACGGTCGGGGGAAAGACGTACAAAACGCCCGTCGTCGCGTACTCGGAAAACGTGATCGAGGTCGAAGCCGTAGCCCAGCAGGCTCAGCCTCGCCGGCCTGTGATCGGCAAGGCCCCGGCTCGTAAGCCTAAGAATCCTGCGGGCGGACCCACCACGCGCCCCTCGCAGGCGGGCCCTGCGGGCGATCAGTTGGCTAAGGTGACATTAAGGTTGAGGCCGGCTCAATTCAACAGATAGGTTTCGAATAGACTAAGAATCATCCACGAAGAACACAAAGATTTCTTTTAGTGTTTCTTAGTGCGCTTCGTGGATTGTTTGTTTCAGAGGTTAGGGATTTCCGGCTGCGCGCGGCCTGCGAGTATCTCCCGCACTTCTTTAGCGTATTGCCCCGAAGGCGCATTGCTCAGATATTTTCTGAAAGCGGCTTTCGAGCCTTCAGGGTTTCCGCTGTAGTGGTAAGCAAACCCGAGATAGTAATCGAGATCGTGATCCGTAGGGTCTATCTCTTTGGCCGCTGCAAAAGAACCTGCGGCCTCTTCGTACAGCTTGCGGCTTAACAAAGCCATGCCTTGATTCGTAAGCACCTGCGCCGTCGGCTTGCCGTACTGCCGTATCGCAGTGTCGTACTCCGTTAGCGCCTCATCCAACCGGCCCAGGTTGTAATATGCAACACCGAGATTCTCGTGGGCCTCTGCGTAATCGGGTTTCGCAGCTATGGCTTTCTGGTACTCGGCGACGGCTTTCTCATTTTCGGCCTTCGCCTCCATTCTCGATCCCGCATCTTCGAGCGAGTAAGCCTGCTTTTGGTGCCTCAGCCCGTTTTCGTAAAACGCCCTGGCCGCGCCGCTGTCTGCATTGGAGGTCGGCGGTTGAGACGGGCCCGTTAGTGGTTCATCGCCCTTACCCATGCGCGAGTAGACGTAATATGCCGCGCCGATAAGTACGACGCCTATGACTAAAACGACAGCCAGGATCAGAATGCCTTTGCTGCCTTTCTCCGGCCTTTGAGCAGGCATCGCCGGGCTTTGCCAGTTCGGTTGTTGGACCTGCTGCGGCTGTTGCGCCAACGGTGTGACAGGGCGAGTCGGCTGTTCGCTATAAAGGTCGTACGTAGGCGGCTGATTCTCGCCGGGTTGTTGGGCGGGCTTTGTCGGGGTTGCTTTTATCGCCTCGAATGAAGTCGAGGGCCGAGTTACAAAATCCTCGGCGGGCGGGAGCGGCGTCGCCGATATGTCCGCTGTCGGAGTCTCCTGCTCGGATCTAGCCTCGGGCGTATCCGCAGCGGTGGAGCCCTCACCGCCGGTCGTTGACAATGCTGTATATGGCGCGGTGATCGGGTTTGTCTGTTTACCGCCGGAGCTTGCGATCTTGTTTGTCGCCGGGCTGCTCATCACCTGCGTCCCTCCGTGCTGCGCGGCGGTGAGCATTGACGCGAAGGCCTCGGCTGTGGCTATGCGCTCCTCGCGGTCGCGCGCCAGCCCCGCCATAACCACCTCTTCGACCGAGTCGCTCACCGAAGGACTCGCCTCCCTCAGCCTTATCGGATTGTCCGTCACGCGCTTTATCATTATCGCCTGGACGTTGTCGCCCTTGAACGGCAAGCGTCCGCTTAACATCTCGTAGGTGATAATGGCCAGGCTATAGACATCCGATCTGCCGTCGAGTTTTTCGCCGGTAATTTGCTCGGGCGACATGTAGACGGGCGTCCCTAGAATAAAACCTGTCTTCGTGACGTTATCCGCGTCGTCGGCCACAGTCTTGGCGATCCCGAAATCCAGAACCTTGACGTAATCGGCCGCGCCCGCTTTCTGGGCGATCATTATGTTATCCGGCTTGAGGTCGCGGTGAACTATGCCGAGCGAGTGAGCGGCCGCGAGCGCCTCCGCGATCTGCGCGGTGATATGGACGGTCCGGCTGACTCCTAGCCCCTGCTCTTCGGCGAGCAGCCGCGTCAACGGCTTCCCATCTATGAACTCCATAGCCAGATAAAGTAACCCGCCTTCAGCCTCGCCGAAGTCATAGATCGTAACCGCATGAGGGTTGTCTATGCGGCTCGCCATTCGTGCTTCGCGCTTGAATCGGGCCACGGCAGATTCCGTGTCGTTCGTGTGAGGCGTGAGCAGCTTGAGCGCGCAGATGCGGTCCATCTGCGTGTGCATGGCTTTATAAACTGTGCCCATGCCTCCCTGGCCCAGTTTATCAATGAGCAAGAACCGACCGGCAAGCACCTTGCCGAGCATAGGGTCTTTGCCGTCAGTGACTATCTCAATCAACTGTGCGTTGTCGACGGGGCAGACGGTCGGCGCGTCGTCATAAGATGTGGCGCATTGTGGACAGGTCTTCATAATCAAAGCTCGGAGGAAAGTTTGACAGCCCACTTTTTGCTTGTCAACGAACGCGAGATCATTAATCTTGCCACCGCAGCCGGAGGGGTTGTATATTAGCTGGTGAGCCGTGGCTCAGCCTCCCCCGAGGTTTTCGCTTCTCCGACCCCTCGATTATTCTGCGATCGTTCGCTCCGAGGTTTTCAAAATGAGACGAGTTATTATCATCCTCTTAGCAACAGCTTTTATAGTTACGGCCGCGCGTGCAGATAACCAGGCTGCGTCGCCTACAAACACCGTCATAAATTTTTATCGCGCGCTGAAAGGGAAGCAATACCTTGAAGGGTTCCGCCACTCGGTCTACCGGGCCGCAGTCGAAGGGCTGAGTGCGGACGAGCTTCGCGACCTTGAGCCGGATTTCGCCCGAACCTTTTCGGCCATACCGGAAAAGATCGAGGCGCGCGGCGAGCAGATAACGGGCGACACGGCAATCGTATTCTTAAAGTTCGACGGCATAGAGCAGCTTCAACAGGTGGCGCTGATACGCGAAGGCGGGCAGTGGTTGGTTGGCGACCAGGACTCGCTCGCGATGGTCCGCGCCCAGGGAAGACACTTCTTCTTCAACGCGCGAATAATCGTAAACGAAGGCGAAGCGCACGAGATGATGCTGCGAATAATCGGCGCAGAATTGATCTACTCAAGAAAGTTCGAGGGGCGCAACGCTTCTATCGATGAGCTGGTAAGGCTCGGCGGGTTGCCCAAGGATGTCGAAAATCAGGAGACGAGCGGCTACCGCTTCGAGTTAATGCTCAGTCCCGACAAGAAAACGTTTTTCGCAACCGCGACGCCACTGGCCTACGGCAAGACCGGGAAGCTATCCTTCTACGCGGACATAAACGGCGTGCGGGCCGAAGACCTCAAGGGAGCGCCCGCCACTGTAAATTCCCCTGTCTTTCTGCCGAGGTAAAGCGCCCTGACGCGGTTAAGCCCTTGAGGTGTGCGACCCGCCCTGGATTACTGCGCGGCCGTGCCGTTGAAAAATGTAATTGCCTTTTGCCACACTTGAACGCCGACGAGGCGACCCAGGTTGCGCCCGCGCAGGTTTCCGTCTCGAAAATGTATTCCACCGTACAGGCGCGAGATGCCCGCCTCTTCGGCGGCAATAGAGAATGTCCTCCACGACAGTTTAACGTCGAATGCGGGGGTCACACCCGGCTCGATCAACGAGCTGCCTGCCTTTACGACCGCCGACGCACCGAAGGCGTCGCTGCCGGTAAAGGATTTCAATATCTCTGCCGAGGCGGCGCTAAAAGTGCTGTGGCCCGAGACGTATTCGGCGAACGGTGGGGTGAGGAACGAAGGAACCTGATAAGGCTGCCAGTTTTTGGGGTCTATAAACTTGATGCCCTGAAACGGCCCGGCCCATGCAACCACATGCTTGCCCGCGAACAGCTCGCGGATAGCCGTTATCGGCCTGACATAATCGTAAGCGCGCTTCGCGTCCCACGACGCTATGCCTGCATCGAGCAACGCGTTGCCGAGGGCAAAAAACAGCTTCGCGTCGTCGTCCAGTGTGTGATTATCTCTTACGGAAACCATCTGAGCTAAAAGCTGCCAGTGGCCCGGAGGCGACTCCGAGCCGGGACCGTCAGACCAGTATTCTGCTATCGCTTTCTTTGTGTCGTTAAGGTCGCCGCTTATCTCCAGAACTTCAGCCGCCTCTCTTTCAAACTTCCGGTTCGGGAAGAATGCCGGCGGGCGCGGGCGAAATTGTGAGCCGGTCGTCATTGCAAACGGGGTCACAAGGCCCCAATGAGGAACGAGATACCTTTGAACGGTCCCGTTCGGCAACCTGAGCGGCTGCCAACGGTTTATGTCAAAGACCGTGTCGGGCGTGTTGACGGGCGCGTAACCTGTATAGTCCGAATAGGCTCCTGGAGCCAGATCGCCTAGCTGATTAGAGCCGTCCCCGTGACGGAATTCGAGCACGGCTGCGGCCACTACGTTGCCGATGCCCGAAGGAGTCGAGATGTTTGTAGTCGTGTCGGTAGGGTCGTAACCGAGTTCTCTCATGACAGAATCAAATAACTCTTTTTGTGTTGGGAAGAGATCGACTAGCGCACGGTACGCGGCAAAGCTAATCGCCTTCTGCTTGTTTTCATCGGTCCGCTCTGACGCGGGGCGGCGCAGCGACCCGCCCAATTGCGTGCCGACCGCCACAGAGTCATAGGCGGCCCAGGCATCAAAAGTTGATGTATGCAATATTGCTAACGCGCGGGCCACCATAGGCGGCCCCAGCCTCGTCACGCGCACGGCCTGCAGCGCGGCATTGTTCCACTTAACAATGGCGTTATCGGCTGCAAAGGTCGATTGATTGGCGAATAGTACAAGGAGAAGAGACAGGGCAAGTCTTAAGCCCAGCTTAAATAAACTTATTTTCATTTGATCCCTCCGGAGCGGTTTGGTTCGATCCGGGCCTTAAGGCTAAGGCCCTTGAAAACTGAAAGCGCAATCAGGTTAAACGCTTAGCATTAGCGTTATTGAGTATCTATATGTTTGAGGCAGCGTCACACAAGCGACTGCGGCCTTACGATTTGGGATAAGGCCGCAGGGAACTCTTAAAGACTAAGGAATTTGGATGGAGCTGAGGGGGATCGAACCCCTGGCCTCCTGATTGCGAACCAGGCGCTCTGCCAGCTGAGCTACAGCCCCGTGTCGAACCGAAGTCAAATGGTACGAGACGCGCTCCGGCGATGTCAAGTCAAGCTCATTTAACTCTCTTCGCGTCGGTCAATGGGCTGGACACGACGAAAATCATTCAGTGATAATAAATCAATCCCCGCAAGAGAGCCGGAATCAGCTAGTGCCGGGAATTTTATTTGATGGACCAAAGAAGGAGACTGTTCTACCATGCCTAAGCTTCGCAAGACCGCGCTTGTCTTATTAGCGATTACCATTGCCGCTTACTCGAATATCTGGACGTACGCGCAATCCCGCAAACCGTCGACGGCCGCAGCATCCGCCCAGTCTGCGCCGAACCTGAATTTTGAAAAGTACAAACTGAAAAACGGGCTTGAAGTCATACTGCTCGAAGATCATCGACTGCCCTTAGTCGCCGTCAACCTCTGGTATCACGTAGGCCCTGCAAACGAGCGTGCGGGGCGCACGGGGTTCGCGCACCTGTTCGAGCACATGATGTTTCAGGGTTCGAAGCACGTCGGCGACGACGCGCACTTCCAGATGTTGGAAGCGGCGGGCGCGAGCGATATAAACGGCACTACGGATTTTGATCGGACGAATTACTTCGAGACGCTCCCGTCGAACCAGCTTGAGCTGGCGCTTTGGCTTGAAAGCGACCGCATGGGTTTTCTGCTCGACAAGCTAGACGCGCGCGCGCTTGAGAACCAGCGCGATGTCGTCCGCAACGAGCGCAGGGAAGGCGAGAACGCCCCCTACGGGCTGGTCGAGGAGGCGCTTTGGAAGACGCTGTTTCCTAAAAACCATCCTTATTACGCGTGGGTCATAGGCTCTCACGCCGACATCGAAGCCGCGCGGCTCGGCGACGTGCGCGAGTTCTTTAAGCTCTACTATTCGCCTAATAACGCCAGCCTCACGATCGTAGGCGACATAGACAAGGCGAAAACGAAAGCTCTGGTCGAAAAGTATTTCGGCCCAATCCCCGCAGGCCAGCCCGTGCCGAAGATCGACGTCATGACTCCGCCCGTCACTGCCGAAAGGCGCGCAACCGTGACGGACCAGATCGAGCTGCCTCGCGTCTATATGGCGTGGCTGACCGACCCTATCTATAAGCCCGGCGACGCGGAGGCGACACTGCTGTCAGAGATATTCGGCGGCGGAAAATCGAGCAGGCTGTACAAAAAGCTCGTCTATGAAAAACAGATTGCCCAGGACGTGAGCGCGCAACAGTACTCACTCATTCTCGGCTCGGTCTTCTACATACAGGCGACGGCCAAGCCCGGTGTTAAACCCGAGGACCTGGAGAAAGCGATTGATGAAGAGATCAATGCTATGCGCGCCGAAGGGCCAACGCAAATAGAGCTTGAGCGTGCGCAGAACACTGTTGAGTCTGAGATCGTACGCGGGCTTGAGACGCTAGGCGGCTTTGGCGGCATTGCAGATCGCCTGAATCAATATAACCACTACCTGGGCGAGCCCGGTTATCTCGCCAAAGACCTGGAGCGGTTCCGAAAGGCGACCACTGCTTCGGTGAAGAAGGTCGCGACCGACAAGCTGGCGAAGAACTCTCGCGTCGTCATCTACGGCGTGAAGGGCGAGAAGATTATAAACGACCCGCCCAAGACTGCGGAGAAAGCCGAGGCTGCGCCCGAGCAGAGTCCCACCGACGCGAGCCAGGATTGGAGAAAACAGACGCCTCAAGCCGCGCCCGCTTCGTCATTAACCTTACCCGTCCCGAAGAGCTTCATGCTTGCGAACGGCCTGACAGTCATGCTGGTCGAGCGTCATAACCTGCCCGTCGTCTCCGCCAATCTTGTAGTGTTGCGCGGCAGCGAAGCGAACCCGGCGGACAGGCCGGGGCTCGCCGCATTCACAGCCGACATGCTTGACGAAGGCACAGAGAAGCGCTCGACCTTGCAGGTGGCCGACGACGTTGCCCAGATAGGCGCTACGCTTTCGACAGGGTCGTCGAGCGACTCTTCTTTTGTCGCCCTGCGCACGCTGAAGAAGAACGTAGACGCGGCCTTCGAGTTGTTCTCTGATGTTTCGCTCAGCCCCGCGTTCGCCCAAAAAGAGATCGATAGAATTCGCAATCAGCGGTTGACGCAGTTGCTTCAACAGCGCGATAACCCCGGCGCGCTCGCGAACAAAATCTTCTTCAGCGAGGTCTACGGCGCAAAGCACCCTTACGGCTTCATAGAGCTTGGCACGGAAGAGTCTTTGAAAACGATCAGCCGCGATGATCTTGCGAAGTTCTGGAGCGCAGGCTACGTCCCCGAAAATGCCGCCCTCGTAGTTGCGGGCAACATCAGCGAAGCCGAGCTTCGCGCGCTTGCCGAAAAGCACTTCGGCAAATGGAAGGGAAGCCGCACGCAGGTTGCGACTCCTACAGTTGGCGGCGACGCGCCACGACACGTCATCGTAGTCGATAAGCCAGGCTCCCCACAGACAGAACTTCGCGTAGGGCACATCGGGATAGCGCGCTCGAACCCGGATTATGTGCCTGTCGAGGTGATGAACCTGATGCTGGGTGGGCTTTTCTCAAGCCGCATCAACATGAATCTGCGTGAAAAGAACGGCTATTCGTACGGCGCGTTTTCGGCATTCCTCTACAGACGTGGCCCCGGCCCGTTCATAGCCGGAAGCGGCGTGCGCACAGACGTGACCGCCCCGGCGGTCAAGGAGATTCTCTTCGAGATAGACCGCATGCGCACTACGCAACTGGCGCCCGAAGAGCTGAAGGCCGCGAAAGATTCTATGGCTCGCTCGCTGCCGGGCTTTTTTGAGACGACGCCTCAAGTCGCGGGCAGCATCGGCCAGCTTTTCGTTTACAACTTGCCGCTGGATTACTACCGCACGCTGCCGGCAAAAATAAATACGGTTACTGCGGCTGATGTCCAGAAAGCGGCGGAGAAGTACCTGTCGCCGAAATCGATGGTCGTCGTAGCCGTAGGCGACCGCAGCAAGATCGAAGAAGAGCTTAAGAAGCTAGACATCGGCCCGATTGAAGTGCGCGCGCCTGAGATTAAGTAGTAAGACGAGAACCGGCAATTCCCAAAAGTCTGGGGATTAATCTATTCGATGATCCCCAGACTTTTTTCATAACCGTAACTCACGACTATTCCTCGACCGCATAGGTCTTGCCGACTGACTGGGAACTCACTCTGGGCTTGTCTTTTGTATCTTCAAATTCTTAGCCATAACCTCTAAGAGCGCATCAACTTCTGCCCCGCTGGATGAATAAAATCTTCTCCAGTCCCGAGATCGCGGAAAACATAGCGATGAAATGACTTGCTCAAAATGAGCATTCTTTATAAGCAACCGTTAGTCTCTCGATCAGAAGAGAATGGTTGTTTGTCCGAATCTTTTTTGATATGGTGTATTGTTCTGTGCGCAGTAACGTAGCAAACAATGAGTGGCGTCGGCTAACTTTCGCCGACCGCGAAAAGTTGCAGCAGGGAATCGTTAAACCATTCTCGCGGGTCAGGTTGAAGTCAGCGGTGAGGCTGCTCGAACGTCTAGCCCCGTCATCATACTTACAAAGAGGGTTTCCGCACCGCCTACGGCGGGGCTTGCGCCTGCGCGGATGCGAACCCCGATTGAGATATTTGAATCGCTTTATAGGGACAGGTAAACAAGCAAACGAACGAGAGGAAAATGATGAGTTCAAACGTCTTTGCCCAATTACAGTACAAGCCGCTGGCCGATGCTCCAGCGACTGTCGAGATCGAGCGCCAGCTTGAATGGTACAGGCTGATTCATCTGGGCCGCCTGCTCGACGACAAGGCCCGCAACTATTTACGCCAGGCCAAGGGGTGGTCTTATCACGCCTCGCACGCCGGACACGACGGCATTCAGGTAGCTATGGGTCTCGCCTTCAGGCCGAACAAGGATTATCTCTTCCCTTACTACAGAGACATGCTGACCTGTCTTGCGGCAGGCATCACGCCTTACGAGATAATACTGAACGGGCTGTCTAAGGCAGGCGACCTGGCTTCCGGCGGCCGCCACATGAGCAATCACTTTGCGAAGATAGCTATAGGCATCTGGAACGTCTCGTCTGCGACGGGCAACCACACGCAGCACGCGGCGGGGCTCGCCCGCGCCATCAAGTATTACGACGCGGGGTCAATAGTCTTTTCGAGCCAGGGCGAATCGTCATGCTCGGAAGGGTACGTGTTTGAAGCTCTCAACGGCGCGAGCCGCGAGCAGTTGCCCGTCATCTTCGTCGTGCAGAACAATGGCTACGGCATCTCTGTTCCCGTCAGCGAGCAGACGGCTAACCCGATAGTCTCTGAGAACTATCGCGGGCTGCGCAACCTGACGATAATCAATTGTGACGGCACCAACCCGTTTGACGCTACGAAGGCGATGAGGCGGGCTACTGACCTGGTCCACGGCGGGGCGGGGCCTGTGCTGGTACATTCTTTCTGCGAGCGCATTAACGCGCACTCGAATTCCGACCGGCACGAGGCGTATCGCAGCGAGGAAGAGCTGACCGAAGTTCGAACTTACGATCCTTACGAGCGGCTGCGCCTGCACCTCGTCAACGTCGAAGAAGTGCAGGAAGCGACTCTCGCACGGATCGAGGAAGAGAACCGAGTGCTTGTCGAAGAGGCTGCGGAAAAAGCCGAAGCTTCGCCCGACCCGGACCCTGCGACCGTCTCGCTTCATGTGCTTCCAGAAGAGTCTGCCGTAGCGCCAGCCGCACAGATTCCAGACCCGGCGGGTCAACCAATCACTTTGCGCGAAGCGATCAACGAGACGCTCAAGCAAGAGTTCCGCCGCAACCCGAACACCTTTTTGTGGGGGCAGGACGTGGCGTCGAAAGATAAGGGCGGCGTCTTTAACGTCACGAAAGGGATGCAGCAGGAGTTCGGGCCGGGGCGCATCTTCAACGCGCCGATCGCTGAAGATTATATCGTGGGGACTGCGAATGGGTTCGCGCGCTTTCGCGATGACATCTGGGTGGTGATCGAGGCCGCGCAGTTTGCCGATTACCTCTGGCCCGCGATGGAACAGGTCGTAGACACTTCGCACGATTTCTATCGTTCGAACGGCCAGTTCGCGCCGAACATCGTGGCGCGGCTCGCTTCGGGAGGCTACATCGGCGGCGGGCTTTACCACTCGCAAAACCTCGAAGCCGTCTTCGCCACGCTACCGGGTCTGCGGATCGCCGTCCCGGCTTTCGCAGACGACGCGGTCGGCTTGCTCCGCCACGCGATGCGCAGTCGCGGAATGACTTTCTTTCTCGAGCCGAAATATCTCTACAACCAGGTCTTCGCTAAAGCGCAGAACCCGGGCGAGAATTTCGAGATACCTTTCGGGAAAGCGCGCGTGCGCCGCGAAGGCAAGCACCTGACGATGGTCACTTACGGGACTACTGTCCACTGGTGTTTGCGCGCAGCCACGCAGTTGCTGGAAGATCACGGGATCGAGGCCGAAGTGATCGATCTGAGGACGCTCGTGCCTCTCGATATGGAGACAGTCTTAGAGTCCGTGCGCAAGACCTCGAAGGCGATGGTCGTTCACGAGGACAAGGTTTTTGGAGGAATCGGCGGGGAGATAGCGGCTCAAATCAGCGAAAAGTGCTTTGACCATCTTGACGGCCCCGTATTCAGAATCGGTTCGCCGTTCAACCCCGTCCCGTTTTCTAAGATTCTTGAGCGCGCGATGCTGCCTGAAATGGAAGACGTTTACCAAAAAGCGCTTGAGCTTGCACGGTATTAACTGCGCGTGTCGCGTTTGATTACAGTCGCGGGGACTGCCGTCGCAGTCCCCGCGCAGTGATAAGAAGCGCAATTCGGCTATGCGGCCCCCCGTATCATTTGCGCTCGAAACCCCTATCCTCACTCAATCATCAGTAGATATTCCTGGCACGGCTTTTGTATAATTCAAACCCGGCAGGTGGATTCCGTGTGGGTTAGATTCATTACTAGAGAGGCTCGCCGACCGAATTGAAAAGGCTACTCCTTATCCTAATTCTGATTCTGCTCTTTCCGGCTCAGGTGCGGGATCATAAGACCTCGGCTAACCTTCTTACGATAGCCTCCGAGCCCGAGCTTGAGGCCGAGCCGCTACAGTCGCTATCAAATTACAAAGAACTCTTGCTTGCGCGCGGGCACAGCCTCGACGATCTAGGCGTTGTGATAGAGTCGCTCGACGGCAAGCGACGCCTTGCAGACCACAACCCGGACATAACTTTTAACCCCGCTTCGGTAATGAAGCTTGCAACATCGCTTGTGGCGCTCACGAAGCTTGGGCCTGATTATCGTTACAGAACAAACTTCCTGGCCGACGGCCATCTGGACACCGCGACCAGAAAGCTCGAAGGCGATCTTGTCGTCGAAGGCGGGACCGACCCTATGTTTGCGGCCACCGACGGGCAGGAGGTGGCGCAAGAGTTATCGCGGCTCGGTGTTTCGCGCATTACGGGCAAGCTCAGAATCAGCGGCCCGTTTTATTATTATGCGCGTGGCTACACTTCGAATCTTTCGCCTGAGACTTCGGCCAAAAAGCTCCGCGCGGTGATCGAGAGCGCCGGGATCAAGATAGACGGCGAGACTGAGTTCGGCGACAAGGGTGGCGCGTTGCTGCTTTCGCACTACTCCGAGACGCTGGCAAAAATATTGCTTTATCAAAACGCGCACAGCAGCAATGCCGTAGCCGAAATTGTGGGCGAGTCTGTGGGCGGCCCGCAGGCCATCCAGAGTTTCCTGATTAAGAGAGCGGGGCTGCGCGACAGCGAGATCTATGTCGGTCGCGCCTCCGGCCTGGAGTTCAACCGCATAACGCCCGAGGCTTCGATTCGAGTCTTGCGTAGCTTGCTCGCGGTGCTTTCGAACTACTCTCTGAAAGCTGAAGACGTGATGCCTATCGCTGGCATAGATTCCGGGACGCTGCGCGTGAGGCTTGGCCGAGAGGAGATTCGCGGCTCTGTGATTGCAAAGACCGGGACGCTCGTTTCGATGGACAACGGGGTCAGCACGCTGGTTGGAATCGTGCACACGAAAGAGAACGGCCCGCTGCTGTTTGCGATATTCAACTCTGCGGGTGACGTAAACACCTACAGAAGATTGCAAGACCAGTTCATCCAGGAGCTGATCGCGGAGGAAGGCGGCGCTGTCCGCGTCCCTAGATCGGAAGACGCGCTCGCAGACGAGACGCGCGATTCGATAATTCAAGTGCTATACAAGAGAGAGAGCCGCGCCTCGGAAAACTCTGCTGATTGATTCAGACCTGTTTCAAACCAACCACCTTGATCGCGTAGCGCTCTTGTCCCACACGCCGGGAACCTGTCTCGCGCAATCCGGGCACGCTCCGTTTTTAATGCGGTTTTTCAAGATGCGGTAACCGTATCGCTCGATGAGCATCGCTTTACAACCTGGGCAGAAAGTGTTTTCGTACTTGCCCACGCGACCCGGCAGGTTCCCCGCATAGACGAAATTCAGACCCGCGGCGTAGCCTATCTCAGAAGCACGAATCAATGTCTCCACAGATGTGTTGTCGGGCCCGGTCATTTTATAGTCCTGGTGAAAAGCCGTGACGTGCCAGGGAATGTCCGGGGAAACACCGGCTATGAAATCGGCGCAGGCTTTTAGCTCGTCCGTAGAATCATTAAAGCCAGGGATGATGAGTGTGACGATCTCCGTCCAGAACCCGCGCTCGTGGACCATCTTTATGGTTTCGAGAACGTTTTCGAGCACGCCGCCCAGCTTGCGGTAGTTCCTGTCGTTGAAGCTCTTCAAATCTATCTTGTAAAGGTCGGTCCACGGTCTGATGTAATCTAGCACTTCGGGCGTAGCATTCCCGTTTGAGACGTATCCGCAGACGAACCCAGCGGGCTTAGCCTGTTTGAAAACATCGACTGACCACTCGCTGGTAATCAGCGGCTCGTTATAGCTGGAGACGACCAGCCGCGCGGCGTGGCGGCGGGCGATGTCAACCAACTGCTCGGGGGTGACGTCGCGCGGCGGAGCTACCGCCTTCGGGTCCCGCAGGGCCTGGCTCGTAACCCAATTCTGGCAATACCCGCAGTGATAATCGCACCCGAGCATGCCGAATGTAAGCGCGAGCGAGCCTGGATAGGCATGGAAAAAAGGCTTCTTTTCCGTGGGGTCGCATTGAATCGCGGCGACATATCCCGTCGGCACCATCAGCCGCCCGCCTTCGTTGTAACGGACGCGGCAAATGCCGTCCAGCCCCGGCAAGATGACGCAGCGGTGGCCGCACGCAAAACAGCGCAGCTTGCCGTCTTCCAGCCGCTCGTATAGCTCGCCTTCCGTCGTGTAGGTCTTTAGAACCTCTTTCAGTGTGACTTGTGATGACATAACCCAATAAAGCTCGCTTGAATAAAACTCGACACACATATTTTACCACGAGGACAGATACAAAAACACTTCACGACCGAGCGCGCAGGATGTTAAATTGATTCATTGCATGAAACTGAAGATCTTACATCACGACCACTGCTTCGACGGGTTCGCTTCGGCTGCCGTCTTCTCGCAATTCTTTGTCGAAAAGATTGAACCGCGCGCCGCTCTCTCTTACACGGGCTTGAGCCATAAGCCTAATCAGAGATTTATCGAAGAAGAACTGTTCGACGGCGACCAGAACGTCATAGTCGATTTCAAGTACAGCCCTTCGCCCCGGCTAACCTGGTGGTTCGACCACCACCAGAGCGCTTTCCTTTCTCCTGCCGACGAGAGGCATTATTACGACGACGGGTCGCCGACAAAATTTTATAACCCCGATTACAAATCCTGCACCAAGTTTATCGCAGACACGGTTGCGGAAAAGTATGGGTTCGACGCCGGTCGATTGAAGGAGTTGATCGAGTGGGCGGACATAATAGACGGCGCGCAGTATAAAGACGCGAAGACAGCCGTCGAGCTTGCTGCGCCTGCCATGCGTCTCATGCTTGTCATCGAGGCGAGCAGGGATCGGGGGCTGATGGAGAAGATCATTCGCGCCATGCAGAGTCGGTCGCTGGCAGAGATAATTGCGGACCCCGATGTAGACCGCGCTTTCCAGCCTCTATTCGAGCGGCACCGCCGGACCGTAGAATTGATCCGCGATGTCGCCCGCTGCGAAGACGGAGTGGTCTATTTCGATCTTTCAGAGCACGACGCCGAAGGCTACAGCAAGTTTATCCCTTATTACCTCTTCCCGGATTGCATCTACTCGGTAGGCGTGAGTCTCTCGGCTCACAGGGCAAAAGTATCGGTCGGGTTCAACCCCTGGAGCAAACAGCCGCGCCGTCATAACCTCGCTTCCATCTGCGAAAGGTACGACGGCGGCGGCCACGCGGTCGTCGGCGCGATCTCGTATCGGCCCGACCAGGTGGAGCTCGCGCGCCAGACGGCCACGGCTATTGCTCAAGAGCTGCGCTCCTAGTTCGGAATCTCGAAGCCTGGCTAAAGCAAGTTCATCGGCTTCGGGTTGTTCGGGTCCGAGTAGTCGTAAAACCCCCGCCCGCTTTTTCTGCCATGCAACCCCGCCATCACCATTCTCTTCAACAGCGGCGGCGGCGCGAACCGCTTCTCCTTGAATTCGTCAAACATGATGTTAGCTATGTAATAGGTCGTGTCGAGTCCGACGAAATCGCCGAGCGTCAACGGCCCCATCGGATACCCGCACCCGAGCTTCATCGCATTATCTATATCCACGATTGACGCGACCCCCTCTTCGAGCGCGCGTATGGAATCTAGCATGTAAGGAACAAGCAGCCGGTTCACTATAAAGCCCGTGCGATCGGAAGTCTGGACAGGGACTTTGCCTATCTCTCTGGCAAACTCCGTCGCAATCGAAAAGACGTCCGGGTCCGTGAGAATCGTGCGGACCACCTCGACCAGCTTCATCACCGGGACCGGGTTGAAAAAGTGCATCCCGATGAACCGTCGTTGCCGCTCGGGGCCGGTAGCAGTCATCATCTGTGTGATAGACAGGCTCGATGTGTTTGAAGCAAATATCGTATCGGCACGGCATACCTGGTCGAGCCGCGAGTAGATGCGGTTCTTCTCTTCGATGTTTTCGATCACGGCTTCGATCACCAGATCGACGTCGCCTAGATCCTCCAACCGTGTAGTGCCGCTCAACCGGCTCATAGTCTTGTCGCGAGCCTCCGCGCCAAGTTTTCCTTTCTCGACTTGTTTGCCGAGCAGGCTTTCGATGCGGCCCAGCCCACGATTCAAGAACTCCTCTGATACTTCCAGCACCTTAACGTCGCGCCCGGCCTGCGCGCATACCTGTGCGATGCCCGCGCCCATCAGCCCGCAGCCCAGCACCGCCACTTTATTGATCGCCATCTGTTTGCCTCCCTTTGTAATGACTTATTTTTTCAGATAAAACCTCTACTCTTTAGTTCCAGGCCGCTTTTCTTGCTCAAGCCCATAACCAGCCAGGTAGCCCGGTAGCCATTCTCTATACTCCTTTTCAAGCCGCTCGTAGGCTTCTGTTAGGTCATTCTCTTCGCGCACGACCTTCGCCAAATCTTTTGGTCTCTCACCTGCAAACCTCTCCAGCAAGCCCTTCTGCCTTATGAGCAAATCCCTCAAGCGCGTTCTGTAGCGCTCGGGTTCGGGGTCCATCTGCTCCAAGCCGTCGAGACTCTCCAACCCTTTGTCCACGGCAGCAAGGGCGCGAGATAAGTCCGGATTTGCCTCATCTTTTTTCCCTGCCTCTATGAACGCATGATTGGAATCCTTGTATGCGTCGAGCCCTCTAATCATCTTATTGTGATAATCGATCACGCGGGGAGCAGGTCTGACTATCAGGTTCTTAGTCTGCAACGGCGGGCCATCATATGCGCGATAGACCGCGATGAACGACAGGGCGATCAGAGATATGCAGGCGACCTGCAAAGCTCGCCACACAATGCCGGTTTGCCGCTCTTCAGGTCGTTTGTAAGGGACCAGGAGCGCGAGCACCCCCCCTGTCAGCAATCCGCCGACGTGCGCTGAATTGTCTATCATTGGTATCAGCCAACCTATGCCGAGGTTGATTGCAATCAACGGGATGACTCTCCGCTTAATGTCGCGGCTGATGATGTGCGGAATCTCTTTTCTATACCTGAAAGCGAACACGGCAAGCACGCCGAACAATCCGAAGATCGCGCCCGAAGCTCCGGCTGAAGCAGCTTCGGGTCTGTAGAAGAAACTTGCGACCGATCCTGCTACACCCGTCAACAAGTACAACACGACGAAACGCGCGGAGCCATAGAGCCGCTCTATCTCCTGGCCGATTATCCACAGCGCGTAGTTGTTGAAAAAGATGTGAAGGAATCCTATGTGCAAGAAGATCGAAGTCACGAACCGCCAGTATTCGCCCTGCTCATGAATCGCGGTATTCTCTTTAGCCCCGAATTCGACCAGCGCGCGCTGGTCGGCTGCCATCAAGTCCATACCGCCCGCCAGCCACAGCAGCAGGAACATGCCCAGGTTTACACCGATGAAAAGGTATGTGAAGGGGTTCGAGCGGTCGATGAGCGCATTTATAAATCGGCGTGTGCGAGCCTCTTCTCGCGCTTGGGCGATCAATTCGTCTGCGCGCAGCCCGCACTCTACGCATTCGGGATTGTCTGCCGGGGTGGCTCTCCCGCACCGTGGGCAGACTCTAAACTCTTGCTGGTCGACATTCTGTTCCAATCAATACGAGTATACTGACCGCAAGGGTGCCTCTCAACGCTTCTCGACATACTCAAGTCCGTAACGGCTCAAAACGCTGTCGAGCCAGTTGTGGTAATCCTTTAGCGCCATCTCTATCTCGCGTGCGTCGGTTTGAGCCGACTCGCGCGGCGCTAAAGGATTCGCTTTCGCGAGGTCGAAAACCTCCGCTCGCCTGTTAGCCAACTCAATCAGGCGCGCCCGGATTGCATCGCTCGGCTCGTCTATCCGATCTAGCTTCCCGATGTCGCTAGCAGCGCTTCGCATCTCTCTTACGGCCTTGGTTGCGGTTTCGGAAGCGGGGTCGGCCACGTTGAGCGAATCATAGAATGCCTGGTTGAGCTTTCTCACGGATTTGTCCAGTTGCAGGATCTGCTGCCCGGTCTGCCGATTGCCGTAATTGATGGCCACCATCACGAAACTGACAGCCACAAGCAGCGCGCAAGCAATGGCCGCAATGTTCCAGTAGAGCGAAGCTCGGGCCGTCACGGGAGGCTCTGACCTGATAATAAAGCCGAGCCCGGCGCCGGCGATGAACCCGCCGATGTGGGCTGCCTGGTCGGCAAAGGCTAAAGTCACAACGACGCCAAAGGCGGCCCATATGAGCATCTGACGCATAAGCGCGCGCCCCATCGCCCCGCCCATCCGATAACCATAGACCGCCATCAACCCGATCAGGCCAAAGAGTGCTCCGCTTGCTCCCGCGCCATTGATGTTAAATGCGTAAGAAGAGATGTTGCTTAGAACCCCAATTGCGACATAAAGGAATATGAACTTCTGTGAGCCATAAATCTCTTCGACTTGAGGGCCGATCTGATAAAGCGCGAAGCTATTGAACAGGAGGTGAATGATTCCGAGGTGGAGAAAGTTCGGCGTGACGAGCAGCCACCACTGACCGCTTGATATCGCCTGCACGTTGCGCCCGCCGAAATCGTAGAAGACCTCCGTGCTGGGTTTCATAATCGAACCCGTGCCGCCCTTCAAGTCCGCCAGCACCATCATGACGAATAGCGCAATATTTATTGTCATGACGAGGCGCGAGAAGAACTGTTCGCCGCCCGCCTTATCGACCGACGCGGCGCGAGGCGCAGGGACCGATTCCAGCCCGCAGAGCGGGCACGTTCTGGTCGAAGGCTCGATCAAACCTCGGCAAGCCTGACACATCACAAGTTTTTTTCGTCCACCAAACATAAGTGTAGTGATCAGGGCTCGGGGGTCGGGGATCAGGGATTTGCAATTTCAAATTTGTATGGCGGATGATGCGCTTGCGCATAAGCCAGCGACTACGCTCTCCGCCGCGATTTCAAATCCTCTTTCCCCTGCCCCCTGACCCCCGACCCCTGATCCCTGCTAAAACGCTTCGACGATCATTGCGATGCCCTGGCCGCCGCCTATGCACGCGGTGGCGAGGCCAAGCTTCTTCCCGCGCCGCCGGAGTTCCATCAACACCGTCAGGACCAGCCTGGTGCCCGACGCACCGAGCGGATGGCCGAGCGCAATCGCGCCGCCGTTGACGTTGGTCCGCTCGCGATCTAGCCCCAGCTCTCGCTCGACGGCCAGGTACTGTCCGGCGAATGCTTCATTGACTTCGACCAGATCGATCTGTTCGAGAGAAAGCCCCGCAGCGGCGAGCGCCTTTTGTGTCGCGGGCACTGGGCCTATGCCCATAATCTCGGGCGGAACCCCCGCGAGTCCCCACGAGACGATCCGACCCAGGGGTTTCGATTCCAATCGGCGCGCAGTCTCTTCGTCGGCGATGACGAGCGCCGCAGCGCCGTCGACTATCCCAGAGGCGTTGCCCGCCGTGACCAGCCCGTCTTTTGAAAATGCTGGCTTGAGCTTGGCAAGACCTTCGAGAGTCGTATCCGGCCTCATATGATCGTCCTGCTCGAATAGAGTAGTCCCTTTGCGCGTCTTCAGCTCGACCGGGACGACCTCTTCTTTTAGCCTGCCCGACTCCCAGGCTGCGGTTGCGCGCTTCTGACTCAGCAGCGCGTACTCGTCCTGCTCCTCGCGCGAGATGTCATGTTTACGGGCGAGATTCTCTGCCGTCTGCGCCATGTAAAAGCCGCAATGCGTGTCTAACAGCGCGACCATCAGTGAGTCTTCGAGCTTGCCTTCGCCCAGGCGGAAGCCCCAGCGCGCGCCTCGTATGACGTGCGGGGCCTGGCTCATCGATTCCATGCCGCCCGCCAGCGCCGTGTTCGCCTCCCCGAGCTGGATCATCTGCGCGGCCGAGACTATCGATTGAATCCCCGACCCGCAAAGGCGATTGACCGTCAGCGCGGGCTTGTCAATGGGGACGCCCGCCTTTAGCGCGACGTGGCGCGCGCCATAGATCGCGTCGCCCGAAGTCTGCATAGCGTTGCCTACGACAGTGTGATCGATCTGATCGGGCGAAATACCACCGCGCTCAATCGCCGCCCGCGCGGCGATGGTCCCGAGCTCTATTGCGGACAAATCTTTGAGCGCGCCGCCGTATTCGCCCATCGGCGTTCGAGCGCCCGAAAGTATCAGTACATCTTTTGCCATAAACCTCTCCGTAAGTCATTTATGAGCCGCCTGCTCATTTCCTAACTTAACAGATGCGCAACCTCGCTTCAAACTTCAGGGTCGGCCCCGATGCTTAATCGCTTCGATAGTTGTTTTCCAGGGTGGTTTCCGTTAAGATTTAGAATGTCAAAGTAGCAAGGTCGGGCTTGCGCACAATCACAAGCGCCTGGACGGCTTCGCTCCTGTTTTTAGTTTAGGAGAATAAGCTGAATGAAATTGATGAAGCGGTACCTGTTGCTGGTCGTAGCCCTGGTAATGCCATTGACTTTTGCGGGCGCTCACACCGGACAGCGCCTGATAGGCCAAAGCGAAACTGATTCAGTTACGCGAAAAAAGATCGGCGAGAATTTTGCCGAAGCCATCGCCCTGGTCGAGAACAATTACGCCGGGAAGCTCGATTTCGAAAGGGTCTATAAATCTTCGATCCTCGGCATGCTCCATACGCTCGACCCTCATTCTTCCTTCTTTGACCGCAAGGAGTGGGAATCATTCCAGAATGACCAGCGCAGCCGCTACACCGGCATCGGCGCCAGCATCGCCGCGCGTAGCGGGAAGGTCTACGTCATGGCGACCTTCAACGGCGCGCCCGCTCACCGCGCAGGGATCCGCTTCGGCGATCACATAGTCGAGGTCAACGGCGAGTCGACAGAGGGGTGGACTTCTCAACAGGTGTCGAGCAAGCTGCTCGGCCCCGAAGGGACGCCCGTCACGGTTAAGTTAGGCCGTCTCGGCGTCAGCCAGCCTGTCGAGTATAAGCTGACGCGCGCGGCGGTCGGGCTGCCGTCGATTACTAACTATTACCTGCTTCCCAACGGCGTCGGCTATATCAACCTCGAGCGCGGGTTCAACACGACGACGCATGAAGAGATGCGCGAAGCCATGCGCGTACTCGAAGAGCAGGGAATGACTTCGATGATACTCGACCTCCGCAACAACCGCGGCGGGTTGGTCGATCAAGCGTGGAAAGTCTCGAACGTCTTTCTGTACAGAGGTCAGAAGATTCTCTCGATGCGCGGGCGCCCCGGCGTCTTCCAGCCGAGGGAGCTTGTGGCGTTCAACCCGAACCCCGAAGAGTTCCCGCTCGTGGTCCTGATCAATCGCGGCTCGGCCTCTGCTTCAGAGATCGTCGCGGGCGCGCTTCAAGACCACGACCGCGCGCGGATCGTGGGAGAGAACAGCTTTGGCAAAGGGCTGGTCCAGAGCGTGTGGACGCTGAACGACGGGTCGGGATTGACGCTGACGACGGGCCACTACTACACGCCGAGCGGGCGGCTGATTCAGCGCGAATATTCAGGCCGGTCATTTTATGATTACTATCTGAGGCGCGGCGACAAGGAAGCCGTGCAACAGCGGACGGATGAGAAGCGCACCGACAGCGGGCGGACGGTTTACGGCGGCGGCGGAATCGAGCCGGACGTTGATGTGAAATTCCCGGCCAAAGAGGCCGAGTATCAGCGCGTCTGGCTTGAGCCTGTCTTCTTGTTCTCGCGCCAGCTTGCTGCGGGACAGGTGGCGGGACTTACCGAATTTAAGATAGACCGCCCGATCGTCTTTAACCACCGCCTCGGCCAGGACGAGTACAGGCCTAACGACAAGGTGCTTGCCGCATTCAAGAGTTTTCTCCGCTCTCAGAAAGATCATGCCGCGCTCGAATCTCGCGTGGACAAAGACGCCGACTGGGTGAAACGGCAGATCCGTTACGAGATAGTGACGGCCGCCTACGGCCAGGAGCTTGGCCGCCAGGTGCTGCTCGAAGGCGATGCTCAGATGCAGCGCGCCGTCGCCGAGGTCCCGAAAGCCAAGTCGATACTCGAAGACTTCCGCCGCATGCGTGCGTCAAAGAACGGCGACGTGCGGCGCGACTAATCCTACGGGCGATTGTCGAAATCGCGAGCAAGAATTCGGGTGCAGCCTTGAACGGGGCTGCACCTTTTCATTTTGAGACTGTCGGGCGATTGCCGGGCGGTTAATTGTGCTATACTGCCCACAAGAGTTCACCCCTTCGCGAGGCAGGAGGCCGCGTTGAAGAAAAAAGTTCTTGACCAGCCGTCACTGATACGCGCCTGGACCATTATCTTCGTTCGCGTGCTTTTTATCATCGTCTCGTTGGCGATCGTCGTCTGGGTGCTCTACAAGCTGAGCACGTTATTATTGCTCCTCGTCCTGTCAGTCTTCTTCTGCTATCTGGTTGCGCCGCTGGTCCGTCTGGTCGAGCAACCTATCTATTTCGGCGCGCGCGAGCTGAAGCTGCCCCGCACAGTCTCGATCTGCGTCGTCTATGCGTTAATCGGCTTTATATTATTCCTTGCCATCCAGTGGATCGTTCCCATCCTCTGGCCGCAGGTGCAGGAGCTGGCGAAGCAAGTCCCAGCGTACATAAAATCGGGCTCGGACACCGTCAATAAGACGATCAACGACGCCGATAGTTGGATGCGCCGGTTGAAGCTGCCGCAGGAATGGCGCCAGTACATGGGCACACAGGCGGGCCATCTGGCCGAATGGCTCGGAATCCAGCTCACCAACCTTGGAGGCACCGCCTTCGGTTATTTGCCGTACCTTACCTGGCTCATACTCGTCCCGATCCTCTCATTTTTCATGCTCAAAGACGCCGCCCGATTCGAGCAGGCTTTTGTAACCCTCATGCCGAACGAGCGACTCAGAAAGCGCGTCCACTGGCTGCTGCTCGACGTTAACCGCACGCTCGCGGCTTACATACGCGCCCAGGTCACTTCCTGTCTGGTAATAGGGAGCGTGGTCACCATTACCTACAGCGTCCTTGGCGTGCCCTATGCGGTGGTGCTGGGGCTGATAGCCGCAGTGCTTGAGTTCTTTCCGATGATCGGGCCGTTGCTTGCGGCGGTGATTGGTGTGGGGATTTCACTCACTGTCTCGTTAAAGCTGGCCCTAATCGTCGCGGCCTTTTTGATAGTGTTACGCATCGTGCAGGATTATATCCTCTATCCCAAGATCGTGGGCCAGGGCATCAAGATGCACCCCCTGGTTGTAGTCCTCGCGATCCTCGCGGGGGCTGAGATAGGGGGCCTGAGCGGCATCTTCCTGGCGATCCCATTCGTCGGTTTGATAATCGTTGTCTACAACCACTACCTTGCGTACAGGGGGATTGAAAACCTCCGCGCCGCGCCGCTGCCCGCAGATGCCGTCGCCGAGCTTCCTGCTTCGGGCAGCGGGCCGCCGGTTCTCGAAAACCAGGAAACCTGATAATAAAAATAGAGAGATAAGGATGAGCAAACAGATCACTGTTGCGGCCACTAAAGGTGGCACGGGGAAGACGACCACCACATGGAATCTCGGGTTCGGCCTCGCAATGGCCGGGGCGCGCGTGCTGCTCGTCGATTGCGACCCGCAAGACAACCTGCGCTTCATCGCCGGGCTGGATGACGCGACGGGGACCGTGGCCTCGGCTATCACCAGAGGTGCGGCAAAGCCTGTGGAGCTGCGCGACGGCGTGTGGCTGCTTTCGAGTGGCGGCAGGCGGCTGGCGCAGGCTTACTCTGCGGCAGACAGTCTTCGTGCTATCACCGGCCCGCTCAAGCGCGCCATCGACGCGCCCGATGATGAAGGAGAATTTGATTTCGTGCTGTTCGACTGCCCGCCGGAATTCGGAAGGATGACTTCGGCTGCGCTGTCGCTTTCCGATTACCTGCTGATACCGTGCGTCGCGACCTGGCTAGGGTTGCGCTCAATCGAGCAGATGGTCGAGTTCATCGACACGCACGCGCGCGAGGCAAAGATCGATAGCGACCGCACGGGGATAGTCCTGACTTTTTATACAACCCGCCGCGCGGGACCGGAATACGTAAGGCAGGAAGCGAAAAAGATATACCGCAATCGCCTGCTCCGCACGGTTATCCGCGAGCGGACGGAGTTGGACTATTCGCAAGAGGCGCATCAATCAGTCTTCGAGTATGCCCCGCGAAGCGACGGCGCTGAAGACTACACCTCGCTCGCTAAAGAGGTCATAAAGCGCCTCGGTTGATCTGCTCTGTTGCTATTTTGAATTGGCGGCGAGGCGGCTGGAGACAAACTGCTCGGCCTCTGATTCGATAATCTCGCCCGACACAGTATACACGCGACGGGCCAGCGGCTTATTCGCTCCCTCGGGCAGGATGTCTCGGGCGTCAAGGATGACGTAGAAAGGCGTTCCCCATTTCCGCTTGTCGCCGACCGCCTGGCGATACTTGAAGTGGATCGATTTTTTTCGCGCGCCTCTGTCGTCTGTCTCGATCATCACGGGATAGTTGATTCCGATTCGATTAATATGTTGCTCCAACTCTTGCTCGTCTGAATACTCAGCTACGACGATGACGCCAAGCCCCTTATCGCCGTATTTATCATAAAGCCGTTTAACCACGTGGCCGTTCTCGTTGCTGTTTTTGCACCAGCCTGCGATGAAGCTTACAATCACCAGCTGCTTGCCGGAAATATACTGGCGCAGGTTTAAGGGCTTGCCGTCTCTCTGCCGTAGCGTGAGGTCATGAAAATCGAGCTGCCGCTCGACTATCGGCGCGGGCTCAGGCTCGTCGCTGGCGAGCGTCAAAAGCTGCGGAATCAACGCAATCGCGGCCAGGGCGAATATTACTAAACCTCTCCGTCTCATAATCATTTGGTCTTAACTCACAATTCTATTATACTTTAGCCCTTGGAGTGCTGATATGCAAACATTCGGCGAGCACCAGTTTCCTGGCAAGCTCTTCATTGTCGAGGGCATAGACGGTTCAGGCAAATCGACTCAGCTCAGCCTGTTACAGCAATGGCTCCGTCGTGAAGGTTACATGGTCTTTTTCAGCGAGTGGAACTCTTCGCCGCTCGTAAAAGAGACCACGAGCCGCGGCAAGAAGAAGCAGATGCTGACGCCCACGACCTTTTCGCTCATTCACGCTACAGACCTGGCCGACCGCATCGAGCGCCACATAATTCCGCCGCTCAAGGCCGGCGCAATCGTCCTGGCGGACCGCTACATCTACACTGCCTTTGCGCGGGACGGCGCGCGGGGGGTCAGCCCTCAATGGGTGCGCGAGCTTTACCGCTTTGCCGTAAAGCCGACGATCCCTTTTTACTTTCGCGTGCCGCTCGAAGTCTCGCTCAAGCGAATCCTGGGCGCACGCGCGGGGCTCAAGCATTACGAGGCAGGGATGGACATCAATCTATCGGACGATATAGAAGAGAGCTTCCGACTGTTTCAAGGGATGATCAAAGACCGCTACGAGGCGATGGTCGAAGAGTTCGGGCTTACCGTAATCGATGCCACGCGCTCGATCGAAGAGCAGCAAGACGAAGTGCGCGCGCTAGTCGAGCGCGAGCTGCAGGACGTGCCGAAACACCCAGTTCGCATTCTAGATTTTGAAGAGGATTGAACAACTTTGGAAAGCCGAGCCAACCGTCACACGTTTGAGTTCTATGGGCAGGGGATGCCGGATGTCGATCTTTCAGAGCTGCAAGGCCGATTGATAGTCATCGAAGGCCCGGACGGGGTCGGCCGCTCGACCCAGGTTTCGATGCTCAAGCCCTGGCTCGAATCCTCCGGCCACGCCGTCCTTGACACGGGAATGACGCGCTCGGCGCTCGCGGGGAAGGGGATCAAGCAGGCGAAAGCAGGCATAACGCTTGGACCCATCTCGCTCACACTCTTTTATTCGACAGACTTCGCCGACCGCCTTGAGAACGAGATGATCCCCGCACTCAGAGCCGGGTTCATAGTCTTGACTGACCGCTACATCTATTCGCTCATCGCGCGGGCAATCGTTCGCGGGATGGATCCGGCCTGGATCAAGTCGGTCTATGGGCTTGCGCTTAAACCCGACGCAATATTCTACCTGCGGGCGAACGTGCCGGATTTGATCCCCCGCGTTTTGACCAGGCCCACGGGATTCGATTACTGGGAATCGGGAATGGACATACACCTGGGCGAAGACCACTTCGACAGCTTCGTTGAGTATCAGACGCGGATGGTCAATGTCTTTGATTCGATGATCGATGAATACGGTTTCGAGACCATAGACGCCACTCAATCGCCCGATACGATTTATAAAGCGTTGCAGCGTCGCATAGGCCGGCTGCTGAGACAGATGGGATAGCTATTGCTCGTTCAGCAATTCTTCAAGCTCTTGGGCCGTGATGGTGTATGTTTCGTTGCAGAAATGGCAGATCAATTCAGCCCCATTATCTTTAGTCAACATGTCCTGCATCTCTTCGCGGCCAAGTGCCGAGATAATCAGCTTCGCGCGCTCGCGCGAACACTGGCAGTAAAACCGCGGCTCCTTCTCTTCAAGTATCGAAAGGTCTAAATCGCCAAGGACTCGTTGAAGCATTTCAGCAGGCCCCATCCCTGACTGGATCATTTCGGTCGTGTGCGGAGCGCCGGCTACGGCGCGCTCCAGGCGGCTTATCAAACTCTCGTCCGCGCTCGGCATCATCTGGATGATGTACCCGCCCGCTGCGCGCACGTGCAATCGCTCAAGCGCGAACTCAGGCAGCCCAACATCAGGCGCGGCTATCTCCTGTATGCCTGTCGTCTCGTCGGCAGCCGCGTCGACCGCCATCAGCACGCCCAGACTCACCGCAGAGTTGATCTGTTCAGATTTAGCCAGGTAATAGGCGATGTCCTCGCCTATCTCGCCCGACACTATCGGGACCATTCCCCGGTAAGGCTCTTTGAACAAGCCTATCTCAAACCCCGCATCGCGCGTGACGTAAAGCGTCCCCGTGCCTACGACGGCGCGTACATCGAACTTGCCCATATGGTTCATAGCCGTAGTATCGGCTTCGGGGTTAGAGACGTACCCGCGCACGTTGCCGTGCGGGTCCGCCTGCGCGATGATGTTGCCGATCGGTCCGTCGCAATCGAAATGGACCGTGATCTTTTCAAGGTCTTTGAGGCCGCTGCCCAGCAGGAGGGCGCCCGTCAGCGTTCGTCCGAGCGCGGCTGACGCCGTGGGAAAAGTGCGGTGGCGGCGGCAAGCCTCGCCTACGAGCGTTGTGGTGGCCGCCGCCATACATCGTAGCTGATTGTTCGCTGCTGTTGCATGAACGAGCTTGTCTTGAATTAAACCCATTACCACCTGCTTGATCGATTAACTAGCGCATTTCGGCGATTGCTCTGTAAGCAATCCTATGGCGTGCGGGATGCTGCTGCGGATCGCCGTGAAGTTCTCGACGGCGCCGCGAAGACTTCCCGGCAAGTTGATTATCAGTGTGTTCCCGCGTATGCCACACACGGCCCTCGATAACGGCGCGAGCGGAGTCGATTCGAGGCTTCTGAGGCGCATCAGCTCGGCCAGCCCCGGTGCCTCTTTATGTATTACGGCGCGCGTAGCTTCGGGCGTATTGTCGCGCGGGGCAAAGCCTGTCCCTCCAGTCGTGCAGATCAGGTTCACGTCTCCCCTGTCGGCGTACCATCGAAGGCGCGAGCCTATCAGCTCGCGGTCGTCGGAAATAATCTCTGTGTCGGTCACGCGGCAGCCAAGCTTCTCAAGCTCGGCGACGACTGCGGGCCCGGATTTATCCGCGCGCTCGCCGCGCGCCGCCGAATCGGAGATGGTCAACACAACGGCCGTTATCTCTACTTTAGCCATCTATGCTCCTGCTTTGATCGAGTCACAAATCAATAGTATCGCAATCGCGGATGAGCTTTGCAATAAGCTGTATGGGCAGGGCTTGTCTCTGCCGATACAGGGGATTACAGTGATCTTTTTCAGATCAATCACCTGAGGCTTATCGTGGCTTGTGCGGTGTAAACGGAGCCGGTGGGCTTCAACTCGCTTCTCATCACGATGAGTTCGCGCGCCTGGAATTTTTCGCTCTCGAACCCGCGCGCCTGCAACTCCTCGGCCAGCCTGGAGCTGTTGCGCGGATCGCGGACGCGCCCTATCGTCAGGTGGGGCGAGAATCGCTTTGATTCGCGGGCGAACCCTTCGCGAAAAAGCTCCTCCTCTAACCTTTCGCGCAATTGCTTTAGCGATTCCGGGAGCGTGACTAATCCTACCCACAAGACGCGCGGGGCGCGCGGGGAAGGGAAACACCCCGCGCCACCGACCTCTATCTCGAATGGAGTGATCGATGTGACCGAACGCTCTGTCGCCTGACGGACGCGCTCTTTGCGGGAAGGGCTGACATCGCCAAGGAACTTCAGCGTGAGGTGTATGTTTGAAGGCTTCGTCCAGCTCACCCGCGAATCTAGCTGGCGCAGGTGGCGCTGAAGCTCCGCGATTCGCTCTTTGACAGACTCGGGTATCTCTATGCATATGAAAGTGCGGATACCCTCTCCCTCTTCTCTGTCTTGTGAGCCGCTCATCGCCGTCTTTATCCCATGCTGTAGAGGCTTAAGAATCGCGCCTGGCTGTCGAGCGCTTCTTCGCCGTCGGCGGGCGTTACTCGCTCGTACGAGCCTTCGGGCAACAATCGGCGCGACTTAACATTGTCGCCCAGGCAGAGGTCGAGGACTTCTTTCATATGCTTCTTCAAGCGCGGGTCGTCGATAGGCGTAACAAGCTCCACGCGGCGGTCGAGGTTTCTCATCATCCAGTCGGCGCTGCCGATGTATACGTCTTCATCGCCCCCGTTTGAGAAATAGAATATGCGGCTGTGTTCGAGGAATCGTCCGACGATGCTCGTGACGGTGATCGTGTCCGAAAGGCCGGGAACGCCCGGCCTCAGCGCGCAAATCCCGCGCACCATCAGGTCTATCGGAACTCCCGCTTGAGACGCTTTGTAGAGTTCGCGAATAATCTTCGTGTCGGTCAGGCTGTTGACCTTGGCTATTATTCGCGCGGCGCGGCCATCTTTGTGATTTGATATCTCGCGCTCGATGAGCGCAATCATTCGCTCGCGCAGGTTGACCGGCGCGACCAGCAGCTTGCGGTATTCGGTCTGCCTTGAAAACCCCGTCAGGTAATTGAACAGGTCCGTAGCGTCCGCGCCGATCTGCTCGTCTGAGGTGAACAAACCCATGTCTGTGTATATTCGCGCCGTCGCGGGGTTGTAATTACCCGTACCTATGTGAACGTACCGGCGGAGCGAGTCCGCTTCGCGCCGCACGACGAGTGCTAGCTTCGAATGAGTCTTCAGCCCGAGCAGCCCGTAGACGACGTGTACGCCCGCGCGCTCAAGCCGCCTTGCCCACTCGATGTTATTCTCCTCGTCAAACCGGGCCTTTAGCTCGACCAGCACAGCCACCTGTTTGCCGCGCTCGCTGGCTTCCATCAGAGCGCGCACGATGGGCGAGTCCTGCCCCGTGCGATAGAGCGTCATTTTGATCGCGAGCACGTCAGGGTCGATGGCGGCAGTGTTGATGAAGTCCGTCACCGTAGAAAATGAGTTGTAAGGGTGATGCACCAGAACGTCCTGGCGCTTGATAATCTCAAAGACGTTGTCGGCGCTCCTGAGCGCCAGGGGGATCGACGCAGACAGCGGGCGGTCTTTCAACTCAGGTCTGTCTATCTTATAAAGCGCCATCAGGTCGGGGACGTTCAGCGGCCCATCGATCGTGTATACGTCATCCGCCCCCAGGCCTAGCGAGCTAGCGAGCGTGCGCATCATCTCTCCGGGCATCGTCTGCGACACCTCCAGACGCACGGCGGTCCCGAATCTACGTTTGCGCAACTGTTGCTCCATCATCTGAAGCAGATCATTCGCCTCGTCTTCTCGAATCTCTATGTCGGCGTCGCGCGTGACGCGGAAGGCGTGAGGCTCGCCCACTCGCATGCCTGGAAATAGTATGTTGATGTTGGCCGAAATGACATCTTCAAGAAAGGTGAACTCGGTCCCGCTGTCGCCGACGGGCACGAGGCGCGGCACTATCGGCGGCACCTTGACGCGCGCGAACCTCGGCTCCTGCAGGTTGGCCGCGAATCCATGACTGCCGGAGTCGGGCGAAGGCTCTATCATCAGCCCGAGGTTCAAGCTCAAGTTGGAGATGTAAGGGAAAGGGTGGCTCGGGTCTACGGCCTGCGGCGTCAGCACAGGGAAGACGTTCTCCATGAAATAAGCGTTCAGCGCTCGCCGCTCGCGGTCCGACAGCGCGCGGTAGGGCGTGATGACTATGCCGTCGCCGCTCAGCTCCGGCATTATCTCATCCTTCAGACAGCGCATCTGCTCGGCTAACATCGGTCGCAGCGTCTCGCTTATGCCTTTCAACTGCTGCGTGGGCGTCAGCCCGTCGAGCGAGAGCTCGGTCACGCCTTCTTCCACCTGCTGTTTCAGCCCTGACACGCGGATCATAAAGAACTCGTCGAGGTTCGTTGAGAAGATTGCGAGAAACTTCAGGCGTTCCAGCAGCGGCTGGGAACGGTCGAGGCCCTCTTCCAGCACGCGGCGGTTGAATTCGAGCCAGCTCAATTCGCGGTTGAAAAGCAACTGCCGCTGCAAAAAAAGCGTCGGCGGCAGCGTGACGTTATGAACATCGTCGTTGCGGGCTTTTAGCTTTGTCTTCTTGATCGAGTCACTCATATTATTCTTATCCCGAACTTCTATTCTTCAACCTGGAACGAAGAGCTGTCAAACTCAATAGCCGACCTCGTCCTTTATCAACTCTAAAGCCGCGCCTATCGGCGTGGCGAGGGCTAAATCTTGAGCGGCGCCGACATTCGCAGTGAGTATGCCTATTACCTCTCCGCTGCGGTTGAGCACAGGGCCTCCGCTGTTTCCGCGATAGGCTCTCAGGTTCAGTTGAATCATCTCGCGGCTGACGCGGCTCACGACGCCTATGGAGAGCGATGTTGTTATGCGAGTCTCGTTCGTGAGCTGTAACAGGTCCATCCCGAGCGGGTAGCCTATCACCGCAACATCGTCTCCCTGATTGACGAACTCCAGGTCAGGCTGAAGCCCGCTGACGGTAGGCATACCCTCCGGCGGTTCTATTTTCAATACGGCCACGTCTATCGTTGTACTGGCCGAGAGCCTGTGGAGCGTGGCCTGGATAGCCTCTTCGCGCCTCTTGCCCGGAAAGATGACTTCGATATTCTTGATGCGCCCCGTGATTCCGGCAGGAGGCGGATTATAGTCCCAGTCTCGCACTAGATGGCGGTTGGTCACGATCAGCCCGCTTGACGATAGGACGAAACCCGAGCCCGTGCGCGCGCCTGAGTCAAGGACTTGATTGCTGCCGTCTACAAGCTCGAACTCAGTGCGGATGAAGACGACGGCCGATTGATTGCGCTCTGCGACGGCGGCCCAGCTCGTGTAGCCGGGATCACGCCGGGACGATAGAGCTATCCCGACGGCCGCGCCAATCGCCATCGCAGCGGCTATGGCAACGATCAGCCGGAGATTGCTCGCGCGCGTGCGAACCGCGCGGTCGACGATGCGCTCGACGGTACTCGGATGAACGAACTCGTCTTGACCTTTAGCGTGCTTCTCGCGGTGCAGTCGTACGGTAGGCTCACTGTCAGAGTCATCTTCTAAGCCGAAACGCACAAGCGGGCCGCCCGCTCCGAATTCGATTAAGTCGCCGCTCTTTAGCTCGGTGGTGATGACTCGGCGACCGTTTATCATAGTCCCGTTCGTAGAGCCGAGGTCTTGCAGGATGTAATGATTGCCCTTACGCTTAATCTCGGCGTGGTGAGCAGAGACTCGCCGCTCCCCGGCGGAGAATGCGAGCAAGTTGTCCGAGGCGCGGCCTACCCGAACAGTGTCGGCTTCGAACTTGTCAACTTCTCCTTTTCTTGGGCCGATCTGATGGGTGAAGGTTATCTTCATAATGACTGGACAGAGCAGGTGAAACAAAAAAGATTAGAAGGCAACCTCGTCATGCTCGCATGACCAATCTCTTCCTGCAACGGCCAGAGTCGGCTAAAGACGAATTGTCTGTTAGACGGCCCCTTCCGCCTCCCAAATGTTTGGATAATTCGTTACAAACCCCTCTCGGTTGACGAGCAGCTCTGCTACAAAACTACCTCCGCCGCTCTCATACCTATATCTCGTTTCATCTATTCTCCTGTAGACCTGTACTAGCGGTTCAAGTCTGAAACTCGGGAATCGGAGCCAGGCTGCTCGTACTTCCATCTCCTGCCCGACCTCCAAGTCCAGCCGTCGTATCGGAAGTAGATTCGTCGCCGGGCTGAAGTTCAAGTCCAGGTCTATACACCCTTCCACATTCGGACAATCAACTTGATTCAATTGCCAATGCCGTTCAGGACTCGCAGCGATTTTGATCTCTATGATGGCATCGCCAACCCACCCCGCGACAGTCGCAGACTGTGTGTGGAAGCGGGAATCGCAAACTATCTGGTAATCGAGCCGGCACGGGCGCTGCTCGTGGGAGAAGACAGCGGTCCCATGCAAGCGCCAGCAATCAGCTTGATTGAAAAGGAGAGCAGATTCGTGTCCCGGATGATCTATTCTTCGCCAGAGCATGGGACGGTTTGTCAGTTGTTTTTTCATGTCGGTAGTTATTATTGCGAACTTTGCTCCGCCCATTCCGCTGAATGCGCTTGTTAGCCGTAATAGCCCAGGTAGTTATCAGGCTGTCCTCAGCAACCTCATAACGCCTATGGGTCACGATATCCAAGTGTGCGTCGGTCAACTTCCATCGCAGTTCCGTGTGGCGAAACGAGTCACTTCCGCAGAATCTTCTCCATCGTTTTTCCATTTGCGAGCTCATCAATCAGCTTGTCTAAATAGCGAATTTTTCGCATCAGTGGATCTTCAACTTCCTCTACGCGCACCCCGCACACTACGCCCTTGATAAGTGCGCTGTTGGGATGAATGGCTGGCGCTTGAGCAAAAAAGGTTTCAAGATCGTTCTCCTGTTCGACTTGCCGCTGTAATCCCGCTTGGTCATAGCCCGTCAACCAGCAAATAATTTGATCGACTTCTTCTTTAGTACGATTTTTTCGTACCGCTTTTTGAACATACAGCGGATAAACTGTTGCAAATTTTATCTGGAAAGGGTGATGCTTGGGCATCGTTATTCCTCCTGCGGATCAGGACATCCAGTTCACGCTTAACGCCTCGGTTGACCGGGCCGTCGTGGAGCACTGAAAGAACTCATACGAAATCGTCAGCCTCGGTGGCTCCGGTCGAACCGTATGTTAGGCGCGCTTGCATGCAACTGAGTGCTTCGTCTTCCTTTGCTTGCCTCCGCTAACGTTATGAAGCTAGGAGGCACAGCTTTGAGAAAGATCAGCTAGTCGCCTGAAAATGCATACAATCAGGTCTGCTCCTAAATCTCCCTCCCCATTTCCATCCTTCGGCCTCAAAGATTCTGACAACTGCTTTCGGCATCATGCCAGCCGTTTCATCATATGGCTTTCCGAGAGGATTCTTTTGTGGATCAATGTCAATCCCTGCTCCCCAGGCATGTGTGCTTAGGCGATTGCTACCACTGATCCTCCTAAAATTGTAGTTGCCTCCATACAGATGCATCCGAGCCCTTTTGATTTCCTGGATTGACCCGTAATGGGCCAATATTTGTTCGAGGATACCCGTTAGGCTTTCCGCCACCTTTTTATGGCAAGTAAGTTTCCTGATTTCTATCGCCAGGTCCCACGACAATGTGAAAGGGAAGGGCAGAACGATTAGTTTGAGATTCTCCCTTTGCCATGCTGCTGTTGGTCTTCCATCAGCTCCTAACACGTGTCTCCCATAAAAATCATCTAGCTCTTCCCGTGTGTCTCTAGGCCAGTCCATAAAATCCTCCTTTAGGTTTTGGTAGTCTAACTACTTTCTGCATGCTATTGAGTTCTTTAGCCGCATCAGTGGGCGCCACACTCCGGTTGATGTAATTGTCAGGCGCGATGCAAGGTGGAAAGCCGGTTGTTAATTATTTGACTTTCTCAGCACGAATTTGCCGCACATTTTGGCGGTATGCCAAGCGGGTCACTACTCCTTTTTCAGCTTTTGCTGCGTTCACGCAATACCATTAAGCCACGGTGGCAACTGTCGCCATCAATGAAAACTAAGCGGATAGGAAACCCTGAAACTCTGAAACCGCATCACGTCGCAAAAGTGGAAGCGAGTCTAAATGAAATCTGCTGTACACGGCAAGGTTGGGTTTGCCTGTTCAATTATCTTGCTGGCCGCGAACCTGAATCTTAAACGAGTCTTTAATCACGCGTTTCAACTCGCCCGTCTGCCAGTCCCAGATTACGAGCGAGTTATTCCCGCTCCCGCTCGCCAGCGTCTTTCCGTCGGGCGAAAACCCTACGCTGAACACCGATATTTCATGGCCTTTGAGCGTACGCCGCGCGGTCCCGGAGTGCGTAGACCATAGCCTGACCGTCTTATCGTCGCTGCCGCTTGCGATGGTGCTGCCGTCGGGCGAGAACGCCACGCAGTTCACTCTCAGATCGTGCCCCGTCATAGTCTGTTTCAACTCGCCCGTCTCGGCGTCCCACAGCTTGACGGTCTTATCAAGCCCGCCGCTTGCAAAACTCTTCCCATCCGGCGAGAACGCTACGGAGTTTACGGCCCCCTGGTGCCTGACGACTGTTGGCCTGGGATGCCCTGTCTCGACATCCCACAACCTGACCGTGCTGTCCAGGCTCCCGCTCGCCAGGGTCTTGCTGTCAGGCGAGAAAGCCACCGTCAATACGCCGTCGTCGTGGCCCCTCAAGGTCAGTTTGAGACTTCCAGTCGCCAGGTCCCATATCCTTACCGACCTGTCAGCGCTGGCGGTGGCCGCAAGCTTCCCATTCGGAGAGGCCGCGACGCTCGTGACGGCGCCGCTGTGCCCCACAAAAGTCTTCAGGACTTCTCCGGTCTCTGCGTCCCATAGCTTTGCAGTCTGATCGCTGCTGCCGCTCAACAATTTCATCCGCTCTGGCAAGACGGCTATCGAGGAGACACTGTCTTCGTGCCCGCTGAGACTCTTCGTCTCGGCCGTGTGTGTAGTCTCCCATAGCTTCACGGCCTTGTTGCTCGTTGCGCCCGCCAGCGTCTTGCCGTCCGGGAAAAAGGCCACCGACAGGATGCTATTGACGGAGACGATCAGTGAGTCTGCTGAGAACGTGCTCGTCCAATTTGCCGACCCTGCCAGCGTCTGTTTTACTTTCCCCGTCCCTGTCTCCCAGAGCCGGACATTATTATCGTACTCTCCCGTGGCTATCACTTTGCCATCAGGCGACAGGGCGACCGAAGCCACCTCTCCATCCGACTTCACTAAGATCTTTACGGAGCCGCTTTCAACGTCCCACGCTCTCATCTGAATTTGCTCGTTAATCGTGAAGACGGTCTTTCCGTCCGCCGAGAAGGTTACCGAAGCGGTCGGGCGGTTCGGAGGTAAGAGGCGTGCAGAGCGCCTCCAGAAAGCCCTTGAGACTCTATCGAGCCCCTTAACGGGCTTTTTATCGACCACAAGCGAGCGCTTCAGTTTTCCCTGCGCCATGTCCCACAGCTGGATCTCGCTGAACAACTCGTCTCCGTCCAGCCCGTTGATAGCGAGGGCCAGCGTCTTGCCGTCGGGAGAGAAGGCGACCGACCGCATAGCCTCAACAAGGGTGATCCCCCTATCTCCTTTGAGGGTTCGTTCTTCTTTCCAGGTATGGACGTTAGACAGTTTCACTTCGCCTTTCGATTCGTTCAGAATGTTCTTTCTGACAGCGAGCATTTTGCCGTCCGGAGAAAAAGCGATTCCGCTGACCGGCGTGCGGTATTCAAGCGTTCGGACTAAGCCTCCCGTCAGCGCGTCCCATACCTTCACCTCCCCCACCGCAAAATTCGGCGAGCGCCGCGTGCCGCTGCTCGCCAATGTTTTGCCGTCCGGCGCGTATGCGACGCCCGATACGTCTGTGTTGTAAGCCTTCTGCGACCACACGAGCCCGCCCGTTTTCAAGTTCCACACCTTGACTACGCCGAATGTCCTCTTTAACTCCGCAGGCTTTGCGATTGGCTTGTCTTCAATCCCTTCCCAGCTCCCGGTCGCGAGCTTCTCTCCGTCCGGCGAAAAGGTCGCAGACAACACGGGCCCTCTGAACTCTTTCAGATGCTGCGCGCGCTTGCCGGAACTCAAATCCCATATCTCAATTTCGCTGTTGTAGCCGAAGTAGCCGCTGTAACGCTGATAACCATCGAAATGATCGAAGCGCTGTTTATTAAGACTCCCCCTGACGATAGCGAGCGTCCGCCCATCGTTTGAGAAGGCGATCAAGCTGATGCCGAATTGCGAGCGCCCCGATTCTGCTGCTGCCGCCTGGCTGTAGGCGAGCTGGTGAATTGCCAACAGGAGGGCGAGAGCGCCGAGCAATCGCGCGGTGTACAAGCAATCTCTCTTTAGCATCGCGCCAGTCATAATGTGAGCCGTGATAAAGGTGCAGATGGCGACAGATTTTAGATTACTAACCTGCCGGGCACAAGATTGAGAAGGTCTATTCCGAAATCAAATCTCGTATGAGCCCGTCTAAGCCCCGCTCTGCGGGCCGCGATTTTGCCCCGCGAGTCAGGTGAATCAGAAACTCGCGATTGCCTTCCGCGCCAAGGATAGGAGACTCTATCAAGTCGACAACGCTCAGTCCTGTCTTACCGGAAAAATCTACGATCTCTGTCAATACGCGGCGGTGTTTGGCCGGGTCGCTGACGATGCCGCCCTTGCCGACCTCGCCTTTGCCGACCTCGAACTGCGGCTTGACGAGGACGACGGCGCGCCCGCCCTCCCGCAGCAAGGGGGCGACGGCCGGCAGGACTTTGGTCGCCGAGATGAAGGAGACGTCCATCACGGCGAGGTCGAAGGGGGCGGCGAAGTCGGCGGGCGTGAGGTGGCGTGCGTTGACGCCCTCGCGCACCTCGACGCGCGGGTCTGTGCGCAGCCGCCAGTCGATCTGGTTGTGCCCCACGTCCACGGCGACGACGCGCCGCGCGCCGTGCTGGAGCAGGCAGTCGGTGAAGCCGCCGGTCGAGGCCCCCACGTCGAGACACACGAACCCCGTTGGGTCTATACGAAACTCCGCGAGCGCCTTCTCCAGCTTCAGCCCGCCGCGCCCGACGTAGCGCGCCGCGGGGTCGTCGCCCCCGCGCACGCGCAGCGGCGCGTCCGGCGGGAAGGTCTCCGAAGGCTTCTCCACACGCCGCTCGCCGGCCAGCACGCGCCCCGCCATCACGAGCGCCTGCGCCCGCGTCCGCGTCGGCGCCAGCCCCTTCTCCACCAGCAGCCTGTCCACACGCTCGCGCTTCACGGGCAGAATTTTAGGTGAAAAGGTTGAGGAGGGAAAGGAAGTAGGCAGTA
>DASUNP010000073.1:0-24414 GCA_036277095.1 Blastocatellia bacterium
CTGCGACGGCTGTTGCCGCCTAGCTGCGCGAACTGGTCAGTGCCAAAGCTGCCCAATCCGGCCAGCGTGAATGTGAAAGAGAAAGCGCTTTCGTTTCGTAAGCCCGCCTTAAAGGTGTTGTAGTTGAATTGCACTCCGCAGCAGTCCCACTGGTGGCCTATGTAGCTGCGCGAATTCCTGAGCCGACCCTTTGAGACATTGACTTCTGAGACTAGCCTATCCGTAAAATCGTAGCCGATGCGGGTGCCTCCATATAATCCGCGCGAATCGTCTCCGAACTGCAAGGTGGTTACGATCTGTGAGCCGGGGAAAGTCCCAGGCTCGAAACTGTTCGGCGCAAGGTCTATGCGCCTGGACAAATAATAGCTCGCCGAAAGCGTCACCTTGTCGTTGCTCACCCCTGCCGAGACAGTCATATTGCGCAACGCCTCGTCATCCGAGCCTATGTCCATCCTTAGGTCCGCAAAGACGCTCGCGAGCGGGCGATAGCGCACCGCGACGTGAGCCGGTGAGAAGCTTCGCGCGCGGCCTCCGAAGGTGAACCCCGAGAGCGTGTTGATGGGATAGAATTGATTGCGTCTTCCGGGCGTGAGCGCGCCGCCAAAATCACGATCAAAAAAGTATTTCTGCGCCACCTTGATCGTCAGGAATTCATAAGGCTGTGTGGGCGCGTCCTCGTTCGTAGCTTCAACAACTGCCTCTGTGCGGTCAGCATCGGTCTGCTCCTGCTGGGCGGCGTCCGCAGCGGGAGCAGGTTGCACCTCGCTTTTCTCGGGCTCGGTCTTGCCTTTAGCCATCTCTTGCTGCTCGCCCTTCTCAAGCTTCTGCTTTTCGTTGCGAGCGGCTTCAGGTTTATCTTTCGCAGTCTCAGGTTCCGGTGTGGTCGCGCTCTGCTCCTTCTGCTTCTCTTCAGAGTCTTGCTTCTTCGCTTTGTTCCTGTCGCGTTTCCGCTCGCGCCGTCGCCCGGGGTCGACAGGCTCCATCTCATCCGGCGCATCATTGTTGTTCTGTCTCCGCGCGCGCCTGCGCCTGACTTCGGAAGCTTTCCGCACGGTGAAGAAACGATTCACAACCGCGTATTCCAATTCATTCGTGTTGGCGACGGCGTCCCGCTCGTCAAACCTGATGACACGCTCGAAGTCATCGCCTATGCCTCCTATCAGGCGATAAGTGATATAAGGCTCGATCACATGCTTGAATCGCCGCGAGCCGTCTTCATTCAAAAAGATTTTTTCAAGCGACGGCGGGCGGATGTCTACTGCAAGCTCGCCGTACTGCCTTGAGAAACTTTCGGGGATGATCGGGTCAGCCAGCTCGCGGTCAAACAGCGTGACTGATGGATCGAATTCAGGGCTGCCCGGGTTGAGTCGCGGGTCGTCGGGGCTTGAGGCGAATCTGTCCGGATCAAAGACCGTAGCCGATGGGTCGATGCTGCTCGTGTAAAAAGTTTCGCGCACCGAAAGTGTTGGCGTGACGGCGATCCCGCCGAACGTCGCGAGCGGAATCGTGATCTTCGGCTGAAAGTCCAAGCGCTGCACTGCTGCGGGCGTTACCAGAACTATGTCCGAATCTACGGCCTCTTCGCGTTTGAGCGCGCTGAGCGTCGTGTCGACGGAAAAGTATATCGGGAGGCTCTCGAATATGCGCCGGGGGTAGAAAGTCAGATTCACTTCGGGCGCGCGGCGTATCTTGATGTCAAAGTCTGTTCCCGTGACGTCGGTCGTTTCCGTGTCGCGGGCTGGGCGCAGCAGCCGCGTCGTTTCATTGGCGGCCAGAAAGTTGAAGCTCACGTTCCCCGTGTTGTTGTTGGCGTAGAACGTAGACTCGCGGCGCGGATCGATGACCTGGCTAATGTCGTCCGAGAAGACCTGGCGAAACCGTAGGCTCGATACGAGTGACACGTTGCCCACGGCCAACCACCCGCGCGGCAGGTATTGCACGGCTTCCGCGACAAAGGCCGTCCCGCCCTGATCTTCGCCTTCGGGCCCGAACAGACGGTCCTTTACGCTGAAGAAGCCGAGGTTCATAAACGACTTCTCGTCGGTCCGCGCTCTGAACTGCGCGCCGAACCCCAGGCCGCGCTCTGTGTAAATGTCATTTCGAAAAGTTATGTCGGCAGACTGGCCGAGCGTCTGGTAGTAAGCAAACTTGAACTCGCGCCCTTTCTGATTCGAGCTGCCCGTCTGCGGCAGCAGAAAACCCGATTTGCGCTCATTGCTGGTCGCCGGTATCCACGCGTAAGGGAACACGAAGGCTGGAAGGCTCTTGACTCGAAACACGGAGTTGTAGAGCTTGATACGGTCTTCGACTTTCAGCTCCGCCCGCTTTGCGCTGAAGCTCCATTTCGGCACCACGTCTTCGCAGGCCGTGACCGTCGCGTTTATAAGCTCGAAAGTATCTGGGCCGGTCTTCTCTACACGCTCGGCTGTGAAAAAGATGTACTCGCCCGTCGCCGTCCGGTTAGTAAAACCGGTCGTGTCCCAGAAGGTGCCTCGTTGCGTAGCCCAGTTTATCTCCGCGCGGCGCGCGGTCACTCGCTGGTCGTCGCCCTGGTCGAATATGACATTGCCTTCGACGACCATGTCGCCTGTGACGCTGTTGTAGGTGACGCGGTCGGCTTGCAGGCGGATGTCGCCGAGCGTGGCGTTGACGTAGCCTTCATAGATGAAGAGATCACCGTTCTTAGATTGACGCTCGGCGATTACTTCGACGGTTTCGCCTTCAGCCGTCTCCCCGACGGGCCGAACGCCGTTTGATTGCGCGCCATTTGATTGCGAGCCGGTCGAAGGGGCAAGCTCTCTTTGATCCTCTTGCTTCTTCTTTTTCTTCTTCTCTTGTTTCTTCTCTTTTTTCGTGGGCTGTTGAGGCGTGAAGCGCGCCGACACCGTCTCCGAGCCAAAAGCGATCAGGAGAAAGAGCGATAACGCGGTTGAGAACGACTTTGAAAAACGGGCCATCCGTCTGAAAAACCCTCCTGCTACCCTTCGGCTGGAGCAAAGCCGATACTAGCACGCGGCTTTGAAAGCCAGCAATGTCATCATACAATCGAGCATGTTGAAAGGACTTGAGATGAAAGTAATGATACAGAAGTGCGCGACACCCTTTATCACGCTAATGACGTTCTGCTTTGCCGTCACGCTGGCAGTCGCCGGACAGGGCGGCGCGGCGGATATCGAAAGCCTGCAGCTTGTCACGTTGCCCGCGCCGCAGTTCAGCCGGCAATCTGCAAAAGCTCCCGCCGCAAGACCGGCGGCCGGTAAGCCACGGCTAGAGATCATCTCGACGAAGCGGAACCAAATAACTGATGAAGAGGCATGGTTTTCGGCTAATGATTTAAGGCTCCCTCTCTATCGCGTGACCGACGCGGCGCGGGACCGCTTGATGGAGCTTCCGCCCCAGACGCCGACCGCTTACAAAGGCAATCTTCTGGTTAAAGCGATACGGCAGCCTAAAACGATCACGCTCGTTTACGGAAAAGATTATGCGAGCGGACGCTATCTGATAGCTATGGATGCGGAGTCGGGTAAGTTTCTTTACGGATACGATTTTATCAACTACACGCGCGCGCCGGATAACGACGTGCAGGACATGGATTTCGTCTTCCAAGCCGTCGAGTGGGCGGTCGAAGAGGGCAACACGCTTTACGTCTCGCACGGCCATCTGACTTACGCCAGAAGCTCGCGCGGCATGAACGCATACATCACGGCTATCGACACGCGAACAAATCGCGTGCTGTGGCGGAGCCAGCCGCTTGTCTCCAACTCAAACAACTTCGAGATCATCGGCAACCTGATCGTTTCGGGTTACGGATTCACTGCCGAGCCTGATTATCTTTACCTGCTCGATAAAAAGACGGGCGACGTGCGGCACCAACTCGCCGTCAAAAGCAAGGCCGATTACATCATTCATAAGAATAATAAGATTTATGTTCGGACGTATGACACGGACCTTGTGGTCAGTCTGAAGTGAGCGCGCGGACTCTTTTGAAACCATCAGGGCTTTTGGGCGTGTAATAAACCGTCCGCAAGAAGGAGAAATCAAGCCGAAACAGCCGGCTCGTTACAGTGGTTTAGCCCCTCGCGAGTATGCTATTATTCTGTTTCGTTGCGTATAGCCCCAGGACGCAAAGCCTGACACGGGCAGGCTCGGCTTTCAAATTAGGTTCAACTCTATGGCTGAATTTATTTGCCGATTAGGCACGCCTACGGGCGAGGTCGTGACGCGCACCTTTGAGGCCACGGCGGAGCGTGACCTGCGCGCGAAGCTTGAGCGCGAAGGCTTCAAGATATTCTCCGTTGCCATGACGGGCACGGCGGGCGTTCGCCGCGCGCTCGGCGGCCAGACGCGCGCGCGCAAGATAAAGACGGAAGATTTTCTGCTCTTCAACCAGCAGTTGTCCGCGCTGCTCAGAGCCGGTCTTCCGATATTGCAAGCCATAGGCATACTTCGCAAGCGCGTCCCGAATGAGCGCCTCAGATTGCTCTTAGAAGATATAGAAGAGAAAGTCCGCGCCGGTCAGGCGCTCTCGCAAGCCTTCGCCGCTCAGGGCGACGCTTTCCCCAGAATTTATGTCGCTTCGATACTCGCGGGCGAACGCTCGGGCTCGCTCGACGAAGTGCTGCTCCGGTATGTCAGCTATCAAAAGACGATTGCCGAAGCTCGGCGCAAGATAAAAAAATCGCTCACCTATCCGGCCTTCCTCATCACTGCTTCGATAGGGCTGGTAATGGTGCTTTCGACCTACGTCATCCCGCAGTTTATGAAGCTCTACAGCGGAGTGGGCGCGACGCAATTGCCCACGGTGACGATCGTCGTGGTGAGCACAGCCGAGTTTATCAGATCAAACCTGACCTGGCTCATACCGACTATTCTCGGCACGCTGATCTTTATCTTATATTGGCGGCGCACGCCGACAGGCCGTCTCGCAATTGACCGCTGGATATTGAAGTCGCCCGTCGCGGGCGAGACCGTGCGCCAGATGACAATAGCGCAGTTCACGCGCAGCCTTGCAACGCTTCTTGCGGGCGGCATCACGCTGCCCGAATCCGTTGAGATCGCGAGCGAGTCGATAACGAACCGCGCGCTTCGCACCGCAAGCTCAGGCATACTGACAGGGATACGCGAGGGGCGCTCGTTTACCGAAAGCCTGGAGACAGGAGGCTGGATGAGCGAACTCGCGCTCGACATGATAGGCGTGGGCGAGCGATCCGGCGCGCTGCGCGAGATGTTAGACGAAGTCGCGAACTTTTATGACTCGGAGCTTGACGTGCGGCTCAACACGATAACCACGTTCATCGAGCCGATAATACTCATCTTTATGGGAAGCCTGGTCATGACGATTTTGCTTGCAATGTATCTGCCGCTGTTTTATATGATCGGCAACATGGGGTCGGGCGCGCAATAACTATAGTGCTGAGTCCTGAGTGCTGAGTACCGGTTTCACTCAGCACTCAGGACTCAGCACTCAGGACTAAGAAGAGATGGCAGAAACAATCGAACAGACAACCGAAAGCGAAGTCAAACCGCAAGCTTCGAAGACTCCGTCAGAGATGAGCCAGGAAGAGGTAGCGGCGCGCGAGAAGGCCCGCCGCTACCGCCTAAAGTTCGTAGACCTGAGGACGGACGAGATCGATTACCACCTTATACACGAGCTGCCCGTAGATTTGATGATACGCCACAGCTTCGTCCCGCTGCGCCGCGAAGACAACACGCTCTTCATAGCGATGGCGGACCCTACGAACTTTGACATCATAGACGAGATCGAAGCGCAGTTGCACTTGCGCCTGCGGACAGCGGTCGCCACGCAATCGGCCATAGAAGAGGCCCTCAAGCGGGGCGACACGGCGGCCCGAATTCTGCAAACGGCTACGGCGGGGTTTCGCACCGACTCGATGGCGCTTGTGCGCGAGACCGAACAGGGCGAAGAGGTCCTGGACCTGGACCGCCTCGCGGGCGACGAGGAGATGTCGCCGATAATCAAGCTCGTAGACACCGTTGTGCTCAACGCGCTTGAGCGGCGCGCGTCGGACATTCACATAGAGACTCGCGACTCGGACGTTGCAGTCAAGTACCGCATAGACGGCGCGCTATACCGCGCGGCAGACCCTATCGACATCACGCACCACCAGACGATCGTGCAGCGCATCAAGGTCATGAGTGAGCTTGATATAGCCGAGCGGCGCGTCCCTCAAGACGGCCGCTTTCGCATGCGCATACGCGGCCGCAAGATCGATTTCCGCGTCTCGATCATGCCCGCCATACACGGCGAGAACGTCGTCATTCGTATCCTCGACAAGGAGCAGATCAACGAATCTTTCCGCGAGCTGAATCTTGATGTTGTAGGGTTCGCCCCGCAGGATTTGCGCAAGTTCCGAAAGTTCATCGCGGAGCCTTACGGGATGGTGCTCGTCACGGGGCCTACGGGGTCGGGTAAGACGACCACGCTTTACGCAGCGCTCAACGAGATCAAGAACGAAGAGGACAAGATCATTACTATCGAAGACCCTGTCGAGTATCAGCTCCAGGGCATCACGCAGATACCCGTCAACGAGAAGAAGGGGCTGACGTTTGCGCGCGGCCTCAGAAGCATACTGCGCCACGACCCCGACAAGATAATGGTCGGCGAGATCCGCGACTCCGAGACGGCGCAGATAGCCATACAGTCCGCGCTGACGGGCCACCTGGTCTTCACCACGGTTCACGCCAACAACGTCATAGACGTGATAGGGCGGTTCCTCAACATGGGGGTCGAGCCCTATAACTTCGTCTCGTCGCTCAACTGCGTGCTGGCGCAGCGGCTGGTCAGGATACTCTGCTCACACTGCAGGAAGCAGTACACGCCCGACGACCACGAGTTCACCGAGTCGGGCCTGAACCCTGACAAGTATCGCTCGGAGCCTTTCTTCCACTCGGTCGGCTGCGAGGACTGCAACTTCACAGGGTATCGCGGGCGAAGCGCGATACACGAATGCCTCGACGTTACGGACAACATTCGCGAGATCATACTTGAGCGGCGGCCCGGCTCCGAAGTGCGCCGCAGCGCGCGCGCCGAAGGGCTGACCAGCTTGCGCGAGAGCGCGCTGGCGAAAGTCTTTTCGGGCATAACGACGCTGCACGAGATAAACCGCGTGACGTTCGTCGAATGACGCTTGACAACGGGCGAATATGATTTATTTTGAAACCGATACGTGGTAAAGTAGTTTAATCAAGCAGCTACTCTCAGATTTAATGATTAAGTTCGGCTGCAGTTTTGGAGTGAGCAAGGTCCGGTAATCAGTCTGACACGCGCCGCGATTGCCGAGCTTTTTTTGAGTGTACGCTCTCTATTGCGGGAAATAAACACTGAGGTTTGTGTGATGGTGAAAAAACTTTTTAGGATTCAGCAGGCGATAGCGCTGGCAGTTGTGCTGGCCCTGGTCGCGCCGGTCGGTGTCTTAGCTAAAGACGGTAAGAAACACTTCAAAGAGGGCATGAAGTACGAGGAGAACCGTCAATGGGACAAGGCCGCCGAGCAGTTCGCGCTCGCCGTCGCCGAAAAACCATCCAACGTAGAGTATCAGTTGCACCTGCAACGCTCGCTCGTCAATGCCGCGATAATGCTTGTCGAGCGCGGCGACATGCTCTCGGAAAAGAAAGACTTTAACGCGGCGTATCAGGCCTATCGCCAGGCCTACGCGTTCGACCCCGCAAACGAGCTGGCGCTGATTAAGATGCGACGTATGCTTGAAGCCCAGGGGCTGCCGACCGATTCGATTCCCGACGCTACGGACCCCAGCGGGCCGCGCCACAAGCCCAAGAAAGATGATGGCACCGTCAAGACTTCCTATAACGGCGTGACGAAGCCGGGCACGACTGCCCGCCGCGTCCAGTTGCTCGAATCGCCCGGGCGCAAGTTCCCCAAGACGGAGGTCTCGTATAACAACAGCCCACTGCTCTCGATCATAGAGCACCTGGCGCAGGACATGGGGCTTAACGTCATCTTCGACCAGCAGGTCGCGGCGCAACTGCGCAATAATAAAGTCAGTGTCGAGCTTCGCGGCGTGACCCGCCCGCGCGCGCTCGACATGATCTTGAAGACCAATAACCTGATGTATGCGCAGCTTGACACGCGAACCATCGTCATCGCGCTCGACAACCCCCAGGCGCGCATGCGCTACGAGCCGTTTTCTGTGCGCACCTTCTATATTAAGAATGCGGACATCAACGAAGTGCGCAACGCCATCACCTCTACGCTTCAGTCGAAGCAGGTCGTGCCGATCAAACAGCTCAACGCCCTGATCGTGCGCGACACGCCGTCGAACCTTGAGCTGATAGAGACGATGATCGATTCGTTGGACAAGAGCAAGGCCGAGGTCTTGATCGACATCAACATATACGAAGTCTCGCGCAACGACCTGCTCCAGCTCGGCAACCAGTTCACGGCCACAGGGAACGAAAACAACCCGCTCGGGGCGAGCAACCTCGGCGGTATAGGGCAGCCGGGATTTTTGGGGCTGGGACCCCGCACGCTTACGGCCCCGCTGGGCTTCGCGCTCGGGTTGCCTTCGAGCACGATAAGCTTCTTCCAGGACCGGGGCAAAGCGAAGCTCCTGGCTTCGACGCAAGTTCACATACTTGACCGCGAGCAGCAGTCCATACGCATAGGCCAGAGGGTCCCAATACAGACCGCGACGCTGCCGACTTTCAACGTGCCGACCGAGCGCCAGCAGCGCCAGGCACAGCAGCAGACGGGCGTGAGCGCGGCGGACCAGTTTCTGGGCATAGGCGGGTTCGGCGGCGTGGGCATACCGCAGATTCAATATGAGAACGTCGGCCTCAACATCGATATGACACCCGAAGTCTACGAAGACGACGTTCAGATGAAGATGAAGATCGAGTCGACTTCCGTCGACACAAGCACAGGGAGGCTGACCCCGTCGTTCAACCAGCGCACGATGAATTCGGTAGCGCGCATCAAAGACGGGCAGTCCACGCTCGTCGCGGGCGTGAGCCAGAACACCGAGTCGAAAAGGGTCAAGGGATTTCCGCTTATAGGCTTGATCCCTATTCTCGGCAGGTTCTTCGCGACTCCCGAGACTGAAAACCGCCAGAGCGATGTCGTAATCACTGTTACGCCTCACATACTCCGGCGCGCGGATATAACAGATGATGACCACCTCGCGAGAGAGGCGGGAACAGCCTCGGACCCTTCGACGCAGTTGACGCTTGAGCAGATCCTTTATCTGGCCGACATCGAAGAGTCGCAAAGAAATCAAGTCGCGGGCAGTAACGGCACGACTACAGAGCAGCCCAAGGCCGCGACTCAGCCTGCTGTGGAAACAAGGCCCGCTATGAATAACCCTGCGCCTGCGAGGACAGACGCCCCGGGCGTTGTGGTGATGCCCACGGCGAATCTCACACAGGGCCAGGTAAAGCCGAACATAAATCGGGAGACGGTGGCAGCTCCGGGCGCGAAGCCTGATAAACCTCCCGCAACAAGGCCGGACGCAGTCGTCGATGATGAGGATGATGATGACGACGATGACGACGACGACGACGATAACGACCCGCCGCTAAATCAGGCGGCTGCCCAGCGGCAAGCGGTCGTGATGGTCACGGTAAAACCCGCTTCGACCGTCGCGACAAAGAATCAGGACCTCTACGTCGCCATAATCGTCAACGGCAACGCCGACATCAGCTCCACGAACATCTCGCTCAACTACGACCCGAATATACTTGAGATCAAAGGGGTGCGCGACGGCGGGCTGCTCCGGGCGGGAGGGGCCAACCCTGATCTTCAGTTCCATGCCGAGGGCGGGATGCTCAACGTGCAGCTGGAACGACCGGCGGGGACGAGCGGGGTTCCCGCGAGGGGACAGTTGCTGCTGATAGTCTTCAGCGTAAAGGGGCAGGGCCAATCGCCGTTAACGCTCAACGAGGGGCAGACCTTCTTCCGCAGCCCCGGCAACACGCCTGTTCTACTCAGGCTGCAGTCGGCTCAAATAGAGGTCAGGTGATTTTGGATTGCGGATTTTGGATTAAGAGATGCGCGTCACTTTTGCAGGGTTTGGTTTTAACAGCGCCGGTTGCAGATTGAAAAAGGATTTGTCGAGCCGGTTCGCAATCCAAAATCCAAAATCGCGGCGCGCGATGAGCGCATCATCCGCCAAGAAAATCCAAAATGGGTTCACGCTCCTTGAGATCATCATAGCACTCACGATCCTTTCGATCCTTACAGCCGCAGCCATACCTATGGTCCGCAACTCCGTAAGGCGCGAGCGCGAATCGGAGCTTCGACTTGCGCTGCGCCAGTTGCGACAGGCCATAGACAATTACAAGCTCTATCACGATAGGACGAACGGCACGGCAATACCGATCGAATGGAAGACGCAGAGCGGCTACCCCAAGAACCTTGAGATACTCGTCGAGGGCTTCATCCCGGCTAACGTCGTGGGCACGAGCGGCAACCGCGTCCGATTTCTGCGGCGAATACCGGAAGACCCGATGACTGGCGATAAGGAATGGGGCATGCGGTCTTATAAAGACGAGCCGGACTCCAGCTCCTGGGGTGGCGAGGATGTCTTCGACGTTTATTCGATGAGCAACGGCGATGCGCTCAACGGGACTAGATATAGCGACTGGTAATTCATGATAAACCGAAATCAAAATGGATTTACCCTGCTTGAGCTCGTCATGGTGATGACGATAGTGCTCATACTCATAGCCGTGAGCGTGACATCGTATCAGCAGATTCAGTTGAAGGCGAAAGAAACGGTCCTCAAACAGAATCTGGTGGCGATGCGAAAAGCCATAGACGAGTACGCCGCCGATAGAGAGAAATTGCCTGCATCTTTAGAAGATCTCGTGAACGCGAAATACATAAACGAAGTGCCCATCGACCCGATCACCGGGGAAGCCGATTGGGACGTCGAGATGGGAGAGGATACTATCTCTCGCGACGGCGGCTCGGGCGTAGTCGACGTGCATAGCAACGCGCGCGGCGCAGACTCCGAAGGCAAGGCGTACAGCGAATACTGATAGCAGGGGCCGGGGGTCGGGGATCAGGGCATCTGAGATTTCAAATTCCTGACCCCTTACCCCCGGCCTCCGATCCCTGAAACTTATGTCATCATCTCTGCAAAAATATCTGCTGGCCCCACCCACGCCCAACACCGCAGCCGGGTTTATCGACGATAACTTTGCGGTTGTCGACCTCCGCCGCTCACGGCACGGGTTTTCGCTCGCCTCAAGCGCGGTCACGCAACTGCCCGCAGGACTGGTGACTCCCTCTTTCGATTCCGAGAACATACAGGACCCGCAAGAATTGGCGGAGGTTGTTTTGCAGACGGCAGAAGCGGCGGGGCTTGCGAATAAAAAGCGCTGGGCCGTGGCGCTGCCCGAAGGCGCCGCCCGCACTCTGGTCATCGCGCTTGAGAGCAAGCCCGGCAGCCGCAAAGAGCTGAACGATGTCATCGCGTGGAAGATCGAGCGCGTCATCACCGTGCCGTCTGCGGAGTTGCGCATCTCGCGCCAGCGCATGAGCCGCGTAGCGGGCCAGGAAAGATACCTCGTCACGGTCGCGCGCGAAGATGTGATCTCGCAGTACGAATCGGTCTTCTGGGCCTTGGGATGGCACACAGGTTTGGTCCTGCCCCGGCACCTCGGCGAAGCGCAATGGCTGGTGTGGGACGACGAGCCCGGCGATAAAATGCTCGTCTCGGCCAATCGCTCGGGCTTCACCTCTGTCGTCATGCGAAACGGGGAGCCCGTGGTGGTCAGGCCTTATGCCTGCGAGCCCGAATCGAGGACAGATGAGTTGCACCGCTTCGCGCTTTACTACAGAGACCGCATGGAAGAACAGGCGGGCGAGAGCGTCAATCTGGCGGGGCTGCTCGTCCTGGGCGGCATAAGCCCTTTGGAAGCTCAACAGGCCGTAACCGACGCCATCGATAGCCAGCCGCGATTGCTCGACCCGGCTCAATTCGGAATAGACCTGACCGGCGAAGCGATAGTTTTCGACCACCTTGCCGGAGCCGCCGGGCTTGCGACCATCACCTGGCAATAGCGAGCCCCGGATTCAACCCCGCGCCTGACTGAAAATCAATCGCGCTAACGTCCCGCCAAGGCCTTTCTATCTCCTTTATTATCTCAATTAAGGACCGTTTGAATCGAGTGCGTTGCGATGTCTGAATTTTGTGCGCCAGGCCTTTAATTGCCCGCTAAACTGTCCCACGCTTCGAGGCTTCAAAGGCCGAGCTGACGAGCCGTTTTCCTTTTAAGTGTAAGAAATAAGAGATGTTATGATCCTGACCCGCCGGGTTTTTCTTGAAAAGGAACATTCCTTGCTTAACTAAATAACGAGATTAACGAAGCGGCAATTGGGCCGTTCTAATCACAACGAACAAAGGAGATACTACTTATGTCAGCAAACAAGGATAAGGACCTTGGCAACACTGGTGGTCAGCAGGGCCAGCAGGGCGGCCAGAGCGGTCAGCAAGGCGGACAGCAAGGCGGTAAGGAAGGTCAGCAGGGTGGTCAAGGCGGCCAACAAGGCAACCGTCCGGGCCAGGGCGGCCAGGGCGGACAGCAAGGCGGCCAAGGTGGACAAGGCGGACAGGGCGGCCAACAAGGCAACCGCTAATCCATTTACCCTTTACTTCTGGTAAGGCAAAGGGGAGAAGCGAAAAGCGATCGGGCGGAGCAGCATCTTTAAGCTCCGCGATTATCGCCGGAGCTTTTACCTTTTGCCTTTACTTGTTTTTGCTTACTTGTTTTTGGGTTTGCCCTTCCAGACATTGACCGCGCCGCCGGGTGCAATCGACCCGCCTACAGGCACGCCGTAAAACTCGACCGACAGGTTGAATTTCTTTCTCACGACCAGACCTATCATCATGCGCACATCGACCGACTCGCCGGGCGCAATTACGTTGTCACTGCCGGTTTCTATAAACTGTATCGAGCCGGTGGTGGGTTTAGAGAGGCTGTCCCTGGTCAACAAAACGTTCGTGCGTGAAAGCTCCGTGACGCGCAGCAACGGGCTGGCCACGGGCGCCTGAGAGCGGTTCGTGAGTCTCAGGTTGATAGTGAGCTGCGAAGGCCCGCTCGTCCCGTTCGGATAGTCCGCCGATGGCGCATCTGTCCAGTTTCGGTCTACCCGCTCGGAAGAGACAAAGATGGCTTCAAGGCCTGAGCCTACGTTTGTGCAGATGCTGAAATCGATCAGGCTGTCACCGAACAGCGTGTTGCCAAAGCTGCCTTCGCGAGCCAGAATGCGCACGCGCGCGCCCGTTGTAGGGGTCTTGGGCAGAGTGATCTGGGCCTTATCGGCGTTCCCGGCCACAGACTCTAAGATGGGACCGAAGTTCACTCCCCCATCTACCGAAAGCCATACTTGTTGATGGACTGGGATGAATCCGGATTCTCTCGGCACAGTCCACGCGACCGTGTAAGGCTCGCCGCCTATCAATCGCTCCCCGCCCGCTGGAGAGCCTACGAAGAGGCTCGGGTAGACGCCGTCGAGCGTGGGCGACAAGACATGGCGGCGGTCCGTGCCGCCCGTCGTCCCCGCGCCGTCGGCATCCTCGTAATTCTGCCATCGCCCAGTCCCCGTCCCATAGCCCGCCGCAGTCTGCGGCATCGCGTCGAGACTAAAGGCCGCCGCGTCGAGCGCGGAGACCGCGAGTCGCCATACCTCGGTCGTGTTCTCGTCTTGCGGTATTATCGCTTCGCCCACCCACGTGTCGTTCTGGTAGATGGTCTTCTGCCAGCCGGAACCTTCTTCCGGGGCTATCAATCTCAGCTCGTTAATCTGCTCGTTGCGGCCCAAGAACGCCAGCGGAGTCGAGGCCGTGTTCATGGGTTTAGAGAATTGCAATCGGATTTGAAGTCGGCCAGGTTCCAGTCCCGGGAACCGCGTGTCGACGACCATCTGTCGCTCGCTTGAATTCGCGTCCATAGAATCGTTCCATCGCGCCGAGTAGACCAGTTTCGAAAAGCCCCCGTCCGGGGCCGCTTGATGGGCCTGGACCGCTTCGAGGATCGGCGGCCCCGCCGACCAGTCGAGTATCGCGCGCGCGCCGCTCCAGTTCTCTTCGTTGATATCGGCTATCTCACTTTCGGGGACGTTGAACTTGCAACAGCTCGGTCGCATCTCTATGACGAAGGGCGCGGCCACGTTGCGCTCCCCATAGGCGTAATCGATCGAAGAGCCGGTCGTGGCGTAGAGATCGACCGCCTGTTGAGGCCGGTACGTCTTTCGAAAGCGAGAGAATATCTCGGCAGACATTTTTTCCGAGAGCTCTTCAAGCTGGCGCTCGTCGGCAGCCGGATGCGGCTGGTAGCCCCACGGGTAGAGTATGAGCTGAGAGTAATTATGATAATCGAGCAGGGCGCGGAAGTGGCGGTTGGGGTCAGCCATCAACGTCTCGATCGCTTTAATCTCCGGCTCGCTGTTCGGCCTGGGGCCGCGATATATCTCGTTTTGCGGGTCATCGCTCGCGCCGACATCGTCCGTCGTCTTCGGGCAATCCTCGTCGCCCGTCAGCCGCCATTGAAAATCATAATTGCGGTTCAGGTCGACTCCTACCGAAGAGCCGCACTCGCTGTCGGATATGGGGCGGCGATTCTTGCGCCACATCCTGATGGGGTCCGTCTGCTCGTTAGCAGAGCCCTGGCTGTAGGTCAGCCCATCGGGGTTGAGAATCGGCACCACCCAGATGCGGAGATTATCCACAAGGTGTTTAATCGCGTCGTCGGTCGCGTAACCGCTCGTGAGTTGCTTGGCGAAAAAGATCGGCGGCTCGACAGATATCCACTCGCGCGCGTGGTGGCCCCCTGTGATTAGCACGTCTGGTTTTGACGAGTCGTCGACCGAAGGGTCAGTAGTTATCTTCAGCGCGAATATCTGCCGCCCCTCGTAGCTCTGACCCAGGTTTACCAGCCGCGCGATCTGCGGGTTGGCCTGCGCAATCTGCGTGAGCTCGCTGAGCGCCTCTTCATAGCTATGGAATCTGCCTTCGACCGTGGCCGCAGAGAACTTGTCGGACCTCTGTTTGGGTCTCTGTTGCCTGGCCGCCCGCCCGCCCGCGTCGAACGACTCTCCGGGGAAGAAGCGCGAGACAGCCGAAGAGAACTCTGCGGGCGTGAAGAAGCCCGCGAGGGCGTAGCCGCGTCGCGCGTACCGCTCATCGATATGAGAATTGATTGAAGCAGACGATCCATCGGTTACGAAGACATCCAGGTAGGCAAGGAAAGCCTCATTGCGCATCAGGATGTTTTCGCGGTCGCCTAGCCAATCGGAATAACCCGGAGCCGGCGCGCTCCGCCGGCTCAAATCTACGACGGCGATGCGCACCTGTGACCCGGTTTCGCCGGACCCGTAATCGGGCGCCATCCGTAAGGCCGTCTCCTCGTTGCGCGCGCGCGCCTTTTGCCATTCGGCAATGGAGTCGTAAACGACACTGAAGCTCACGCCCTCGGCTCTCAACTGATCGAGCAAATAAGCGGGCGCGGCTGCAACAATCTCACTCTCGTTGCGTGACCAGACGGTAGCGTCAAGTCCCAACTCCCTTGCCGTTTCCATCAAGTCTTCCGCACGCGCGCGGATGATTGCGATTTGCGGCACAAGCTCTTTGCGCGCAAGCTCGGCCCGAACATTTCTATAAAGGTTCCATGCCTCTTTTTGAAGCTGCGGGTCGGGATTATCGAGCGCGCCGGCCCACACGTCGAGCGCGCCCGGCTCGTCGAGCGCGGCGAGCTGGGCGAGGGCCTGGCGGAACTGATCGGGGCTGGTCTTTGCGAGCCGCGCTTTGAGCGTCGCCTGCCTCGCGAGGCGAGCGGACTCTTTCCGCGCGGCGGGACGCGCAGCCTCTGCGGAGAAATCCGTATTAATGGATGCGACGAGCAGCGCCAGGAGGGCTAGAGAAATGACTGCAAACGCTGCTAAACGGCGCGGACTCCTCTTCTTCATCTATTCCCCTCTGATTACTAAAGGGATTTACCAAAAGGCTTGCGCACAGTCAAGAAGTTTCGGGGGCGGGAAAAAGGCCATGACTTAGATTCAGTCATGGCCCATCGACATTACAAGCGCGAAAAGGCGCTTTACGGCCTGCCGCTTTACGGCTTGCCGCGCCGCCTGGAGGGCTTTTCGGCCTGCACTTTGAATTCGTTCTTTAGCACTTCGAGCGAGTTTCTCGCATCCGGAACTCGCTTGTCCTCGGCGGGCGCTTTGCTCACGAAATCCGCAAGCGCGTTGGCCGCTTCCTGAAGCTTCTCTTTCTCGGTCGAGCCTAAGAGCGTCAAGCCCATGTTGTAGATCGCATCGATGTTATTCGGCTCGGCGGCCAGAATAGCTTTGTAAGCCGCGATGGCTTCGTCCGTGCGACCGGAGAAGCGAAGCATATTCGCCTTCGTCACTCCCCACTTGCCCTTGTTGGCCGTGTCTATGGCTTCGGCCTTTGCTATAGTCTTGAGCGTGTCGTCTACGATATTCGACACGCCGTAGAACTCGACCAGCAGCGCAGCGTTCTTTGCGAGTATGTTGTAGTAGACGATCAGGTCTGTCGGGGTAGCCGGCTCCGTGCTCGATGTGGCGACCGTGATGGCTTTGTTGACCGACGCCAGCGCCTTCTCGAAATGCGGCTTGGCTTCGTCACGCTTCTTCTGATTGAAGAGGTCCACGCCGATTTGATAGTGCGCTTCGGCCAGGTTTGCGTTCGCCCTGTAGGTCAGCTCGGAAAACGCCGCGTGCTTGCCCGGGTCGCCGCCCGCCGCCGCTTCAAACTCGGTCATAGCCGCCTGGTAATTGTTGGTCTTCATCAGCTCGACGCCCTGGTTGTAGCGAGTCCTGAGAGCGTCGAAGTTTGATTGCAGCTCCTCGGCCTCTTTCTTCTTAGCCTCGTACTCTTTCTTAGACATTTCGATCTTGGCTTTGTCGGCCGCAGAGATTGTCGGCTGCGCGGGGGCCGCGCCACCCTTCTGCTGATTCATCAGCATCTGCACTTGCTCGAGCGTCAAGCGTACTCCGTCGCCGGGCTTCACGACAAAGTCTACGGGCTCGCCCGTCAGCAATCTGACGCCGGTTTTCCAGGTCGGCTCAAGGCCCGGCCCCGAAATGAGCACCAGAAAGGTCCCGGCCACGGGCATGCCGAGGCGGACATAGTGACCATCCTTATCCGTCTTAACGTCCCATTTGCCTTTTATGTCCGTGCGGAAAATATCTACCACAACGTTAGGCACGGGCTTCATCGTGCCGTCTTCGGCCTTCAGCCTGACCGTCCCTTCGATCTGCGTGGTCTGAGCAAATGCGATTGTCGTTAGAATAGCGAGGCTGGCGCTGAGGCCTGCGACTCTCCTTAAAATCTTGCTAAACATTGATCTTCCTCCATAGCGGCTTGGTGACTTTGCTCGGGTTGTAAAAAGCTCCTGAAATACGATGCAGTACCTAAAGCATCCGTTGGCACAAACCTGGCAACAGTAAGCCTCTTTTGAAAAATTTCTCCAGATAATTCAGTTTATAACACGCGATTTCGAGTGTCAACGCGGCTCCCGGTAACGTGGGTCGCCACGTTTTGTTGAAATTTTTTTATGCTCTATACTACCTTTCGTGCTTCTACTTTTTCCTGTAGGACGAGACGGGTAAACGAGTGTCACGCGCTCTGGTATTCACACTCTTGTACGGCCTGCTGATCGCCCTTCCCATCGAAGCGGCGCGCCAGGATTCGTCCGCAATCGAACAACTCGCCCCCCAAAAGCCGGACCAACGCGCGGCCCTCAAGCCCGGCGCGCTCTCCCCGTACCTTATCGAGTGGTTTATAGACATAAACGAGGACGCGGATTTGAGAGAGGTCTGGCGGCTGCTCAAGGTTGAGCCGCCCCCGGAGATGCCCATAAAGTGTAGAAGCTGTGCCGCTGAAACTTTCGAGCTTGAAACCGCCGATGCTGCGCGGCGCAAGACCGTTGCGCTGAAGATTTCTTTCGAAGCCGGCGATTATTATCAATACTTGATCTTTAGACAAAATGACCCCGGGCAGAATAAAGATGACTGGAAGTTCTTAGGCAGCGTCGAATCTCCGCTTCAGCGATATGGGCCGCCAAAGCACCGCATTGAAATCGGGGATGGCCGGACATGGTTTGTTGTCAGGGAGCTATGGGGTCGCGGGTCAGGAATGATAGCCTATGGTGACGTGTGGCATGAGATAAAAGAAGGAAAGGTGGAACGTGCGGTGGCATACCCGGTTGAAGGCCATAACATACCCTGCCGGAGCGATTTGGGCCGTTCTTATAAAACGATTCTCCTCCGCCACGAATTAGAGAATGGAGTCTACACCATACCCGTCCAATTCATAGTCTCCTACAACATTTCCCATTGTGATAAAGGGAATGACTCGCCGCCACTTTTTGCGAAAAGCCAGAAGGCATACTTCGTGTGGGACAGCGCTGAGGAGAAGTTTATTCTAGACGTGTCCCGGTCCGACGTAACAGAGGCGGAAATCGAGACTGTCTATAACAATGAGGGATTGAGCTATGAGAAATTCGTTGAATATAACTTAAACGAGTTGTTAAAGGTTGCCGGAGGCAACGACTTGAATAAGAAGGAATGGTTAAAGCGGTTCTTAACGGAGTTAAAAGATAGTCGATTCAAAACGGCCTTGCAGCAAGCTTTTAACTAACCGCTTGAGCTATTTTGTAATAGTTGCTACATTTTTAGTTGGAGGGCAGAAAGAATTTAATCTAGGAACGCTTTTGTGTTATATTACTCTCAGTTATTGAAATAGAGTTTAAATGTCCCGTCCCCCTACTCCCCAGAAATGATTGCCCCAACTCTAGGTGGAGGTCCGCCATGAAACAGCCACTCGTCCTCATCGTTGATGATAACCTTGAAATCCTTGACACGTTCCGCCGGTTGCTGGAGGCCGAAGGTTTTAACGTGATAATCAGCGGGAGGGCTTCAAGCGGCTACGAACAGCTCGCCCGCCATCAACCTCACCTTATTTTGACCGACCTCGGTATGCCTGATATGACCGGAATAGAATTCATCCAATGGGTGAGGAGGACAGCCGAGTTTATGAGTATGCCAATAATAGCGATGACTGCATACGATAGAGACTATTTAGCGGCTGCGATCTCAGCGGGAGCAAATGCCGGGTTTCACAAGCTGGACGACATTACAAAACTCCTGAAGACGATTGAAGAAGTCCTCTGCGAAGCAGGGTATCAAATATCGGCCAGCGCCTGAGTTCCACTGATTGCACTACAAACAGCTCGTTTGCCTATGTTAGTATCTTAGAGTTGATAAAGCGAGTTTACGGCGAGCATAGCTCAGTTGGTTAGAGCGCGTGACTGTGGATCACGAGGCCGAGGGTTCAAGCCCCTCTGCTCGCCCTTCCTTAAATCCCTTCAGTAGTTTACGGGTCAACAAAAAAATCCTTTTCCTGGATTTGACCTAGTGACTGCTGGAGGGATTATGAGTCTTGATGAGCTGTTTGCAGACTTCTTAAGAGAGAAGAAATACCTACAGAATGTTTCCGAGTGGACGACCGACTTCTACAAACGCTCGTATAAAGCCTACAAGCGAGTAGTTAATACTGATCCAACCAAAGAAAGCTTAAAAGAATTTGTCATCGGATTGAAAATATCCGGTATTTCTATCCAGTCAATTAACTGCTATATCAGGGGTATGAATTCGTTCCTTAGCTGGCTTCACGAGAACGGCCACACTCCTGAGAAGCTACGAATAAAACAACTGCCTACAGAGAAGAAGGGGAAGCCCACCTACTCCGAAACCCACCTTAAAGCGATACTATCTTGGAAACCGTCACTTCCGGCCCGATGCACAGTGTTTTACTTGTAAGAAGGCCCGCAAGCAACGATATTCAAACGCTAGGTTTCAACGCCTATAACAAAATGAAAAGAAGCTATCTTAAAAGAAAACCCTATCCGATCAACAAGGAAAGCTCCGACATTATCTCAACTCTTAAAAGAAAGCTCTGGAGGCTTATATCAGCACATGTCAGAGAACGGGACAACTGGGTTTGTATAACGTGTGGCAAGCAACCCAGAGATGAATACGACAGGCGATACTTTGACGGAGGACACTACAAGCCAGAAGGAATCTATAAATCAGTTCAGTTCGATTTGTTCAATGTCAACTGTCAATGTCGGGGTTGTAACAGAGGTATGCACGGCAACTATGGATTGTACGCCGAGGCGCTTATTAAAAAGTATGGCATCGAAGAATTTAACGCCCTGGTTGAGAGGAGCCGAAAGGTAAAGTCTTGGAGCGAGAAAGAGCTACTGACTCTCATAGTAGCGATCAAGAACCCCACCAACTACACAAGAGTCCATAACAAGCTATTGAGCCAACTGTAATGCTGCCCCTATTATTGGCAGGGGCAAGGTCTGCGGGTGCTTATAACATATGGTGTTTGACACCCATATTGTTCATAACCACAAAAATTATAGTACCCGCACGGGACCGTATAAGTCGCATCTGTGTAATAGGTTTTGTAGGGTAGTGACGGGCATTGAGCTGCGGTTGCTTTGGTTTCATTCACAGAAACACTGGCACACAGAAGTATCATTGCCAGCACAAAGCCAAAGACTAAATTCCTTATTTTCATTGTAACACCTCCTCCACAGTTAAATGTGTGAGCGATGTTACACCTTACGCAGATTTATAACAAGCTATTAGACCAACTGTAATATCTATGACTTTACAGGCAATCGTGGCAAGTAGGGTCGCATAAGCCTCCACACCAGTGCATCTCGTTATTACAGTTTCTCATACAATTAAAACGACCCGGCTCGCCTGGCAATGGGCAATTTGCCATGCACTCATTATAGAAATACTGACAGCTACAACAAGACGTTGCTCCAGGTTCACAGCCATAGCTATAGGAACTTCTTGTCGCAGGCAAGATAACCAGAGCACTAATCATAGCTAACACTAAAGCGAGCCTAAGAAATAGTTTTCGCATTTTGACACCTCCATACATCAGTAATGTGAGCCACTTATCATGTGTAGCCGCACTTTCGGCCAAACCTAATCCTGTGAATTAGGCTGCTGAATAACAGGCCAGCGGATTAGACCTGGCGGATAACTGTCTTTTGCACTCAGGTTATTTTACGCCATGCCATATTACCAGCACACGCGGCACTGTCCTGTTTCTGGATCAATGCCGCAAATGCATACACACTCACATAATACGGGGTCCCAACGCATAAATTCTGCACACCATTGCTCGGGACAGTAAGTATTAGTATTTTGACTTGTGGCTTGAGTTTCAGGAGCTAGGCCCGCAAAGCTAAGACATACAGTAATGACGCTCAGTAGCAAAAGCCTTGATAGCAATCTAAACGCGCGAGACTTAGACATGATGCACCTCCAAACGTACCGAAGGTTTGTCAGTATGCTTCGCAAAATGTAAGCGTTGAGTTTGCTTCGGGGTATTGCGAAACAGCTAATGTGATGACCGCTACTTTACATCAAAAGCAATAGTAATGTAAAGAAAATTACTTTCGTCTTGACAGAAAGCTATCCAGATGTCCTGTAACAAACTAATGAACTAACTCTAAGATTATCGCTAATCAGTTGTGCATTGCGCGCCAATACACAGCGCCCTACAACATCTGTAATTATCCCAGCATTGCGTCAAACACTCGGGATCGTTAACGCAACCGCTTTTACAGCTATCAAGGATGCTTTGGCACTCACTCGCGCAACTAGGGCGTGCGGGACTTGCTGTGGTAAAACTCCCCGCACACAGAAGCATCACTAGGACAAAGCCAAAGACCAAATTCCTTATTTTCATTCTTGGACTCCTTGATTCGAGGCTACGGCAGTTCGCAACCATTCGGTGGCAGGGAAAGGCAGGTATTATAGCAATCCTGCTTGAAACTGTTACAGTGCGTACCATGCGCAGCAACACACTGCCTGTAGGCAACGTTGCAATCATTGAAGCAATCGGCGCAGTCATCAAAGGCTTTAACATACCGTTTAGTACCGATTGCGGGAAGTAGAGAGAGCATTACAATCACTACTAACAGCAGCAGCCGCAGATAATTCTTGGTCATTTTCTCCTCCAATTAGTCTTAGCGAGTTATTGTCAAGCGGTGAGGTTGTTTCGGGGCATGAAACTGTTTATGTGAGGAAGCTTACTTTATTACAAGTCCTTCAAAGTGTCAATATGTAAGTTATCTTCCTGGAAACTATGAGAATAGGAACATTAAGCTGCTGGTTATGGGGTCATAAGTTTGTCGGCTACTTTCAAGAGTCCAAGAACGGAGTGTTGTGGGACTCTAAGAGATTTATTAACCGTTGCTCCCGTTGCGGTATTTCAAAAGTCGAGCCTCAAGACGAAACCAAATGAACAAGTGTCCCTACTACAACCCAGACTGCCCGCAGTGTAACGCTTCCCCCTTAAAGTCCCTCACCCAAGCAACTCTACAAGAGTTTGATAAGGAGTGGCCGTATCTTTTCGCAGGAATAGACGAGCGGGTAATGTACCCGACGCAGAGAAATATAATTAAAGCCTTCATCACCCAAAAAGAACGCGCCGCCTACCTCGCAGGCATCAGGCAGGTAGTTGAAAAAGCAAAAGACAAAATGTATTTCAGAACACGCAATAACCACGAAACGGCCAAAGAGTGCGCCGAGCGCCACAACAGAATACTTGATGACATTCTCCACCAAGAGCTTTCCCAGGTCGAGAAAGAGAAAGGTAGCCGCTTACCAGTCAAGACTAATTAGCAAATCAACTATGAAACTACCGCCCGCCAAGCTTAGAAGCAGGGCGTAGATGTCGTAATAAAGTACGGCGTTCGACACCCCCAGGAGTATGACCCACCGCAATTACAATAAATGATCCTATACCCACACTGCTCTGTGAAACTCGCATCAGTGTAGTATTCATGTTCAACGTCATTTAACGGGCAGGCGTGCGTTGTGGGAGTCATAACTGTAAACGAACCCCATACCAGAACGAGAGCCAGGAGAGTCAACAGGGCACGATTTCTGAGAAAGCTTTTCATCATCGTATCCTCCTCGGTCTTGGCGTCCACAGATTTGTAACTGATACTACGATACTTATATTTGTAATTTCAACCTCAAAAACCGCACTTATAACCCTATTGTCTCACCCCTAAAAACTCCATGTGATTTTTATTACTTTCGTTGTACACGCCCGTCATTTGTGATATAACCGCACTTACCAAATTTTCTCAGAGGAGGTTTCAGTATGATTAAGAGACTGTCTCTTTTTTCCCTGCTGATGGTAATGCTTCTTACTGTCAGCTTATCTGGAACGTCTGCAACAAAATCAAGATTTGCGATGATGGGATGTACCAGTCCAGAGCCTCCAACTGTTTGCTGTACATCTCATCCTCATGGGGGTGTTACCTGCTGCGCTTGGGACGAAGATGATAATTTCTTGGGCTGCGAAACGGCACACTAACTCGATAGTCTGATTTTAATGCGGGAGAGATATTACTGTTCGATTCTATCGTCTCTCCCGCAATTTAGTTTTACCGGTTGTGGTGCAATCAACAGAGAGTAGGCATAATCATCAGGATGAAAAATACCCCTCCTGAGTCATCCTCTCTGTTCAAAGGCCGTCATTTCGATCCCTCAATAATCATTCTGTGCGTGCGCTGGTACATCAGCTACAAACTCAGCTATCGCGATCTGCGCGACCTGATGGCTGAACGTGGGGTTAATCTTGCTCACAGCACCATCCTGCGATGGGTCCAGTGCTGTGTGCCAGAATTCGAGAAGAAATGGGGCCGATTTGCTCGCCCTGTCGGTACATCATGGAGAGTAGATGAGACTTACATTCGCGTTCGCAGTGAATGGAAGTATCTCTACCGAGCAGTCGATAAGCAGGGCAACACTGTTGAGTTTCTTTTGTGCGAGCACAGAGATATCGCAGCCGCAAAGCGCTTTTTCAAGAAAGCAATAGAGAGCCACGGCACGCCGGAGAAGATCACTTTGGACGGCTATGCGGCGATGCACACAGCAGTTCAAGAGTTGAAAGAATCGGCGATCTTGCCGACCAAGGTCTGCGTGCGAACAAGCAAATACCTTAACAACCTGATAGAGCAGGATCACAGGCGAGTGAAGCAGCGAATTTATCCAATGCTTGGATTCAAGAAGTTCAAGAATGCGGCAAATACTATCAGCGGGATTGAATTATCGCATAAGATCAAGAAGGGGCAGTTCGATACCTCGGAGTTAAGGGTTGAGGAGGTCCGAGCAGGGGAGCTTTGGCAAGCCGTTTTGGCAGCATAAGCTTGACGACAAATGGATGTGTCCGATCTTTTGTGTAAACGGCCTGGTTAAACAATCGGCAGCCTCCCTTCAAAGACTATCGCAAACCGGTTCAAGGCTGCCTTCCAATTCCTTATCGGCATTGTCCACTTCTTCGAGATGTTCGCCAACGC
>DASUNP010000074.1:0-104884 GCA_036277095.1 Blastocatellia bacterium
CCCAGAGCATAGAAGAGAATGTTTAAAGCACGTATGCGCTGAGAGCGTTGGAAGTGAGCTTTTAGTCCATCAGGCTGGCAGGTCCAGGTTCGATTACAGATGGAGCAGCGCAGGCGTAGTTTAGAAACCTCGCCAATGCGAGTATCTATGACTGAAAGGCGACGATATTGATGTATGCGGCCAGCATTAGTATTGCAATAAGGGCAGAGGCGACAGGGTTGCGCAGAATCTTTAAGTGTAGGGATAATGTATCTACGCATTGAGGGCTATCCTCCGGCTGAGTTGTTATTGACCAAATAGAACTTGCCGGAAGAAGCCCTCTTTTTCAACCACCTTTTATGAAACGGTTACTTCCAACTTGCCGGGATGACAGACCGTGCGCGATGCTTTATGATTGCCGGCATCAATGAATCGCGAATCGAGATCAAGCGAGGGGCGAGCTGTCCGAACAACCGGGAAGGGAGCACCAAAACAGACAGTTGCCGAAATCCCGGGCTTTCCTTTCGACACTTTTGAAGAGCTGCAAACGGCCGTCTCAAAGAAGAGCTTTTCGCTCGGCGTAGACTCACTGGCTGCGGCAGAGTGGCTGGATAAATCCGCTCTCAGGTTTAAGAAGGTCGTCGTCGTCGCCCTCTCGCTGTTGTTGTTTGTGGCGGCGATTGCGGCTGCGGTCGCGGCCTTCTGGATTGGGGATTACTGGCTGCTTGCCGCCGTCCCTATCCAGGCGCTTTCGTTTTATCTGTCGCAACCCTCTTCGCCAATCCGAAAGTGGATAACCGTGGCCGGCGCGGCGTCGATAATCGTCTTTGCAAATCTGCTCTTCAACCGTTCGACGACCGCTGCCACGCTCGTAGCCTACGCGGGATTAACATTCGCAGCAGTGCGCGCGGCAGGTTACATCGCCGACTCGGCATTCCGCAAAGCATTGCTTTCGGATGAGCATCTGTTCCTGCTCGCCTACGACCGCCGCGCCTGCACGCTGCGTAACAACCGGACGAAAGAGGTCTATCAGAGCCCGAGAGTGGTTGCTTGACCGATTGCGTAAGGCTCCCTAGAATCAGATTGCCGAATAATTGCTGATGATAGACGAACAACAGATTCAAGATGACTCTCAATTGCCTCAGCCTTTGGCTCGCCGCAAGTTTCCATGGGGGATGATGGCGGTTGCGGCGACCTTTGTCGTCGTAGCCTTTTTATCGTGGTACGGCTCGTGGTTCGGCCGCCCGCTTTCTGACACAAAGATCGGAGAGTATCTCAACGACCGCGAAAAACCTCGCAACGTTCAGCACGCACTTTCACAGATCGCGGACCGCATAATAAAAGGCGACCAGTCGGTCCGCCAGTGGTACCCGTCCGTGATCGCTTCCGCCGAAAACCCTTCGCCCGAAGTCCGCCGCACCGCCGCATGGACGATGGGGCAGGACAATTCAAATCAAGAGTTTCACCAGACTCTGCTTTCGCTTCTTCAAGACGGCGATCCCGGCGTGCGCCATAACACGGCCCTGGCGCTCGTGAGGTTCGGCGACGGAGCGGGACGTGCGGAGCTGGTAGCTATGCTCAAGCCTTACTCGCTCAAAGCGGAGACGGCGGGCGTAGCGGAGGCGATTATCGAAGAAGAAGGCATCGCCGTAGCTCACGGCTCGCCTTTGACGCGAATAAAACAGGACGACGGGCAGATGGTGGAGATTCGCGCGCCGGAAGATGGCCGCGTAGAGACGGTGATAGCAACGGACGGAGCTTTTGTTCAACCGGGAGATGAGCTAGTCGTGCTGTCGCCTTCGGTCGTTCAAGTAGAGAATGTCCTGGTGGCGCTCGCGCTCGTAGGAAGACCGGAAGACGTGGCGGCTATCGAGCGCTACACCCAGGCGATTCCGGGTATGCCAGATCACATACGAGAGATGGCAGGCCGCGCGATACGTGAGATAAACCGCCGCGCCGCCGCGCCCGTGCCCGCGTGATAATTAAGGGTTGAGCGTAAAGCCCGTCCTCGCCTCCCACTCGTCGGTCGGCATCATCTCAATCGCGTCCCACGGGCAGCCTTCGAGGAAAGTACCGTCAGGGCCTTTGCTGGTGCAGAGCTTACACCCTATGCAGAGGTTGGGGTCGACTTCTATTCGACCGTTCGGGTAATAATCCACGTCAGGCACCCAGAACATGCAGGCATCGACCGGGCAGTATTCGACGCAGGCCGGAGACCCCGCGCAGCCCGTGCAATTGTCCATAATCACTGCGAGAATCTTCGGCTTCTTCTTTCTCAGGTCCGGGCGACCATGCGACATCGGCTCCATCTTTATGAAGCCACCAGTCGTCTCTACCGTCTCCAGCACTTCAGCCATTCAAATCTCCTGATATTGGATTATGTTAATAAATCTACCATAAAAACGGGGGGCGGCAAATCCGCTATTCAATCTTATGCGAGAACCGTCGTAGCATCGTTTCTTGCCGCGTAGCGGCAATTGATTTTAGCCCGGCGTTTCAACGCCGGGAACCGATGGCAAGATAAACTTTGCGTCGCGTCAGCGACGATTGAATCAGCCGTCGCTGACGCGACGCGGTGGTTTAACGTCACCCGATCCGTGCGCTGAAGCACACGGCTAAAATCAATTGCCGCTACGCGGCAGGATTCACTTAAGCTGCCCGTTGGCGCGCGCCTTGTTGGTCAGGTAGGTGAGCTTCTCCTGTTTTCTTTTCCGGTCTTCCGGCCCAAGCTCGGCCACAGAGATATATCTCTTCAATTGCTCTGCCGCCTTCGCGAAGTCCTGGCTGCTTTCGTACGCTCTGGCAAGCGTCAGGTATGGGTCGGGGAAGCCTTTCATATCGGAAAACTGCTCGCTCACCTTTAGCGCCTCCCTCGCGTCTTTGATCGCCGAAGCCATGTCGCCTTTAAGAAAATAATTGTTCGCGCTCGTCTCTAGCACGAGCGCCTGCCTCCGTTTGTCTCCGGACTTGTTTGCGAACCTCATCGATTCGGTAAGGTTGCCCCGCGCCGCGTCGAGGTAGCCGTCCTTCGCCTGGTCAGAGAGAGCTTCAAAGTGGTACTCGACCAGCCGCGTCCGGGTCTTTCCCATCAGGTGGTGAGCTTCGGCCAACACTTTATCGTCCGTGTAGCGCGCGCCTCCGAATACCACTTGCGAGATAGATCGCTTGGATGCGGTCGCGACGCTGCCGCGCCTTTGCGAAACCCCTGTGAAAAGCAGCAAGGCCTTTTCGGCCATCGCTATCGCTTCTCTCTGCTTTTCAAGCGAGGGTTGATACGTCAACACGTCGGCCAGCACCAGATAGGCCGCCGGATAGTTCGGATCGTACCTGATCGCGCGCTTCAATTCCCACTCCGCTTGCCTCCCCCGATCCTGGTAAAGCAGTAGGTCGGCCAGGACTACTCGCGCGAATGCAAAGTCCGGGTGGCGATTGATGATACCACGCAAATCTTTTTCGATCTGGTCGAGGTTCGAGCCGGTGTTGAACCTCGCCTCGGCAAACAGAGTCTGCGTCTCGAAGTCAGAAGGTCGAAGTTTTAATGCCTCTTGAAAGCTCTTGACCGCTTCGGCGTTCATGCCCAAAGACTGCTCCGCGCGCCCACGATAAACTAACGCTTCGGCGTACTGGCCGCCCGCCGCAGAAATCGCCGAGTTGAACTGCGCTATGGACTCTTTGAAACGTAGTTTGTTGAAAAGCATCACGCCTTCGCGCAATATCTTGCTTGCCTGAGCCGGCGGCTCACGCTCTGCCAGGTAGACCTGCGTCTGCTCGCTCGTGGGTACTATGAGCGAGTCTTCCGACGAATTGCTCTCGCTGAAAGCCAGGTTGACCGTGACGGGTTGAAGCTTGTCCGGCTCGACTTTTGTAACAAGCGTGCGCTCGGTGCTCCCTACAACAAACTTGACGCGCCGCTGGCCGACGGGCACCTTGAAAGTGCGAGGCGTAGTTCGATCGAGCGTGACGCGCGGCTCGTCGTCTATCGCTACCTCAACGCCTTCCATGTCAGGCACGCGGATCTTAAGAAGCCCAAAGCCCGACTTACCGCTCGCCGCTGTGGCCGCTTTCATGTTGGCATACGTCACAGCCGAAAGCGGTAAGTAGTTTGCTTCGATTGCCGTCGTGTTTGCGTGCGGGTGCTGTTTGTTCTCAGTCAGCAGCGGGACCGCCTCGTCCAGGTATTGAACAACCTCTTCGAACGTCACCTTCTCGTCCTGGTTCTTGTCCGCGTTGCCGCTCAGACCTTCGAGCAGACAGTATGTGAAAACGCCATGATTAAAATCATCTTTCTCGTATGACCTTTCGGTCTGACGAGCCGCCGAGATGAATCCTACGCCTGCGGGTATCTTGCTCATCTCGTCGAGATATCTTTGATTCGCGTTTACCGATTCATCCGTCCCGCGACCGGGAAGCTGAACGCCGCCGCTATAACAGGTGTCTGAAAGCACTAGCCCTTTTTTCGACCGCAACTGGTCGACGGTCTGGCGGAATACTTCCATCCTCACCGCCGTCTGCTCGGCCTTGGTCAGGTCTGTGTCGTAGAGCAAAAAGTAGGGGCGGTCGACCGAGGCGTTTAATTTAGCATCGTAGAACGGGACCAGCGCCCCGTGCGCCGCGATGTAGATGACAAAGTAATCGTCCTCTTTGGCCTGGCTCTTGAGCCACGCGAGCGCGGCTTCTACCGAAGCCTTTGTCGCCTGCTCGTCGGTCAGAAATTTTATATGGTCGTCGGGGAAACCGCCGCCTTCGGGGCTGCGCAGGAAGTCGGCAATCGCGTGCGCGTCATCCGAGGCGTTCTTGAGGTTCGAGATGAGGTTGCCGCCCTTGTCCTTCTGGTCGCCGTTCAGATAGCGCGACACGCCTATGATGACAGCCCATAGCTGCACGTTGCGGTTGGATTTGACATCCCCCGCCGTGGTCCCGACCTTGATCTTCAACCCTCGATCCCGCTCTTGCGCGCCGACGAATGCCGAGGTCTGCCCGAGCAGCAATGCCGAGAACAAAAAAGTTGAGGTTATAATTATCCGAGCAAAGATACTTTTCATAATTCACTTCTCCTGAATTTAACCTGTAGGGGCAGGGCTTGTCCCTGCCCGGATCGCGCGTTAGCGCGATGACGTCTACAGTATTCACTCAACTATGGTCTAATGACGGGCGGAGGCACCGGTTCGATCTCCTCATTCTTCTTCGTAGCATAGTAAATGCCTGCGCCCGCTCCCGCTGCCACTGCTCCTACCAAAAGCGAGTTTCGCGCAGTAAAGAACCCGGGCGTGCTGACCTGTGCCTGCAAACTTATCGCTATGTTCGTGCCTTCGATAGTAGCGGTGAGCGCCGCTGCGCATCTGGCAGCACCCGCCGTCCAGGGCACTGCGGCTATGCCGCGATTATCCGTCGTCTCTCTGCGGTTGGTTCCCGCGCCCACGCCGAGCGTTCCGAGGCACGGGTCGCCGAGCGCGAAGACTACTGCCACGTTGGCAACGGGCCTGTCATTTTGATCCGTGACCTGTACCTGAACCTGTCTTGTGCTGCGCGCACGCACAGAGAATCGCGATCCTGACGCGATGGGGCGGCCCAGCTCGTCAAGCGCGCGAATCCTTAGATCGGCTTGCCGGAAGATGCGAGCCTCTGTTACCTCTCCGGCTACGGAGTCGAGCAGGGCGCGGTTATCGCGAATGAGGATTTGAAACCTGGCCCCTGCGGATGCCGTGAAGGCGGTCCCGGCTGCTTCGACGTATGCGCCCGCTTGCTCGCTGAGCTTAACCGATATGTCGCCACGGAGCAATGATGCGACCATCACGGCGCGCGATTGCTCGCCCGCCGCAATGCGCGAAGTCGAGACGCGGATCATCGCGCCGCTCGCGAGAGTAAGGCTCCCCACGTCATCGATCGCGACCCGGACGGGCTCATTCGAGACGGCTTGAAGAAGCTCCCCTCCCCACAGCGGCTGATCGCCGCGCGTGATCTGTCCGTTTATGGCTAAGGCTTTAGTCCCGAGAGGGTCGCCCGTGATCGAGCCGATTGGCTCGGCTGAAGCTCTACTGTAGAGCCTGATGGGCTGCTCCCGGTCCGAGCCATCGGAAGTGACCAGCGCCGGCGAAAGCCCTGCGGTCAGGATCGCGCAGAACATCAAGACGGATATGAATCGCGTAGCCTTTCTCATCGCCTGAATTCCTTTCGCAGTTTACGGCTCCGTGCCGTCGAGCTTTAAATCGGGCGGGAAGAGCGTGACATTAAAACGCCACTCCTTGAACTGTCGTAACAAACTACCGTTGCAATTCTGATTGACCCGGCCCGACACGGCGGTAGCCGATGAATTGCTGCCCGACACTGTGACTCTCACTCTTACGACTTCGTCGTTGTCGTTCGCGCCGCTGAATCTCTGCTCGACGGAGAAGCTCTGGCCGTTGACCAGATTGCGCTGGGCGATGGGTCCGGCCAGGTCTACGCCGTCGACCGTGCGGACGACGCGGTCCGAGCTGTCCAGGAACTCATACCGCGCGCTTCTGACGTCGGAAGTCCGCGAGTCGTAGACGTTATACGTGACTATGAACTCGTTGCCCGAGCGGCAGAGAGTTACCCCGCCGTTGTCGCCTTGCGGGTTGGCCGGGTTTATCAGCTTGACGCGCGGTTCCACCCTCGCGTTTATCGTCACCGTCTGATTGGACGGGAAAAGTGTGAGGACGGAAATGAAGCTGTCGGGTAAGACTTCGACGGTATCAAGGTTCGATGTCTCTCCGGCGAGAGCCGGGATCGTGGCGTTGAACTCCACGACGAAGGTCCGTTTGTTGGCTTGCCCCTGGCCGAGCGTCACAGACCTGCTAATCAGGTTTTCGCCAATCGGGTTCCCGTTCGCGTCCGCGCTAAAAACAGAGAAGAATTCCGAATCGTCAGTCTCTCTGAATCGGTCCTGATCTGTCACTCGCCTGAATGGCTGGAAGGCAAAAACTAAGGGCGCACAGCCTGTGTTCGTGAGCATAAAAGTGCCCCTTGCCCTGCGCTTTTTCGCCTTCTTCACGCCGACGACCTTGACCGTCTTAAGCGTTATGGTCGAGGGCATGATATCTACCGTAATGACCCCAGAGCCGTTCGGGGCAACCGTTACGGTCTGGACGCACCTGCCAATGTTACCCGATGAGTCTGTGGCGATATAAGTCACGGTAGTCTGGCCGATGGGGAAGGGAGCCGTAAGCGGCTGACTGTCGCTTCGACCGCCGACTACTGTTACCGGCCCTTCGCAAGCGTCTGTGGCCGTAGCCGTGCCGAGATTCACACTGGCCGAACACTGATTCGAGGCCGCCGTCACCGAAACGTTTGGCGGGCAGGTCACAACGGGCGCTTGCGTGTCTCTTACGGTGACGTTAAAAGAGCAACTCGCCGTGTTACGCGATGCGTCGGTAGCCGTACATGTGACGGTCTGAGTGCCTGTGGGGAACCTGCTGCCGGAAGACGGAGAACAGGTCACGGTAACGGACGAGCAGATGTCGCTCGCGGTCGGCGTCGGGAATTCGACGGCGACGGAACACTGGTTGGCGTCCGTGTTTCGCACGATGTTTCCGGGGCAGCTTATCGAGGGCGGCTGGTTGTCGTTGACGGTGATTGTGAAGCTGCACATCACATTGTTATTGCCGCTCGTAGCGGTGCAGGTGACTGTCGTTGTGCCCGATGGGAAAAACGAACCCGAAGGCGGATTGCAGGTCGCAGAGCCGCTCCCGCCGCAAGCATTTATCACCGAAGGCGGTGGATAACTGACAGCCGCAGAGCACTGCCCCGGGCCGGCGGCTGTCGTTATGTTTGACGGACAGGTGATCGAGAACGCCTGGTCGCTTGTCACCGTCACCGTGAAGCTGCAACTGCCCGTGTTGGTCGCCGCGTCTGTGGCCGAGCAATTGACTGTCGTCGTGCCCACGGGGAATATACTCCCCGACGCCGGATTGCATGTAGGCGTAGGCGTAGGCGCGCAGTTTTCGTTTACGGTCGGTAATGAATATGTCACGGTCGCAGAGCATAATCCTGACGGCGCCATCTGTGTGATGTTTGGCGGACAGGTCAGCACGGGCGCTTGAGTGTCGTTGACCGTGATCGTAAAGGTGCAAAGGTTGGAGATCTCCGCCGCATCCTGTGCGCAGCATCTTACCGTCGTTGTTCCTACGGGAAATGCGGACCCCGCAGGCGGCGAGCAAGAACCTCCGGCAGGAGAGTTGATGACCGGAGGCGAGCACTCGACTATACCTGCTCCCGGGCAGTTGTCTGTAACAACAGGATCAGCATAGTTAACCACTGCCGAACACTGGCCCGGCGTATTCGATGTGGTTATGTTTGCAGGACAGGTGATCGTCGGCGGCTGGGTATCATCGACAAACACCTCGAATGAGCAGGAGGGGGTTCCTCCCGCGACGGTGCAGGTGACGGTCGTCCCGCCCACGGGGAAAAACGAGCCCGATGTCGGGACGCAAGTCACTGCGCCGCACGGGCCAGTAGCAGTCGGGGCCGGGTAGTTGACAGTGGCCCCGCACTGGTTCGTCGTGTTTGATGCAAACTGGTCGGGCGGGCATTCAAGCGTGCAGCCCGCGCAATCAGGGATGCTGATAGTGTCTATATCTTGCCCGGAGAAGCCTGTGGGGTTATTGGCAGAGGAAGGACTGCCAGGCCCGTTACCTGTGCCCACCCGCCATCTGAAGATGACGTTTAGTCCAGAAGCGCTGGAGGGCAAGTTTACTACCGTCTGGATGTAGCCTCCGGAGTTTCCAGTCCACGCCTGGCGGCCCCCGAGGGGATTGCCTGCTAGCATGGATATAGTGCCGTTGTAGCCCCCCGCGCTGAAACTACCACCCGCTGCAAGTATGTCTTGGAATGGGCCGCCGCCGATTGATATTTCTAAAACGGCCCCTTCGACGCTCGTTTGCAGGGAGAATAGATTGGCGAAGGTCATCTGGGCCGTAGAAGAAGTTATCGGAAACGCCGGGGAGTCCAGCCTGAGATCTGCGTTATTAGAAACAGTTTCCACAAATGCCGAGTTGGGCGGCGTGTCACTGAAAATGGTGCCAGTTTGCCAGGGGGTGGCGCCCGCCCCGATCGTAACCGTCGACCAGCCCGGCGGCAGGTTCGGCGGAGTGACAGTGTCAAAGTTCTCAGAGCAGGCCTGCACTGCATTGGGCGAGCCCGGGGCGAAGGTGTAACTAATCTCGCCGAGACTTGCGGTCCCGTCGCGAACCTCAAAAACTAATGTGACAGGACTGTTGACGGCGAGGCCGGGACTAAACGTAAAGCTAAAAGGGCGGCATCGTGATGATCGGTCTGCCTTGAGCAAGCCATACGCTTGCGGGGTGTCGAGCGGCGTGATCTTCGGCGTCGATTTCAATGTCGCAACGAGGCTGCCTGCATCAGCGGTCCCGACGTTTTCAAGGCAGAGGCCGACAGTCATAATCGAGCCGTGCACTATCGCACCGTTTGCATCCGTTTCGAGTCCCTGCATAACGCTAATGTCTCGCGCGGTAATCCGGGCGGCGTTAGCCGGGCTTATCTCTTGGCGCGAAACCGCGACTGTGGGAGATGGCTGGCCCGATGTATTATCACCGCCTGCAGGCGGGCCCGCGCTAAAGGTCAGAGCCGTTCTTTCCTCAAGAGCTGCAACGACGCCGAAAGCGGCCGCCAGTAGAATGGCAAGGGCAAATCCGTAGCGCAGCGAGGATGGGCGGTTTATAGCATGAAAACTTTTCTTGATTCTATTCTTCATTTTGTTTCACCCCGAAGTAACCCTGCTAGACTCGACTAAAGTAGCTGCGGCGGCAGCGCCGCTCAACGAGCAGTTAATGCGCGTAGTTCGAGAACAAGATTCTTACTCTTCTGGACTATCTCGACATCGCCCACATAATTGGCGTACCCGAAAGCGGTCGCGATGACCGTGTAACGTCCGGGCGGGACGGGGCTCTTGAACACGAACTCGCCGTCGGGGTTTGTGTCGCCCCAGGTGAGAAGGCCCCCTTGCTTCCCGCTCTTTGTGCCGAGCGGAAAGAGTCCCACGCGAGCGCCGGGCACGGGCTCGGCGTCCGAAGACGATTTGACGACGCCGCGAACTGTGATCGCATCGGACGAGGCAAGCATGGGCGGCGTGGTCTTGGCTACGGGCGTGTCTGACCGGACCTTCGCCAACTGATCGATCATCGCCCGGACGAGGTGTGCGGGCCTGAGAAAGCCTACCGCTCCATAATAACGGTAATCGTCCGGGAAGCCGTCGCCGTTTTTATCTACGGGCTGGCTGTCGGCGACCACCTTGGTCGGTATGCCTATGAGCTTGCCTTCGAGGTCAACGGCAGCGCCGCCGCTGTTGCCGTGAATGACGCGGGCGTCGGTCTTGATCCAATTCCCGAGCACGTCTTTACCTTCGACCACGCCTTGATTGACCGTGATCGTCAAGCCGCCTTTTTCAGGGAAGCCTATGATTATCAGATCGTCGAGCAAGCGCACGGCTTGAGAATCCCCAAGCTCTACGTGGTTGAGCGCGAGCCCCTCGGTCAACGGCTTTCCCGCCCCATTCGTCGCGACGCGCAGCAGAGCCAGGTCGTAATCTTTATTGACCAGCACGACCTTCAGTCGGTAGCGATAGGCCGACGTATTGGCCGCGATACCGTCCTCCGAAGGCGTGAAGACGATTTCGTCATAAAGCTGGTTGTTCTGCTTGTCGTGAATGACGTGGTAATTTGTGACGACAAGGCCGTCGCTTCTAACCACGACTCCCGATCCTCTGGGCCTGGGGGCCTGGCCCGGCTCATCCGTCTCGTTGCGCACTTGAATAAGGCCGACCGCGCCGGTCGCTTTGCGTATGAGGTTTCGAGCCTCGGGCGGAAGCAGGATGCTCTTCGGAGCCGCCCTGTTAGGCGGGGCCGGCTTGCTGCGCACAGGCGGAGACTGTCCGGCAACGGTCAGCCCGCAGCCGGCCACCGCAGCCACGGCTAAGAGAGCCGAGATTGTCTTCTTCCTTCTCAGATCGTCCACCTCCGGAAGGTGTGCATATGCTTGCGCAGCTTTTATTGGCGAGCTACAGTGCGCCGGGCCTTCTGAAGAATCTAAGATGCCTGCTGCTTATAACGCGCGCCGGATCAAATATGCTTCAGCCGGATATAAAAGACGGCCACCTGGCCTTGCTTTAAGGTCTCGCCCGCCCCGTCCTGTATAGCGACGTAAGAGCTTTTGTCTTTGTCTCTGCCCGAAGCGAGCTTGATTCCGCGACTGCGTACGCCCGAAGAGCCATTCTGCGCAGAGCCTCCGGCGGCCAATCCTCCGGACTCCGCGCCGCCCGGCTGCTGTATCTGCACTGTGCCCGCCAGCTCCGCCGCTGCGGTCGAAGCAGACTCCGTAAGGTCGCACGGCTTTGCAAAGTCGCAGCAGTCCGACGCCCTGAGCGCGTTGTCGAGGAACCCTATTCGGTCGCGCGTCATTATCACCTGAAGGACTTCGGTGCCTTTCTCGTCGTCGAACGCGATGGTCTGCGGGTCGGGCGGCAGCGTGTAGATGCGTCCCGGAATGACCGTGTTTGTCATCTGGCTTGAGCAAGGATAAAGCAGCCGCTTCTTTCCGCCCGGCGTTATGTTGAGGATATAGACATACCCTTCAAAATTGCTCTGGAACTTTATCTTGATCTCCTCGCCTTCGCGAAACTCCTGGTTGGCGACTACGGGGTTCCCGCCCTGAAGGACGACGACGCGCATGGCGTCGGCGCGCTTCTTGACGAACAGCGCGCGCGTTCGCACGACCGCATCGTCCGCCGATTCCTTCAGGTGCGCGAGTTCTATGGTTTCGATCAGCTCTTCGTTGTCATTCAGATTAGTGTTGCGGACGTAAGTTCCGTCGCTCTCTTGCGTGCGGCGCGAGTTGAACGTGACCCGGTCGGCGCGGCCGAGCTTCTGGCCCGTCTGGTTCTTGAGAAAGTCAATGTCCTTCTGATCAACGGAGCTGCCCGGCTTGAGGCTCGCGAGCGAATTAATCTCGTCGCGGCTGAATATGAGCGTGAAGTAATCGCGCCCGGCGGGCGGCGTTATCTCCCACCAGCAGTCTTCGGGGTTATCATACTCGGCGCAGTAGCGGGGTATGACAATCTCTTTATCCTTCTCGACCTCGTTGCGGCCATCATTTATGCGCGGGTCGGGAAAGACTATGCGCGGGCTATCGACGACGCGGCCGTCGGTCCCCTTGCTGTTATGAACGATGTAGAGAAAGCCGTTTTGATTCGCTGTGATGGCGAGCTTCAACTGGTCGGCCACCTCGAAGCTCCCGGACGGGTTCACTCTCGTCGGCGGGCCGTCGTCGCTGCGCTTGAGCAGGCGGTATTTGAGAGTGAGAAGCGGCGACTCTTGCTCGCCCTTGTTGTTAACCTTTGGGCGCGAGGCCGGGCGTTTGCGATTGGGCTTCGCCACGGGCTTGAACTTGACGGCCTCGTCCCAGATATAAGAGTTGTCCGCAGCCTGGCTTGGCGTGAAGCCCTGGATCAGGAGCCCGCCGATTGTCAGGCCGATTAAAAGGTGATTGAATATTCGCGGCTTCATAAAGGTTTCCTCCCACGTTAGCTTGCCATATCATTGAATGCGGTTACTTCTGTTATTTGTCGCCCTGCTTTAAGCGCTCCTGGAGCTTCGCGTCAGAGGCTGGCGCGACGCAGCGAATCCCGACGACCAGGACTCTCTTCACTTCCTCTTTCGGCTCTCTGGGTAGAAAGCCTCTATATGTACTCTTCGCTTGATCGATCTGCCGGGCCCGGATGCTACCCCCGCGCGCCATCCGGCTCTTAACTTTTTCGCTGGAGGTTGATAATGGCGGGTCGATAGGCGGGGTGTAAGAGCTTTCCACCCACTCGCCCACGTTGCCGCCCATGTCGTAAACGCCGTACGCGCTCACATCGCCCTGATAGGCACCGCTTGGCGCAAGCACGGGGTTGCCGCGCGCAAGGTTAGCTTTATTCTCATCGGGATCATTCCCCCACGGAAACTCGCGCTTGCCGCGAACCTTCGGGTCCCACGACGCGGCCTTCTCCCACTCCTCTTCGGTGGGCAGACGCTTGCCCGCCCATCGCGCGTAAGCCGCCGCGTCGTCCCACGTCACGGCCACCACGGGCAGGTCGGGATTATTCTCGAAATGCTTGTCACCATACATGCTCACAGGGTATGGCCTGTTAGTCTTATCGCAGAACTCTTTGTACTGCCTGTTCGTCACTTCAAACTTGTCTATGTAAAAATCGGCCAGCGACACCATCCTCGTCTGCCCGCTCGCTTCGGGGTTCGACTCGCTCATCAAGAACTCGCCTGCGGGTATAACCACCATCGGGCCGTTATAATCTATCTCCGCCGGCAACATCAGAGCCGTCAAGGTCGCTTCGGCGTCTTTGCTGATCGTCACGTCCGCGTTGAAATCGGCGAAGCCGTCGCGCGCGATTCTTACATAGGCCGCGCCCGGCCCGATCTCTGCGATCTTCAGCGTGCCGTCCGCCCCTATCTTGCCACGGCTGACATCGTTAACGAAGACCTCGCTGCCCGGCGGCGCGCCTTGAACGATTAGCGCCGAGACCTTTGAAGTCGGAGCGACTAAAAACCAGATGATTGCTATGACTGCGGCGAGTCCGACCAGTCCCACGAGTGCCCACAATCGCCGGAAGCCACTCTTTTGAGGCTCGCTTTCAGCCGTAGCTTCAAGCTGCGGCGGTGTCCACTCTGGCGCTGAAGCGATCTGTGGCGCTGGAGCGACTTGGGCGGGCGGCGGCGGCATATCGTGCTCGGCCTGGTAAGGGGCCGTACTCTTAGCTTTGCGCGCCTGCTGGCCCTTCGGATTTGCAAGCTGAGCCTTTTGTTGAGTATTCACCACCTGCGTGGGAGCATCGGGCGTTGTCGATTCATAGACTGTGCGAGGCACCATGCCGGGCTCAGAGTTATTCAGCTCCACAGTGCCGCCCTCGCTTGTGGGCGACATATTCAGTCTGCCCGTGGAGCGGCGCCCTATGCTGACAGTGCTGAAGCCGTAAGCGTCGCTCAACGACGAGGCGAATTCCTGCACAGTCGCGGTCCGGTTTTCGCGGTCGCGCACCAGCCCTGCCATGACGGCCCGCTCGACCGAATCGCTTATTGAAGGCATCACGTCGCGCAACCTGATGGGGTCGCTCATCAGCCGCTTGATCATCTTGGCCTGGAGGTTGTCGCCCTCAAACGGCAGTTGCCCGCTCAACATCTCGTAGACGATGATCGCCAGGCTGTATACGTCCGACCTCCCGTCAAGGTTTTCGCCCGTCAACTGCTCGGGCGACATGTAGGCGGGCGTGCCCAGGACAAAGCCCGTCTTCGTGACAGTATCCGCGCCGTCGTCGGCCATAGTCTTTGCGATCCCGAAGTCGAGCACCTTCACGTAGTCGAGCTGGTCCGCCTTCTGTGTGAGCATTATGTTGTCGGGCTTGAGGTCGCGGTGGACTATGCCGAGCGCGTGCGCGGCCGCGAGGGCTTCGGCTATCTGGTCGGTTATATTAACGACCCGCTCGACAGGGAGCACGCCCTCCTGTTCGAGGAGGTCGCTCAACTGCTTACCGTCGATGAATTCCATCGCGAGGTAGAGCAACCCGTTTTCAGCCTCGCCGAAATCATAAATAGTGATCGCGTGCGGGCTGTCTATGCGGCTGGAGTTCTTTGCTTCGCGGTTGAACCGCGCGACGGCCGCCTCGTTGTCCGAAGACAACCCCGTGAGCGTCTTGATGGCGCAGATGCGGTCCATCTTGTTGTGGATAGCCTTATAGACCGCGCCCATCCCGCCTTCGCCTACTTTTTGAATCACCTTGTACCGACCGGCGAGCAGCCTTCCTATCAGGGGATCATTGGAATTGGCTTGCACCAGGACCGAGCCGTCGACAGGGCAGGTTGCCAGACTGTCGTCATATACCTCGCCGCATTGTGTGCATCTCTTCATCGTTAAGACCGACGGCAGGCGTCCTCAAGCATTCGAGGCCGGGAGGTTGCCTGATGGGTTCTCGCTTGCTCAACTTTTTCTAAACCTTCGAGGTAGCTCTAACACACACCGAAACTATACCACGCCTTTACCTTTGTCAAGATAATGAGCTTGCCGTGTATGAGGGGTGATGAGGCATGCCGCCCGCTGCTCGCCAAGAGCGCAACGGGCGGCATGTGGTGTCCGGTTCTTATTGCGTACCTGACCGGAACAGCAGCCGGTTGGCGGTGCCTGAAGGGATGCCGCTGAGGCGATTGAGAGTAGCCTGGTTAACCATCTCGTTTCTCACTGTGGCCGGGGATGCTCCCGGGTTGCTTTGTTTGATGCGCGCGGCGACGCCCGCCACGTGCGGCGACGCCATTGAAGTCCCGCTTATCGTCGCCGTCGCGGTGTCGCTTGTCCACCACGCCGACTGGATCGATGAGCCGGGCGCGAAGATATCGACTACGCTGCCAAAGTTGGAGAATGACGAGCGTGCGTCGTTGATAGTTGATGACCCGACGGTTATCGCCGCTGCGACGCGCGCCGGGGATTGGGTAGACGCGTTCGTGTTCGAGTTGCCTGCGGCAACCGCGTAAGTGACTCCCGCGTTTATCGAGTTGTTAACTGCTGTGTCGAGCGAGGTCGAAGCGCCGCCGCCCAGACTCATGTTCGCCACCGCCGGGTCCTCATGGTTCGACGTTACCCAATTGACGCCTGCGATGACGCCTGAGGTTGAGCCCGAGCCGTTGCAACCGAGCACGCGCACGGCAAACAGCCGGACGCCTTTGGCGACGCCGAAGGTCGATCCGCCGACCGTCCCCGCCACGTGAGTCCCGTGACCGTTACAGTCACTGCTGTTGCGACCATCGTTGATTGCATCAAAGCCTACGAAGGCGCGACCGCCGAACTGCGTGTGCGTGCGGCGTATGCCTGTGTCGATGATGTAGACGTTCACGCCCGCCCCGGTCGTCGTGTACGTATAGGTCCCGCTGCGCGGCAGGTCGGTTTCGTCTATGCGATCAAGCCCCCAGGGCGGATTTGTCTGCGTCACCATCGTGGTCATGATTGAATCTTCTTCGACGAAGCTGACGCGCGGGTCCTTGCTCAGATTCAAGGCTTGCTCTTCAGTCATCTGAGCGGCGAAGCCATTGAGCGCGGCAGCATAGGTATCGGTTACAACCCCGCCGTAGGCGGCCGTCAATTCATCGGCAGCCGTCGCGGCGAGCGCAAGGTCCCCCTTGCCGCCATCCACGTCCATATCCAGGACAACGATGTACTGTCCGGGGATGGCCCTCTCGCCCATGCGAATGAACTTACCTGAGTCATCATCGGTCGGTTTGGGGGTATCTTGTTGGGCCAGCACCGGCACGAATGTCAGCGCCGCCATAAAAACGACAAACATCAACATCAACGCGAGATTCCTTTTCATCTTATCCTCCTCTTACGATACGCAAGCCCTGCTAGCTGTGCGGAACGACGGCTTACTACAAGAGAATCCCCGATTGAAATTTGTTTGATTGAGTGTGGACTGTCCGATCCTTCAAACCAACAGCGCTCGCCAATTTTGATTCGCAGGCGTTACTCAAGCTTAACGCCCACAGGTAGAGACACCTCGGTACAACTAGCCGTAGGAGGTGCCTTGAAGTGGCACCCAGAGGGTGGGCTGCGGGTGCGCACCGAAAGGCTAAAGAACTGATTTATGGATCGAGCCGTAATGTAACAATGATCTCAGCGGATGTCAACAACCAGCTTCGCATTGTCGTGGTGCTCCCGAGTTAACCGCTATAACGAATCGGATACGCTTGTGCGGCGACGGCCCATCCGGCATCCCATTACCTAACTAGGTACATTAACTTTTAGTTGAAAACTGTTACTGCCTATGATAGTTTGGCCCCTTACAGAGCACCATTCAACCGCAGTCTCGCCCGATCCACATAGGCGAATTGTATTTCAAGCGCAGGAAGTGGCGACGGACTTCGAGCGCCTCTGGTACGGTCATATCAACACGGGAGGAAGGGGCCCTGGTCCCGCTACGTTTGACCAAAGAGATTGCAAGCCAACAGAGATCGCCCGAAGACGGGCCCTCGCAACAGAATTCGTTGACCGTTTGGCTGCGCCTTCAAAGATCGCTCGCCGAAAAAAGCGGTATCGCACTGACAACACTCTCGCGCGAAGGGGCTGTCATCGGGCGTATCGAAAACGATAATAGCCTGTGCCAGGCGATGCGCCTCGCCCCCGAATACGCTAGCCGCTGCCAGGCCGACTGCACGGCCGCCTATAACAACGCGGTCGAAGCGGGTCGCACGGTGGAGTTCTGTTGTCACGCGGGCTTGCACGGCTTCGCCACTCCCGTGACGATCAACGACAAACAACTGGTCATACTTGGGGGCCGGGCTTTTTCGGCCACGGCAGAGTACGCGGATTTCCTGACTCGCTACGGCGACCTCGACGGCATCATCTCGGGCGATGCGTTGCGCAACGTGAAGTTCGTAGACGCGCGCGATTTGCGCGAAGCCGCTGAGCTCGTGGCCTCTACGGCCGAGTACCATTTCCAGACCGCAGCCCGCGCCGTAACCAGGCCGGAAGAGGCGAAGGCTTCGCCCGATTTGTTGGACGCGCACCTTGAGATCATTCGGCTCGCCGACGAGCTTGAGAGTAAGAACCGGTCTATCGCGAGCCTTCATGACTTCTTGCGCGGCGTCGTGACCACCCTCGATTCTCAAAAGGTTTACCCGTCTGTGCTGGCGAAGTTCAGCGAGATCATGAAGGCGGAGCGCAGCTCGCTTATGGTGCTCAACGAGCAGGCGAACGAGCTGGCTCTTGAAGCCTCGCTCCCGACCCTGCCCGCCACCGCCACGCCCATCAGGATGAAGCCCGGCGAAGGCATAGCGGGCGCTGTGCTTGAAAGTGGCGCGGCTATGCTGGTTCACGACGCCGATTCGGACCCGCGTGTGCCGCGCGCGCGCCGGAGCCTGTACAAGTCAAAATCGTTTATCAGCTATCCCATCATGCTCGGCCTGCGCAAAGTCGGCGTAATCAATCTGACAGACCGCGCCGACGGCTCGCCATACCAGGCGGACGACCTCGGACTGCTTGACCTGATAGCCCCGCACCTGGCCTTGATTATCGACAGGACCGAATGGTTCAAAAAGGCCGAGGCCTACCAGCGGATGTCTTTGACCGATCCGCTAACAGCCCTTCCGAACCGCCGCTACCTGGAGGAGAGGTTGTTTGAAGAGGTCGAGCGGTCGAAACGCCACTCGACCCCGCTCTCTTTCATGATAATCGACGTCGACCGCTTCAAGAGTTACAACGATATCTACGGCCACACGAACGCGGACCGCGTTTTGACGAAGACGGCCCAGATGCTGCGCCGCTCGATCCGCGCCATAGACATGGCCGCGCGTTTCGCGGGAGACGAGTTCTGCATACTGCTGCCCGAGACGGAGCTTGCTGACGCGGCCCGCATAGCCGAGCGGCTCAGAAAGGCGGTGGGCCAGATCGAATATCGCTCCGAGCAGGGCGAGCTGATGGAAAGGGTCACGATCAGCATAGGAGTCTCTTCTTTCAGCCCCTCGCGACAAAGCCCCCTTTCGATAGTCGAGACTGCCGACCGCGCTCTATACCAGGCCAAGACGCGCGGACGTAACTGCGTTGCGGTCTACGAAGACTCGCAGGCGATTGGATAACAGCTCCCCAGGTGCTTGTCGATGAGCGACTCCGATCCCATACAGATTCTGAGTCGGCTGACGGATGAGGATTCTTTCGTCCGCCAGAATGAGCTGGGCAAGCTCTGCTCGGTCGCAAAGTCGCGCGCAGTGCGTAACGCGCTTGTGCTCGCAGGGCCGCGCGCGGGCAAAACCGAGCTGCTCAAGAAGACCTTCGACCGGCTGTTTGTCGATGCTGCGGGCGTAGCGCCGATCTACTACTCTTTCCGCCCGACCGCTTCGGGCGTCGAGCGGTTCGCGCGCGACTACCTGACTCAGTTCCTGGCGCAGTTCATAGCCTTCCGGCGCAATGACCCGCGATTAATGGTCGCCGCCGACGCTTCCTTAACTGATATGGCGAGCGCGGCAGCCGCAGAAGATTACCTATGGGTGAAATCTCTGACCGATTCGTTCTCTCGGTCGGTCGCGCAACCCGACCCCGGCTCCATGTTGCGGACGGCGCTTTCGGCTCCGCTCGTGGCGGCTGCGCGCTCGCAGGTCCTGCCGTTCGTGCTTCTCGATAACGTCCACTTGCTTGCCGACGACGCGGTCGGCGAATCGATTGCCGATCTCAGGTCAGAGCTTTTCAGAGTGCTGGCAGGGCATGAGAACTTTGCGATGGCCGGAGCCGCCACCGCACATATCGCGCCGCGATACGCTCTTTGCGGTTTGCGCAGACCCTTGGCCGAAATGATCCCCGCCGACGAAGGCTTGTTAGATTCTTTACAGACTATACGACTGGAGCCCGTAGGCGAGGAGCCGCTTGACCGCCTGGTTCGCGCGGTCGCGCGAGGCTCGGGCATTGATATCAGCGATTCGACTAAAGAGCTGATGATTAACCAGCTCGGCCACGACATCTTTTACATCCGCGCGCTGCTCGACAGCGCCGCCAGCCGCAGCCTGTCGCTGAAATCTTTCATGGAGTTCGAGCGGCTATACACAGAAGAAGTGATCGATGGGCGCATAGGCCAATACTTCAGCGCCATGCTACGGTCGCTGGCCTCGCCCGCCCGCTCGCGCCGCGCCATGCTCGAAGCGCTCAACCTTGCAATCGAAGCGGGAGACGCCGTGCCGGTAGACGCGGTCGTCGATAGAATCGGCGAGCACACGAATGACCCTGAAAAGCTGCTCGCGCGCATGCATACGCGCGAGCTTTTGGAGATCGGCTACGGTTTCGTGAACGCTCCAGCCGACCCTGTGCTTGCCGATTATGTCCGGTCTGTTTATCGCAGCGAGGTCGCGGGCGCGCGGCGGCCGCTTGCGGGCGAGTTGCTGCTGGCCGAAAAGCTGAAAGATTCGTACCGGCTGATGATGTCACGCTATAACCGCTCGATCGAATCGCAGGTCGTTGATTTACTCTCAGGCTTTGATTTCCAGAGCGCCCCCGCGAGCCTGTTTGACCAGGCGGCTTTTGAAAAGCTCTATCGCGGCGCGAGCCGAGTGCAGGCCCGGCGCGCGCTCGACGACGAGCAGGAGCGGGCTCGCCTGCCCCAGATAGTCGTAGTCAATGATGTGGCCTCCGCCGATCAACCGGGGATGAGATGGCGGTTGTTCGCGGCCACGGGATTTGAAGGCGGAATCTACAGCGACGCCAACGAAGTCATATGGCTGGTCGCGCTCATCAACTCGAAAGAGCCGCTCGACCTTGAAACGGTCAATCACATCGACCGCAGGCTTGAAGCTTACGGGCGCAGTCGCCGCCCGCGCATCGTCCGGTGGTACATCAGCAAGGAAGGCTTTTCGGCTGCTGCCGCAGAGTTGCTCTCGCGCCTGCGCGCGTACTGCTCTACGTACGCGCAGATGGATCTGCTGCACGACTACTTGGTGAAGCTCGGCCAGAGCAAGCGGAGGCCGGCGAGCGAGTTCGAGCTTGTGATTCCAATCGAGGAAGATGCCGAGTTGATAGCCGCGCGGATGGTCGAGCAGGTAGCCCGAGCAGCCGACTTCGATCAAGAGGCTATAAACCAGATCAAGACCGCGTTGATCGAAGCCTGCATCAACGCGGCGGAGCATAGCGACAGCCCGGACCGCAGGATATACCAGAGGTTCGCGATCGAAACCGACAGGATTACGATCACGGTGACGAACAAGGGAAAGGCAATCGGCTCTCAAAACGGTGAAGCGAGCAAGCTCGCGGCAGGATCATTAAGAGGCGCGCGCGGTCGCGGGTTGAAAATAATCCGCGCGCTTATGGATGAAGTCAGGTTCGAGCCGACTGATGACGGAACAAGCCTCGTCATGACGAAGATTCTCAGACGCCCCCAGGAGAGCGACGAGTGATTTGAAATCTCAAATTTCAAATCCATATTTTTTTGAAGGGGGATTCACATGAGTAATGTCGAAATCAAATCTCGTATGGTCGAAGGCGCGGCCATAATCTACCCGGGCCCGTACCTGAACCAGTTGCGGGGCGAAGACATAGAGAACTGCTGCCAGGAGTTTCTCAAGCGAGGCGTCAACCGGCTGGTGATCAATTTTCAGGAGACAGAGTTGATAAACAGCATCGGCATTTCGATCCTTCTGGGGGTAATCGAGGCGGTAAACGATGCCGAAGGCTGTCTGGTGCTTTCAAACTTGAGCGCCACGAACCGCGAGCTTTTCGAGATGCTCGGGCTGCTCGATCACGTGCGCATCGAGGATAGCGAACAGGGCGCGCTCGACGCGCTCACGGAGCAGGCAGGGACGGCCGCCCGCTGACAGGTCGAAGCAAAAAGAGGAGAAACGGGATGAAACTCACGCTCAGGAAAGTGCTTCACAACCTCGGGGCCTTGTCCGATCTCGGCTCGGAGATAAGCTCGACGCATAACTTCGAGGAGGTGACGAGGACCTCGCTGCACGCGCTGCTCGGCACGCTCGCCATCCCGCGAGGCGCGATCGCCCGTTACAGCGCGCGCCCGCGCCAGTTGAAGATAGTCGCGGCGAAGGGGCTGGCGGGCGCAATAGGTGAGCGCATAGCTCTGGGCCGGGACGAGGTCGAACACCTTCGCGCGCGCTCGCGCGCCATTGAGCTTGGGGCCGCGCGCAACGGGCTGGCGCAGTTTATCACCCGCAACGCCGCGCTGTTTGAGCGGCTGCGCGCAGAGCAAGCCGTCCCTATGGTGTCACACGGCGAGCTTATGGGGCTTATATTCCTGTCGGGAAAATTCACGGGCGAGAGATACTCGGACGAAGACATAGAGATTATCAATACGATCTCCCGCCACATAGCCATTGCTTTTTACAATCACCGTCTCATGGTGTCGCTGCGCCGGAAGGCCGAAGAGAACCGCCGCCTCTACCGCGAGATGCGCCAGATTTACCGCGACACAGTTCGGGCTTTCGGCGCGGCCATAGATCTGAAGGACGCTTACACGAGCGGCCATTCGGACCGCGTGGCGAAATACTCCGAAGCGATTGCCCGCGAGATGGGCGTGAGCGGCCAGGAGTTGGAGTACATAGAAGTGGCCGGTTATCTACATGACATAGGGAAGATCACCGTCGACCGCACGATCATAAACAACCCGCGCCCGCTCACAGACCGTGAGTATCAAGAATTGAATAAGCATGTGACGACCGGATACGAGATCCTGTCGCACATACGCCACCCGTGGAGCGAGATCGCCTACATGACGAAGTGCCATCACGAGAAGATCGACGGCACGGGCTACCCGCAGGGCTTGCGCGGGGACGAAATACCGCTCGGGTCAAAGATCGTGACGCTAGCCGATTCATTCGACGCGATGATGACGGATCGCCCATATCGGTCGCGGCTGCCGCTTGAGCGCGCGCTGTCGGACATGCACAGCAACGCGGGCAAGCAATTTTCGAAAGATGTCGTGGCCGCATTTTGCAGCCTGCTGCTGAAAGAGCTGAACGGCACGGCGAGCGAGCGCGTCTTGATACCGATGATCGGCCTCGGCTTTGACCGCGTAGCCATAAAGTCTCAACTGAACTCGATGATCGAGGAACTCAAATTTGAAATTTGAAATCTTAAATTTCAAATTCAAAGGAGCGTGACGTCGGTACGTTTGCGCGGTTTTTGAGGAGCGGCGCTCTCGACTTGTTGGGACGCGGCGGCTTCGCCGGCGTGGCAGGCCCGGCAAGAACGAGCAGCGCCTTTACTCTCCGAATCAGAATCCCATTCTTCAGCGACCTCTGTGATAGCGTCAAGCACTCGCAACAGCGCCCTGCCTTTTTCCGTCAATGAGTATTCGACACGGGGCGGAGTCTCGCTAAAAGATTTCCGGGTGACTATTCCGCCGCGTTCGAGCTTCTTGAGCCGCGCGCCCAACGTCTTCGTGCTGAGGCCGGCAAAGGAGCTAAAAAGTTCGACCGTGCGTCGCGGGCCTATCGTCAACTGGTGTATGACGGCGAGCGTCCAGGGCTCGCTGATAAAATCCAGCACTCCAGCGATCTTGCAAGACCGTCCCGGCATAAGGGCCTCCTGTGCCGCTTACTATAGCAAATCTCCTGGCTCGCAGTCAGCAAGTGGCGTCCCCGAAGACCGTCAGGTAAAATAGCGGCCTTTCAGATTCTCATTTTGGATCGTAGATAAAGTATGCGGATTCTTATTTGTGATGGGCTGGAAAAGACGGGCGTCGACATACTCGATTCGGCGTCGGGGTTCACGGTCGATGAGCGCCCCGCGATCAGCTCTGAAGATCTTCGGCAGAGCATCGCGGAGTACGACGGCTTGATCGTGCGGAGCAAGACGAAAGTCACCGCCGAGATCATAGAGCGGGCCGCGCGCTTGAAAGTTGTTGGCCGCGCCGGGACGGGCGTCGACAACATTGACGTGGCAGCGGCCACTCGGCGCGGCATCGTGGTGATGAACGCGGCCGCAGGCAACACGGTCACTACGGCGGAGCACACCTTTGCGATGCTGATGGCGCTCGCCCGCAAGATACCTCAAGCAGTCGCTTCGACGAAATTGGGCCGCTGGGAAAAGAACCGCTTCCTCGGCACTGAGCTGATGGGAAAGACGCTCGGCATAATCGGCATGGGGCGCATAGGCTCTGCGGTTGCAAACCGCGCGCGCGCCTTCGGCATGAACGTCGTGGCCTATGACCCTTACTTCACAAACGAGGCGGCGCGCGACCTGGGGATAGAAAGGGTCACGCTTGACGAGCTGTTTATGCTCTCTCACTTCATCACGCTGCACACGCCGCTGACGGAAGAGACTCGCGGGATAGTCGATCGTGCGGCGATAGAGAAGATGATGCCGGGCGTTCGTCTTATCAACTGCGCGCGCGGGGGATTGATCGACGAGGCGGCGCTCGTCGAGGCGATTCGAGAAGGCAAGGTCGCGGGCGCGGCGCTCGACGTGTTCGAGCAGGAGCCGACGCCGACGGACAATCAGTTACTCGCGCTCGATCAGGTCATAACCACGCCACACCTGGGCGCTTCGACTCAGGAAGCACAGCTCGGAGTTGCGACGATGATAGCCGAGCAGGTCTTGGATTTTCTAAAGACGGGCGCAGTGCGCGGCGCGGTCAACATGCCTTCCGTGAGCGCAGAGCTGCTCGCGGCCATCGGCCCTTACATCGCGCTCGGAGAAAAGCTGGGGCTGTTTCAGGGGCAGGTCTTCGGGCACGATCTTCGCGAGGTGGCGATAGAGTATTCCGGCGAAGTGACCGAGCACGACGTGAAGCCGATCACACAGGCCGTGCTCGCGGGATTGCTCGGCCCTGTCATAGAGCGAATAAACATGGTCAACGCCTCGATCGTCGCCGAGGAGCGGGGGATCAAAGTGACCGAGTCGCTCTCAAGGCGCGCGCGAGATTTCGCCAGCCTCATTCGCGTGCGGGCGATCACCGCCGCGGGCGAGAGCGAGGTTGCGGGCGCGCTGTTCGGGCGGCGCGAAGGCAGGATCGTGCGTATCAACGGCTTCAACCTCGAAGCGATACCCAAAGGCCACATGATCTTTCTTTTCAACCGCGACGCGCCGGGCGTGCTGGGAAGCATAGCGACCTACATCGGCGACCAGCGGGTCAACATCGGCAGGCTATATCTAGGCCGCAAGAAAATAGGCGAGAACGCCGTCGCGCTGATTCAGATAGACCAGCCGCTCGGCGAAATCGCGCTCGACGGTCTTGCTTCGTTAAACGGCGTCATCTCTGTAAAACAGGTAGAGCTGTAAAACCTAAAAATTGTCTTCTCCGCGCCTGAGCGCGTTTACAAGCAGATGAGCCTGGCGCGTCGGCTCAGGTATTCGGTATTTAGATTTAGAGGGCGGCTTTGTATCAAACAGGCTCCCGCCAGCATCAGCCGCTTCGTAGCCTTTCACACAACTGAGCGCAAGACGGATTGCGCTGGACAAATCTATCAAATGGCCTACGGAGATGTAGACCGGCGCCACGCCGGTTTTTGTTCTGACCGCCGCGCCGATAGTCTCTCCCTTGTGCGTCATCAAAGAGTAACTACCTGCCTTCTCTGCGGGTTCGTCATACTTGCCTACGAGCACTGTCTTCGCGCAGCCGAGCGAGGGAAACCCTGTGAGCAATCCGAAATGGCAGGCGATGCCGAAACGTCGCGGGTGCGCGACGCCTTGCCCGTCCAGCATTACAACGTCCGGCGCGGTCTTCAGCTTCTGCCACGCTTCCAGCAGCGCAGGCGTCTCTCGAAACGAGAGAAGACCCGGTATGTAAGGGAAGGCGACCGTAGTGATCACCGTCGCCTGGTCTACAATTTCAAGCTCAGGCAATTTCAGTACTACGATTCCGGCGTAGACCGTGTCAGAGAACTTATTGAAAGAGATGTCGCAGCCCGCGACCGTCTGCGGCTTTTCGGCGAGCGGCTCGACGCGCACTTCACCTCGCAGCCTCTTTTGAAGCTCGACGGCTTCGGTCGGACTTAAATCCCATTCGTGTAGCTTCGTATATTTCATAACACCCTGGTACAGAAACACCGGAAGATCACCGCAGAGACACAGAGAGCACAGAGTTCACGCAGAGGAAAGACAATCCGCTCTGCGTAAACTCTGCGTCCTCTGCGTCTCTGCGGTGATCTTCCGGCATTCCTACATACCGCCTTTATTTCTTCTTAGAGAGTTTGGTCCACATCTGGTCGCGCTCAAGCTTGCGAACTATATCAATGGCTTTCAGAAGGTTCTCTTTCGTCTCGGTCCAGTCGGGGTAAGTCGCAGTGTCCAGGGCTATCTCCACTTCGACAAGCGTCGAGTGCAACGTCTCGCGCAGCTTTGAAAGATCCGCTTTATCGCTCATGCTCATATGATACCACTTTTGGATTTCGCATCTGATGAGGCGCGGCGGGTCGAAGTAGTCAAGTAAATGCCTGCGAGCACCAGCGCGCCGCCGATGAAAGTCGCGGCGGGCGGTCGCTGGCTAAAGATGATGAAGGCCAGCAGCGCCGCGACGACCGGCTCTCCGAGAAAGGCTAATGAGATGACCGTCGGTTTGACATGCTTTATCGCCCAGTTAAACACCGTGTGTCCGAGTATGGTCGGCACGACGGCAAGCGCAGCAAAATAGGCCCACTCTCTTGCGCCGTAAGGGTAAAGTGAGTCTCCTGCCGCTATTGCCCAGATGAGAAGAAACAGAGAGCAGACGGCGTACAGCGGCGTGACGTATGCGAGCAGGCTCAATCGGGCGCGAAGATTTCGCCCGATTATGAAATAGCCTACGACTGAAAGCGCGCCGAGGATGGCGAGCAGGTTGCCGATAAGCCCCGTCTCCACATTCTTCAAGCCATCGCCGCTGATGATGAGCATCCCTGTTAAACCGATTACAGTTCCCGCGAGGCTGCGGCGCGTAGGCTTCTCTCCGAGGAAAAAGTAGGAAGCCAGGACGACGAACAAGGGATGGCTGTTTACCAGGACTACGGAAGTTGCGATGGGGAGGTATTTGAGCGAAGCGATCCAGGCTCCGAAGTGCAGGGCCAGGAAGAACCCGCCAAGCGTCAGCAGCATCATCTCTCGTCGCCCGAGCGTTCTAATCTCTCGCCGCTTGAGCGCCAGAGCAGCGGGCAGCAGGAGCAATGTCGCCAGCGCCATCCGGTAGAACGCGATGACCAGGGGCGGCACCCCTGCGAGGTCGAGCTGTTTTATGAATATCGCGGAAAATGAGAGCGCGATGACGGCAAACGCCATCGCGGCCATCACTCTGGCAATGCCTACCATAATTAAGTGCTGAGTGCTGAGTCCTGAGTAATTGTCTTTCACTCAGCACTCAGGACTGAAGTTATAGCACGCGCTCGCGCGCTTGCGAAATGTTGCCGCGAGGTGTTAAAAAAATTGATTGGCTCTCCGGTGGCGAAGCCTTCATGCGAGCGCCAGTATATTTGTGAAAGGGAGTTTTGTCTTGATAAGAATCTTTCTCGCCGTCGTCTTAATCGGAGCAGCAGCGCTTACCGGATGTAACAGCAACGGCAACAAGAACGCGAACGTTACCGCAACTTCGAATGCGAACAAGAACCTGGATTTCACTCCGCCCCCGCCGGTCAAGCCCACGTCTACACTCGATCCCAATTTCAAAGCTTGCAATCCTTACTTCCCGCTGGTGCCCGGATCGCAGGCAAAGTACACGATCGTTTTTTCGAGCGGGCTGGTCGCCGACGCTAATGTCGTAGTCGATGCTGCGGAAGAGAACGGGCGTCAGGTCTTTACGCAGACGACTCAGATAATTGACAAGAGCGGGGGGCTGGAGAAGGCCGAGACGACCGTCAGAAAATACATCTGCGACGGCGAGAAGGTGCAGCTCATCTACGAGTTCATCAACAACAAGGTGGCGGATAAGGTGAACACTGTCGATACACAATTCAGAACCACGGCGATCATGATGCCGTCGCTGGCGGAGGTGAGTAAGTCGGGCTATACCTGGTCGTACAACTTCGGTCAGGTCTATAAATCTCCGGGCGAGCTGCCGATGTCTCCCGACCCGATACAGATTACCTTCGACGTGCAGGGGCAGGGAGAGACTTCGACGGCGGCGGGCAAGTTCAAGACGCTCAAGGTCCGGCGAAAGGTAGGCGAAATCGAAGTGTTCGATTATTTCGCTCGCGGCGTGGGGCTCGTCGTGCGCCACTCTGGAGAAGGCACGCGCTGGGACCTGAAAGAGTATAGCGGCCTCACTCCTGTGGACTGATTCAGTCCTGAGTGCTGAGTGCTGAGTAACAGTCTTTTACTCAGCACTCAGGACTCAGCACTAACTTATGAAGATGGATTTCATCAATCCGAAGCAACTGGCTGCCCCCAGCGGTTACAACCACGGCGTGGCCGTCACGGGCGGCTCGCTGCTGTTTGTGGCGGGGCAGATAGGGTGGGATAGCCAGAGCCGCATAGTCGGCGAGAAATTCGCCGATCAGTTCGCGCTCGCGCTTGAGAATGTCGTCGCTGTCGTTCGCGAAGCGGGCGGCGAGCCTCGGAGCATAGTCAGGTTTTTGATATTCGTTACCGACAAGAGAGAATACCTGGACAATCTAAAAGCGGTGGGCGCGGCTTATCGGCAGGTTATGGGCAAGCACTATCCCGCGATGGCGCTGGTCGAGGTTAAGGCGCTGGTCGAAGACCTTGCCAAAGTCGAGATAGAAGCCATCGCGGTGATCGACACCGAGAAGGCAGGCGGCGAAGGCGCGGAGACTAAATGACTCAAAGGTCGGCAGAGATCAAACCTGAAAGCTTTCTGTACGAAGAGCGCGGCCCCGTCGCAGTGATAACCTTCAACCGCCCCGACCGTTTGAACGCGTTGACCTTCGAGGTCTACAGGGAGCTTACGGATACCTTCGAATTGCTTGCGCACAGGCACGAGGTGCGCGTAGTGGTGATTACAGGGACCGGGCGCGGCTTTTGCTCGGGCGGCGATGTCAGCGACATCATCGGGGAGCTGTTCAGCCGCGACATGAACGGGCTGCTTCAGTTCACGCGAATGACCTGCGAGCTGATACGCAACATCCGCCGGCTGAACAAGCCCGTCATCGCGTCGCTCAACGGGACGGTCGCGGGCGCGGGCGCGGTCATCGCGCTCGCCTCTGATTTGAGGATCGCGGCGGACACGGCAAGGATCGCTTTCCTGTTCGTGAAAGTGGGGCTCGCGGGCGCGGACATGGGCGCGGCCTTTCTGCTGCCGAGAGTGGTCGGGCTTGGGCGGGCGACCGAGATGCTTTACACGGGAGATTTCGTCAGCGCCGAGGATGCCGCTAGCATTGGGCTGTATAATAGAGTCGTTGCGGCCAGTGAGCTTGAAGCAGAGACTATGCGGTGGGCGACAAGGCTGGCGGCCGGACCCGGATTTGCACTTGGGATGACGAAGGCGGCGCTTAATCGTGAATTGACCCTGACCCTGGACATGGCCCTGGAAGCCGAAGCTGAGGCGCAGGCCATCTGCATGCTCAACCCGGATTTCCGGGAAGCGTATCAAGCCTTTGTAGAATTGCGCCCGCCGGAGTTTAATAAAGGATGAGGGATGAAAAAGATTTGAGATTTCAGATCTCAAATCTCAAATGAAGCAATTGAGCGTGCGCTTGGAATCCTTTTCATCCTTCATCCCCCATCCTTGCGGAGCGGAGCGGAGCACTAATGTCATTCGGTTTGCCTTTGAGAGAAGATGACGAGCGGCTGACTTACGGGGACTATCTCAAAGTCCGTGAGCTGATATCGCTTCAACACTTGAAGTCCGATCCGGCGCAGCACGACGAGACGCTCTTTATCATCATTCATCAGGTCTATGAGCTGTGGTTCAAGCAACTGCTCCACGAGGTAGACGGGATAATCGAGCGTCTCGACCAGGACGAGCCGCTGTCTGCGCATCGCCTGCTGCGGCGGTGCATAGAGATACAGCGAGTGCTGGTCAACCAGGTGGCTGTGCTTGAGACGATGACGCCGATGGATTTTCTTGCCTTCCGCGACCACCTCATGCCTGCGAGCGGGTTTCAGTCGGCGCAGTTCCGCGAGCTTGAATTCGTCTCAGGGCTCAAAGAGCGCCGTTACCTGAATTCTTATGACGAAGCGAGCGGCGACCGCGCGCGGCTTGAAGCGCGGTTGGATAAACCGACTCTGGGCGACGCTTTTTATGATCTGCTCAGGCGGCGCGGGTTTGACCTGCCGGCCGGGCCTGATGATGACGAGGGGGACGAGCCGCGAAAGACTATTCGCGAATTGATGCGCATCTATCAAGAGACGGAGCGGCATTACGATCTATTCTTACTCGCGGAGAGCTTGATCGAATACGACGAGATGTTTTCGCTCTGGCGGCTGAGGCACATAAAGATGGTCGAGCGAATGATCGGGACCAAGACGGGCACGGGCGGCAGCGAAGGCGCGGCTTACTTGAAGAAGACTCTCGATCGAAAATTCTTCCCAGACCTGTGGGAGCTGCGGACTTACCTGAGCAAGAAGAACGGCTACGGCGAGTAGCGCGATGATTTAACGGGAGGCAGATTATGGATAACCTTTTGGAATGGCGAAAAGAGTTCCCGATACTTGAGAACACAGTTTACATGATAAGTCACTCGCTCGGGGCCATGCCTCGCCGCACCCGCGACCGTCTCGAAGAGTACGCAGACATCTGGGCCATGCGGGGGATTCGTGCCTGGGAAGAAGGCTGGTGGATGATGCCTACGACCGTGGGCGACCTCGTGGGCAAGATCATAGGCGCGGGGCCCGGCGAAGTCGTTATGCACCAGAACGTCTCCGTCTGCCAGTCGATCATCAACTCCTGTTTAGATTTTTCAAACAGCGAGCGGAACAAGATAGTCTCCGAGTCGCTGAACTTCCCATCGAACCTCTACATCTATAATGCGCTCCGCGATCAGGGCGCGCAGGTTGTGACCGTTGAATCCGACGACGGCATAACGGTCCCGCTCGACCGCATGCTCGAAGCGATAGACGAACAGACTTTGCTCGTCTCCGTCTCGCACGTGATCTTTCGCAGCTCGTTCATACAGGACATAAAAGCGATCACCGCGCGGGCGCACGAGGTTGGCGCGCTGGTCGTGGCGGACGTTTATCAATCGGCGGGGACTGTGCCGCTCGATGTGCGGGAAGTGGGCTTGGATTTCGCCACGGGCGGGTCCGTGAAATGGCTTTGCGGAGGGCCGGGCGCGGGATACCTCTACGTGCGGCGAGATTTGTGGTCAAAGCTTGAGCCGCGCGTGACAGGTTGGATGGCGCACAAAGACCCGTTCGCATTCGTCGCCGGGCCGAATGAGTACGCCGACAACATCTACCGTTTCTTGAACGGCTCGCCGAACGTGCCGGGGATGTATGCAGCGATGTCCGGCTATGAGATCATCAACGAAGTCGGCGTCGGCAATATCCGCGAAAAGTCTGTGAGGCAGACGACGCGGCTTATAGAGCTTGCCGAAGAAGCGGGCTTTCGCGTGAACTGCCCCAGGAACACAAACGAGCGCGGCGGCACGGTCGTAATCGATGTTCCACACGGGCAGCAGGTGACGAAAGAACTCTTGCGCCGCGATTTCCTGGTCGATCATCGCCCGGGCGCGGGGATAAGGGTCGCGCCGCACTTTTACTCGAAAGACGAAGAGCTGGAGCTGACCGTTCAAGAGATCAAACGAATTCTCGAAACTAAAGCTTACGAGCAGCACGGCGCGGCCATCGCGCATTAGCGCGCTTCCCGCTCGAATTGTGATGGGATGGTTTTAGTCTTTACTGAGTGACCAGTGTGCCTTGATCTGAAACGATCTGCCATTTCCCATTATTCTTCACCCAGACGGTAGTGAAAAGCTGCACGCCTGCCGATCTCCATAGCAGCAGATCGCCTTCGCTAGTCAAAGGTCACCGGAATCGGGACGATCAGAACGGGTGCGAGCGCGCCGCCGGACCGTAAAAATCAAATCTTATTGACAGTCGAAATATCTGTGCTATTGTAAATCGCGGGACGTTTGCGAACGCTTTCATCGCGATTAATCAGCACAAATCCTATTCGATTCATTTGGCTTTCAAGCTCTATTGTCTCTTTGCAAACGTGACTACAGATAAATACAGAGCCGCTACAAATCAAAGGCGGGCAGTAATCGTCTCGGCGGCGAAACTGCCCGCCGTTTTACTTTGGCGGCCTGCGAGGTAAGTGGATTGAACAAAATCACGCGCGCACTCATAAGCGTATCCGACAAGACCGGGCTGGTAGATTTCGCACGCCGCCTGGCCCGCCACCAGATAGAACTGGTTTCAACGGGCGGAACCGCTCAGGCGTTAAGACAGGCGGGGCTTGAGGTCCGCGACGTTTCTGATTTGACGGGATTCCCCGAGATACTCGATGGCCGCGTCAAGACCCTGCACCCGAAAGTTCATGGCGGAATTCTCTCGATGCGCGGAAACGAAGACCACCGCCGCCAGACGGAAGAGAACCTCATCCCGTACATCGATATGGTTGTCGTCAACCTCTACCCGTTTCGCGAAACCGTAGCGCGCCAGTCCGTCACGGTCGCCGAAGCCATCGAGAACATAGATATTGGCGGCCCGTCGATGATTCGCTCTGCGGCCAAGAACTTTGAAGATGTGGTTGTGGTCGTCGACCCTGCGGACTACGCTGTAATCGCAGACGAGATCGACGCTGGCGAAGGGCGCGTCTCGCGCCTCACACGGCTCAGGCTTGCCCGCCACGCGTTCGAGACGACGGCCCGCTACGATCTTGCGATCTCAGAATTTCTTGTAGGATCGGTCACGCTCGATTCTGCGACAGAGCAGTTGCGTGTAGACAGACCTGCCGGGCTGCCGGCTCGCTTTTCAATCTTTGCGAAAAAAGAGCTGGATTTACGCTACGGCGAAAACCCGCACCAGCGGGCCGCGCTCTACGTTCCGCAGGACGGCGGTCGCGGCATTGCTACGGCTGAAAAACTCCAGGGCAAAGAGCTTTCATACAACAATCTGATAGACCTGGACGCGGCGTGGTCGCTCGTGTCGGAGTTCGAAGACGCGGCCTCGGTCATCATCAAGCACACAAATCCGTGCGGGGCTGCTACGGGGGCCGACGCGCGCGAAGCATTCGAGAAGGCTCTCGCCACGGACCCCGTCTCGGCCTTCGGCGGCATCATCGGGTTCAACCGTAAAGTGACCGAAGAAGCGGCGCGAGTAATCGCCGAGACATTCTTTGAAGCGATAGTCGCGCCCGAGTATGAGCCGGAGGCGCTCGAAAAACTGGCCGCGAAAAAGAACCTTCGCGTGATGCGGGTTAGAGAAAGCGAAGATGAGGCGGCGACACTCGATTTAAGAATGATAGGCGGCGGGCTTCTGGTTCAAGACAAAGACCGCGGCGCTCTCGATCAGGCGACGCTCCGTGCAATGACCGTGCGCCAGCCGAGCGCGGAAGAGATGCGCGCTTTACGATTCGCGTGGATAGTTGCAAAACACGTCAAGTCGAACGCCATCGTTTACGCGCGCGAAGGACAGCTCGTCGGAGTCGGGGCCGGTCAGATGAGCCGCGTCGATTCTGTTAAGCTCGCCGCGATGAAGGCTCATCTGCCGCTTGAGGGCGCGGTCATGGCGAGCGACGCTTTTTTCCCTTTTCGTGATGGAGTTGATGAGGCCGCGCGAACAGGCATCACTGCCGTCATTCAGCCGGGCGGGTCCGTCCGCGACGAAGAGGTTATCGCGGCCGCGAACGAGAATAATCTGGCTATGGTTTTTACAGGTATGCGCCACTTCAAGCACTAAACACACCAAGGAGGAGAATTAAATGGACGACCAAGACAAAGTCAAGCAGGGGAGCGAGCAAGCGGGCAGCGACACTTCTGGCGGTGACAGTCCGGCGGCGGGGGAATCGAATCAAGGCGGGGCCACACAAGCGGCCAACGGCGGTGAAGGGGCGGGCACTGCTGCCGGCAGCGCGGGCGGCGCGGCGGCGGCGGGACAATCTGCCACGCACCAGCCAGGCAAATCGACTATGGGCGAGGCCAGAAAAGCCGGAGGCGCACAAGCCGGTGGAGCATCAGGGAAAGCCGCAGGCTCGGCCAAGGCCAGCGCTTCGAAATCGACGGGCGCCAAGAAAGGCGCAGTCAGGCAAGCCGGAGCGCTTAGCAAAAGCGGCGGTGCAAAAGGCGGCGCGGCTAAAAAGGCCGGTGCTGCCAAGGCTGGAGCTGGTAAAGCGGGCACGGCCAAAGCCGGTGGCGCGAAGGTGGGAGGGTCGAAGAAAGGAGCTACCGCAGGGGGCGCGCTGGTTTCCGCGAGCCGCGCGATCGGCGCAGCAGCGGGCCGGGCAGTCGGCACAGTAGTGGGAAGGGTCGGCAAGATGCTGCCCGGTCGAGCAGGGGCCGCGAAGGCTGCGGGTGCTGCGAAAGGCGGCGCGGCCAAGAAGGGCGGAGCTGCGAAGGCTGGGGGCGCGTCCAAGAAAGGCGCGGCTAAAGCCGGAGCCGCAAAGGCCGGAGCGTCAAAAGGCGCGGCCAAAAAAGGTGGAGCTACGAAAGCATCAGCTAAGAAAGCTCCTGCCAAAGGATCGGGCGGTGGCCGGCGCTGATCTGTTATCGCGATCAAGAAAATCGAGGCTGCCGGCTTTATCAATTAAAGCCGGCAGCCTCGATTCTTCTAATCAGTCTTTTGCGGTGATGTCGAGTCGCGAATCCAATCAAGATAACTCTGTGAGCCGCGCTCTATTCTAAACGCTACGACTTCGGGCGTGGTGTAGGTGTGCAACTCTTTTACGCGGCGCTCAAGATCGGCGTAACAGCCCGCTCTCGATTTGATTATCAACAACAATTCGCGGTCGTGCTCGACCTGCCCTTGCCAGCGATAGATCGATTCAACTCCGTTGATGATATTTACGCAGGCGGCCAACTGTTCGTTGACGAGCGCGTTTGCAATCCGCCGCGCTTCGTCCTCGTTAGGCGCTGTAACAAAGATTATAAGCTCGTCGCTCATGAAGACATTCTAGGCGGCGCGAGACCGTGTGGACAAGGAAATCAAATCTCGCATGCATCCGTTCTCAGACCGCCGCCCTTGATGCCTTTACGCTCAGCGAGAGCCGTCCGAAGTTGTGACCGACCCCGTAGCCGTTTTGTCGTTGACCATATCATTGGTCGCGGCCATAAACTGGCGGACCCACTCCGTAAACAGGTAGCTCTCTTCGACGAACGGGAAGTGCGCGCTGTGCTCCATTATCACGGCTCGCGACCGTGGCAACGCTTCGGCCAGCTCGGCGGTCTGGCTCACGGGCGTCACAAGGTCGTGGCGTCCGCCCAGCACGAGCACGGGCGCTTTGATCTGGCTGAGCGCCGCGCGAACGTCAAACCCGCCCTGTTTGCTTGCCAGCACCATCTTCTTTGCGAGCGCGTCGAAGTAGACCGAATAGACTCCGTTGTCGAGGAAATCAGCGGAATGCTGTTTGTGGAAATAATGCGGGTACAGCGCCCTGTAACGCTTGAGAACTCGCTGGCAGACCGAAGAGACGCCCGAATCGCCTTCGTTTGAGGTGTAAGCCGCCATCTCTTTCGGCGTGAGCTTCTTCACCAATCGCTTCTCGGCCTCGGCTGGGTTTTCTATCGCGGCTGCCGTGCTCACCAGTATGAGCCGCTTGACGTGTTCGGGGTAGCGCAAGGCATAAGTCAGCGCGATTGCGCCGCCGAAGCTGTGCCCGAGCAGCGTGACTCGCTGGAGCCCTAGCGACTGCCGCAGCGCGTCTACGTCTTCGGCCATCTCGTCTAAAGAGACCATGTCGTAGACCGATTTTGTGCTCCGCATATCGGCCCGCCTGTCAAAGTAGACCATCTTTGCGTATTGGCCCAGGTTCGACAACATCGGGTGGAAATATTCGTGGGGAAGGCCGGCCCCGCCATGAACTACGATGACGGTCTCGTTGCCTCGGCCCTCCATCTCGTATGTGAAATTAAGCCCGTTTGACTCGAACGAGCCATAGCTCAAGCCCGGCATCCACACGTGGTGATATGACGCACGCAACGCCGGATCATTCTGGCCTGCGACGGCGGAACTGTTCGCCATCATCAGGCATTCGAACTCGGCTCTCGTAGATTTATCCTGAGCCTGGTTTACACTTGCCAGCCCCAGCGCCAGGAAAAAGATAAAAGAAGTTCTTATGAGATTTCTCATCACCGGCCCCTCTCATGGTTTAGTTTTTAGCCTCATGCTAGAACTCCGCCGCCGTACGCTCACGGAGGTCTAACTAAAAACAAAAAACTGAAAACTAGAAACTATTCCGATTCTGTAGGGGCAGGTGATTCGGCGTCGAAGTACGCCTGGTAGATTTCGACCGCGCGGTCAAGGTCTCGCTCGTCCACCATCACGACCACTTCTTGCGAAAAGCTGCTGGGGATGACGGCGAAATCGCCGCCTTCGACAAAAGAGCGAATGCCGTTCTGGTCGAGCAGCTCGCGGACCATCTCGGCTTCGGCGCTCGTCTTAAAAGACTGGAGCGGGACCGGCTCGCCATCGCTGGTGTCGTGAATCTTGTTTTGCGCCGTCAGCTCCTCGACAAGCTCAAGGCTGCAATCTGGGCAAATGTTGATGCCTTCTTTATATTCGGCCTCGCAGTTAGGGCAGAATGCCATTCTTCTCCCTCGCTATTAGGCCTCCGCGTCCGTAGAGGCAGATTGTAATTCAGAACCGCCGTGCGGTCAGTCTGTATATTATTATCCCGCAGTCATTAGCGCAATAGTTTTGACCGACACTTGCGGCCGCAGTCTCGTCGCTTCACTCGCCGAGCCAGCGCCCTTCGTAAATCACCTCGGCCGGACCCGTAAGCGTGACGCTGTTATCCGCGCGCCAATCGACGCGCAACGCGCCCCCGGGCGTTCGGACGCGGACGCTGCGGTCCGTAAGCCCATTCAAGCAGGCGGCAACCGCCGAGGCGCAAGAGCCAGTGCCGCTTGAAAGCGTGCGCCCGACGCCACGCTCCCATATCAGTATCTCTATCTCGTCACGCGAGACGACTCGCACGAATTCGACGTTCGTGCGGCTGGGGAAGACCGGATGGTCCTCGATCAACGGCCCTATCCCCGTCAGGTCGACCGCGCCGAGGTCGGCAACGAAGATTACGCATTGCGGGTTCCCCATCGACAGGCAGGTCACTTCGAGCATGTCGCCGCCGAGGTGGAGCGGGTAGCGCGCTACTCGCGCGAGCGGCGGGTCCAGGTCCATAGGCACGTCGCTGCTCGAAAAGCGAGGCTCCCCCATGTCGAACTCGAACTCGTATCGCAGTCCTTCGCTCGCGACGAGGCGGCCGAGCTTGACCCCGGCCGCCGTCGCTATCCTGACTTCGGGCTGCTTCCACATACCAGCGTAATACAGATAAGCCGCCACGCAACGGGTCCCGTTGCCTGAAATCTCCGCCTCGCTGCCGTCGGCATTAAACAGGCGCGAAGCGAAATCGGCGTCCTCGTGGCGCGCGCGCGTGACGAACATCAACCCGTCCGCGCCCGCGCCAAAATTGCGCTCACACATCTGCTGCGCAAGCTCCCGCGCAGACTGCAACTGGCTCAATTCTTCCACAAGAGTGACCAGGAAATCGTTCCCGAGCCCTTGCAGCTTTGTGAATCTTATCTCGCTCACCGAACCCCCCGGTTTCAAAAGAGTTTTGCGCGCCGTAGCCCGGCTGACATTTGCAGATTACACCTTGACTGAGCCGGTTGGCTATGGTACTTTCCACACTTCCCTGGCAGTTCAAGGTAGAGAGTGAAAGGAGCGTAAACTGTGGCAAGCCTCCAAGCTCGCAGTTCTTTACGCAGTGCCCACCCGCTGTTTCTGATCAATAAACTAATATCTCTCGCCGCTTTTATAGTCTTGCTGGGAGCCGGATGGATAGCCGTCTGTTACCTGAAGAATGAATTTGCGAATCGCCGGCCCGCGAGCTCCGATCAACACTCGGCCATCGCGAGCGTGAGCACAAACGAGACGGCGACCCGTGTCGGCCAGTCAGACTCTGTGGAAGTCAAACGCCTGGCAAAGCCTGTAAAACTCGTTTACGCGTGTTCATCGGACCGCGTCTTTTACCACGCCTCTTCACACCTGCCCGCGCGCTGTGACCGTAGCGCGCTCAGCGAGGACGCCGCTTTCGAGCGAGGGTTGAAAGCCTGCTCCGTCTGCATGCCTGTTGATTGACCGCGTCACCTGTCTCTGGCCGTAACGCGGCGCGGCATGTGGCCTTCTTCAAAATGAGATATCGCGCGCAGGTCTCGGAAGCGCACGTTTATCTCTTCGTAAGTCAAACGTCTGGTGCGGTCGCAGCTAAACTCTTCGACGTTGAACGAAGCCATCACAGAGCCATAGATGATCGCGCGCCTGATGGCCGCCTCGTCCGTAGCAGTCGTGGCCGCCAGGTACCCCATAAAGCCGCCGGCAAAACTGTCGCCCGCGCCCGTAGGGTCGAATACCTCTTCGAGCGGGTAGGCAGGCGTGGCGAAATAAGTATCCGGCGTGAACATCGCGGCGCCATACTCGCCGCGCTTGACCACCAGCCGCTTCGGCCCCATCGAAAGAACTCCCCGCGCCGCGCGGACCAGATTGGCCTCGCCCGCTAGCTCCCTTGCCTCCGCGTCGTTGATGATAAGCAGATCGATGTGCTTGAGCATCTCTCGAAGCTCGTCGGGCGTGTTGTTGATCCAATAGTTCATCGTGTCGGCGGCGACCAGCTTGGCCGCGACCTGCTCGCGCACCTCGACCTGCAACTCGGGCTGTATGTTGCCTAAAAAGAGATAAGGCGTCTGGCGCGCGGCGGCCGAAAGCTTCGGCTTGAACTGGGCGAAGACGTTCAATTGCGTGTCTAACGTCTTTGCGACGTTCAGGTCATATCCGTATTCGCCTCTCCAGAAAAAGCTCTGCTGATCCGGAATCCGCTCTAGGTCAGAAATGTCTATCTCGCGTTCGTGAAAAACCGCTTCGGCGTCCGGCCCGAAATCTCCGCCGACCACTGCGACCACTCGAACGTCCGTAAAAAAAGAAGCGGCGACGCTGCAATACGTCGCCGACCCGCCCAACACACGCTCTTTCTCTCCGAAAGGCGTCTTTATCGAATCAAACGCTACCGACCCCACGACTAGTAATGACATCTATAATTTTTCCTCGCCTGCTTTTTTCTCAACCTTCAGCTTATCAAGCCGCTCGCGCGCCTTCTTAACTAATTCGCTGTCGGGATAAGTCTTCAAAAGCTTGTTGTAATAATCCACAGCCGTCTCCGTCTTGCCGAGCTTCGCATGAGCCTCGCCCATAAGGAAGACGACTTCATCCATGCGCGAAAAATCGGGATAAGTCTCGATTATCTCCTGAAGGCGGTCGCGCGCGCCGTCATAGGCTTTGCGCTTCGTAAGATAATAACGCGCTACGTCGAGGTTGTGCTTGGCGGCCATCTCCTTCGTCTGGTCGCGCGCCGGCTCCACGGGACCGCTCGCTGGCCCCTGCGCCGATGCGGCTGTCACGCTCGCAAACAGAATCGTCAAAGCGAAGATAACCCCTTTGGCAAACGACTTCATGCCTGACATCTTCGTACCTCACATCATTCTACGTATTTCCCGATGATCGCGCGCAGCCGCTCGCGGGCTTCGGGCGTGATCTTATCGGGCGCTGTAATGATAGCATGTCGCAAAGACTTTCCGCATTTGCACTCGCGGGAGCTGTTAGAGAGCTCCGTCACCGCGCCGCGAATAAGCTTCTGAGCGTTAGCGGAGTTACGGTTGAGAAAATCGATCACCATCTCGACGGTGACCGAGTCATGATCTGGGTGCCAGCAGTCGTAATCAGTGACCAGCGCCATCGTCGCGTAACATATCTCCGCCTCGCGCGCGAGCTTCGCCTCTTGAAGGTTAGTCATGCCGATCACATGCATCCCCCAGGAGCGGTAGACTTCCGATTCGGCTTTCGTGGAGAAGGCCGGGCCTTCCATGCAGATGTATGTGCCGCCCCGATGAATGTCTATACCCTGAAGCTCCCGGCGTGCGACAGTCTCAAGCACGTCACACACCTCACGGCAGACCGGGTCGCCGAAAGTTACGTGCGCGGCAACTCCGTCGCCGAAAAAAGTGGAAGCGCGATGGCGCGTGCGGTCAAAGAACTGGTCGGGCAAAACTATATCCATAGGCTTCAGCTCTTCGCGCAACGAGCCGACCGCGCTCGCCGATATGACCCGCTCAACGCCGAGCATCTTCATGCCGTAGATGTTCGCGCGGAATGGGATCTCTGTCGGAAGCAGCCTGTGGCCGCGCCCGTGACGCGCGAGGAACGCCACGCCGACGCCGTCGATTGTGCCGACCATGAAAGCATCAGACGGCTTCCCGAATGGCGTCTCAAGCGTCACCTCTTCAACGTTGGTGAGGGCTTCCATCTGGTAAAGCCCGCTCCCGCCGATCACTCCTATTCTTGCCTGTGACAATCTTCCCTCCATAGTGCTGAGTGCTGAGTGAAGAACTATTACTCAGCACTCAGCACTTCAACAACCACTTTGCCGTTTTCCTCGCGCAGTCGCCCGAGCGGAGTGTACGGGTCGTGCTCAAAGACGCAGACCCAACGCTCGCTGATCGCTTGAGGGACGAGCCGCTTTTTCTGCTCAAGAGTCTCGACCGGATATAAGTCGTAACTCATAACCCACGCGGGCGGAACGTGCGCGGTAGTGGGCAGCAGGTCGGCAAACATAAATGCCGTCTCACCTTCGGAATCTATCCGAACGCATTGAAGGTCGCGGTTGTGCCCTGCAACTTTGATTACGCGAATGCCGTTGACTATCTCCTGATCTCCATCGATCAGATCCAACTGCCCCGCATCCTCGACCGGCTTGATGTCTTGCGGGTTGTAGCTCGCGCGGTCCCGCTCGTGCGGCGAGAGGGCGTGCTCGAACTCGCCGCGCTGAACTATGTAGCGGGCGCGCGGGAACGTGGGAATGATCCGCCCATCGCGCTCAACGGTATTCGTTCCGGCGTGGTCGAAATGCAGATGAGTGTTGATGACTATGTCGATCTCTTCAGGCCCGAGGCCGCGCCTGGCTAGCTCGGCAATTATGTTTGTCTCGTGCCGAATCGAGTAACGCTCCAGCGAGCGGGCATCCCATTTGTAACCGATCCCCGTGTCGACGAGGACATTTTCTCGCCCCGTGCGAACCAGCAGCGCGTTCAGCCCTATGCGAATGCGATTCTTTTGATCGGGCTCGAAATACCGCTCCCATATGACGCGGGGAACGACGCTGAACAGCGCTCCCCCGTCGAGCGCGAACGTGCCGTCGGATATGACGTCGATGTCAAACGCGCCGAGCTTCATAGCTAGAAAGGATTTCCCTGGCCTTGCGGGAAGGCAGGCGGGGCCTGGGCCGGCGGCGCATCGACCTTGAAATCTTCCGCGACCTCGACCTTGGAGGCAGCCGCGATCTCTTCTATTTTTTTCTCAAGCGCGGCGCGGTCCAGCTTCATGGCTATCTGATCCTGGAACTCCGGGTCGTCAAGCGAAGGCTCGCGCTGCTCTTCGACTTTGATTATGTGAAACCCGAACTGTGTTTCTACAAGGTCGCTCACCTGGCCGGGCTGGAGCGCGAAGACGACCTGGTCGAACTGAGGCACCATGCTCCCGCGCGTGAAGAATCCTAGATCGCCTCCATCGGGCTTAGACTTCTCGTCGTCCGAGTGCTGCTGGGCGAGCGAGGCGAAGTCCTCGCCGTTGCGAACGCGTTCGAGTAAGGATTGAGCCTTCTTGCGCGCCGCATCTTTACCGCCGGAAGTCTCCCCCAACTCGTGCGGGTCTGTCTTGATAAGGATGTGGCGGGCGCGCACCTGCCCTAATTCTGATTTATGCTCGTTGTAGTACTGCTCGATATCCGGCTTTTGGAGCTCGATCAAATAAGCCCCGGCCAGCGCCTGGCTCCTCTGTAACAGGATAAGCAGCTTTGCCCCTTCTTCTTGATCCAACCCATCCTGACGCGCTCGCTCGGCCAGCACCTTGATCTTTGCGAACTCTTTTTTCATCTCTTCGTCGGCCTGCGCGGCCATCTTTTTGAGCTGCGGATTCTCCTCAAGGAACTGATCATACTCTTTCGGGTTTGCTGCGAGGTACGCCGTCACCTCTTCGTCCGTCACCTTCGCGGCAGGGTTCTTTTTCCGATAGACCACGCCCAGCGCCTGGTCCGTTCTAAGCTCGATTTCGGATTTTACCTGCGGCCGTTTTTCAAGCCCCTGCTTTTCGGCTTCGTATGCGAGGGCGAGAATCTGCTTGAGCTGTTTCGCCAACTCTTTTTTCTGAGTCTCGTTCGATGAGATCATCTGCCGCTGGCTAGGTTCGAGCGCTTCGTTAATCAAGAGCTCCATGTCGCGGGCGGTCAGCTTGACAGGGGTCGGGCCTGAGAGCTTGAGAAATATCCACACGCCTACGCCTATGATCCCGACGACGATAAGGGCGACAATAAGCTTCCCTACGCCCCCGCCGGATTTTTTCGCCGCGCGGGTCACAGGCCGTGTGATTTTCGGGCTGGATGAGATCGTTTGCCCGGCGGCGGCAGCTTCTTGAGTCTCACCCTCTTGAGTCTCATCCTCTTGAGTCTCAGGCGACGCGACCTCCTCAATCTGCTCATCACCGGCTTGCTCACCCACGAGATTTGTCGTCTCGTAGCTGGCCGCGTCCGCCGCTTGATCGGCAGGCTCGTTTTCGGGGACAGCCGCGCCGCAGCTCGGGCAAACAACCGCCTCTTCATTTATCGTCGTTCCACATGCATTGCAAACCATCTCAAGACCTCCTCAAGCAAAGCACTAGTTAGCGAGTTGCGATTGGATGCGGCGCAAGACGCCCTCTTGCGCCGCATAACTATTGCGGCGGCGGCGCACCGTGCGGGTTGGGAACGCCTCCCGGCATGCCTCGGCGCGGGGGAGCCGCCTTTGGCGTGAAGTTGAAATCCTCGGCCACCTTGATGTTGCTCGACTCGGCCAGCTTATCAAGCTCAGGCTGGAGCTTTGCCAAAATCTGCTGCTGAGTCGTCGGGTCGTCGACGGGCGCTGTGCGGCGGTCTTCAACCTTTATGATGTGATAGCCGTATTGTGTTTCGACCAGATCGCTCACCTCGCCGGGCTTAAGCGCGAATGCGGCCTGCTCGAATTCGGGCAGCATCCTTCCACGCGAGAAATAATCCAGGTCGCCGCCCGTCTCTTTCGTCGCGTCGGGATTAAACTCACCCGCGAGCTTTGCGAAATCTTCGCCTTTGCGCACGCGGGCCAGAATAGATTCGGCCTTCTTCCGGGCCTCTTCCTTAGAGAGAGCTTTCGGCTGCTTATCGGCGGCCTCTTTATCATGCTCGTCTCCGTGCGGAGGAGCTTGCTCCTGCGGGGTGGTGCTTATCAGGATATGGCGGGCGCGCACCTGCTCGTATTCGTTCTTATGCTCGTCATAGTATTTCGCAATCATCTCGTCGACATAGGCCTGATAGAGCACTTCGCGGCTGCTCCAATACTTCAACATCTCGGCCGTCTTTTCGTCGCTGGCCCCCGTCTCGCGCGCCTTAACAGCCATGAGCCTGATCCTTGCGTAAGTCTCCTTGAAACTATCCATCTCCGCGCCTTCGACCTGTTTCTTCAGCTTGGGGTTGGCCTCCAGGTATGCGTTTATCTCGGCGTCGTGTGAATCGATATAGGCTTTCATTTCATCATCGCTGACAGTCTTGTCGGGGTTCTTAGTCGCGTAAGCGCGGGCGAGACGACTGTCGGCCATCAACTCCATCTGAGTCTTCACGTCCGGGCGCTTGTCGAAGCCTTCGCGCTCGGCGAGCTGGGCGATGGCTAAGACGTGCCGGAGTTGCTTGGCCAGCTCCTTCTTCTGCGCGGGCTGCGAATACTGAGCCTGCGCTTCGGGCGGCAATATCTCAGGGATCAACAGCTCCATATCGGTCGCGGAAAAGTTCGCCGACCTGGGCGCGGACGAAGATGAGCGCTGTGCTATGAGCATTGCGAGTGCCAATACTCCCACCACCGCAATCATCACTATGACTTTTGCTGAAACTTTCATCTATTCCTCCTCCGATCCTCTCGCCTTCTCAACCAGCTCGACGAGAACGCCGGTTGCGCTCGCCGGATGCAAAAAGGCAACGAGATTTCCCTCGGCGCCCGGTCGCGGGTAGCCGTCAAGCACCCGCACACCGCGCGACCTGAGTTCCTCCAGTTTAGACGCGAGGTCTTCGACCTCGTAACAGATATGATGCAGCCCCTCGCCGCGCTTTGCGATGAAGCGGCCGACGGGCGAGGTGGCTGAAACAGGCTCCAGCAGCTCGATCCGTGACTCGCCCACGGGCAGCAGCGCTACATTGACCCCCTGGTCTTCGACCGCCTCGGCCCCCTTAAGCTCAAGCCCCAAAGCGTCGCGGTAAAAGCCCAGCGCCTCTTCTATCGAGCGAACAGCGATTCCAAGGTGATCTATCTTCATCAATAGTCCTGAGTGCTGAGTGCTGAGTCCTGAGTGAAAAGCAATTACTCAGGACTCAGCACTCAGCACTGTTTTCATTCGAGCGATGATCTCATCGACGACCGAATAAGGGTCTCGCCTGCGGTCGGCGACCGATTGAGCCAGGTTGCGCAGTTCTTCCTGGTTCACACCTTTTTGTAAAGCCAGCTTCAGGAGCCTGTCGCGCAACATCTCTACAATGCGGTGTTGGGCAACGCTCGCCCGCCGGTTCTCAGCCGCATCCCTGTGCGAGCCGACGAAGTCCGAGTAAGCGGCTATCGCTTCAGCCAGCTCTTGAAGGCCGGCGTCTTCGGTCGCCACGGTCTTGACCACCAAGGGCTTCCAGCCATCCGGTCTTTCCGATATTGAAAGCAGGGATTCGATCTCTCGTTCAGTCCTCAACACACCTTCACGGTCGGCCTTGTTTATTACAAAGACATCGCCGATCTCCATTATTCCGGCTTTGATGGCCTGTATGTCATCGCCCATCCCGGGGACGAGCACGACCACAGTCACATCCGCAGCTTTTACGATATCGATTTCGTCTTGGCCCACTCCGACCGTTTCAACGATTATCTTATTATACCCTGCGGCATCCAGTATCGCTACCGCGTCGACGGTCGCGCGCCCAAGCCCCCCTAGATGGCCGCGCGCCGCCATGCTGCGTATGAATATGCCCGGGTCCGTAGCCATGCTCTGCATTCGAATCCGATCGCCCAGGATAGCCCCGCCCGTGAAAGGGCTCGAAGGGTCAACGGCGATAATGCCGACTCGCTCGTCGCGCGAGCGATAAAGCGAGGCCAGCCGGTCGACGAGCGTCGATTTGCCCGCTCCCGGCGCGCCGGTTATCCCTACGACGAGCGCGCGACCCGTGTGCGGGAAGACCTCTTTGAGAATCTCCGTAGCCTCTGCCCGCCCGTCTTCGACGGTGCTTATCGCGCGGGCTATCGCCCTCTTTTCGCCCTTCAGAATTCTTTCGGAAATATCCATATCTCTGAGTGCTGAGTGCTGAGTGCTGAGTCCTGAGTAATTGCTTTTCACTCAGCACTCAGCACTCAGCACTCAGCACTTCTTCAGGCCCTCAGGAGCTGGCGGGCGATTACGGTTCGCTGTATCTCGCTCGTGCCTTCGCCGATGGTGCAGAGCTTAGAGTCGCGCCAGTATTTCTCCGCCGGGTAGTCTTTGATGTACCCGTAACCGCCATGAATCTGGACCGACTGCTCCGAGACGCGCACGGCCACCTCGCTGGCGAAGAGTTTCGCCATCGAAGACTCTTTCGTCGTCACCTTGCCCTTGTTCTTTAACGCGGCAGCCTGGTAAGTCAGCAAGCGCGCCGCCTCAATATCGGTAGCCATGTCGGCGAGCTTGAATTGAATCGCCTGGAACTCTGCGATAGGTCTGCCGAACTGATAGCGCTCTTTGGAATAGCGTAGAGCCGCTTCGTATGCGCCCTGCGCGCATCCAACGGCCAGCGCGGCAATCGATATGCGCCCGCCGTCTAAGACTTTCATCGCCTGTATGAAGCCCTGGCCCGGCTCGCCTATCAGGTTCGAGTCCGGCACAAAGCAATCGTCAAAGACGATCGCGGCTGTGTCGCTCGCGCGCATGCCGAGCTTGTTCTCTTTCTTCGCTATCGAAAATCCTTTTCTGCCACGTTCGATTATGAATGCGGAGATGCCGTGCGTCCCGGCCGTGCGGTCTGTGATGGCGAGCGCGACGGTCGTCTCGGCGAACGTAGCGTTGGTGATGAAATTCTTCGAGCCGTTTATGACCCAGCCGCCGTTACGCCGCGCAGCGGTGGTTCGCATGGAGCTTGCGTCCGAGCCCGAGCTTGGCTCCGTCAAGCCCCACGCGGCAAAATGCTCGCCGTGAGCAAGCGGCGAAAGGTATTTCTCTTTTTGTTGATCGTTGCCCGCTATGAAGATATGGCCCGCGCCCAAAGAGTTGTGCGCGGCGATCGAGAGCGCGATTGAAGGATCGACGCGCGAGAGTTCTTCGATGATCGTAGCGTATTCGATGTAACCCATCCCCGCGCCGCCGTACTCTTCCGGGAACAGCACGCCCATGACGCCAAGCTCCGCGAACTTGGGGCGCAGCTCCACGGGGAAGTGCTGCGCTTCATCCCACTCTGTGACGTGCGGCCCCATCTCGGCCTCGGCAAACTCACGTATCGACTGCTTGATCTGCTGCTGCTCTTCGTTAAGCTCAAATTCCATTAATGCCTCCAAAAAAGTGCGCAATAGACGATCTATGGCGAGCTAATAGTAACTGATCATTTTACACGCCCGGCGGGAAAAAAGCATGTATAAGGAGCGCGGGATGGGCTCATATGAGATGGCTATTTCGATGCGCGCCGGTCGCCGCGTTTCCGTTTTTTGACGGCGCGCTTGACGCGCGGTCGGCTCGGCACCGGCTCAGGCTGAAAGAACCTTTTGATTTCGCGGGCGGTCATCTCACGGTACTGGCCGACAGCCAGCCCCTCGTCCGTGACGTGGCCTATGCGAACGCGGCGGAGCTTGGTGACAGAGTGGTGGATCGAATCGAACATGCGGCGGATCTGTTGATTCTTGCCCTGGCGGAGCGTCACTTCATACCAGGCATTGCCGCCCTCTTTCGTTCGCTCGATCAGCTTGATTTCAGCGGGGGCCGTGCGCTTCTCTTCCAGGCGCACGCCGTTTCTGAGTCGTTCTATGTGCTGTTCGCCGGGTGAGCCTTTCACTTTCACGTGATAGACCTTTGCGACTTTGCCGCCCTGCGTGATCAGCTTTGTAAGCTCGCCGTCCGAGGTCAGGATTATCAACCCTTCGCTGTTAAAGTCGAGGCGTCCGACGGGGTGAAGCCCGCGCCTGATGGGAGCCGGAATGAGGTCCATGACGAGCGGGCGCTTGAGCGGGTCGGCGACCGACGAAAGGTAGCCGCGCGGCTTATTGACTAACAGGTAACGCTTTTCGCGGGCCGCGCCCTGGTTTGAAATAAGCTTGCCGCGAACTTTGATGTGATCGCGCTCGGGGTCGGCCTTCGCGCCAAGCTCTGTGACGAGCTTGCCGTTTACAGTGACCTCGCCGCCTGCGATCATCTCTTCTGCTGCGCGGCGCGAAGCTATCCCGGCAGCCGCGATTATCTTTTGAAGCCGCTCTTGCATATTCTCTTATTAACTTTACCTTCTGCGTTGATCGAAGCAGACCACGCTGCCCGGCAGCGATTTCGCCTTGCGCTTGACCGAGGCCAGGATGTTGCTGATTTCAAGCGGGTGGTTGAACAGTCGCTTTGTGTTTGTGACGACGGCGATTGAGAGCGCCATTAGCGGGTATCGCTCAACACCGCCGCGCCGGCTCTCGGCTTCCAGGTAACCGCGCTCAAGGTCTCGCTCGTTATAAAACCCTCGGTTCATCTTGTCGAACTCGCGGGTCAGGCGACCAAGAATATGACGAACCTCGTTTAACGATTCCTCATCCTCTCGCGGCTTGTCGTGGCTGAACCCTATCAGAAAATCATCGCCCCCGATGTTGCCTATGAAGACTTCGTGAGGGCAGTCTTTGGCCGCGCTCACGATCAGCTCGGCGGTCGCCTTCAGCACCTCATCACCTTTGAGAAAGCCGTAGCAGTCGTTGTAGGCTTTGAAACTATCTATGTCGGCGTAGGCGGCGGCCCAGAATCTCTGTTTTTGCTTCGCGCATCTTTGAAGAAACCTCTCGACCTGGCGATTGCCCGGAAGCCCCGTCAGCGGGTTGATGCTCTGAAGCGCGGAGCGGCGGCACAGGGCGTTTATATGAGCTATGAGGTTCTCGAACGAGAAGGGCTTCTGGATGTAATCGTCAGCGCCCGCAGCCAGTAGCTCTATCTCGCTTCGCTCTCCTCCGATGGCCGTGAGCATGATGATCGGAAGGTGAGCCGTCGTGGGCGATGCTCGCAGGCGCGACAGCACGGTCCAGCCGTCCAGGTCTGGCAGCATCACGTCGAGTAACACGAGGTCGAACTGCCCCCCCTGGTCCCCGTTTGTGACCCTCCCAAGCCCGTCGCTTCCCGAAAGCGCCAGCGTTACGTTAAACCCTTCGTTTTTCAACACGGTCCGTAATGCTTCTCCCATATGCTGATCGTCCTCGATGACCAGAACGTTAGGATAGGGAAATAGCATGCGGGAAATTTCGGCGGTGGTCAGTACGCCCATGCACATCTCCTGCGACCGGGGGGAGGGAACTGTCGCCTGGATGGAAATAATATTTGATACTCACGGTCCAGGGCGGGCCAGACCATAGCATCCAAAAACGGGGCTAGCCCAATTGTAAAAGGTATGATGTCTTAAAGTCTAACTGCTCATCAAGTCTTCAAAGTCTTCCAGGTTCGGAAGCTCGCTCAGATCGTTGAGCCCGAAGTGGACTAGAAACTCCTTTGATGTCCCGTACAACATCGGTCGGCCGACTACCTGTTTATGGCCCTTTGCTACGATCAGCCGTTTGTCGAGCAGCGTCTTTATCGCCGAAGTCGAGGTGACGCCGCGTATCTCAAGTATTTCAGGGATAGTGATCGGTTGTTTGTAGGCAATAACTGCGAGCGTTTCAAGCGCCGCCAGCGAGAGCCGCGCCGAAGGCTGCGCTTTCAAATAACGGCGGACGTATTCGCTCAGGTCGGGGCGCGTAGAGATTCTGTACCCGCCCGCGATCTGACGTAGCTCAAGCCCGCCCCGGCGCTCTCCGTATTCTTCCATGAGGCTCTGGCAAGCGGCCTCAATATCTTCGACGCTCTCGCCGTCAAGGATCGCCGCAAGCTGCTTGAGGCTTATCGGGTCCTCGGATACGAAGATTAACGACTCGATAATCGGTTTTAACTCTTCGATTGTCATAAGAAGTCCTGAGTGCTGAGTGCTGAGTGCTGAGTAAAAAACGTATACTCAGCACTCAGCACTATTCTTCCCGTCTCGTTATTATTATGTCGCCGAACATCTCGGATTGAGCAAGACGAATCTCAAGCTCCTTGACCAGCTCTAGGACCGCCAGAAAGATCAGCACGAGCTCTCGCTTGCTGTGGGCGCGCTCGAACAGCGCACGCGCGCTCACTTCGTCGGCTTCGCCGAGCATGAGCTTGATCTCCGTGATCTTTTCGGCCATCGTCATCTCGTCGCGAGCGATCTCGATTTCCGTGATCGCCCGCTGGCGGTTCAGCACTTCGCGAAAGACTTCAAACAACTGAAAGACAGTGGCCGCGACCTCGGGGTTGCTCTTATCGGCTTCGACAACCGCGCGGGCGTAGGCGGCCGATTCTATGGTGCCTCGCTGGTGCAGCACGTTGGCCGCAGCTTTGAACTTCTGGTGCTCAAGCAACTGGTAGACAAGCTCCGCGCGCGGGTCTTCCGGCTGCTCGCCCTCTACGCCCGGGTCGCGCGGCAGCAGCATCTGAGACTTGATTTGAATGAGCGTCGCCGCCATGACTAAAAACTCTCCGGCCACGCCTATGTCAAGCTCCTGCATCGCGCGCAAGTAATCGAGGTACTGTTCCGTGATTCGAGCGATCGGGATGTCGTAGATCGACACCTCCTCTTTGCGTATAAGAAACAAGAGCAGGTCGAGCGGCCCTTCAAACGCTTCGAGCTTGACCTTGTATTGATCGGCCTCTTCAGCGAATTCTGCTTGCGATTCGAATCCTTCGGTCAGGGCTTCTTTCATCTCTAATCCCAATCGATTTTGATGGCGCGGCGGACTTCGGCCATCGTCTTCTCGGCTTCGAGCCGCGCCCGGCGCGACCCTTCTTTGATCACGGCGACGACCTCTTCGGGGCGCTCGCGAAGCTCGCGGCTGCGCTCGGCGATCGCGCCGTACCGCTCGACGATCGAATCGGCCAGCGCCCGCTTGCGGTCTACGCAGCCTATGCGGGCGTTGCGGCAGTCGTCGTCAAAACTGTCGGCCAGTTCGGAGGCGACAAAGAAGCGGTGCATCTGGCACACGTCGCACGATTCGGGGTGGCCCGGGTCGCTGCGCCGTATGCGCGTGCGGTCCGTTATCATCATCCGCGCCTTCTCGCGCACAACGTCGGGCGGGTCGATCAGGTAGATCGCGTTGCCGTAGCTCTTAGACATCTTTCGCCCGTCGGTCCCTGGCAGCACGAGGACTTCCGTGTGCAGCTCTTTCGGCTCCGGGAACACGTCGCCGAAAAAGTTGTTGAAGCGGCGGACTATCTCGCGCGTGATCTCCACGTGCGAAGCCTGGTCTTTGCCCACGGGAACGTAATCGGCCTTGTACATAATTATGTCCGCGGCCTGGAGCACGGGATAACCAAGAAAAGCGTAATTGCCTATGTCTTTCTCGGTGATGTTATCGCGCTGCTCTTTGTAGGTCGGCACTCGCTCAAGCCACCCGAGCGGCGTCACCGCAGACAGCACCAGGTGAAGCTCCGCATGTTCGCGCACCATCGACTGGACGAAGATCGTCGAACGCTCCGGGTCGAGCCCTGCGGCCAGCCAGTCGCTCACTACGTCTATGGTGTTCTGCCGGATGGCGCTCGTGTCCGCGTAATCGCTCGTCAGGGCGTGCCAGTCGGCTATGAAGAAGAAACAGTCGTACTCGCCCGAATCCTGAAGGCGGACCCAGTTCTTGAGCGCGCCTTCGTAATTGCCCAGGTGCAGATTCCCCGTGGGCCTCATGCCGCTCACGATTCTTCTCTTTTTTCCGGAAGTCTCGACCAAAACCGATCCTCTCGTTCGTTGTCACCTACCAAAATACCAGCCTGAGGACAAAGCCTAAAACCGGGTTCATTATCCAACCTACCACCGGCGTCCATATCAGCGCCAGCAGCAGGATAAATCCGTAAGGACGAAGCTGTGCGTACCCCTGCGCCAGCTCGTAAGGCAAGAGGCTCTCAAGCACGTGTGAGCCGTCGAGCGGCGGTATTGGGATAAGGTTAAAGATTCCCAGTGTCACATTGAGGATGAGAAATATACAGAGCAGGGTCGCGAGCGGGTTCAAAAAGCCCGCGTCGGCGGCCGTAGGGACGACGAAATCGAACTGCCCCCCTTCGTCGCGGAAGGGTTGGCGCAGGATTTCCATAGCGAGCAATATCTTGATTATTATCAACGCCACTGTCGCCAGGATGAAATTGCTTATAGGCCCTGCCGCCGAGACCATTATGTTCGCCTTCGTCTTATCACGCCACAACAGCGGGTTCGTCTCGACGGGCTTGGCCCAACCGAACATCGCTATGCCGCCGCTCATAAAACCCATCAGCGGGATCACGAGCGTCCCTATCGGGTCGATGTGCGCGATGGGGTTCAGCGTTATTCGACCCTGGTAGCGCCCCGTGTAATCGCCGAAGCGCTCCGAGGTCCAGGCATGCGCCGATTCGTGAAACGACAGCGAGAAGAGAAAGACGACGAACCACAAAATCAAATCGCCTATCGGGATTGTGAACAGGGAGGCGAAGGAAAAAAGTAACGGTTCACCAAATATCATATTGAACAATCTTGTCGGCTCCTTCGGCGCGCCTGCCCGATTTCTAAGTCCTGTTGCAAAACTAGCACGCGCTCTAATAGGTGTCAAATAGAGCGTCTTCGGGGAATCGGCGGGTTGCTAGAAGGGCCAGAAGCCTTCGATCCCTAGCGGCACGCGGAATATCTCGCGATTCGAGGCCAGTATCATATTGCCCGAGTCGTCAAAGCAGAGCCCGACCATAGCTATCCCCGCGACGATCATCTCGGCCTCGGCGTCGGGCGTAATCCTGATGATCCCGCGATGGCCGCGACGGCTCGCCGCGACGTAGAGATTTCCCGCGCGGTCGAATGCCAACCCCTGGGGCCGGCCCAGCCCCGTGAAAAACCGCGTAACCACCCCGTCGCTGGCTATCTTCATCACCGAGTCAAAGCTCGACAGCGAAGGCCCCGTCACATACAGGTTGCCGTCCGGCCCGAAGGCCATGTGGTATGCCGCCATGCTCGGCTCCACGGTGGCGAAAGTCGTAGGCTCGCCGATCTCGTTTACTATGTAGATGGTGCCGCTGCGGTCGCCCACAAACAAACGGCCTTGCGAGTCGAAGGCGATGCCTGTGGCCAGGCCCAGGTTGCGCGCGAAGACTTCGGCGTCCTTAAACGGCGTGACTCGATAGACCGATCCATCGTACCGGCTGGTAATGAACATCTCTCCGTCGGGGCTGAAGGCCAGCCCCGTGGGGTTTATGAGGTCTGTCAGAAACGGCTCGCTCTCGCCGTCGGGCGTGATCTTGTAGACCGACACGGGGACCTTCTGCCCGCGCGTGCCCGAAAGCGTAGTGTAGATCGCCCCGTTGTCGCGGTCGTAGGCCGGGTTGGCTACGGGGTGGAGGTTCTCGGCGAGTTTTTGGCCCACGGTGAAGTGCTGGCTGTTGCTCTCCGAACCGTTCGCTTCTATGGTCACTTGAATCTTGCCGCTGACAAGCTCGCTCGACGGGACGGGCGCGATTATGCGTGTGGGCGAGGCGCTGATGGGACGTGTCTGAGCCCCTCCGAACGTCACGCGGACTTTGTCGTAGGTCGAAAAGCTGAAGTCTCTACAGGCGATAACCACCTCGCCGCCTTCGACGCCCGCTGCGGGTGATAGACTCTCGATCACTGGCTGAGCCATTATTCTCGCTTCCTCGATTCTCGTCTCCGATTTCGAAGTCAGATGACAATATTACGATGAAGGCACGTGATTGTCCACGATTACGAATATTTAAGAAGGTGAGATGGGATGAGATTTAGAGTGCTGAGTGCTGAGTATAAAAACAGAAAGCAGGATTGAGTATGCAGAAGAATTAACTGCCTACTTCACGATGCTCACTCTTTTTATACTCAGCACTCAGGACTCAGCACTCAGCACTGTATTCTTAGTCGCCCTGCGGCTGTGGGCGGTTGCGGCGGCGCTCGTTAATCTGCTTGAGCGCCTGCTCGGCCTCGTCGCGAGGGATCGCCCCGTCTTTGTTCAGGTCGAGCGCCTTGAACATGCGCTCGTCGGTCATCTCGTCTGCGGTGATCTTGCCGTCTTTGTTCTTATCGACGTTCTGAAAGAGGTTGTTTACGTCGACGCCGCCGGTGGCCTGGGTCTGCGCCTCGTTCATGGCCTGGAAGAACCGGCTCATCTCTTCGTTTGTCAGCTCGCCGTTCTTGTCGGAATCGAGCGTATCGAACATCTGGTTAATCTTGGCGAACTCGTCGCGCGAGACTTTGCCGTCTTTGTCCGCGTCGAGAAAGCGGTTGAGCCGCTCGCCGAGCTGCGGGCCACCGCCCATCCGCTGGCGAGAGCGACCGAATTCCGCCTCGTCTATGAAGCCGTCCTTGTTCTCATCCAGGCGGTCGAACGCCTGCGGCGGCCACTGGCTCGGCATCTCGTCGCGGCTGATCTTCTTGTCTTTGTTCTTATCCAGGTCTGCGAAGGTCGGCATCTGGAACTGCATCGTGCGCATGGGCACTGCGCTCCCCGCGCCCTCGCTGCGCGGCTCCTGCGGCTGGTGCGGGTCTTGCGCGTAAACCAAAATCGCGCCGCCGGCCAGGACCGCGCACACCATTAACATCTCAAAAAACTTCTTCATGCTCCCTCCCCTTGTCAAACAGATACTAGAAGCTGAACCTCAGCGAAGCCTCGATCCTGCGCGAGCCATCGAAACCCGCCGTGCGGTTTGCGAGGCCGAAGAAAGGCGAGGTCAACGTGCCGTTGTAATTCCCGAGGTTCGGATGATTGAACAGGTTATTGAAGTTCAAGGCTACGGTCAGGTTGTACTTGTTGCGACTGTCGCCGCCAAAGAAACCGCCGCCGCCCGGACCTCTCATTATCATCTGCCCGCCGCCCGGGCCTCCGGGGCCGCCCTGGCCGCCGCGATTCTGCTGGCCTCGGTTCGGGTTATTTCCCCGCTGGTTCTGACCTTGCTGATTCCGAGCTTGCTGACCGCCTTGCCCGGCTGCTTGCTGGCGGTTCGCGGCCTGGCCCGGAAAGGCTCCGCCCTGAGGCGGGCCGAACCCGAACGTCTTTGCGACGCTAAGATTGACGGTGACAAAGCCCGGTCCCTGGCCGAAGTTGCGCGGTATGATCTCGTCGCCCGGTTCCGGCGTCGGGTCGAACACGCCAAAGTCGGTGACAATCGCGCCCGGCTCTCCGGGTGTTGCAAACGATGGGCGGTCGGAGAACGAAGTGTCGCCGTTGAGGTCGCGGCCCGTTATGATGTTAAACGGCCTGCCGCTGCTCGCCCTTATGAACGGGCTGATGCGCAAGTTCCAGCGCGTAAGTATCGAGCCGCCGAAGAAGAACTGGTGGCGGATGTCCTGGCTCGCCCGCCCGTACTCTGTCGAAAGGTCGAACGGGTCTGAGGGCGTCGTGTAAGCGTTGTCCGTGTCGCTACGCACCCTGGCCAGCGTGTAGTTGCCGAACATCGTAAACGTGCGGCTGATGGTCGTTCGCGCGCCGAGCCTGAATTCATGCCTGTTAGAAGTCCCCGATGATTCAAACTGAAGGATCGGCCCTGCGTTCGGGTCAGGCAGCACCGGGCCGCCGTTGTCGACCGCGATCGGCGCGTTTATGTTGCGGGTCCTCAGCAGATGGACCCCGCGATTCCACGTGTAGCCGACTGAGCCTAATATCTTCCACGGCAGCTGGCGCTCGTAGTTCGTCGTAGCGATTATCGCGTAAGGCGCGTTCAAATCTTCTGCCTTGGCGCGGATGGTGATTGGTTGCGCCGCCGTCTCCGAAGTGTCAGGGATATTCGGGAAGAAGGCGGGCGCCCGGAATATGAACTGCTGCTGGTGCAACCCGTCCAGGCGGAGCGAGTCGAAAGTGATCCCGCTGTCGAGCCGGTTATAGAATACCCCGCCGCCGAAACGGAAAGTCGACGTGCGCTTCTTGTTGGACCACGCGACGCCCACGCGCGGGGCGAAGTTCATTTTGTCTTGCAGATTCGTCTGGAACTCGTGACGCAGTCCGTAGGAGAGCGTCAACTGGCTCGATACGCGCCAATCATCTTGCGCGAACCACCCCATCTCCCACTGCGAGAAGCCTACGAACGGGTCGCCGCGATTAATTGAGAACTGCGCCGGTCGTGCGAGCGACAGCCCCAGCAGCGTGTTGCGAAATTGCTCAAGCGAAGCAAAGGTGTAGGTCCCGCCGAAGTTTGACCGGTTGATGTTCTCGATGCTGAATGCGTCCGCGCGCACGCCGAACTTGATCGTGTGCGTCTTGTAGCTGTAGGTCACGCTGTCTGTGAATTCCAGGCTGTCGTTCTTATCATCCCTGAACAGCGACCCCTGGTTGCCGCCCGACGTGAATGCGTCGAGCACCTGGATCGTGGGCGCGTCGCTGATCGCGTCGAAAGTTACGCTGCGCCGGGTCAACTGCAACCGCGCTTCGTTGACGGCGCGCTCTGAAACTATAGTGGTGAGCGATAACCTCAAATTGTCTTCGCGCACCGATCGGTTGTATGCGCGCTCAGGCAAATCGAACCCGCCGACGCCGAGGTTCTCTCCCTTGTTCTCCATGAAGCGATACCCCGCGCCGATCGTGTGCTTTTTCGTAGCCAGGTAGTCTGTACGGAACTCGAAATTAGAGACGCGAGTCGGGACGAGCAAAGTCGTGATGAACGGGATCGCCTCTAAAGTGTCAGGCGCGAGCGTTGTGGCGTTGATTACCTCGTTTTCGTCCTGCTCGCGCCGGTCGAAATTCATGAAGAAGCCCCAGCGGTTGCGCATCAGCGGACCGCTGAAATTCGCCCCGTAGCTGCGCGTTTGCAGCGGCGCTTTGAACGTCGCAAAGGCGTTCCGGGCGTTGAACGATTCGTCGTTGAAGTTGATCCTGAACCCGCCGTGAAAGGTGTCCGAGCCGGGCTTCGTGATGATCTCTATGCGGGCATGTCCGGGCTCGGAAAACTCCGCCGCGAATGGGTTCGAGTTTATGCGGACCATCTGTATAGCCTCTTTCGGCGGAATACGGCCGCGCTCGCGGAATCCGCCGACATAGATGGCCGCCTCGTCCGCGCCGCCAGCTGCGCCCGCCATCTGCTTCAAGGTCTCGAGCAACTCGTCCGGGTCATCGGGCAGCGCCTCAAGGTCTTTGTCCGTAAGAGTGATTGCCGAAAGATTCTTGTCAGGCTCCGACGAGATCGCCGCCTGATCGTCTTTCACCTGAATCTCATCTTTTATAAAGACCGCGAGCGTTATATCGAACGGCGCTGTGCGTCGCGCGGTCAGGTCTATCTGCTCGGCGAAAGTCGCGAAGCCTTCGACCTCGACTGTGATCGTGTAGACGCCCGGCTGGATGGCCGTGAAGCGGTAACGCCCCTGCTCGTCTGTCACGGTCGTGTACTTCTGCCCCTTGCCGTCGTCTAAGATGACGGGCGCGGCGGGGATAAATGCGCGCGTTTCGTCTATCACCGTCCCGCGCAACTCGATGTTCCCTTGAGCGTATGCGGTCGCCGAGAGCGCGACGAGGTTGAGCGCCAACAAAACCATTGTGAGTGTTCTGGCAATCAGGTTTTTCATAATCATACGTCTCTAATTCAGCGTGGCTGGCGTCCGGGTTCCAATTAATTCTGTGTGGGGAGCCGCTACTTCTTAAGCTTTTCGTTCATCTCCTCGCGGCGGCGGTCGCTCTCCTGCACCATCTCCTCATACTTGGACAACTGGTTGGGCTTCAACACAGCGCGTATGCGTTCTCGCGACTGTTGGCGAACGGCGTCAAACCGGGGCTCATACTCTTTTACGCGAGGCTGGAGGTCGCGCCTTATCTCGATGTACTTCTCGCTCGTCTCTTCGAGTATCGCGCCGATCTCTCTCTTCTGCTCCTCGGAAAGATCGAGCTTGTTGTCCATCTTTGTGAGCAAGTAGGTGGGGCCGTGAGGTGGGCCGTCTTTATCCGGCCCTTTGCTTGAGAAGCGCTCGTACAGGTTCATCGATAGCGCGCCCGCCGCAAATCCGATCACAAATATCGCAAGCACGATCATGCGCGCTTTCGTTTGACTGCTGGTTTTACTTTCCATTCTCTTTCTCCTCCACCGCAACAAGCGTTTCAAGTACGTCGTCGGGTGTCGGTTCAGGATAGTCGTATAACTGGTTGAACAACACTCGCTCTCTGGGACGAAGCTCTGCCCTGTCGGTCTCGGCAGGTGCGCTCTTTGATATTAATGTTGCGCCTATGATCAAAAGCAACAGCACGGCCATTGCCGGTATGAGCTGGCGGGCAGTTAGAAAGACTGCCGCCGCCCACGACTCGTTAGCCACGGGCGGCAAGTTCTCCGCCGCCGGGCCGCGCGCTATCCGCGCACGGAGCGCCGCGTAAAAATCATTGTCGGGCCGCACGGCCTCGCTCGATGCGGCCAGGTCGAGCGCCGCGCGCCCAAGCTTAAACAGACGGTGCTCGCGCGCGCACCGCTCGCAGGTCTGCAAGTGGCGCTCGGTCGCCGCACGGTCCGTGCCGCTTAAGTCTGTGCGGCTTAAGTCGGCCAGAGCCGAAAAGCGCCGCCGCGTCTCTCGGCAATTAATCGTTCCTGTTTGTTCGCTCATTCGCTTTTCCCTGCTTTCAGTTTTCCTTGCTTCCGCTCGGCATTTAGTAACAATCGTTTCATCGCTCCCCGGAGCTGCCGGCGAGCCCTGAAGGCCCGCACCTTGATCTTCGATTCGCCCCACCCCGTCATCTCAGAAACTTCTTTGATAGAAAACCCATCCCTGTCGATCAAGACCAGCACGACGCGGTCTTCGGCAGTGAGCTTTGCCAGCAACCGCTCGGCCACTTCGGCTGCGTCCCGCTGACGCTCGTCGCTCGCGTGACGGTCGCGCGCCACGTCCAGCATCTGTAGCTCGAACCACTCATCCTCTTGCTCGCTCGATCGCGGCATCTGGTATTCGATGCGCCGGCGCTGCGCCCTCAAGTGGTCGTAACAGGCGTTGACAGTAATCCGCGCCACCCAGGCTTCAAACGAGCGACCGAGTGTGAAACTCGATAGCGAGAAATAAGCCTTCGCAAAGACCTCTTGCGCGATGTCTTCGACCATGTCGCGGCGGCGAAAAAAGCTGCCGACTATGTTGAAGACTCGCGGGCTGTGACGGCGGACGAGCGATTCAAAGGCATCCTGGTCACCGGCGAGGCTCCGTCTTATAACGTCGTCTTCCGTGCCCTGGTCGCGAGCCTCTTGACCCTCTTCCTCGACGACCTCGATCCCGGCCAATGAAATCTCCGGCTCGTCTGCGTCCGACGAGTGGAGACTTGTTTGCTCAACTTGTTTAATAACCGACTGAGCAGCAGTAGGGGCACTGCGGTTATCGGCACGGGTCTGGCTCTTACGGTTGCCTCGCAAACGCCTGTTGGTCCCTTCGCTTTCGTGTCACGCCTGCGCCCGCCGGGCGCGATCGAGGTTTCGACAGTATTAACTATAGCCTGATAAACGTAACTAAGTTAAGTTTGTTCAGGTTTTTCGCCCGTCCATCGCCCGTAGGCGCAAACTCTATTGGCAAAGACCCTGCGCGGTGAGCCTACCCGCGGCTGGCTCACAAAGTATAAGACGCCTCACAAAACCGGTTAGTTACCAAAAATTTAAGGATTCATAAAATTGCCGTTTGCGGATTTCGAGTGTGATCTACTACAATTGCTCGCGCTCGACAATCACGTTTCCATAAATGAAGACCAATGTCCTTTCCCGAAGCCGCGAGAGTTGAACTGCCCATACTCCAAGAACTGGACGCAACGGGAGGGAGCGACCATCTCCGTTATCTTTATGACAGGTTGGTGCGCTACTTTCCTCAGCTTGACGCGATCGACCTCGAAGAGCGGACCCCGACGGGGCGAAGCCGATGGCACCTGTTAGTTCAGCGAGCCGGGCGACAACTCGCCGAGAAAGGCGAGCTCCGCCGCGACAACACGCGCTGGCGGTTGACCGAGCGCGGCAAACGCCGAGTCACAGCCGAGAGTCTACAAGTCGCCGTCGACGAGCCCAGAGATGAGCAAGGCGCGCGCGAGGTGTCGCACGCCGAGGCGCAACGGATGCTGGTCGAGATAGGGCAGATGCTCGGCCGTCACAGCGAAGCCGAATTCGAACATTATGATGTCGTCTGGCGCGACAGCCCCTCTTCGCCTCGCCTGAGCCATGTCTTCGAAGTCCAGGTCGCCGGCAGCGTAGATAGCGCGCTTACTCGTCTGAAGCACGCCTACGACACGCAGCGCACGCGCCCGTTCCTCGTGATAGCCGACGAAAGGTCTGCGCAGTTCGCCGGTCGCCGATTGACCGGCTCTTTTCATGAAATATGGGAGGCCGTCACCGTCATAGGCATGGGTGAACTGAAGCGGCTTTATGAATCGCTCAAAGCGCAATCATCATTACTTGAGAAGCTGATCGAAAAGGATTGAGTCTTTAATCCGAAAGTAGTACCGAGCAAAACGGTGATTGCTTCGTTACACCAGGCTTAACTATCTTAATCATGACTACGGACTGAGGACTAGAACCAAGGACTGTTGTATTCTTTCTAACTATGTCTACACCGCTTCGCCGCCAATATCTTGAGATCAAGCGCCGCTATCCGGGCATGATCCTGCTTTTTCAGATTGGCGATTTTTACGAGACGTTTGACGAGGACGCGCAGACGCTTGCGCGCGAGCTTGGAGTCGTGCTGACCAGAAAATGGTTCGGCAAAGGCAATGCCGTTCCTCTCGCGGGCGTACCCGTCCGTTCCGTCGAGAGCCACCTTGCGAAGCTCATCAATCGCGGCTACAAGGTGGCCGTCTGCGATCAGGTGACGCTGCCGGGCAAAGGGCTCGTCGAGCGCGAAGTCGTCCGCATCATCACACCGGGGACAGTGATTGAGCCAGGGCTGCTTGAGGGGCGGGCGAATAATTACCTGGCGAGCATGATCGTCGGCGATAAAAAAGCAGGACTCGCCTACGCAGACGTGACGACGGGCGAGTTCCGCGCAACAGAGCTTGAGCGCGCCGAAGCGGTCGCAGAACTTGAGCGCATATCCCCATCCGAACTGCTCATACCGCAAAGCCACGATATGCCGCCCGTCGAGGTGCGCGCCTTAACGAAGCTCACGGATGAAGCGGTCGAATACACTGCGGCCCGCCGCGCGCTGCTCGACCATTTCGAGGTGGCGTCGCTCAGGGCGTACGGCTGCGAAAACCTTCGCCTCGCTACTCAAGCCGCAGGCGCAATCGTCGCCTACCTTCGCGACACACAGCCGGAGACGCTCGCGAATCTCGCCCAGCTCCAGAGCTACAAAGCCGAAAACTTCATGCAGCTCGACCCGCAGACCGTGCGCAACCTTGAGATTTTTCAGGGCTGGGATTTCACGGGCGGCGCGCCCACGGGCTCGCTTGTTTCGACCATCGATCTTACGGCGACGCCGATGGGCGGGCGCTTGCTGCGCTGCTGGCTGCGCCATCCGCTGCTTGAGATTACAGAGCTGCGAGCGAGGCAGGAAGCGATTGAATGGTTTTATAAACAATCCGACGCGCGCGACGCGACGCGCTCCACGCTTGAAGACGTGCTGGATGTCGAGCGATTGCTTGGACGCATACGCCGCCGCGTGAGCGTGCCCTATGAGCTTGTGTCGCTCGCGCACAGCTTACGCGCGGTGGAGCGCCTGCGAGCTGCGCTCGAAAAACATCGAGCGCCCGCCGACTTCATCGCGCCGCTTGAGCCCTGCGCGGATTTGATCGATTACATAGAGCGCGCGGTATCGGACCGGCCCCCTTCGGATTTCGAGCGGGGTGGAATCATTCGAGCGGGCTTTTCGGCAGAGCTTGACGAGCTGCGAGATCGCCTGACGGGCGGGCGGCGCTTCCTCGCCGAGCTTGAGCAGCGCGAGCGCCAGCGCACGGGGATACGATCTTTGAAGGTCGGCTACAACAAGGTCTTCGGTTACTACATCGAGGTCACAAAGCCGAACCTGCGCCTGGTGCCAAACGATTACATCCGAAAGCAGACGCTCGCGAACGCCGAGCGGTTTTTTACGCTGGGCCTCAAAGAGCATGAGTCGCTGATAGCCAACGCCCGCGAGCGCATACTGGAGCTTGAAACGAATCTCTACCGCCAGATATGTGACGAGGTGGGCAGTCACCGCGACCGCATCACCCGCGTGGCCCACGGGGTTACGCGGATCGATCTCTTTTCCGCGCTCGGTGAAGCCGCGACACGGTTCGGTTACGTGAGGCCGGAGCTGATCGAAGGCGATGAATTGCGGATCGTCAAAGGGCGCCACCCGATGATCGAGCAGATGCTTGAGGCGCGAAAGTTCACGTCCAACGACACACATCTTTCAAAAAGCGACATGCAGATAATGCTTCTGACCGCGCCGAACATGGCTGGCAAATCCGTATATCTTCGCCAGGTCGCATTGATCTGCCTGCTCGCTCAGATAGGCAGCTTTGTGCCCGCACAGTCCGCGCGCATCGGACTTGTGGACCGCATCTTCACGCGAATAGGGTTGAACGACTACACGCTGCGCGGCCACTCAAGCTTCATGATCGAGATGATAGAGACGGCTCACATACTGCACCACGCGACTGATCGTAGCCTGATCCTGCTCGACGAGATAGGGCGAGGCACTTCGACGGCCGACGGGCTTTCGATTGCGCGGGCGGTGATAGAGTACTTGCACAACAGCCCGAAGCTCGGAGCAAAGACGCTGTTCGCGACTCACTACCACGAGCTGACGGACGCGTCCGATTATTTGCCGCGCGTCCGCAACTATCATCTCGCCGTGCGCGAGCGGAATGGTCAGGTGCAGTACCTTCACAAAGTCGAAGAGGGCAGGGCGGAAAAGAGCTTCGGGCTGTACGTGGCGCAACTGGCCGGAGTGCCAAAGCCCGTTCTGCACCGCGCGAAGGAACTGCTCAATAATTATGACGGGAAGAAAGGCACGGCCAGGCAGCAGGAGGGCAAGAAAGAGCCGACAATTGAGTCTGCAAAGCTCGAAGCGTTTTTCGACGCGATGGCCGCGATAGATGTCAACGAGACGAGCCCTGTTGAAGCGCTCACAAAGCTATACGAATTCCAACGACAGGCGAAAGAACTGCGCCGCGAACAGTCCCGAGCGAAGAAGTAAGTTTGTAACAGAATTGATTTAATCAGGCTCAGGGCAAAAGGTTCAGGCTTAATAGCGACCGTAACCCTCTTTCGTAACCGTTGCTCGCCACAGTGAGCCAGTTTTCGCATTTCGTGCAGTTTTCGAGGAGCCCGCCGTTTGTGCGCTCTAGCCGCTCACCATTTTCTATGATGGCGAGCAGGTTGTCTCTCTCGGTGTCCATCTCAAGTTTCAAATAGTAAATCAACTTGCCTTTCTCTTTTTCGGTAAGAGGCGAGAATCGCTTCACGAGGTCTGCGATCACACTAGCTTCGGGCTCCGTTTTCAGCGCCTCCGCGTCTTTCTTCAGTTTATTCACCGCCCTTTGTTTATCATCCCCATAAGCCGCTACCGCATCCTTTAACATGGCGACGAGACGAGGCAATTGAATCTGTCGGGCGCGCACGCGTGCCGCTACTTCTATGGCATCCACTTTTTCGCCCTCGTATGTGAAATCGTCAAACACCACGCCGAGGACGGTGACCTTCGATGACATGAACTTGCCGGGGCCGACGTCTTCCTGTGTCAGATGCCTGCTGTCCGGGAATTCGTAGAAGTCGCCGTAGTAAGTCTCTCCCGGCAACATGATAGGTTTAGTCTGGATTTGCGGGAAACCGCCGTGGTGTATATCGTACATCGGATAGAAAATCCTCAGAGCGAGGACTTTCTTCGGAGAGATGTTTTTGTATGTAACGCGGTGGTGGTTTCTGGCCTCATCGATTCTAACGACCTCGATCGATTTCGTAAGGTTGCCTACACGCGATGTATCGAGTGTGCGCGAGTTGGATGGTACGACTTCGATTTTGAACGGCTCGATGCCGAAGCTAGCCAATTCCTTAAGGATCGCCCATTCACCGACGCGGAGCGAATAAGACCCGGCGCTCCCTTCAGGGATTTCATTTTCGATAGCCCAAGGAATCTTCTCACCCTGGAAGACGGGCGAAAAATCGATCTTTATCGTATCGTCCACCCTGCGAAAGTGGAATAGGATGCTGGTAGGCTCGCTTCTCTGGTCCGGCGGCCTTTGCCAATCACTGATGCGTGTAAAGATATTAAAAAGCGCCGAGCGGACGCCCACAGCCTCGGGGATTTCGTAGTAGGAGGGCCGATGATCTCTGCTGGGCATTCTTACAGAGTAATCGCTCGGCTTAGGGAATGCGTCCTTCTGCATCGCGAAGGCGGGCGGCAAATGAAAAAGCACGATTAGCCATACCGCTGAGAACAACCATCTCGTTGAACGCATGATGTTTCTCCTTTCGGCTTGTGCGATGGCGGGCTGGAAACTTGATACTACGCTCAGCCGCGTTTCAAATAAACGTTGCTGTTTATCGTCTCGATCCTGATCTTGTTCCTCCCGCCGCCGATGCTCCCACGGCCATAAATATACCTTCGCGGCGAGCCGTGCTCGTACTCCCACTGCTGGGTCTCTTCCTGTTTAATATCAAACTCGCTATTGATTCTAAAGTTCCGCGAACTGTTTTGAGTGTAGGCGATCTGAATGTCTATCTCCATCGAAAGCCCTGCGGGGACGACGAGCGTTATGTCTCCCTTAAAAGAGACGAGCGTGACATTGCCGTCACCAGTCAGATTGACTTCGATGTCTCCGGCCATGCTCGTGGCCTCGACCGTGCCGTCAATGCTATCGATCTTGATGTCGCCGCCCATCGTCTTGGCTTTGACAAACTTCGCTGCATTGCCGATGTATATCTTCCCGCCCATCGTGTGAACGTTGGCCCCCGCCGGAGCGTTCTCCACGTTTATCGCGCCGCCCATCGTCGTGACATGAACTTCCTCTCCGGTGCTCTTTCCCGAGCGGTTGGTCACGTTTTTATAAACGACGTTACCGCCCATCGAGGAGCCTTTCACGTCGCCCGTCACGTCTTCAAAGAGCACTTTCCCGCCCATGGTCTTTAGACTGCCGTCGAGTTCCGAGTTCTTCAGCGTTATGTTGCCCCCCATCGTCGTCAGCCGCGCAGAGCCTTTCACGTTGGCGAGGTCGAGCGCGCCGCCCATCGTCTTTCCTGTGAACTCGCCTTCGACGCCCTCAATCGTCAATCCTCCGCCCATCGTGTCGACGGAGACATCGAACCTCCTTGGCACTTTGATATCGAATTTGAGATTCGAAGAATAGGTGCGTCTGGCACCCAGGTGGCGCGAATGAATTCGCACGCCTTCCGAGACTTCTGAGATGTCCAATTCGATATCCTGCGGATTATCACCATCCGCCCGGATTGAAACCTCGTCCTGATCCCAGCCGCGGATCACGAAGGAGCCGCCCGTTTTCAAATCTATTATCAGCTTTTTGCCTGACGCGACCCTGAAGCTTTTTTCAATATCACCAGCCTGATAGGCTTCTACACTCAGAGTGAGATAACATACGCTTAACGCGAGAAAAACGATCGTCAGTTTCCGCATTTTGAATCTCTCCTTGCTTTTGATATGTGCTTCCATCCTCGTAAGACGTTCTTGGGAGGAGAATCGTTAACCGGACGCGGAAGGATCAAAATTTTAACTTACCCCGGATAATGTTCTTAAACATCACCCAGTCGCCGATGAAGCTGTAGAGCGGATAAGTGAATGTCGCGGGGCGGTTCTTTTCAAAAAAGAGATGGCCCGCCCACGCAAAGCCGTACCCGATGACCGGAAGAAGCAAAAGCATAAGCCACTTCATCGTGATAATGGAGAACAAGAGCACAGCAATCGTAAGCGCGCTCCCTATGAAGTGGAGGCGGCGACAGGCAGCCGTGCTGTGCTCTGACAGATAAAAAGGATAAAACTCGGCAAAGCTCTTATACCTTCTCTCGGTCATAATACCTCGTGCCCGCTTTCGGCTAAGGCCGCAAGCGCGCGATCAAGATTCTCTCCTTTGACCAGGAGGTAGTCTGTGTCATAGGTTGAAATCACAAAGACGCCGACGCCCGCTTGGGCCATCGGCTGCGCGAGCGAAACCAGCACGCCTGTCAAAGAGAAATCTAACGGCCCATGAACTTTCAAGCAGCGCCATCCTTTATCGCTCCTCACCGATTCGGGGACGCCGCTCTCGACGCAAACGATCGATAGCTCTTCGCGGGTTCTCGTGACGGACCAGAATTCGCCGCGCTCGACCCAGCCGGGCGTTCGCTCTGCGGGGCTTAACTTGCAAATCGCATAACTGTCACCCAGAACCGAGAGTGTGAGCTTTCGACCGGTCATCGGATTTCAATCACGCCTTCTGAGGCAGAACGTAAAACATCACGGCAAAGTAGTGACAGATGCTCCCGGCCATAACGAACAGGTGCCAGATCGTGTGGTTGAAGGGGATTCTCTTGCAGGCGAAGAATATGACCCCCGTCGAGTAAAACAACCCACCCGCCAGCAGCCAGAGAATGCCGCCCGTTGGGATGAGCGCAAGCAGCGGCTTTATGGCAATGACGCAGATCCACCCCATCATCAGGTAGAGCAGCACGGAGATGATCTGGAAGCGATTGACATAGAGAACTTTGAAAACTATGCCGAACAGCGAAAGCGTCCACACAAGCCCGAAGAGGGTCCAGCCCCACAGCCCTCTAAGATTCACCAGTGTGAAAGGCGTGTATGTTCCCGCGATCAGCAAGAATATAGCGCAGTGATCAAGTACCTTAAGCAGCTCTTTCAGGCGAGGCTTGCGGAAGCTGTGATAGAGCGTCGATGCCGCGTAGAGAAGGACGAGCGTTGCTCCAAAGACGCTGCACCCCGCGATGTGCGAAGCGTCTCCGTTGACGGCTGCGAGAAAGACGAGGACCGCAAATCCTGCGATGCTCAGCGCGAGCCCGACGCCGTGCGTGATGCTGTTTGCTATCTCTTCGATTATGAATCGCTCGCTTTCGGCTATCGTCATGGCGTTGGTCTTCCTTCTCTCATCTCACGAATGGTCGCAGTTCTTCGATGCGGCGGCTCAGCTCAATGGGAGTTATGTGCCGGTACTGTTCCGGGACCATTTCGCGCGATGTGGCTTCGCGCGCCGCCACGAGCATCTGGTATTCGATGGCCATCTCGTCGCGGGCGGGGCTGAACTCGCTTGCGACCTGCTCTACGTCTTCGGGGGCGACGGCTTTGCGCCCCGACGTGCGAGCGACGCGGCGCGCGCGTATGAGCATGGATTCGATGTCCGCGCCCGAGAGCGTGAGCTTATTCTTAGTGATGGCCGACCAGTCCGTCACCTCGTGCGCAATCTTGTTCTTTCTGAGCATCGCTTCGATGATCGCGAGCCGATCTTCTTCCGTGTCCGGGTAGAAGAGCGAAATGTGCTCTTCGGCGCGGCCCTGCCGCTTGAGGTCAATGGGTAATAGGTCGGGCCGGCTCGTCATCAGTATCCAGAGTATTCGCCCTCGATTGCGCGTGTCGCCCATCGCCGCGGCTAGCTTTGAAAAGACTCGCGCGTCGACGCCGGAATCACCTCCCGAATCGCGCGAACCCAAAGTCGCGTCGGCTTCGTCTACGAGCACGACTATCGGCGCGAGCGTCTGTAGCAGGCTCAATATCTTTTCCAGGTTGGCTTCGCTGGAGCCTACCCAGCGCTCGCGAAAGTTCTTAAACGCCACGACGTTCAACCCGCAATCGTGCGCGAAGCACTCGGCCAGAAAGGTCTTGCCTGTGCCGACGGGGCCCGAGATCAGGATTCCCATGGGAGCTTCTTCCGTGATGCCTTCGCGAATGGTCTTCGCCATAGAGGTGAGATACTCTTTGGCCTTAGCCATCCCGCCCACGGAATCGAGCCCGTACCTGGGCTGCACGAATTCGACGAGGCCGGCGAGCTCGGCTTCGATCAGCTCTTTTTTCTTCTGCCGAATCTTTTCGAGCGTCAGCCCGTCGGCTTCGGTCGCGGCGCTGCGCAGGAGCGAATTGAGGTGAACGCGATTTAGCCCCGATGTCATTAAAGAGACCTGCTCGTCGCTCACGTCGGTCTTGAGCTGGGGAAGCTGCGAGCGCATGTGTATTATGAACTCAAGCCGCTCGGCGTCGTTCGGGTACGGTATGTCTATCGCCGAGAGCCGCGAGTTCTGCCGTATGCGCGGGTGAATCTCGGCCACGCTCTCGCCGATGAGAATCACTATGTTGTCTTTCTTCAACAGCCGCGAGCTCGTGATCCACCGCTGAAAGGCTACGAAGTTCGTGCGGTCTTCTCCGGACATGTAGCTCACGTCACCCGCAGGGATTATCGTGTCGAGGAAGTTGATTATCACGGCCACCTGGTCGCCGTAGAGGAGGAACAGCTCTATCAAGGGGAGCGCGCGCGCGGGGTCTTTAGGGAGTTGTTTCGCCGCGTCGCGGCCCAGCAGCGGGTCGGCCACCCGTATCTGCGCGAGGAAGGCGCGCTCGGCTTCCGAAGAGCCGAATTTAATTCCCTCGCTGCGGTTGTAGGTCAGCAGGTGCTTTGTGCCTACAAGCTCGCGCTGGAGGTAATTGAGCAGGCTGATGTAATCCGAGCCTGACCGCACGAGGTCGTAAATGTTTCCGTGCAGAAGGAAGTGGCTCGCCTCTCCGGCGTAGTACTTGCGCGCCATGCGCGCGGCCCATCCAGGCAGTTGGTCAATCTCGTCCAGTAGTAATCTTGCTCTTGACATAGGAATCAGAAGTCAGGGGTCGGGGATCGGGGGTCAGGGAAAAAGAATTTTAGATCTCAAATCTGAGATTTCAAATCCCTGGTCCCTGACCCCCGATCCCTGAACCCTGTTCACTGTCTTTGCGCAATTGGCGGACGCGCAGGCTGTGATGAGCTTCGCTCGGCGGCGTCGAGCTGGCTCATTACAGGGGCTGTCTCTTCGAGTATCTCTTTCGTCAGCTCGATTGAAGAGAGAAGAGAATCGAAATCGAGCGACGAGATATGCTCCGGCGTAGGCATCGTTACTACCTGGTCGTTGACCAGCCCGAAGAAGCTCTCTATCGATTGGAGCTGCGCTTCGACGCGCTTGAGCGACCGCTCGATGTCGTTGTAGGTCTGCAAGCGCATGTGGAGAATCTCCAGGTTTCTTTCGTAAAGCCGTTTCGTATCGTCGTCGGGGGCAGCGGCGATGGCCCGCTCCGCCTGCTGAATCTGGTTCTGGATCGTTTGCCGGTTGATCGAGCGCATGTGGTTTTTGCGCCGCCGGTATATGTCCAACAGATCGACGTATGATTCCCATATACTGTCGAGGTTCTGTATGCTGTCGGGCATGATGGAGATGCGCGTGAATTTTTGATAATTCTGATAAATCTGATTCTTCATCCACCGGAGGTATTCGACCGCCTCGCGCTCGCGCGGGTCGAACCCCTTGATGAGTTCTTCGCGTTTGCGCCCGCGCTCGGCCAGCTCTCGGCGGCGCGCTCGGCCTTCGACCACGCGGCGGTAAGCGGTCGTGGCGGGGACCGTCGCCAGGTAAAGCGCCTCGCCGACGGCTCCTGCCGCCAGAGGGATCAACGCGAAAAGTTCCGACTGCCCGGCGGTCGCAGCAAAGACAGACGTGGCAACGCACCCGACCAGAGCCCAGATGTTGAGCGGCTCTTTCATAGCCTCTTTTAGATAACTGACCTTTTCAGGCATATAATCCTCGGACGTGACGCTAATGATATGAAATTCAAATTTGAGATTTCATATCATTAGCGTCACTCTTACTATTCGCGCGCTTTCGCCCTGTCGGACGGGCCGAGCGTCTTTTCGGAAGACTCGCCTTCGAAAGCCGAAACCGACGGCACGGAGGCGGGCGTGTCGGGAACCAGCCCCATCTGTCGCTTATAAGCCATGAGCGAATCTTCGACCTGAATATTGAGCGACTCTCGCTCGATGTCTGCTATCTGCGCCTCTGTCCCGCTCGTGGCCAGGTCCATTCGCGCTTCGGCTGATGCCGCCCGGCGCTGTATTCGCTCGCGCATCTCGTCGAACGTGCCCGCGTCGTCGCCGACCTGAAAGCTCGCCATCGTCTGAGCCAACTGCTCCTGCATCTTCGCGGCGCGCGCTTCGTTGACAAGCTGCTGGGCCTCGGACGTGCGCTTCTTGACTTGCAGTATGTAATTCTGGAGAAACTTTTTGGCTTGCTCGGAGGCGGCGCGTGCGGTATCAAGCTGAGCGCGAGAACGGTCAAGAGCGATCTGCTTCTCTTGCAAAGCCGTGATGTAGGTGCGAGCGATGTCGTCGCGCCCCTGTTTGATGGAAGCCTTCACCTTAGCGTCGTAATCGACTATTTCCCGCTCTAGCGTGACAACCTCTTTTTCGAGCAGCTTCTGTGTAGCCATGACCTGGGCTACGTTGTTCTGCATCTGAGGGACCTTCTCGCGCATGTCGCGAATGGTCTGCTGTAGTATCAGCTCGGGATCTTCCGCGCTTTCGATTAATCCCCCGAAGATCGAGCGGAACAGCCGTTTTAGTCTATTCCACATCCTTCCCTCCTAACCTCACCGGGTCGGCTTCCCGTCACGAGCAACGCGGCGAGGCTGACCATGTTTTTGAATTCGCTCATAGTCTATCATAACAACCGACTACGCAAAATTTAAACTAATGGTTCGCGCCCGGCCCGCACAAGTTGCGCCTACCTCGCCAAAACGCTATAACAGGGATGGTGAAGCTTTTGCCTTCACTCGGGCCGGTTTGCTATGATGGCCGCTCTGAATTTAGCGTGGCGAGACTCTTATGCATACGAAAGCGCCGCAAGCTGAAAACGCGCAGATGACGCCGGAAGAGATCTTCTTGCTCATAGCGCGAGACCTCGCGCTGGTCGAGCAGGAGTTTGACCGTCAGCTTGACGATGCCGCGCCGGTCGTATCTTCCAAGGTGCGCTATCTGCACGACGGCGGCGGCAAGCGCGTACGGCCTGCCCTGCTTCTGCTCGCTTCGAACCTCGTCACGGGCCACGCCCCGCAATCGGCCATCCGCATGGCCGCCGTCATGGAGATGCTTCACACGGCCACGCTCGTGCACGACGACATCATCGACGAGGCGCGCGTCAGAAGGGGGCGCGCTTCAGCCAACGCGAAGTGGGGCAACGACGTTACGGTCCTGATAGGCGACTGGCTCTACATGACCGCGTTCGACATGAGCCTGCGCGAGCGCAATTTCGAGATACTCGACGTGCTCATCCGCATGACCCGGTTGATGGTCGAAGGCGAGATTATTCAGCTCTCGCTTATCGGCAATAGCCAGATCACAGAGGCACAGCACCTGGACATCGTTCGCCGCAAGACCGCTTACATGTTCAGCACCTGCGCGGAGGTGGGCGGCATTGTCGCCGGCGCGACGCGCGAGCAGCAAGCGGCGCTTGCCCATTACGGGCTGTCTGTAGGCATAGCGTTTCAGTTGATAGACGACGTGCTCGATTTCATATCGACGGAAGCCAAGCTCGGCAAGCCCGTCGCAAACGACCTCCGCGAAGGCAAGCTCACGCTCCCGCTAATCTACCTGATGGAGATCGGCTCGGCAGAGCACCGCCAAATGGTCGAGACAGTCATGCGCGAGCGCGGGTTCGAAACCGTGCGCGGCGACCAGGTGCTTCAATTGATCCACGAGCATGGGACGCTCGATCGCGCGCGGCAGGAAGCCCGGCGCTATGCGGACCAGGCGGTTGAAGCGCTCTCGATTTTCCCCTCCTCACAATTCCGCCAGGCCCTGTTGAGCGTCCCGCGCTTTATCATAGAGCGCGACATGTAACCGGACGCGGTCATACGAAATTTGTTTTCGACACTCCCCTTTTTATCTCTCAGAATTGCGCGGCTCGATTGAATTGCTCGCCCGCTTATGATAATGAAGCACATCTTGAGAGTAGACTTTGCGTGGAAAGGGTCGGTATAGTTAGTTAGCCAGCAATCTTCGAATGGACTCGAAACATGTTTTGTGAGAAATGCAACATAGAATTTCAGGAAGGGCTGCGCTTCTGCAAGTGGTGCGGTAACACGCTCACCGAGCGCCGCCGCGTCACGAGCGAGCTGCACGGCTGCCCGTCGTGCGCGTCCCCGATTCAGAGCAACTGGGTCTTTTGCAAAGCCTGCGGCGTCAAGCTCAACGCGCCGGCTTCGGGTCAGGCCGGAGAGTTCTGCCCCAGGTGCGGCTCAAAGAGCGACCCTGACTGGCTCAACTGCGCGCGGTGCGGCGAAGACCTGGGGCGCGTCAAGGCTCCGAAACACACTGCCATTGCTTCCGCGCCCGGCAGGGAGGCGCTGACTCATTGCTCCGAGTGCGGGGATAAGCTGGAGCCCGGCGCCACGTATTGCAAGGGCTGCGGCGCGGCCGTTTTTGCCCCGTCAGCCGCATTCGGGGCCTCTTCATTGTTATGCCGCTCCTGCAAAAGCTACAGCCCGCTCGGCTCGGGGGAGTGCCGCGTCTGCGGGGCGAAGTTCGGCGACAGCGGAGAGACGGTCGACATATCGGCCGTCAAGAAATCGAGCACGCTCCCCGACCTGGATGAGCATCTGCCCAGCCCGGATTTTCAGTCTTCGGAAACCGTGGCCATAAACCTTGCGGGTGACGAGCAAGTGATCTCGGGGGCGCACACGCTCATCATCGGGCCGTCGGGCGCGATAGAGCCGCCGCCGCTTGCCGAAGAGATTTTTCAGGAAGAAGCCCCCACGGGGACGGCGGCCTTCGGGGGTGAGCGCCCGGCAGGAGGCGCGGAGACGACCGTGCTGCCGGGAGTGGCCGGGTCGAAGACGGAACAGCCTTCGCAGACCGGGCTCATATCCGAAACCAGGACCACGGGCCCTGTCGAGGAAGAACCCGGCGAAGATGCTGTCGAGCAGGAGCAGGTCGAGGCTGCCGAGGTAAAGAAGAAGCGCGGCGGCTTATCGACGCAGATCGAAGTGCCTGCGATCAATCTGGACGAGCTTGACGCCTCGATCCAAACGTCAGAGGGGCCTCGGGCCAAGACGGCCGAACCTGCCGCCAATTCCACGATCGTCATGGGCTCTATATCCTCGATCAAAGAAGAAGCGGAAAAGCCTCAACTCGACGAGACCGAAGCGCGTTACCGCGAGCCGTTGACCGCGCCTTTCGGGTTGGAAGCCCCGGAAGATGAGCCCGCTACTCGGCCCGAGATTCCCGCGCCGCAGGTGCAAGGCGAAACGGCAGCCGGGGGCTCTACGGCGCAGCATCAAGCTGCGACTACGGCCGAGTTCGGAGCCAGGGAGCAGAGCTGGGCTCCCGCGACTCCCAGGACGCAGGCGATAGGCCAGCCTGTGGTCACGCAGCAGACCGACAGCGAGCGGCTCGATTATCCGAGGGTGCCTTCGACGCTGCCCCCGAAGACGCAGAAAAAAGGGACGATGGTCGCCTCGCTCATCGTGGCCGTCCTGGTCATAGGGGTGACGGCGTTCGTCGTATACTGGTTGTTTTCAGGCGGGTCACCGAGCGAGCCTGAGACTCCGCAAGCGCCAACTTCGCCGGCCACAACGCCACCCGAAGCGCCGCCCGCTACGCCACCTAAGCCTGCGACGCCTGTCCCGCCCGAAGGGATGGTATACGTCCCCGGCGGACAGTACACGATCGGGCGAGATGGCGGCGACGCCATCGCTGGCCCCGCGCACACGGTCACGCTGAAGCCTTATTTCATAGACCGCACCGAAGTCACAAACGCCGAATACAAAAAGTTCATCGATGCGACAGGGAACAAACCGCCTTCCGATTGGGAGAACGGCTCGTACCCCGATGGCCGCGACAACTGGCCCGTGACAAACGTCTCGTGGCAGGAAGCTAATGCATACGCAGACTGGATAGGCAAGCGGCTTCCGACCGAGGCGGAGTGGGAGTCGGCGGCGCGAGGCACTGACGGGCGTCTATACCCCTGGGGGAACGAATGGCGACCGAACTACGCGAATATCGAGACGCAGGCAATCACCGAAGTCGGTCAATACAAAGAAGGCGCAAGCCCGGTCGGCGCTCTCGATATGATAGGCAATGTGTGGGAGCTGACAGCCGACCAGTTCGAGCTTTATCCCGGAAGCTCGGCTAAGTTCCCCCGGACAAAGAAGCCCGGCATCACCTACTACGTCATACGCGGGGGCGCTTATGACGGCAATCAGGATAACGACACTACGCGCCGCGGCTTTCTAGAGAAGGACAGGGGGTACTCGAAGACGGGCTTCCGGCTAGTTAAGGACATAAACTAGGGGTCAGGGGTCGGAGATCAGGGATTTGAAATCTCAGATTTGAGATCTAAAATTCTTTTTCCCTGACCCGCGACTCCTGACCCCCGACCCCTGCCTTATGCGATTAAGCGTGAAGCTTGCAGCGTTACTGGCCGTTGCCGCCATCCTGCCTTTACTCCTATCTTCGATTTTAGTGCTCTACTCGATCTCGTCCGGCACGAGCGATGACAGGAGCCGCCGTCTCCAGACCGATGCGCGCGTGGCCGCCGCTATTTATGAGAAACGCATGGCCGAGATGCGATCAGCCGCGCAACTCCTGGCGAATGACATTGCTAACCGCGCCTTTGTCAACCAGGCGACCGCCGACGGCGACCGCAGCGCAGTGTCAAAACTCATACTCGACATGCTTGCCTCGGCTCAGCAAGAGCTGAGCATGGATTTCTTGATAGTCGCAGACCCGCAAGGGCGCGTCTATGTCCGCCACAACAACCTTCCAGATCAAGGCGAGACGCTCGTCGACCCGAGCGACAAGAACCCCGTCGCAGAGCGCGTCATAGCCGAAGCCTCACAACTGCGCAGCTCGCCTGTCGCCGCCTGCGTCGTCGAGCGCGGGCAGAGGCTCGCGAGGCTCGGGCTGGATAAGCGGGCGCGCGTCGGCGATGTCGAAGATGCGCTGGTGATTGAGGCTGCCGCGCCCATCTTCGGGGCGGGCCGCTTCCTCGGCCTCGTGCTGATAGGGCAGATGTTGAACAACTCCCACGGCGCGCCGCCGAACGCAACGTCGCTCCAGCTCCCGCTTGAGGAGGAGATCGAGCAGGCGCTTTTCCGCAACGTCGATAAAGAGACGGGCAAGCCCTCCGGAGAAGGCGGCATTGTGATCGCTTTAGGCAATAAGATTATCGCGTCGAGCTTGCAGGCGGGCGATAAGTCAGGCCCAACGCCCGGAGGGGCGCTGCTCGGCGCGACCTGCGATCCTAACAAGGCGGAAGAGACATTGCAGGATGGCGCTGACGCTCACCTGGTCGCGTGGCACGGGGTGAAGTCTCTCGATCAATCGCGGATCGCGGCCCTCGGCGTCGCGGTCCCCGCAGGCAGTCCTGCGAGCGGAATGCGAACGACGTTGATCGTAGTCGCGGTCATCGCGCTTGTGGTTGCGGCGGCGGCTGGGTTTTTCTTCGGGCGCTCTTTGTCCGAGAGGCTGAAGACGTTGAGCGCGGCGGCCAATCGCATGGGGTTAGGAGAGTTGAGCACGCCCGCCAAGGACCCCGCAACCGAAGGGTGGCTGAATCGAGACGAGATCAACGGCCTTGCCGAAGAACTGGACCAGATGCGCGAAAGCTTCCGTCAGGCGATCGACCGCCTGCGGAAGCGGTGAGAGCCGCTTCCCGAACCGACCTGTTTTGCCTTCACTTGTGTTTGGAGCTTGCGGCTCAATCTGTATAATTGTTTTTACGTGGACTGCTGAGGGCGTTTGTTGAGGCCAAGATTTTCTTTCGCCCTTCTCAATACCCGGGTCGCGGCTCGCTCGCGACCGGATCATCCCTACGGAGGTTCCTTTATGAGAGTAAAGTTTTTGACAATGGGAATGACCTTAGCCATAGCCATAGCCCTGGTCGCAGAGCTTTCAGCGGTCGCGGCTCTCAGCCAGGATAACGCCAATCAAACGCCCCCCGAGCCGTCCACGCAACAGACGACCCAAACCCCACCCGCCAAACCGCCGGCACGGCGACGCGCCAGGCGCGGAGGCGGGCGCAGAGCAAAGGCCCATCGAGGCGTACCGTCTGGCGTGCAGAACTGCATAGATCATCTGATCGAGATGGCCTCAGCAGATCCTCTTGTCGCTTACGAAGGCCATCCTTCGGAGATCATCAATAACGGCTTGATGTGGAACGACCCGAAATCAAAATGCTCCGTGGGCGCGGACACAAGCCTGCGTCTGAAGATTTCAAACCTGACAACGGCCTGGAATCAGAAGGAGGCCGACAAGGTGCGCTCGCTACTGCAAGAGATAAAAAGCGCCGCGCCGCAATAAAGCAGGGATCCATGGCGCATGATGCGACTTCGTCGCGGCGCGGGCTCGGGGGTCGGGGGTCAGGGATTCGTAATCGCGGCGCGCGCAAGCGCATCATCCGCCATACAAATTTGAAATCTCAAATGCCCTGACCCCTGACCCCAGACCCCCGAGCCCTGTTCTTGACATCTGATCGCGCGCCCCGTTAGGCTTTTATCGCCCCTTACTGGTCGAATGATAGTCATAATGTCGATAAAGAAATTCTGCTTAATATCGGTATCGCTGATTGTGTCGAGCTTGCTCGTCGCAGGCTGCAACGTGCTTTCGGGTGAGACGAAGATCGACGAGGGGATTGTGATCGCGCCTAAAGAGAAGATACGCTCTTCGACGGCTATGGTGGCGCTTGACCTGGCGGAGGTAAAGCGTGGAGACAGGCTGGAGATACTCGAACAGGCGGAGGTCAAAACCCCCACCCAGACCGACGAGTGGTATAAGGTGCGCACGATCGGCAAAGACGACATAGTCGGCTGGATAAAAGCCCGCCACGTCATCAACAAGTCTGTCGTCGATAAGATAAACGAGCTGTTCGATAAATCGAAGACGGTTCCCGCGCAGGGGGTGGGCCATTTGAAGGTGCGGACCAAGCTCAGGATGGAGCCGGGCGGAGAGACGGCTACCTACCTCAGCCGCGGGACCTCTGTCGAGGTAGTCGCCAAGGCGCGCACTACTTTCAAGCCCGAAAAACAACAGACCGACGACGCGGACGAGGAGACCGTCGAGGAGCCTGAGACTCGCACGGTTTTGTGGTATCAAGTGCGGCTCCCCGAGACGGAAGTGTTGCGCGCCGGATGGGTGGGCGCGCAGCAGGTACAACTCGACGTGCCCGACGAGATATTGCACCTGGAGGGCGAGGGGCGCAGGTTCACCGGGTGGGTGGTATTCGATCAGGTGAGGGACCGCAAGGGAGAGGTGAGGAATAACTACATCGCCACGATGAAGAGTTATAGCGCCGAAGGCCCGATCGATTACACGAGGTTGTGGGTGCTGATATACGCGCCCGACCAGGGCCGCTACACCGGGCCATATATAGAAGACGGGTTGCGCGGCGTAATGCCTATTCTGGTCAATCCGCAATCGGGCCGAAAGGGCTTCACCATTTACGAGCTGGACGAGAACGGCAAGACGGTCCCGATAGAGTACGAAGCCACACGCGCAGGGCCGTCGCGTCTCGTGGTCAAACGCCTCGCGCCGAAGATCGTAATCAAGAAGCAGCCTAAGCGCGCAACGAAATGAAGTCCTGAGTGCTGAGTCCTGAGTGCTGAGTGAAAAACAAAAGCTAGTGTTCTGATCTCTTTTACTCAGGACTCAGCACTCAGCACTCAGGACTTTGTTTTGATTGCCATAATCATCTCGCTGAGACTCTTTTCCATCGCCCTGGCCATCAGCTCGACCATCGGCCTCGTGTTCATGCGAGCGCCCTCTTCTACCGCTGCTAGATAAAGACTCGAATCCTCTTGCTTGATTATGATCGGCGGCATCCGGTTGCGCATCGTGAACAGGCTTGCGGCCACAAGCGCGGTTTCGAGATTCGCTCGCTCGAACGGATGAATCTCCAGCAATCGCAGGTGAGTTATTGAGGCTTGCTCCGGCGGGTTAAGCTCGGCAAAGGATTCGGCAGTCAGCCATCGGCATACACTCTCGATCAATACGTGTATGTGCTCGGCAGGAGCGGGCTTGAAAGGCCCGGTCGCCGCGATGGCATTCATGCGAAATTTGCTTTCGTTAATCCCAAGCGGGTTATTCAATCTCATTAACAGCTCGGGAGTGAGCGCCGCACGCACCCCCTCGCTTTGCGCGAGCGCTTCTACGATTCTAAGGGCCGCAAGCGTCTCGGCAATTCTGCTTTCTGCTTCGGAAGACTCATCACCTAAAAGACCCGCCAGGCGCGCGGTCGAATAGACGAACTCCGACTCGGACAGCCGCCGAAGGCTGTCACGCGCTTTTTCAGAAAGCGCGAGCTTTTCAAGCTCGGCATGTTTTTGCCCGACGCGGTTTATCCACTCGTTGGCGGGTCTGGTGTAAAGGATCTGCGGCCCTTTTGGTCCGGGTGGCTGCTGCATATCTTGACTATAGAAACAGGGCCGCCCCGGGGTCAAACTGAATGCCCACACTCGCGTCATTAGCTTGACACGACGGCGTATGTCACGGGACACTTTGAGGCGAATAGCAGGTTGAATCGATCACTTTTATGCAGACTGAGCGCGAGCTAAGACAACGCATAGTCGAGATAGGCCGCACGGTCTACGAGCGCGGTTTCATCGCCGCATCCGACGGCAACATAAGCGCGAGGCTTGAGGACGGGACCATACTTACGACGCCCACGATGGTCTGCAAGGGGCGGATGACCGAAGAGATGCTGGTCCTTGTCGACATCAATGGCCGCAAGCTGCGCCGGGACGAGCGTAACCCTTCATCGGAGTTCTCCATGCACAGGGAGATTTATCGCCTGCGGCCCGACGTGCATGCCGTAGTCCACGCGCACCCGCCGTTCGGGACGGGGTTCGCCGTGGCCAACGTGCCACTCGACAAGCCCCTGCTATCTGAGGTGATACTCACGCTCGGGTGCATACCTTTGACCGCCTACGGCACGCCTTCGACCAGTGAGGTGTCGGATTCGCTTTCGCCTTACATACCTCACCACGACGCGTTGCTGCTCGCAAATCATGGGGCGGTCGCTTACGGGCCGGACCTGCAAGTGGCCTATGACCGCATGGAGACGCTTGAGCATTTTGCGAAGATCGCGCTGATAGCCCGGCTCGTAGGGCGGCCAAAGGAATTGCCCTCCGAAGCCATCGAGAAGCTCTTAGACGTGCGCGAGCGGTCGGGCTACATGCGCGCGGAGGCTCGCAGTTGCCAGGCGTGCGGTTACCTTCAAGGCCACGCCGAAAGCTGTCAGACTGGGGCCGCGCCTCGCTCGCACGGTTACGCGAACGGGGACGAGACGGTCACGCTCACTCGAAGAGAGTTGACTGCGCTGATTACCGAAGCCGCCAGGCTTGTGGCCCGCGAGATCAAGAATTAAAGAGAGTAATCAAATACGCACTTGAAAGAGGGGAGAATATATGGAAGCGCTTGGGATGATCGAGACTAAGGGTCTGGTCGCAATGATAGAAGCTGCGGACGCTATGGTGAAGGCCGCCAACGTCACGCTCATCGGGTACGAGAAGATCGGCGCGGGGCTGGTGACGGCGATAGTGCGCGGCGACGTTGCGGCGGTAAAAGCCGCGACGGACGCGGGCGCGGCGGCGGCCCGGCGCGTGGGCGAGCTTGTCAGCGTCCATGTCATACCGCGACCTCATTCCTCCGTCGACGAAAACCTGCCCGTAACCTACGAGTCACGGGAGAAGTAAACTACGGATCAGGGATCGGGGGCCAGGGATTTGTAATTTCAAATTTGAGATTTAAAATTCTCATCTTCCTGACCCCCGATCCCTGATCCCCGACCCCTAATATTATGATTCTTGCACGCATAGTTGGAACCGTAGTAGCGACGCGAAAGGATGACCGGCTTCACGGGCGCAAGCTGTTAGTCGCGCGTCTCGTCGACGTCGATGGCCGCGACGAGAAGGGGCACGTCGTCGCAGTCGATACGGTGGGCGCGGGCGTTCACGAAACCGTTCTGATCGTGCAGGGCAGCTCCGCGCGCATGGCGTTCGGGTGCAAAGAGTGCCCTATCGATGCGGCCGTCGTCGGCATAGTCGATACTGTTGAGGTGAATCAATAGCCGGTGGTTGGCGTAGCGGACCCTGATCGCTGTCCCCCGGCCCCCGACCCCTGCTTTATGAATACTATTCGCGTAGCGCTGGCCCAGTTTAATCCGACTGTCGGAGATCTGAAAGGCAACACTGATCTAGTGCTCGATTATCTTAATCGGGCGCGCGCGGCGGGCGCAGACATCGTCGCGTTCCCTGAGCTTGCCGTCACCGCTTACCCTCCCGAAGACCTTCTGCTCCGCCCTCACTTCGTGCGCGAGAACCGCCGCGCGCTCGACCGCGTGATCGAAGCGAGCCGGGACGAACTGCTCGTCGTTGGTTTCGTAGACACTGATGGGTCGGACATCTACAACGCTGCGGCAGTCATCGCGGGCGGTAAGCTTCTGGACGTTTATCACAAAACTTTTCTTCCTAATTACGGCGTTTTTGATGAGGAGCGTTATTTTCAATCCGGGTCCCGCTGCCCCGTCTATGCGTTTGGCGATTCGCGAGTGGGCGTGAATATCTGTGAAGACATCTGGTACCCCGGCGGGCCGACGAAGCTGCAATCGCTCGTAGGCGATGCCCACCTTATCGTCAACATCTCTTCGTCGCCCTATCACGCCGGAAAGAGCTTCGACCGCGAGCGCATGCTCTGCACTCGCGCCGAAGACAACGCCGTCGCGCTGGCTTACTGTAACCTCTTCGGTGGGCAGGACGAGCTGGTCTTTGACGGGAACAGCCTGATAATTAACGAGGCCGGCCACATAATCGCGCGGGGCCGTCCGTTTGCCGAAGACCTTGTGGTCGCAGACATCAACGTCGAGCGCGTCTTCTCGGAGCGGCTGCACGACCCGCGCCGCCGCCGCGAGAAGATTCGCGTTACGTCGGACGATTCGCTCTACTTCATTACGGTCGACGGCGCGGCGCGTAGGCCCGCCGCGCGGCCCCCGATCCCAGAGCGCGCGGACGAAAGGCTGGACGAGGTCGCAGAGATTTACATGGCGCTTATCACGGGAACGCGAGATTACGTCCGCAAGAATGGGTTCGACAAAGTTTATATAGGTCTTTCAGGCGGGATCGATTCTGCGATCACCGCCGTGATCGCGGCGGACGCGATCGGGGCCGAGAATGTTCATACGGTCTATATGCCTACGCGGTATTCGTCTGCGGAAAGCGAGCGCGACGCGCGCGCGTTGGCCGAACGCCTCGGGATGCCTTTCAGGGTCATCTCGATCGACGAGACGTTTGAGCAGTACTTAATTATGCTCGCGGGGGTCTTTAACGGTCTGCCCGAAGATGTCACGGAAGAGAACATCCAGGCGCGGATTCGCGGCAACATCCTGATGGCACTCTCAAACAAATTTCGCGGGCTCGTCATATCGACCGGGAACAAGAGCGAGATGAGCGTGGGCTACTCGACGCTGTACGGAGATATGGCTGGCGGATTTGCGATGCTGAAAGACGTTCCGAAGACTCTGGTCTACAAGCTTGCAGAATACGTGAATCATCGCAATGATAAGCCGGTGATCCCCGAGTACATAATTACCCGCGCGCCTTCGGCGGAGCTGCGCCCCGGTCAGGTGGACCAGGACACGTTGCCGCCTTACCCGATCCTCGACGCGATACTTGAAGCCTATATCGAGGATGATATGAGCGCCGAATCGATAGCCGAGATGGGCTTTGATATACAGACAGTCAGATGGGTGCTCACGCGCGTAGACGCTTCAGAGTACAAAAGGCGGCAATCGCCGCCCGGCATCAAGATCACGCCGCGCGCGTTCGGACGCGACCGCCGCATGCCTATCACGAATAAGTTTAGAAACTGAATAGAGGCGGCCTGATTTGGAGTGCGGTGACGGCCCACCGCACTCCAGAGGCTCTGCTTACTTCTTCTCGACGATGTCGCCCTTGAGCGTGGAGACGATTGCCATCAGCTCGTCCTGCTCTTTCTTAGGGACTTTGAACTTGTTGAGCGTCGCGACGAGGTGTTTTGCCGCCGCGTCCCATTCGCTTTCGCTGATGCCCAGGCCCGAATGCGAAGTCTTCATGTCGCGCCCGGTGTAGAGACAGGGGCCGCCCGTCGCGGCGCAAATCTGGTCGATTACCAACTGGCGGAGCCTCTTCTTAGAGTCCGTGCTGAGACCTACGAGAAACCTGCTTATCTCTTTATCGCTGGCAAGACGCCCTATAAAGTCGTCAACGACCGCCACTACCGCATCGTATCCGCCCAATCGTTTGTAGAGCGTGTCGCCGCTCTGGCCGGCCTCCGCCTGCCGGTGAGGAGCAAGCGTCGAGAGCAGCAAAACTATTGTCATAAGGCTGTGGAGCATAATTCTTCTCTTCAAGGTTGTTGTTCCTCCTGTCTTATCTTTGTTGAATACATAATCTTGAGTTGTTGATCTTATTTTCCGCGCAGATGACTTCTGCCCGGTGACGCTCAGTAATACGCGGGCGTGTGGTGATTCGGATTTGTGGGTTGAGGAGGGAAAAGGGCACAGGAAGTGGACCGCCCCCCGTGCCCTATATTTTGAGCCTCCCGGCTCTCAGGCGAGAGCCGGTTTATAGGCAGGGTTGAGGCTCAGAGCCTGGGAGCGACGAGGGGATGATCGCCTCTCCCAGATTTCTATGGCCGGCCAGTGAAGGAACCGGCCCGTATAGGCGGCTTTGTTGTTGCTTGAGCGGAAGGGAGCCGCCTCTAAAAAAATCAAAGCTTATGTCCCGGTTCATCATAGTCAGCGATAGGGTCATAACCTTTTCAAACTTCTTCACCTTGATAGGACGCAAAAGGAATGCTCTTTTTTGCAAACAATCTTTCTGAATCAAAAAAAACTTTGGCGGGGCGAAATAATGAGAAAAAGGCCCCGGTCGCGACCGGGGCCTTTTCTAAGCGAGGTCCTACGAATGGCGGGTCAATTGTCCTTCCATTCGGGAATGCGCCCGGGAGTCCAGGGCGCCCCCGCCGCCTCCATAGCCTTTTCAAGCCTGACAAGGTCGGTTTCCATCAAGGATTTCAGGCTCGCCAGCGCCTGCTCAAACTCTTGCGCGGCGGCCTGGTACTGCGCCACCTGCGTCTCGGTGGGGCGCGCCGTCGACATGCGCTGCTCGCCCACTATGCTAAAGACGCGCGCGGTTATCGAAGGCGGCAGGTTCTCGTTGCGCAATCCAAACGCATTGTCGCCGCGCAGTGCGCGAAGTATCTCGTTGGTCCGGCGGTCTAAGGCCATCGCGTCGTCCATCAGCCGGTTGTCGGCGGCGGGCGTCTCTTGAATAGCACGCTTGATGAGCCCTAACCGGGTCTTTAGCTGGTTCGCCGTTTCGAGAGCGCCGCTCACGGCCCGCTGCAAACGCCCGACTTTCTGTTGAAACTCGACGAGCGCAGCGCGGTCTGCGGGCGTCATCGCGGACTGCCCCTCGACCATTACGGTGAACTCTTGCGCGCCCGCCAGCGGCGTCAGCACCCCGCCCACGCGCCGGGCCATCGTCACCTTGAACCTTCCAGGCATGACGAGATGCCCGCTCGGAGGGTCGCCGAACGGGTCGTCCGCGTCAGGAGGCCTGGGCGGCGGGAGCATCGGAGCCGGATAGCGCAAGTCCCAGTTGATGCGATGAACGCCGACCGTGACGGGACCGGTCAGCCTGCGAACGACTCGGCCCGAAGCGTCCGAGACGGTCAATATCAAAGCCGGCGGCTCTTCTTCCTCCTCCGCCCTGATGTCATCACGGCTCGGGTAGGGGGCCGCAGCCTTTCTCCGCTCGGCTTCCTTCTCGGCCTCCTGGCGGCGCTGTTTCCTGGTCTTGAGCGGCTCTTTCAGGTAGTAAGTAAACACAGCGCCGTAAGGCGGGTTATCGGCTGTAAAAAACGCTTCGCCCTGCTGAGACTTGCCGCGCCCGCCGAGAGGCTGCGATTGGATGTACATCAGCGCGTCTTTTACCGGGAACATGTGGCTCTCTTCGGCGAGCGTCTCGGTCCTCAAAACGCGCAGCGGCGTGTAGTTGTCGAGTACGTAGATGCCGCGCCCGAACGTAGCGATCACAAGATCATTCTCGCGCTTTTGAATGACCAGGTCGCGGACCGCGATCGTCGGCAGCCCTCCCTTGAGCTGGACCCACTTCTGCCCGCCGTTGATCGAAAAGAACAATCCGAACTCAGTGCCTACAAAAAGCAGGCTCGGGTTGACGTGATCTTCCGCTATCGCCAGCACGGGCCCGTTGGCGGGGAGGTTGTTCTTGATAGATGTCCAGCTCTTTCCAGCGTCCGTGCTCTTGAGCAGGTAAGGCGCAAAGTCCGCGTTCTTGTGATTCTCGAAACCGGCGTAGACCGTCTCCGCGTCGTGGTTGGAAGCTGTGATGCGGCTGACATAAGTCATGTCGGGAACGCCGGGGAATTTCTCGATCTTCCGCCAGTTCTTCCCGCCGTCTTCGGTCACCTGTATCAACCCGTCATCCGTGCCCACGTAGATCAAGCCCTCTTTCTTTGGCGATTCGGCGAGCGCCGTTGCGTTGCCATAAAACGAAGTCGAGGCATGTTTGGATACGGCATCGGCTCCCCACACCTTGCCCATCACGGGCAGCTTGTTGCGGTCTATCGCTCGCGAAAGCTCGGGGCTTACGGCCTTCCAGGTGTCGCCCCGGTCGTCCGTGCGAAACAGCTTGTTCGCAGCGAAGTAAAGCCGCGTGTTCAGGTGCGGGCTGATGATAAAAGGCGAGTCCCAGTTATAGCGGAGCGGTTCCTCTCCGCGCGGCTCCTTGGGCTGAATGCCCATGCGCTCGCCCGTCCGCTTGTCGAACCGCGACAGGTAGCCGTATTGCAGAGCCGAATAAACTATGTTCGGGTCTTCCGGGTCGACCTGTGAGCGGAATCCGTCCCCGCCCAGCGTCACAAACCAGTCGGCATTCGTTATCCCGGATAACGAGCGCGTGCGAGCCGGGCCGCCCATGCTGAAGTTGTCCTGCGTCCCGCCGTATACGTTGTAAAACGGCGTCGCGTTGTCTACGGCCACGTCGTAGAATTGTGTTATGGGAAGGTTGGGTTTGAACGCCCAGTTCGCGCCGCGATCAAAGCTTTCATAAACACCGCCGTCGCAGCCCACCAGATAGTAATTCGTGTTGGCCGGGTCTATCCACATCGCGTGGTTGTCTACGTGCTTGTTTCGCTCCCCGAGCCGACGCAGCGTCCGGCCCCCGTCGTCGCTCACCATGATGAAGACGTTCATCACGTAGACCCGGTCAACGTCCTTGGGGTCGGCGACGATCTTGCCGTAGTACATAGCGGTCGAGTCAAATTCGTTGCGCCGCTCCCAGGTTGACCCTCGGTCGGTTGAGCGGAATACGCCGCCGCGACGATCCGCAGCCTCGACCGTAGCGTAAATGACGTTCATGTCTGCGGGCGAGATTGCGATCCCGATTCTCCCCATCTCTACATTGGGAAGCCCCCTGGTCAATTTCGTCCAGCTTGCTCCCGCGTCCGTAGATTTATAGAGCGCGCTTTCGGGTCCGCCGTTAATCAGCGTCCACACGTGGCGGCGGCGCTGGTACGAAGCCGCGTAAAGTGTGTCTGGGCTTCCCGGATCGATTGCGACATCCGTTACGCCCGTGTGCTCGCTTATCGCCAGAATATTCTTCCAGGTCTTGCCGCCGTCCGTAGTCTTAAAAAGCCCTCGGTCACCTCCGGGCCCCCACAGCGGCCCCTGCGCCGCGACATAGACATGGTTCGAGTCGCGCGGGTCGATTAGTATGCGCGCGATGTGCTCTGAAGATTTGAGGCCGACGTTTTTCCAGCTCTTGCCGCCGTCGTCCGAGCGGTAGACGCCGTCGCCGTAAGAGACGCTTCGCTGGCTGTTGTTTTCTCCCGTGCCGACCCATACCGTCAGCGGGTTCTTTGGATCGAGCGTCACCGCACCTATCGAATAAGAGCCTTCGTTATCAAAGACCGGCGTCCAGGTCGTGCCGGAGTTAGTAGTCTTCCACACGCCGCCCGAAGCCGCGCCCACATAATAGTGGCTGCGGTCAGCCGGGTGGACCGCAAAAGCGACTACGCGGCCTGATGTCCAGGCCGGGCCTATCGACCGCGCCCTTAGCCCCGCGAACGTAGCGGCGGACATCGGATCAGGAGGCTTACGCGCTTCTTCCTGGGCGGGCTTTTCAGCCGGAGGTTTTTTGGCATCCTCTTGCTTTGCCTTCTCGATGGCCGCCTTCTCGGCTGCTTTCTCTTCTTGGGCAAAAACAGAAAGCGGCGCGGGCATTAAAGCAAGCATTAAACAGATCGGCAGAAAACTACGGACTGGTTTCAAAGCTGTTTCCTCCTCAACAGGTGCTTTTATCCACTGTTTAAGATTTGAATGATTGAAAGGAGCCAGGTTCAGTTCACAGATAGAACTCACCGCAGAGGCGCAGAGTACACAGAGTTCACCCAGAGCAGAATTATGTTCTCTCTAATACGTTTTCTCTGCGTCTCTGCGGTGAGTTGAATCTTGGTTTCCACCCTCTCACATCTGAATGCGGAATGATAGCGGCAAGCTCGCAATTATTTCAAGCTAGTCACAGCCGTTGCATAAGAAAGTCTCAGTAGCCTAACATAAAACCCGAAAGGAGCGGTGATGCTAAGGATTGGGCTTGTCGTCGACGACATGTTCTTCGTCTCAAAGATCGCGGGCGCAGCCGAGCGCGCCGGCAGCCGTGTCGAGCGCATAAAATCGCTCGCCGACATTGACCTTCTCGCCACGGAGCCTCCAGAGCTTGTGATAATCGATCTCAACTCTGACCGGCTCGACCCGGTTCAAGCCATAGAGTCGCTCAAATCTCGTCCCGAACTCAGCCGCGTCCCCGTGGTCGGATTCGTCTCGCACGTCCAGGTCGATTTGATACGCCGCGCCCAAGCCGCGGGCTGCGATCACGTCATCCCTCGATCGAAGTTCACACAACTGTTGGGAGAGATCGTCTCAGGCAATCTCGCGTCGCTTCGTTGAAAACTGATCGGCGTCTTTTTTGAGTACGCCGATGGAGCGATAGAATACGCTGAAAGGCCTTCATACAGGCAGGCTCCGCAACATCCCTCAAGCTAAAACCCGCCCACTTATGAGCTTACAAAACTAAAGTTCTAATCTTTCGCGCGGCATCAGGTTTGCAGCTATTGGAATGACCAGCGATCAAGGTTAAACAACGGGGGAACATTTTATGTCACTGTGGCAAATACTAACCAATCACAGACACTACTGGGGCATACCTCACAAGGAAAGCGACGAAAATCAGCTCGTCATGGTTTGTTACGATTGCGGCAAGGTCCGCGTCGTCGAGGCAGATATCTCCGCGCACAAATAAGCTGAGCGTTACGCTTCGCTCAGCTTGCCGTGCGCGATCTCTTTATTGGAGTACTTATCAACTCGTAAAACTCAGGCCTTCGGTCGGCCAGGCGATCTATCTCGTATGTGCCGGGCGCGTTTACAATCCTGTTATTATTAGCCTGCTCGAAATCGATCTCGGCCACGAGCATCTCGTCGCCGTCGCCTGAGCCTTCGATCAACGTATCGCCATTGAAATCGACGATGATGCTTCTGCCGATGAAGGGCCAGCCGCGCTCTGTGCCTACACGGTTGGTCGCCGCAAAGTTGACATGATTTTCAAGCGCCCTCGCGTTGAGGACGAACTCGGGGTTGCGCTTGGCTCCCGGCGGCCAGTTCGTCGGAAGCGCAATCAATTCTGCTCCCATCAGCTTGAGCGTCCGCGCGGCTTCGGGAAAACTGATGTCGTAGCAGATCAAGATTCCCAGCCTCCCTATCGATAGATCGAAGACTTCAAACGGCCTGTCGCCCGGCGTGAGAAAGCGGTCAGCGCCGATGTACGGCAGGTGAACTTTCCGGTAACTGCCGATGACGCCTTCCGGGCCCGCGAGCATCGCTGCGTTAAAATAGCGCGACCCTTCTTTCTCGATAAACCCCACGACGGCGTAGAGGCCGGTCTGCTGGCAGGCGCGCGCCACGGCTTCAGCAGTCGGCCCGTCGATCGGCTCTGCAAACTGCGCGGCCTCTTCGAGCGACTCGAAAGCGTAGCCGGTGATCGCGCATTCAGGGAAGATGACCAGCCGGGCCGCGCGGTCTGCGGCCTCGCTTATCCGATCAATAATTTTTGACCGATTCGATTCAACATCGCCGATTCGGCAATCGATCTGGGCGCAAGCGATGGTTGTCTTTGGCATAATCTCCCAAGTCCTTCCTAAGTCCTGAGTGAAGAATCAATGCCTGTGTCCTACTCTCTTTTACTCAGGACTCAGCACTCAACACTCAGCACTTTCTTTTTGGCGGAGGCGTGTGGGAATCGAACCCACCCAGGCCGCCTCTCGGCGACCCGCAACGGGTTTGAAGCCCGCGAGAACCACCAGGCCCCCTGCGCCTCCGCTCGCACTCAAAAGTATCAAGTCACTCGGCGGCAGCGCAAGAGAGTTTGCCTCCTCGATCAGCGAAGGTCAGCGACCCGTTTTGGCTTTGACCCGCTGCATGAATCGCTCCATGTTTACCGGCGCGCGAACGTGAGTCCCTTCGCCGATCTTTTCGACGCCGTCGTGCGCTTCGACCGTGAAGGTGATAGTCGAATCGCTCACCTCAACTACTTCGGCCCGCGCCTTGACTCTGAACCCCGTGGGCGTCGCCGCCAGGTGTTTGACGTTGACGACAACTCCTACCGAGACCCAGCCTTCGGGCAGATACTCTTCTATCGCTGCGGCTGCCGCCACTTCCATCAGATAGATCATCATCGGCGTGCCGTATACCTCGGGCATGTCGTTGTGAAAATGGGCCACGGTAAGGTCTCTGCTCACCTCTACGAACCTCTCCGCCTGTGCGCCGATGGGTATGTTTGCAGTCGCTTTCATCAATTCTCCTTTTAGTAAATCTGAAGCCGAAAGCCACATTCTAGCCGCTGCGGGCTGCCTTGACCAGATGACGATAGTCAACACCTGTGTAGCTTACTTGCCACATTTGATAACCCATGAGCGGGCCGGAACGGCGCTTTTTTCAAGAAAACGAGGTTCGCGAATTCTCTGCGTGATGGCACGGCCATTGCCGTATAATTGAATAAATTGTGGTTATCACAAGTTTGAGGAGAAGCTCTTTTGATCCAACAGACAACGCTCGCAAGAGCAGTCTCGACCAGCGGCCACGGGCTACACACGGGGGAAGCGGTCCGAATCACTATCAATCCGGCTCCAGCTTACACGGGGTACGTTTTCCGCCGAACCGACCTGAATAATTTCGAGATACCGGCAGCGCCTCAGTACGTCGCGCGGGTCAGTTACGCTACCACGCTGATGCGAAAAGGCGTCATGATCGCCACGGTCGAGCACCTGCTCGCCGCGCTCGCCGGGAGCCACGTCGATAACTGCATCATAGAGATCGATTCGCTTGAAGTCCCGATACTCGACGGCAGCGCCGAACCGTTTATTGAGATGATAGAGCAAGCCGGGATAACCACGCTCGAAGCCCCGCGCGAATTCTTGCGCGTCTTGAAGCGCGTCGAAGTCGCCGAAGGCAACAGGAGGATGAGCATAAGCCCCGCGCCGAGGTTTTCAATCTCGTGCCTGATAGAGTTTCCTCACCCGATGATCGGCACACAGCGCCGCGAGCTTGAGATCAGCGACGGCCATTTCGGCAGGGAAGTGGCGTCGGCCCGCACCTTCGGATTCCTGAACGAGATTTCCACGCTCCGCAACATGGGGCTGGCGCGCGGCGGCTCCTTAGATAACGCGATAGTGCTGACGCCCGAAGGCGGGATAATGAACCGCGAAGGGCTTCGCCACAGCGACGAGTTTGTGCGACACAAGATCATAGACATCATCGGCGACCTGGCGCTTTTCGGAATGCCACTGCTCGGTCACGTCGAAGCGGAGCGCACTGGTCACGGCGTGCATACGGCGCTCGTCTCGCGCGTGCTGCGCGACGACACGGCCTGGGAGATCACCGACTCACCACTGCTTGCCAAAACAGTCTGAGCAATATCCTAACGCCCACTATTATCTATTCAGCCCTGTTCGCCGTGTGTTAACATCACACTCAAAATAAAGCCGACTAGAGTGTGATGAGGGGATGGATAAATTTCGCATAACCGGCGGGCGACCGCTCGAAGGGCGCATCCAGGTGAGCGGCGCGAAAAACTCCGCGCTGCCCTGCATGGCTGCCGCGCTCCTGACGCCGGAGACCTTAACACTTCACAACCTGCCATATGTCCGCGACATCATCACCATGCGCCGATTGCTCGAAGACCTCGGCTGCACGGTGCTGATGCCCGAGCTGAGGACGCTGAAGATCTCAGCCGCAAAGGTAGAGTTTTTTGAAGCGCCTTACGATCTGGTAAAGACCATGCGAGCCAGCGTGCTGGCGCTCGGGCCGCTGCTCGCGCGCTTCGGCGAAGCGCGAGTCTCTATGCCGGGCGGGTGCGCCATCGGCCAGCGACCCATCGATCTCCACCTGACGGGTTTCGAAAAGCTCGGGGCGTCGGTCTCGCTCGAAGGCGGCGACGTTGTTGCGCGCGCCGACCGCTTGCAAGGGCGCGAAATATACTTCGACAAAGTCACTGTGACGGGTACTGAGAACCTGATGATGGCCGCCTCGCTTGCCGACGGCGAGACTGTGCTCAACAACGCCGCGCGCGAGCCGGAGGTGACCGACCTCGCCGACCTGCTAAACAAGATGGGCGCGCGCATTCAAGGCGCCGGGACCAGCACGATCGCCATTGAAGGCGTCCGCGAGCTGGGCGGGGCAGAGCACACGATCATTCCCGACCGCATAGAGGCGGGCACGTTCTTAGCGGCCGCGGCCATCACGGGCGGCGAGCTTGAAATAGTGAACTGCTCGCCCCAACACCTGACGGCTGTGATCGATAAGATCCGCGAAACGGGCGTCCGCATAGAGCAGCCGAACTCCTTTGCGTTGCGCGTTCGCGCGGCGGACTCGACTATGCCTTCCGACGTTACGACCTTGCCTTACCCGGGATTCCCGACAGATATGCAGGCTCAATACATGACGCTGATGACGCAGGCTCGCGGCATGTCAATCATCACCGAGACTATTTTTGAGAACCGTTTCATGCACGCTTCGGAGCTGCTCCGCATGGGCGCGCGGATACACATCAACGGGCGGCAGGCGGTCATAGAAGGGGACGGCGAATTGATGGGGGCGCGGCTCCAGGCGTCGGATTTGCGCGCGTCGGCATCGCTCGTGCTTGCGGGCCTTGCAGCGAGAGGGGAAACGATAATCGACCGCGTGTATCACATCGACCGGGGGTACGAAAAGATAGAGGAGAAGCTGACATCGGTCGGCGCCGATATCGATAGATTCAGAGATTAGACAGTTTTCAGCATTAGAGCTAAAAACTGGAAACCTAAAACTGAAAACTAAATTTGACTCGGTTGCGCTGACTGGTTGATAATGTGATAGAGAAAATCATGGAGAATATGCCGGAACAAAGTTGTATCTTTTGCAGCATCGCCGCAGGCGATTCGCCAGCCGAGGTCGTCTATCATGACGAACAACTCGTGGCGATCAAGGATTCCAACCCGCAAGCACCTGTCCACGTCTTGCTGATCCCGCGCGAGCACAACCTGGAATCGCTCAACGACGCATCGAAATTAGACCTGTCGCTGCTGGGTCATCTCCTCTATACCGCAGCGAAGGTGGCGAACCAGTTGGATATAGCCGAGAGCGGCTACCGTGTTGTAATAAACACGGGCGACGCGGCGGGCCAGAGCGTGCCCCACCTTCATGTTCACGTGCTGGGTGGCCGCGCCCTTTCCTGGCCGCCAGGTTGACTTACTTCGGAGCCTGCCGGATCAGCCGCAGCAACCCCCTAAGCGATCATCGCGAGTCATTAACTTCCCTCGCAACGCGATTGCCTGATTCGAGCGCGCCTTGCATCCACGAAGAGGCGGAAGAGAGATGATCTCCCGCGAAATGAATTCGACCTTCCGCCCGGAAGACCTTATGTAGCTTTCCCCAGTTCGTATCCGCCCACGCGCCGCGCGCCCACTCGTCCAGGTCCCAGCACTTCGTTAGCCCCATTTGAACCTCTGCGCGAGCGCCGGGAAACATCATCTCCATCCGCGCAATCACATGGTCGACGCGCTCGCCCTCTTTCATCGCCGTCAGCCGCTGAGAATAATTTCCCCTCGCGTAGGCCATCAGTATTCCGCGACGGCCGGGCTGCGTGAACGTGGGTTGCCAGACTTCCATAGGGTCGTCCGTCACGCCGAAGCCGTTAAACCCTCGATCCGCCCAGCGGCGATTTGCGGTTTGAACGAAGGCGCGCGTTATCGAGGCGTACGTAGTCTCGTCAATCGCTTTCCGCTTCTGTGATGAAAGCTGTGGAGCGAATTCAATTCTCTTAATAACGCCGAACGGCACCGCGCAAATCAGATAATCGCACGCCAGCGTTTGAGGCGAGCCTTTATCCGAAAAGAATGCGCGCGCGCCTTTGGAGTCGTGCTCGACTCTAGTGACCGGTGAGCCGTAGATGATCTTCTCCGAAAGTTTTGCCGCCATCGCTTTCGGCAGCAGATCGTTTCCGCCTCGTATCTTGGACCAGAGATTCACGTCCGGTCCCAGGATCACTCCGACCGCTCGCTCGACAGCCGCAGCGTACAGCCGCCAGTTTATCTCCGCGCGGTTGCCTTTATCATAAGCGACAAAAGTGCCTGCGGACGGGTACATCGGTTCGAGCGGCAGATTGAAGTGTTTCGCATACTTCATCGTCAGGTTGTGATCAACAGGAATGCGCGCCGCGCCCGCTTCGGCGTGCAGACCGTCGGCAAACGGCTCGCGCAGAGTCAGCACGCGCCCGCCCGGACGAGTTTGAGCTTCGATTACCGTAACGTCGTGGCCCACGCGCGCGAGCTCGTACGCAGCGGCGAGGCCCGCAAGTCCCGCTCCGACGACGATGACGCGCTTCGCGCGCCCCTTCCGCTCGATCTCTTTCTGGGTTGAGGCAAACAGATCGAGCCTGGAGCCGTAAAGCGCGGCTGCGACAAGCGAGCTCTGTTTTAAGAAGTCGCGACGATTCATGATTCGCTGGCTTTGATGATTTGCCGGGGGCCTGAGGTGCGCCGGAATTAATTATGATCTGAAATTCTTGTCCCGAAGCGAATCGCAAGCCCGTCAGGCCCGGCAATGGTGAAGTCTCGCAGCCCGTAATAACGATCCTCGATCGGTCTTATCACCTCGGCGCCAATCCGCTCGGACAACTCCCAGTAAGAGTCCACGTCCGGGACCATAATGCGGATGTTGCCGACGGGGGCGGCGGGCGGGGGCGGCGCGTCTTTGACCTCTTCGAGAAACAGCAGCGCGTCTTCCCACTTCAGCACGAGAAAATTGCCGTCGTCGCGGTCCATCTCAAATCCGAGCTTCTCGTAAAACTCGCGCGATCGCTTTATGTCGCGAACGTAGAGCTCAACGACTAGCTGCTCGCCGGGAGGAACATAAGCTGCCATAGCATTCTCCAAATAAGTCATTGTGTCAGTTTAAAAAGTGTCACAAGCCTGATTGTAACGAGCGCATCGCAAGATTAGCCTGACATCACCGCGTCTATCAAACCCGATTGCGACTCGAAAGGAAAACCCCATGCGACTGATTATAGTTTCAATCATTATGATGAGTTTGCTGCTGTTGCCTGCGAATGGGCTAGCGAGCCAGGCAGAGACACGGGTTCCTGACCATCAAGGTTGTAGAACATCTAGTTGTCCCGGCGTCCAAACGCGAATAACACTTAAGAATGGAAAAAAGATTACTGGCGAGCTGCACCGCGAGAAGTCTGACCAGATTGAAATACATCGAAATGGCAAGGTCGAGATCATCCCGCGATCAGAGATAAAGAGAGTCGCATTTGGAAAAACATTCTGGCAAAAGATTAAGAGCAAGCTTGGATGGGTTAGGCTGGCCCCAGAGATGGCGTTAGCTTATGTCTATCTTTTGATCGTTTGCGGTGGAGTTCCGGATAAATGTTTCGATGAAGAAACCCGATAAAGCGACCCGGCCATCTATTTTGGTTGCGTCGTCGGCTCGATTATCTCCACGCGCTCTATGCGGTCGCCGCGAGCTATGCGGTTTACGGTATCCATCCCTTCAATCACCTGCCCGAAGACTGTGTACCCGCCGTCGAGGTGCGGCTGGGGCGAGTGCGTGATGAAGAACTGGCTGCCGCCCGTGTCCTTTCCCGAAAGCGCCATGCCGACCGCGCCCGTCCCGTAAGGCCGCAGGTTGATCTCGTCGCGGATTTGATAGCCCGGGCCGCCGTTCATATCGTCGCGCGGGTCGCCACCCTGTATCACGAAGTTCGGCACCACTCGCATAAAGGTCAGCCCGTTGTAGAAGCCGCTGCGCGCCAGCTGGATAAAGTTATCCGCCGTCATAGGCGCGTCGCTCGCCAGTAGCTCAATTCGTATCTCGCCCTTCTTCGTGTGCAATACCGCGACGGGGTTCTTCGCCCTGAGCCCGAACTGCGAAAGGCGGCGGTAGTAATCCTTTTCATGTTTAGTTTCGACTTTCCCGATCTGCAGCCTGGTCGTCGGCGCGGGTAGAGGGGCCGTCGAGCTGCGCAAAAGCTCTGCGGCCTTCAGCCTGACGACGTAATCTTCGTCACGAGTCTCCTCCCCCAGCACCTGAAAATTCATCGGGTGCTTCAGCTTGTCGGCCGTTTCGATGATGGCGATTCGCGCGTCGTTCATCTTATCCGCACGCGCCGCGCGGTACGCGTCTTCGAGCGCGCGAATCACCGGCTCCGACGCGTCGTTAAGCTCTCCGAGCAGCGTGGCCGCCGTCGTCCTCACCATTACGTCTTCGGCCTTCAACTGCGCCAGCAGAGTTTCGCGCAGATTTTCGACCTTCGCCGCAGCCATCGCATTAAGTATGTCTGAAACGGCGCGCGGGTCGGGCTTGCCATAGATTTTTCCCGCCAGCATATCGCCCAGCATCGCGCGCGCGCGGTTTGTCCCCAACTGCCCAAGACCTTGCGCGTAAGCGGCAACGGCTTTCCAATCCTCTTTCGGCAGACTCACGGCTTCGGGCAGGTCGAAGAAGACCGCCTCGCCGAATTTAGCGACCGCCACTTCAACCTCGGGGAAGCGGCCAGGATAACCGTCGAGGAGGCGAACTGTTTTGAGAAACGCGACGGCGCGAGTGTCTTTAATGTTACCGAGCGCGGTTGCTATCAGGAGCAGGAGGTTCTGTTGCGATGGGACGCCATTCTTCTCACGGTTGAACGCGCGATAGCCGTCCAGTTGTTTACTGCCTAAAGCTATGAGGGGCTCGACCGCGCGCTGGCTTGCTATTGTGCCTAGCGCGTTTATGGCGTTCGCGACCACCCGCTCGTCCGAGTCCGCAAGCAGTTTGAGGATCGGCTCGACCGCGCCTGCTTCTTTAGCCACGCCGAGAGCGCGGGCGGCGTTCGCGCGCACAAGAGGCTCTTTGTCGTCGAGCAAAGGCAGAAGCGCGGGCGTTGCCACCTGAATCCCGTCGCGTATTCGCGCGAGCGCGTTGGCCGCTTGCCATCTTATGTCCGCGTCCGTCGAGCGGAGCTGACCGGCAATGGCCTGTAAGCTTGAAGGCTGCCTGAGCCTGAGCAGCGCCGTGAGCGTGAGCGACGCGATGAGCTTCTGTTCGTCTGAGAGAGTCTTGTCTGCGGGCGGCAACAGCGCGACGAGCGCATCCGTGATCGATTTGATTCCGAACGGGCCGAGGGCTCTGGCCGAGAGGTTGTTTGACGCGATCTTGCCGAGCGCTTCCGCAGCGCGCGCGCGCACAAGGTCGGACGCCTCCTTTTCAACCGAAAAGCGCGCCATCAGGTCCGAGGCTGCGTAGTGGCTCTCGGTTTCTCCGAGCGAAAAAGCTGCCAGGGCGCGCATCTCGGGGATGCGGTCGTTGTTCAACACATCTATCAGCGGCGCCACGCCCGTCGGATAGCCTATCCTGCCGAGCGCCAGTATCGCTCGGCGTCGCGCGCCCCCGTGCGATGAGATGAGCATATCAATCAGCTCGTTGTGAGCGACTCGCTCGTCTTCGTACTGAATGATCCTCGGATAGACGACCTTCAGCGTGCGGTCGCGCCTCAAAGTGGGCTTCCGGTCGGGGACAGTAGTCGGCGGGGCTTGCGCCGATGCGGCCACGGGCAGAAGAAAAATAACGACAAGCGCGATGGTAATATAGGTTCTCATTTACAACACGTCAGTCTTTCCAGGTCTTTTCTTAAAGATGCTCTCGCCAGAGAGCATGTTAGATAGAAGCGTGTGGCCGAGTCAACCAAAGTTGCCTTCATTGCTTTGTAAGCATTGCAGCGTCGATAGTATGCTGGACTGCTGATCGGGGAAATAATTATGAAGCTCTGGGGCGGAAGATTCAAAGGAGAGGCCGACGCCGAGTTTGCCCGGTTCAATGCCTCCTTTTCATTCGACAGGCGATTGATCGAGGCCGACATCGAAGCGAGCCTCGCGCACGCGGAAGCCCTCTTTGACGCGGGCGTAATCGACGGCGACGAAGCTCGCAAGATCGAGCTGGGTTTGAAAGAGATACTGCGCCGCTCGCGCGAAGAGGCAGGCTACCTCGAAAGCCGCGACGCGGAAGACGTGCACAGCTTCATCGAGGCCGAGCTTGTCCAGGCCATAGGGGACGCGGGCTACAAGCTGCACACGGGCCGCAGCCGCAACGACCAGGTCACGACCGCGCTGAGGCTTTTTCTGCGCGGTCAGACCGACGAAGTACGCGACCTGCTAATCGGACTACAGCGCGCAATAGTCGAGCTGGCCGAAGCGAACCGCGACGTGGTGATGCCCGGCTACACTCACCTGCAGCGAGCGCAGCCCGTCTTGTTCGCGCATTATCTCCTGGCCTACTTCGAGATGATGAAGCGCGACCGCGAGCGCTTAGGCGAAGCGCGCATGCGCGCGAACAGATTGCCGCTGGGGGCGGGCGCTCTTGCCGGGACGGGGTTTCAGGTTGACCGCGAGAAGGTGGCCCACAGACTCGGCTTTGAGGGGCTCACGGAAAACAGCATCGACGGGGTGAGCGACCGGGATTTCGTGATCGAGTTTGTGGGCGCGGCTGCGATCGTTATGGTCCACCTGAGCCGGTTGAGCGAAGACTTGATAATCTACTCGACTGCGGAGTTCGGGTTTGTGGAACTGTCGGACGCCGTCTCGACGGGTTCATCGCTGATGCCTCAGAAAAAGAACCCGGATTCACTTGAGCTGATACGAGGCAAAGCGGCGCGCGTCTTCGGCCATCAGGCGGCGCTGCTTGCGATGATGAAAGGGTTGCCGCTGGCCTACAACAAAGACATGCAAGAAGACAAAGAGGCACTGTTTGACGCCATAGACACCCTGCGAGGGTCGCTTTCGGTGATGACGACAGTGATCGGCAACATCCGCGTCAATGGCGAGCGCGCAAGCCGCGCCGCCGGCGAAGGGTATTCGAATGCTACGGACCTGGCCGACTATCTTGCGCGTCGCGGGCTTGAGTTTCGCCGCGCGCACGACCTGGTAGGCCGAGTCGTCAGCTACGCCATCGAGCAAGGTAAATCGCTCGGAGAGTTGTCGCTTGAAGAGTACCGCAGATTTTCGCCGTTGTTTGATGAAACGCTTTACGACGCGCTCACGCTGGACGCATCTCTCAGAAGCAAATCTGTGCGCGGCGGCACTTCGCCCGAGCGAGTCGGCGAAGCGCTCGCGCGTGCCCGAGAAGAAGTGCTGAGTGCTGAGTGATAAATGCGAGACGACTGTCCATGCGAAAACATCTATTACTCAGCACTCAGCACTTCAGTTCACCTGGCGGTCGCGCCCTTCCCAATAAGGCTTGCGAAGCTCGCGCTTGAGAATCTTTCCCGAAGGATTGCGCGGGAGCGCTTCGATGAAATCGATTGACTTCGGCGCTTTGTAATGTGCAATTCGATCCCTGGCGTACGCGATGATCTCCGCGCCCTCTACCTCGACGCCGGGTTTTTTGACCACGATGGCTTTTACCGCTTCGCCCCAGCGGTCGTCGGGCACGCCTATGACCGCAACGTCGGCGACCGCCGGGTGGCCGAACAACACGCTTTCGACTTCCGCCGGATAAATGTTCTCCCCGCCGGAAACGATCATATCCTTCACGCGGTCGTGTATGTATAAAAAACCGTCCTCATCCAGATAACCCGCGTCGCCCGTGTAACACCACTCGCCGCGAATGGTCCTCTGCGTCTCTTCCGGCAGGTTCCAGTAGCCTTTCATATTCTGTCGCGACCGGCAGATTATCTCTCCCACCTCGCCCGCAGGCAGGGGGGTCCCTTCCAAATTTACTACGCGAATCTCGACCATCCCGTGAGACTTGCCGCATGAGCGCATGCGAAGGTTACCGTTCGGGTCGTGGTCTTCAGGCGGCAGATAGGTGATGGCCCCCGTCGTCTCCGTCAGCCCGTAGACCTGCGCGAACTTGCACCCGAACCTCTGCATCGCGTTGCGCAGCAGGTCGAGAGGTATGGGCGACGCGCCGTAGAAGATCAGGTCCAGGCTTGATAGGTCCGTGCCCTCAATGCCAGGAGTTTGGAGTAAGAAAAGTAACAATGCAGGAACGAAAAACGCCTTTGTCACGCTATGCTCAGATATGAGCTTCAGAATCAAATCGCAATTTGGTTCGCGGAGCAGCACCGTCTTGATCCCCGCGTAAAAGCCGACCAGTGCGTAACCGCTCCCGCCGATGTGAAAGACGGGCATGCAGACCAGATTCACGTCGCGGTCCCCCCATGCCCCCCACTCTGCCAGGCTTGTGGGCAATAAGGAGAGCAGGTTGTCGTTAGTCAACTGCGCGCCTTTTGGGCGGCCCGTCGTCCCGCTCGTGTACATCTGGAGCACTACATTGTCGCTCACAACCTTCAAATGTGGATCGTCTTCTTTTTGAGCGTCGCGCCAGTGCTCGTATGCTTCCCATCTCTCGTGCGTCCCGCTGAGTGTGATGATCTTGTTTACATTCTTAAGCTCGTCGCGGACCTTTTCGATTACCGGAAAGAACTCTTCGCCAACAAAGAGAACCTCAGCGGTCGAATCGTTTATTATGTAAGCGATTTCGGGCGGCGCGAGTCGCCAGTTCACGGCGACGAGCACGCAGTCGGCCTTCGCCGCGCCGAACAGAACCTCGAAGAAAGAGTCCGTATTCTTATCAAGGACGGCGACCCTGCATTCAGGCTTCAATCCGGCATCGATTAGCCCATTTGCTACCCGGCTGGCTCGCCGGTCAAGCTCCGCGTAAGTAGTCTCGCGCCCCTCGAAGACGATCGCCACTATGTCGGGCCTCTTTTGCGCATGGACGCGAGTAATATCGGCGACGACTCTTATATCAGGATCGCTGAGCATCGCTATAGCTCCTTTAGATTAATCAATGCCACAGAGGCACCGAGACATAGAGATAAGAATAGTAATAAACTCTGTGTCTCCGTGCCTCTGTGGCAAATCAATCACCCTATCGCGGCTTCTCGACAGGCTTGCCCGCAACGAGCGTCGGGGCGTTGTGCCGCTTGAGCGTTTCGTTCATCTGCGGCACGGTCTGCGTGAGAAACCTGTTCACCTCGTCTACCTTCTTCGGAAACTCAGCCTGAAGCTCGCCGAAATACTCCCGCTGCGACGGTGTGGGCGCGGCGTTCACGCCTTCGACGGTGAAGAAGAGGCCGCCTATCTTCTCCGACAACCTGGCTCCGCCGCCAAAGCCCGGCGCGTCGGCAGGCCGCGCGATCGAGCCGAGAAGGGTGTCGACCTGCTTCTTGTAGTCGCCGAGCGCCTTTGTCAAATCGGCAGACGCATCGGGCATGCGGTCCTTTACGGTCTTTTCGATCTGCTCTAGCTGCACCTTGACCGAGTCGAGCGAGCGTATAGCGTCGGTCATCGACGATTGCATATCGCGAAGCCTCAAGGCGTGATCGTACTGCGTCTGAAGATCGGCCTGGGCGACGGTGATCGTCGGGTCGAGGCGGACATCGACGCGCTTCTCCTGTGTCTTCGAGCCGACGATCAGCTTCACGGTGTATGTCCCCGGCAAGACCTGTGGCCCGCGCGGCCCGCCAAAGAAAGCTATCTCATCTTCGCTGGGCGGGCGGCGCTGGCGCGCGCCCTCTTCTCGCAAATCCCACGCGATGCGGTTCAGCCCCTTCTCTTTCGGGACCCTGTCGTTTTCCCGTATCACTTTTCCGCTGCTGTTGAGGACTTGCAGCTTCACCGTAGTCTTATCGTCGGGCTTCTCTTTCAAATAATATGTTATCAGCGCGCCGTAAGGCGGGTTCGGCCCCGTGAAGGGCTTGTCACCGATGCCGTAACGTGTGAAGCGCGTGGTGAAGCGAATCGCCGGGCGTATGTCGAAAAGGTGAGCGTCTGACGCCTGTACCTCGGAGCTCATCTGCTGGATAGGGGTGGCGTCATCGAATACCCATATGCTGCGCCCGTGCGTCGCGAGTATCAAATCATTGTCTCGCGGGTGGACTATGATGTCATGCACTGCGACCGTAGGCAGGTTCTTCATTCCGATCTTCACCCACTTCGACCCGCCCGAGTAAGAGGCGAACAGCCCGAGCTCTGTCCCCGCGTAAAGCAGGTTAGGATTCTTCGGGTCTTCGCGTACGATCCAGACGTGAGCTTTATCCGGCAGATCGCCGGAGATGTTGGTCCACTTGCGGCCTCCGTCTGTGGTCTTAAAAATGTACGGGCGGAAGTCGTCGAGCATGTGACGGTCGAACGACGCGTAAGCCACTGCGGCGCCCTTCCGCGAAGGCTCGACGTGCGAGACGAGAGAGCTCGCGCCAAGTCCGGGAACATTCTTGATTTGATTCGTCCACGTCTTGCCGCCGTCGGTCGTCACCTGGATGTTCCCGTCATCCGTGCCCGCCCAGATCGTACCGGCTGCGACGGGCGATTCCGCGAGGCTGATGATGGTCGTGTTATACTCGGCCGATGTGTTTTCGTTGGCAACGGGGCCACCCGCCTCTTTCTGCTTCTCGGGATCGTTCGTCGTCAAATCGTCGCTGATCTTCGCCCAGGACTTGCCGAAGTCCGTGGACTTGAAGACGACGTTCGAGCCGAAGTAGACGGTGTTCTTGTCGTGCGGCGACGGGATTATCGGCGAGTTCCAGTTGAAGCGATACTTCTGATCTTTAGCGGGGCCGCCCTGGCTTGACGCATCCGGGGTCATCTCCTGTTGCTCGCGGTTGCGAAAGTCTGTGCGCACGATCCCGCCCGACTGGGATTCGGAAAGGTAAAGCTCGGGGTCGTCCGGGTGGTTGAGCATGTAGAAGCCGTCGCCGAAGCTCACCATCCGCCAATCGTCGTTCAGTATCCCCGCAGGCTCGCGCGTGCGGCTCGGCCCCGTCCAGCTCCCGTTGTCCTGGAGCCCGCCCATAATGTAGTAGAAGGGCTGCCGGTTGTCCGCGTGTATCTGGTAGAACTGGCCTATTGGAATGTTGTTGGCGTAATCCCAGGTCTCGCCCTGATCGTAAGAGACTGCGATGCCGCCGTCCTGGGCCTGCCACATTCGCTTCGGGTTCTTGGGATCGATCCACAGCGAGTGATAATCGATATGCGTCCTGCCCGTGATCGAGCGAAACGTGCGGCCCCCGTCGATTGAGACGAAGAGCGTCGAAGCGACAGCATAAATCCGGTTCTCGTTCGTCGGGTCTACGCGCAGATCAGTGTAATAAAACCCACGGCTCACAATATTGTTTTGCTTCGAGACCTGTCTGAAGGTTTCTCCCCGGTCATCCGAGCGGTAGAGCGTGCCCTCTTTCGACTCGACAATGGCGTAGACGACGTTCGGATTCGTGGGAGCCACTTTCACGCCTATGCGGCCCAACAGTTTCGGCAGGCCGTTTGTCAGTTTGTTCCATGTGCGCCCGCCGTCTATCGATTTATAGACGCCGCCTTTTTCGCTGCCGCTGCGGAAGGTCCAGGGCTTGCGCTCGAAGTGCCACATCGCGGCGTAGACGATGTTTGGGTTCGTAGGGTCTATGTCCATATCGGCTACGCCGTGCTCGGGGTCGGTGTAGAGGGTCTTCGCCCAAGTCTTGCCGCCGTCGGTCGTCATAAAGACGCCGCGCTCTTCGTTGGGGCCGAATGCATGGCCCAGCGCGCCGACGTAAACGATCTCTGTGTTGAGCGGGTTGATGACTATGCGCGAGATGCGCTGTGTGTCTTTAAGGCCGAGGTGCTGCCAGGTCTTGCCGCCGTCATTCGACTTGTAAACGCCGTCGCCGAACGAGACGCTGTTTCGCACGTTCGACTCGCCCGTCCCGACCCATATCACGTCGGGGTTCGTAGGGTCGACGGCCATATCGCCTACCGAGATCGTGTTCTGGCGTTCGAATATCGGGGCCCACGTGGTGCCGCCGTTCGTAGTCTTCCACACACCACCTGAAGCCGTGCCGACGTACACGAGCGCGGGGTTGCCCGGGACGCCTTCGACATCCGATGTGCGGCCCCCCATGTTTGCGGGCCCTATCGAGCGCCATTCGAGGCGGTCAAAGTTTTTGACATCAAAATTACCGTCCGCGCGCTGTTGAGAGCGGGATTCAGTAAACAGGCTCAAGACAAGAACTGAGCCGAGAGCTAGACACCACGACCGGCAGAGCAGGCGTTTAAGCATCATATCCTCCTGGTTTATTGACCTGATGAAATTTAGGTTTTCTAGGATAAACTAAAACGGCGCGCTAAGACCAGTGCTGAATGCTGAGTGCTGAGTAATAGATGTTTTCGCAAGGACAGTCATCTCGCATCTATCACTCAGCACTCAGCACTTTCTCAGTTCATCCTCACTGGCCCGAGCGACTTGTCGAGCCACTGGTTAAAGGTCGGGACGAATAGCTCGCGGTCGGGGATGTGCCCGCCGTCGTAGACCATTAATTGCTTAGGCTGGGCCAGCAGGTCGTATAGCGGCTTGCTCTCGGTCCTGAAAGCGTCTACCTCGTCATACTTTCCGTGCATCATAAACTTCGCCGCACGCATGCGCGAGACGAAATTTATCGGATTAGCCTCCGGTATATGCTGCGGGGCGTCCGGCTCTATGCTCGCTCCTGTGATGAAGACAGAGCGGTAACGCTCCTCGATTGCCGGCAGCATCAACTTGAAGCCTCCGGGGCTCATCGTCATGTAGTTGATTCGCCGCATGTCAATGTCGGGCCTCGTCTCAAGGTAATCGAGCCCGCGGCGAAGGTCGGTAATTTGGTTGACTATAACGTCGCGGAATTCCACCTTCGTCGCAGAAGGCGCATTATAATCGGCAGGCCAGGCGCGCTCCTGGTAGCCCTTGAGCGCGACACCCAGCACTGCGCGCCCCGACTTTATGAACGGCCGCAGCTCGCGCTCGATGAATTGCGACAGCGTGTAAGCGCCCGCTTCGACGCCGCTGGGCGGCATGCAGTGAATCACCTGGAAAGGCGCGGGGTAATTCTTTGGCAGGTAGAGGTAGGCGACAGCCCTATCCCCCGCTGTGCTGTCGAAGGTGATCTTCTCAAGCCGCCACTCGTCCGTCTCTTTGACCTCGACTATCTCGGCGTTGAGGCCCGTCTTCGGGTAATCGAAATAGGCCAGAAGCTTTTTGTAAGCTGCATCGCTCACGGGATCATAACGCGGAATGGCGCGCTCGGGGACGATGGGCCAGGCCCCCTGGTCCGAAGTTGCGCCCTCTGCGTTCATTACGCAACGGAACCCAAGCTTGGCGGAGCTATAAAAGCTGGGGAAGTGCCCGTGATAGCCGAACGAGTAATAGAGATCATCCCACGACCCGCCGCTCGCGACATGGCCGTCGGCCAGTTCATTCAAACACCATTCCGTCACGTTGCCCGCCATGTTCAAAGCCCCGTAAGGACTCATGCCAAATTCAAAGCTGCTGACCGCCATGGTGCCGTCGGTCTTAAAGTTGGCTCGGTGCGTCGTCGGCTCGCTCAATGCTCCCCACGGCATGACCGGTCCCGTAAAAGTCACCTTCCCGTCGCGGGCGGCCTTCTCCCATTGGAAAATCGTAGGCAGTCGTTTGCCCCGAAACTCCGCATACGCCGCAGCTTCATACCAGCAGATGTCCGTTACGGGGTGGTCTTGTTTTCCTTCGGGGTAATTCTGATTCGACCAGCTTCGTGGACCGGGCAGCCGCGTGCGGTCTTTGAACTCACTTGTGGCCTCTTCCCATGAAAGCGTCTTGCCGTTTTTTACAAAAGGATACTTCCAGAACTGCTTTTTTATGTACCCTCCGGCGTTGATGAACTCTTTGAACTCCTGGTTCGAGACCTCGAACCGGTCTATGAAATAAGAATCGAGACGGACGCGCATCTCCGTGGGGCGGTCCCAACTGACGAGCCTATAATCTCCCCCGGGCACATAGGCCATGCGGTCGGGAACGCGATTGCTATCAACGAGTGTTTCTTTGATGTTGATCGGGGGAGGCGTAAAAGCGACGCGGTTGCCGTAGCGGCTGGGCATTCCAGAGACCGTTCGCGCGGTGGGCGCGTAACCATCCTTCTCGATGTAGACGACGTATGCGCCTCGCGCTATCTGGTGATGAGTGATGGGAGTCGTACCTATAAGCTCGCGCGCGGGAAAGCCGCCCGACTCATCCGGCGTAAAGCGCTTCAAGTAAACGCTCGCCCCCGCGGGCTCTGTCACTACAGAGAGGTGATCGGAGATAGCGGGCATCAGCCGCATAATCGTTGCGTCGTCGGGCAGATATTTTCTGGCCTTGACGGCAAGCTCATAGGCTTGAAAAAAATCGCCCCGGTCGGCCATCTCTTCGATCTTGGGAAGCTGCTCGCGCGCCCACTTCAGATTCGAGTTCCGCCAGTAAAAATAGACGGCCGTCGCGCCGATGATCAGCGCCACGGCGATGGCGACAGCATTGCGACCGGAGAGAATCCCCTTACGTTTTGTCTCGATGATTCTCGTAGCGCTCTCGCCCGAATGGGCGATTGCCTGCACGGTCTCGCCGCTCGAACGACTCTTTATGCGCTCCTCGACCTCCAGCTCTTTCCTGAGCCTGCTCAACTCGTCGAGCATCTGCTTTGCGGTCTGGTAGCGCGCTTCTTTATCTTTGCGCAGCGCAAGGCCCACGATCTGCTGCAACTCTACAGGCACGTTCTTCACTTCTTCGGAAAGCGAGGGCGGCTCCTCTTTCAATATGGCTGCGATCACGTCGCTCGTCGTCTCGCCCCGGAACGGCGGGTGGCCCGCAACCATCTCGTAGACGACGACGCCGAGGCTGAATATGTCGGCGCGCCCGTCGACTTCGAGCCCGCGCGCCTGTTCTGGAGAGAGATAATTCGCAGTGCCGACGACGGTGCCGGGAGCCGTGTCTATCTGGCCGATAGTCGTCGCAGCCGTGTTCGAAGGGCGCGCGCGCTGCTCGGTGAGCTTCGCCAGCCCGAAGTCGAGGACTTTCACATAACCGTCGGGGCGCAGCATTATGTTTTCCGGCTTTATGTCGCGGTGCGCGATCCCCGCCGAGTGAGCGGCGACGAGCGCGCTCGCGACCTGTATGCTCACATCGAGCGCCTCTTCTATGCCTAGCTCGCCGCGCTCCAGGCGCGAGCGCAGCGTCTCGCCTTCGATGAACTCGGTCGCGATGAACGGGATCTTTTCGACCTGGCCTATGTCGAAGATCATCAGAATGTTCGGGTGGTTAAGAGCCGAGGCCGCGCGCGCCTCTTGCTCGAAACGGCGGACGCGCTGGCGGTCCCTCGTAAAGTAGGAGGGGAGAATCTTGAGCGCGACCTTACGACCTAGCCTCTTGTCCTCGGCCAGGTAGACGACGCCCATCCCGCCCCTGCCAATCTGTGAGATGACTTTGTAATGGCCTATCTGTCGGCCCGCGAGGTCGGCACTCTCGTCGACGAGCAGATCGGCAGCGGCCTCGAACGCAGGCGAGTCGAGCAGGCTTCCGGCCTCGCGGTGAGAGGCCAGCAGCGATTCGACCTCATTACGCAGCAGCGTGTCGCCCTCGCAAGCAGAGTCGAGGAACGACGCGCGCTGATTTGGCGCGAGGTCGAGCGCCGATTGCAGGATAGGCTTCACTTGTTGCCAGCGTTCGGGCGTCATAAGCAGGGGTCAGGGGTCGGGGGGGGGGGGGGGGGGGG
>DASUNP010000075.1:0-82967 GCA_036277095.1 Blastocatellia bacterium
ATAGGTCACTTTCTCGAAGAGGTCTATAATCAGAAGCGGCTGCATTCTGCTTTGGGATATGTGCCGCCAGCAGAATACGAGCAGCAGCTTTGTCAAAGAACAGATGCTTAACTTTCTGTCTCAATCAGGGGTTCACTCCAGCTTGAACGCCTTTGATTGTGTAACTCCAATCTACTGCTTCGATCTGTTCATAACGACGCATTACCGCATCCAGGTTGGCCGAAAGACGCTCCTCAGTATCAAACGCAATCGGGCCGCTGTTGGTCAGAAACGTCAACGGCAAGCAGAACTTGCTCAATAATCTACTTCTCGATTTTGATCGAAAAGCCTCCGCATAATCTTGAAAGAATTTCTCGACCCAATCGGTCAACATTACAATTCCGCCACGCTTACAGTGAAAAAGACCTACTAAACTATGGCCGATTCTATGTCTAATAGCATACCTATTCAAGCGATCAGACCCTCATAGGGATCCACTCTATACCATGCGGCATCTGCTTGAACTAGATTCTTATATGTAATTACAAGCCCCTCTTTTCAAAATGCTTCAGTTTGACCGGTCAGATTGATGGCCTGCGTTCACAGGCGAACCTACATCAGTCCCAAGAACCCTTAATCCTGCCGTATATCGGCCTACGCCGATGTGTGGTCTGCCGCTTGCTGAATTGGCATTGGCCTGTCCCCGCGCGAACAGCCCTCAGGAACCGCTGGGGATGGTATTCCCTGGCACTACGGACCTCTAATAAAGCTAGAAGACAATGCGATTTAACAAAGGACAATTTATCCTGTTTGCAGCGTGCGCCGTGTGGGTATCGCTGATCGCATTAGGGCTTGGTCTGCTGTGGGCGTACGAAAATAGGCCCGGCCCATCCACGACCCCTCCCGCCCAATGGCCTTCCGATAGCCGCATCGACCTCGCTACTGATCGCGCCACGCTCGTCATAATGACTCACCCGCATTGCCCTTGTACGCGGGCAAGTATCGGCGAGTTGGCTAGACTGATGGCCCAGGCCCAAGGTCGTGTGACAGCTTACGCGCTCTTCCTTAAACCTGAAGGGTCTTACGACGATTGGGAGAAGACCGACCTCTGGCAAAGCGCCGCGAGCATCCCTGGGGTCAATGTCGTTGTTGATGACGGCGGCGCGGAGGCGCGCCGGTTCCACGCAATGACCTCCGGCCAAATCCTTCTTTACGACGCTGAGGGACGCCTGCTGTTCAGCGGCGGGATCACAGGTTCACGCGGGCACTCTGGCGACAACGCGGGACTGAGCGCTGTCGTATCGCTCCTGAATACCGGAGAGGCCGAAGCGGCGGAAACCTTCGCCTTTGGCTGCCCGCTTTTCGACACACAATCTGAATGTCGGGGGTCGTTGGATGACGGAAATAAGCACTAACCTGGAGACGCGCGAAGCGACCGGCGGTCGTGTCGCGGAGATATTTAACGAGCACCAGCAACTAGTCCACAGGCGCACAGACCGCATGTTCGCGGGACTCATGGCGCTTCAGTGGCTGGGGGGAGTAGCAGCAGCCCTTTGGGTCTCGCCGAAAGCCTGGGCAGGAGCGAGCAGTCAAACGCACCCGCATGTCTGGGCGGCGCTGTTGCTGGGTAGTGTCATCAGTTCTCTCCCTATCATATTGGCGGTGACTCGCCCCGGTCACGTCACCACCCGTTATACGGTCGCGGTCGGGCAGATGCTGATGGGGGCGTTGTTAATTCACCTCACCGGCGGGCGGATCGAGACGCACTTTCACGTCTTCGGGTCGCTGGCCTTTCTCTCCTGCTATCGCGACTGGCGCGTGCTCATCCCGGCAACCATCGTGGTGGCCGCCGACCACTTCTTGCGCGGGGTCTTCTGGCCGCAGTCGGTCTACGGCGTGCTTGCAGCGAGCGAGTGGCGATGGCTGGAACACGCGGGCTGGGTTCTGTTTGAAGACACGGTTCTGTTCATCGCCATCAGACACAGCATCGGCGAGATGTGGGGCATCGCCGAGCGGACGGCTGAAATAGAGAGCTTGAACGAGGGGCTGGAAGCCCATGTCGCGAACCGCACCGCGCAGCTCGTTGCCGCTAACCGTGAACTGGAAAGAGAGGTTGCAGAGCGCAAGCTGGCCGAGGCCGAGCTTGCCGAGCAGCGCTCCTTCCTGCGTCAAGTCATCGACCTCAACCCCAGTTTCGTCTTCGCCAAAGACGCGGAGGGGCGATTCACCCTGGTGAATCGGGCTATTGCAGAGGCATACGGCACTTCGGTCGAGGGCCTGTTAGGCAAGACGGATGCCGACTTCAATTCAAACAGAGAAGAGGTCGAATGGTTCCGCCGTGACGACCTGGAAGTTATAAATACCCTGAAGGAAAAGTTCATCCCCGAAGAGGTGATTACGGATGCCAGGGGGCAAGTCCGCTGGCTGCAAACCATCAAACGCCCCATCCTCTCGCCGGACGGCACGGCGAATCAGGTGCTCGGCATCGCCACCGACATCACAGCCCGCAAACAGGCGGAAAGGGCGTTGCGCCAGAGCGAGGAGAGGTTCCGTCAAATCGCTGAGAACATCCGCGAGGTCTTCTGGATAACTGAACCCCGAGATAAAAAATTAGTCTACATCAGTCCGGCATACGAGGAGGTGTGGGGCAGGCCTTTTAGAAGTCTGTCCGACGTGTCGAGCACATGGCTCGATGCGATTCACCCGGACGACCGGGCGCGCTTGATCGAGGCCGAGGTGACAGTTCAATCCGGCGGCCAATACGACTTGGAGTACCGCATCGTCAGGCCCGACGGCGAAATTCGTTGGGTGCGCGACCGCGCCTTCCCCATCACGAATGTTTCGGGTGAGGTATACCGAGTCGCGGGCGTCATCGATGACGTTACGGAGCGCAAGCAGGCACTTGAGCAGATTAAGCGTTCGCTACACGAGAAAGAAGTTCTCCTGAAAGAGATTCACCACCGCGTCAAAAATAACATGCAGGTCATAACCAGCCTGCTCAATCTGCAATCAAAAACCATCAAGGACGAGCAGGCGTTGTCGGTCTTTCAGGACAGCCAAAATCGTGTCAAGTCGATGGCGCTGATACACGAGACACTTTACCAGTCGGAAGACCTGTCTCGAATCAATTTCGCGGAGTACCTCCAAAAGCTTGTTGCCCACGTCACGCGCTCGTACCGCATACGCCCAGATGCGGTTAGGATCAATGTCAATGTTGATGACGTATCGCTGCCGATTGATACGGCAGTCCCCTGCGGGCTGATCATCAACGAGTTGGCCTCAAACTCACTTAAATATGCGTTCCCTGCGGAGACACAGGGAGAAGTTAACATAACCTTTGCGCGCGCTGACGCTCAGTACGTCCTTCGGGTGAGCGACACGGGCGTGGGCTTGCCCGATGGCTTTGATCCCGATAAGGGCAAGTCTCTAGGGATGAAACTGGTGCGTATGCTGACGGGTCAGCTGTGCGGAAGGCTGGAATGCCGCAACGGTGTGGGAACGACCTTCGAGATCAAATTCCCTGAGGATAAGGAGGAAGTTCGCGCATGACACAGGCTCGAATACTCGTGGTTGAGGACGAAAGCATAGTTGCGTTAGACATTCAAGACAGGCTGGAGTCGCTGGGATACGACGTGCCGGCCACGGTCGCCTCTGGCGAGCGAGCAGTTGAGCAGGCGGGTGCGCTCAGTCCCGATCTGGTCTTAATGGATATTCAGTTGAAGGGGCGGATGGATGGGGTCGAAGCCGCAGACCATATACGCCAACGATTCGGAATTCCGGTCATCTATCTGACCGCCAATGCCGATCACCCCACCGTACAGCGCGCGAAAGTCACCGAGCCGTTTGGCTACGTGATCAAACCCTTCGAGGAAAGAGAACTGCATACGTCCATAGAGATGGCCCTTTATAAGCATCAGGCAGAGCAGACGCTGAAGGAGAGCGAAGAGCGATACCGGCTCCTCGTCGAAATGTCGCCGGAGGCAATCGTAGTCCAGAGCGATGATAGAATAGTGTATGCCAATCCTGCGGCGGCTAATCTGTTTGGCGCATCGGCGGCGGAGACTTTACTGGGCCTCCCCCTCGCCCGTTTCGTTCACCCCGATCACCGCGAAAACTTCCTGGCGCATGAGAGACACCTGAGAGGCAATCAGCAGTCCGACCTTAAAGCGGAGAAATTCGTGCGGCTGGACGGCCAGGTGAGAGATGTTGAAGTCGTCATGGCTTCCGTTACATACGGGGGTAGGCCTGCCACACAGATTCTTACGCGAGATATCACCGAGCGCAAGCGCGCCGAAGAGCAGTTGCTTCACGATGCTTTCCATGACTCGCTGACCGGGCTTCCGAACCGTGCGCTGTTTATTGATCACCTGAAACTGGCTGTCAATCACTGCCGTCGCAGAAAAAACTACCTCTTCGCCGTCCTGTTCATCGATCTGGATCGCTTCAAAGTCATCAACGACAGCCTGGGTCACATGGTCGGGGACGAGCTACTCATCGCAATTGCCCGCAGGCTGGAGGTCTGCCTCCGCGACGGAGACACCATCGCACGGCTAGGCGGCGACGAGTTCACTATCTTACTTGACGGCATTAAAGATTATGGCGACGCGCGACGTGTAGCCGAACGAGTAAAGGAGGTGCTTGAGCAGCCCTTCGGTCTCGCAGGGCGGGAGTTGTTCATCACAGCGAGCGTGGGCATTAAGTATTCCTGCGGCGGCGACGAAAAACCGGAAGACCTCCTGCGCGACGCGGACACGGCGATGTACTCGGCCAAGGCACTTGGTAAAGCGCAGTATCAAATCTTCGACGCGAGAATGCACGCGCACGCGCTGACTCTCCTGCAGACCGAATCAGACTTGAGGCGCGCCATAGAGAGGGAGGAGCTCCGAGTCGACTACCAGCCGATAGTGGCGCTCAAGAGCGGGCGAATCTGCGGCTTCGAGGCCCTGGTGCGTTGGCGTCACCCCGAGCGCGGGCTGATTTCGCCATCCGATTTTATCCCCCTCGCTGAAGAGACCGGCCTCATCATCCAGATAGACCGATGGGTACTTAAACAGGCGTGTTTACAGATGCGCAGATGGCAGCAGGATTTATCCGTAACAGGGCGGATGAAAATCAGCGTCAACCTATCTTGCAAACATTTCATGCAGCCGACAATCGTCGAGCAGGTGCTGGAAACCTTGCAAGAGACCGGCCTCGATCCTATCAGCTTGAAACTGGAGATCACCGAAAGCGTGATGATGGAAAAAGGTGATTACGTCATGAGAGTGCTTGAGGAACTCAACAAGGCTGGCATCGAACTGAGCCTGGATGACTTCGGCACAGGCTATTCTTCGCTGAGCTACATTCACCGCTTCCCCGTTACCGCCTTAAAGATAGACCAGTCGTTCATCAAGCGGATTGGCGGCGAGCAGAATGGCGAGATCGTGCGCACGGTCGTCGCATTGGCACGCAATCTTGGTCTCGAAGTCGTTGCAGAAGGTATCGAAACTGTGATGCAACTCAATCAACTGAAGGCTCTGGGGTGTGAGCAGGGTCAGGGTCACTACTTTTCCGAAGCAGTTAGTGGAGACTCAGCAACCGAGTTGATACAGAAAGAGGAACGCGAGAGATTTTTGGAACTGGTCTCATAAACAACTCGTCTTGCCAAAATAAACGGGGACTTCAAGACGAGAAGGATTACTTCATCAAGCCGCCCAAAGGTGAGCCGGAACCGATTGACCGCTAGCTTGAAATGACGCTGGCTTATAATCGCCGTCGCGATATGAGAGAAGCGCGTACGCCTTCTCTGTACGGACCTTGGATCGATTTCTATGAAGAGGAAAGAATCAAGGCAGAGCAAGGGCGTGGCTGGTAGAGATGGGCGCGCCTGTTCTTTTATCTGAATTGAATTCCCACCTTGTTTGTGATATATCGTACCTGCCCTTATAGGTTCATTTCGCCGCGCGGTCATTTCTCAGCCAGTATTGAATCGGTGAGGTTGTCTTTCGCGCCAATCCTGAATGCAGTTTTCTTCATAACGAAAAGCTTTCACGTATCGAAAGATAAGAATGAGTGGGCGCAAAAGAACAAATAAAAAGGGAATCATGTCGCCTTCAGCCGGAAAGCCTATCTCCGCGCATAAACAACCAGTGAGAGTATTCATCAGCCACTCGAGCAAAGACTCAGAGTTAGTGCGCCTGATCGTTGACTTTCTGGAAACCTCAGAACTGGAGCCGCACGAGATACGCTGTACAAGTGTCGCCAGGCGCGGGTTGACATTAGGCGAAGACGTTTCCTCCACGCTCAGAGACGAAATCGAAGAATCTAAGATCGTTATAGCTTTGCTCACCAAGGATGCGCTCTCCTCGTTCAACGTACTTATGGAACTCGGCGCAGGCTGGGGACAAAAGAAGATATTGATTCCTGTGCTCGGGCCTAGGGTCAGTATTTCCAACGTGCCGGTCTGGCTACGTCTTCCGCACGGCATGATGTGGAACTGCAGGGCCTGCTGGGAGCAATTTGAGCAGATACTTTACTCCAAGCTCGGGAAGAAGATAGTTAAAAGAAGACGCTTCCACAGAATCATTGACAAGCTCATAAGTTGGCAGCCCAAGAAGGAAGATAAGAGAACCAGGAGGAACGAACAGTGAGAAGCCTAATAGGATTGTGGGAAGAAGCCGCCAGCATGGACTTCACGCTCCAGGTGCGAAGGCGTGACATACAGGATTTGCGAAGAAAGCGTGTCTACGCAGAGAACTATTCTCGCGCTCGCTTATTCTCGCGAATGGCTAAAGGACAAGTGAGCCTGTTCAAGGATTTTCCAGTCTGTATTGAAGCCCCTTCCGGGGCCAACCCGCGCGAGGTGGTTTCAAAAATGATAAAGACAGGTTTCCCAAATCGGCAAACCGCGCGGGTTCAAACGGGACCCTCACGGACGCGCTATAGACTGAAAATCCCTGAGGTAATGAGACGATGGGAAGGCGAGCGTGCGATCCTTGGTGTGACCGATCTTCACTTTCGCGGAACGAAGTTCGAGAGAGCGCTGGACTTTTCTGCCCTAAATGATTTCGACATTCTTTGCACTGATCCAAACCTCGTACATTTTATTGAAATGATGACCCTTGTAATTAGCTCAAGAGGAAACGTCACTGATTCTCATGCAGACGATTGTGATGGCAGCAACCATTGCTTTGTAGGAAAAAAGCTCTGGTTGGCTTGGGACAGAATCGAAGGAAAGGCGAAAGGGTTTCAAGATATAGATAGAGACTATGTGACCGAACAGGCTGCATTCGATATGAGGACATTCATTTCACTTCCCAGCGCCCGATGGTTCTTAGTAAACCCAAATGAAACTCTCTTCTTACCCGGAAGTCTGGCGCACAAAGTGATAACGATCAAACATTATATCGGAGTGGGGGGATTCTACGTAACCCTTCCCAATTATTTAAGAAGCCTCAAGAGATGGATCCTCTATGACACGCTTGATATTACTCCAAAGGGGCTGCTAGGCGATCTTAATAAGGCCGTCATTCAAAAAATAAGAGAGGTACAAAAAGGCCCAAATAGTTTGAAACACCACTGGGGATTGAGCTACATGCAAAAAGCAATTGAGAAGTGGGAAAAGGATGAAGAGTTCGAGACAAAGGAAGTATTGTTGAAAAACCAATATTTTAAAGCCTTTCTCGAGGCTACATGCGGTTTAGCGAAATTTCCGCGCGCGGCGAAACCTATGGCTGGGCGATACGCTTGCCCGCAATGAGTCTTCATGGCCCGAGCGTCAGTTATTACTGATCTTGATATATCGCTGTCTGGATCAATCATATCTTGGGGGAAATATGGAATCATTCCTTTCAAAATTCACGCTAGGTTTTCTAATGGCGCAGCTCTTCCCCGGTGCCGTTACAATCCTGGCTTTTACATGTCCATTTGTTGCCTGGAGAACAGACCACTACCCAACAACGCTTGTAGAGTTGTTTCGCACGGTGGCTGATAAATGGTTTGTATGGCCCAGATCAGTTATTTTGATGTTGTTCATAAGCGCGGGGATGGGAATGGTCATTCATGGTATTGATTGGATGGTGATTTCAATGATGCAGTATAAGAAAAATGATCCGAGCCCCGAGGACGTAAGTGTTTTACGTGATTCGACGCCTGTCCATCATTTTATGTATCACAAATGGTATACCGGGCTACAGATAATAGTCTTGCCTGTGATCATGATAATCGAGCTTTTCTTTCTGCTAACGGCTCGCGATCTTGGAAAGTTAATGCAGCGTGAGAACATTCCTTCCATACACCCTAATCACAAACAGAACTTCGATTTTTTACAGGACTTCTATCTATACTTCGCTCAATTTTATTTACACATGGGTTACGCCTTTTTGTTTAGTATATTCCCTCTTGTCTCGGCGTTAATCGCAATATCCAAACGGTCCGGCCAGCCAATCTATTACTGGCCGATAATTGCCTGTTATTTTGGGTCGAGTATTTTCTTCCTGATTGGGCGAGTACAAATTGCAACCCTTTTTAATGCCGAAAGACAGATCAGAGAGCGAAGTCAATGGGAGGGTATTGGTAGGTAGCTCCATCCTTCGGCCAATCTTAACAGGCTTATAACTATACTAGGGCAAGCCACTGGTTTGACGGGTGGGACCCGAAAAGCATTGAGTATCACTGTCTTTTCAGCAAGGAGAAGTCCAAACCATAAGCAACAGAGCACAACTGTGTCTCCTGGCTCGCGGCGGTTGAGGGTGGCGATATGAAGGAGAAGATTAACAAACCTCGTTTGATATAACCTCTTTCGCATTTGTGTAGTCAACGCGAGGGTGGCAACCTCATTTGCAACACTTTGGTGGTGTTCAGGAATACAAACTTGCATTATAATCTCTATCCCTTCCGGCCGCTCAAGGTAGGAAACCAAAAAGGTTGAGGTCAAGATATGTTTCGCAGCTTATTATGTGTATCGCTAATTTGTATCCTGGCTCTAATGCCCTCCCCTGTGACTGCCACTTCTGGCGATTTGGACACATCTTTCGGCAATGGCGGCAAGGTCATCACCGACTTTTTTGGCTTTTTTGATTTTGCACTCGCAATGGCCCGCCAAAGTGACGAAAAAATAGTCGTGGCCGGCTTTATTCAGCAGCCGGGCACGGGACTCGATTTTGGCCTCGCACGCTACAACATCGACGGCACCCTTGATCCAAGCTTTGGCTCCGGCGGTAAGGTTACGACTGACTTCCAGCAACAGAGTGACGAGGCACAAGCAATTGCCATTCAGAGTGATGGCAAGATTGTAGTCGCGGGATCCGCTGATACGCCTATCGACGATTTCGCGCTCGCCCGATATAACACTGATGGGAGCTTGGACGCCAGCTTCGGCTCCGGGGGGAAAGTCACGACCAACTTCGCCAGCTCTTTGGATCGAGTTAATGCGCTTGCGATTCAGGCCGACGGGAAGATCATTGCCGCAGGAGATGCGGACCTGCCTGGATTTCAAGCCTTCGCGCTGGCTCGTTATAACAGTAACGGGTCGCTTGATACCAGTTTCGGAACAAACGGCAAAGTCACAACTGATTTCTTCCATTTGATTAATAGTATCAAGGCAATTGCGATTCAGAGTGACGGCAGAATAATTGCCGGCGGCACGGCTGTTGATAATAGCACTATACCCGCCACGACGAATTTCGCGGTGGCTCGTTATAATACTGATGGCTCCCTTGATGACAGTTTCGGCTCTGATGGGAAAGTGACTACAAACAACTTCGGCCTGCCTATGTTTGCAAACTCTTTAACGCTTCAAAGTGATGGGAAGGTGGTTGTGGCGGGGGGAACTAGAACCGATGAGACCGAAGCGGACTTTGCCCTCGTGCGCTATAACAGTGACGGTAGCTTGGACGATAGCTTTGGCTCCGGCGGAAGAATTACGACAGACTTTTTCGGCGAGGAGGACATAGCGTGGGGGGTTGCCCTGCAAAGCAATGGCAAGATCGTCGTATCAGGTGAGGCCGAAACTGATTTAACCGGATCAGATTTCGCCCTCGTCCGGTTTGATAGCAATGGGGAGCTTGATCCAAGCTTCGGATCAGGGGGTAAAGCAATTGCCAGCATTACTCAGGGCGACGATATTGCGGCGGCGATAGTTATTCAAGCCGATGGGAAGATAGTGGCGGCAGGATGTACTAATGATAGCACCCAAAGCCAGGACTTCGCGCTTGCGCGCTACTTAAACTGTACGACCTCGACTCTGACGACCGGCGCTTTTTTTCCTTCTACTGGCGGCGAGGCGACCGTGAGCGTATTGTCCCCCCTTGGGTGTGCGTGGGCGGTTTCGAGCAACGAAAGCTGGATAAGTGTCACATCATCCGTGACCGGCGAGGGGAACGGCATAGTTACTTACGCTGTTAGAGACAACATATCACCGCTCCCGCGCCAGGGCGCTATGACTATAGCCGGGGAAGTGTTTACTGTGACACAGGAGGGTATATCGGCATCAAATTGCGGTGCCAAAATCTCGCCCGCATTTGAGACATTTAATATTACAGGAGGGACCGGCGTTATCAACGTCTCAACCGGGGCGCAGTGCGCGTGGCAGGCAGTAAGTAACTCGGATTGGATAAGGATCGCGCCAACCTGCTGCGGCATAGGTAGCGGCACGGTTAATTACACGATAGCCGCTAATCCAATCGGCAGTAGCCGCAAAGGAGTGATTACGGTAGCTGGCAGGACATTTTCCGTAAAGCAGAAGGGTAATTGATCACAGATAATTATCCAAGATGCGCGCCTGCTCACCCCGAAAGCACCCGTTCGACATACGCGAGAATCTTGCGGAGCTTCGTGTCGCTGATACCTTCCCGGCTCAGCAGGCCCATCAACTCGGCCATTATCTCTGCCTCGAACATGCTTTGTAGGGACTCATCATTGTTGCCAAGCTCATCGTCGTTCATCTTTCTCTCAGAAAAGATCAAAGAACCATCCATAAACCACGCGGGCACTGGCAGGCCACACGCTAAAAATGATGAAGCAGATCAATGCCAGTGGCGGATATGACTGTTTGCGTCTCGATGAAAACATTACCCCACTTCTGCGGGTGTTCTGGCTTCGTCCAGCTTGGCCACTAGCGGTGGCAGTATATTATAAAAACGCTCATCGCCGGGAGATACGAACCTTGCAAGGGTTGCGAGGTTCGGCAGCGATACGTCCTCCTTAAATAGGCTCAAGATTGCATCAGACAGTTTTAAGGATTCCTCTCGATCCAAATCTCTTTTTTCCTTCTGTATTCTGTATTTCTCATCCAGATCCTTTGCTGGCGCAGCGTACGAACCGACATATAACCGAGTTGCTGGATGCCAGGCCAGCCAATGCAAACCTACATAATATAATGTCTATTTCTATAAAACATCACACGCTTCATGCCTAACGCTTCGCATCAACAGGGCCGCGAGCGGCACTAGCTGATTCATACAAAATTCGCTTTCGCGCGCTACGCTGTATGCGCTTGTTAGACCCGTCTACCCTGAACTGCTAATTCTTTGCCCCTGACTGTCTTCAGATACTCAGCGACTTCTGTGTGCCGTTCACGCTCGGCAATAGCTAAAGCCGTTTCGCCTGAATTATTCTTGGCGTTTAACTCAGTTCCTTTGGCCAATAAAAGCTCCGGGCGCGAGCGGCAGTGATAGGAACATACGAAGTGAGCTACACGCGCTCCGGTGAATCGCGGAGTTAGACGCGTCCTTATACGGGCACTTAAGCCGGTGCCCTTCTTGGTAATCTATATAATAAAATTCCTTGACAACGCTTATGCTTGAAGCATAAAGTCACGCTTGTTTCTCACACAGGCCGGTGTACATCTCGCTGGCGAGAGTCTTATCCTCGTTAGCTTGTATCTGATAACTTTACAAAAAACTTTTGGCATGATGCCGCTACATAGTACTTCCCATCTAGAGTAACCATCTAGCGACCATGTCAATACAAGAAGGAGAATATTCTATGGCAACAGCTAAGAAGGCCAGCACAAAAAAGGCAGCCAAAGGTGGTAGCAAAGGCACAACGGTAACCGGCGGTAGCACCTTAAAAGTAAAGGCAGGCCGCCAGGCTAGGTTCCCAAAAATTGTTATTGAACTAGAGAAGGCATTCAAGCGGGGAGGGTGTCCCGGATGTCGCTCTGGTATAGACCGGATCGTCTTTCAAGACCAAGTATTGACGGGCGTAAAATAGACTTGGCGAATATTATGCGCTGAGCGATGTAGTAGCTCGCAGGCCTCACTGGTGGTAAGGGAGTGAGCAGGTCTCGCTGCTTACTCCCTTAAAGAATATAGGCATTAGTCTCTTTAAATTCACTCGTTGTAGAAGCTTTTACCAATGGACGATCTGTCTCTCATCCCTAAACTTGGAATCGGTCTCCTCTATCAAGACCAGTTGCGCCCGTTTATTGAAAGCCAGAGGGCGCGTTTTGATTTTCTGGAAGTGATTCCTGATACTTTGTGGACAGATTTGGGTACTAATAACAACCCGCGTTACATAGAGAGCCTACATGAAGTTAGCTTTCTGCGACAGTTGAGTGCTGAAATTCCGATGGTCATTCACAGCATAGGACTTTCCATCGGCAGCGCGTGCCGATTTGACCATGAGCACATATCACAAATCGCCAGATGGTATGAATGGCTTAAGTTTCCCTGGCACAGCGACCATCTGGCGTTCATCATAGCCGGACACGGTATGAACGAGATAAATGTTGGTGTGACTCTGCCGCTGCCATACGACCAGGAATCACTTGACCTGCTAGCTCCCCGTGTGGCTGAGGTTCGCTCGCACGTCCCAGTTCCATTTCTGCTGGAGAATAATGTTTACTTCTTCGAATATCCTCATCAGGAGTTCGACGAGGCTGCATTTCTGAATCAATTATGCGAGACCAGTGGTTGTCGTCTGCTTCTTGATCTGCATAATCTTTACACTAACAGTCGTAACCATGATATTGATTCTTATGTATGGCTTGAAAAGCTGAATCTTGAAAACGTTGTGGAGATACATGTTGCCGGAGGGATGGAAGACAACGGTTTTTACCAGGATGCTCATTCAGATACTAGCCCGCCGGCGGTCTGGAACCTTCTTGAGTGGGTCTTGCCTCAATGCCCCAATCTCGGAGGCGTCGTCTTTGAGTTATTGGGATCATGGTATATCGACGTTGGAGAAGAGGGTATAGTAGCTCAACTCTCTCAAATGAGAGAGTTGTGGATGCGATATAAGCCTGCTCCACAGCCGGAGTTAGTAATATGACCCAACGCGCTTTTCAATCTACTGTGGCTCGCTTAGTAATCGATCCTGATTTTCGTGACAGGGTGTCCGTACATGGAGTTATTGCACTCGGCAGCGATTTGACAACTCTTGAGCGGGAACGCGTGATGGCGATAGTTTCCGACAAGGGACTCGACGCCACCCGTACATTGCACAAAAGTTTTCGTCTAACGAAAATCTACACCCTGCTGCCCTTAACTCGTGCGCTGCTTGGGCCTGATCATCTCGCCAAGGAGATTGATTCCTTCTGGAAGGCAGAGCTTCCTGTGAGCCATTATTTTATGGAGGAAGCAATTGCGTTCTGTGACTTTTTGCGAGACCGTATCTGCTCCGGCTTACGAATAAAGTATCTGAAGGAAGTTATCGCGTATGAACGGGCGAATCTCGAACTGCGACGACCTCGAACAAACGGCGATGTTCCTAAGCCTCAGTTCGTTAATTTTGACCACGATCCCGTGACTCTCTTCACGCAATTAATGAATGGTAAATGCCCGCAGGTTGTCCCGGCTTTGTCTTGCCTCCTTGTAGGAAACATGGGCCAAGATGGGGAAGTACAGTGGCACATCTCTACAGACGGCAACTGAAACTACAACTAAGCGTCTAACGCCTCGCATCAGTGGGCGCGCGAACGGTATTGATGATACATGCGATATTTGCTTCGCGGCTCCGCTGCATGAGCTTGTTAAGCTCCGACACTCACCAACATCTCGCACGTCAGCATAGTGGAACAGCCACCCGGTCGCTCAACTAAGACACCACTCACCGGACGACAAGCAAGAACGACCCAGGATGAGTGTGCATATTGACTAATTCTTCCGCCGGGGCGCTCTTCTCAATTCATCCTGTATATTTCTCCATTTATCTTTGTCGGCATCAATGGCTGCAGCTTTGTCAAGAGCAGTGACTGTGGGATCAATAAGGTCGGTAATACTATAGACCTTGACTAGTATCTTGGCGGTTTTTGCTAAGATGCCGTAGTAGATAAGCAAGTCACTATTGGTCCTTGTATCTATTGAGGATGTTGCAACGCTAATAGCCTTATCTATCGCTTTGATCCCTTGTTCAAAATGAAGCTTGGCTTCGTCTCGTTTCTTCTGGTTGAATAGATCAACGCCTATTTGATAATGACTCTCAGCCAAGTTAGCGTTAGCTTTATATGATAGTTCGGCGAACATGGCATTCTTAGCAGGATCAATGGCTGCAGCCGCATCAAACTCACTCAACGCAGCCTGGTGGTTAGGTGGACTGGCTTTTATGAGTTCTATACCTTTATTAAAGTGCTCCCTGAACTGATCAAAGCTGGTCTGCAGTGCCCGCGCCTCTGCCACTTTAGCCTCGGACTCTTTCCTGGCTGCCTCTCTCCTTCGCATCTCTGCTCTTTCTGCAATGACCCTTGCTCTGTCCTTTGGTGACATGAAAAGTAGATCGACTTGCTCCTTCACTTCATCGAATGTAGGTCTTCTCCCATCTCCGGGTCTAACGGTGATGTCGAAGTCAGGCAGGTTTTTGCCCATTCCTTTGGAGCGACCTCTAGGGTCAAAAGCCCAACCGAATTGAATGCCAGCACCCGAAGCAACTACTAAATATCTGCCTTGGATATTCATGCCGAAAGCCACAAATCTTCCATTCTTATCGGTCACTCTTTCCCAATGGTAATTAACACCGTCAGTGCGGTAAATATCGATTATTGCTCCCGCAACGGGTGTAGAAGTGCCATCTGGATTCCTCATAGTAACAATCCCATTTAGTGGTTCGTTTTGTGCTAATATCGTGTCACTCAAAAACAATAAAAGCATGGTGATGAAAAATGATCTGAACAGTTTATTAAGCATAGTTGTTGCTCCTTTCACCAAAAACTCCATTTCCGCCCGAAGCTTTATGACCGCGCGTCTTTAGTCTCTTGCACACGAGTCGCTAAGAGAGAACTCTCTTAAAAATATAGACTGATTTTAAGAGCGATTCTTTGCAAAGACATGAGCGGCCTCCTTACACATCCTTACTGCTCAACGATAGCATCGCCAGCAAGGAGCCTAACGATTGGGATAACAGGGCGCGAGCGGCTCTGGTGGAACGGTAAGAACTGCGCTTCCCGCCCCGATCGAACCTCAAATGGATTGTTAGGCCGCTGGCCTGCGCCGCCTGTGCTAATGTATACAAGGCTGGGGCGCAAATCCAAAGGTATTGTTTTTCCAGATATTATCTACACATTATATCTACAGTTGGTCGTTGCTTTTATGCTCAGCCTTCTTTGCTGAAGTTTATGGAGTGCAAAGAAAGTGGAACACCTTTAATGAGCGCGCGGCCCCGACCGGGGTCCAGATGAAGTAGAAACTACTCGCCGTCACCTACCGCTTCTATAGGCAAGGCCCGTATAAGGCCAACGCATACTATGTGCCATAGATTACATTTCTGTTTAGCTCAAATCCATAGCCTACTTATCCTTATAGGGGATAAGAATTAGTTATTATACGAGGAGATTTATTCGCATATCTAACTGAGAGAGAACCGGATACTATATTCCCAAAAAGCTGGTAAATCAGTACCGGTGGGAAGGCGCTATACACATAAATACCTGAAGGTAAAAGGATGCGTTTGCGAAAATGTATTACCTATTCAAGCGATCAGACGCCCACAGATAAACCGCCGATTCAGCAGGGCGCGGCTGCTACACAACGCGGATTATTTGACATTCACACTATGTAGTGTAGAATACGCTCGTTTATTCTTAGGAGAATAGATACACATATATTAAGCCGCCAGATGTCCCGGCGGTGAAAGTAATGAATTAGCTGTTAAACTAGGCTTTGACTTTTAAGAACAGCAATATAGCCATTAAGCCAAAGTCTAGAGCGTCGAGGGAATCTTCCTCTGTTTGCATATGAAGTGTGTTGTGACTTTCGGGGTTGTCACATTCGCACCAGCCATAGCCACCGTATGGGACGTGTCCCGCAAAGACGGGGAAGGACAGACAGACGATGAGCATCAAAGTTCCCACTAATCGTTTCATTGTTTCCTCCTTACGGGCGGGATTTTATCAGGAATTACTTAAAGGTACTTCTGGATTTCGCGAATTAGGCAAAAAGCTTGTAAGGGAAATTGAAACCGCCCAAGCGGTCAGGCAATCCAGCAGAGTAGAGGAATCAGCTTCGATTTTAGGTAATCTCCCAATAAAGGAATTTCAGCTTATAGGCCAGTACTATGAGGCGTGGGGCCAAAAAGAGAACGCGCGTGGTGTTTTTGAAAGGGTAGCTGAAGAATCGAGAACGTATAAATCCAAAGCTTTATTGTCGCTTGCTGTAACCGAAGCCCGAGAGGGCAAATTCGATGAGGAGCTTAGGTATTTTAGAGAAGCTTTAAAAATGACCAATAACCCTTCTCTTATTGTGGAAGCGTCCAGAGGCACAGCAGTAGTAAGAGCTAAAGAAGAAGATCACAAACAAGCCATTAAGGAGTTTGAGAAAACCCTTCCTTTAGTCAGACATACTGATCCTATTTTCTATTACCAGTTTCTTAATTCGTATGCGGTCGAACTGGCCGAGGTTGAAAGGTTAGAAGAAGCACGTAATATATCCAACATTGTCCTTGCATCACCTTATGCTTTTGCGTATCCTGAGTGGCGCGAAACAAGCGACGAGATTGATTTCAGGGGATACCACTCTCGCTCTGTTATATCACTTACCCAGGTTGTATCACGTAACATTGTGGCGCTCCCAGAGCGAAACGCTGTCAGCGAATCTACAAAACAGCCAGGGAAATTGCTTTATTATACCGACTGGATAAAGAAGATGGTTAAAGAGCCTAACGGTAACGATGAAGAGAAACTTCCCGATGATATGACCGCTCAAGATATGGCTATGAAGCTGGTTGAACTTATTACCGAGAATAAAGAAGAGGATGATAAGCTACGTCAGATTTTGGACTATGCTATAAAGGTATTTTCAAAGAAGTAATCACTTTCGTTTTCTCTTCTTCTCCGGTTGTTCGTTGAGAAACTGTATAAAGTCAAACAGTGGTTTTTGTTTATTGGCCGGAAGTCCTGACCATTCGCTCAGTAGTTCCATTCCTTTAGGATCACTCAAGACCTTTTGAATCATGTCGAGAAGTAAAAGCGGATCTACACCAGTGTTCTTAATCGGAATCCCCGAGGCAGCGGTAAAGATTTCGTGAGCATCAACACCAAGTCCTTGAGCCAACTTCACGATAGTATCAACCGTAAGATTCTTGCCTTGGCCTTTGCTGATTCTGCCAATGTAGCTGTTGGTAAGACCACACCTCCTGGCAACATCTTTAGGCGATAGTCCTTTCTGCCGCATTACTCTTTCAAGATATTGGCTCAGTGTCTCCATCTCCCCCTCGCTTTAAAAGTCACAAAACGACTTATGGGTATTGACACCTATAACACAATAAAGTAGTATATGCCACGCTTTTAGGGCAACAGTTTGATCCTTTACTCCTTTTGCGGCCGATAGGGGACGCGGGGTAGCGTGGAAAACTGGGGAAGCCATTAAGCCTTTGTGTCCCCTCCTTTTTAGATTATGGGTAGAAGAAAACACCTCCTTACCGACAGAATGAAAAGCCTCGCTGCCGCAGCTCTGGCGCAGAAGATAGGTTATCTACGCACAGATGACTTTTCTACTGACTTCGGATCACTCCCTACTCAATCTTACAGCCCGCATAGAATCATACGTTGTAAGGACCAACTCTTTATCGTCAAAGAAGGTCTGGTTGAGATTTGGCACACAGGATATGACAAATTGGTAAAGGAACTTCAGCTTGGGGCGATGTTCGGAGATATGCCCCCACTCGGTCAGACTATCCTCGGAACAAAGGTCATCACTGGAAAAACAGGTGCTACTGTTCTTGTAATGAATATCGAGACAGCTAAAAGGTGGATTGAAAATAATCCTTCGATTTGTTCTGAGTTAGGCCAAAGACTTTATGAGATCGAGACAGAACACTACAGATCACGTTTTCAATTGGCAGATTCAAACATAGCAGCATTTTTATTAGACATAGCTGGTCAAGGCTCAACTATCGAAGGATTAACCCATGAGAAGATAGGGGAAAGAATCGGACTTAACCGAGAGACAGTGACGGTAATACTTAACACTATGAAGTCAGATAGGCTAATTGAAGTTCAGCAGAAAAGGATAGAAATACTAGATAAGCGAGCGATGCGAGAAATGAGCGAATTATAGATGCCCAAATTCCCCAAGCAAGCAGAAGCTACCCGCTACATAAAGAATCTCCTATCCAGTCGCAACATTCAACTAGAGCCTGGGATTTTTATTCTAGGGAAGCCGAGGAATGCCAGGTGTTTGAGCATAAGAATCGGTGTCTTGCAATAGATAGCAAGTCCGGTCTATGGATAGGCAGATTTCAAGTTCGTGTACAGTGAGTTCTGCACTTCAGGCAATCGAGTTGTTATTGCAAGATTAAGTCTGATTGCAAGTGGCACGGCAAGCTTTTGGCTACTCAAATCTTGTAAAACTCGATTCGCGCGCATAGTTCAAGCGCCCTATTAGCTCTCTTTCGTTAGCCGTCTCATTCCCTCAGTTAGCCTCTGCCTCCCGCAGCCTCTTCAGTATCTTTATCTCTCTGTTTGCGCCTTCCAGCCGCTGCGTCCTATGGCAAATACTTGTATCAAGGAATTCATTCTCGTAGCTGTTCGCATAGACTAAATAGCTCTTGTCCATATCAAAGAAGTAAGAACAAGTGGTGGGGAATGTTACTAATGTAATCTCATCACCTCCGGCACCTTTCCAGTATTCTTCAACTCGGAAGGTCGTTAAGACTGGCCGCGTCCTCTTATCGAATGTTGTTTCTATAACCTTCCCGGAAAATACAATATCAGCTTGCTTGCGCGCACCCTTAACCTGTTTCTTAAAGCTATTGTCGGGAACCTGGCATCTACAGCCAAGGGCGGTGCTCGTGTCATATAGTAGGTAGACTGATAGGGCGATAATCAAAGCTATACTTTTTTTCATTAAGCAACAAGGGGCAGCCGTCACAGGCGGAAGGATTAACTGCCCCGCTTTGCCCCGCCTGGTAAGTTTCCCTCAAAGCAATCACCGTAAGGTGCAAACTTTAGACCTCAGCTATCAACTTCTTAGCTCAATATTAAGTGGGAGGTAGATTCTTTGTGCTGTAATGAAGTTACCCACAGCCATATGTGTTCTTCACTGATAGCTGTTTCGAGCGGCTTGATTTTCCCAGAGCGGACGAATGAGATGTATACTGAAGGTTGGTAATGACTATAGCGGCGGTAGGCTATATTCGTCGCGGAGCGCTCACTGGGTGTAGATTTGAGCGCCGAGGTCCGTACCAGCGCGCGAGGAACTTTGCATGATAATGAGCGCCAACCTTGCCGACTTGTGGCAAGTGGCTGACCAGAATCTGTCGCTGCCTGATGACGAGGTGCATGTATGGCGAGAGAGTCTGGGGCAGCCGGCACCGCGAGTGCAAGCCCTGTCGAGTGCGCTTTCACACGATGAGCAAGAAAGGGCAGGACGCTTCTATTTTCAAAGAGATCGTGAGCACTTCATCACATCTCGCGCAATGTTGCGAACCATTCTGGGCCATTACCTTAAGATGAGGCCCGGCCAGTTACGCTTCCGCTATAGCTATTATGGTAAGCCTTATCTGGCTGAAGAGGATAACGGCGAAGACCTGCGCTTTAACCTCTCTCACTCCGGTGATCTGGCGCTTATTGCCGTCACTCGCGGTCGCGATGTCGGCGTCGATATAGAACGAATCCGCCAGGACGTGGTGGATGAGGGGATCGCCGAGCGGTTCTTCTCTCAACTCGAGGTGGCGACGTTGCGCTCACTGCCCGCCGATCTGCAAGCCGGGGCGTTTTTCAACTGCTGGACTCGCAAAGAAGCATACATTAAAGCCAGGGGCGAAGGACTATCACTGCCGCTGGATAAATTCGACGTGTCACTTGCGCCAGGGGAACCGGCAAGACTCCTGGAGACAAGAATCGGCTCGGAAGAAACCTCCGATTGGAGCATGCAGGAATTGGCTGTAGGGGCCGGTTATGCGGCAGCCTTAGTGGTAAAGGGCTGTGACTGCCAGCTTAAATGTTTGCGATGGCCCGAACGACAGGAGGGTCTCTGAGGTATTAATAAGACGGGTCCGAAGGTTTTTGTGGCCCACTTCCTACACCAGGATTTTCCAGGGCTGGGCGGGAGTCTAGCCCGATATTAGCGATCAATGTTTCCATTACCTGAGTGCTGCCCTCTATGATCTCCATGATCTTTGCGTCTCTGAGATAACGCTGAACCGGGTAGTCAGCGCTGCACCCGTTGGCCCCATGTATCTGTACGGCGTCGGCAGCGATCTTCGTAGCCATCCGAGAAGCAAAATACTTTGCCATTGCCGTTTCCAGCATCGCCCCGGCATCACGCTTATCTCGCAGGTACCCCGCGCGATAACACATCAGCCTCGCTGCCTGAGTCCCAACCATAGCCTCTGTAAGCATCTTTTGGATGAGCTGGTGCTCTCGGATCAAAACACCGAATTGCCGCCTGTGGCCGACGTAGCGCTCGCACGCGTCAAGACACGCCTGCGCAATCCCGACACAGCCGCAGGCGACACTGTAGCGCCCCAGGTCAAGCGCCGCCCCGGCAACGTGAGAGAAGCCGAACCCGATAGGCCCGACCCTCATCTCTTCACTCACCTGGCAGTCCCTAAGCACAAGGTCGGCCAGCATCGAAGCTCGCACGCCGAGCATCCCGGCTATAGGATGTATCGAAAGACCTGGCGTATCTCGTTCGACCAGAAATGCACAGGGCTGTCGATCGCACTGCGCCAGCACCAGGTACAGACGGGCAATCTGTCCCGCAGTGATCCACTTCTTATGTCCGGATAATCGGAAACCGTCGGGAGTCTTCGTAGCAACCGCCTCCATATTCCTGGCATCGCTACCGGCATGGGCTTCAGTCAGACAGAAGGCTGCGACCATCTCTCCTGATGCCAAACGCGGCAATAGTCTCTTTTTCTGCGCCGCGCTCCCCCATCGCGCTATCGCGTGAGCCACCATCGTGTGGACCGTAAGGATGCTTCGCACAGATGAGCATCCGCGCCCGACCTGCTCGTGCAGCAAGCCGTAGGTGATCATGCTCTCTGCCTCCCCGCCGTATTCGACAGGCAGCGTCAGCGCCAGGTATCCGGCGCGCGCGAGCTTCTCTATCAACTCTGGCGCAATAGCTTCTGCGCGGTCAAAGCCGTCGGCAAAGGGCGCGACCTCACGGTCTACGAAAGCTGCAAACTCCTGTTGCCGAGCGAGCTGCTGCTCAGTCAGTTCGACATGCATAGGTCAGACCCCTAAACGGGCGCGCTGATTCTCTTCCTCTTGACCAGCCCGTCGATCGCATTTATTGATCTGAAGTTCTCAAAATCCAGGTCATCGCCATCGACGTGAATGTCGAATCTGCTCTCGATAAACGTGACCAGTTGCATCGCAAAGAGCGAGCTAATATACCCGAGCGCGAATATGTCGTCGTCGTCTTGGATCTCTTGGTGGCGCAAGTGGCCCCGCAAGAATGTTCTGAGCTCATTTTTTATCTCGTCCATAGTTGCATCCGAAAGGTCGCGATTTACTCCGCCCTGTACTTATAAAACCCTTCACCGCTTTTGCGGCCACGAAGCCCCGCGTCAACCATAATCCGCAGCATAGGACACGCGCGGAACTTTGTATCCTGGTAGCTCTCGTAGAGCGCGTCGAGCGATAGCAGGATGGTATCAAGGCCGATGAGATCGGCGGTCTCAAGGGGCCCCATCTTATGGCCAAAGCAAAGCTTAAAGATCAGATCGACATCGGCTGCCGGGGCGACCTGATCGTGCACGACCCAGATGGCCTCGTTTATGGTCAGCATAAGGATGCGATTGGAAACGAAGCCGGGCAAATCGTTGACAACAACGCTTTGCTTGCCGATCACGTGCATTAGCCTTGTCGCCTCTTCTACGGTCTCTGATGACGTGTGAAACCCGCGTATGAGCTCAACCGCCGACGTCAGCGGCACAGGATTCATGAAATGCATGCCGATTGCGCGGCTCGGGTTGCGCGTGAGCGCAGCGATCCGTGTGATTGAGATTGCAGACGTGTTTATGCCGATCAATGCGTCCTGGCTGTAGAGGTCGCGGATTTGGTTATAGAGGTCCCGCTTGGCTTCCCATTTTTCGGTGATATTCTCGATGACCACGCTGGCCGCGCCCAAAGCCTTATAATCGGTAAGGAAGCTGATACGGTCGAGCGTCTTGCCGGGCGGCTCCGCGCCGGACTTGCGGAAAAAGCCCTGGAAGCGGAGGTTCTTGGTCAAGTCCTTGCGGCAATGCTCAAGTATCTCTTCCTGGAGGTCGATTACAACGACCCTGTACCCGTATTGTGCGAAGACCTGAGCGACGCCGGAGCCTATGACCCCGGCGCCGAGAACTGCGACCACTCCGCGCGGCTCGTCGAAAGAGCCAGACTGTTTTTCGCTGTCCGTTGCATCTGCATTCATTTTTTTAGCTCCTGCGAGGCGATTGTCCTCTCTCCTTTATTTCGCTTCGCAAGAGAGAGGCTTTTTCAGCCTGATCTGCTTTATGTCAGTCCAGGCTTTATCATTCCCAAGCGATACGTAAAGGTACTTCCCATCTCCGGAGATAAAAGGATTGCCATCCCAATCGGGGGTATTGATTTCCGGGCCAAGATTCCGAGCGGGCGTCCACGTCCCGCCGCGAAGACAAGTGATATAAAGATCACCGCTCCCAAGCCCTCCCTCCCGCGCCGAGGAGAAGATTACCGAGCTCTCGTCAGGCGAGACTAAAGGCTCGCCATCAATGGCGCCGCTGTTGAAAGGGAGTTTCTCCGGCTCGGCATATTTGCCATTGACCAGCCTGGAGCGATAAACATCCATGTTCCCATCGCGGTTCGAGTGGAAGTAAATCGTCCCATCCCTTGTTACCGACGGGTGGCTGTCAATAAGGTCTGTGTTGATGGGGTTCTCCAATCGAATAGGCTCGCCCCATCCTTTCGAGGCGCGTTCCACCACCCAGATGTCGTTGAACTTCTTCTGGCTACCGCCAGCAGTCGGGCGTTTCGAAGCGAAATATAGTTTCGAGCCATCGGGCGATAGCGACGGGTACTCATCGACATATTTCCCTGAGAAAGGTACGACTTCAGGTTTGCTCCACTTCCCGTCGCTAAAGTGCGAAGAGTAAATTGCGGGGAAACCCCGCTCGCGTGACTCATGCGTGAAGTAAACTGTCTTTCCGTCGAGCGTGAAGGTCGGCGAATATTCAGGCTCGCCGGTCGTAATGACACCCTCGGCAAACGGCTCCTGTATCCCGAACGTCATCGGAGATGCGTTGAGAGAAAAAAAGAAGATCGTGCTGACCAGAACAACAATTCGCTTTTTCATCACAGACACTCCTCGATCAGAGTCGCTGACATCATTCGGGCAGGCTTTGGGGTTCGCCCGCCACCATATGCTCGGCTTCGTAATCCGACATCTCCTCCAACTGCTCCAATAACAATTCTTCAAGCACCGATGCTAGCTCGGCAATGGTCGGTTTATCAAAGATCGTTCTTAGCGGGACTTCCACGCCGAAGGCGGCCTGGACGCGCGCGAAGACTTGCGTGGCGAGCAGCGAATGGCCGCCGAGTTCGAAGAAATTATCCGTCACGCCGACCTTATCAAGATTGAGAACTTCGAGCCAGATGTCGGCAAGAGCCTTTTCGGCTTCCGAACCGGGCGGGACAAAGCCAGCCTCAGACTTGCCATCAGCCTGGTCCGGGGCGGGAAGCGCTTTATGATCAATCTTGCCATTAGGGGTGAGCGGCAACCGGTCAAGTAGGATGAGGTTTGCAGGCACCATGTACTCGGGCAGCCTTTCTCTAACGTGGTCGCGGAGTTCCGCGCTTGCGATCGGGCTGTCACTTCCAGGCACCACGTATGCGACGAGTCGCTTCTGGCCCGGCGCATCTTCTCGCGCTACGACGGCGCACTCTTTCACCGAAGCGTGTTGCGAAAGCACGGCCTCAATCTCACCGAGCTCGATTCGATGACCCCGTATCTTAATCTGGCGGTCGACTCGCCCGAGGAACTCCAAGTCTCCGGTCTCCAGGCGGCGCACGAGGTCGCCCGTCCTGTAAAGCCTCCCGCCGGGGGCCTGCGCGAATGGATCTGGCATGAAAGCTTCAGCCGTCTGCCTTACGTCGTTGAGGTAGCCTCTGCCAACGCCGATTCCGCCCACATAAAGCTCGCCATCGTGATCTACCGAGACAGGCTCAAGCTGCGCGTCGAGCACGTACAGTCGCATGTTTGCGACTGCATGGCCGATCGGCACCGAGACGGCGCCTGCGCCCGGTCTGCGGTCGGTCGGATAATGCGTCACGTCATCGGAGCACTCCGTCGGGCCATAAGCATTCATCAGCGGGATGCGCGGGTAAATGGCAAACCATTTTCGGCAAAGGTCAGGCGATAAGGCTTCGCCTGTGGGTATCAGCCATCGCAACGCGGGCAACGACGGCCGGGCGTCCGCGCGCCGTTCGACCTCTTCAAGCATCATCCTGAGCACTGATGGAACCGTCTCGAAAATCGAGACAGCTCCGGACTCTATCGCGTCTAATAGCTGCGCAGGGGAATGGGCCAGATGATCGTCTACGATCTCCACGCGCCCGCCGACCAGCAGCGCGGCGAGCAGTTGCCAGACCGATATGTCGAAGCACTGGGAGGCCGTCTGCGCCACAACGTCTCCGGCTGTCAGGCTAAGATCTTCTACCTTGGCAAACAAGTGATTGAGCATGCCGCGTTGCTCTATCATCACTCCTTTCGGAACGCCCGTCGACCCTGAAGTAAAGATGACGTAGGCCAAACTGTCCGGCCCGCTTTGAGTCGGGAGGTTCTCTTTGCTCTCGCGGTGTCGAGCCTGCTCTTGGATCGATAATACCTCAAGCCGTTTCCCCGTGTGCGCTCCAGCCAGCGCTTGTTCGAGCACAGGCATGAACCGATCTGCCGCGAGCACTATTCGGGGGGCGCTAGTGTCGAGAATGTTTTTGATGCGATCGGGCGGGTGGAGCGGGTCGAGAGGAAGATAAGCCGCCCCTACCTTAAATATGCTGATGATCGCGGTAAGAAAATCGACGCTGCGCTCGCACAACAAGGCGACGATCACCTCCGGGCCGACCCCCAGTTGACCGAGAGAGAGGGCAAGGTTGTTGGCGCGCCGGTTTAACTCCGCATAAGTGACCTGCTCAAGCCTGTCGGCGCATGCGACGCCATCAGGTGTGCGCTCAACCTGCGCTTGGAAATGCTGGTGGAAGCACGCGCCGAGAGGGAAGGCCCGATCTGTGTCGTTCCATGCGGAGATGAGGTGGAGCCGTTCATGCTCAGTCAGGATGTTGACCTGAGAAACCCGTTGATCGTCGTCGGCAGCCATTCCTTCCAGAGTCGCCTGCAAGTGAGAGAGCATGCGATCGATGCTTTCTGCGCCGAACCGGGATTTGCTGTAAGTGACTTCAAGTAACAACTCTTCCTCCGGTCGCACGACTATGAAAAGCGGGTAGCCTGACTTTTGCAACGACCACGACTTGTTTTGCCACAATCTGCCCCTATCTTCAGGGTAATTTACAAACGCGAGTATGCTCTCGAATAACCGCTGGCCCGGCGCAAGCCCGCTCCACTTATTAATCTGCACGAGGGGGCTGAATTCATACTGACGGGCTTCGACCTGCTCCGACTGAATCCCTTTCAGCCATGACACAAGCGGCTTGTCGCGCGGCACCTGAACTCTTACCGGCAGTGTGTTGACCAGAACGCCCGCCATCACTTCGACCCCCTCCAAGTCGGCGGGACGACCGGAGACTACGCCCCCGAAGACAACGTCGGGTTCGCCCGAATAGCGACTCAAAACTATCGCCCACGCTGCCTGCGCCAGCGTGTTGAGAGTAAGTTGATGCCGGCGCGCGAAGGATTGAAGGGAGGCAGTCTTTTCCTTCGACAGCCGCGTCTTTCGATTGTCGTAGCTCTCGGCCACCTGGCGCGAGCCATCCGCCGCGCGGTCACCCCTGATTTGAACCGGCGGGCGTAAGCCTTCAAGCAAGCGACGCCAGAACGCTTCCGCCTTCGACATATCTTGCAGGCTCAACCATTCGATAAAATTCCGATAAGGGTAAGCCGGTCCAATTTGCGGCTCCTGGCCGAGGCAGAACGCTTCGTACAATACGCGGACTTCGTCAAGGATCAGCGGGCACGACCACCCGTCCAGCGCTATGTCATGGAAGCTCCATATAAAGTAATACGAATCGTCTGAGAGTTGAAACAGGGCCAGGCGGATCAACGGGGTCTTCTCCAACTGAAAGTTGCCGCCTCGCCCTTCGGTTTCGAGGATAGCCTGAAACCGCTGCCGCTGCTCCTGAACTGACAGCCCGCGCCAATCGTGATGCTCCAGCGGCAAGGGCACCTCGTTGTAGACGACCTGGAGAGGCTCGTCGAGCCCATGCAGGGCGAACGCTGTGCGAAGCGCGGTGTGGCGTTCGATTACTCGTTGCCAGGCGTGTTCAAATGCAGAGAGATTCAAGCCGCCTTTCAGTTCACAACTAAACTGCTCGACGTATTCATTTGAGGCCGGGTTGTAGAGGTTATGAAACAGAATCCCCAGTTGCAGGTGAGAGAGCGTATAGACATCCTCAATCTCCCCGTTGAGGCTGACCAGCCTTGCAATAGTCGCTTGATCCAGATTCACAGCCGCGGGCGCGCGCACGCTTAGCCCCGCGCCGGCGCGCTTGTCTGAAGGGGCGCGGGTCGAGACGGCTACCTGCGATCCGGCAAGATCAACATCGCCGATCAGTTGAGCAAGCTCCGCGACTGTCGGGCGCTGCCATAGCTGTACGAGCGTAAGGTCTAGCCCGGACCGATTGGACCGCGAAATGACTTGTATGCCCGTTATCGAGTCGCCTCCGAGCTCAAGAAAATTATCGTGTATGCCTACGGCGTCAATCCCAAGCACCTGGGACCAGATGTCGGCCAGGGCCTTTTCGACAGGGGTTCGGGGGGCGACAAAGGCTTTATCAAGCTCGGGGCGGGAAGGGTCGGGCGCGGGCAGCGCGCGACGATTTATCTTTCCGCTGGGCGTCAGCGGCCATTCCCGCACGCTGACAAACGCAGACGGTATCATGTAATCGGGCAATTTAGATTGAAGGAAGCGCCTCAATTCACTGGCGGTCGGCATCTTGAAATGGCCCTCGCCGTCGGCGCTCATCAAGTAGGCCACAAGTCGCTTCTCGCCGGCTGCATACTCGCGCGCCATCACCAGGCTTTTGCTGATAGACGGATGGACATCGAGCGCCGCTTCAATCTCGCCGAGCTCTATACGGTATCCGCGAACTTTGACTTGATGGTCGAGCCTGCCGAGAACCTCTATCTCGCCATTGTGCAGATAACGCGAAAGGTCACCCGTGCGGTACAGGCGCTCCCCCGGCCTTTTGGCGAACGGGTGCGGTATGAAACGGTCGGCAGTCAAGTCCGGCCTGCCGAGGTAGCCCCGCGCAAGGCATGTTCCGGCAATATACAACTCTCCGGCCACCCCGATAGGCACGGGCTGAAAGTTTTCATCGAGAATGTAGATTTCCGTGTTGGAGATCGGGCGGCCAATCGATGGCAGGCGCGGCCATAAGCTGGATCGATTCCCAAGGTCGGCAGACGTCACGACGTGCGCTTCGCTCGGCCCGTATTGATTGTAGAGCACGCATCCGTTTAGACGGTCAAACAGCTTTGCGATATCGCCCGTTATCTGGAGTTGCTCGCCGGAAGCATGTACCTCGATCAATTGCGCAGGCAATGGCGTCTGACCATCCGTCACGGCTTCGGCCATTCGCTGCAGCGCGGCGAAGGTGAAAAAAATACGGTTGACCTTCTGCTCGTTGAGCAGTCTCACTAACGCGGGCGTATCGCGGCGCGTCGCCTCTTCTATAAGCACGAGCGAGCCGCCCGTCGCCAGCGTGGAGAAAATCTCGTGGAACGAAACGTCAAAACTGAGCGAGGCGAATTGCAACGTCCTCGTGTTTTCCCGACACTTCATGCGTTCGATCTGCCAGTGGATCAGGTTTACCAAGGGCCTGTGCGCCATCAGCACACCTTTCGGCCTGCCCGTCGACCCGGAGGTATAGAGCACATACGCGCCATTATCGGCGGATACGTCGAGGTCAGGGGGTCGGCTGTCGGGCGTCGGGCCGACGCTCGGGACCGCCTCACGTGCGTCGGGGCGCCAGTCCGAATCCATGCAAAGGATCTCCGCATTGCAACCGGGCAAAGCACCCATCAGGTTTGATTGCGTCAGAAGCAGCTTCGCTCCCGAATCTTCCAGCATCACCTGGAGCCGTTCGGCAGGGTACGCCGGGTCTAAAGGCACGTACGCGCCCCCCGCCTTCACAATAGCCAGCACGCCGACAACCATGTCTATGCAGCGGTTCATCATGATTGCGACCAGCGATTCCGGCCCCACCCCGCGGTCGCGCAGGTTATGGGCCAGTTCGTCTGCTCGCCGGTTCAACTCGCGATAAGACAACTGCTCATCTCCGCACACCAGCGCTATCGCGCAGGGGGAGCGCTCAGCCTGAATCTCAAAGAACTGATGCACACATTCCGGCGGGGGGAATTCCCGCTCCGTCTGATTCCATTCGTCTAACAAAAGGCGCCTTTCCGGCTCGGTCAGTATGGCAAGTTCTTGAATGGGTGTATCGATGCTGTCAACTATAGCTTTCAGCAGCCGCGCGTAATGACCCATCATGCGCGCGATGGTCGCCTCATCGAATAAGTCTGTCTTGTACTCGACCGACCCGGTCAACCCCTGCTCGGCCTCGAATATCGACAGGTAGAGCTCATCGGAGGCTTGCGTCCTGGTGATGGCGTCGAAAGGCGACAGAGTCAGGCCGCTAAGTCTGAGACTCTCCATCGGCGCATTCTGGAGTACGAACATAACGGGCAACATCGGACTCCGGTTCAGGTACCTCTCAGGCTGAAGCTCCTGCACGATCTTTTCAAATGGCACGCCCTCATTCGCGTACGCGCCGACGGCGACCTGGCGCACGCGGGCGAGCAGCGCCGCGAAGCTAGGGTTTCCCGACAGGTTAGTCCTGAGGATGAGCGTGTTGACGAAGAACCCTATCAGCCCCTCGATCTCGCCGCGCGTGCGGCCTGCAATCGGGGTCCCGACCAGAATCTCCTCCTGCTGCGTATACCTGTAGAGCAACACCTTGAAGGCCGCCACGAGCAGCATAAACAGCGTAACGCCTTCGCGCTGGCTGAGCTTCTTGAGCTCGTCTGAAAGAGGTTTCGACAGGGTGAATTTATAAGTTGCGCCTCGGGATGTTTGTGCCAGTTGGCGCGGACGGTCTGAAGGCAGTTCCACTACCGGCAGGGTGCCGGCCAACTGCTTCTTCCAATATTCCATCTGGGCATTGAAATCATCCCCCTGTAGCCACTCGCGCTGCCACGCGGAATAGTCTGCGTATTGGAGCGTCAATTCAGCGAGCGGAGATGGCTCACTGCGAGAGAAGGCATCGTAAAGCTCCGTAACTTCTTTGATGAGGATGCCCGTCGACCAGGCGTCGGAAACGATGTGATGCATTGTAAAGACGATCACATGATCTTCCCCGCCTAATCTGAGGAGTGTCGCGCGCAGGAGCGGCCCTCGTGATAAATCAAATGGCCTCCAGGCGGATTCGGCGGCAAGTCTGCCCGCTTCACCCTGCGGGTCGGGGTGATGGCGGAGATCGATCAAAGGCAATTCCACACGCATCTCAGGCGCGACGACCTGTACCACCTGACCGTCAGCCATTGCGAAAGTGGTCCGCAGCGATTCGTGACGCCGTATGATTTCATTCAGGCTACGCTCAACCGCCCAGATGTCGAGGCGGCCCGCAAGGCGCACGGCGGCAGGCAAGTTGTAGACAGCGCTCTCGGGGTCGATCCGTTGCAAGAACCAGAGGCGCTGCTGAGCGGAGGAAGCGGCGAACGAATCTGCCCCTTCGCGCCTTGGCAATTTTCGCATACCGAGGCTGCGGCGGGCACCGTTGCCTGTTTTCAAACGCAACGCCTGGAGGGCCAGCAGCGCACGCCTCTCCGGCGACAGGCTGTTGAGCAAATCGTCCACATCCTTAGCTTTTTCCATCTCCTATGCTCTCCCGTGGCTTGTTATATCTCAGTTGCTGCTCCTGTATGTTTTAAGCGATCTGATTGCCCTCGCTCGAAAGCAGGGCGTGCACCTCTTCATCCGACATGCCCTCGATACTCTGCATCATCTCAAACAACTGCTTTGCATCGACCTGCTTGATGAGGTGCTTTTCGATGGTATCGGCAAGCTCGGCCACCGTGGGCGATTCAAAGAGTGTGACCACCGGCAGCTCTATCTCAAACGCATCGCGCACGCGCGAGACAAGCACAGTGGCAAGCAGCGAGTGTCCGCCTAGCTTGAAGAAATCGTCGTGCATGCCTACCTGATCCACGCGAAGCACGCGAGACCAGATGTCGGCCAGCCTCTCTTCGACCGGCGTGCGAGGGGCAACGAACGGCGTGTCGCGGACGGCGCTCTCTTGCTGATACTCCAGCAACGCCAGCCGGTCTAGCTTCCCGTTAGGCGTGAGCGGCAGTGAATCAAGAATCGTGATCGCTGAAGGGATCATGTAGGCGGGCAACCGCTCTTTCAGATAACTTTGCAATCCATCCGTGGACGGAGCAGGGCTTTGCTTCGGCACGACAAAGGCCGCCAGTCGCTTATCCGTGGCATCGCCAACCGCCATCACGACCGCCTCATCGATTGCCTGGTGGCTGCCGAGCGCGGCTTCGATCTCGCTTAATTCAACACGGAAGCCGCGAATCTTAACCTGTTGATCATTGCGCCCGAGAAACTCGATATTGCCGTCGTCCAGGTAACGAGCCAGGTCCCCCGCCTTGTAGAGGCGAGCGCCGGGCCTTTCGCCGAAGGGGTCCGGCGTGAACCTCTCGGCTGTTAGCTCGGGCCTATTCAAATAGCCGCGTCCAACGTCCTCGCCGCCAATGTGTAGCTCGCCCGTGGCTCCGATCGGCACGGGGTCCATATGCTCATTCAAAAGGTATATCTGCGTGTTTGCGATGGGCCGCCCCACAGGGACGATATTGGTCCTGCTCGTGCGCCGCCGGCGAACCGGATAGGTGGCGACGATGCCGCAAGTTTCTGTCTGGCCCAACATATTTATGAAATCCGCGCGACATCCGAATTCCGACCTCCATATTTGCGGCACGTCCGAAGTAAGCGGCTCGCTGGCCGACAGCGCCAATCGCAGGTCGTTATCGAGAAGCAGTGCGCGCGACCGTGGGTCAAGATGCTTTAGCGCCTGCATGCAGTTGCGCCAGTGCGATGGCACAAGGTCGATGATCGTGACGCCCTGGCGCTTGACCAGATCGAACAGCGCGACAGGGTCAAGCCTCTGTTCGGTCGTTGCAATTACGACCGCCGCGCCGTTGGCCAGGGGCACGGCTATTTGCCTGACCGAAGATGAGAAGGAGATCGAAGCTGTATGCAGAAAACGGTCGCCTTTCTTCATCTCAAGCGATTTCCCCATCGCCTGCACGTACTGGCACAGGTTGGCGTGTGTAACCATTACTCCCCTCGGCTCGCCCGTCGAGCCGGAGGTATAGATTACATAAGCAGGCCCCGCGAGATGGGAATCGTAAGCCGGGCGGGCCGGGCTTTGCTTTGAGATATCATCCCATTCGACATCCAGCATGACGGCTCGCGCGTCGTTGTCCGGGATTTCGCGGGCCATGTTCCGCTCGGTAAGCAGCAGAGGCACGTTCGCGTCGTTCAACATGAAGCCGAGCCGTTCTGTCGGGTAGGTGGGGTCCAGCGGGACATACGCGGCCCCGGCCTTTAACACGCCCAGGACGGCGACGGCGACGTTAACTGAGCGCTCCATGCAGATGCCGACCAGCGTTCCCGGATTGACGCCGAGCGCGCGCAGATAGCGAGCCAGTCTGTTGGCACGCTCGTCTAACTCGCCATAGCTCAACTGCTGATCCCCGCAGACCACGGCTATGGCATCAGGCGCACCTTCGGCTTGCCGCTCGAATAAGCCGTGAAACGCCGCGTCCGAGATGTAGTCGGCACGAGTATCGTTCAGTTCGAATAGGATGTGACGGCGCTCTCGGTCGCCTAAGACTTCGAGCCTCGTTATTGCGGACTCCGGGTGTTTCGCGACGCTCTCTAAGAGCTTATGGAATTGGGAGGCGGACCGCTCAATACCGGAGCGCGAGAAGAGACTGGAGTCAAAATGGAAGTCTGCCAGCAAGCCATCGCCAGCCTCAGCGCAACTGAGCCTGACCTTGTACCGGTCAATGCAAGCTTCCAGCCTGATAATAGAGAATCTGATGTCGCCCGCTTGATAAGGCTCCGGCGTCGCCTCGTAGTCGTAACAGAAAGAGAAATGTCGCGAGCCCAGCGGGCCGGCGTCCGTCTTAGAGGCGATTGAGTCCCAGTTGAAGTACTCCTGCCATTCGTGTATCTCCGAGATTGAATCGCGCACCTTTTGCAGAAGGGCGTTGAAGCTCAGGTCCGGCCACAGGTATGAACGAAGCGGCAGGTACTTTGCAAACAGCCCGATGGCCTCGTCCAATCCCTCGTAGGAGCGGCCCTCATCCCTCGCCCCGACAACAAGTTCCGCCTGGCCGCCGAGCCGCCAAAGCAATACTTGCCAGCAGGCCAACATCAACGCCGAAAGCGAAGCGTCGTTTGCCGTCGCAACTTGCCGCAGCCTCCCGACCAGACCGGCATCAATCTTTAAACTCACTACGTCCGGTTCGAATGGCGCATTCTCGTTAAACGCATTCTCGTTAAGCGCATTCTCAAATGGCAGCGCCATCCCAGATGCCGCAGCCATATCCTGCCCCCTCCAGTACTCTCTTCCCGTCTCGGTCTCTTCCCCCTCCTGGAGTTCGTTGAGCCACTCAGAGAGGTCCGCGTACTGTATGGGCTCGTCGCGTAACTCCTCGCCCGTCAGGGCCGCCTCATAGCATATGGCTATCTCCTTGATCAGGTTCTTTAGGCCCACGGTGTCTGTGCAGAAGGCGGACGCGCATACCAGGAGTGCATGTCTATCAGGCGCGAGAGTGCTGATCGAAAAATGGAAGAGCGGGCCCCGCTCCAGGTCGACTTCTAGCCGCTCGGCCTCTTTGATTAGGGAGCGGGCGATAGATTCCTGATCTGCCGCATCTGCGCCCTCGCCGCCCTGTCGTTCCGCCCATAAGAGGCTCACGCCTCCAATGACCTGGACGGGAAATCTCTTTCCCGCCGCGAGGTGGAACGTTGTGCGGAGTACCTCGTGCCGCGCGATCACCTTTTCGACCGTCTCCCTTAAGATCGGTTTTTCGAGGCGCCCCTCAACAATAGCTATGCAATATGCTCGAAACGATCGACCGGCCTCCGGCTGTCTCTGCGACCAGAGATGCTTCTGCTGAGGCGAGAGGCGATACCCCTCAACCACTGCTTGCTGCATTCCGTTTTACCTCCGTAGATTATTCCCGAAACGATGTGAGGGTGACGGGCTCGGCCATACCCACGAGGATTCGGCGGCGCGGCCCCACATAAGGCTCGCGCCCGTGCGCGACCAGCATGTTATCGATCATCAGGATGTCGCCGGGCTGCCATTTGAACATCACCGTTTCCTGCCGGTAAGCGTCACAAATCTTCTTCAGCTCGTCGGCTTCGATGCGAGAGCCGTCACCGTAATAGGCATTATAAGGAAGGTCTTCTTCTTTGAACTGCGCGAGCAGCGCTTCGCGCACTTCCGGCTCAACGTTGTCTATGTGAAACAGCGGGACGTGATTGAACCAGACGGCCTCCCCCGTGCGCGGGTGTCTGCTCACAGCCGGGCGCAGATAACGAATGCGGAGCCGGTTCTGATCTTTCCACGTAGTTTCGATCCCATGCTTGCGGCAGTACCTTTCTAATTCGTCCCTGTCATCCGTGTTAAAGACTGCTTGCCACGGCAATGCCAGCCCATCACCAAAATTGCGGACGTACATTATTTCCTTCTCAAGAAACTTGTCTCTGACTGAACGGTCCATCCGCTCGTAGATTCGGCGCGAATCCGCCACAGGCGTTTCCCCTCCCTGCTCGGCAGGCGTGTCGCAGAAGAAGAAGAGTCTCAAAGGCCAGCTCGGGCAGTGTGAGTTCTCGTTGTGCATGAATATGCGCTGGGCGGGTGGGAAATCAGTCGATGTGTAGACGCTGCCGCTGACGTGAGTTCGCGGCGTGGCGGGCTCCTGGTACTCGGCAAGCTCAGTCGAGACGGCGCGGATGAATTGGTCAAACTCTGCGGCGGTCGTAATGTCGAAGCTGCGGAACAGTATCCCGCCGTGTCGTTGTATGTAATCCTCAATCATCTCCAGATTGCTCTCTGCCCAGGCGACCAGATTCAGCTCATCGACGGCGGGCCTTATCACGAGCGGCAAGCTCTTCCCCTGTTGTAACGGTTCGACGCTAACCGCCTGCCCTTGCGATACGCTGACCGTCTTGCGCCTGACATCTCCTGGTCTTTTCTGGCCGGGTTTGGTCACTCGTTGCATGCCGCCCATAGGCTTTGCTCCTTTCCTACTCACCCGCGCCCTTGCGCCGGACAGCCTTCAATCTCTGAAGGTTTGATCTCTTCAGCTCGTTGAGCCGGAGGGCGCGCTTCCGCTGGTTCTCTTGAGATAACATCTCCTGAAGCTCGCCGAGCCGCGCGCCTGGCCGCGCAGCGACGGTGCGAAGAAGCGTTTCATAATCCTCTGCCATGCGCGCGATCGTGGAGGCTTCAAACAGGTCCGTGTTGTAGAAGAACGAGCCGAACAATCCTTCCGGTATCCTCGCAAGGAAGATCGCCATATCGAACTTTACCGTCCCATTATTCGCTTCGATTGGGGTCAAGACCAGCCCCGGCAACTCGAAAGAACTGGGCGGGGCGGTTTGCAGGTTGAAGATGACCTGGAACAGCGGATGGCGGCTCGGGTCGCGTTGCACATGCAGCTCCTCAACGAGCTTCTCAAAAGGGACGTACTGGTGGGCCTCCGCGCCTAGTACGACTTCCCGCACGAGGCCCAGCAAATCAGAGAAGCTGACATCGCCGGGGACCTCCGTCCTGAGCACCAGCGTGTTGACGAAGAAGCCGATCAAGCTCTCGATCTCAGTCCGGTGACGCCCGGATATGGTCGTCCCGATCGAAATGTCTTGCTGGTTAGTGTAGAGGTAAATCAGCGCCTTGAGCGCGGCCAGCAAGGTCATGAAGGGCGTGCAACCCTCGCGCTGGCTCAGCAGCTCGATGTCGGCGACAAGCTCTACGGGCAACTGCATTGAATGCCTCGCGCCGTTAAAAGTTTGGACAGGGGGGCGGGCGCGGTCGGCGGGAAGGTTCAGCGCAGGGGCCGCGCCCGCCAGCTTCTGCTTCCAGTATGCGAGTTGCGATTCCAATACCTCCCCCCGCAACCATTCGCGCTGCCAGTGGGCGAAGTCTGCGTACTGGATCGGCAGCTCTTGAAGTGGCGAGGGCCTCCCGGTCGAGAAGGCGTCGTAGAGAGCGATAAGCTCGCGGACGAGTATGTCCTGCGATATCTTATCCGACACTACGTGATGAATCGTCCGCACCAGTATGTGATCCTGCTCATCAACGCGCATCAGCGTAGCTCGCAACAGCGGCCCGCGCGAAAGGTCGAAGGGCTGGCGGGTCTCTTCGCCCGTGAGCCTTGTCGCCTCGGCCTCACGCTCGGCGTAGGGCAGGCCCATGAGGTCAATTTTATGAAGCGGGACGCTGCCGCTTGGGGCTATAACCTGCACGGGCTGTTCATCGACCGTCGTAAAGGTTGTCCTCAATGACTCGTGACGCCGAACGATTTCGTTGAGGGCGCGTTCAAGCGCATCAGCGTCAAGCCGCCCTGTCAGGCGCACAGCGGTCGGGATGTTATATGCAAAACCGCCCGGCACCATCTGGTCGATAAACCAGAGGCGCTGTTGCGCAAACGACAAGGGAAACTTGTTTGAATCCCTGCTCTGGCGCGTTATCGGCATCAGCGAATCGTCCCGCCCCTTTTTCGTCAGCCTGCTCAATCTCGCCCGGAGCAGTTCAAGCTGGTCCCGAGAAAGTTCTGATATGATCTTGGCGTTATCATTCATTGGACCGGTCCCCCGGCGTGTCCACCTTTGGGCAGCCATGAAAAACCGCCCTGCTAAGACTCATCGCTTAAGGTCGACCGCGACTATCCTTATCTCGCTCGTGTAGCGGTTGCCATCGGCGTCAGGCAGCCACAACTGGTTAAAATCCGGTAGCATCTCGGTGAGTGTGATCGGGCCGCCATCGGGCGCCTTCTCCAGCGTCCGGCGGACCGCCTTTGCCAAAGCGTCCACGTAGATGCGGCTGTCAAAATCGACGTAGAAGGGCTTTCGCTCCACGGGGATTTTGACGAAAGCAAAGCGCGGAATGTCGTTGGCCTTAGCCCAGGCGCGGGCCCGTATGAAGCGATCCGCATCTTCGCCCTCGAAAGCAAAGTCGATCTCGGAGGCGGTGAACCGCCACGCCTCGCGGCAGATCACGACACGGTCTACGGTGACACGCGGCGTGTGCGCTTCCGGTCGCATGACGGAGAGCGCGTTGACCACCAGCATCGATAGCACGTCGCCGAACGTCTCAATCAGGTCGAAACGCAACCGCCTGTCGCGCGTGCGGACCGTCAGCCCGGCGTCCGACTTTTCAATGACCATGTCGGCGATCGGTATGGTTTGTTGCTCGGGTGACGGTATAGAGTCGTGAGAGATCGCCAGGCGGTAATCCTTCCGCGACGCGAGGCAGTAGCGTGTGCGCTGGGCCGCGTTGAGCCAGCTCTTAGGAGTCAGAGGCACGAGTCGCGGCTCCGGGAAATCGGCCTCAAAAATCTGCTGAATCTCCTCCGGCTCCGGGTGCTGATCGACAAACAGCGCAGCGCCGATCGTATTTATCCCAGTGTGAAGCTCTCCCATCACGAGCAGATAGTCGCCGCGTTGAATATCTTCGAGGCTTGAGGCCGCTATCATTACGTCGGGGCTGTGATAGCGAGCGTATTGCCACCCGCAGCGGGGCGCGTCGAAGGCAGCCTCGACCAGCGGGCGCAGCTCGTCGCTCGTGAAAAACAGCCTGCGCGCGCCTCCATTTATAGAGAGGATGTCGGCCCATTTCTCCTGCATCATCGCTTTGATCTCGTCAACAGGCCGTTCGCCATAGTCGGCCATCAACCGCTGCATGTGAGCCCAGAAGACCGGCCCGCTTATTATCGACGTACCCGCCCGACGCGTTAGATCAGAGTACAAATCATTAAAGGCCTCTCGGAATACTTCCGCGAGCTTGTGGGTCGCCCACCGGGCGCTCGCAAGTAATAGCGATAGCGGCGGCCCGAGCTCTTTGATAATCTCGGAGCCCATCTCGGCCCGTAAGTCACGCCGGCAATCTTCAAAGACTAGCGACCGGCCGACATACATCTGGCCGTCGCCTCTTGTCGGAGCAAACCCGGTCACACTGGTGAAATCCTCTTCCAGATTGCGGATGGCCTGATCCGCCTTCCCCGCATCCCCCGCCGTGTTGGCGATGGCCTCGCGAGCCGCCTCCAATCTGTCGAGCAGCTCGATCGCCCACCCCCTCAGGTCGGCGTCCTCGATCCGCTCAAGAAAGCGCCGCAACCAGCGCTCGGGGTGAGAGCTGATGGGGAGATCAAGCCCCCACGAGATCAGCCCGCCTCTGTAAAGCTCCTCGAGAATCTCATAGACCTCGTCTTCAAGTATGATCTCAAACGGGGCGTAGGCCACGATCTCTTGAGCGATCTCTTTAGCAGTCTTGTGACCCGCACAAGATTTCAGCACAGCCACCTTTTTGGCGGGCAGTTGCATCGACCGTGTGACGGGGAAATAGATCGTCGTGCCGACGATCTGAAGGTGAGGCAAGCAGCGGGGGATGAGCCAGCGCCGCATGCCCTCTTTTTTCGCAATCGTCGCCGCGAGCACATCTATGCACCAGTGTTCAAAGTAGACGGTCCGCTTCTCAACCAACTCCGGGCCCGGCGTTGCGCTTATGGCGCCGCTGCCTCCCAGGCGTACCCACCCGACCGGGCCAAAGAACCCTATGGTGTCGTTCTTAAGACAGTAACGCTGCAAGTAATTCGCGATCAGATCTTCGCGCCGACGCTGCCTCCAGCCTTTCGCCGGCCCTTCTTTGATATCGCGCAGCAGGGCGGTCAACACGTTGTGAAATGCGTTGCGGTTCTGCCAGATCATCGCTTCTTGTAGACGGTCTGAACTGACGAGGGCGCAAATGGCCTTTGTTGATTGATCTGCCGCCTCACCGTACGCGCTCAGATAATTCTCTCGCGCCGGGCCGATCGCTTCCTGGCTGGCCTTCAGCTTCTCGATCGATGCGCGGACCGGAGACGATAATCCGTCCTCCGAAGGCGGTTTGCCCGCCTTCAGCCTTCGCAATGCCTTCAGGAGAGGGCTCAGCTTTTCTTTGCACTCCCACTCGCCATTGAGTTTCAAATCGTCGAGCTCTCCGTTAATCGCATCAAACGCCGCTTCGAAGGCCCGCTCCCTGTTGCCTTCAGCCCGAAGCAGCCGGTCGGCTGCGTGGGCACAATCTGGGCTCGATAGCTTCAGGGCTTCGGTGGCGGAGAAGCCCGCTGCTCGCAGCACGCCACAGGGCCACAAACCCCACTCGGTTGATGGCAAGGCGACCAGGTGCCCCGGGAGTTGGCCGACGTATCTCTTTTCAACACCCGCGCCCTGACCCGACCCGGCAAGGGCCGCCCTGGCATATTTGATCTCTTGTGACATATCTCTCCGTCCCGGTCGATTAAGGCCGATGAGCTAGCAGGCCGCCATCGGGTATGGCTCGGCGCGCTCAGCGTTCTCCCACAGGTGTGAAACCTCCCCGAAGTGCTCGCAGACCCAGCTATCCGAGTATATCGTGTCGAGGTAACGCTCCCCCCTGTCAGGGAAGATCAAAACGCAGACCGCGCCTTCGGGGATTTCCTCTTTGATCTGCTCGACAGCCATAAGCACAGCCCCCGACGAGCCCCCGACCAGAAGCGCTTCTTGCCGCGCCAGCCGGCGGCAGCCTATCACACAGTCGAGGTCCGAGACGTGTATGCAGCCGTGAGCCAGTCCCGGCTGAAAGAGCTTGGGCCGCAGCGCGGCGCCGTGCCCGGGTATCAGCCGTTTGGCCTCTTGCCCGCCAAAGATCACGCTCCCTATTGCGTCGACGGCCTTGATGGTCGTCCTCAAGCTTTCTTGCCTTACGTATTCGGCGCACCCCCTTAGCGTGCCGCAGGTGCTTGTGGCGCAGAATATGAAGTCGGGCTCGCGACCTAACGCGGTGACTATTTCATGCATAGTCTGGTGGTGCGCCATCGAGTTGTACTCATTGGCATACTGGTTGGGCCAGAAGCCATGCTTAACACTGCCGAGCAGGTCTTGCACGCGATTGATCCGAGCCTGGAGGTACTCGCCCGTCGCCGGGTCGGGCTCTCGAACCATTTCAACTTCAGCCCCGTAGGCGCGCAGCAGCCGCAGGTTTTGCGAGGTGGTTTTCGGGTCCACGACGCAGACGAAACGCAGGCCATAATAGGAACAGGCTTGCGCGAGCCCTATTCCCATATTGCCGGAGCTTGATTCGATGACCACGCTTCCCGGCCCTATCGCCCCTGTCTCGATGCCATGCCTGATGATGCTGATGGCCGGCCTGTCTTTAGTGCTCCCGCCGGGGTTTAGCGCCTCCAGCTTCGCGTACAGCCGGAATCGGGCATGCTTGAATATACGCGTCAACCTGATGAGTGGGGTATTGCCGATAGCGCATAACACCCCTTCGTCTTCCATTACCGACTTTGGACCGCTCATATTTCAACCTCCTGGCTTCACACAATCTGGATGGACGCAGCTCTCGCCGAGGCGCCGTGATCGTCCACGGCAGACACTCCATAGACGCAGTGGCGCGCTCACCTGGCGGTCGCGCGTGAGTTGTTCTTATCCGACCAGGAGGCCGGAAGGAATGATTCGATCACTATGCCTTTACCCTGCTCGATGGCTAGCTCGCAAACCAACTTGCCTACGGCGATGTCAAGCACGCCGAGTCCGAACGGACTGAAGACCGCTATTGCGTCCGGGTCTTTCCTTTTCACCTCTCTGTTCAGGAGAATGTCGGCCAGCGTACAGCGGACGAAGCCGCGGTTGCCAACTTTCTGTTCGGTCAGATGAATGCTCGTTTGAGCGCGGCAGACATGGTCTATATCATCGGCGATGTTGTCGCACGACAGAATGACTTCGGGCGAAAGATCCCTCAGCGAGACGTGGAGCACAGTTGTGCCGGGGGCGCAAATCGAGAGGTCATCGATGTGCGGCGTGCTGGCCGTAGTAGCAAAAGATACGAGAGAGGTCTCCCTCAAGACCGTGTCCGCATCGCCCGCAATCTCCACTTCTATCCCATTAAAGGCCTTCTGGCACTCATCCCTGAAATGTAGTGCGCGTGCGGGATCCAGATCGAACACGGTGAGGCCCACAATCTTCGGGATGGCCGCCTGTAGCATTCGCGCTATTTCGAAGTTGATTAACCCGCACCCGATCATCCCCACCCTCACGGGCCTGTCAAAATCGTGCAATGTCTGCGCGGCCAGGGCTGCGCTTGCCGCCGTCCGCTTGGCGCTTATGACCGAGCCTTCAATTATCGCTTCGGGCCGCCCTGTGAGGCGGGAGTTCACGATCAAGACGGCAGAAGCGCGGTCCAGATTCATATCAAGATTGCCCGGAAAGGAGGAGACCCACTTCACCCCTGCGACCTCGAACCCGTCTCCAAGGTAAGCGGGCAGGGCGATTATTCTGTTCCTGCCGTCACCCGGGAAATTCAGGAATAACGAATGTGGCAGCGAGCTATGGCCTCTAGCGTGCGTTTCGTAGGCCGCGCGCACTGTCTCGATGAGTTGTAACTCCCGGTTGGCGAGCAGGGAGATCACATCGATACCCTTCAAGATTAAAATGTCATCGCTTTGCATTCTTCAGCCTCTTTGTTCTGTAGAACCAGTCTTAGTGGCGGGTCGGGCCGGGCGCGCGGTCGATACGGCACTGCGCCCCGGCAATCAGCGACCAGCCTCCTTCTCTGCGGCGAGCAATGCTTTCAACTCTTCTTCAGATAACTGCTTGATCTCTCCCAGCACTTGAGCGAGCGCGTCGCCGTCGGCCTGCTCGGCCTGTTTCTGAACGATCACAACTGCCAGGTCGGCCACAGTCGGCGACTCAAACAGGGTCCGCAGCGAGAGGCTTATCTGAAAACTCTCGCTGACGCGCGCGATCAACTGAGTGGCCAGCAGTGAGTCGCCTCCCAATTCAAAGAAGTTGTCGTATACGCCCGCCCTCTCTACGTTCAGCGTCTCTTGCCAGATCGCGACGATCTCTCTTTCAAGATCGGTCGCGGGCGCAACGTATTGAGTCGAGATGTTCGGGCGGGCATGCCTTACCCTCTGTGATTGCATCTTCGTCATCTCGTCGAGAATCACAGATCGGTCTAGTGCGTCTGCCTGTTTGACCAAAGCCTGTAGCTCTTTGGTCGAAACTAATATCTGAGCGACATTGACATGCCGGGAGAGTATGCGCCTGAATGCCTCGGCCCCTTCCTCTGGAGATATGCCGGCCCTTGGGCCTGACGCCGTCTTATCGATGGCCGGGCTTGAATCGCCCTTTCGTAATCGACCGGCGGGCGCTGACGGGGCGCGGGCTTCAGTGCTTGCCGGCGTCGAGATCGCATCAAGGCCGGCAACACTTTTGACCCGCCTTATTACGAACTCCTCTATCTCGACAAGCTCGTTGCCTTCCTCGTCCGTGATCAGGATATCGCAGGCTATAGTCTCTTTGCCCGCGAAGTCATGATCCTTTGACCGGACGTAGCTGTAGACCCTTCTTTGCAGCGGCCGCTTGATATCGACCTTCCCGTATGCCATCGGCAGGTAGAAGCCATCCCCTACGATCTGAACGAATCCGGTCGCGGCATCCATCAAAGAAGGGTGGAGCACGAAAGTGTCGAGGTCGGCGGAGAACTCTTCGGGAAGCTCAAGCTCGGCAAGCGCCTCGTTGTTTCCGACGTAGATATTTTTGTAGAGGTTCTGCCATCGCCTGCCGAACGTGACATTCGGTTGTTTAGAGCCGTCGCCGCCCGAGTTAGATCGCCCCTCGCTTCCCGCGCCGGAGCTTATCCGCCTGACTTCACATCTTTGAATGACCTCATCAAGATTGTGTCGGCGCGTAGGCTCCGGAGCCCTGTGATAAATGCTACCTTTCACATGCTCTTGTGTCTCGCGGTCGTCGAGCGAAGGTCTGCTTGCTATGAGGAACTCGAATCCTTCCCCATTCTTCTTAATGGTGATGTAGGCTTCTTGCTCCTGTCCGTCTTCGACCACAAGAGGCTTCATAAAAAGGACGTTCTTGATAATTACGTCGTCCGAGTTCGCGCGGCCTTCAAAAGCCTTTCTGACCATCTCAAGGTAGGCGACGCCCGGGATGACCCCCTTACCCATTATGCGGTGCTCGTCGAGCACCCAGTGCTTTTCGGTGCTGAACTCGGTCAGAAAAGTCTCTTCCGTCGGCGTGCGAGCGAGACATTTTTCGACCAGAGGGTGTTCGACCCGACTTCCGTTGCCGCTTTGCAAAATGGCTTTCAAACCGGCTGATAGCTCGGCGTTGGCCGCCTGTCCGACCTCAAGCCACGCATCCCAGTTGACGGAGATGGTGGGCCTTTCCGAGTCGAGGCTACTGCGGTGAGCGAAGGCGTCGAGAAAAGCGTTTGCTCCGCTGTGGTCGACCATGCCGAGCCCGCCCGTGACGGCTGTCAGAGAAGAGCAGAGCAAGAAGAAATCGAGACGGTGGTCTTCGAGCGCCTCGCACAGGGCGAGCGTTCCCTTCACTTTTGGGTCGAGGACGCTCGCGGCCGCCTCAGGCGTTTTCATCTGGATCATCCCGCCCGGAGAGACACCCGCGGCATGGATAACGCCATGAACTGCCCCGAACTGCCGGACCGTATCCTGTAATGCTTGCTTCAGCTCGCCCGGGTCTGTCACGTCGCTTTTTAGCACGAGCAGCTCGGCCCCTGCTTCCTCAAGTTCTCGCAGCCTCCTTATTTTCCTGCTCACGCCGTCGGACTGCTCATGCGTGGCAAGCCAACTCTCCCATTCGCCTTTCGCAGGGAAGCCCGACCTCCCGACCAGTGCGAGCCTGGCCTTGACAGTTTGAGCAAGGAACCCCGCGAGAGTGAGCCCGATGCCGCCCATGCCACCTATTATGAAATAGACCCCTCGCTCGCGCAGGCGCGTTTTGTCGATGGCCGGCTGTTGGATAGGCGCCAGCTCGAAACTGCGGGTCCACCTTTGATTCCCGCGATAGGCTACGACAGGCTCAAGCGGCTTTGCGGCCAGGTCCGCCCAAAGGAGGTCGAGTTGCCCGTCGACGAGCACGCCCCCTTGCCGGGATGAAGCCAGATCTATGCTGCTGCATGCGACGGTCGGGTACTCTTGCTGAATGACTCTACAGGGTCCGAGGAGCGTCGCCTTTTCAGCGATCAGCTCTTCTTCGCCCGTCACCTGATGCACGCCGCTTGACACGACGGCGATGTGAAGTCTGTTCGAGATGCTCAGATTGCCCCAGGCTTGAGCAAGGTAAAGGAGGCTGAAGAATCCTCTCTGCTGCCATTTTTCAGCGGATTCGATGCGCGGCCCCGTTCGGCCATCAGACCCTACACACCAGAGGTGAACTATGGTCGAGGGGACCGACCCGAGCGACCGGAGGTCGTTCAGCAAACTGAAGTAATCGTCTGGAGACGACGGGTTGATCGTGTAGACACCCTCGTCAACCTTTGAGAACCGCTCGCCGGCTTTAACGGCCAAGACGTTCTGGCCCGCCCCCTTCAGGCGTTCCACCAGTTGAGAGCCTACGCCGCAATCATCCATAAAGGCCAGCCAGTTGTCTCGGCCCGATAACTCGCCGGCGACGAGCAGCCGCGACTGCTTCCAGGCGGGGAGATAAAACCAATCCGCCACATCCTCCCTCTTGGTCAAAGAGGCGCGGTGATTTGACTTTTCCTGCGATTGCGGATCTATCCAATGCCGTTTGCGCTCAAACGGGTAAGTCGGCAGCGGCACGCGATGGCGGCGCTCGCGCGTGTAGAACCCTGTCCAGTCTACGCGCGCTCCCGCGAGCCAGAGCTTTGCGAGGGTCGAAAGCATGAGCGCGAGGTCGTGTTGTTTGTCATAGGAGTGGCGCATTGACGGGAGAATGACCCGGTCGGAGCCGGCGCTGTCGGCCTGTTGCATGGCCCAGGCGCTCAGGGCCTGCCCCGGCCCCACCTCGACTAATATGTTGTCGGAGACTTTAAAATGCTCGCCGACGCATTGGGCAAAGCGAACCGGCAGGCACATATGCATCGCCCAGTAGCCGGGATCGGTCGCCTGTTTGTCAGTAATCCAGGTTCCCGTCACATTTGACAGGTAAGGGATCTTCGGCGGATTCAGCCTGAGCGTCCTTACGAGCGCGGTGAGATCCGACCGGATCGGGTCCATCATCTTTGAGTGGAAGGCATGCGTTGTTTGGAGGGGAAGGCAAGCCACACCCTTAGCAGTCAGTTGCCTTTCGAGATCTCGGACCGAACTGGGGTCGCCGGAGATAACGGAGACAGAAGGCCCATTTATCGCAGCCAGCGAGAGCTTCTCATTCAATATCGGGACCACTTCGCTTTCCGAGAGCGGGACGGCAAGCATTGCGCCTTTAGGCAGGGCCTGAATCATCTGTGCCCTTCTTGTTACAAGCGTCAGCGCGTCTTCAAGCGAGAGCACGCCCGCCAAGCATGCGGCTACGTACTCTCCCAGGCTGTAGCCTATCATCGCCCGTGGGTGAATGCCCCACTCCATCCATAGCTTCGCGAGCGCGTACTCGACCACGAAGACGGCCGGTTGTGTTAAGTATGTCTCGTTGAGTTCTTCATTCGCCCTGTCGGGTCCCTGGTCGCGCCTGAGCATCTTTCGCAAATCGATGCCCGCCCCTGTCGAAGGCATGTCGATGGCCTGTCCCTGCGTCGCCGCACCATCCTTGTTCCAACCGGGGTATATCTTATCTCGCAGGTCCAATCCGAGTAGCGGCCTGAGAAGCTCGCAACATTCATCCACGTGCGCCCTAAATGTCGGCTCGCCTCTGTATAGGTCAAACCCCATCTCGACGTAATGATTCCCGAGGCCCGGAAACATGAAAGTCACGGCCCGCCGGTCGCCCTTCCTCATGGAGGTCAGCACTCTCTTCGGGTCCCTGCCTTCAAGGGCGGCGATGGCTTCATCGACATCCCTACAGACGAGGGCGCGGCAGCAGTTGAACTGCTTCCTGCCGGCCTGTAGCGTGTAGGCTAGATCGGCCAGGCTCTGGAGCGGGTTCTGCTTGAGATGTGTGACCAGATTATCCGTCGCCCGCTCGAGCGCAGATTCAGTCCTGGCTGACAGCAAGATTAGCTGCAATGACCTTGAAGGCCCTGAAGGCTCGATCTCGGGCGCTTCCTCGACGACCAGGTGCGCATTCACGCCGCCGACCGCAAACGCGCTGACCCCGGCCCTGCGCGGGGTCAGGCCCGCTTCCCAGTCGCACGTCACCGAGTTTACGTAAAAAGGGCTGTTCTCAAAATCGATCGCCGGGTTCGGCCTTTCAAAATGGAGGCTGGCCGGCAGCCTCTTGTGTTCGAGCGCGAAGGCCGTTTTGATTAAGCTCGCAACACCTGCGGCAGCATCCAGGTGTCCTATGTTGGTTTTGACTGAGCCGATTCGGCAGAATCTCTTCTTGTCGGTGCTGGCGCGGAAGACCTGGCTCAGCGCGGCGATCTCGATAGGGTCACCCATAGGGGTCGCCGTGCCGTGCGCTTCGATGTAGGTGACTGTCTCAGGCTTTACGCCCGCGAGCGCTTGCGCCATCGCTATAACTTCAGCCTGACCGTCTACGCTCGGGGCGGTATATCCGACTTTCAAAGACCCGTCGTTGTTTATGGCCGCGCCTAGTATCACCGCATGTACGTGATCGCCGTCGGCCAGAGCATCCTCTAGCCTCTTTAAGACCACAACGCCAACGCCGTTGCCAACAACAGTGCCGGCCGCTTGTGAATCGAACGCCCGGCAATGGCCGTCGGGAGAAAAGACGCCCTCTTTAGAGAAGTAGCCATGCTTGGCCGGCACGTTGACCGACACGCCGCCTGCAAGGGCTATGTCGCATTGGTAACTCAGTAGGCTCTGGCACGCGAGGCTGGTCGCGACGAGTGAGGTCGAGCAGGCGGTTTGAACGGTGAGGCTCGGCCCCTTAAAGTTGAGTTTATATGCGGTCAATGAAACGAGAAAGTCTTTATCATTTAGAATCCTGATCTGAAGCGCTCCTTCCGATTCCATCACCTCGCGGTTCGCCAGCAGGTTGTTGAGCATATATGTGCTCATGCTCATGCCGCCGTAAATGCCTATGACGCCCTCGTATGTATCGGGGACATAGCCGCTCCTCTCAAGGGCCTCCGATGTGGTTTCCAAGAAGAGGCGATATTGGGGGTCCATTATTTCTGCCTCTCTCGGAGAGAAGCCGAAAAACGCGGCGTCGAACAGATCTACATCTTCCAGCGCTCCGCCGGCTTTCACGTAAGCGGGAGCAGCCATTGCAGCGGGGTCAACGCCCGCAGCCCTCAACTCCTCATCGGAATAGAACGTAATGGAATCGACGCCGCCGAGCAGGTTCTGCCAGAATTCATCAAGGTTCCCGGCCCCAGGGAAACGGCCGGCCATGCTGATGATGGCGATGCCTTGCAGCGCGCCGTGTGTGTCGGAGTCGCTCACCTGTCTCTCCTCCTTTGATTCATCAATTCCCTCTGGCGAGAGAGCACTTGTTCGTGCCGCCTGGCACGGTCCTCTATTCTTCGAATGGCAGATTGCTCGATCGCCTCTCGACCCGCTGGTTTGTCCAGCGGGCCAGCCTCGAACTTGCGCCCGAGGGCGTAGAGGTTATACATGATCGATTCTTCATACATGTCGTCTTGCTCGGCCTTGACCTCAAAGCCGCGCTCGTTAAGCAGGCCGGCGATCTTTTCCAGCCGCCCATCGACGTCATGCACCTCAATAACGATCTGCCTTATCCGCTTCCAATCGCCCTCTCCGATTCCGTTGAGGACGTCGATCTCGCTCTTCTGAACGTCAACCTTGAGCAGATCAATCTGGCGTACTCCGTGCGCGGCTATGATCTCTGAAAGAGGCGTCAGACGACACTCAAACGTCTCGCTCTTGAGCCGCTCTTCCAGCAGCTCATCAGCATACTTCATGACCTGCTCCATCCCCCTCATGCCTCTGCGGAGTTGATTGACCATGATCGCCCTGAGCGCCTCTTTCTCTTCGCCGAGGTCGGCGTAAAAAGAAGACATACCGGAACTGTTCGGATAGAAGGTGAAGTCCGCCGTCCTGGCGCGGTCTGAGATGCCGCAATTAAAGAGCTTCGCGTTGACGCTGTGCCGGGAGACGTTTTCACTAAGAATCCTGAATAGCGGCGGGGCCGGCTCGAAACAGTAGACCGTAGCATTGCTTACGTTGCGGTGGACGTAGAGCGTAAACAGCCCAATGTTCGCGCCGACATCGAAAACGCAAGCCCCCTCATCGAGCGTTACCCCGTTCTTTACATAGATACGTTTTTCGAAAATGTCTTCGTAAAAGTGAGCGACCTCAGCCTTGCTCTGGTATGCGATCTCCATTTCGTTTGGCAGAGTGCAGAATCGCAGGTCTGAAGCCCCGGCGGCAGGATCGCCCGGCGCGTGTCTCGGCGTCATGGGTGTTTACAGTCGGCTTTGTTAAGAGGACGCAGTTAACAGCGCTCAGATGCGCTGGTCGAGTATTCGCACCTTCATGTAATCCGGGAAGGGCAGAATACGGCTGAGGTCGTTTTCCAGCAGGACCATATCGCCTTTCCTATCGACCTCTTTGAATCCGGCGAACTTGAACATTATGTACATCATACGGTTGCGGTCGTTGGGAAGGAACTCCGCCCTGAACGTGACATTGCTCTGCTTGGCGAGCCCCAGTATGTGGCTGATCAGGACCGAGCCCACTCCCCTGGACATCACGCGGCAGGACATCAAGAGCAGCTTCAGGGTCCAAACCTCCTGACCGCATTCGATCAAGGCAAGGCCGATCTTCCCGTAGGCCCCGTATCTGTCTTCGAGGCCGGCGACCAACAACCTGTGATTCGGCGACTGCCTGAAGGCATCCAGCTCCTCATACGAGTAGGTGTAGCCTGTCGTGTTCAACTGGTTTGTTCTCACAGTAAGCTCTTCGGCGCGTCTCAGGTCATCCGCCTTAGCGCGCGAGATCGTGAAGTCCATGTCGAGCGAAGCCAGAAACCCCTCCTTCGGGCCTACGTATTCGGCTTCGGCGGCGTCGCGCTGAATGGCGCTCAGGTACATCTGCCGCCTCGTCTTCGCCTCGTCGGTAATAAAGCGCGGGTTCATCTCCGGCATGTCAAGCAGGCGGCTGAGATCGGTGGCGTCTATGCACAGGACATCAGGCAGCGAGTATTTCACCTCTTCCAGCTCGAACGCCTGGTCGTCAATGAACGCCACTGCGTCTATCCCTATGTTCAATGACCTTGCGATGCTTTCGATAGATGTCGCCTTCGAGTTCCAGTTGATTCGCGGGTAGAGGAAGTACTCCTCCAGGCCAAACTCTCGTAGCTTTTCCACCGCCCCGGCGTATTCATTCCTACTGGCGACGGACTGGAGGATGCCGCGCTCGTCGAGCGCCTTGATTACCTTAAGTGCGTCCTGCCTCGGCCACAAATGGTCGCCCTCAAGCAGCACGCCCTCCCAGAGCGTGTTATCAAGGTCCCACACTACGCATTTAACCTTTTTTTCCTGCCCCTCGCCCGCCCCGGGACCGAGCGATTTAATGCTCGTCATAGCGTTGGCCTCCAACTGCCGCCTCCACACCTTCTCAGAGCCAGCCGACGATCAGGCGTAGCTCTTTTTACGCAATCTTGCTTCCTTGAATGACTTCATAGCCGACGCCTGCTTGCTGGCGCGGTCCTCAACCTTCTGGAGCGCAGGCTTCTCATCCCTGCTCTCCTGGGCCAGATACCTGGCAAGCGAGCCCACGGTCGGGTGGCGGAACATCTCAACGACGGGGATGTTCTTGCCGAAGACGTCTCTGAGCCTACTGTTCACCTGAATCAGCATTATTGAGGAGCCGCCCACTTCGAAGAAGTTATCGTCAACCCCTACCCCCTCCAGCCCGAGAACCTCCTGCCAGATCGAAGCGACTAGGCGCTCGGCGTCCGTCTGCGGCGCGACGTAGTTATCCTTCAGGACGGAGCGGGTCGATTCAGGGTCGGGCAAGCCCTTGCGGTCCACCTTACCGTTAGGCGTAAGCGGCAGCGAGTCGAGAAAAACAAAGGCCGATGGGACCATATAATCAGGCAACCTCTCCTTGAGGAACGCACGCAACCCGGCGACGGAAAACTCGGGGCCGCCGCCCCCAGCCGAATCACTATGCTTGACTCTGTTCTTATCGGATTCGGCCGGCTGAGCCTGCGCAGTGCGGTGGGTCGCGTAGAGAAGGTAGACGCGCGTGTCGAACCCTCCGTCGACTTGGTCGACGGAGATCCTTTCGTCGACCGTGATGAGGTAATCGCGCCGTTCGAGCATCGGCATGATCGTGTCGAGTGTTTCTTTAGTTTCGACCTCGATCACAATCTGCTTTATCTTCCCCCAATCCTCGTCCTCGATGCCGCAAAGCACATCATACTCGCTGCGTTCCACATCAACTTTGAGCAGGTCTATGCGCTCGACATTGTTTTCCCTGATAATGTCAGAGAGCGTCCTGACCTGACACTCATAGGTTTCCGCTCCGAATCGCTCTTCAAGTATTCGCTCCAACTCCTCGTCTGTGAGCACGGCCTTCTCGATCTCAGACGCGTCGTTGCGCAGCCAGTTCCGTATGATTGCCCTGGTCGCGTTCCTGTCGATCGCGTCATTCGCGTAGCGGCCTGAAAGTCCGGGCATCGCGGGGTAGAATGTGAAGCTGGAGGTCTGCTCCTTATCGCCTAAACCGCACTTGAACAACTTCACATCCAGGCCCTGGAGGGCGAGGTTGGTCTTTAACACCTCAAAGGTCGGCGGAATAGGCTCGAAGGCGTACACGTCAAGGTTCTTACACTTCTGACTCACAAAGAGCGTGAACAAACCGATGTTCGCCCCGATGTCAAAGACGCAATCGTTATCTCTAAGTATGATGCCGTGTTGGGAATAGACCTCGTTTTCGAACATCTCCCTGTAACCGACGTTGGTCTGAAAATCGCTCAGCTCGGCCACTACCATGCCGTTGGGCAGCTTGAAAGGCCGCCGCCCGTTAAGCAAACGCTCTTGCTCATCGGGGCTCAGCCGTTTTATCGCATTATCTTCAGGCTGCCGCTCCGGCACCAGATAAGCGACCAGCCGGTTGTTTCCGTTCGGGCCCTGGCGCGCAGCGACTACGGCTTCGCGCACGCCCGGGTGGTCGCCCAGCGCCGCTTCAATTTCGCCGAGCTCTATGCGGTAGCCATCGATCTTCACCTGATGGTCGGTCCGCCCCAGGAACTCTACGTTCCCATCAGCGAGATATCGCGCACTGTCGCCCGTAGTGTAAATACGCCCGCCCGGGTCGGGGGCGAATGGGTTCGGTGTGAATCTTTCGGCAGTCAATTCGGGCCGGTTCAGATAACCCCGCGTGACCCCCTCCCCTCCGATGTATAAGCCGCCCGGCACCCCGACGGGGACGGGATGAAGGCGGCGGTCGAGGATGTAGACCCCTGTGTTGGCTATCGGACGGCCTATAGGGACTTTGTTGCCTGCGCCCTCCACCTGAAATGTCGTCGACCAGATGGTAGTTTCAGTCGGCCCATACATGTTGTTTATCTCTCCCTGCATTGCGTCGCGGAGTTGATTTGCAAGAGGGATCGGCAGGGCCTCACCGCCGAGCATCAGCTTTCGCAAAGAGCGCAACGCGTCAGACGCTTCCCGTTGCATTGTTAGCGTCCAGGCGAGCGAGGGCGTGCATTGCAGGTAAGAGATGTTGCGGCTGAGAATCTGTGCGGGCAGGGAATAATCTTCGGTCGGGGCGCTCAGATTGCTGTTTCGCCTGACTTCGTCAAGGTACTGAAGGCTTGTCATAACAGAATCAACATCGACGCCGAAGTCTATCAGGCAGGCTACTTCATCGACGCCGATCGATTTCAGGTTGTCTACCATGCGTAGGCATTCATCCGGCGTCCCGAACAGACCGCTTGTTTCAAAGTACCTGTCGAAGGCGTGCGACAGTATGGCCTGCATGTCATCTTCAGTGAATTCTGCCGAGCCTATCTCTTTGCCCAGACTGCGGGCGAGACCTTTGGTCAAGTCAGCCGAGTCTTTGAGGTAATCACAAAACGGCTTGCGGACCTTTTCGCGCACATATTCTCTGTCCTGCCCGACGAATGTGTGCAGCATTAGCGTCACATGGCCGTCGCCCGCGTGGCGCTTCTTCCAGGCGTCGCGGTACACCTCTATCTTCCCGCTTAGCTCTTCGAGACTCTGGCCGAGCAGGTGAGTCAGCAGGTTAGCTCCGATCTCTCCGGCCATGCGGAAGGTCTCGGGGTTGCCTGCCGCCGTGAGCCAGATGGGTAATTCGCTCTGGATCGGGTGCGGCCGAATTCTTACTTCCACCTGGTTGCCCGCGCCGCCGCGAGAAGAGACTGCTTCGCCGCGCCACAAACTGCGCACGGTTTCGATCTCTTCGATCATGATCTCTTTGCGGTTCCTGTAATTGTCCGGGGCGAAAACGAAATCATCCGCATGCCACCCGGACGCGAACGAGACGGCCACCCTGCCGTTTGACAGGTTGTCTACCAGCGCCCACTCTTCGGCAACTCGGATAGGATTATGCAGCGGAAGCACGACGCTCCCCGCTCTTATCTGTATTCGCGTAGTTATCGTCGCCAACGCGGCGCTCGCCACAGAGGGGTTAGGGAACAAGCCGCCAAATTCGTGGAAGTGACGCTCCGGGGTCCAGACCGCCGAGAAGCCATGTTTGTCGGCGAATTTGGCGCCTTCGATCAGCAGCCTGTATCTATCTCCAGTCGTATTCCGGGCGTCGCTGGAGAAATAGAAAAGACTGAAATCGATCTGTTTTTCATTTCTCTTCGCGGCGGGCTCGACGATAATCGAGCTTGCGTTGTACTCCTTTTGAATCACAACTCGGACCCCGCGCGCGAGCGTCCACATCAACTCCAGGACTGAAATATCGAATGAGATGCTTGTGACCGCGAGCCAGGCTCCGGAAAGGTTACGGCCTAGCCTCTCGTCCATCCCCGCGAAAAAGTTAACTACATTTTCGTGGGTCACCATAACGCCTTTCGGCTCGCCTGTAGAACCCGAAGTGTAAATGACATAAGCCAGATTCCCAGAGCTCCCCTCTGCGGTTGGATTCTCGTGACTCTGTTGAGCGATCGCGCCGTCATCCTTATCGAGGCACACGACGGGGGCAGCGCATTCGCTGAAGAGTCCCGCAAAGCGCCTTTGGGTTATTACTGCGCTTACCTGAGCATCATCGATCATGTAAGAGAGGCGCTGGCGGGGATAAGAGGGGTCTAGCGGCACATACGCCCCTCCCGCTTTCAGAATACCAACCAGCGCCGCCACCAGGTTCACGCCCCGCTCCAGGCATACGGCTACCCTTGACTCCACTCCCACCCCTGCCTGCCTCAGATGTCGCGCCAATCGGTTTGCTCTCCGGTTCATCTCGCGGTAGCTCACCTGCTCGCCCTCGCACTCTATCGCCACCGCATCGCCTTGCTCTGTAACTTTATCCTCGATCAGCGAGTGTATGGTCCTGCCCCTGTCGTAGTCGGTCGCCGTATCATTCCACCCACTCAGTATCTGCCCCCTCTCCTGCTCGCTCATCACCTCTATGTCGCCTATGGCTCGGTCCATCTCTCCTGCCCCCACTACCTTCAGCGCCTGCTCGTAGTGCAGCAGCATTCTCATAATCGTCTCTTGCTCGTACAGATCCGTGTTGTATTCCAGCCTGACATCCAGCTCCCCTCCCGTCTCGCCGACGCTCATCGTCAGATCGTATTTCGCCGTCCCGCTTTCGACTTCCTCCATTTCGACTTTCACGCCCGCCATCTCTACGATCTCCGGCCCCTCATTCTGCATCGCAAACATCACCTGAAATAGCGGGCTGTGGCTCAACTCTCTCTTCGGCTGCACCTCTTCGACCACCCTCTCGAACCCTACGGCCTCGTGCGCGTACGCCCCCAAGGCCGTCTCCCTCACCCTCCTCACTAGCTGCTTGAAACTCAGATCACCCGACAACTCTACCCTCATCACCACCATGTTGATAAACAGCCCTATCAGCGCCTCAGTCTCCGCCTCGGCCCGGTTAGCCACGGGGCTGCCTACGCTTATCCTCTCGTGCCCGCTGTAGCGGTGCAGCAGTAGGTAGAAGGCCGCCAATAGCAGCATGTACATCGTGACCCCTTCTCGCCTGCTGACCTCTTTCAGATTCTCGCTCAGTTCTGCATCGATCAGTCGTCTCTCTATGCTCCCACGGTAGGTCTGCACTGCCGGTCTGATCTTGTCGGTCGGCAGCTCCAACATCCCGTCGTCGGCGCTAAGCCTCTGCTTCCAGTACCCGAGCTTCTGCTTCATCTGTGGGCTCTCCAACCACTCCTGCTGCCACGCGGCGTAGTCGACGTACTGGATCGGCAGTTCGCTTAGCGGGGACTTCCTCTTCTGGATGAGCGCCTCATAAATGGCGGCCATCTCTCGGACCATCACGTTCAGCGACCACCCGTCGCTTATGATGTGGTGCAGGACAACTATCAGACGATGATCCTGCTGTGAAATCTTGACCAGCTTCACCCTTATGAGCGGGGCCTGACTCAGATCGAAGCCCTTATGCGCTTCGGATATGGCTATGCGGGTCGCTTCCTGCTGACCGAGGCTCTCGGCCATGCATGTGAGGTCTATTACAGGCATATCTAGCCGCGCCTGCTGATCTATCAGTTGTACGGGCCTGCCTTCTACCTGTTGGAAAGAAGTCCTCAGCGTCTCGTGACGGCGGGAAATCTCTGAAAGTGCGCCGGCCAGCGCCGCTACATCAAGCGGCCCGGTGAGGCGCAGTGAGCCCGCCAGGTTATAGAAGGCGCTGTGAGGCTCAAGCTGGTCGAGGAACCACAGCCTCTGCTGCGAGCTTGACAGCCTCATCTGATCGCCCCTGCTCACCCTCTCTATCTCTGGCCTGCTCTCGCCTCCGCCCTCTCCCATCCGCTCCCTTATTGCCTCGGCCAGCCCCTCTCCTGTTGGCCGCTCGAACACCTCCCTCACTCCTACTTCCACACCGAATGCCTCCCTCAGCTTCGAGGCCGCTCGCGTCGCCACTAATGAGTGGCCCCCTAGCTCGAAGAAGTTATCCTCAGGCCCCACCCGCCTGACTTTCAGCACTTCGGCCAGCACCGAGCAGACCACCTCCTCGACCCCGCTGCGCGGCTGGCGGGTGGCCGGTGCTCTGGCCTCGATCAGGCCGCTAGCAGGCGGCAGGGCGCGGCGGTCGAGTTTGCCGGAGGGCGTCAGCGGCAGGCTGTCGAGTTCGACTATCGCCGTCGGCACCATGTATTCGGGCAGCCTATCTCTCAAGTATGCCCCGACCTCGCTAACATTCACCGAATGCTCGCGCGCCGTCACCAGATAGGCCACTACGTGCTTATCGGCCCCGCTGCCAGACGTGACCACAGCGACCGCCTCTTTGACCAAGGGGTGCTCCATTAGCGTGGACTCTATCTCGCCAAGCTCCACCCTGTATCCCCTCACCTTAGTCTGGTTGTCTGTCCTCCCCAGGAACTCTATGTTGCCGTCTGGAAGCAAGCGGGCGGCATCGCCGGTCCTGTAGAGCCTCGCCCCCGCATCATCGCTGAAGGGGTTGGGGATGAATTTTTCAGCGGTCATATCAGGGCGGTAGAGATAACCTTGAGAGAGGCAATCGCCCCCGATGTACAGCTCGCCTCGCACGCCTACGGGAACAGGCTGGAGGTGCGCTTCCAGCAAGAAGATTTGCACGTTGGAAACAGGCACGCCGATCGGTGGAAGCACGGGCCATCGATCCGGCGGGTAGTGAAGAGAGTGTGCGGTTACCACGTGACTCTCGCTAGGGCCATACTGATTGTGAAGCGAGCAGGCTCTAAGGTTGCTAAAAAGGCTAGACACTTGCCGGGTTATTTGCAGTTGCTCACCGGCGGTTATCACTTCAAGGAGGCTTGACGGGATCGCCCCCAGGTCGTCGGCAACTTCGGCCAATTGCTGAAGAGCAACGAATGGCAGAAATACTCTTTCTATCCTGGCCTCGATCAGGAGCCGCAGAAGGTTGTCTGTATAACGTCGCAACTTCTCGGGAACGATGTGCAGCGTTCCGCCCGAAAGCCAGGTGGAAAAGAACTCCTGGAAGGAAACGTCAAAGCTGAGGGAAGCGAATTGCAGCACATTGGCGGCGGCGGCGAAGTCTGGTTGTTCAAGCTGCCATTGAATCAGGTTGATTAAAGGGCCATGCGCCATGGCTACGCCTTTGGGCTTGCCGGTCGACCCGGAGGTGTAAATTACATACGCAAGGTCCGTATCCGTTACATTGCCTGCCGGGCTTTCATCACTTTCAACAGCTATGGCGCTCGAATCCTCATCCATACAGACTAGCCGCCCGCCGAACCCTTCCAGCTTTGCTTTGTTACGCTCCAGTGTTAGGACCAGGCCCGCCTGCGCATCGTCAACCATCAGCTTAAGGCGCTCTGGCGGGTACTCAGGGTCCAGAGGGATGTATGCGGCTCCTGCTTTCAAGACCCCCAGGACGGCAACCGCCATCTCAATGCTTCGGTCAATGCAGATGCCGACCCTTCCCCCCCTTATGATCCCGAGACGGTGCAGGTGATGGGCTAACTGGTTCGCCCGGCGGTTTAGCTCCCAGTACGAGATTTGCTGCCCGTCAAAGACCGCGGCAACAGATGAGGGAGTCTTCAAGGCCCGCTCCTGAAAGAGATCGTGGATTCCCGCAGCCTGCGGATAAAGCTTGCGCGTGTTGTTCCACTCATAGAGCAACAGCCTCCGCTCGCTTTCAGACAGCATCCCCAACTCGGCTATCCTCAGCTCCGGCTCTTCGGCTATCAATCCCACCACCCTCTCGAAATACTCTGCCAATCGCTCGATTCTCTCTCGGTCAAACAGGTCCTGGCTATACTCGAAACTCGCGTCCAGCCCGTCATCGCTCTCTTCCATCATCAGCAGCAGATCAAACTTCGCCGTCCCTGTATCTACCTTCTCGACAGTCACACTCAATCCTTCCAGGCGAATCTCTTCCTTATCCATGTTTTGGAGCACGAACATCACCTGGAAGACCGGCTCATGACTCATGTCTCGTTCGAGCTTTAGCTCCTCAACAACCTTCTCAAATGGGACCTCCTGGTTTGTGTATGCCCCCAGTGCTACGTCTCTCACTCTGCCCAGCAATTCCCTCAAGCTCGGATTCCCCGCCAGGTCTGTCCTCATCACCAGAGTGTTGACAAAAAAGCCTATCAGGTTCTCCACCTCCGACTGGTTGCGCCCTGCCACGGGCGTACCCACGACTATGTCTTCTTGCCCGCTGTAACGGCTCAGCATCACCTTGAATGCTGCCATCAGCGCCATAAAGAGAGTCACCCCTTCTCGCCTGCTCGCTTCTCTCAGCGCCTCGGCCACGTCCTGACCAATCCTGAATGTATGTCTCCCCCCTCGCCTTGATTGCACAGCAGGCCGCACCCTGTCGGTTATCTCCAAAACCTTCGGCGCGCCGGCCAATCTCTCTCGCCAGTAGCTCAGTTGCTGCCCGATAAAATTGCTGTTGAGCCATTCATTTTGCCACGCCGCGTAATCTGCGTACTGCACAGCCAGCTCTTCGAGCCGGGCCTTTTTACCTCGCCTGTTCGCCTCGTAGAGGGTCGTAAACTCCTTGACCAGCACGCCCATCGACCACCCGTCACTTATGATGTGGTGCATGCTCACGAGCAGTGTGTGTTCTCCTTCTCCCAGTCGCAGCAGCCTCACGCGAAACGGCGGTCCCGCCTCTAGATCGAATGGCCGCCTCGCTTCTTCCTCTATGAGCTTTCTCGCAACAGATTCCCGGTCGCCGCACCCCCAGCCAGAGAGATCTTCTGCTGCCAGGGCGATGTGTGACTCCTCACTTATGACTTGCGCGGGCTGCCCGTCAATCGTTGCGAAGCTGGTTCTCAGCACCTCGTGTCGCCTGGTTATTTCGCTTATGCTCTTCTCAAGGGAGTCGACATCCAGTGCTCCGCTCATGTGAATCGCTATGGCGATGTTGTAAGTCGCGCTGTGAGGCTCAAGCTGGTCGAGGAACCACAGCCTCTGCTGCGAGCTTGACAGCCTCATCTGATCGCCCCTGCTCACCCTCTCTATCTCTGGCCTGCTCTCGCCTCCTCCCTCTCCCATCCGCTCCCTTATTGCCTCGGCTAGCCCCTCTCCTGTTGGCCGCTCGAACACCTCCCTCACCCCTACTTCCACACCGAACGCCTCCCTCAGCTTCGAGGCCGCTCGCGTCGCCACTAATGAGTGGCCCCCTAGCTCGAAGAAGTTATCCTCAGGCCCCACCCGCCTGACTTTCAGCACCTCGGCCAGCACCGAGCAGACCACCTCCTCGACCCCGCTGCGCGGCTGGCGGGTGGCCGGTGCTCTGGCCTCGATCAGGCCGCTAGCAGGCGGCAGGGCGCGGCGGTCGAGTTTGCCGGAGGGTGTCAGCGGCAGGCTGTCGAGTTCGACTATCGCCGTCGGCACCATGTATTCGGGCAGCCCGCGCTTGAGCGAATTACGCAACTCGCTCACATCCAATCCGGATCCGTTCTGCGGGATGACATACGCAACTATCTGATTGCCGCCCGTCGCCAGCTCCTGCGCCGCCGCGACAGCCTCTTTCACCCCGGCCTGCCTCATCAGCGCGGCTTCGACCTCGCCCAGCTCTACGCGAAATCCCCTCACCTTGACTTGATGATCGTTGCGTCCCAGGTAGACTACTTGCCCGTCGGCCAGGTATCGCGCAACGTCGCCTGCCTTGTATAGCCGGCTGCCTGGCAGATCGCTGAAAGGGTTCGGGATGAATCTGTCAGCCGTGACCTCAGCACGATTCCTGTAGCCTCGCCCGACGCCCACGCCCCCAATGTACAAATCTCCGGCCACCCCTATTGGGACAGGGCGCAGGCTCGAATCCAGCAGGTATATTTGAGTATTCGATATAGGTTTGCCGATAGTTATCTGGCCCTCCAAACGCAGCCTCCCCGCGCAGGCATTGGCCGTTGCCTCGGTCGGGCCATAAAGATTCCAGACCCGCAGGTGCGGCAGGGCTGCGAAAGATTGCTCAAGCAAATCTCGGCTGATCTGCTCTCCGCCGACCAGCAGCGCCGTCAGGGGTGCGAGCCTGCCCCTGTCTGTGGCGGCGACCTCTAACAGGGCTCTCCACAAAGAGGGCACGCAGTTGAGCGCTACGCCCTCGCGAGTCTTCAAAGCCTGTAACAGCGCCGCAGGGTCGGCAGCCAGTTCTTCGCTCAGCAGCCACACCTGGTCGCCGCGTAACAAAGGGGCGATCATCTGCTTGAGCGAGGCGTCGAACGTCAGCGACGTGACGGCAGGCATCCTCGGGGTAGAATCGGCTGCTAAAGTGGTGTTCACCCAGTTGAGGTAGTTGACCAGACTCCCGTGCTCGATCATCACACCTTTAGGCTGGCCCGTAGAGCCTGACGTGTAGAGAACATAGGCCAGGTTCCCGGGGCTTGTGACAACCCTCGGGTCGTCGCGGCTCTCCCGCTCGATTCGCCCCCAGTCCCGGTCCATCTCTATAACTTGCCCGTCAAAGTCTGCAAAGATCGACCGCTGATGCCCCTCGACAAGCAGCGCCTTTGCTCCGCAATCAGTGAGCATGAAAGACAGCCGCTGGGCCGGGTAAGCCGCGTCGACAGGCAAGTACGCCCCGCCCGCCTTGAGCACTCCCAGTATCGCCACCAGCATCTGCGCCGAGCGGGGCAGGCAGATGGCTGTGACCGTCTCCGGCCCGAGGCCGAGCTTGCCGAGGTGATGTGCGAGCTGGTTAGCCCGGTCGTTGAGCTGGCGGTAAGTGAGATGCTCGCCGCCGCATGCTACGGCGCAAGCATCCGGGGTGCGCTCAACCTGAGCCTCGAATAATTCGTCGACGCACTTCTCACCCGGGTAGCTTGCCTGAGTGTCATTGAATCGCACGAGCAAAGAATGTTGCTGCTGCGGGGTCATCAAAGGCAGGTCCGACAGACACGTTTCAGGGTCGGCGGCGATGGCTTGAAGAACGTTGTGGAAATGGTCTTTGAACCGCTCGACCGTCTGGGGGTCGAACAGATCAAACTTGTATTGGAGAGAGCCGCCCAGTCCGCTCGGCGATTCTGTAATCAGCAGCGAGATGTCGAACTTGGCGGTGTGGGTGTCGACGACGCGCACCTCGGCGGCAAGGCCGGCCATGTCGAGAGACTGCTTTGGGGTATTATCGAGCGCGAAAAAGACCTGGAACAGGGGGGTGTGAGACGGATGGCGCTGAGGCTGAAGGTGTTCGACGAGCTTGTCGAAAGGGATGTCTTGATGCGCATAAGCCTGGAGCGCCACATCGCGGACGCGGCGAAGTAATTGGCGGAAGGTCGGGTTGCCGGACAGGTCTGTCCGCAGCACCAGCGTGTTTACAAAGAACCCTATCAGTTGTTCGACCTCGCTACTGCTGCGGCCAGAAACAGGCGTGCCTACGAGTATATCTTCTTCCTGCGTGTAGCGGTGCAGCAGGGCCTTAAAGGCGGCCAGCAAGGTCATAAACAATGTCGCTCCCTCGCGCCGGCTTAGCTCTTTGAGTGATTCATAAAGCGATTCTGGAAATGTGAACGGCAGCCGCGCGCCGCGAACAGATGAGGACGTGGGGCGCGGATGGTCTGCGGGCAGTTCAAGCACGGGGAGGGGTTCTTGTAATTTTTGCTCCCAGTAGCCGAGCTGGTCTTGCAGTATTTCGCCGCTCAAGAATTCTTGCTGCCATAAGGTGTAGTCAGCATACTGAATAGGCAAGCCGGGGAGCGGCGAATCCTTGCCGGTAATGAATGCCTCATAAAGCAGCGCCATTTCGCGGATCAATATTCCTATCGACCAGCCATCAGCGACAATGTGATGCACAGTCACAAGAAGGACGTGCTCTTGACCGCTCAACTGCAGTAACACGGCCCGGAGCAGCGGGCCGCGCGCCAGATTGAAAGGCCGTTGCGCCTCTTCAGCAGCCAGTTGCTCGACCTTCCCTTCGCGCACGTCTTCAGGCACTGAGCGCAAATCAATACGGCTAAGACTTAACGAAAGCTCGGGGGTAATAACCTGAACGGGCGTCCCATCCGCCTGAGCAAAAGAGGTGCGTAACACTTCGTGCCGATTTATGATCTGATTCAGCCCCCATTCGAGCGCGGCGACATCGAGCTGGCCGCGCAGGTGAACGGCCGCCGCCATGTTGTAAGCAGCCGCGCCGGGCTGCAATTGCTCAAGCAACCAAAGAGGCTGCTGTAGAAAAGAGGCCGGGATTACGAACACTTCTTCTGCCATTGGATTATCCTGTCAATGCTTTTCGCTTCTTGGATTGTGTGCGGTTGTGGCGTTTGAGTTGGATAGTGACGCAATGCCTTTATGGATTAATGACAACTGACGTATTCGCCGAGGCGTGCTGAGAAGAGGAGACGGCCCTGTCATACAACACCTTCCCGTTCTCCAGCTTCACCACCCTGTCTCCTTCCTCGTAGTACCGGTCGTCGTGGCTTATCACCACTACTCCCTTCCCCCTTCCCCTCAACTCCCTCAGCACCTCTCTGTAGAACACCTCCTTGAAGACCGGGTCCTGGTCTGCCGCCCACTCGTCGAACACGTATATCGGTCGGTCCTCCAGATATGCCGTCAGCAGCGCCAGCCTCTTCCTCTGGCCCCCGCTCAACTCTGTCGTCGAAAGCCTTCCTCCTTCGACCTCCACCTTCCGGCTCAACTCCAGGCCCCTCAAGTACTCTCTCGCCTTCTCGTCCAGCCCCTCGCCGCCTATCCCCATCAATGAGTCGAACAGGTAGTAGTCCGAAAATACTGCCGAGAACATCTGCCGGTATCGGTCACGGTTATCGTCACCCACCTTCTGGCCGTCTAGCCTGATCGAGCCTTGCTCGGGCTCGTAGAGGCCCGTCAAAAGCTTTGCGAGCGTGGTCTTGCCGCTGCCGTTGCCGCCGATGATGAAGACGATTTCGCCGGGGACGAGCCTGAGGGCTATGGGGCCGAGCGTGAAGTCGGTATCGTCGCCCTCCCTGCGGTAGGTGTGGGTTAGGGAATCGAGCTCAAGGCACTGCCAGGAAGTGGGGGCGGGAGAGTCGGCTTCGCGCTCGGTGGAGGCCGAGGTCAACGACAGGCCCAGCTCTTCTATCTTCTTTATGGCTATGTCTGCCCTACCCAGAGCCGGTACAGACGTGATGAGCACCTGTATCGGAGTCATCAGGTAAAGCAGGACGAGGGTGTAGCCCACAAGTATTCCAGGGTTTATCCCTCCCGCATCCGGCATTGCAAATATCGTCAGCCCGATTATGATAATGATCACAGTCTGCCCCCAGCTGCCGGCGGCAGTGAATATGAGCATGCCCTTGATGTTGTGCCGCTTGACCGCCTCGGCCGTACGCGTCAGCACTTCGTTTAGAAATGTAGCCCTCCTCTCCTTGTGCAACTTCAGCTCCTTGGTCCCCCTGGTCAGCCCCTGGAAGTGCTTCTGCAACTCGTCGGCCTCCTGCCGTGCTTTCGTCAGCGGCCCGCTAGCCCTCTTGATCGCCATCTGGTAGCTGACCACCCCGACAGCCATAAATCCAAGCACCGCCAAAAGCAGCACCCAGTTGAGCCATCCCAGGTAGGCAAACCCTCCCACTATGATCGTCAGGTTGATGCACAACACAGGTATGATTAATAGCGCGTTGGTTATGACGGGCACGTCCTCTGTCAAGGTGGCGAGCAGCTTGTGCGGGCCTAGCTGTTCGAGGTGTTTGAGCGGGGCCCTGAGGATCTTGGCGCTCAGTTGCATCCTCAGGTCGAACATCGCGCCCTGGCCGAGCCTGGTCAGGAGATATTCGGAGACGAAGCGGGTCACGGGCAGCAGCAAGCACAGCGCCGCGAATGCCCAGGCCAGCCTTGTGCCGGTCGAACCACTGTCGGCAAAAGAGGCGCTTATTAAGGCGAGCAGGGCGGTGTTGCAAGCGCCCGCGATTATCCCTGCGATTACCGCCATCACGATTATCTTGCGAGAATTACGCGCAAGGAATTTTATGAGCTTCATTGAACCTCACCTCTCTTTGGCATCCGGCTCAGATGAAAGGGTCGACGGCCACAACACGAATCTCACTCGTGTAGCGTTTGCCATCGGCATCCGGCAGCCAGACATTATTGGGGTCCGGGATCATCTCTGTCACAGTGACCAGGGGGTCGACTGCGTCGCTCTCCAGAGTGCGGCGAATGAATGCGGCAAAATTATCGACGTAAATCGGGCTGTCAAAGTCCAGGTAGAAGGGCTTGATCTCGACCGGCACCCTTGCAAAAACGAAGCGCGGCAAACCGAACTCGCGCGCCCACCGCCTCGCCGCGACAAAGCGGTCCTCGGATTCTTTCTCATAAACGAAGCCCAGCTCTTCAGGGGCGAAGTTCCAGGTCTCGCGGCTCACCACCAGCCTGTCGAATGTAATGCGAGGCGAATGATCGTTTTTCTCAAGCATCTTGAAGTAGTTGACCGACTGCATTGACAGGGGGTGGGCAAAGACCTCCAGTATGTCGAACCGCAATCGCCCATCGCGGGTCCGCACTATGAGGTCGCCGCCCTCAGGCTCGACCACAAGCGCCACGCTCGGCAAGCTTCGCAGCCTTGTAACGCCGCTCGAACTCCCATCAAACTCAAGATTGAAGTCTTCCGGCGATGTGAATACAAAGTGACTGCGAACCATCGTGCTGGGCCACGACTTGGGTGGGAAAGGCACGACCCTGGGCGGAGGGACATCTCGGCTCGCCGCTTGAAGCAGACTATTCTTAGAAGGGTGCTGCTCGAAGAACAACAGGCCCGAGAGGCTGTTGACCGCCATGTGAAGCTCGCCTAAGACCGGCGTGAAATCGCCTCGCCGGATGGCGTCTACGCTCGGAGCTTCTATCATAAGATCGGGGCAGTTGTATCGCGCCCACCTCCAGCCCGGCCCCGGCGCATCGAATGCCGATAAGACCTCGGGGCGCAACGCTTCAGTATTGTAGCTGATGCGGCGCTTGCCCGGTTCGATACGCAGGATCTCCGCCCACCGCTTTTGAAATGACGGCAGGAGCATTTTACACGGGTGCTCCACATCACCAAACAGTAGGGGTTGAACTTGCTGCCAGAACTTGACGAAATCTACTGCGGAAGAACCACTCGTGGCGGCGAGGTTATTGTAGACTCGCCCGAAAAGCTCCCTGTAGCTTCTGCCGACCTCATAAGTAAACCAGCGAGCCGAGGTTAGCAGCAAAGAGAGCGGCGGCCCGACAGCGTTTAATATTTCCGCCCCAATCTTCAATTCCAGGTCTCTCCGGCAATCTTCATAAACAAGGGTTCTGCCGGCGTAGGTCTTGCCTGCCGACCTCGTCGAGGCGGCGCCGGTCAGTCGCGTGAAAGTGGCTTCCAGATCGGCCAGCGCCTGATTCAACCTCTCCGCGTCGCCGGAAGCACTGGCGACCGCGTCGCGCGCCTTTTCAATATCGCCGAGATCGTCGAGGGCTTGTGTGCGCAGGGCCGGGTCTTCGATGCGCTCGAACATCGCGCGGAGGGTCTGGTCCGTGTGGGCTCCAATCGGCAGGTCGAACTCCCACGAGATCACCCCTCTGGCTCGCATGCCTTCAAGCATGCTGAAGACTTCTGTCTCGGCGTGGAAATTAAGAGAGCTATCTTGTATCAAATCACTGGCGATCTGTCTTGCTGTCCGCTGGCCGTCGCAGGCCAACAGCACAGCCGCCTGTTCAGGCGAAATGCTGATCTCACCTCGGAACGGCAGATAGAGCGTCGTACCCTCCACGTGTATCGTCGGCTTCCGACGGGGGGCGATCCACGGCAGCACGTCCTTGTTCTTAGCTATCTTCTCTGCGATCGCGTCTATGCACCAGTCTTCAAAATACGTAGTGCGAGAGTCGAGCAGAGATGGCCCCGGCAGTGCGAGTACCGATTCAAAGTCGGATGCGAGGTCCGCCCACCCCATCGGCCCGAAGAAACCGATCGTGTCATTCTTCGCGCAGTAGCGCTGCCAGTAGCTCGCTATCAGGATTTCGTTCCTCCTGTCCTTCGAGTCGCGGGCGAGCCCTGCCGGTTTTCGCAACAGAGTATCGATGCCCGAATTTAACGCGCTACGGTTCTGCCACGTGACTGCTTCCCTAAACCTCCCGTCGCGGGCTATGTCACATAGCGCGCTTGATGTATCTATTCGAGCGCGGCTGAACGCCTCGGAGTACCGCTGCCATACCAGGTCGACCGCGTCATTGGCCGCCCGCATTCGCTCGACTGACGCCCCTGCCTCCGGACTCAGCACGCCGTCGACGACTCTGCCCTTCTTCAGCAGCTTGAGGGCCTTATTCACATCGGCCCGCTGCCCCAAAGGCGTCCTATCCAGCTCCTGCTTGAAGAATGAAATCGCCTCATGCCGGGCCGACTCGGCCTCCTCTTCTGCTTCGATCAGCTCATCAGCTCTTTGAGCGGCCTCGGCGGCGCCAAGCCTCAACACGCCCTCCACCGGAAAGCCCGCCCCTCTCAAGCCCGCGCAGCGCCACACTCTCCACCCGCCGCCCGGCAACTCTATCAAGTGATCGTGCGACTCTGCTCGTTCGTCGCACAGGCCGCTGGCGGTTGTAGACTCTGCCGTTGCAGACTCCGCCCTTGCAGCCCCCGCCAAGGTTCTCTCGATGTCACCCCTCATAATGCTCCTTCGGGTCGTCCGAATCAAAGATGAGCCTCAAACATGTCAGCCCTGCCTCTGCCTTCTCAAGCTCCGAGATGTCGACCGACTCGGTCTTCAAGCCCCGCCCCTCAAGCAGCTCGCGCGTTTTCGGGTATGCGCCGCCGACCACAGTCACACCATTTATGAAAAGCGTGTTAGCGGCCCACGGTTCGGTAGGCGGGACAGCCAACACGTCAAGCCCTTCAAATTGTGAAGTGTCTACCCAATCCGGGTTGGCCAGTATCGTATCAGGCCCGGCATATGAGCATCCTGTGCTCAAGTGCAGGCAGCCTCTAACTTCGACCGGCCTTACTTGATAATCATATGGCTTGAGGATTTCGCTCAACTGCATGACGCCCTCGCGGTTCGTCCTTCCAGAGACCCCGACATACAGCGTGCGGCCAACGTGTACGACATCGCCGCCTTCCAGTGTTGATGAATGGTTCAAGAACTTCAGAGGGCGATAGCTCGATAAGACAATTGTCAGGCTGGGGACCTCTAACTGTCTTTTCGCCCCCCCCATCTTTGCTACGACGGCAAGCTCCTTGACCACCACTGCCGTATCTTCGACAAAGACGGCGTCGGGCAACTCCGGCTCGGGCGGCAGCGAAACGACTCGGACCCCAAGTCGCCTCAAACAGTCTTCATACGCCCGCTGCTGCTGGCAGGCTTTTGCGATATCTATAGGGTGCCTGGCCAGGAATGTTAGATTACAGTTTTCAATGCAAGGGCTGACCCTGCGTGTTATAGCGGTTAACATAAATCATTACCTCTGAGTCTTGATAGGTGAAGCACAGCCCGGACTGCTATCAAGCAGCCACAGTTCTTGAGGCAGAAGGGTGACTGTTATGCGTTGAAAGAAGGCGCCGCCAGCCTGGCTGCCCATAAGCCGGGACAGCAGTAGGACCCTGGCGGGTATTAACTGAGCTCGCGCAAATGAATGCTTCCGTTATGTGACCTGATTTTAAGCACCCGACGGCCGCTGCCGATGGTTCCGGCCATCGAACGTTTCTGGACGATCAGGGGGAAGTCGGTCGAGACTGACCCGCCGAAGGTTTCTGCTCGTACCTCCGTGTTGGCTCCCTTCGGCAACTCAACCGTTATGCTCCCGTTGACGGTTTCAAATTCAAGTGCGTTTTCCCACATCGTATCTCCGAGCGAGGCATTAATAGTACCGTTGACCGTGCGGGCTTGAGCATGCGTGCTGGTAGAAACCCGTATGCTGCCATTGACGGTGTAAGCTTCAACATCGCCCTTGAGCGAGATGACCTCGATCTCGCCATTCACTGTTCGCCCGGCGAACCGGACTCCGGGCGGGACTCGAACCGTGAAGTCGACCGTGACATCGCTCCTCTGGGCGTTGACCCGCCCCGCCCTCCCCGGCTGACAATCGTTCGGCTGGCTCGGGTCATCGCTCGGGTAAAGGGCGCAGATAGTCACTCCGTTGGCATGCTTCAACACTTCGATCTTTACGGAACCCGGGTCGGCGCGACGGCCGCGTTTGGTGGCGGAGACCTCGACATCGTCTCCTGGGCTTAACGCTGCGCGTATACTGCCGTTCACCCCTTTGATCTCAATCACGCCGCCGGGAGCGACGCTCCCCCGCCAATTAAAGTCCTCTTGTGATTGGGGGCCGTAAGCTCGGGCCTCGCCAGGCGAGGGTGAGCTTGCAGGACCATTGCCCCCGAACCTGAACCGCTGCGCCGAGGCGCAAGCCAGGCCGGCAACCACGACACCGAACAATATTATGTGCAAAGCCATTCTCCTCATAATACGCGCCTCCGAAGTCAAGGGGTCTTGTAAGAGTCGGCAAGGCTGTTGAGCCGGTTCTGCAATTCGCCCTCGGTATACCACTTGCCCCGCACCATAACTCCCGCGCGGTTCTTGAGGTTCGCGACGTTGTCAAGCGGGTTGGCAGACAGCAGAATCATGTCAGCGCGTTTACCTGTCGCGATTGTGCCGAACTCGTCCATCCCTTTCAGACACTCGGCGGCGTCACGCGTGGCGGCCCTTATCGCTTCAAACGGGGTGAAGCCTACCTCCACAAAGAGCCTTATCTCTTCCAATATCGAAAACCCCGGCAGCACAAAAGGGAACGTCGAGTCCGTGCCTGTCACTAAACGCGCGCCCGCATCACGCAGGCCCTTAGTGACCAGTTTCAAGAACTCTAGCTGCCGCCGGAAACGCCGCGCGGCGTTCCCCCTGCGTGTTTCATTCCCCTCGAACCTCGTCACATAGTTGTTGTTTTCAGGCAGCCATGATTGCCGCACCGATGGCGAGATGTATTTCAGCTCCGGCATCTGCAACAACTCTTTCAGGTCAGGCCCGTGCTCAGTCTGTAACACCACGTATTGGAACGTCACCAGGGTCGGGCAGATCCAAACTCCCGCGTCGCTCACAGCCTTGGCGATGTGAGGGATCTTCCCCGCATCCAGGTCATCGTGAAAATACGCATAGATGAAGTTCTCGACGTGCTCTATGGAATGCTGCCTGGACTTAAGCGCGTACTCCAGCCCGAGCTCCAGAGGCACATGCCCGACGATCTGAGTGTTGTACTTTTTCCCAGCGGCTATGATCGCATCGTAGGACTCTTTTGAGAGGTTGTTATAGACCTTGATGAAGTCGTAGCCTGCCCGTTTGTGTTCGGCGACGGCCCGCTCGGCCTCCTTCGAGTTTCTGACTATCTCCCCGCCTCTGCCGAAAGGCGGGTCCCCATCCAGTATCTGCCCCGTGGTGTATATCGTCGGGCCGAGCATCTCGCCTTTGGCGATCCTGGCTCGCCATTCCAGGTGACGCGGCTCCCCTTTCATGTTACGCACGGTTGTCACCCCGCTGGCGACGTATAGCAGCAGGTACTCCGGGTGGTGGATGTGAACATGCATGTCGAGGAGGCCGGGCATAAGGTATTTGCCACGGCCATCGATCCGCACCGCGTCTTTAGGGATTTTTACGCGGGCCGCCGGCCCGACTTCGGCTATCGTTCCGCCTCTGGTGATCACGGTCTGATGTTCGAGCACTCTTTCGTCTTCCATCGGGATCACATTCACATCCTCGAAGGCAATTACCCGCTGGCCGCCCGCCTGATTGCTCGGCTCGGGCGATAAAAGCTCGTTGAAAGGTGTGAGCCCTGACGTTGGCTGTTCACCTGCGTCTGCCGGTTGGGGGGAGGAGTCTTTCGATACGGCGCTCCGGTGCATCCCGAGAAAGACCTGGGCTAGCAACAGCACCGCTACAAAGAGTCCGGCTAGCAAAATGTAGCTGGCCTGCTTTCGACCGAATCTCATGACGACGCCTTCCTCCGACTCAGTTAACCCTCAGGCGATCATTGCGGCTCTCTCGGGTCATCCCTCCCTGAGCGCTTCCATCGGTTCTACCTTCGTAGCCCTCCAGGCCGGGAAGTAGATAGCCATCAGCCCTGCTATGACCAGCACCACCATGACGGATATGAATGTTGTCGGATCGGTGGCGCTCACTCCGAATAGCAGGTTAGTGCCCAGCAGCGAGCTAATCAAAAGACGCGCGGCTCCGAACGCCAGAGCTATCCCGATGACCAGGCCAATTATGATCAGAAGCATTCCCTGCCTCAAAACCATCTTCAGCACGTTGCCGGACCCGGCTCCGAGCGCCATTCTTATACCGATCTCATGCTTGCGTTGCTCGACTGAGTAGGACATCACGCCATAAACCCCCATCACGACCAGCAACAGCGCTATGACTCCGAACACGCCCACAAGCATCACGGATAATTTCTGCGTCGGGAGGGAATCGGACATGACTTTTTCCATAGTCCTCACGTTATAAACGGGCTGGCCTTTGTCGATCGCCAGGGCCTCCGAGCGTACTGCCGCGAAGAGCCTCGCAGGGTCGCCGCTGCTGCGAACGACCAGAGTCATATCGCTGACGGGGTTCTGTGGATACGGCAGATAGACTTCCGCATTTGGCTCGTCCTCAAGCCCTGCGGACTTCACGTCCCGGACCACGCCGACTATCGTCAGCCAGGGCCTTGTCGAAGCCGGCGGGCCTATCTTAAGGCGTCTGCCCAACGGGTCCTGGTCGCCCCAGTATTTGAGCATCATGCTTTCATTAATCATGACCACGCCGGGCGCATCGGCCACATCTTGCAGTCCGAACTCGCGCCCTCGCAATAGCGTGATACCAAGAGCGCGGAAATAGTCTGGGCTTACTACACGGTAATTGACCGAGGGGGTGTCTGCCGGGTTGGCGACCGGAAAATCTTCGAGCGTGAAGATGCGGGCCAGGTTGGTGCCGCCGAGCGGAAGGTTGCTGGTTACGCCCACAGCCTCCGCCCCCGGCAGGCTTTGAACCCTCTCTAGAACCTGCCGGTAGAACTCGGCCCTCTGTGGCCTCTGTATGTATGTTTCACCCGACAGAGAGACATCCATTGTTAAGACGTTCTGTGTTTCAAAGCCAGTGTTGACGTTGAGCAGGTGTACGAGGCTTCTGATCACTAGTCCGATGCTCACGAGCAGGACTACGGAGATAGCCACCTCTGATATGACAAGCAGATTACGAAGCGGGCGCCCCTGGTGCTCGCCGGCCCCGCCTTTGCCGCCCTCTTTGAGCGCCTCGTTGACATCCACCTTCGACGCGCGCAAGGCCGGGGCTAGCCCAAAGATGAGCCCGGTCAGCACCGATATGGCAACCGTGAAGGCGAGCGCGCCGCCATCAATCCCTATCTCGTGCAGCCTCGGCACCGTGTAAAGAAGGTTTTCAGGCAGGCGGGCGATCAGCAGCTTCAGCCCCCACACGGCCATAAGTATGCCCGCCGCGCCCCCAAGCAGCGACAGCAAAACGCTCTCGGTAAGCAACTGGCGCACGAGGCGGCCGCGACTCGACCCGAGCGCGACCCGTATGGAAATCTCTTTTTGCCGCGAGGTCGCTCGCGCCAGCAGGAGGTTTGCCAGGTTGACACAAGCTATCAAAAGCACGAAAGCCACGGCACCCAACAGCAGCAGGATTGCCGGGCGTATGTTTACTACCGTCTGCTCAATAAGGCTGAAGAGCCTGATGCCCTGATTGGCGTTCGTGTTCGGGTAAAGCTGCTGTAGACGGACGGCCATCGAATCCATCTCCGATTGAGCCTGGCTCATCGTTACAGAGGGCTTCAGACGCCCGATGACTATCAGGTAGTGGAAGTCGCGGCTGGTCTTGTCTTCCTCGTCGAAGCTCAGAGGCACCCACAGGTCGGCCGTGCGGTATATCTGGAAACTCTGAGGCATTACGCCGACGACGGTGTGAGGAACACCGTTAAGGGTGATCGTCTGGTTTATGATGCTCGGATCAGAGTTGAAACGATTCTGCCACAGCGACTGGCTCAAAACAGCAACCGACTTCTTGCCCGGGTCGTCTTCGTCTGGACGAAAATAGCGGCCCATTAAAGGGTTGACGCCGAGCATAGGGAACAGCGACGGTGAAACCTGAAAGCCTTCCAACCGCTCAGGCATGCTAGAGGTGGTGAGGTTAGCGTTCCAGAACGAAAGCGCGGCCATATCCTGGAAGGATTCATTCTGCGTCGTCCAGTCGATGAAGTTGGCCGGGGCGACTTCGTTGCGCTCGGCGCGCGGGGGTTTTTCCCAAACGGCCACGAGTTGCTCGGAGTTCGGAAAGGGGAAAGGATTTAGCAGGATATAATTGATCACGCTGAAGATGGCCGTGTTAGGACCAATGCCCAGCGCGAGCGTCAGTATTGCAATCGCTGTGAAGCCCGGTTTTTTTAAGAGCAGCCGAGCGCCAAATTTCAGGTCTTGTAATAAGGTGTCCATCCTTCCTCCTATGATTAGTTGCCTACTCCAAGGTGGTGATCTCAACTCTCGGACAGGGCAAAGCTGGGAAAAACCTAAAACACCAGGCCGTTTTCACGCTCCGGTAGATTAGCCACCTCCTGATAGAACTCTCTTTAGAACGAGCGGACGCATTTACTTGTTGTTCCATTATACACATCGGCTTTTCTTTTGGAACCTCGTTTGTGCTCGCAGGCTCTTGCGCCGTGAATCATATTAATTGAGCCCTGCCTTCAAGTCCGAGCCGTAGGCTTGAATCAGATGCTCGGTCAGCTTCGCAGTAGTCGAGTATTGGAAAAGCAGAGTGGGGGCGATGGCGACCTTAAGCTCTTTCTCGAGAGCGCCGATAATCTCGACGACAAGCAAGGAATCTAATCCGAGGTCGCTGAAATCCACTTCGGGCAGAACCTCTGCGGGGTCTATGCGAAGAGAGTCCGCTATCTGTGCGATAACCTTCTGCTGGACCCACGCGACCAACGAGCCGTTATCCGGGCTCACATCGCCTCCACCGCTAAGCGCCTGCCGCGCTACGGCAGGAACCGGTTGCGCGTCTGACGCCGCCACTTTCTCAAACGAAGATGTTCGACGAGCAAACAGCACCTCCGGCTGATAGCCGTCCTCCATCGCGAAGTAGGCCACCTGCGGCCTGCCAAGCCTTAGCGCCAACTCAAAACCGGCTACGCCCTCTTCGTTCGTCAAAGCATGCACGCCCCGTTTTGTTAAACCTTCCTGAGCCCGCGACGAAGTAGCCATTCCGACATCCCGCCACAGCCCCCAATTTATAGAGACGGTCTTGCCGCAACAACGACCAGTGCGGTAATGAGCGAAAGCGTCCTCGAAGCTGTTGGCGGCTGCGTAATTGCCCTGGCCCAGGGGGGCGACTACAGAAGACAAAGACGAGCACAAAACGAAGAAGTCGAGCGCGTGGCCCCGCGTCACCGCGTCCAGCACCCAGGCCCCTTGCACTTTAGGCTGAAACACGGCTCTGAAGCTCTCTACGCTCGCACTCAAGATCAAGCCATCGCGCAGGACCCCGGCACAGTGAATGACCCCCTGTATTGCTCCCCAGCGATTCTCGATCTGAGAGACGACTCTCTCCATCGCCCGCAAATCCGCGACATCCGCCTCCAGAGCCATCACCTCTGCGCCCGACATCCGCAGTTGTTCGACGGCCTCTGCTGTGTGCGGGTTAGTCTCTTTATCAAGCGGAGTCCGGTTGACGAGCGCCAGTCGCGGTTTGACCGTACGGGCTATGAATTTGGCAAGCTCTAACCCGATGCCGCCCCGGCCCCCTGTGATAAGGTAGACGCCGTTGTCGCGCAAAGGGAGGTGGCCGGGTGGGGTTTGCGTAGTCTCGACGCGCACCATCTCAGACGCCAACCGCCTGCCTTCCCTGTAGGCGACGCACGGCTGCGAAGCCGGTCTCAACGGCGCCGCCTCGATCTCTTTAAAGACTATTTCGGCCAGGTCATCGAGGCGCAGGCCACCGGTTTCCAAATCAACTCCGACCAGTTTCACTTGAGGGTATTCATTTGAGATCACGCGGCACAGGCCCCACAGCGTTGCCCTTTCAGGGGCCACCAGACTGGCCGTCTCTGCTCCCGCCGCCTGACCGTAGCTGGAAACTACGCAGTAATAGATCGGAGTTTTGAACTGAAGGGTAAGCGCTTTGGTCAAACTCAGCAAGCTGTAAGCGCCTTCATACTGCGCCTCTTCTATCGACTCCAAACAAGCCGCCTGATCTTCGGCTGCCTTGCACGTCCACATGTGGATGATGCCGGCAGGGGTGACGGATTTGCTTGCGAGCGACTGCGCGAGAAGAGTGTAATCTTCTTCGCTCTTCGGGTTTAACCGGTAGCCGCTCGCGCCCCGATCTTCGAAGCCTTCGGCTTTGATTACCGGGATGCAGCGGTCGCGCTTCGCCTCCAGCATCTGCGCGACTAGAGCGGCCACTCCAGGCCCATCCACAAAGACCAGCCATGTTCGGGGCTCGGCTTTGTCAGCGACGGTAGTCTCCAGAGGCGCATGCCGCCACAGGGGTTCATACAGATAGGTGTCAGCGCCGCCACGACCCGGCTCGGCGGCATAGCTCACGTCTCGTGCATCCTCTTTAACTGGCCCGGGCGTCGTGATCGAACGGCGCTCGCGCACCCGCTTGAGGCAAACTCCATCGAGCGATGCCAGCAATTCCCCTCCATCGCCCAGGAGTTTCACATCCGCCTTGATTATCTCTTCGCGCGCTCTTAAAGCGTCCCGGTCCGTTATGACCCCGTAGCTGTAAAGCTCATCGGGCAGCTCGCCAAAGACGCGCATTCTTTCAAAGACGAAGGGCAGATAAAGGTCCCGGCCTTCTTCTTGTGATGGCTCATCGAAAAGCAGCACCCCAAGCGACTGCAACGCCCCATCCAGCAAAGCGGGCGGGAGCAGGTACCCCGAATCCTCGCGGGCAGCCTCCGGGAGCCGCAAACGCGCAAGGACCTCTCTGCCGTTGGCCTGCACTCTCTGTACTGACTGAAAGTACGGGTAGTATTCGATGCCTAGCCGCCGAAGCAGGCCGTACAGGTGTGCGGCAGGCTTTATCGACGGGCACCGGCTTTGAATCTCTTTCAGGTCGACGGCCGCGGGCGCAGTTGCAACACCGTCTAAAGCAATCTCCCCCGTTGCGTAGGTCCTTTCTTGCTGCGCGGCCGTGACGTTGAAGCGCAGGCGAGTAGAACCGGCCCCGACCGGCTCTATCGATATGTTGGCGACAGTCTCCGCGCCATCGCTGATTGGCATGGGTTCGGCAATTACCACATTCTTCAGCTCCGCCGCAGGCCGCATCAGAAAATACCGGGCAGCGGCCAGGGCCATCTCAAGGTAGGCAACCCCAGGCAGTATTCTGGCGCCCTTGACGCGATGCTCGGTGATGACGCGGTCCCGGCTAAAGGCGAATCGCTTTTCAAAAACTGAGCCTCGCTTTGTCGTCGCCTCGACCGCCTTATCCAGCAGCGGGTGCAGGCGGAATGGATCAAGGCTCTTGCCGACGACGATCGACGGTGAGCGGCGTCGGGGCGCTTCTTCAAACCAGAACCGCCGCCGCTGAAACGGATACGTAGGCAAGGTCACCTTGCGCCTTTTGTAATCACCGTCGAACGCCTTCCAGTCGACCTGCGCCCCGCGAGTATAAAGCTGCGCGAGGCTCGATAACAGACTAGACCAGTCGCCCCCTCCTGATTGCTCGTCGGGCGCAGGAAGGGATGGCAAGAATAGAGCGCTGCGCTCGCCCGATAGGATTCGTCGCCCGAGATTGCATAGGACGGGCTTGGGCCCTATCTCTAAGAATATTTGGCAGCCTTCGCTCCAGAGGAATTCGACGCCGGGGCTGAAGCGCACGGGCTCTAGCATGTGCTGCAACCAGTATTCGGGGCCTGACTGACTCTCGGTCAGATACCGGCCCGATACGTTACTGACGACCGGTATTTGGGGCGGGCGGAATCTCAGGCTCTTAAGCACGTCCTCGAACTGTTCGAGCGCGGGCTTCATCAACGGAGAGTGGAACGCGTGGGAGACGGCGAGGCGGCGGCAGGAGATGCCCCTCTGTTTAAGCTCCGGCAGCACCGCTTCCAGCGCGCTCTGTTTGCCTGAAAGCACGAACAGCCCCGGCCCATTATAGGCACTGATGACCAGGTCGCCCGCGTAGGGCCGTATCAGCTCCTCGACCATGTATTCGGGCGCTTTTACTGCGGCCATCGCTCCGTTGTGGGGCAATGACCCGAGGATCTGCCCGCGAAGTGCGGCGAGCTTTAACCCATCTTCGAGAGAGAATATCCCGGACACGCAAGCCGCAACGTACTCGCCCAGGCTATGGCCGAGCATAGCGGAGGGTTGAACCCCCCAGGACAGCCACAATCGAGCCAGCGCATACTCAACAGAGAAAAGCGCGGGCTGAGTGATCCATGTCTGATCGAGTTGCGAAGAGTTCTCGTCGTCAGGGTAGATGTAATCGAGCAGCGGGCGTTGAAGATATGGCCGGAGCAATTCCTGACACTCGTCGAGGTGTTTGCGCAGCGTCGGTTGAGTCTTGTAAAGGAGCCTCGCCATCCCTGCATACTGCGAGCCTTGCCCCGTAAACATGAAAGCGATCCGTGGGGGCCTTGTGCCCCGGGCCTCACCTTGCCACAGGCGCTTGGCCCTGCCCGCCTGGCTGTAGGCCCGCAGTTGCTCGCGCGCTTGCGTTACTGAATCGGCGACAAGCGCGAGCCGGTGTGCGAAATGCGACCTCCCCGTGTTGGCCGTATAGCAAACGTCGGCAAGCGGCGCGGCGGCGTGTTCGGCAAGATGGTTATTGAGCCGTGAGGCCATCTCCTTGAGCGCGCCAGGGCTTTTTGCCGAGAGCGTCAAAAGGTGCTCGGGCCGTTGAACCGCCTCCGTGCCGAGCAGTGTCGCTTGCCCGCTATCGATTCGCGGCGCTTCCTCAAGAACGACGTGCGCGTTCGTGCCCCCGAAGCCGAAGCTGCTCACGCCGGCAATCAGGGGCTCATCTTCGACAGGCCACGCGCCCAGCCCTTGCTGAACCTTCAGCGGAAGGCTATCAAAAGGGATCAAAGGATTAGGCCGGTGAAAATTCAGGCTCGGCGGGATGAGCCTGTGTTTCAGCGCGAGGGCAACCTTCATTAATCCGGCGATTCCTGCCGCCGGTTCCAGGTGCCCGAGGTTGGTCTTCACCGAGCCGATGGCGCATATCCGGCCTTTTGGCCTGTCAGTGCTCAGCACAGCGCCTAAGGCTTGGACCTCTATCGGATCGCCAAGGCTCGTGCCTGTCCCGTGCGCCTCTACGTATTGGACTTTGCCCGGCGAGACCCCCGCCTGGCGATAGGCCTGGCGCAGCACAGTCTCCTGCGCTTGACTGTTGGGAGACATCAGGCCATTGCTCCGCCCGTCATGACCGACCGCGCTGCCTCGTATCAGAGCATAGATAGGGCACTGTTCGGCCATCGCCTGTGACAGAAGCTTGAGCACGATTACTGCGCCTCCGTCGCTACGGACTATCCCGTTAGAGCCTGCGTCAAAAGTCTTACAGCGGCCATCTGGAGACATCGCCCCGGCCTTCGAGAAGAAGATGTTGCTGTTGGGCAGCAGATTGACGCTTACGCCCCCGGCCAGCGCAAGAGAACTCTCCCCGCTTCGCAGGCTCTGGCAGGCGAGGTGAACGGCGACAAGCGACCCCGAGCAAGCCGTGTCGAGCGCCAGGCTGGACCCTTTCAGGTTGAGGAAGTAGGAGACGCGATTGGCTAGAATGCTATTGCCCATGTTCATGCCGTAAAAGGCGTCTACACGATTGAGGTCCTGGAAGAGAAGCTGCTCAAAATCGTTAGTGAGCGCGGCGAAGAAGACTCCCGTCTCACTGCCTTCGAGGCTGGCCGGCGCTATCCCCGCGTCTTCTAACGCCTCCCAGCTCAGTTCCAGCATCAGTCTCTGGCGCGGGTCCAGCGACATAGCCTCGCGGGGGGAGATGTCAAAGAAGTCTGCGTCGAATTGATCTATGTCATCGAGAAACCCGCCCCACCGGGTAGTCATTTTGCCCGGCGCCGTCGGGTCCGGGTCATAAAACGTGTCAACGTCCCAGCGCTCCAGAGGTATTTCAGAAATGGCGTTAACGCCATCGCAAAGCAAACTCCAGAAGGCTTCCGGGCTGCCAGCCTTCGGGAATCGAGCCGCCATCCCGACGATGGCCACAGGCTCGACCGTGGCCTCTTTTTTTCCGAGCCGCAGGCCGAGCAGCGCACGCTTGGCCGGGGATAGTTCGGCAATCCTTCTGGAATAATCACTCATCCGAAGAGCCTCCCTGGATCACCCCCGTTTCGGCTTCGAGGGCGGTGCGCGCTTCAGCCTCCGAAAGCTGCTCTAGCTCGCTCAGCAGCGACTCCATCTCTGCGGCTTCGTGCCCGTCTTGGCTTTCAGGGTCGCGCGTCGCCGGACCCGTTTGTCCGGCCAGATGGCGCGTCATCGAGGCTATCGTCGGGTAATCCCAAACCATAGTCAGTGGCACGGCGCGGCCTAGCCACCTGCCGAACTCATCGGCCAGCATTACCCCCATCACCGAATCAAGGCCGTAGTAAGCAAATGGCTTGGTCGTGTCGATGGCGTCGGGCTTTACGCCCGCCTGGGTGACCAGCCAGTTGATGAGCCATGTCTCTATCTCTTGGCCGGCCGCCGTAGCTTCCGGCGAGACGGTTACGGCCGCGTCATCATGAGGCGCGGAGGCTGCTGAATACGATTCGGCGGGACTCACTGTGGTCTGGGGCGAGAAAGCGAAGGGGGTTGAAGAGAGGTCCCGCCGCAGCAGATCATCCAGGGCGTTATCCTCACCGGCCAGCGATTGTTCTATGTCGTCGATGTGGTCTGCATAGGCGGAGATGGTCTGTGTGATCTCGTCAACATTCAGCAGAGCCGAATCGACCTGCGTACGACGGATGATCCTGTCCAGGGTCGTTTCAAATCTGTGTCGCGCCCAGGCGGCTGCGCGATGCAGGCTGGCCGACGGCGCTTGGGTGATCGCATCTTCAGCCGCCGCCGACAGCAAGGCGTAAACACCTAGCTCGCCATTGCTTGCGTAGACCCATCGCAATGCATCCGACCGGCTCTGGAATGGCGACGCGGTCCCTGAAAACCTGTCGGCTACTTGCCGGGCGGCCCGCTCCAAGCTGCCGGAAATGTCAGGCGAGCCAAGGTCGTCGGCGATAAACTTGTAGAGGTCCTCGCGCCCGTGAGTGACGCTCGTCCCGAGAAACATATTCAGAGCTTCGGTCGGGCCTTCAAAGATGCGGAAGAGCCTGGCATCACGAAGTATCTGCGGCGCGATGTTCGTTTCGACATACCCGCGCCCCCCCAGGAGTTGGACCAGATCATCTGCGGCCTGCCAGAGAAACTCTGACCCGGCTATTTTGCAAGCCACATAGGCCTCGGGCGGCAGGCTGCGCCCGCCGTCGGTCAGCCGCGCTATCCTGGCGACGAGCGCTTCGGTTGCGGCCGTGCGGGCTGTGAGGTCGCTCAGTTTCGCGAGAGTGACGGGATTGTCAAGCAAGCGCCCCGTTGCCACCGAGCGCCGCCCCGCGTAGCGAAGCATCAATTGCGCGCAGCGCTTCATTCCGCCCACGCTCACTGCCCCCAACGCAAGACGCGCGAACATGATCGCATCCTGGGCGACTTGCATGCCCTGGCCGAGCCCGCCCAGCAGGTCGGATGAACCTACTCGCACATCATCCAGGTAGATTGTGTTCTGGACCATCCCGCGCACGCCCATCGTGATCGCTTCCGGCCCTATGCGTAGCCCGGGGGTCCCCTGGCGCAGGGCGAACCCGGTTATGCTGTCCGGTTCGTCGCTATGATTTGCCACCTTGGCGAAGACATTGATCAGGCCCGCCCAGGCTGCTGTGCCGCTCCAAACCTTGACGCCGCGCAATCGCCAGGTCTCTTTTGACTCTGCTGTCGCGCTTGATGACATCGCGCGCGGGTTCGAGCCCGCGCCCGGCTCGGTGAGCGCGAATGCGGCCAGCTCGCGCCCTTTAGCGAGAATGGGCAACAGATCGTCGCGCAAGCCTTCGCTCGCGTAGCGCAGTATGGGGCGAATGCCGAGCGCGTTGTTGCCGCTGACGAATGAGGCCAGCGTCAGGTCGATTGCGCCAAGCTGCTCAAGTATGCGCAACGTGTCGCGGTTGTTTAGCTCGATGCCCCCGTGAGACTGTGGGACCTGCATCCCGAGTATTCCCTGATTGCCCAGATCAAGCACTATGTGAGGCTGTATGCAGCGGCGCTCGTCAATCAGCCGCGAATTGATTCGCTCCCTCCCGTAGCGGCGAAGCCAGTCGATGATGGCGTCAGCCCGCCCTTTGTTGGCGTCGCTTTGCGGGCGAGAGGCGGGCTGGCGGGTTTGGTCCTCGATTGCAACAAGAGGGCGGCGTTGTTTTTCAGACTCCACAGCCGGAGCCGGACCCCTGCCGGGTTCAATAACGTCTGCAAGCGACCAGAGCTTCACCAGGTCGAGTCTGCCGGCCAGAAACTCTGCCCGGCAGGCGTGCCGCTGAATCTTCCCGCTTGAAGTCTTTAGAATGGTTCCCCCTCTTATGAGGGCTACGCAGTAAGCCTGCACGTCGTGTTCTCTCGCCACCGCCTGACATATCTTCTCAACTACATGGTCGAGGCTCACCCCCTCGGGCTTATTAACTTCTTGAACGATGACCAGCCGTTCTTCGCCGTCGCTGTCTACGGAGAAGGCTGCTCCGCAGCCGGGTCGCAGGGACGGGTCGCTGTGCTCGACGGTCAGTTCGATGTCCTGTGGGTAGAGGTTGCGGCCTCGTATAATGATCAGATCTTTGATTCGCCCTGCGACAAACAGTTCGCCATCTTTTACAAACCCGAGATCGCCGGTCCGCAAGAAAGGGCCTTCGCCGCTATCCTTGAGGTAAGCTTGAAAAGTGCGCGCAGTCTCTTCGGGCCTGTTCCAATAGCCTTGCGCGACGCTGGCGTCCGACAGCCAGATTTCGCCGACTTCGTCGGGCGCGCACCGCGTCATCGTCTCGGGGTTGACTATGGCGATATTCATTTCAAGGACAGGGCGGCCGCACCCTACGAGCGTTCGAGCGCCCGGATCGTTTTCAGGCGCGGGCGCGACCCGGTTGCTGTACTCCAGCGCTCTCGCATCGAGCGCGCAGAAAAGCGGCCTCTCGGCCTGGCGACCGGTCGAAACCAGCAGCGTCGATTCGGCCAGACCAAACGCCGGATAAAACGTCCTCCAGCGAAAGCCGCAAGGCTCGAACGCTTTAACGAACTGCTGCAAAGTCTCTTTGCGAATCGGCTCGGCAGCGTTATAGGCCATTGTCCAACTGCTCAAGTCCAGCGCGTCTCGCTGTTGCTGGCTGACCTTTCTGACGCAAAGAGAATAAGCGAAGTTCGGGCCCCCGCTGTGCGTCACCCTGTATTTTGAGATCGCGTTGAGCCACCTCACGGGCCGCTGGACCAAAGAGGCCGGCGGCATCTGGATGCATAGAAAGCCGCTAAAGATGGGCTGTACAGTCCCATGCACCAGCCCATCGTCATGGAAGTTGGGGACCCAGATTGCAGATATGCTTTCGGGTGTGTAAGTCCAGGCGTGTCTGATGTAGTTGGAGTTTTGCATCAGATTTTTGTGATTGACCATGACCCCTCTGGGGGCGGAGGTCGAGCCAGACGTGTATTGAAGGAAGACCAGCGTGTCGCTGCTTATTGCCGCTTCCCGCCACCCGCCGGCCAGATCAATAGCAATGTCATCCGTAGTCAGCCATTCGAGCGATCGCAAGTCTGGAGCCTGAGCAACCGCTTGTTCGATCTCCGAAAAGACGGTCGAGGTCGTCAACACTATAGCCGGCTGAGCATCCTTGATGATGGCGCGGACCCTGGCCCACATCCTGTTGAGTCTGCTCGCGTCGGGGGGAGGGGCGGGGACGGCTATAACACCACTGTACAAACAGCCGAAGAAGGCAGATACAAAATCGAGCCCTACGGGATACAGCAGCAGGGCGCGGTCGCCTTTCACGCATCGGCCTTCAAGCCATGCGGCTATGGCACGCGCTCTCAAGTCGATCTCTGCATACGTTAAACGCGACCCCTCCTCTTCCCCATCTACGAGGTGTAAGAAAGCATCGCGATCAGGCTGCTCGCTTGCCCTTTGCCGCATTAGCTCGACAATATGAGCAGGCTTATATCTCGGCTCGTCAGAATAATTGATTGCTCTTGTGTGCATTGTATCCCCTACAGAATAGATGGGACTGTTAAGCGGAATCCGGTTGTCGCGCAGGGTCGTGCGCTCGAAGTGTTTTAGAATTATCTGTGGGGCCGCGGTTGGCCGTCTCAATCCAAAATCAGGCTATCGGTATTCCGGCTGATATGTGCTGAGAAGAGGAGACGGCCCTGTCATACAACACCTTCCCGTTCTCCAGCTTCACCACCCTGTCTCCTTCCTCGTAGTACCGGTCGTCGTGGCTTATCACCACTACTCCCTTTCCCCTTCCCCTCAACTCCCTCAGCACCTCTCGGTAGAATACCTCCTTGAAGACCGGGTCCTGGTCTGCCGCCCACTCGTCGAACACGTATATCGGTCGGTCCTCCAGATATGCCGTCAGCAGCGCCAGCCTCTTCCTCTGGCCCCCGCTCAGCTCTGTCGTCGAAAGCCTTCCTCCTTCGACCTCCACCTTCCGGCTCAACTCCAGGCCCCTCAAGTACTCTCTCGCCTTCTCGTCCAGCCCCTCGCCGCCTATCCCCATCAATGAGTCGAACAGGTAGTAATCCGAAAATACTGCCGAGAACATCTGCCGGTATCGGTCACGGTTATCGTCACCCACCTTCTGGCCGTCTAGGCTGATCGAGCCTTGCTCGGGCTCGTAGAGGCCCGTCAAAAGCTTTGCGAGCGTGGTCTTGCCGCTGCCGTTGCCGCCAATGATGAAGACGATTTCGCCGGGGACGAGCCTGAGCGCTACGGGGCCGAGCGTGAAGTCGGTATCGTCGCCCTCCCTGCGGTAGGTGTGGGTTAGGGAATCAAGCTCAAGGGATTGCCAGGAAGTGGGGGCGGGAGAGTCGGCTTCGCGCTCGGTGGAGGCCGAGGTCAACGACAGGCCCAGCTCTTCTATCTTCCTTATCGATATGTCCGCCCTCCCCATAGCCGGGAAGAAAAGAAGAACAAGTTGTGTCGGGGACATCAGAAAAAGCAGGACGAGGGTGTAGCCTACCAGCACCTCTGACTGTATATTTTCAAATCTCGGTAATGCAAATACTGCCAGCCCGACCACTATGAATACGAGCGTTTGCCCCCAGCTACCAGCAACAGAGTACATCAGCATACCCTTAATGTTGTGCTCCTTGAGTGACGCCGCAGTCTGCCTCAACGCTTCGTTTAGAAATGTAGCCCTCCTCTCCTTGTGCAACTTCAGCTCCTTGGTCCCCCTGGTCAGCCCCTGGAAGTGCTTCTGCAACTCGTCGGCCTCACTCCTCGCTTTTGAGAATGGGCCGTTCGCCCTCTTAATCGCCATCTGGTATGTCATTACTCCCAGCGCCATAAATCCAAGCACCGCCAAAAGCAGCACCCAGTTGAGCCATCCCAGGTAGATCAAGCCACTGATTATGATCGTCAGGTTGATGCACAGCAGAGGGATGATCAAAAGCGCGTTGGTTATCATGGGCACGTCCTCGGTCAAGGTGGCGAGCAGCTTGTGCGGGCCTAGCTGTTCGAGGTGTTTGAGCGGAGCCCTGAGGATCTTGGCGCTCAGTTGCATCCTCAAGTCGAACATCGCGCCCTGGCCGAGCTTGGTCAGGAGGTATTCGGAGACGAAACGGGTCACAGGCAGCAGCACGCACAGCGCTGCGAATGCCCAGGCCAGCCTTGCCCTTGAGTTGGGAGGAGCCGCGAGGGCGACGTTAATCAAAGCAAGCAGGGCGGTATTGCAAGCGCCCGCGATTATCCCTGCGATTACCGCCATCACGATTATCTTGCGAGAGTTCTTCGGGAAAAAATAGATAAGTCTCATCAGTTCTTACCTCGGCCCTTAAGATCTATCGAAACAACTCAACAACACCTTGGCTAGCTCCTCCACGTGCGGCTCGTCCATCATCGTCTCGTGCTCGGCCTCCACATCGTAGACCTCCACATCCCCGCTCACCTCTTCGTCCCAACCCAGCGCCCTCGCGCCCACGTCCACACCCATCCTGCGATACTCCTCCGCCAGCCAGTCTCCCTCACCTTCCACCCTCTTACCTCTCACCAGCACTACCCTCCCCTCG
>DASUNP010000076.1:0-6882 GCA_036277095.1 Blastocatellia bacterium
CGAACATCTAGCAGATGAAGTGCTGGTCTATGACCTGGAGCGGGACCGAGCGCACTGCCTGAACCTGTCGGCAGCGCGAGTGTGGGAGAGGTGCGACGGGGATCATACGGTCAGGGAGATAGCCAGGGAGGTAGGAGATGAGGAAGTAGTGTGGATGGCCGTCGAGCAGTTGAGCCGAGCCGGGTTGTTGGAAGAGAAGATAAAGCGGCCTGGTGAGACAGGAGGGATGAGCCGCAGAGAGGTGATAAAGCGAATAGCGGCGGCGGCGGCGATAGGAGTGCCAGTGGTGACGAGCATAGTCGCGCCTATGGCCTCGCACGCGGCTAACTGTATTCCGGCGGGAGGGACTTGCACCACATCTCCGAACTGCTGCTCAGGCGTTTGCAACGCGGGCAGGTGCGCGTAGTAGAATGCAGTATTTGTGGGATGACAGGGCGACAGGACTGGTTCGATCATTCAGCCGGATAAAGAGCCGGTCTTGCCGCCCTTAACGCTTGCGCGGCGGTTTGATGGCGCAAGAGGGTAGCAATTATCAGAGCAGGGCTTAAAGACCGGCGTCCATTTTATCTTAGGTCCTGGTTTCATCATCGCTCTCAATTTCACACCGCCAGGTCGGCAATCCTCACGCCGATTTCCGAGATTAGACTTGACTTAAAGGTCTTGAGAGGCATACGATAAATCCCCATCAAGATCGTTATTTGTCGTAGAAAGTTCGATTTCTTCTTTGTCGCATTTCGCACGATCAAAGAAATCATGCGAGAGCGCGAAGGAGGCTGAATAATTCTGTTCTGCTTTCAGTTTTTACTAGCAATCAAGATCACCCTTTTTTCCAGCCTCCGTAAGGGTGCTGACCATATCTCTTTGAAACGAGCCAGGGGTATTGGGCGTGAAGAAGTAAACTGCATGTGGGCTATATGCTTCTTTCACCATCAGCCCAGGGCAGCTAAGGCATCTGTCGCACGCTGTCTGATCGGGTAAGGGGACACCACAAAAGTTGAGGAGAAGAATAATTATGAGAGCATCGACAAAGCGCACGAGGCATCTGGCCGGAATCACCCTGTTGATTATTGGCCTATTTGCTTGGCTAACTCTGCCTGAGACCCTTTTAAATCGGGCGACATCTGCTCACAGCGCCGGGCCGCTGGTTCAGGGGAAGGCCATTTCGCCTTCAGCGTTGGACCCACAGCGGCAGGCAGCGCTTCAGAAGTTGCTCTCGGACCTGAAAGCAGGCGCCCCGTTTTCAGAGGAGGAGGAGGCATTGCTTCGCAGATTTGAAGCAGGCGGCGCGCTCGTCGATCTGGAAGCTGACGTGGTGATCTCTCGCGCATTGTTCGACAACTTTATTCTAGCCAAAGAATTGACGCGCGAGCAGCAAGAGGTCTTTGACCGTTACTCGGAATTTGTCTCGCGCCGAACGACCGATATCGCAGACTTAAAGACGCAACTGCTCAATAAGCGTAAGGCCGCGGCCGCTGTTGCTCCCCCGCGCACGGCGCCGCTTGTTCCGCCGAGCAACGACCTGTGTACGGGCGCGGAAGTGATAAACGGTGCGGGGCCGTTCCCGATTTGCTCTACTGTGACAGCCGACGTCACGGACGCGACGATGACGAGCGACCCGCCTGTGCCTTCCTGCCAGACGAATCTATCGCGAAGCATCTGGTACAGGTTCACCCCATCGGTCACGGCGACCTACACGCTCACGACTTGCAGCAACGATGGGGCCGCCACCACAGTCGACGACACAGTGATGGCGATCTACACGTCGTCGAACAACGCTTGCAACGGGGCATTTACCGAAGTGCCTACCGCCGGGCAGACCGATGGCTGCGGCGATGACGAGTGCGTAAACGAAGCCCTGCAAGCTCGCATCGAGACTGCGTTGACTGCCGGTACGCAATACTTCATCCTTATTTGGGAATTCGACGCCACGGCGCCGACGGCCGGCAACACCGCCGTCCAGCTCTGTATCAGTCGACTGCTGCCGCCTTCAAACGACACCTGCGCCAACGCGACCACGCTTTCGCTCGACACTCCGCTGGCAGGCGCTACCTTTGGCGCATTTGATAATTATCAGCTTTCGGGCGCGACTTGCTTTACGGGAATTTCGCAAACAGCGTCAAACGCGCCGTCTATTGACGTGGTCTACAGTTTCACGGCCCCCGTGGCGGGCAACTATTCTTTCACGGTGTCGAACTACAACACTGAAAGCAACCTCGTGATCTTCGCGGCGACCACCTGCCCGGCCGCCACGCCGGGAACGCCCGTGATCGTGGGGACCTGTGCGGCCGGGGCTAATCGCCATACTACGGGCTCGGCTGAGGAGATCAGGTGCCTGGCCCTGACGGCCAACCAGACGATATTCGTCTTTGTCGACGAGAACGTGCTCTCGCTGGGCAGCGCCTTCACTATTGAGGCGAACCTGTGTGTCCAGGAGAGCGAGGCTAACGACACGCCCGCGACGGCGGACACTTTCATCTGCGGCGTCGAAGGCACGCTCAACCCACCCGGGGATGCGGACTTCTACTCGCTCGGAACGCCCGCGTCGGGCTCCCGCGTCTTCGCGCTGGTCAATAGCGTCGCGGCCAATTCGACCGACCTCGACCTGCGAGTTACTACCTCCACCGACACGCTTGAGTACGACGACTTCAACAACGATGGCCCGTTTGGCTCGCTGGGGCCGAATATAGGAGGCACCATTGCCAACGGCTCGCCGGTCTTCCTGCGGGTGACACAGTTTGGCGGCGTCGCGGCGGAACCCTATCGCATCTATGCGGCGGTACAGCCGCCCATCGCCAGCGCGACTGCCGAGACCGAGCCGAATAATACAACGGGCACGGCCAGCACGGCTGCGAACCTTTACTTCACCGGAACGCTTCCCGCGCCCGCGCCTTCGACGGACGTCGACATATTCAGCTTCACGGCTTCAGCCGGGGATTTGATCTTTGTCAGCCTCGACGCGGACCCCGAGCGCAACAACACGCCGATCAATCCTGCGCTCGAATTGCTTGACTCAGGCGGCGTGGTGCTCGTAGCGGTAAACGACTCCGGCTCTACTTCAAATAACACGGCGAGCCCCGGCACGCTGACCGGCACGAATCCCTCTGCGCCTTCCGAAGGACTGGTCTGGCGGGCGAGGGTTTCGGGAACCTATTTCGTGAGAGTCACGATAGGCACGGCCTCGACAGGGACGACGGGAACGGGCAACTACCTGCTATCGATCAGCAGGAACTGCGCCGTGGGGGCCTCGACCGGCATCACGATTTCAGGCGCCGTCGATTACGGCATAACCGATTGCGACCCGAGCACGTTGGAAGGTCGGCCTGTGCCCGGTGTAACGCTGACGGGCATTGGCGCGTTGACGAGGACTACGGCGACCGGCGCTCCCGGCACCTACTCGCTGACGGGTCTTGCCAAGGATTCCGATTACACAGTCATCCCGTCTAAGACCGGCGACGTTAACGGAATCTCGACTACGGACGCCACGCGCATACTGCAAGAGTTGACCACGCCGGGCACGATCAACTCGTGTCAGTCGCAGGCGGGTGACGCGACAAACAACGGCTCGCTATCGACTACGGACGCCACGCGCGTCTTGCAGTTCTTGTCGGGCACTCCTGTTGCCGGCAACACTACCGGCACCTGGAAATTTATCCCTGCCAGCCGTAGCTATACGCCGCTGGCTGTCGACCAGACGAATCAGAATTATGAGGCGTTGCTGATCGGCGATGTTACGGGCAACTGGGCGCCGCCTGCTGCCCGAAGCACGCAAAGGGCGAACGCGCCCACGGGCGGAATCCCTGTCACCATACCCGACGCGGCACAAGATCCCGGGCAGATGATTACTATACCGATTCTTGTGCCTGATCTGACGGGCCAGGGAGTTGAAGGATTCCAGTTCACGCTCACCTTCAACCCCGCGATACTGGACTTCTTGAACTCAGACACTACGGGCACGGTAAGCGCGGGCTCTCTTGTGTCGGAGAATGAAGCCCCTGCGGGCACGGTCAACCTGGCGGCGGCGAGGGCGACTCCGTTCACGGGCGGCGGGAGGCTAATAAACCTGGTCTTTCAGGTCCAGCCCGGCGCACCGTTAGGTGGGACCACCACGCTTCAATTCACGCAGTTCAATTTCGGCGAAGGTCCTGCGGCGGACTTCAGCGACACGGGCCTGTTCACCGTTGCTCAGATCCCAACAGCGGTCAAGCTTTCGGGCTTTACCGCCACGGCCTACGACGGTGGAGTCTTCTTGCAATGGAGGACGGGTTTTGAAGCTTCGAACCTCGGCTTTAACATCTATCGAGCCGAAAAACGCGGGCTCACCCGCATCAACCCCGACATATTGGCGGGCTCTGCTTTAGTGACGGGCGCGGCCCCGCTCACGGCTGGAAGGTCTTACGACTGGTTTGATAACACGGCCCCGAGCAAACGCGGCACGCTCTACTATATCGAAGACATAGACCTGAACGGGACGCGCACGCTGCACGGGCCTATAGCGCCCGTTATGGTGGGCGGCGACCCGCCCGCGCGCAGTCGGCCCGCGCTGTTGAGCCAACTGGGCAAGGGCAGCGAGCCGATCATCAGCTATCCCGCGCATGTTTCGTCCAGCGCGGCCCCGGCACGTTTCAACGCGCCTGGCATGATGGCCGCCGGCAAAGCGATTCCCATCAATACGGTCGACCTTGCGGGGTCGGCTGCCGTTAAGGCCTCGGTCCGCGAAAGAGGGTGGTATCGCATAACCCAGCCTCAACTTCTTGCTGCGGGCCTGGCTGCGGGTACGGATCCTCGCCTGTTGCAGCTTTATGCGGACGGGGCGGAAGTGCCTATGAGGGTGTTGGGAGAAGCCGACGGCTCGTTCGACGCCAGCGACGCGATAGAGTTTTTCGGAGTCGGGTTGGACAATGCCGTGACCGACACGCGCAATTACTGGGTGGTCGCAGGCAACTCGGCGGGCCAGCGCATACAGCAGGTTTCGGGCAGCGGCGGTCAGCCCGGCGATAAGAGCTTCCGCTTCACGATCGAGCGCAAGGACAGGTCTATATACTTCTCTGCGCTCCGAAACGGCGAGGTGGAGAACTTCTTCGGCGCCATCGTGGGGGGCAGTCCCGTAAATCAACCGCTCAACCTCCGCAACGTCGACCTTACGTCGTCTGAGGATGCCCTGCTCGAAATCTCGCTGCAAGGCGTGACCACAGTCGCACACAGGGTCAGCGTCACTGTCAACGGCATGCATGCCGGTGAGATGGAGATTATGAGCCAGTTGTCAGGCTTCGCCACTTTCCCCATAGCGCACTCGCTGCTGCGTGAAGGATCGAATGACATCACGCTCCAGTCGCTAAACGGCGCGTCCGACCTCTGCCTTGTCGACTACATACGGCTCAGTTATCAGCACGGCTTCAAGGCCGACAATGATGCGCTGCAACTGACCGCAACGGGCAACGAGCTAATCAGCATCGGCGGCTTTACGAACGACCAGATCAAGGTGATGGACGTGACCAACCCCGCGAGCGTGCAAGAGCTTCTCGGAAGCGTCGAGCACCTCAAGGATGGAAGTTACGCTATCACTCTGTCTGTTCCTGCGGGCGGCCAGAGGACGCTGTTCGCCTTTGCGGCAAACCAGGCCAAGCCTGCGGCGGGTCTTGAAGCGAATGTTCCGTCGTCTTGGCGCAAGTTCTCGAACGGGGCTGACCTGCTTATAATCACGCACACAGACTTCCTCGGCGCGGCCGCGACGTTGCGCGCGCACAGGCAACGTCAGGGCTACGCAGTGGCCGTCATCAATATCACAGATGTCTACGACGAGTTCAGCGACGGCAACAAGTCACCTCTGGCCGTCAGGGAGTTCATCTCGTTCGCAAGGACGACCTGGAAGCGGGCGCCGCGCTTCTTGCTGTTTATGGGCGACGCCAGCTTCGACGCGAGGAACTATCTGGGGCTGGGCAACAACGACCTCGTCCCGACCAAGCTGTTCGACACCTTCTTTATGGAAGCGGTCTCGGACGACTATTTCGGGGACCTCAACGCAGACGGGGTGCCGGAGATTGCGATAGGTCGATTGCCTGTCCGCACGCCGCAGGACGCGGCCAACATGGTGGCGAAGGTCATCCGCTACGACCAGTCGGGCTCGTTCGACGAGATGCTGCTAGTTTCCGACGCCAATGAGGGTTACAACTTCACTGCGATGTCTGAGGCGCTGCGCCCGCTGGTGATCGATGAAGTGAGAATCAATCAGCTCAACCGTGGCGATATGGATATCAATTCGGCGAGGGCCAAGTTGATCGATTCCTTCAATCGCGGGCAGAAGATAGTCAACTACACAGGGCACGGGTCGGTCGATCAGTGGAGCGGCAACCTCTTAACTGTCACCGACGGGCAGGGCCTGGAGAACTCAGACCGCCTGTCGATCTTCATAATGATGACGTGTCTGAACGGCTACTTTAGTGACGCCAACATCGACAGCCTCGCAGAATCATTGCTGAGGCCGAACGGTGGAGCGGCTGCCGTCTGGGCTTCGACAGGGATGTGCCTGCCGGAAGGACAGTCCTTGATGAACCAGGAGATGTACCGCCAAATGTTCAGCTTCGTCAACGGCAAGCGGCTTACGCTTGGCGAAGCGGCTATGAGATCGAAATCCTCGATGACCGATATGGACGTGAGGAGGACGTGGGTGCTGCTAGGCGACCCGACGACCAGACTCAGGTAGAACAGCACAAGTATTTGCGTAGACTTTGGGCTAACGTGAATCTTTGGAGGTTACATGAAAAGTAGAAAAAGCATCACGCCTCGAGCGAGAACCACGGGGGTAGTAGTCGAACATCTAGCAGATGAAGTGCTGGTCTATGACCTGGAGCGGGACCGAGCGCACTGCCTGAACCTGTCGGCAGC
>DASUNP010000077.1:0-48228 GCA_036277095.1 Blastocatellia bacterium
CTCGCCCGACGGCAAGACGCTTGCTTCTGCGGGTGACGACCAGACAGTGAAGCTCTGGGACATCAGCACTGGAGAGAATCTGGCCACGCTCAAGGGGCATACGAGGCAGATTTTTTCAGTTGCGTTCTCGCCTGACGGCAAAACGCTCTCCTCTGCTAGTGATGATAAGACAGTGAAGCTCTGGGACGTCAGCACGCGACAGAATATTGCCACGCTCAAGGGACACACGGACGCTGTTTATTCAGTTGCGTTCTCGCCCGACGGTAAGACGCTCGCATCTGCGGGTGTGGATAAGACGGTCAAGCTATGGGACGTCACTACTAGACAGAATCCGCCCACGTTTGAGGGACACATAAACTATGTTTATTCAGTGGCATTTTCGCCTGACGGTAAGACGCTCGCTTCTGCGAGTCAGGACCATACCGTGAAGCTATGGGACATCAGCACGCAACAGAATATTGCCACGCTTGAGGGACACACGGGCCCCGTTTATTCAGTGGCTTTCTCGCCCGACGGCAAGACGCTCGCTTCTGCAAGTGACGACAGCACGGTGAAGTTGTGGGACGTCACCACTAGACAGAATATTCCTACGCTCGAAGGACACTCGGCCCCTGTTAATTCGGTTGCATTCTCGCCCGACGGCAAGACGCTTGCCTCTACGAGTCAGGACAATACGGTCAAGCTATGGGACGTCAGCACGGGAGAGAATATCGCCACGCTCAAGGGGCATACGAGTTATCTTTATTCAGTGGCTTTCTCGCCCGACGGCAAGACGCTCGCCTCTGCAAGCGTGGACAGCACGGTGAAGTTGTGGGACGTCGCCACGCGACAGAATCTCGCCACGCTCAAAGGACACACGTACGCTGTTCATTCAGTGGCATTTTCGCCCGACGGCAAGACGCTCGCCTCTGCAAGCGTGGACAAGACGGTCAAGCTATGGGATGTTACCACTAGACAGAATCTCGCCACGCTCAAAGGGTATGCGGGCATTGTTTATTCAGTTGCGTTCTCGCCCGACGGCAAGACGCTCGCCTCTGGGAGTGCAGATAATATGGTGAGGCTCTGGATTGCGGCTACGAATGAAGAGGTCGCCGCTCAGCGAAGCAAGTGACGATCAGCAGAAGCAGGAAAACGCTGAGCGCGGCGCATAACATTCAACGAATCATACAAGATTTGCTCGCCGCGCTCGCTGGTGCGATGCGTTCTCTCGGTCTGCGGCGGTGAATCTCTTGCTTCTTACTTCGCCTTTTTCTTTGGCTTTGGCTCCGCCTTTTCGATTCGCACTTCGACCTGAGAGGTCGCCCATTCTTTGCTCGGGTAGGCCGCAAGATTTAAGTTTCGCGTCTTTGGCGCTCCGGACGTGAAAGCAGCCAGAAGCTCATCAAGCGCGCTTCCCGTAACGCTGCGGGTCGCCTTCTTCGCGATAGGCGGCTCGTCGAGCGCGGGCAAAGCAAGCCATTGGAAATTCGTCGTCCCGACTGTCGCAAAGACTTTCAGCACGTCCGTCCCTTGCTCATAACCGGGCGGGAGACTCGATTGTAACGGGAGCAAAGGGAGTTCTTGACCGGGGTCAAGCGATTCGAACGCTCCTGCGCCGGAGGGGTAGATCTGCGAGACGCTCCAGTCAGGCCCCAGGTCCATTACAGTCACGTTAAGCACCTCAGATGAATTATTGCAAACGCGCAGGAAAGTCCACTCACCCTCGTTCAGCACGGGCGTGTTTCCCTCTGACTTGAACGGCTGCGGGTCGGGCTCGTCCGCCGGGTCAAAATCTGCTTGCCTGCCGATCAACTCGACTACCAGCTTGCGCGCAAGCGGCGACATCGGATCGCGGTTATCAAGCTCCTGCACATTGCGGTATTTCGCCAGGTGCTCTAACCGGCTGACGACGCGCGAGGCCGATTCCGCGTCTTTAACCTTCAGCGCGGGTCTGAGATTCTTGATCGGCTCCCCGGCAGGGTCCCAGATTTCGTACTCGCTCTTTTCATTGACCACGACCTGATAATCCGCGGGCTCTTTTTCGGCGGCGATCTGTAGGAACCCGCTTGCGCCTTTCCCCAGGATCGTCTCAATACTCTCAAGGGCCTTCGCCTGCTCGACCTTCTTCGGCAGGTCATCCCGCTTGAGCACGCGCACGCTGCGGCGGAGGCGGACCATTCCAGGATCGAAGAGCACGGCCTGTGCGCCTTGTTGAATGGGTTTTGTTCCGAGCTTGCTCGTAATCGTTGCGCGTGACTCTGAGGCCCCGATTTCCGTTACTTCGGCGAGCGCCACGCGGTCGTCCGTTCCGGTCAGGCTCTTCGCGTCTAACGAATAGACTGCAAACTGCGCCCCCTTGCGCACGCCCTGCGCCTGGCCCGCGTTCAGCAACACGGTCTTTTTGCGCGAGTCGTATTGCATGACCGTAACACCGTGCTGGGGCTTTACCTCCTCGCTGCCGAAGACGAGGCGATTGCCCTCGCCTTGAAGCTGCGGCGTCTGCGTCTCGAACTGCGAATGAATCTTTGCCACTATTCGGTCGTGCAGGAGCTTGTAGGTGAGGCCCGGCCCTACCTGCTTAAGAGAATCGAGCAGCCAGTAGGTGAGCGCGCCGTTGCTCTCCTGGCCGTCGAAGGGATATTCCATCGCTAGCTCTTGCGCGCGGCAGGCGGCCAACAGCACATAACCTTGCGGCTCCATCAGCCAGCCGCTCGCCGGCTTAAGAGCCCGGGTCTTGCCACCTGAAAGCGTCTCCCAAGTCCGGGCCAGCTCCTCTTCGGAAGCGACAAGACTCTTGGCGGGCAGATCGCGGGTATCGACTATGCCAATGCCGCGCGTGCGCGCGCCGCCACGGCCCCTGGTCGCCCCGCCCGAATGGCAGCAGTCGAATACGACGGTCACGATAAGCTTTTTATCGACCATCGCTTTCAACAGGTGTGCAATCTCTACGTCGCGCACGTACTGAGCCTCGCTGTTTCCGATGTCTGTCGGCACGAGTGCTTCATCGTGCGCGGTCTTCCCTTTGATCTTCGGAAACGCAGTTGACGCGCGCCCGCCGTGCCCGGAGTAATGAATGTAAACCTGGTCACCGGCCTTTGCCTCTTTGGTCAGTTTCTTGAAAGCCGCAACGATGTTCTTGTAAGTCGGCCACTGGGCGGGCGGCTCGGCGGGTTTGTCGCCCTCAGTCAGTGAGGCCGTCAATTTGGTGATGCGGTCTGCCGGCAAGCCGAGCTTAGTCTTAAGAAAGTCTTCGACATGGCTGATGTCTCTGACACAGCCACCCAGGTGCGGGTAAGAATACTGCCCGAGCAACAGGTTGGGCATGTAGTGATCGATGCCTACCAGCAAGGCATGGAGACTTGAGCTTTTGGGGGCCATCTTTTCCTCCTTTATTCAACCGGAAACCTGATCATTCGAGATTTGGTTTCCCAAATTCTAGTAATTCATCACACTCAATTGCAATCTATTCTAGTATGCGGCTGAAGAAAGAAGCGCCAGGGCTCCCGACGGCTCAATGCCTGCGGAAGCCCTGGCGATAGACGCTGCCTTCTTCAGGGGACGCCGTAGACTTCGTATTAACCCTGTTCGACGCGCCTGCTTAAAAGCAGGTATTCCTTTCTACCGATCATCAACCAGTCGACCAGATTGGTATTGCTTCCCCGGTCAAACGCCGGCAAGCCCAGGATAGCGTTGAACTGAATCGTCACGTCAAAGAGCATGGGTACGCTGAGGTTCGCAAGCCCTGAGTCGCCGGAGATCTTCGCGTTGGAGATCGTTGCCCCTACTTCTCCGAAAGCCGTGTCGACAATCAGCGGGTAAGCCGGCGTTCTCGCGCTGGTGTAGATCAGAGAGCCGTTCTTGTAGTACTTCACAGCGCCGCCTAAGACCGCGACGCGGAACACGTCGCCGGCGTTGTAAATTGTCTCGCCCTTGTAGACCCCATTCTCGTGAATGTTGGCCACAAACCCGCCGTTGTGAGCATAGCTTGTAAGGTTGATCGCAAAGTCGACATCATCATAGCCCGTGCCGTTGTTGCCGTTGCTCAACCCCGCCCACCTGTAGGTGGTCGTCTCCGTTGCGGAAAATTCAACGTACCCGTTTCCGGACTCGATGCGTTGCGTGCTCGTCGCGCCGCCGTTGCCCGCGACGTTGTTGCGCAGCGAGTTGCCCGTCGCGGCGACGTTGACCAGGTTGGTCCAGGCAACGTCTTGCGTGTTACCGCCGCCTCCGCCGCCACTGCTCGCCGATGTAGTGAAGGTAAAATCATTCGAAACAGCAAGATTGCCTGAAGCATCTTTTGACTTCACACGATAGTGATACAGTCTCGACGCTACAAGCCCCGTCAGCGTCGCGCTGTGGCTCGTCACCATGCTGGTGTTGAGCGACGAGGTGCTGCCGTAAGCGGTGGTCACGCCGTATTCGACTTGAGTGTCGCTCGCTTCGTTTGTCGTCCACGTGATGTTGGCCGCAGAGGATGTAATCCCCGAAGCATTAACCGCCGAGATCACCGGGGCCGTCGTGTCGCCCGGAGGGGGAGGCGGCGGCGGGCCGGAGCTTCCCGCCGGAAGCTCTACGATAAAGAGATCGAATCTAGGCTCGTTATACTCGTCGTTGCCTAGCGTACGTTCCCAGTTTGAGGCGAACATGAAATACCGCCCGTCCTGTGACACGTTCCCGCGAGGCGAGTAATCGAACTTGTACGGGAAGACCTGGCTGCGATGATGGCAGATGCGCCAGATCTTCGATTCCACGCCGTCCGTCTTGATCGCGATGATCTCGTCATCCCAGGCTCGCCACGGGCCCGCCGCGCCGGGGTCTCGGTAGAGCGACACCAGCGCAGGCGTCCTGACATTTGGACGCGCGTTGTTCCACGATACGTGAGTGTCGACGGCCCACTCAAGCGGCGTGAGCGCGGGCGTCGCGAGTTTTGTAATGTTGTTCAACTGCGATGTGTTGAGCGGGCGCAGCAGCCACTGGGCCGCGTCCGCGTGCGCCGGATCGTGCGGCGGCGCTGCATGGTTTATAAGCGCGTTGTAACCGTTCACCTTGTGACCACCGCCGCCGGGTTGAGGAACTGGCGCGACCACGTTGGTCTGCGTGTCCCACACGTACAAAGCGTGCGAAGCGTGCGATCCGGGCGTCATCACGACGTAGCGGCCTTCCTTGCCTATGCGCGCGTTGTGGAGAGTGAAGCCGATGGTCGTCCCGACGGGCTGGAAGCTCGAAGAGCCGAATGTTTTGACTGTCGAATTCTGCGTGTTGAGAACGGCGGACTGGCCCGTCGTCTTGTCCCACACGACTACATACATGTGGGAGTCTTGAACATTGGCCCCGAAATAAGTGCTGAGCCTGTCATTGCCGCTCGCAGACACGTCGCCCGTGATGCCGCTCAACCCCGGAACGGCCGAGTCGAGGTTGAAGAGAGTTGTGTAAACGCCCGTCTGGAAGTTGTACTGCATGAAGGTGCGGCCATTGCCTCCGACGCCGTAAATGATGTTCTTATCCGTAAAGCTGAACTCGCATTTCGAAATGTTCAACATCATCCCGCCGTTGCCGTTGTTAATGTCCCCCATTCGCCTCGCGGTGAAAGTCGTTTTGTCGAAGCTGTAAGGAATCATCTCGCCGTTCGTGCCACCCAGGAAGAAGATCGTGCTATCGACGTTCCAGGTATTCTGCTCAGACCCGCTCGGCGGTCCGAATGAGCGGCGGGGCGCGGCAGGCCTGGTATTGCCGTCCGTCACGCGCATTATGCGCGTCCCAAACGTAGGATCGGTAATGCGGCTCCCCGCTGGACCCATCGTAGGCAGAGGAGGCTCCGCGCGAGGAGCGCGATCGGTGATGGCATTGTAGCTCAGTGGCACATCCGAGCCGCCGCCGCCGCCGCCGCCGCTTCCAGCGGACGTGGTGAAGGTGAAATTGCCGGACACTGCCATATTGCCCGCCGCGTCTTTTGACTTCACACGATAGTGATATAGTCTCGACGCTACAAGCCCCGTCAGCGTCACGCTGTGGCTCGTCACCATGCTGGTGTTGAGCGACGAGGTGCTGCCGTAAGCGGTGGTCGCGCCGTATTCGACTTGAGTATCGCTTGCTTCGTTTGTCGTCCACGTTACGGTAGCGCCGCTGGCAGTCACGCCTGAGCTGGCTACGTTGCTGATCGCAGGCGGCGTAGTATCGGCTCCTGCTGCGGTCGTAAAACTGAAATTACCGGACACAGCCAGATTACCCGCAGCGTCTCTCGACCTTACGCGGTAATGAATGAGCGTGCTCGAAGGCAATCCTCCGAGCGCGACACTGTGGCTCGTAACCATCGCAGGGTTGCGAATGGAATTCTCGCCATAGGCGGTCGTCAACCCGTACTCAACTTCCGTATCGCTCGGCTCATTCGTGTTCCACGAGATCGTCACGCTGTTTGCCGTTAGGCCGGAGCTGGCTACCGCTGAGATAGTCGGCGGAGTAGTGTCAGTTCCCTGCCCCACGGTGATGGATGCTGATGCCGAAGAGCTGGGGTTTGAAGCGCTCGCTACGGTTACGGTGTATGCTCCCGGCGTGGCGGGCGCTGTGTAGAATCCCGTGCTTGTGATCGTGCCGCCGCTAGCGGTCCACGTGACGTTATTGTTTGGGCCGCCCGTCACACGAGCTATGAACTGCTGTGTACCTCCAGGCTGAATGCTTACCTTCGCGGGACTGATCGAGACGACCGTCCCAAAGCCCGCGCCCGCGATCATCACGTTGCTAACAGATGAATTGGTGTTTATCAGCGAGGCGTTGATCATCAGCGGATAGACGGGCGCGTTCGAGCTCGTGTAAATCACGTTACCGTCTTTGTAGTACTTGACCTTGCCCCCCTCGACCGCGACCCGGAACGAAGTGGTCTTCTTGTATTTCACCTTAGCTTTTATGACGCCGTCTTCGATGATCCAGGCTTTCTTCTTTTGAGCCATCTTGATGGCGAAGTTGATATCGTTCGCCGACAGGTGAATAGCATTGCTGTTGTTCAGCCCGCACCACCGCTCTTTGTCCGTGTCTGTGGCCATGAACTCGACAAACCCATCGCCCGAGGTGATCGCTTGCAGAGAGGTTGCGCTCGCGTCGTCCATCTGATCCACGCCCGCAGTCTTTTGAACGGAGTTGCTTACCGCCGTGCAGTTGATTGTGTTGGTCCACACGACGCTGTCCATCCCCGCCGCGACGTTCAATGCGGCGATAAAGACATCCGAGCGCGAGCCTTTCGAGTTTGAATTGAATATGAAGAAGCGCTTGTCGGGTGAGAGATTGCCTCTCAACTGTGACCACCGCTCCCAGCGGCTTGAGTCCGCGCCCGAAAGTCGCTCGGCATTTCCGCGCACGCTTTTTGCGATCCGCGCTACGTTTCGCTCAGGAGCGATTAACTCGCCAATGACAGGCGCGTTATCTGCCGAGCCCTGGCTGTGCGGGCTGGAATCGTCAGGCAGTCTCACATAGAGCCTGTTCGCCGCCACGTCCAGATGCCATTCGCCCGGCCCAAGCATCGAGCTTTCGCGCGCGGTCAGCTCGTGGCCTCGCCAGGTCACAAATCCGGGCCCGCCTTTGACCTCTTCGCCCGCAAGCTGCGTGTAATAAACAGCACTGCCCGCAACAGGTGTCCAATTGCTGCCGCGCGTTATGCCGGGTCGCACGCCGACATAGACATGCTTGCTTGTAGGAATTATCGCCGCGCCCTCTTGCCAATCGAAAGATAGGGCTTCGCCCGTCTCTGCGCCGTCCCTGTAGACACTGGCTAAAGACGCTTGCAGGCCCGACCCATCGAGCGAGCGTGAGTCTATCTCTGCGGCATCCGATTGCGGCTGCATCCTGAAACGCCACGCTCTGGTCGTGTCGCCGACTACGACGAGAGACTCGCTCGACTCATCGAGGTAAGCTTCGCGATAGCCCGTGACGCCAGTGGCAGGGTCGTTCAGGTCGAACAGGTAAGTGCTATCGAGATTGCGGTCCCACAGGACTACGTGTTGCCAGACGACTGCGAAAGAATCGCGCCAGCTAAAGACGAACTGGTTGTCGTCTGTAGAAGATTTCGTCATCCTTGCCGACGCGCCTTCGGGGAGAATCCCCGTAAAATCCTTCAGCAGAGTGAAGCTTCGTGTCCGCACGTTGTAAGAATAGATCTGAGGCACACCATCCGTATCCGAAAGCCCGATTAAAGTCTCAGGGTCGGTCGCGGACCAGAAGGAACTGTCGAACTGTAGCTTGACCGAATCGAACAACGGCCCTTCTTTTTGCGCCGTGAGCCGCGCTGGGTCGAAGCTGTAAAGCGTCGCCGCTCCGTCGAGGCTCACTACAAAGCGCGTAGAGTCTCGATTGAAGCTGGCGCAATTCGAGAAAGAGACGAGCGGCTGTGAGGCGTCGTTCGCGTCCGTGATGCGGATTATGCGCGTGCCGCTAGACGAGTCGATGATGATGTCGCCTGCGGCGGGCGTCGAATTAGGCTTTGACTTTGCCGTGCTTGCGGCCGTATTGCCGAGATGTGTAAGAACCCCGCTAAGGGATATGATCGCAACGGCAATTATTAAACTTATAAACAGGTATCTCTTCATTGGTAGAGTCCCCCTGACCATCCACAACGAGAATCAATTTATGAGGGCGAACAGGGGCAAGCTTGTTAACTTTTCGCGCCGGTCAACTCTTTCGCTCGCTCGAACCGTCGTAGAAGGTCACGGGAGACCGTTGCGAAAGATATAGCCGGGCCGAAAGTTTTTCAACAGCTTGTAAGTGAGATGGATAGTCGGGGCGGGCAGCATCTCACTTCGGCAACCAGACATCCTTATTCGATTTTGGATTTTAGATTTTGGATTTTGGATCAAGTGCAGGCAGTTTGTTTAATCAGCCATTTACTATTGTCTGCAATCGAAAATCCAAAATCTAAAATCCAAAATCACAAGGCCTTGGCTTTGCGACCCAGGATCACTCCTGGTGTGCCTTTATCGGTGAAACGTTGTTTGGTCGGATCGGTAACAGATTATGAAGCGGAGTTCTCGTAGGCTGGAATACAATGAACGCAGTCTCTCTCTCAACCTCAATCAATACCGGCCCGGCAAACAGCGCAGGACGGGCTATTACTAGCCCTCGGCTTCGGGTGCAAGAGTCTTTCCGGTGATGCATCCTTCCTCTCAAACCGATATTGAATGTCCTGCACCGAAACGGGAGAGCAAATACTGTTCCAACCTGAATGGGTAATTCTCTTAGGAATATGAAGAATGCAAGTCGAGTGCGTGGAATTTTTTCCTTAGCCGCCAGCCACAGTGAGTAAACTTTCCACGATTCGCGCTGACAGCATCTGTCAGCCCTCCTGCCGAGTTTTGTAGCTCGGTTATAGAAAAAGGGGGCAAATAGTCATTTTACATGTTTGTAGGACGAGTGTGATTTTCGGATTCTTATGAGAACAGCTTTTGATGGCCCCGAACTGAGCGCTCCGCAGGCTGCGGCCGTCTCTACGCTCACGTCAAAACCCTTCATGCGCGCGGTCGAAGTTCGCGGGTTGCACGCCCTGGCCGAGCGCCGGGCCGATTGGGAAGACCTCTGCCGGGACACCCTTGAACCTAATCCCTTTTATGAGCCCTGGATGCTTCTGCCCGCGATCGAAGCATTCGGCGAGGGGCTGGATTTGCGGTTCGTGCTTGTTTATGCCGAAGATCGAAACGATAAGTCCGCGCCTCCCGCCCTGTGCGGGCTGTTCCCTCTTGAGCGGAAGATGCGTTACAAAGGGCTTCCCGTCGATTCGTTCTCCCTCTGGCGTCACCTGCACTGCTTCATCTGCACGCCTCCCATGCGCGCGGGGCTTGAGCGCGAGTGCCTCGCTGCCTTTTTCGACTGGCTGCGCCTACAGGCGGACGGCGCGGCGCTCATGGAGTTTGGCTGGATAAATACGGACGGCCCATTTTATGAGCTGCTGACGGGGTTTTTGGACGAGACGGGAAAGACGAGCTTTGTCTCGGACCAGTTCACGCGCGCCTTCTACCGTCCCGGCGCGGATGCGGATTCATACCTGACACAGGCCATCTCGAAAGAGCATCGCAGGGATTACCGGCGCAGACAGAATCGCCTTTCTGAAAAGGGACGCCTGGAGTACGTCGCGCTTGAACCAGGAGCGTATGCGGAAGAGTGGCTTGAGATGTTTCTCACACTTGAAGCCAGCGGGTGGAAGGGGCGCGAGGGAAGCGCATTCATGTCTAACGCGGCGGGGCAGAGCTTTTTTATTAGGGCAATGACCGAAGCGTTTGACCGTGGACGGCTGATGATGCTTGCGATAAAGCTCGACGATAGTTTTGTCGCGCTAAAGTGCAACTTGATTGCGGGCCGAGGCTCTTTCGCATTCAAGATCGCTTATGATGAGGCGTATGCCCGGTTCTGTCCCGGCGTTTTGCTTGAGCTTGAGAACATTCGCCTGCTGCACGGGCGGGAGAAAATCGAATGGATGGACTCTTGCGCCGAGCCAAACCATTTCATGATGAACCGGCTGTGGACAGAACGCCGAGACATCGTTGACCTGGTAGTGAGCGCCGGCACAAAAGCGGGCAATCTCGCGATCTCATCTTTCCCGCTGCTCAGGTGGATCAGCCGCAGGCTCGTTCGCCCGACTCTTTCTATACTCTTTGCTGGATTGGAAGTCACTGGATGAGAGCAGTCGATAAAAACAATCAGAGCCGTAGAGCAGTCCTCGAAGCTCTCGCGCCCCCCAACGGCGGGCCGAACATCAAGGCCGAAGCGCGGGAGGAAGCAGGCACAGATTCTGCTTCTGCGCGGATGCCCGTCGTTGTGATAGATGATGTGGCGGAGCTTGCGACATACGTCCCGGCCTGGGAGGAGCTGGCTCGGACGGCGATTGAGCCGAACGCTTTTTACGAACCCTGGATGTTGATGCCCGCCCTCAAGCATTACGCCGAAGGTAAGACGATAAAATTTGTTTTAATTTTCGCGCACGAGCCGGGGCGAAGAAACGGGCGCGGTGCTTTATGCGGACTGTTCCCCATCGAGATTCAAAAGCAATACCACGGGCTCTACAGAAAACTTCCCATAAAGACCATCTCTTTGTGGAAGCATGAATACAGTTACATCTGCACACCGCTGCTCAGGGAGGGCTACGCGCGCGAGACATTCGCGGCGTTTTTCGATTGGGTCGACAGTTACGATCACGGCTGCCGACTTTTGGAGTTACGCCACATACCCGGAGACGGACCGATACACCACCTTCTAGTCGATATCTTCAACGAGACGAAGCGACCGTCAATTGTCACCGATTCATTTACTCGCGCGGTCTTTAATCGCCGCGCGGACACGGATTCATACATGCGAGCGGCATTATCGAGGGTCCGCAGAAAAGAGGTGCGCCGTAAGCAGAAGAGGATTTCGGAGGCGGGTGCGGTCGAGTATTTGAGGCTGGAAGCCGGGATGGATGCCGAAGCTTGGGTAGACGATTTCCTGGCCTTCGAATCGAAGAGCTGGAAGGGCCAGGCAGGTTGCGCTCTGGCGTGTGATGAAAATGACAGAGCCTTTTTCAAGAGCGTAGCGGTAGAGGCTTTTAATCGGGATCAATTGATGATGCTCGCATTGAGCCTGAACGGCCACACAATCGCCTACAAGTGCAATTTCCTGGCAGGCCGGGGGTCGTTCGCTTTTAAGATCGCGTTCGACGAACAGTACGCCCGGTACTCGCCCGGCGTGCTGCTCGAATTTGAGAACATCCGCCTGCTGCACGAGCGGGCGGGCGTAGAGTGGATGGACTCTTGCGCGAGTCCCGACCGAATGATGATTAACCAGCTCTGGCCTGAGCGCAGGGCCATCCAGACCGTAGCCGTCGCTACAGGCAAAGGGGCAGGCGAGTTTTTTATCGCCCTGATACCGATGCTCAGGTGGATAAGCCGAAAGGTTCTGCATCGCTTTAAGGCGAGCCAGCGCGGGCAACAGGCGTTATCAACGGAGAAGCAGAAATGAGCGCACAGGGGATTCTGGACAGAACTGACGCGGGCCTTTTTCAGCAAAAAGACGAAGGCGGATCGTCGTTGCTTGACCTCGACCGCGAGACATTCCTGTCTAAATTCAACCGCGAGCCTTTCGTCATCGGCCATCGTCTGGCCGGCCACCCGCTTTTCACTCTGCCGCGATTGATAGAGCTCGCGCGCCGCTTGCCCGCCGAACATGTCAGTTACAATTCCGGGGATGTTCCTATCACTACGGGGTTGTACAAGGGGCCGCAAACGGGCCTGTCCGTCGAAGAGACTATAAGACAGATAGAGCAGTGCCGCTCGTGGATGGTTCTGAAGTTTGTCGAAGACGACCCGGAGTACCGCCGGTTGCTGAACGAGTGTCTTGACGAGATAAGGCCGCTGTCGGAACCTGTCGCGCCGGGGATGCAGAAGCGGCAGGGATTTATCTTCATCTCGTCAGCGTCATCCGTCACGCCGTATCACATGGACCCTGAATACAATTTTCTACTTCAGGTCCGGGGGAAAAAGAGGGTGACAATCTGGAACCCTGCCGACAGGGCGATTCTTTCTGAAAAAGAGTTGGAAGATTATTATTCGGAGCACAATTTTCAAATCACATTCAAGGAAGAGTACAGGCGGAAGGCTTCGACTTTCGAGCTTGCACCCGGCGCGGGGCTTCACTTTCCCGTCACCGCGCCGCACTATGTCGAAAACGGCGACGAAGTCTCTATCTCTTTCAGCATCACTTTTCAGACGCCCACATCCGAGCGCAGGCGGTTACTTTATGGCGCGAACGCGCGGCTCCGCGATCTCGGGTTAAACCCCTTGCCCGTCGGCCAGTCCGCTTTGCGCGATTCAACAAAGCACGCGGCTTTCCGGGCGTACAAGCTGGCGAAGCGGCTTTTGACCCGCGCGCGATCAGAGCCTGTGCAGAGGTACTGAGCCTGCTCGCTGTTCTACATGAAATTTCTTGTGTGGAGGGAGGAGAGCGTAGCCGCTTCGTCTTGCGAAAAGCCTAGCTTTAGGAGACGGGCCTGACGCCCCAAATCCATCTCTTCTTTTAGTTTTTGAACCCTGGAAAACCCTTCGGCTATGGCTTCCGGCGTCCAGGCTCCTGCGGCGAGGATGACCAGCGAATCGAAGACCTCTTCATTAAGTCCGCTGGTCTGTGCGAGCGCATCGTGGCGACGGCTGATCGCGGCGGCGAGTCGCAGTCTGGTCATCGGGTCCAGGGCGATCTGATAGTGCAGATGCCCCATCCCGAAAGCGACATGGCGCGATTCGTCTTGCGCCGCCAGATGAGTGATGCGGCGCGTAATTGGATCGGGCGCATGCTGCTCAAGAAACCAGAGAAGATTCAAGAACGTGCCTTCGCCAAGAACTGATAACAAGAATGACGCCAGCGTAAAATCGGGCTCGTCGAGGAGCGTTTTCAAAGATGCTTGCCCGCTGCCGGTTGACAAACCTAACTCATCCCTGTGCAGGGTAGCGCGTCTCGTAAAGACTTCGATGTGACGCGCCTCGTCGGCGACCTGGACGGCCAGCAGTTGCATCGCCTCTCGGAAATGAGGGTGGATTTGCGCGAGGAATCTTGCCGGGACCAGAAGCGCCGCCGTCTCATTCTCTATCAAGTAGGTCATCACCTGAACGACCGCAGACTCAACTTCGAAGGGCAGGTCTAACGCATCATCCCAAACGATTGCTGTCGCCGGGTCCCATTGCGCCGCCGCCGCCTGCGCATAAAGACGCGGGATGTTTTCAGCCCAGATTTCTGCCTTCAAGGTAATTCCGAAGTGAAACGGCGGCGCTCCGGCTTCCACCAACGCGCCGCGCGCTGCAAGACCCCAGGTGGCGGGCGGTTGCTCGATGACCGCGCCGGGCGTGCGCGGGTCTGCTGCCCCCGCCCGCTGCGAGTCGCGCCACCGACTCGATGTGGCGGCCCCGCGAATGATCCAGGCAATGGGTGAGCCAGCTTCTTCCGCGCCCGAATTAGCCTGCTCACGCACAGCGCGGTCACTGCCGGAGTCATGCCAGATGACTTCATGGCCCTGTGCGCGACACCAGCCCCTCAAATGTATAGCTAGTTCCGGTGCGCGCCCCCGAATGGCGAGCCTTTCGCCGACAGGAATCTCCGCCAGCGCGCGGTCGATGAGCAGGTGCGCGCCCCTATCAAACGACAGGTCTTCAATATCTATAATTCGGGTTCGCGATATTTCCATCTCGGTCATAGAACTTCAACTCGTCTACGGCGGCGTCGAGCGCGCGGTAGCCTTCCGTCCGCCCCGGCCTCCACGCCTTGAGCCCTTCCAAGTCCATAAGCGGCCGGACCTCTGAGTCATCATAAGACATAGCCCACAACAGCTCGCGGAAGCGGCCTACCGATTCGCGCGGGGCATTCGAGAGGACTGTGAAATTGCAGTGGTCATATGGCGCGGTTTGAGTCAGCACGCGAGTCGCCCCGGTCGGCAGCGTCCCTTCCTTGATAAAAAGCAGATGATTGGCATCGATGATGCAAGCGGCATCGGCCTTGCCCGCTACCAGGGAGCGCACTGCGTCGCGCTCGCCGCCGATGTGGTCGCCGTGTTTGCCGCTCATCATATCGTTGTAAGCGATCTCGAAGTCAGCGCCGGGCTCCAGACCTTCCGCACGCAGATGTGATAGCGGGATGAGTGTCGCTTGCGGCGAGTCGAGCGCCCCCACGGCAACCACTCTACCACGTAAATCGGCGACGGAGTTGAGCGCCGCGTCAGACCTAACAAGGACGATGGATGTCAAATCCTGGTCGCTGTCGCGCATCGCAATCGCTTCGGCTTCGAAGCCTTGCGCCTGCGCCTTACGCCGCGCGCGGACCCACGCCAGCGGGGAGTTCCATGCAACGTTTATCTCTCCCGCGAAATGTGCCTCGACCTGGCGCTCGTAGTTGGAATAGAGAGTGTAATCAAAGGGGAGCCCATTGCCGGCAAAAAAGGCTTTGAAGCCCTCCCATATCGTGACAACCTTTGGGTCATACGCGACCGCGCCTAGCACCAGTGTATGAGCGTTAGACATAACTATTGATAGACCTCCTAACCAAACAGCGGCATCCCGCAAACCGCCCTGCCAATGAAGTCATAAAGCATGTCGGAGGTCGGGGCCATCACAAGCGCCGCGCGCGCGTCTCGGAAATTGCGCTCGACACCCACTTCCTTGCGAAAAGCCGCGCCGCCGCACACGCGCATCGCCGTGTCGGTCACCTCGGCAGCCGCGTCGCCCGCAGCCGCTTTGACTTCAAGAATCTTCAACATCGCGTCGTCACGGCCCTGTTCGAGGGCGTTGAGCGCATCGAGTAAAAGGGCGCGCGAAGAGTCCGTCTTAATGCGCATGCGAGCGACGTAAGCGCGGATCGTTGGTAAACCGGCAATCGTTTCGCCCTCGGGTTCGAACTTCGTGTTGGCAACGTGGTTAGCTGTGTTGGTGGTCGCGGCTTCCATCGTGCCGATTGAGGCCGCCGCGTTCATCAGTTGAAAGTAAGGGAGGACAATGCTCATCATCACGTCGAACCCGCCGCCATCTACTCCTAGTATCGCCGAATCGGGAATGACAACTCCGTCGGCAGTAATGGGAGAGGAAGAGTTCCCCCTCAAACCCAGCCCGTCGAAGGGCGTAGGGATGCGAAGCGCGGCGGAGGCGGGGACAAGCCAGATGGTGCTCGGTCCTTCCGCTGAAAGCGGGCGGCTTGACCACACGTAAGAGTCCGCCTCCCCGGCGGACGTCGCCCAGCTCTTGCGGGCGTCGAGCACGACGCCGTCTTCAGTCTTCCTTGCCGTACTCACAGGCGCCCAGAAATGGCTCCGGGAGCCACTTTCAGAGAACGCCAGCGTCGTGATGTGTTCGCCCCGTGCGATTGCTTCCCGGACTGTGCGATCCCCGTGCGCTTCGATGACGGCAGTACCGGCGTAGTGCATACAGACGACCATCGCCGTCGACGCGCAAGCGGTGGCCAGCCGCTCAACCACTTCAGCAGCGGCGCGGTGACCTTCTCCCATGCCTCCGACCTCCGGCGCGCTTATTAACCCGAGGAGCCCGGCCCTTCCGAGACTGTCGAGCGCGGCGCGAGGGAAAACGCCTTTCTGGTCTACTTCGTGCGCCGAGGGCGCGACGACTTCTTCAATCACCTTCCTGAGTGCGTCCAGATAAGTTGCTTTAGTTTTGGTTTCCGCTTTATTCATCCGCTTCACCTCTCAAGAGCCCGCCTACTCCGGAGCGTGGGAATAGGAGGGTGAAGTTAGCCGGCAGATGCCCCACCGGGCCAGGACCGCGAACGCAAACTTACTGAGCGGTGAGGGCGTGTGACATCAATCTGTATTGCCGAACGTTTAGAGCCGGATGATCGGGGCATCGCCACGCCCCGCAAAAGGAAGGGTCATGGGGAGAGCCGCGAGCAACCGTTTTTATGTCGCAAAACTTGCGCCTTTACGAGAGTGCGTACTCAGTTTCTCATTTAGTTTTATCTCCTCCTTGTGCTATGGCGCGAATTATGACGGCACTATCTTGATATCACAAACGCCGCTTTGGTGACAAGCACACAGGGCTCTTCTGATACTCAGGATTCAGGCAGCCTTGCCCTCGATCAACCGTGTTAAATCTCCCACGGTTTTCACGTCCTTCAAGTCGTCCTGCACGAGCCTCACGGAGTACTCTTCTTGTAGCTCGATCACCATCTCGACCAGAAGCAAAGACTGGGATACGAGGTCCGTAAGCAGAGCGTCGTCCTTGAGCCTTTCGATGGGCTGGCGGAGCAGGCCCGCCATCTTCGCTTTCACTTTTTCCGCCGTTACGCTTTCGGCCATTAGTTCGATCCTTTCATTTCACCTGGGCTTGAAGAGGTGCCGGACTCGCTCTTCGTGCTCTTGCATTGTCTTTCGATAAACTTCCTGATCGGCTTCCCAGAAATGTTTGAGCGTTGCTTCAATCAAGCCCTCGCCGTAATCCTTCTCCATCTGCTTCAAGGCTTTTTGAATCCATTCGATGTGCCATCGTTCGTCTATCATGATCTTTGCGAGCGTCTCTCGCACTTCTCGGCTCAGGTCCGGAGCCTGTGAGTGGCGCGCATATTGATTAATGACCCGCTTCTCGAATACTTGAGTGATCGCGAGCACCTCCATGAGGTTCACGGGCAGGCCTGCCGCTGCGATGTATTGATCCTGGTAAGCTTCGCCGAGCTTGAGCGGCTGCGCCCCAAGGTTGTTGATGCAGGAGGTCCAATACCACGAGTGGAGCGCCTCATCCGAAAAATGCTTCGTCATATCGTGCTGGATGGGGCCGGGCCGCATCGAGCGCGCGAGCGTGCCAAAAAAGAGCGCGCCGCTTATCTCCGATGTGCGATAAAAACTGAGTATCCACAGTTCATTCTCGTCAATCATTCTGATCTCTCTTCCCCCATCTTGTTCGTACGAGGTAACGGCACGTGTTCAGTATCAAGCTGCGCGCATCCGGCTCGCTGTAGTTGCGAAGCGCAGCGAGCAGCTTGGAATTGCGAATATCCTTTTTGATAAAAAGCTGTTTGCCGAAAGGGGCCACGCTTGAGACGGCCTGGTTGACTATGCCCCCGCCGAACGCGCTGATGCCGTCAACAAGAATGTCAAACGATTCCGCGTCGGAATAGAGCGGCTTGAGGACTCGCCTGGTCTTGAAATCCTCTTCCTGGCCGAAGACTTCAAACGCCGTGTCGATCAACTCTCCGAGCGTGAGCGATTCTCTCTCTGTGTGCGACACGTGGTAGATCGCTTTGCCCGCGCGCGCGCTCATCAACTCGAAGGCCGAATCGGCGACAAAGTCTCCGGTAACAAAATAGACGGGCGTGTCGGGGGTGCCGGGGATCAGAGATAGCAACCCGTAGTAGAAAAGCTTCAGCGTGTTGTGAAAAGCGTTGTACTGCATGACATGCCCTACGCCGGAATCGGCTATGACCGTTGCGACGCGAAAAATCTGCCAAGGCAGGTGATCGAATTGTCGAATCAGCATCGCCTCCGACGCCCATTTCGATTGCTCATAATGATTCGCAAACCCCGCGCTGTTGTCGAGCGGAGCTTCTTCGATCACGCCCGTTCTCAACCCGGACGCATAAACGGTGCTCAACAGCCCAAGCCCATCCAGGTTTTTGCAGCCTTCGGCGAAGCGCAGCAGTTTTTCAGTCCCCTCTATGTTAACCCGTCGCGCTGTCTCTTCATCGACGTTGAAACGTATCACCGAAGCGGCGTGTATGATCTTCTTAATGCTATTTGGATCGATGAACTCGAAGGGCCTCTCGCTTACCAGATCGCCATAGCAAAAACCGACACGCGGCTCGAACTCTTCGAACGCGCGGACAAGCCTCTCGCGCTTAGCCTGAAACTCCTGCTCATCTCTCGCGCGCATCCAAAGGAGAACGGACGAATCTGTCTGCTCAAGATAACGAGTCGCGAGCCGCTGGCCCAGATACCCGTCCCCACCAGTGATCAAAATCTGTTTCGCACTCATTCTAGTTCTTTACTCGCTATCGAGATTAGGCCAGTCAGTCTCGCTTAATCCGAAATGGCTCAAGAAGGCATAAATCCACCTTTCGATGCCGAACGCCACGCAGCCAGAGAAAGCCTCTTTCCCGTCGCGCGAGATTTCGAACGCCTCTCCGAAATAGTTTCTGTGAAAGTTGATCGAGCCGATCGCGAGCCTGTCTCCAAATATCATCTCAGTCTTAACGGGATCGAGCTTTTGGAGAAGGTATTTTGGATTACGTGAAGGATTGAAAAAAGGGTCTGTCGCATTCTTCCATTCAACAGGCAGCCCGATGCTCTTAAAAAACTGGCCCACACTGGTCTGGTATCGAGCGAGAAACTCTTTCACCTCTTCGGAAGTCCCAAGACAGACGATCTCTCGCATGGAGAAACTCCACTGCCGCTCAAGCGGCGAGTAATAAGCCTCCCTGCGATAACAGGTCGCGCGAGTCGTAACGTACCTTGCCGCGTCGAGCGTGTCGCGCTGAAACCGCACGTAGAAATGGTAACAGGCAGCCGGGGTCAACACCTCTGTAACGGGCGACTGCTCGGTCAATCGCACTTCGCCCGCCTCGTCGATAGGCTCGCCTTCGGCAAACCGCTTCAGGTTCTCGTCGCTCGATTCGAGCGTCGTTGCGAACGTAACCAGGTGTGGGAATGATCGGAAGTAATCTAGCTTTGAAAGCTCGCGGGCGGAGATGAAAGGTGGGAAGCGATACTCGGCGGCCCGGCACTCGTGCGCCCATTTGAGAAAGAGTCGGTCGAGACGGTGGAAAAGCGCGAGGAGGCTCCCGCTCAGCGTCGACTGCCCGCTGTCTGACCACCCATATCCAGCTAACTTCTCGAAATCAATCACAGGGCGTGCTCTCACTCGCGAAAAAAATTCTGGTAGATAGTATCAATGTCTCTAAAAACGCCGGGCTTCAAATCATCAACTTCTATGGGCCTGCCCGACAGGTGTTCTAGAAAAAAGATAAGGTCCATCACCTGAAGCGATGAGATTATCCTTTGCTCGATGATAGGAGTCTGATCGTCAATCTCTTCCGGCCGGACCTTCCCGTTCGTCTTAGCTATCCACTCGCGCAAGCTCCGGCGTATCTCTTCTTCGCTTCTCATAAGCTCGGCTCCTCAACCAGTATGCCGTTCTCTATCAGGAACTCTACACACCCCTTTGAAACCCGCTCTCTATGCTCCCGGCTCGACTCTGCTTGAAGAGTCTCTTGCATCAATTCATAAGGGGACTCGGAGCCTGCGTCGCGATAGACCGCCGGGTTGTAATATTCTTTCCAGGTTGCTGCGAGGTATGATTTCAAATAATCGCGCACCCCGCCGAGCGTCTCCGCCGGCCAGGCGGGGGCGTAGCGCTCGAACAGTTCTTTAACAATTAGTCTACCGAAGACCAGATGTCGCGCTTCGTCGCGATGATGAAGCAGGTTAATCTGCCGCGCGAGCCCAGCGAGCCTTTCGTCGCGCGCCATCGTCACGTTGTAGAAATCTACGATCTCTTCAAAGATCAGCACCCGCGCAAAGAAGAGAAAGTCTTCCTCGCCCGGCGCGTGCTCTCGCGGGAAGACGAGCTTTTTATCGGGGTAAACTTTCCCGGCGTACTTCATGCAAAACGTGCCGAAGTAGACCATGTGCTTGTTCTCTTCATCAAGGAAATGATGAAGGTAAGGCGAAATCTCGTCATTGCCTCTCTTGTAAAGCCGCGCTGCCAGCCCTTCGATGAGCGACTTCTCGCCATGAATATTGAGGCTGAAGAAATTGACCGCTTCGTAAAAGCTCAAGCGCCTCTTTTCCGTGTCGCTCAATTCCTCGTACCAGCGAGTCCCGTAAACTGAAATCAATTCGGGGCTGGTGAACCAATCAGACTCTTCCAACCTGTCAGGCCAGATCAGATGTGAGTAAGGATTGATGTAATCCTTGATTGAAATCTCAGAAAGTCTCTTTACAGTTTTTGAAATTGCAGCCACGATGACTTCACCTTACGCCTTCTCAAGGATCACGCATTGCCAGTTCAATCCGTACCCGGCCATAAAAAGCAGCACCCGCTCGCCCGTCTTGACCTTCTTTTCGTCCGCCAGCCGTTTGAGGTTAATTATGTTATCCCCGCTTATGACATGCCCGACTTCTCGTATTGTCGGGAAATAGACGCGCTCGAAATCGAATCTCAACAGCCGCGACAGAATCTGCCACGCCTTCCGATTAGTGTTCTGCGCGACGATCCAATCAAGCTCGTTTATGTCGAGTCCCGCTTTCGCGAGGCTCTCTTGAATCGCCCTGTGCGTGTAGCTAAAAAAGCTGCCAACCGTCTCATCGTCAGAAGCCTGAGCCATCGCCCCGTTGGTCACCGAATGATGCGCGATAATCCTAAAGCCTTCGGGCGTCGTCGAGACGACGCAGGCAGCCGCGCCATCAGAAATCAGGTTGTATGACTGCTCGTACAGCGCCCCTTCGGGAAAGCGATCAGCCGTCACGCAAAGCACGCGCGATATGTCGGGCTCACTCGATACGAGCATTCTCGCGATACGCAGTGAGCCGAGCATCCCTGTGCAGGCTTGCTGGTTCAAGCCGATCACGACGGCCCTATCCAGGCTGAAATCGGCTTGCAGATGACTCGCGGGAAAATCCATAAGGTATTTCACGTCGCCGGTCTCGGCGAACTTGCTCTGCGACCCTATGCTGCCGTTTGCGGGGATGCAGGTCGAATAGACTATCGCGCCGATGTCGCCCAAGCTGTCTGCAATGTCGCGGACCGATTGCCGCGCAAGGTCGTAGGCAGTAGTCTGCTCGGCGCAAACGTGGTGCCGTTCGAATCCCGCCTCTCTCAAAACCTCTGGCGATGAAATCAGCAGACCTTTTTGGGCGGACTCTTCCACGGAGATTGTCTGCCCGCCGAGCGCGAATGATAGATGGTTTAGGAAGGCTTCTCTCATATTTGTATCTTGAAGCGGGGCCAGAAACGTCCGGTCTGTTGCATGTATTGTTGATACTCGTAGCCGAATTCCGAGGCGCTCAAGCGGCGCTCTTCTTTAGCCGCCGTGAGATTCAATACAATTACTGCGTGTACGAGTGTGTAGAGCGTTCCCCAGTGCGGGCAAAAGATGAATGCTCCCAGAAGCGCGAGGATGAACGAGGCATAAAACGGGTGTCGTATGCGTCGGTATGCGCCGTAAGTTACTATGTGTCTCGGCGCGTCATCGTCTTGATGCCAGAGCGCTATGGGGATGCGATGAGTGCCGAGCGTGAAGAAGAGGAGCGCTATTGATGCTACGCTGAGTGGGACCGAGGCCAGGTCAAGATACCTTGTCCAGATGTTGAACCTGAAAGGCGTTATGTACCCGGATTTCGCCAGCATCAAAAAGAGTGCGCATAAAAAGAAGGGCGAAGCAGTCACCCACCACATCAAGTTGAAACGCCCATCTTTTCTGAAGAAGATCATCGGCAACAGCCCGATGAGGATCAGGTTGAGAATAAAAAGATATACTACCGGCTCATTCATGATCAGGTTCCTTAGCAGCTTTCAGATTATTGGGTTAACGCTGAGAGCAAGCAATAGTTTATACGGCCCGCCCGGCGACCTCCTTTTGCATGCTTTCGACCCATTCAGTGACCAGCGCGCGTTTCACTTTGCGAGTCGAAGTCCTGGGCAAATCTTCATGCCGGACAATCACATTTGTGGGCCGCTTAAACGGGGCGAGGGTGGCCGAAAGGCGGTTTACTTCTTCTGTAATATCCATGTCGAGCGCAGAGCCTCCTCGCTCGTGAGGGACTACGACGGCGCATATCTCCTCCTGACCCCGCTGTAGCCCATCACGCGCTAGAAGGCCGACGACGCAGACCTCTTTAATCAAGTGGCTTTCAGAGAGCGCGGCTTCCACGTCTTCGGGGTTCACTTTCTTTCCGCTCCCCAGCACGATCAAGTTCTTCGCACGGCCTGTGATGTAAAGGAATCCGTCTTCATCAACGCGACCGAGGTCGCCCGTCTTAAACCATCCCTGTTCATCAATGGCCTCGCGCGTCAAATCTTCGCGCTTGAAGTAACCTTTCATCACGTGCGGGCCGGCGGTCAGGATCTCGCCCTCGCCTCGCCGGGTCCCGTTTTCGAGCAGGCGAACGCGCACGCCGGGAAGCGGGCGACCCACAGAGCCTGCTCGGTTGTGCGAGGGCGTGTTTACGGAGATTACAGGGCTTGTCTCAGTCAACCCATAGCCTTGATAAATAGGAATGCCCAGCCGGTCAAAGAACTCTTCCACTTCCGCGTCGAGCGGCGCGCCGCCCGAGATAAAAGCTCTCAATCTGCCGCCGAGCCGGTCGTGTATATTCTTAAAGAGGAGCTTTCTTAATCGACGTGATTTGATCCATCGCGCCGCCTGAAGCATCGCGCGAAAGAGTCGCCCACTCGCCGGGCCTCGGCGGGCAACCTCTTTTTCTATGCTGGCTTTTAACATCTTCAGAAATAGCGGCACCGTTATCATGCATGTGACTCGCTGGTCACGCATGATCTGAGCGATCTCTTGCGGGAAGAGTGTCGAGCAATACGTTATGCGCCCCCCGGCATACAGAGCGCCGAGCAACCCGCACGTCAGCTCCAGCAGGTGATTCAGCGGCAGCATCGATAGGAGCATGTCGCGCTCGTCGAGCGTGATGATCTCTTCAAAGTTCATGATCTGGTAGCCGAGATTCTTAAAAGAGATCATCACGCCTTTGGGCTCTCCCATTGTCCCCGACGTGTAGACGATCAAAGAGGTCTCATCGACTCCGCGCGCTACTCCCTCTTGAAGCTGGGATGCTTGAAGCTTATCGATTGATGTAAAGCCGCCCTCGCCGCTCTCGCTGTTGAGCAGGAAGACGCTTTCCAGGAAAGGCAGCCCCGCTTTGAGCTCTCCGGCCAGTGAGGCTTGCGCCGCAGAAACAAATAACAACCGAGGCTCGGCGTCGCGTAGAATCGACAGAAGCTCCGTGGCGGTTAGCTTCGTGTCGAGGGGCACAACTATTGCCCCGCAGCGAACCGATGCGAGCAAGGCGACTGCCCATTCGGGCCTCGATTCAGAAAGGATGGTGATCCTGTCACCAGGCGTGAATCTGCTCTCGATAAGATAATCTGAAAGCGACCGCACGCGCGACGCAAGCTCGGCGTAAGTCACGGCTCGCCACGCGCCGTCTTCGTAGTGGTGAAAGGCCGCGCGGTCGCTGTAAAACTCCGCTTTCATCTGCATCAAGGAGAGAACGCCCTGCTGATAAGCGACCTCCCTTCCCCTATGCTCGCTTTGCATTGTCTGGCTCCTCAGAATTGCCTCGCTTGAAGGTATTGCCGCAGACGCTCCATCGCGACGATCAAGCTCTTTTTCTGAGAGTCGCTCAACACGCTCATCATGCGGTCCACTTCCTCGAAGTAAGATTTTTTCACCTTCTCGACCACGTCGCGGCCCTTCGCCGTGAGCACAATTCTATAAAAGCGGCGGTCCGTTGGATGAGCCTTTCTTTTGACATACCCGGCCTTCTCAAGACGATCGACCAGCCCGACCATGTTCGATTTGGTCACGATCAGGTGGTCGCTCAACTCCTGCTGGCTCAACCCGTCCGAATCATAGTCGCTCAGTATCATCAGTATGTTGAACTGCGAGTCGGTCAGCCCGAACTGCGAAAAGAAGCGGTCCGAGAGCTTCAAGAGCATCGTCGACGTGCGAACAAGATTTAGCAACGCTTCGTGGTTGTCGCTCATCAGCGGCTGTTTCAGTTTCAATTCTTGCTGCAGCTTCACCATTCTCCTTTCGGAGATAGTTTACATATAAACTGTATGATCGTCAACCGTTTTCTTTAGAGGCCGGGTGGGGCGGATTGGTTGCCTGGAGATGTTTTTCAACGCGTATGGCGCGACCCGTCGGAACGGGCTCCTCGGCGCTTCGCGCGGCGCGGGCCGCGAAAACTCTTGGCGAGCTTTGCGGCCCTTCGGTTTAAGCTTTCAGGGCCTGGTCAAAATCTTCTATCAGCTCATCAATGGCTTCGATGCCGACAGAGACCCGGACGAGGCTGTCGGAGATGCCGAGCCGCTCGCGGTCTTCGCGCGACATGCCGGAGTGCGAGGTCGTTGCGGGGCGCGTAATCAGAGTCTCTACGCCGCCCAGGCTCGGAGCACAGATCGGGAGCCGAACCCTTGCGATCAACCGCTCAGCCGCGTCGATTCCGCCCGCGAGCGTGAAGCTCAAGACTCCGCCGAACCCGTCAAACAGCTCGCGCGCGCGCTGATGTCGGGGGTGGCTTTCAAGGCCTGCGTAATTCACCTTCTCAACGGCCGGGTGGCCTTCTAGGAATTGGGCGAGTTTTAGCGCGCTCTCGTTCTGGCGGTTTACCCTCAGCGCCAGGGTCTTCATTCCTCGATGGAGCAAGAACGCCGCGTGCGGGTCCATAGAGCCTCCAAGGTGGTTGACCCTGTGCGTGATCTGCTCTATCAAATCTCGCCGACCAATCGCCGCGCCGCCGACGATATCGGAATGGCCGTTGAGATACTTCGTGCAACTGTGCAGTGAAACGTCAAAGCCGATCTCGGGAGGGCGGAAGTTGACGGGGCTGGCAAAGGTATTGTCTATGATCGAAACCAGTTTGTTGTCGCGCGCAAATTCGACTACGGCTTTCAAATCGCCGATCTGGACGAGCGGGTTCGTCATCGCTTCGACATAAACGGCTCTGGTATTGGGGCGCAGCTTGCCCGGCCACGACGCCGGGTCGTCCGCGTTTATGAAGTCGTATTCCATACCGAATGATGCGAACTCGCGAGTTATCAAATCGTGCGTGCCGCCGTAAAGGCAGCCCTGCGCGAGCAGATGATCGCCCGCCCTAAGCACAGTAAGCAGCGTCGTAGAGATCGCGGCCATGCCGCTGGCGGTCACAAGTGCGGCCTCGGCGTTCTCAAGAGCGGCCAGCTTCTCGTGGAGCGCCTGGTGGTTAGGGGTGTTGTTCAAACGTATGTACTTTATGTCGTGATAACTCGTCTCGCCTTCGTACTCAAACATCGCCGACTGGAAGATGGGCATGCTGACAGCGCCTTTTATGCGCGGGCTGGGCTCGCCGGCGTGAATGAGCTTAGTATCGATCTGTTTGTACGTTCTGGTCATAAGATATATCTCCGGGTCTTAGTTATACACCTCTTGCAATCTATTCTATAGGGAATGGGAAATCAACCGGCGTGAGCAGGGAGTTAAGGGAAGAAAAGATTCGGGCAAAAATAAACGGCCCCGAGTGATTCCAGTATCTATCTTTCAGCCCTCAGAGTTATTCGGAATCCTTGCGGATTCCAAACACCGAAGCCCAAAGGACCTCGGCGTCTGACGCCCTTGCGAGCATCAGCCATCACACTAAGTAATGTGCTTCTGTTGATCTCCCTTGCGGGAGCCCAACATCGGCACGATCTGAAAGATTTCAACTAAAACCTCTCGGGACCGCACTCAATTGTTGCCAACTGAGCGGACGTGATATTAACACAGGAAAACTTTTTGTCAACGAAAAAATGCGTCGACGACAGAAAATAATTCAGAAATTATTTTGCTCCCCATAAATGCCCGGCAAAAGAGCGTTGAGAGCCTGAAACTGGCTCCTGGAGCGGGTTTCAACCCGTCTGCCGAAGTAACCTAACCCACAGACTCAGCGGTTTCGCATGAGAAGTATCCATATTTTCTAGTCACTTCGCGGCAGGGATTGACAAACTCTCTTGTGAAGATTAAAACGGGCGACGGGGGCGATTCAGTCCGCCCAAACCGGATAGAAAGGAACCATAGAAAATGGCGAGCTTTGACGACTTTGCGTTTCAGGATGCGACCGCGCTGGCCGACCTCGTGCGGCGCAAAGAGGTTACGCCGCTTGAGCTTGTAGACGCAACTATCGAGGGGATTGAGCGTATAAACCCTGCGCTCAACGCCGTGGTCACGCCTATGTATGACGAGGCGCGGGCAGCGGCTTCGGGAGATGTGCCCGATGGGCCTTTTTGCGGGGTTCCCTACCTGCTCAAAGATTTGCTGGCTTCATACAAGGGCGTGAGGATGACGGCCGGGTCTCGCTTCTTGCTCGATTATGTCCCGGACCACGACAGCACGCTTGTCGCCAGGCTCAAGCGCGCGGGGCTGATAGTCGTAGGCAAGACCAACACGCCTGAGTTCGGGATACTCCCGACAACGGAGCCCGCGCTTTTCGGCCCGGCCCGAAATCCCTGGGACACGACGAAAACTACGGGTGGCTCAAGCGGCGGTTCGGCTGCGGCTGTCGCTGCGGGGATGGCGCCGATGGCGCATGCGAATGACGGCGGCGGCTCGATTCGCATCCCGGCTTCGTGCTGCGGGGTCTTCGGGCTAAAGCCGACGAGGGCGCGGAACCCGCTCGGACCCGATTTCGGAGATATGTTTTCGGGTTTGATCGCAGAACATGCCGTCACGCGCTCTGTGCGCGATAGTGCGGCGCTGCTCGACGCCACGTCCGGCCCGGACATCGGCGATCCTTACATGGCTCCGCAACCCGCGCGACCGTTTATCGAAGAGGTCGGCGCGGCCCCGGGGCGCCTGCGAATAGCCTTTACGACCGCCACGGCGACGGGCATGCCGGTAGACCCCGATTGCATAAAGGCGGTTCAGGACGTCGCCGCGCTCTTGGGCGACCTTGGCCACTCGGTCGAAGAAGCGGCTCCGCAAATAGACGGCGATTTGTTGAGCCAGTCGTTTATGGGTCTGTGGTCTGCGGGGGCCGCGTGGACGATTGACGGGATAGCGCACGGGCTGGAGCGAAAGCCTTCCGCTGAGGATTTCGAGCCGCTTACGTGGGCGCTCTACGGGATGGGGAGCAAGCGAACGGCATCCGAATACCTGCTGGCTCTACAGATGCTCCAATCAATCAGCCGAGATGTAGCGCGCTTCTTCGAAGGCTATGACGTGTGGCTGACTCCTACGCTAGGCGAGCCGCCTGTCCCGCTCGGCTCGTTCGACTCGACTCCGGAGAATCCATTGCAGGGGATGATTCGCGCGGCGGCCTTTGTGCCTTTCACCCCGATTTGCAACATCACGGGCCAGCCGGCGATGTCTGTCCCGTTGTATTGGAACGAAGCGGGCTTGCCCGTGGGCACCCATTTTGTCGCAAGGTTCGGCGACGAGGCGACGCTGTTTAGACTCGCGGCGCAACTCGAAGCGGCGCGTCCCTGGGCAGATCGGCGGCCGCCGCTCGCATGAAGGAGAATGGATGAGAATAGCATCTCGCTTTGTGATTGCGATGCTGTTGCTTTTGACGTTTTCTCAAACGGCTTCGCAAAAAGTTCGCGCTCAAGCGTCGCAGACGAATCCGCAGGATCAGCCTTACACGGTCGAGTATTATTACAAAGCGCGTTGGGGCCACGCCGACGAGTTCCTGCGGCTCTTTAAGAAGAATCATTTTCCCGTGCTTCAAAAGCAGATTGAGAGCGGGCAAATATTGCAGGTGACGGGGGCGCGGCCTCGATACCACGCTACGGAAGACGGGCGCTGGGATTACCGGGTCACGATAGTCTTTAAGAACCTCGCGGCGGCGCATGACTCAAGCGGCGAAGAGGCGATTATCAAAAAGCTCTACCCGGACCAGGAGACTTTTCGCAAGGAGGAGCAGCGGCGGTTCGAAATCCTAATCGCTCACTGGGACGTGCCGCTCGTCGCCGTAGCTTTAGACCGTTGAGCGTCGTCTGCGCCTTCTCATCCGTCCGGGTGCGCAGGGTCTATCCACCTGACCTCTTCCGGCGGATCAAGCGTCGGGATGTCCAGGTTTACGACTATCGGCTCCTGCCCGCTCCGCACCAGAACGCATTCGAGAGGCTCGTCTGTGCTAGCGTTTATCTCCTGGTGCGGGACGTAAGGTGGGACGTAGATAAATTCGCCCGCCTCAGCTTCGGCGAAGAACTCAAGGCGTTCTCCCCATCTCATGCGGGCCCGGCCCTTAACGACGTAGATGACGCTTTCAAGCTCGCCGTGATGGTGCGCGCCGGTCTTTGCGTTCGGATGAATCGAAACGGTGCCGGCCCACAAACGTGTCGCGCCCGCTCGCGCGTGATTGATTGCGGCGGCGCGCGTCATCCCGGGCGTTTGAGGCGTGTTCGTATCAAGCTCGCCCGCTCGGACTATGCGAACGCCTTGATGCTTCCAATCTTTCGGTTCAGACTCTTCCGCCATCCTACGGCTCCGCTATTGGACCTTAACGCCCTTCCAGAATGCGACGCGGTCTTTGATATTCGCCGCAGCCTCCTTCGGCTCAGGGTAATACCATGCGGCATCGCCGTTCACCTGGCCGTCGACGACTACGTCGTAATAGCTGGCTTCGCCTTTCCAGGGGCAAGTGGTGTGAGTGTCGCTAGGTTGAAAGTAAGTTCGGTTTATGGAGTCCGCAGGAAAATAGTGATTGCCTTCGACTACGACCGTGTCATCGCTTTCGGCCAGGATCGCGTCTTGCCAGATTGCTTTCATCGCTCGTCTCGCCTCCCTTTGATCCGAAGTTGTGTGATAAGCTTCGCGTCCGATCTAAGAGTATCAACTGAAAAAGTTGTTGACAACGACGACCGGCGCGGAGCAGCCTTTTACGGTAAAATCTGCTAAGCAGAGGTGGACGCAATGAAAAAGTATTCTCAAGGATGGATCATCGTCGGGTGGGCTGCCCTGGCGCTCTCGGCGATGGTCGCTGGTATCATCGCGATTCACGGCGCAGGCGAAGAGGGCGCGCGTGTGACGATACGGGCTACGGCGCGAACGTCGTTCGTTCTGTTCCTGACAGCGTTTACCGCGACGGCGCTCGTAAGGTTCTGGCCCGGCGGGTTGACCAGGTGGGTGCGCGCCAACCGCAGGTACATAGGCGTATCGTTCGGCGTCTCTCATGCGTTTCACGCCATAGGAATCTTAGCGCTGGCTTTCATCACGTCGGGCGCGTCGATCAGAGAGACAGACGCATCAGCACTTGTCGGCGGGTTGCTCGCTTATCTGTTTATCGCCGCGATGGTCTTCACGTCATTTGACAGGACTGCCGCGATGCTGGGTCAAAAGAAGTGGCAAATACTACATACCACCGGAATGTATTACCTGTGGGCCATCTTTTTCATCAGCTACGGCGAGCGGGCGGTAGTTTCGATCTTTTATGCGCCGCTCGCGCTGTTGCTAATCTCGGCCATCGCGCTGCGCTTCGCTGCTTCGGTGAAGCGCAGGCGACTGGTCGCTGCGAAGGGCGCGTGAGAGGATGAAACCTGTGGAGATTCAAACAGAGCGTTTGCGCATGCGTCCCCTCACAGCCGAGGAGATTGACGACCTTCATCGCTTGTGGGTCGACCCGGGCGTGCGAAAGTACCTTTGGGACGACACGGAGATCAGTCGAGAGCAAGCAATGGAAGTCATCGCGAGCAGCCTTGAGAGCTTCGAGGCGCACGGGTTCGGCATGTGGGCCGTCTACCCGAAAGATGAAGCGACGCTGATAGGCTTTTGCGGGTTTCGTTTTTTTGGCGAGCCACAAGAGGTCGAAATCCTGTACGGCATCGCGACTGAACGCTGGGGCCGAGGGCTTGCGACCGAAGCGGCGCGCGCGATGATTCGACGCGGATTCGAAGAGCACGGTTTTGATCTCATCTACGCGGGCGCGGACCCGCCGAACGCGGCTTCGTTTCGAGTGATGGAAAAGATCGGGATGAGGTTCGCAAAACGCATTCATCTGAATGGCCTTGAAGCCATTTATTACGTGATGTCGAAAGATGAGTACAAGCTCGACAGTCGAGATTTCTATCAGCCATCCTGAACGCTCATGGTAGAATTCCTGTGCCAATCAATTGAATTCTGAGACAGTAGGAGACGGTATGGCGACTCGGATTGAGTTTGTCCTTAATGGAGCGAATAGAGCGGTCAATGTCGAAGACGATGCTTCACTTCTTGAAGCGCTGCGCGACGGTTGCGGGGTGATTTCTCCGAAAGATGGTTGCAGCCCTCAGGGGCAATGCGGATGCTGCACGGTTATTGTTGACGATCGCGCGGTCGTCTCTTGTGCGATGCCTGCCAAAAACGTCGCAGGAAAGAGCGTCCTCACGCTCGAAGGCTTCAGCGATGAAGAGCGCAAAGCGTTTGCGGACAGCTTCATTGCCGGAGGTGGTCTGCAATGCGGCTTTTGCACGCCGGGCATCGTCGTGCGAGCCAAAAACCTGTTGGATAAGAATCCCTCGCCTAGCGACGACCAGATCAACCGTATCTTGAGCATGCATCATTGCCGCTGCACCGGCTACGTTAAGATCGTCGACTCGATAAAACTTGCCGCCTGCGCGTTGCGGGGAGAAGCAATTCCTGGTTTTGAAGAGAGCGGGCGAGTGGGGACGAGGCTGCCTCGCTACGAGGCGCGCGAGTTCGTGCTGGGCGAAAGGGCTTATATCGATGACATGAGCGTCCCGGGGATGCTGCACGGAGCGGTGCTGCTTTCAGCTCACCCGCGCGCGCTCGTCAAGAAGATAGACACGTCTTCGGCTTCGGCCATCGAAGGCGTCGTAGCAGTCGTCACCGCGCGCGACACACCCGGAGAGCGTTACCAGGGGCTGATCTACAAAGACTGGCCGATATTTGTAGCCGAAGGCGAAGAGACGCGCTGCGTGGGCGACGTGATCGCAGCCGTCGCCGCCACAGATCGTCGAACCGCCAGGCGGGCCGTCGAAGCCATCGCGGTCGATTATGAAGTGCGCGAGCCCGTTACTTCTACAGAAGACGCCCTGAAGCCTGACGCCCCAATGATCCATAAGAAGGGCAATTTATTAAGCAAGTCCGAGATCAATCGCGGGGATGTCGAAGAAGCGTTGGGAGCTTCTGCGCACGTCGTGTCACATACATTCCAGACTCAATTCATCGAACACCTTTTCCTTGAGCCGGAATCCTGCATAGCCTTGCCGGAAGGAGATGGCTTGAGAGTTTACACGCAGGGTCAGGGAGTGTTTGACGACCGGCGGCAGATAGCCTCTTTCTTAGCGATGAATGAGGCGGACGTTTTCGTCACTCTCGTATCGAACGGCGGCGCGTTCGGCGGCAAAGAAGACATGAGCATACAGGCACAGACGGCGCTGCTGGCTAAAGTCGCCGCTAAACCTGTGAAGCTGACCTTGAGCCGCGAGGAGAGTCTGAGGCTTCACCCGAAGCGTCACCCGATAAAGATGAGCTACACGGTCGGCTGCGATGAAGAAGGACGATTGACCGCGGTCAAAGCTTTCATGGTCGGGGACAAGGGCGCTTACGCTTCGGTCGGAACAAAAGTTTTGGAGCGGGCCGCCGGCCATTGTACAGGGCCTTACAAAGTCGACAACGTGAAGGTCGAATCGCTTTCCGTCTACACGAACAATCCGCCGTGCGGGGCCATGCGCGGGTTCGGCGCCAACCAGGCGGCATTCGCCATCGAATCCATTTTGGACATCCTGGCCGAAAAAGTCGGGATAGACGGTTGGGATATTCGTTACAAAAACGCGCTCGACGTAGGCGACAGGTTCTGCACGGGCCAGGTGCTTGAAGCGAGCGTCGGATTGAAGAAGACCTTAGAAGCGGTGAAGGACTCGTATCGAAATGCGAAGTACGCCGGCATTGCGTGCGGCATCAAGAATGTCGGAATAGGCAACGGGTTGCCCGAATACGGCAAGTGCATGATCGAAGTCCACGACGACGGGACGGCGGCGATCTACACAGGGTTCACCGAGATGGGCCAGGGGCTTTTCACCATACTGGTGCAGACGGTTTGTGAGGAGACGGGGCTTCCGCCCTGCATGTTCAATCACGTCAGCGCCGACACGAAGTTTGATCTGGATTGCGGCCAGACGACCGCATCGCGCGCAACTTTCCTGGGTTGCCGCTCGGCGCAAGAGGCCGCGAGAAAGCTCAAGGCCGATCTCGATCGCGGCATGACGCTTCGCGATCTGGCGGGCCGGACGTACTACGGCGAAGTGCTGATCGACGATACGGTTTCGCTTGAGAACAAGACCGCCATGCCGAAGACACATTTTGCTTACGGGTTTGCGACACAGGTGGTGATTCTCGACGATGAAGGGCGCGTAAGCAAAGTCATAGCCGCGCACGATGTGGGCAAGGTCATGAACCCGACGCTTCTTGAAGGACAGCTCGAAGGCTCGGTCCATATGGGGCTCGGCTATGCGCTCACGGAAGAGTTCAGAGTTCGAGGCGGAGTGCCCGAAACCATGACCATGAACTCTCAAGGATTGCTGCGCGCGCGTCACATGCCGGAAGTCGAGTTAATCCTCGTTGAGGACCAACACCCAGACGGGCCGTATGGCGCAAAGGGGGTTGGCGAGATCGGACTGGTCCCGACGGCTCCCGCCGTGGCCAACGCTCTTTATCGCTTTGACGGAGTGCGCCGCTTCTCGCTGCCGATGAAAGACTCTCCCGCCGCGCGACACATTCGCGGCGCTCGCCAGTAGAGACTATTTCCGTCGCCTTCGCGGTCTTGAATAAAAGCCGCGAAGGCGTCACCCGTGCGGGTAAGGCGCATCATGCCCGCCTGATTAAAACAAGAGTTGACAGTCAAAAGAAGTCCTTCATAATGTAACCATCCTCTGATTAACCGCTTCTACCCCCGGAGAAGAAACCGATTTTAGTTTCGTTTAGTGAGGCAGCGCGTGACTAACTCCGGCTTGCTGATTCAAAGGGCGATGAACCGGGCCAGCACCGGCAAGCTGATTAATGCCTACTACCTTGAGATAGAGCCTCTGCTTGAGCGAGTCGAGCGGTCTAAGACACATTACCAAACCCTGGGGCTTGAGCGCTCTGCAACAAACGAGCAGATAATTCTCGCCTATCATCATACGGTAAAGCTGCTACACCCTTCGTACTACAAAGTCCGGGCGGCAGTCCCCGATGACATGCTTGCGAGGATCGATCTCATATTTGGGAAAGTCTCTCAGGCGATGTTCGTCCTGACGACGCCTCACAAGAGGCTCGAATACGACGAATCCCTCCGCCGCCCCGCGCGCAATTCGGGCAAGCTCATAATAAGCAAGCTCAACGAAGAGAGCGAGGCTGTCGCCGACACCCAGGCGAGCGCGGTTGAGCAAGAAACGGTTTTGCAAGCATCGGCTGAGCCTGAACGGGTAAGGCTTGCGGCTCAGAAAACAGTAGACATCAATGTTCTCCCCATCCAGCGACCCGTCTTTACGAAGCTTGCGAGCGAAGTGAAAGAGAAAGCGAGTAATCGTCGCAGGTGCGACCGATTCAACCTCTCGGTTCCGGTTCTCATGGCGGGCTACGACGGGGCGGGCGGCAAATGGCAAGAGGTGGCAAAGACTGTAGACGTGGGCCGGCTGGGGGTCGCGGTCAAAATGCGAAAGCGAGTCCGCCACGGCGCGGTGCTTCACGTCACTCTGCCGCTGCCGATGAAATTGCGGAGCCACGGGTTCTCCGAGCACGGCTACAACATGTATGCGATCGTGCGGCGCGTCGAATTGCCGAAGGACGATACAAGAGTCGTAGGGCTTGAGTTCATTGGGAAGAATCCTCCCGCCGGTTACCTTTACAAACCCTGGGCCACGTTCCGAACTCAGAAGTGGGTGGGCCCGGACCGGCGTTTCGAGCCGCGCGAGGAACGCTCAGAGCCTGTTGTTGTTGAGTTCCTTAACGAGTCAATGAAGTCGCTAGGGCGAACCGTCGCCGTGACGGAAAACGTCAGCCGAGGAGGCGCTCGCATCTGTGTCAAATCTTCCCCACCGGAATTCGATCTCGTGAAGATCACCAGCGTAGACCGCACTTTTGACAGCCTCGCCTTTGTGCGCAATCACTATGTCGAGCGTGACGGCTATGACCGCCTGTGCTTGCAGTTTGTGAACAATAAATGGCCCATGTGAGTTCCACACCTCTCTCCCAATTGTAAAGAAACAGGTAGTAATGTTGAGCGCGTTCTATTAATATCGAATGCCGCAGAATATGACAGAATCACTGCTCATAAAAGGCGCGACCATCATAACGCTCGACCCGATGAATAGTGTATTCGAAGGCGACGTTCTGATTGAACAGAATCGCATCGCTGCGGTAGGAAGCTCGACGGCGACGCGCGGCGTTGAAACGATCGACGGGCGAGGCCGCTTGCTCCTGCCAGGCTTCGTTCAAACTCATGTCCACCTCTGCCAAACATTATTTCGCGGCGCGGCCGACGACCTGGCCTTGATCGACTGGCTCAAGAAACGCATCTGGCCTATGGAAGCGGCGCACACGCGCGAATCGCTTTCGGCCTCGGCAAGGCTCGCCTTGAGCGAGATGATTCGCGGGGGGACCACCTGCGCGCTGACTATGGAGACTGTCCGCCACACCGAGGCGGTATTTGAAGCGGTCGAAGAGACGGGCTTTCGCGCGACAATCGGCAAATGCATGATGGACAAAGGCGACGGCGTTCCCGCCGCGCTCAGTGAAGAGACTGAAAACTCCGTCAGTGAATCCGTCGCGCTGATCGAAGCATGGCATAACAAAGCGCAGGGGAGAATCCGCGCCTGTTTCGCCCCGCGCTTCGCCATCAGCTGTACGCGCGAGCTGCTTGAGCGAGTAGCCCGGCTCGCGCGCGAGATGAATGTCATGGTCCACACACATGCTTCAGAAAACCGTGACGAGATCGCCCTTGTAGAAAGCGAGACCGGGCGGCGCAATATTGAATACTTGCATGACCTGGGCATTGCAGGCCCACACGTTCTGCTGGCCCACTGCATCTGGCTCAACGATGATGAGATCGCGCTGCTGGCGCGGACCCAGACGCGAGTCGCGCATTGCCCTTCGTCAAACCTCAAGCTTGGCTCCGGCATCGCGCGGGTCCCCGAGATGATCGCCAGCGGCGTCTCGGTTTCGCTAGGCGCCGACGGAGCGCCGTGCAATAACCGGCTCGATATGTTTACAGAGATGCGCACGGCCGCGCTGATACAGAAGGCGAGGCTCGGCCCGCAAACATTACCCGCTCTCGACGTGTTGAGAATGGCGACTATCGAAGGCGCGCGCGCGCTGGGGTTAGACAGGCAGATCGGAAGCATCGAGGCCGGGAAACTCGCAGACCTGATTCTAATCAACGCGGATCATCCGCATACGACTCCGCGCCCTGATCCCGTGTCGACTGTCGTTTATGCGGCGACGGCCAGCGATGTCGAGACTGTTATTATCGACGGACGCATTGTCATGCGCGATGGCGGATTGACGACCATCAACGAGCAAGAGGTGATAACGGAAGCCTCCGCACAGTTCCGGGCAATAAGCTCAAGCCTCAATTCTTAAACACGTAATAGATGACGCCCGCGTGGTCGTCGGTCAGCAGGAATCCGTCTTTGCCGTATCGCAAAACGTCGGCGGGCCTGCCGTTGATCGTACGGCCTTGAAGAAAGCCTGTTACGAAGTCATCAATCGCGCCGCCCTTCGCGACCCTCGCCACGCGGTATCCGTGATTCAGGCTGATCTTCGAAGAGCCATGAAGCGCGACAAGAAAATGATTCCTAAGCTCGGGCGTTGCATCCGCGTCGTCAAAATACTCAAGGCCGAGCGGCGAACTGTGCGCGCTGAAAGCGGCGTAGGCCAAAGGGACTTCTTTGCAGCTCAGCTTCTTCTGAGATGATGCGAATCGCGGGTCGGCAATGATTCGTGCCTGGTATTGATAGCAATAAGGCCAGCCATAATTCTTGCCTTCCTCGACGATAAACAGCGTGTCTGCGGGCCGGTCGTCGCCGAGGTGGTCTGCGCCCATGTTCGTAGCAAACAATTCACCCCTCGCCCACTTCAAGCCGACCGCGTTCCTCACGCCCCTTGCGATGATCTTCTGATTCTTGCCGTCAATGTCCATCTCGGTCACTGTCGCTCTTATCTCTTCTTTCTCTTCGCAGGTGTTACAACTGCTCCCTACCGAAACGTATAGTTTCCGATTGGGGCCGATGGCTATCGTGCGAGTCAGATGCCAGCCGCCGTATTTATAATCCAGGCCGTAATCGGGATATGTCGCGAGGACTTCGGGCGCGCCCGACAGCTTCTCTTCCCCTCTCGTATACCTGTAGCGCACCAGGCGGTCAGTCAGCGCGAGGTAGAACCAATCCCTGCCGCTCGCGTCCGTGTGAAAAGCAATGCTGTTGGGGTTGCGCAGCCCTGTCATGTAGGTCACACGCTTCGCGAACCTCCCCGCGCTCTTATCGAAATCGGTGAGGATATAGACCGCGCCCCTCTTATTGTCTGCGCGGTTGTACATGTCCGTTACGAAGATTCGATTGTCCGGGCTCAAGGCCATGAAGCGGACTCGCCTCAAGCCATCCTGCGCGACTTTTATGTCGAAGCCTTCGGGCAGGTTGAGACTAAATTGTTTTCCGTTTGCGAGCGCGATACGGCGCGGGGTCAATTTCAGGGCGGGGCTAACGGCAGCAGTCTCGGCGCGTTTCTCGCCGCACAATATGAGAGGAAGCAAAAAGGCTACGGCCAGCAGTCTCTTCATTGCTTCTTTTCAAACTTCAAAGCGGCAGAGTTGATGCAGTAACGCAGGTTCGTAGGCTTGGGACCGTCGTCAAAGACGTGCCCGAGATGCGCGTCGCACTTGCCGCACAAGACCTCGGTTCGCCGCATCCCAAAGGTCGTGTCGGTTTCAGTCTCGATGTTATCCTCGTCAATCGGCGCGTAGAAGCTGGGCCACCCGGTGCCGGAATCAAATTTCGTATCAGAGCTGAAAAGCTCGTTGCCGCAACCGATGCAGCGATAGACGCCCTTATCTTTTGTAGCATGATACTGGCCCGTGAAAGCCCTCTCGGTCCCCTTCTTCCTGGTTACTTCGTACTGTTCGGGTGTAAGCTCGGCGCGCCACTCGGCATCCGATTTTGTTACCTTCTCGGTCATCTTTTTCCCTTTCTTTCGCTCCTGGCTATTTGAAGCCGTCATGAACAAAGCAAGCACTGCTACGAGCAGAAGCGCAATCTTCGCATACTTGAGATTCATGGTGATCCCTCTTAAGTTTTTATATCACAGACAGAGTAATCGAGCACGCCCGTGTGCATGATGAGTTTCCACTCGTCGCCCATCTTCGTATAGACCTTGCAGACGCGCCCTTTCCAGTGATTGTCGTTGCCCGCAGAGTCCCGCCAGAGCGTGTCTATATCGACTACTGCGAAAGCGCCGTCGACTTCTTTCGAGACGACAATCTTTTTGATCTCCCTGCGGTTGTGAATCAGCGTGTGAGTATCAAAGAGCGCTTGCCATCCGCTTTTCCAGCGGTCGCGGTCGTACCTGCCCCACTCAAGCACCCAGTCCAAGGGGTCGTGCGCCTGCGCCGTTGGGGGCCAGGGCCAGACCATGTCCGGGTGAAACACGGTGATCAACAGCTCAACGTCCTGTGTGTCCCAGGCGTGCGTCTCTCGATTGACGATCTCTTCAATCTTAGATTCAACGTTGTTCATCTCTACTGGTTCGGCACGGCTGTCTGGATGAAAGCCGCAACGTCCTCCTTCAATTTTGCGAGCGACTTCTTTTCGATGTACATCATGTGGCCCGCCTCGTAGAAGGTGCTCTTGATGTTGCCGCGAAGCGCGGGATCAAGCCCCATATGATTAAGCGTGTATTCGGCGGCAAAGTAGGGCGTCGCCAGGTCGTAATACCCCGAGGCGACCAGCACCTTAAGGTAAGAGTTCTTTGCAAACGCGCTGCGCAGTGCTTCGCTAGTGTCTGCGTAAGCGTTGTCAGTTCCCCAATCCCATCGCCCGATCCCGCCGCCCAGAATGTAGTATTCAAGATCGGACTTGAAGCCCAAATCTACACGAACATAATTATTAAACGCGGCGGTGTACGGAGGCCGTATCGCGGCCATGCTCGGGTCAAAGTCGGGGCGCTCGGACGCGGCGAGCGCGTCTATGCCTTTGAAGCGGCTGTCCAGGCGTCCGACGGTTCGCTTTTGATCGCGGAGAAGCTCCTTATCAAACCGCTGAATTTCTATTCGCAGATTCGAATTATCGATGTAGGACTTGCTCAACCCCGTGTAGCGCGCGAGCTTGTCAATTACCTCCTGTCGCTCGCCAGCCGTGAGCCGGTCGCCCTTCCCGAGCGCGACCATATAATCTGTGGCGGCCCAACGCTCAACTTCGTCGAGCGTCTTTCTCAGATTTTGCTGGAGGTCGGGCGGGAGTTTCTTGTGATACCACGCCGTCGCCGTGTAGGTCGGCAGAAAGAGTATGTAAGGCAGATCGTTTCCGAGCGCAAACCTCGCGGTCTGAAAACTCATTATCGTGGAGACGAGGATGATTCCGTTAAAAGCGATTCCGCGATCTATGAGATGGCCCGCGAGCCCAGCGGCCCGCGTCGTCCCATAGCTTTCACCCACGAGGAACAGCGGAGAAGCCCATCGCTCGTAGCGCGAAAGGTAAAGCCTTATGAATTCGCCCACGGATTCGATGTCGCCACGGAGTCCAAAAAACCTGCTGGCGCTTTCTGGCCTGGTCGCGCGGCTGTAGCCTGTGCCCACCGGATCGATAAAGACGAGGTCTGTCTGGTCGAGCCATGTCTGATCGTTATCGACTAGCTGAAACGGTGGAGCGGGCATCGCGCCGTCATCCATCATGCGCACTCGCTTCGGCCCGAGCGCGCCCAGGTGCAGCCAGACCGACGAAGACCCTGGCCCGCCGTTGAACGAAAACATCAGAGGCCGTTCCCGCGCGGGGCCGGCGTTGTCGAGCGTGTAAGCCATGAAGAATATTTGCGCCTCGATGTCGCCCGCCTGATTCTTGAGAGGCATCATTCCCGTGGTCGCCGTGTACTTGAGCGCGCGGCTCCCCACCCTGACCTCGTGTTTAGTAACGACGGGCGGCTGTTCGACGACGGGCGGCTTCTCAACCGGCCTATCGGGTCTGGGGGCGGTGGTCTGGCGCGATTGTGAATCTTGCGGCTGAGGCTGTGAGGGCTGCTGAAGCGGCGCGAAAAACATGGCTAGCGAAAGAATGAGCGAAACGATCATCGTGACTTTCTCCTGGGGGAATTTGAATGCTGCCTGAGCGTGAAAGGCGATTTTGTGACACCGGAACCAAAAAATCAACAGCAGTCCTGGGTGCTAACTTAAGTCCTGAGTGCTGAGTGCTGAGTGCTGAGTAAAAACCCTTATCGGAACGCTGCCCTTTTTCTTTCACTCAGCACTACCTGAGCGAGGCGGCGTTGAGCTTTTCGTAGATGGGAGTAAGCCATCTCTCAGTCGCCCGGATCACCTGGGGGCTTGCTTGGCGATTCTTGGCTGCGCTGTCGTCTTGAAAATGCTGAGACGGGTTCTTGGCGTTGAATTGCGCCGTATGATTAAGGCGCTCAAGATCGTCCTCCGTGTAGGAGATCTGAAAGAAATCCAACACGGATGTCGACACGGTTCCGGGCAGGCTGTTGTAATCGATAATCATCGAACGGCCCGGTTTGTGATGGGCCAGCGCGGCTTCGCATATTCGCGCCAGTATTATCGCGCAGTATTCTTCCGGCTGAAACGTGAGGACGGCCTTCGAGTCCAGGCCAAAAATATTCGGCTCGATCACGCCGGAAATCAGATGCGCCGACTTGCGCTGTGCCTGCGAAACCATGACTTCGACGGGGTTGCGATAGAGAAATATCCAGGGCACGTCGGGAAAGGCTTTCTCGATCAACCCCAGCTCCATCGTGTCCCAGCAATCGAACTTGATGAAGAGGTTCTTCTCGCCCGTCCTCGGCTGGCCCAGCGCGCTCACCATCCATTGCAGCCACTCCGCACGGCGATCATCCGTGAGCGACGGGTCGCGAAAGTTTGCGCGAAGCACCGAATCGATAGGCCCCGCTTCGGATATGACGATCGTCTGCGGCAGCGCGGTAAGCATCTGCGCGACGAGCGTCGATCCACATCTCGACATGTGAAAGATGAACCCTTTAGGCCGCAGCCCAGGGCTGGCTTCGCGCCATTCGGCCAGAGTATCTACAGGCGTATGATGCCGGAAGAGCAGGTTGGCGGGGGTGCCCAAACACCGCTCGATTGTGTCGTTAAAGAAAGGCTCCGCGAAACGCTCGGCACCGACGTAGCCCCAGTCCACGAAGGCCGCGTTCTGCTCCCAGTAAACTCGTATCGGAACCCACCCCGCGAAACGATCCGCCCGCATTCTATATCCACCTTTCGAGCCACGCGCGGCGCCCTTCCCTGAGCGCATCTTCGACATCGCCTGGGGTGAAGCTGAAACCCTGTTCCCTGCCCATATGCACTGCGAGGGTTACGAATGCTCTTTTATTTGTCCTCCGTCTGAGCTTGTCGAGCAAGCTCTCGTCATCAAGGACAATGCGGCGGAAGCTATCAAAGCTCGCTCTCGTCTCTTCTGTCTGTTCGGCATCGATGATCCGGTCGTCATACTGTCTACGCGCTTCGGGCGGGATGACGGCGCTCAACCATTCGTTGACCACGCAATCGAGCACGAGGTGTATCCGATCTGTATCGCCTCGGTTGACGACGCTGTGAGGGAGGTTGAAATTGATGTACCACGCTTCGCCGGGAATCATCACAAGCTTTTCGTAGTTGACGCAAAAATCGACCTTCTCATTCGTAGCCAGTGGGATGTGGACGCGCATCGTGCCGTCTTCGAAACTGAGGTTCAAGTCCGTGTGCTCTCGTATGACCGAGCCGGGTCCGAGCCTTAACAGCCGGACAGACTCCAGCGGGCAGTCGAACGCCGCGAGGGCGTTTTGAATGTTGGGGCACCCGGCCAGGACGGCCGTATCCGCGAACTCGGCCAAAGGGTCCGGGTAAAGCTGCGACTCCGCGCCTCCGACCGACCGCAGAGCGATTCCGCTCCAGTCGCCTTCGTAGTAGCCAGTGTTGAAGTGCGGCACCCACGCAGACGGCGCTATTTGGCCAAGGTCGCGCCTCATCGGCTCGGGGTCAAAACAGAAAGGCAGCTTGAAGCTAATCAGCATAGACTCGTCTGGCGTTGCCGAATTATTCTCGCGCTTGATCTTGCCAGTGCACACGCATGTTTTTCAAGGGCGCGAGCAGAATCCTGCTAGGCAGGGTTTTCGGCTACGGCCTTGACTATGAGAGGGGCGAAAAAGCAGCATTACCTTCTGCTGCTCAAATAGTAATGCCAGAGCAGCCGCGCCGCCACGGCTCTCCAGGGTTGCCATTGATGGCTTATCGCGGTCAACTCTTCGTTAGTCGGCCTCGATCGAAGCCTCTTTACTCGCTCGACCGCAACGGCCAGGGCCAGGTCGCCGCTTGGCCAAATATCCGGGCGGCGGAGCGCCATCAACAGGTAGATGTCCGAAGTCCAGTGCCCGATCCCCTTGACCTTCATCAGCTCTGTTTTGACTTCCGTGTCAGGCAGCGAACCGAGATCGGCAAGGTTCAAGCAATTATCCGCTATCGCACGGGCGATCGCGCGACCGTATTCTGTTTTCTGGCGGCTGAAGCCTATGCGCTTCAAGCTCGCGTCGTCCAGTTCCAAAAACGCTGCGGGAGTAAGCGGCGTTACAGTCTCTAAAAGGCGATTGTAAGCCGCTCTTGCCGATGCCAACGAAACCTGTTGCTCAAGCATGATGTGTATGAGCGTGTGAAAGCCCTCTTCGCGCTCCCACATCGGAGGAGGGCCGAACTCTTTTACGATCCCGGCAAGGTCCGTGTCGCGCTTACATAAATATCTGACGCCACGCGCGAGCGATGCTTCATCCAGGTATTCTCTATTCATCCTTCAGCAAATTTGTAGTGTGTTCCGTCACGCTCGGCGGATGCACAGGCTCGCGCGTCTGGGGGCCGTGCGGGCCGACAGTTGGCGCGGTGACGCTTTGACGAACGGGCATGATGAGATCGCGCGGGCGCGGCGGCGTTTTAACTGGGCGAGCAGGCAAACCCTCTTCGCCAAATATCGCAGAATAGAGGCTCCAGGCTATGCCCGCCAGAAAGATGGTTGCGGGAGGTAATAACGGCCCCGGCGAGTCAAACAGCACGCTCAACGCAAGGAAGATGGGGAATAAGACGACGCTCAAGAGAATCAGCTTAACGCCGAGCCGCACCCCTTTCTGGCGCTCGGAAAGATTGGCGAGCGCTTGTGGCTGCGCTTGTGGCCCCTGCGACCCAGGCTCGCCGTTACGGGCTAGCAAATCTGTAACTCCGTCCAATCGGAAGCCACAGCCGGGACAATAACGGACGTGGCCGGCAGTTATCTGATAACCACAACCCGGACAAAACATCTATTCTCTCCCCCGTTGATAAGGATAATACAGATTACCCGTTTTCTATACGAATAGTTTCAGCTTTAAGCTGTCACAGTCGCGTGCGCTCTCACTCTCTTATCGCTTCAAACATGATCAAATCTTCGACCTCAAGCACCCTCCGGAAGTCTCGAAAGCCCGCCCGCGCCAGCGCCGTCTCGTGATCTTCAATGGTAAGAAACCCGGTCCCTTCCTCAGTCTCAAAGTCCAGCTTATCAGCTATGATGATCTTACCGCCTTCCGTGATGAGCGACCGAGCGCCGCTGTAAAGCTGAGAGAGCTTTTCCGCCTGGCCCACCTCGTGTACTGACTGTAGAGAGATGACCGCGTCAAACCCTGTGCGCAGATTTTGCCACCAGTGGTCTTGAAGAAAGTCGACCTGATGAAAGAAGACACGGTCACCAAATCCCGCAAGTCGCGAGCGAGCGAGCTCAAGCATTCGAGGCGAGAAATCCATTAAATGGTAAGACGACACGGCGCAGCGCGCGAGCACCTGCTCGGCCAGTAGACCCGGCCCCGCGCCCAGGTCAAGCACGTCGGGTTGCGTGAGGCGTGAAAGCTCTGTAACAAATGCGTCAAAGAACCTCGCGCGGTGCGGCCTTCTCGTGTTGGCGATTTCCGCCCAGTCATCGACGTAGTCTTGATCGAAATAATCGTGCGGGCCAGTAAACTTCTGCATATATTTCAATCCCGCGCCAATTATACTACTACTCTTTGGAGTGCGGCGACTTGTCAGAGTAGAGCCACGCGAGTAAACTTACCCAAATCTCAGGGGGTTCCGAATGGCAGTCGGGCAAAATGTCTTGCGCAAGGAAGGCTACGAAAAGCTGACCGGCGCGGCGCGTTACATAGATGACATCACGCTCGATGGCATGATGTACGGCAAGACGATCCGCGCGAAGATAGCGCGCGGGCGCATTACATCCGTCTCGTTCGACGCGGGATTTGACTGGTCGCGCATTGTCAGGTGCGACTGCCGCGACATTCCCGGCAAGAATTATGTTCTTCTGATCGAAAATGACCAGCCGCTCCTGGTCGAATCGGAAGTCCGCCACTACGACGAGCCGGTGTTGCTCATCGCCGCCGACACGCGGGCAGAGGTTGAAGAGGCCGCGCGTCATATCCGGATCGAATATGAAGAGAAGGAGCCGATACTCACCATCGAACAGGCGTTGGCGGGCGAGCGCGAAGTGCTTTACGGCGCGGATAATGTATTCAAACGTTTTCTGATCGCGCGGGGCGACACGGACGAAGGCTTCGCGCAAGCGGACCGCATAATCGAAGGCGAGTATCGCGTGCCGCATCAAGAGCAGCTCTACATCGAGCCGCAAGGCATGATCGCGATTCCCGGCGATGGCTCTTTGACCGTGATGGGCTCGATGCAATGCCCTTACTACGTCCACAAAGCGATCAAGCAGCTTTTCAATCTCCCCGACGAGCGCGCGATTGTAATCCAAACGACAACAGGGGGCGGGTTCGGCGGGAAAGAAGAGTACCCCTCGACAATAGCCGCGCACGCCGCGTTGCTTGCGCACAAAGCCCGGCGGCCCGTGAAGATCATTTACGACCGCGCGGAAGATATATCTGCCACTACGAAACGGCATCCCGGCATCGTTCGCCACCGCACGGGCGTTTTGAGCAACGGGCGTCTGGTAGCAAGCGAGATCGACATTGTGCTGGACGGCGGCGCTTACGTGACACTGACTCCCGTAGTTCTTTCTCGCGCGAGCATTCATGCTCTCGGCCCTTATCGATGCGACAACGTGCGAATCACCGCGCGCGCAGTCGCGACGAACACGCCTCCCAACGGAGCGTTTCGCGGGTTCGGCGCTCCACAGGTCGCTTTCGCTTATGAGATGCAGATGGAGAGAATTGCTGCGGAGCTCGGCATCGATTCGTTAGAGCTAAGGCGGCTCAACATGCTTGGCGAAGGCGACATCACAGCGACCGGGCAGCGATTGACCTGGAGCGTAGGCGCGCAAGACGTTATGAACGAGGCGGTCAGCCGCTCGCGTTACGTCGAGTTGAAAAAAGACGCGGGCGCGGCTCCGGCCACAGCCGACAACAAGCGGCGAGGCGTCGGGCTGGCATTCTTCTTTCACGGCGCGGGCTTCACCGGGAGCGGCGAAGCAAGGATGAAGGCCGCCGCCGGGATCGAGATCACAGCCGAAGGCCGCGCCAGGGTGTTGGCCGGATCGACCGAGATAGGGCAAGGCACTCAAACGATCTTTTGCCAGATAGTGGCCGAAGAATTGGGAATCGCTTTCGATCAAGTGGAGGTCCAGGAGCCTGATACTTCGCGCGTGCCCGACAGCGGGCCGACGGTCGCGTCTCGCACCTGCATGGTCGTTGGCCGCGTCGTTCAGATGGCCGCGCGCGATGCTAAACAGAGATTGTTGAGCTTTGTCGCCGAGGCGTTCGGCGCTCCCGAAGCAGAATTGATTGAAGGCAAGTTCGTAGCCGGCGGCAGGGAGCTTGCCGAGTTCACTGATGTGGCGCGCGATTACGTCGAGCAGAACGGTAAGCTCGTGGCTATAGCACGGTACGCGAGCCCGCCCGGCGTGGAGTGGGACGAAGATTCATATTCTGGCGATGCTTATCCGGTCTTTTCGTGGGGAGCCGAGGTAGCCGAAGTCGAAGTCGACATGGACACGTTCGAAGTCACTGTATTGAAGATCACGACGGCGCAAGACATTGGCCGCGCCATTCACCCACTGTTAGCCGCAGGTCAGATCGAAGGCGGCACATTGCAAGCAGTCGGTTACGGATTGCTTGAAGAACTGGTCTGGGATCGCGGGCGCATCGTCAACAATCGTCTGACGAATTATATAATCCCGACTTCATTAGACGCTCCGGAAATGGAGACTGTAATAATCGAGAAGGAGTATCCTCACGGCCCGTTCGGCGCGAAGGGCGTGGGCGAGTTGCCTATGAACGGGGCTGCGCCCGCAATCGCCGCCGCCGTGTTTAACGCGACGGGCGCGTTTGTCACTGAGATACCGATCACGCCCGAAAGATTGCAGATGGCCTTAGAGAAAAAAGCGGTCAAAGAATGAGCATTCAATTTCAAGTCAACGGAACGGCTCGCGAAGTAGACGCGCCGCCGATGAAGCGGCTGTTAGATGTGCTGCGCGAAGACCTGCGTCTGACGGGCACGAAAGAAGGGTGCGGCGAAGGCGAATGCGGAGCCTGTTCCGTGATAATTGACGGAGAGGTCATCAACTCCTGTCTCGTTCCGGTTTGTCAGGTAGCGCAGACGCGAATAATCACTGTCGAAGGTCTTGCGAGTGACGGCGAGCTTGAGCCATTGCAGCGAGCGTTTCTCGAATGCGGCGGCGCGCAATGCGGCATCTGCACTCCGGGGATGCTGATAGCCGCGCGCGCTTTGCTTGATATGAATTCGCAGCCGACGCGCGACGAGATCAAAGAAGCCATCGCAGGCAATCTCTGCCGCTGCACAGGCTATGTCAAGATCATCGATGCTATAGAGCAAGCTTCGAAAGAGAATTAGTGAACGACCAGATAACAGCTTATTCGCCCGATAGTCTGACCGAAGCATACGCGATACTGGCAGAGCGCGCGGGAACCGTGAAGATAATCGCGGGCGGGACAGATTTGATGGTCTTAATGAACGCTCGAATGCTTGACGCGGCAGAATTCTTAGACATCTGGCGATTAGACGAATTGCGCGGCATTACTGACGAAGGTGATCGATTGCGGATTGGGGCGCTGGCAACCTACACGCAGTTGATTAAATCAGAATTGATTCAGAATCACGCGCCCGCACTCGTGGCCGCGTCTCGCACGATAGGCGCGATCCAGATTCAAAACCGAGGGACAATCGGCGGCAACATAGTCAACGCATCGCCTGCGGGTGACAGCTTGCCAGTGCTTTCGGCCTATGATGCTGAAGTAGAAGTTGGAAGCGCACGCGGCACCCGAGAAATTGCCTTCAACGAGTTTTACAGAGGCTACCGAAGCACAGTGCTTGAGCCTGATGAGATAGTTCTGGCCGTCCGCATTCCGAAGTTGAAAGAGGGCGAGCGAGATTTTTTCTGGAAAGTGGGTACGCGCCGCGCGCAGGCCATATCAAAGACGGTGATGGCGGCAAAAGCGGTAGTGACAGGCGGCGTAATTCAGTCAATATCTATCAGCGTCGGAAGCGTCGCTCCAACGGTAATCCGAGCGCCTAAGACTGAGAGGCTGCTTGCCAGTCATAAACTCACTCCCGATTTAATCAAACGGGCAGGCGAGAGCATTGCTAATGAAATCTCGCCCATTACCGACCTGCGCTCGACCGAGCATTATCGCCGCACAGTGACAGGCAACGTACTCGCCAAATTCCTCAGACAACTCACCAATTAAGTCGCACACTGCAAACTACTGATAACGCTAATGACGGCGTTTCAGATTTATTTTTTCAAGTCTTGGGGCAGGTACATCTTCTTTTCACCCTCTGTCAACCCCCGTTTCACGCGTTCGTGAGTCAGGGTCTGGAGCGTTTCAAAGGGCGCGAACGTTTCAAATGGATAAATTCGGGCTGTGCCATCATAGGATGCAGTCACGATGAGCTTGCCGTCGGAGCTGAATGCCGCCCTGTACACGGGCTCTGTTTGCCCTCGCAGCTCACTTACGATCTGGCCCGTGCCCACGTCCCATACTCGCGCTGTGTTGTCATAGCTTGCAGTCACGATGAGCTTGCCGTCGGGGCTGAATGCCGCGCTAAACAGGTGTTCTACATGCCCTTGCAGCTCTCTTACGATATGCCCGGTGTCCGCGTCCCATATCCGCGCAGTCTTATCAAAGCTTGAAGTAACGATCAGCTTGCCATCGGGGCTGAATGCCGCGCTGGACACAATCCCACCATGCCCTTGCAGTATTCTCACGATACGCCCCGTGCTCGCATCCCATACCCGCGCCGTCGCATCTTCGCTTGCGGTAACGATGAGCTTGCCGTCGGGGCTGAATGCCGCATCCCTCAATAACGCTGTGTGGCCTGCCAGTTCTCTTACGGTCTGGCCCGTGCCCACGTCCCATACTCGCGCTGTGTTGTCATAGCTTGAAGTAACGATCAGCTTGCCATCGGGGCTGAATGCCGCCCTGAACACATATCCTGTATGCCCTCGCAGCTCTCTTACACTTTGCCCTATACTCACATCCCATACCCGCGCCGTCTTATCAGTGCTTGCAGTCACGATGAGCTTGCCGTCGGGGCTGAATGCCGCACTGGACACGCCCTCTGTATGCCCTGTCAGTTCCTTTACGATTTGCCCAGTGCCCGCGTCCCATACCCGCGCAGTCTTATCAAAGCCTGAAGTAACGATCAGCTTGCCGTCAGGGCTGAATGCCGCACTGAGCACTATCCCTGTAGGCCCTCGCACCTCTCTTACACTTTGCCCTATACTCACATCCCATACCCGCGCCGTCTTATCAGTGCTTGCAGTCACGATGAGCTTGCCGTCGGGGCTGAATGCCGCACTGTACACGCCCTCTGTATGTCCTGTCAGTTCTTTTACGATATGCCCAGTGCCCGCGTCCCATACTCGCGCCGTCTTATCAGTGCTTGCAGTAATGATGAGCTTGCCG
>DASUNP010000078.1:0-1488 GCA_036277095.1 Blastocatellia bacterium
GGCCTAACAGCCAATAGATGCGGGCGGTCAAGAGAAAACAGTTCTGCCTTGGCCCCGAAAGGCTTGTTTTCTTCGCGAGCATCTCTTTATCAGTTCCTGCCTTTGCTCTGACTCTGGACTTCACTGCGCGGCGTCAGATTCTCTGCACCAAACAGCCAAACGGGCTCTCCACCAAAGTGGCGCTCCAGAAGATCAACCGTTCCGCACCGGCCTCACTCAAACGCGACGGGATGGCTCCGGGCCTCACCAGTTAGTCACGAGATACCAGCGCGGGCAGAGCTTTTGCAGAAACTGTGGCGGAGGCCGCCTCCCAATCAAACGCGACGGGATCTGCCCAGTTAGGCCACTGGGATAGCGGCCTCCATATACCTCACATACCAAACAGCAACTCTTGCTTGTAGTCCACTCCTTGCTTCAACACCTGATAGACTGCCTGCGCCAGCTTGTGTGCGATGACGTTATAAGCGACGAGCTTGCGCGCACTACCTCGATGGCGCTGTAGATGTCGCTGGTAACATCGCTTTATGGCGGGATAGCTTCGCACCGCGACGACCGCCGCCTGGTTGAAGGCGCTCTTGAGGTAAGCATTGCCTTGCTTGCTTGCCCGACCCCGGCGGGTTACTGCGCCCGATTGTGCAACGCCGGGCACCAGGCGGCAGTATGAGGAGAAGTGTCGAACATCTTTGAAGCGGCTTATCTCACCGATCTCATAAAGGATAGTGAGGGCGAGAATACGCCCTATACCTGATATCTCAAGCAGCCGCTTGTAATCTGCCCTGTCGCGGGTCAAGTCAAGGGCCTGCTGCTCAAGCTGTGCAATCTGACCAGACAGCAGATTAATTCTCTCAATCTGTTGAGAGGCGCACCTGGCAAGCAGAGGATGAGCGAGCCACTCATTGAGATCATCTTCCCGGGTCAGCTTGATCCGATTACGAGAGGTAGAAAGAATCCCTTCTCTCAATAGCAGTTGACGAAGCGAGCCGTACTCTCGTGCCCGTAGAGAAACGGCTTTCAGGCGGCGGCGAAGCAGATCGCGGATCGGGCGAGTGGCAGCAGGATAGATGTAAGCCTTAGGGATCAGGCCGGCTTTGAGTAGTTTTGCCAGAGTGAAGGCATCCCTACGATCAGTCTTGACCTTAGCGTGAGTAATCAAGCTGAGGCCGAGAGTGTGAGCTAGACAAACATCAAAGCCAGAAGCTTGAAGGCCGTCAACAAGCCAGTACCAGTTGAAAGTGGATTCGACGACGACCTGCAAGAGAGGGTTGAAAGGGTCAAGCAGATTGGAGATGAGAGTCAGGTCGTTAGGCGACTTCTGGTGAAGGTGTATAGAGAGGTTATCATCGACGACGCAGAGATGAGAATCTCTTGCGGAGAGATCAATACCGGCGTAGAACATAGAGGGCGGTCTCCTTTCTGAAAAGTTTAGATTGTCACTGCGGGTGATTATAAGTCGCCCGCAAGACCGCCTCTATTGATTATCAAGCGCAT
>DASUNP010000079.1:0-5001 GCA_036277095.1 Blastocatellia bacterium
GACAGGGTTGCGCAGAATCTTTAAGTGTAGGGATAATGTATCTACGCATTGAGGGCTATCCTCCGGCTGAGTTGTTATTGACCAAATAGAACTTGCCGGAAGAAGCCCTCTTTTTCAACCACCTTTTATGAAACGGTTACCTTTTTTGCCTGCGTTGACTTTTGATCTGACTATTGTTAGCCTCGAAGTTAAATTGGGTCTCAATCATAAAGTAATCTTCGGAATGAAGCTCAGACAGTTTCGCGAGCAAGCGGGGCTGTCGCTCACGGACTTCGCCGCGCGCACGGGCCTTTCGTCGTCTTACATCACAGAGATCGAGCACGGCAAGAAATACCCCAAGGCCGAGAAGATCGCTCGCATGGCCGAGGTGCTCGAAAGAAGTTATGACGACCTTGTATCGATCCGCCTGAACGAAGAGCTGAACCCGCTGGCAGGCTTCCTCGGCTCGCCGCTCCTGCATAACTTTCCTTACCATCTGTTCGGCATCTCGCCGGCCCAGGTAGTCGAGCTGCTCACGCGCCAGCCCGCCGAAGCGAGCGCGCTCGTAAACGCGCTGCTCGGCATTGCGGAGCAGTACAACATAGGCGTGGAGCATCTTTTCCGGTCCGCGCTGCGCTCTTACCAGGAGCTGCACGAAAACTATTTCCCAGAGCTTGAGCAGGCGGCGGACGAATTCGCGCGCTCAAGCGGCATCCAGGCAGACCCGACCGCAGCGCTCTCGGATTTGCGCGCGCTGATCGAAAGCAGGTTCGGCTACACGTTGGACGACCGCCGTTTGGCGAATCATCCTAAGCTTCAGCACTTCCGCTCCATACTCGTCTCGAAGAACAAACATTCGCGCCTGCTTTTGACCAACCCGGCTCTGAACGAGTTTCAAAAGAAGTTCATTCTGGCGCGCGAGATAGGCTATCAGGTGCTGGGATTGAAGGAGCGCGCTGTGACGAGCGCGCCCGAGCACGTCGATTCGTTCGAGCAAGTGCTGAACGACTTCAAGGCATCTTATTTCGCCGGGGCGCTATTAATCAACCGCGAGCGGCTGCTGTCGGATGTAAGAGACTTCTTCGCGCTCGACCGATGGGACCCCACCCGGTTTCGCGCCTTTCTAGGCCGTTACGAAGTCACGCCGGAAATCTTCATGTACCGTCTCACTGAAGTGCTGCCGCAGTACTTCGGCATCAAGCTGCACTTCCTCCGCTTCAACCAGGAAGGCGGCCAGTACCGCCTGGTCAAGCATTTAAACATGTCTCAGGTGTTGATACCCGGGGGCACGGGCGTAAACGAGCATTACTGCCGCCGCTGGCTCGCCATACGAATACTCAAGGCGCTCGACCGCTCGTCTGCGACAAACAGCGCGGTGGCCGAGCCGGTAGTCGATGCGCAGATTTCGCGTTTCATAGATACGGACGCGCGCTTCTTATGCGTAGCCCTGGCCCGGCGTCTCGCGCTCAACCGCCAGGCCGTCTCGTCCGTCTCGCTAGGCTTCCGCTACGACGAGCAGTTCGAGCGCGCGGTCAAATTCGCGGCGGACCCGGCCATCACGCGCCTGGACATAGACGGCACCTGCGAGCGATGTCGCCTCACCGAAGCCGAGTGTCGCGACCGCGTCGCCCCGCCTTACCTGCTCGAGATTCAACGCGCCCGCCGAGAGATCGAACAAGAATTGAACTCATTAGCGTAACGATTTGAAATCTCAAATTTGAGATTTGAGATTTCAAATCGTTACGGTTTTATATTGAAAAAGGCCCTCCGTTCGGGTATAAGCAAACCTTGTTTAGCCCTGAATCGAATTGCTGAAGACCTATGCGGAAACTCCGGGGTTTAACTCTCCTGCTAACGGTATTGCTGCTCGTCGTGTTGCCTCGAGCGCGGGTGACGGCTGTCACTCCCGCGCAACCTCGCCAGGATCGCGCCCCGGGCGAAATCGTAATAAAGCTCAAAGAGTCTGCGCGTGATTTAACAGCTAAGAGTTCCGAAGACCAGTTGATGTTTGTCGCGCGCAAGGTCGGCGAAGAGGCCGCCGGGCCGAGCGTGAGCCGTGTAGAAGCTCTGGCCCCGCTTCCGGCAAGCAGACCGGTGAGCGAGATCATCGCGCGCCGCGGGCTCGACCGGGTCTTCGTCCTCAAGTGCGCGCCCGACGCGGACCTTGATGCGCTGATCAGAGAGCTTTCCGCAAACGAGCAGGTCGAGTACGCCCACCCCAATTATCGAATAAAGACTGCCTCGATCATACCGGACGACCCGGTCTTCGAGCAGCAATGGGGGCTTAGAAATCTCGGTTTCGCAGTCGATAACAACTTATCGACTCCCGAAGCTGATATAAAGGCGGTCCAGGCATGGGAGATTACAACGGGCAGCCCCGACCTCATCGTTGCGGTAAGCGACTCTGGAATAGACATCACGCACCCGGACCTGGCTCCGAACATCTATACGAATGCCGGAGAGATACCCGATAACCGTATTGACGATGACAGAAACGGTTATGTAGACGACGTTCACGGCTATAACCTTGCCGAACAGAATGGCGATACGAGCGATGTCCTCGGCCACGGGACGCAGATGGCCGGCATTATCGCCGCTCGCATGAACAACGGAGTGGGCATAAGCGGCGTGTGCCAATCAAAGATTTTGCCTGTCAAATTCTTTAAGCGCACGGGCCCGTTCCCTGAAGACATAGACGCGACCGTGGCCGACGCCGCCCGCTCGCTGATCTATTCCATAGCCGCCGGCGCTTCTATCATCAACGCAAGCTGGAGGACTTTTCTGCCCGTAGGCGAAGTGTCCGACCAGGACGCCCAGGCGTTAAAGGACGCCGTCAGCGCCACTCTTGATGCGGGCATTCTGCTCGTGTGCATCGCCGGGAACGAAGGCTTCAATAACGATTACAGTAACATCTATCCCGGCGCTTATCGATTGCCGAACCAGATAGTCGTAGCCGCTTCGGATTACAACGACATGGCCTGGCATCACCCACAGGACATCTACACGATCAAAACCGGATTCGGGGTGGAGACCGTCGCATTGTCTGCTCCGGGCGTTTCCGTCTTCACGACCCTCGCACGAGGCGAGTGTCTCAGTTGCTCAAGCTCTGATGATCCCGCCGACTGGTACGGGCGTATTGATGGGACATCGGCCGCCGCTGCTTTCGTCTCAGGCGTCGCGGCGCTGGTCAAGACGAAATATCCGGCGGAATTTGTTACGGTTATCAAGCAGCGAATACTCGCGGGCGTCGAACGGCGCGACACCTTGTCTCCCTTCGTGATAACCGGAGGGCGATTAAACGCGCTCGGCGCGCTCACGTCAGAGCCCGGCATCATCCCGCCCGCAGTAATCGGGGTTACTTACAAAGGCAAGAAGCTTTTCTTTGAAGGAAGCGGCTTTCAAACAGGCGCGGTAGCCGTTGTCGGCAGCTCGACATTCCCCGCCAACCTGAAGGGCAGTCGCCTGCTGGCAAAGGTTCCTAAAAACGCCTTCCCCATCCACACGCCGGTCCATGTGAAGGTCCGCAACCCCGACGGCGGAACGAGCCAGTCATTCACAATCATAAGGTAGGGGTCAGGGGTCGGGGGTCAGGGATCAGGGCAAAGAGAATTTGGAATCTCAAGTTGAAACCTGGCATTTGTAATTATAGATACGCTCTTCCTGATCCCTGACCCCCGACCCCTGACCCCTGCTCCTTGCGCGCTTACCGCTATTGAGTCATAATTGCCCACTTTAGAAGCGAAAGGCCCGGGCGCGTGGGTCTTCCGTATACACTCTCAGTTATAATCAGAGCCAGAATGGAATCTACAGAGACACTATCATTAGAGCGCAAGCTGCGCATGTATGAGGCTCGCGAGGCCATGCTGTCGCGCATAGGCGGCGAGACTATCTCGGCGATCAATCTGAATCTGGATCGCTTTCTACAAGCCACGGTCACGGAAGTCGGAAAGATGATGGATGTCGACCGCTGCGACGTTATGACGCTTGCGGGCGGCCAGCTTCGCATAACGCACGAGTACCGAAGGGACTTAGGCTCCGACGAGCTGCCGTCTTCTTTGAACCTGCAAGTGCCTATCGATATAGACCGCCTGCAGGAGAACATAGACCTCTACAGCCCACAGGTCGTCGAAGACACATCCTCGCCCGAGCTGCCTGCCGTGGTCCACATGCTGAGCGAGCAGCTAGGGAGCAAATCGATTTTGATCGTGCCTATCTTGTCGAACTGGGAGCTGTTAGGCATGATCGGCCTGCACCACTGTCGCCATCATTACCATTGGAAAGAGGACGAGATAAACTTCATACGAAGCCTGGCCCAGCAGATAGCCATCGGCTACCGCTACACACACATCTACAGCGAGAAGGAGAAAGAGGCGCGCATCACGAAGGCGCTGCTCGAGATCGCCAACGATATAAACACGGGTTCGGATTTCTCGGAGCTGACGGCGCGAATACTCGACAAGGCGCTCGACCTGCTCCACCTGAAGGCCGCGTGCCTTGCGCTGCTTGACGCCAACAACAGCGACATACACTTTACCAACCTGCGGACGGCCGCCGACGTCGGCCCGGACATACTCAAACAGCCGTCGCTGAAGATTCCCATACCGGTATTGTTGCCGCGCACGATAGAGCACGGGCAGATGCTGAAGATACTCAGCCCCGAGCAGAACGATTACACGCGCGTCTTTCTGACGGAGGTGGTGGCGGCGGGGGCGGCGATAGTCGCGCCCATAGTGATCGAGGATAAGATATTCGGCGCGCTCGTACTGCTCTGGGCGCAGCCGAAAACTCATTACACGCAAAACGACACGGCGCTGGCGCTCGGCATCGCCGACCAGCTCGCAATAGCCATCTCGAAAGCGAGGCTCTCGGCTGAAGTCTTGAGACTGCGCCGCGAGCTTGAGCACGCGCACAGCTCCGCGACCGAGAGCGGGTTCGTGGGCAAGAGCGAGAACATACAGCGGTGCACGGAGATGGCCTTGTACGTCGCCGACAGCTACACGACCGTACTGTTGCAGGGGGAGT
>DASUNP010000080.1:0-83928 GCA_036277095.1 Blastocatellia bacterium
GAGAGGTTGTTTGCGTGGCTGCAAAACTACCGTCGAATTTTGGTGCGTTATGAATATCACGATGACAACTACTTGGGCTTCGTTCATCTCGGTTGCATCCTGATTTTACTCAGAGCCTATTTTTGAGATAGCTTCTAGTAAGAAAGTCTACAGCCTCAAGCGCCCCGCCCACCGTGCAAGACCTCTCAATGCATCGCCAGGTGTCTTTCGGCGAAGGCTTCACCCACAGACCGGAGGCTAAATCGACGCCGACCTGGCGGCCCGCACGCTCGAAGACTAACCATTGCCTTTTATCTTCGTGCGTGACGGTGCGAGCCGCGATGTCAAACCCGCGCTGGCGCAGAAGCTCTCGTATGTGAAGGGAAGCCTCTGCCTGCCCGGTCCGCTTTGGCATATAGCCTCTCTCGTCGAGTACGGTCATCTTCAGGCGGCGTCAAAAATGAGGGGACGCATAGCTTTGTGGCTTCCCCAGAGTTCAACCACATTACACCGCGTCCCCTCGCAGCCGCTAAAGGAGAAAGCTTGAAGAAGCTCGAACAGGCGTCCCCTTATGCTGCTTGAGCTACTCTCTTGCCTGTGATACAAAAGCAGCTTGAACGGAAAAAGCGCTTGCGACCGTGAATGCTCCGACAAGACTTGTTAGAGTCAGTAAACAGCGTAGCCCGAGCTAGCGCGACTTATATTACTTTAAGCGCAATTTCCTGTCAATGAAAATATGTACTATGATTGCCTATAATGAATAAGACTAAGAACCCCCAATCAGAGATCGATTCGCTGAGCGCCTTCGTCCGGCGAGTCATCCGCCAGAAACGACTCTCCATCCGCGACATACAAACTCGCGCTGGCGGCCCAGACAAGATTGCCGCCTCCTACATCAGCCGCATCATTAACGCCAAGGTCACTAACCTCTCCGTAGACAAGCTGACCGTGCTGGCAGAAGGCTTGGACGTAGACCCGTTCGAGTTGTTCGCCGCCGCCTCGGGCAGGCAGATGCGCACGGCCAGGGGTGGAGTCGATGCGCTAGAGTTGATAGAGACTATGGAGCAGGCTGTCGCCAACCCTGCGTCTTTGGAGGTAGTGAGGAGGTGGCTGAGGCTAGGGCCTGAGTATCAGTCGGCTGTGTTGAACTGGATAAGGTTCCTGTCCGACGAGGCGAGGTCGAACAAGCAGAAGCGGAAGAAGCGTTAGTCCTTTTCTGGCTCTGCGAGGACGTTCTCAATGAAGTCTAAAATCTTACGAAGTTTTTTGTCGCTGACTCCTTCCTGAGCGGTCAAGCTCATGATCTTTACCACTATATCCTTTTCATCCAAATCCTCGGGGAGCTTGTCATCGTCGCCGTTCGATTTTTTTTCCATCTTATTTTTCCACTCTGTGTAATCAAGTATACGCGCCGGCTGTTTTGTTCTACTGAAGGCAGTTCCCGTCGAGAAGATGCTATGCTCAGGCTCTGCCACGGGCAGGCGCAGCAGATTTTGCGGCTTTGTCTCTTGAGCAAAAGATACGACAGATTGAGGCGGGCGGTTTCTCCCCAGGTCCAGTTCGTCGCCCGTCTCGCGCCACTCAGGATATGCAAAAGCCAGAGGCGATGCAATCACATGCCGGATAACATTGCGGGCCTCTTGTCGGCGGCCCGCCTCGGCCAACTCGACAGCGTATGAGTTCAAGCAGTCGTAATAGACATGCGGTTCCGCATACTTCAAAACAGGCAGGATCTCTTCAAGGTCCTTTAGCGACTCCTTGTGAAAGCCCTCTTTCGCCTTGACTACAGAAAGAGCCGCCCTCAAATGGATCTGCAGCGACCGTGTGGGGTTAGCCTTTAATGCCTCAATGTAAAAGTAGGCTTCCAGATCCGGGTTGCCTTTGTAACCCTCGAAAGCTGCCCTTGTCATTAACGCTTGCGCTTTGATGGAATGGCTTTGATCTATTATGCTTTCAAGCCGTTCGATTTCATAGTTCTTCTCTCGGCAGGCGCACCATACAAGATAGTAATGGCCGATCAGTTGATACTCTTTTATAGGATTATTGATTAAGACTGTCGAAAGCTCACGAACCGATTCAATCTGGCGGAAGGCATGCGCGGTTTTTATTTGCTTGATTATGCGGTTTCCTAATTGCTCATAACTGATTATCCCTCTGAGTAATAGTTGATACAATTCGTTCGGTAAGGAGAAACTAATGAAAAGGTCGTTTACGGTTTTGTTGCTCATCCTCTGCCTCTCTGCTCCCGCTTTCGCAGGCCATTCGCAAATGGGTGGTCGTTGGTGCGAGTGCAACTATGTACAAGGTGTCTGTCCCTGCTGCCACAGCATCTCTAACGCAGCAAGAGATCACGAGAATGAATCCTTCGATCAGAATAGCTCAGGCGACGCACGGCCAACGGTTGATATTAGCGTTATCCGCCTGGCATTTCTGATGTGGCTTAAAGTAAAAGCCTAGCAGCTAGATTATTACGACATCTGGAACTTTGATCCGTCGCCGCTCTCGGGGCGGCTCAGTCTCTGTGTGTTATACGCTACGCCCCGATTCTTACATGATAAGGGGGTCAATGCAAACCGCAAATCACCCTCCGAACGTCTATTGGCGGTTGCCGTTTGTACTGTCAATGTCGGGGGCTCTCTGCTAAACTTTAATTCAGGCATGCGATTGAGAGCTTCCAGCCCGGCCTTAGCCACAGGGCGTGCCAGTTAATAAAATGCGGAGGAGTTTATGAAGTTATCTACGCTGATGCGGCTAGCGGCAATCGCTACACTTGTCGCTCTGCTCATGGCCGTCGCCGTCGTCCCGGATTCAACTGTTGCGGCACAGAGCGGGCGGCAGCCCCCCAAAAAGAAGGTCGAGAAGAAGACCGATGAGAAGCCTGCGGACCAGAAGGCGAAGCCCGCCGAAGACCCGGGCGAGCCTCTTCCGCCCATCCCCCGCGACCTCAAAGACGAACCCCCCATCAAGATATCGACACAGGTGGTCAACGTCGAGGTCAGCGTAATCGATAAGAAATCGGGCAGGCTCGTGCCTAACCTTACGCAGAAGAACTTCATCATCTATGAAGACAAGGTCAAGCAGGAGATAACCAACTTCCGCTCGGGCGAAGGGCCGATGACCGTAGTGCTTCTGATAGACAACGGCTTTCAGAACCGCTACTGGAAGGGCTATTTCGATCCGACGTTTACCTATGAGATATTCTCGTCAGCCGCCACCTTCATCCAGGGCTTCGTCAAGAAGGAAGATTTCGTCGCCCTCGTAACATTCAGCATGAAGCCGAAGGTCATTCAAGACTTCACGGGCGATAGCCAGAGGCTGACCTCGGCGATACATGCGGCCTACCGCGACACGCTCAACTTCAGCGAATCGAACATCTATGACGCGCTGTCGTTTGCGCTGCTGGGCGGAAAAGCCATACAACTGTTTGACGAAAACTCGGGGCCGAGCGAATATACTGGCCTTCAAGAGATCGAAGGGCACACGGCCGTTATATTGATTACAACGGGCATCGATACCTTCAGCCGCATCACTTTCGACAAGGCGCTGAAGATAGTGTCGCGGGCGGGTGTGCCGATCTTCACGGTAGGCGTGGGCAACCTCTTCTTCAAAAAGTACGAGCACAGGTTCTCGCCCGAGCTGCGTCTGACCTACTTGCAGGCATTCAACCAGCTGAACGCTTTCGCAGAGAGGACTGGCGGGAGCTACTTTCCGATGACGTTCGAGGGCGAGATACCCGGCATCATGCGCAGCATCGAAGCCCTGCTCCGCAACCAGTACAGCCTCGGCTTCGTGCCTACGAACACGCGCCGCGAAGGCAAAGAGCGCAAGATCGAGCTGGAGGTCGATGTCGACGGCGACGGTCAGGCGGATAACAAGAAGTATGACATCCGCTATCGCCGGCGTTACATTGAGCCGGACGATAATCCTAATCCTAAGAAATAGTCTTTTGTCCGTGGTCGTTTGTCATTTGTCCTTGGACAAATGACAAACGACCACGGACCACTCACAGAATGTCCGACCCCGAAACCCGCGACCCGCAATTCGAAATCCGCAATCAAGATGCGGAGCTTGAGGCAATATTCAATAACGCGCTGAGGGAGATCGTCAGGCGATCTCCTCTGCCGCGGGTTGAGGCGCGCTTCTACCCGTACGCGGGCCTCTCTTCGACGATCAGATTGAGGGCCGGGCGAGTCTATGCGCGCGTCTCAGACGTGCTAGCCAGCTCGCCGCCCGAAGTGCTTCACGCGCTCGCTTCGATCCTCGTAGGCAAGCTCTACCGCGTCAAACCTTCAAAGGAGCAAGAGCGCATTTACCGCCAGTACGCTTCGCTTCCCGTCGTGGTGACGGCGTCGGAGTCTGCGCGCCGCCGTCGCGGCTATAAGATAATGACCTCGCCTCAAGGCAAGGCCTACGACCTGGAAGAGATTTTTGAAGAGATCAACGCGCGCTATTTCGGCTCCGGCCTCAAGCGCCCGCAACTCTCCTGGAGTCGCGCAAGGACCCGTCGCGTCCTCGGCCACCACGACCACGTCCACTCGACTATCATAATAAGCCGCACGCTCGACAGCCCGCGCATACCGCGTTTCGTCGTCGAATACGTGCTGTATCACGAAATGCTTCACGTGGCGCACCCGCCCAGAGTCGTCTCGGGACGCACGATTTATCACAGCCGCCAATTCCGCGCAGACGAGCGCCGCTTTGAGCGTCTCGAAGAAGCGCTACGGTGGCTCGACGAGATCGCCGCGCCCGCGCGCCCGAAGCGCCGCCGACAGGCTCGAAAGCCTCGCCGGGCGCGCCCGTAACCCTTGCGCAGGATTTAACAAGATCACAACAAGATTATAAGTTTTTCAGCTTGCGCTCGATTGTTCATTATTGGTATACTCGCCTCCCTATACTATAAGGAGTAAAGCAGTTAATCATTGATAATTGCCTGAGGGCAGCCGCCCGCGCGCCAGAGCAGAGAAACAACCTTTAATGAGATCGAATCCGAGTCGCGGTTGAAAAGGTGTAGCTTTATTGAGAAGCCGATTATTATAATGCTATCAGTTTGCCACCGATCGCAGGATGACTGTTGACCTGTTTCCCCTCAGGTGAGGTTACCCTGAAGGTAAGCTTTACTTAGTTTCTCGGCCCTCTCACGGCCATCAAGCAGGCAGTACCAGCCGTGGGGTTCAAACGATTCGAGGTTTATAGAAGATGGTCCGTTTGTCGTTCACGGCGTGCGCTGCACTGTTGCTCTTTATCACCTCCAACGGCTTCGCACAGACTCACACACATAATGCCCTGCAAGCGGACCGCTCTCCGACGGCCTGGATGAGCGGGTACACGCTCGTCTTAGTCGACACGGATTCGAAAGCCGAGCTTGCCCAAGCCCGCGACTTCATCGTCGAGCAGGGCGGCCGAGTGGCCGTAGTCGTCCCACCGCGCGCGATACTCGGGTGGATAACGCCGGAGGTCGGGTCAAAGATCATAGGCCGTCACCGCATCCGCTCGATTCACCGCACGGCAGTCGATCCGGGCGCAACCGGCTTTAACGACCGCGAGACGCAGATAGCCATAGGCATATTTAACGACATCGCTTCGGGCCGCCGCGCCCGCCAGATCCGCTCCGAGATAAGGCGCGCAGAGACTCCTGACTTGACCAACCGCCCGCCCATGTACGACTGCGCGCTGCCGCGCCCGGAGATGAGCAGGGACGATTTTATTCGCAACCTCCGCGCGTTGGGGGCGATGGACTCTCTCAACAAACTAAACGCGAGCATCACACCCAACTTCTTCAACAACAGCGACACGATGGACGGCTCAGTTGCGGTCGCGGTCTTTCTGATCGAGAGCAACGGCGGCATAGACCCTAACGTCTATAACTGGAGCCAGGCGGATCAGAATATTGCCATCGCGAAAATCATAGACGGGTTGAACTGGTGGGTCGATCAATCGAGGGCCTTCGCGCTGCCCCGGCCGCTACAGTTTACCGTAGTGCCGCATTACGCGGACAACCCGGCCTGCCAGCAACCTTACGAGCCTGTGCTGCGGCCCGGCAGCGACTCTTTTGGTTGGATCAGCCGAATAATGACCAACCTCGGTATGACATCGTCCGACCCGTTCGTCAACGTGGCTACCTACAATCGGGTAATCAGGGACCAGAATCAGGCCAACTGGGCGTTCTCAGTCTTCATCGCTTATAACCCGCCGCCGGCCCGCACCTCTTTTACGGACGGGCGCGCGTCGTGGGCTTACCTCGGAGGCCCGCTCACGAACATCCTCTTCCGTAGCTACGGCTGGGATTTGAACCAGATCGTCAGCCACGAGACAGGGCACATCTTTTACTCATGCGATGAATACTCACAGCCCGGGTTCCAGACCTGTAGCTGCACCTGCTCGCCCGAGGTCAGGCCGCAGGCCGCAAACGGCAACTGTGAAGAGTCGAGCTGCAATAGGAATTCTACGCCCTGCATGATGCGCGTGAACGAATTTGCGCTCTGCCAGTACACGGTCGCGCAGATAGGGTGGACGGCGCGCGTGCCGGACCCTATACCGACAGCGCCCGCAGGGTTGATAGCGAGCGCGGGCGGGCCAACACAGGTCAACCTGGTATGGCAGGACACATCGTCTACGGAATCGGGTTTTCAAATCGAGCGGCGGGGAGGGTCGAGCGCCGAATTCATCCAGGTCGGCGTCGTGGGCGCCAACCTGACCACTTTCAGGGACACGAGTGTGCTTGCGAATACGGCTTACGAATACCGCGTGCGCGCCTTTAACAGCACGGGCGCGTCTTCGTATTCGTCAGCCGCGAGCGTCACGACGCCCTCGACGCCTGTGTCGCTATCGATCACCACGCAAGAGATGCCCGACGCGACTGTGAACGTGCCTTACAGCCGCACGTTGAGCGCGAGCGGCGGCAAGCCCGATTACACGTGGCTGATTGAGAGCGGCGGGCTTCCTTCGGGCCTCTCCCTGTCGCAGACAGGGACCATATCAGGCACGCCGACCGCTGCGGCGACGGCCAACTTTGTCGCTCGCGTCACAGACTCGGAAGGAGCGCGGGCGACAAAAGCGCTGACGGTCGTCGTCAAACCGGCTGTGCCGCTCACTATCACGACCAGGGAGCTTCCCAGAGGCTCAGTCGGCACTTCATACAGCCAGAACCTCGGCGCTTCGGGCGGGCAGACTCCTTACACGTGGTCGCTCGTGTCGGGCAACCTTCCCGAAGGGCTCACGCTCAACCCTGCGGGCATAATCGCGGGCACACCCGAGCGCGCAGGCTCGACGAGTTTCAGCCTGAAGCTCACAGACACGGTAGGGTCGAGCGTCAACGCGACGCTGTCGATCATAATTAATCCGCCGATCACAGTCCTCTCGTTCGACACACTCTCGCTGCCTGACGGAGTGCTAGGGCAAGATTACTCTCATGCCTTGAAAGCCACGGGTGGTAACACGCCTTACAATTGGGAGATCGTGCGGGGCCGGTTGCCCGACGGGCTGCAACTGACCGAAGCAGGCGTCATACAGGGGAAACCGACCGCCGTCGGCGAGCAAGAGTTCGAGATCAGACTGACTGACCAGACGGGGCAATCCCTGAGCCGCGAGCTTGCGATCGAGATAGACCCTGCGCCGGAGCTTGTCATACTCAGCCAGTCGCCGCTCGCGCTCGGAGCCGTAGGAGTGCCTTACAGAGTTCAGCTACAGGCCGCGTCGGGCACAGCGCCTTACACGTGGATCAAGAAGAAGAAGAAGAAGTTTGGGGTTTTTCCCGACGGAATTACTCTCTCTTCCGACGGCGTACTGTCAGGCACGCCGGGCGTGCAGGGGACGTTCAATTTCACCATCCGTGTGGTCGATGCGACGGGCAAGGTTGCAAGCAAGCCTTTCAGTATCGAGGTGGGGCCGCCGCCGCCGCCGCTCGCCATCACGACCGAATTGTTGCCCAACGCCACGCAAGGTCTCCCTTACAACGCAAAGCTCCAGGGCGGCGGAGGGGTCGGGCCTTATTCGTGGTCAATCGACTCGGGCGCGCTGCCTGACGGGCTCGCGATGAGCGCGGAAGGCGTTATTACCGGGCGGGCGAACGCCACAGGCGCGACGACGTTCGTCGTGAGGCTGAAGGATTCGCTCGGCACTTCGAGCACCAAACAGTTTTTCATAATCGTGGTGCCGCCGCCGCCGCCGCTCGTGATACAGACCGTTCAACTGCCTGAAACATCGGCCGAGCGGCCTTACTCACAGACTCTGTCGGCTTCGGGCGGCGTGCCGCCTTACACCTGGTCGATTGCGAGCGGGAACCTGGGGGCGGGGCTGAACCTTTCGGCTGACGGCACTATTTCGGGCACACCTACCAGCGCCGGCACGAGCGTCTTCGTAGTGCGCGTGACCGATTCGGCGCAGCAGACCACCACGCGCACGCTCGCGATAAACATTAAGCCCGCCGACAAGCTAGCGCCGTTCGGGACGCTTGAGACGCCCGACTTCCGCGCCACGCTCGCCAACACGGCGTCGGGTTCGGGCTGGGCCTTGGATAACGTCGGCGTCGTACTTATCGAAGTGGTCATCGACGGTCAGAAAGTCGGCGAAGCGACTTACGGACAATCGCGGCCCGACGTCGCTTTGAATTGGGGAGGATTCCCGAACGCTACAAACTCAGGCTTCCGCTTCACGTTCGACACGACGAAGTTCTCAAACGGCGAGCACATTCTATCGATCAGGCTCATAGATGCAGCGGGCAATGTCACGGTCATCGGCACGCGGCCGTTCCAGGCGCAGAACCAGGTGTTGCAGATAGCCTCGACAGACATCCCGCGACCCAGGAAGGGCGAGCCTTACAACTTCCAGATGGTCGCCGTCAACGGCAGGCCGCCGTACACCTGGGCGCTCATTTCAGGATCGCTGCCTTCGGGGCTTTCGCTGAACGCTTCGGGGTTGATATCGGGCACGCCGACCGTCTTCGGCAATTTCTCGTTCGGCGTTCGCGTCACGGACTCCAACGGCACGTCAGCCGTCGCGAGCCTTACGATGCAGGTGCTGCCGGACGCGGAGCCGTTGCGGATATTGAGCAGCGGCCCATTGACGGAGGGGCTCACCGGAGTCGCTTATAACCATCAGTGTCTGTTTGCGGGCGGTCGCCCGCCGAGACTCTGGAGCATCCTCTCGGGGTCGCTTCCGCCTGGCTTGCATCTGGACCAGGAATCGGGGCTGATCTTTGGCACCCCGACTCAGACTGGGTTATTTACCTTCGTGCTCCAGCTTCGCGACGGGGAGCCTGTGACCGTAACGAGCAACCCTGTCAGTATAAATATCATCCCCGGACCGCTCGTGATTACGAGCACGGGGGACCTGACGAGAGGCACGGTCGCGGTCAACTATTCGCACACGCTCCAGCGCGTAGGCGGAACGGGGCCTTACACCTGGAGCCTCGATAGCGGCGCGCTTCCGGATGGGCTCTCTCTGAGCGCATCGACGGGCATCATCTCGGGCACGCCGACGGCAGCCGGGACCTTCACTTTTACAGTTAAGGTGTCGGACACGACGCCCTCGACCGCTACGTCTTCGACGTTGAGGATAGTCATCGATCCAGAATTGAGGATCACGACGACAGGAGATTTGACTGCGGGGCGTGTGAATGTTGATTACTCTTTCGCGCTTCAAGCAACGGGCGGGCGCGCGCCATACACCTGGGCGATCGTGAGCGGAGCGTTGCCTTTCGGGTTGACGTTGAATCCGGCGACGGGAGTGATAACAGGACGCCCGGCCGTCGCAGATACTTATACGTTCACGGTGCAGGTGACTGACGGGACTCCGACTACCGCGACATCAGGTTCGCTCAGGATCGTCGTAGCCCCATAGCGACCCACAGCGCCGGGCCGCGCGCATTGTGCTGATGAGATGAATAGAACCTTTATTCATTTCATTATGCTTTCAAGCTTTACAATTATCGCCTCTTTGCTCGGTGCGGCTGTAGGCTTGCCGTTCAGGTGATAGAGCCTACAACTAAGACTGAAGACCTCGTCCCTGCCTTCTAAATCTTTGCCGTTTATTCTGATTGAGGGCGAGCCCTGGAAACCTACCTTCTCGGCTTGTTCTTCCGTTTCAACATTAATCAGTTTCAATTCCGCTCGTAGTTTTTTTTCCTTCAACGCTGCTTTAATGTTTGCCAGAGCTCGTTTGTACGACGGGCAGCTATTGAAGTATAGAAGCTCGATTCTCATGTTCTCTTTGCTTTGTTTCCCCTTCTTGGAATCTTCAGGCTCCAGCTTGTCGAGCAAGCCTTTTAATTCTTCCGTGAGTTTTTCCGTATCCAAACGCGGAGCATTTGTGACACCGAATAACTGGTGCATCCAAAACTCAGGTTGTGTCGGTTCCTTCTCCCACTGAGCATCAGGGCCATAAAGCAAGTACACATCCCAGGCTATGTCCCTCTCTATTTTTAGAACTCCCTTCCAAAGATTACCCGCTAGAGAATCAGGGTCTTTGTAATAGCTCACTCTCTTGTCCGGAAAGCTGCGCGAGAGATTTTTTGCCTCACTATCAAAATAACCGCCGAAAATCGGGTCCCAAATCACATACACTCGCACTCGGTCATCGGGAACGTCTTTCAATACTTTTTGTATTTTGGAGAACCCCCAACGGCAACCGGGTCAGGTGGGGGAGAGGATCGTTACGAATCGAACTTTTCCGGCATCACGTTGAAACTCCTCTTTCAACTGGTCAATTCTGCGCAGTTCAATAACTTGACCGGCTTTTGCGACAACCGGCTTTTTTTGCTTCGCTTGTTTTTGCGCCGCGAAGGAATTGCTGGAGTGAGAAAGGAAAACTAAGAACGCCACCGTAGCCAAAAGTACAAATTTATTCTTCGCCTGTTTTAGACTCATTTTCTTTTACCCTTTCGTGTGCTCGTCATCTTCACGATAACCGGACAAGAAGCCTTTGTCCCGTGTTGATGTAACTCATCTTCACACGCTGCGAGGTGACGCGAGAGTGTGCGTTTAAACTCGCGCAGCTTCTTCATCTGTTTATCAAGATCGCCAATTTTTTCTCTTAGTAGATCGCGCACTCGCCGACACTGAGAAGCGCCACCCTCACTTGTGAGCAATTCTTTAATTTCGTCAAGCGTGAGCCCCATATCCTGAGCTTGCTTGATAAAGTGTATCCGCTCGACTGCTTCAGAGGTGAAGAGCCGAAAGTTGCCCGTTGAACGAGGCGCACGATTTAAGAGCCGCCGCTTTTCGTAGTAACGAACCGTGTCAACACTGACACCGGCAAGTGCAGCAACCTCTCCGATCTGAAGCTCGATTTCAGACACAAAGAGAGTGTACACCCTAGAGCCGGGTCCAGAGTCAAGGAAGAAATTCGATTTGGAGGAGTTTACTCTTCATCAGGCAAAGGTTGAACTGGCCAATTCAACACGCCCGCAGGGGCATAACGTCCCGCATCAGCGGGCGCGCGAACGGCACTGACTGAAACAAGCGAAACTCGCTTCGCGCGCTCCGCTGGATGCGTTTGTTAGACGTGGCGGGGTAGAGGCCGCAGTCAAATTACTTTTGGAGCTTCCTAGCTCGCCAGAGAAAATACATCTCATCATTTTTCACAGCACTAGCGGCATCGCCAAGGGGCAATAGTTTTTCAAGAATGTCAGCACCTACTTTTGTGAAGCCTAGTACCTTTGCCATTTCGGCCATTTCAGTTGGAATAAAGCCTGTATAGATGCCAAACGAAATTGCGCCTGTAACTGCTAGAATGGACCGGTATGCTTTCGTTACCAAATCCTTCTTGGCTACCTGTACCTTTTGGTCCAGCATACTTAATTGTGGTGCAATAACATCAGAATACAAAGTTCGAGCCTGCCTCTCATTAAAGGCTACATCAGATGTTTTAAATTCATCTATTGCTTCATTCAATGCGCGCCTATATTGAATGAACGCTTCTTCCTCTCGTCTGCGGAGCTTGATCAGGTCCTTTATTTCAACATCTTCAGCAAAAGGAACTATTGATGTTAGGAACTTATAAGCAATTGCGTTTCGCCGCTCTATGTCCGGATTATTAGAGATGGATTGAAGAAAGGAGACGTGAAGCATTTTTTCAGTAAGAAATGATGTATTCAAAAAGTGGGATGCTGAAAGCTCAAAGGAAATGTTGTTAAGGACCTCCGTCGCAAAGGCCTTATGAAATTCAAGTTTTTTACTGGTGGCTTTTGATAGAGTAACCCCCTCAATGCTCTTAGCTCTTTGAAGAACCCGTGGCATGGAATTTAATGCTGGAGGAGGCGTCGGGCTTATAACACCTCGTCCGTGTTCGTAATAAGGCTCTGGTCCTTCAAACAAAACTCCATAGGCCCCATTACGCTGAAAGAGTTTAACCGAAGTGTTTTCAAAGTATTCCCTTGCTAGTCGACGATATTCCTTTTTAAGCCTATTGCTTGCATCTGGCCCAAAGCTTAAGTTAGCCCAGCAATTGGGGCACCGATGCTCTGGTGAAGTAAAAAGCAGTATATGCTTACTTTCGAAAAATGGCTTAAGTATCTGCATCAAGCAAACATCGTCGTAGAATCTGGCCTTAATCTTGGATTCATCTTTCAGGTCTTTCAAGTGAATATAACCTGAAAAGAAGTTATTTATATAGACCTTATCACTATAGAAAAGCGCAAATCTAACCAACTCATTTATTTTCTGGGTTCTACATGCCAGCTTCTCACATTCCTCCCGGCTACCGCCGAGAGATAGCGATGCAGAGTGAGAAAACAACGTCGCGTCGCGCTTATCGACAGGCAACTTAGTTTCGGTCACTATTGCTTGTGCAATGTCAATTATCTTGTTTTTTGGAATAGACTCGATTGCCGAGAGTCGGACACCTTTACGGGAAATGAAGTTGTTTTCGCGAAGAAGCTCAAATACTCTTTCCATTTCAAAGCCTCAATCTAGCCACGTCTAACTATTAAATGGACGGCTTGCGCCCCTTCGGGGCTTATGACGTTGGCGGTTCAAACGCAATTTAGAACTTGCTGCCGGTCTCTGGTTTTTGATTATCGCTGCGGCCTGTGAAGCCCGCCAGCATCAAGACGATTGCGTCTATGTCTTCGCGCGCTGATGCTGTGCGGTCCGTGTTGTAATAATTATTGAGCAAGATCGAAAAGGCCAATCGCTCGCCCGACGGCGTAGTCACATAACCCGACAGCGTGTTCACGTAGCTGAGCGAGCCTGTCTTTGCTCGCACGTTGCCCGACGCTATCGTGTTTTTCATGCGGTTCTTCAGAGTCCCATCAACACCTGCGATGGGGAGCGAATCGCGGAAACTCTCGCCGTGGCGGTGGCGGCTCATAAAGCGCAAAAGCTCGACCGTCGCGGCGGGCGTAATCAAATCCTTGCGCGACAACCCCGAGCCTTCTTCTAAAACCACTTCGCCGGGATTGATTCCAACCGTTTGAAGAAAGCGGTTCATCGCCTCGATGCCCGTTTTCTCCGTAGTCTGGTCCGGCGGCATCACCATGTCGGCAGGCGGGTTTGCGCCAACCTGCAAGAGAAGCAACTGCGCGTAAAGATTCTGCGACGGCTTCATCGTCTCGCGCACAATATCTTTCACGGGCAGAGATTGGATCGAGCCAAGCTCGACGAGCTTTGTGAAATCTATCGGCGTAACTTCTCGGTATTTCCAATCGATCGTGCGCGCCCGGCCCGTGATCGCAATGCCGCGCCGCGCGAGCGCGTCCTTGAACATGGCGACGAACAACCCCGCAGGGTTATGCACGGCGACCGCGCCGTTGTACCCCTTGTCGCCCACGGGCAGACGGCCCGACACGTAGATGATGTTTTCGCCGACCGGGCGATAAACGACTACGCGCGCTTCCCCGCCTTTAGCAACAGTCTGCGTGCGATTCATTATCGTGACGAACGGAGTCGGCGGTCCCGTCGATACTCTACACGGCAAGCCCGCGCGCTCGGCAGGCATTACCATCAGGTCGAGCGAATTATCGTTTATCGTAAGCGCTGACACCTCGGCGCCGTAATACCATTGAAGGTCATCCCACTCCCATCCCGAGCCTAAAGGCGGGCCTTTGAAATAACTCTCGTCGCCCACCAGATCGCCTTCGATGCGCCGGACGCCCGCCGCATTCAACTGCTCCGCGAGCGGTTCGAGCCCTTTGTAGTAATCGCCCGCGTTGAGGCTCGCCGCTATCGTAGGATCGCCCCGCCCATAAATTATGAGGTCGCCTTTGAGCGTGCCTTCGGCTGTAGGGCGCGCAGCGGAGTAGAGCGATGTCTTAATGCGGTAATCCGCGCCCAGGTGATCGAGCGCGAGCGCCGTAGTGTAGAGCTTCGCGTTCGATGCCGGGCTGAAATATTTCCCGGCGTTCTGCTCGAAGACGGTCTTCCCCGTATCGAGCGAGATTATCTTTATTCCCCACGCGGCGGGGCCGTGGCGCGGCTGCGAGATGTGCGAGCTTATGCGCGAGCGAAGCGACTCTATGGTCTCGGCGGTCGCTTGAGGCTGCGCGGGAGCAGAGGATGGGTTTTGTAACGCCTGCGCTCGCGCGGGCGCAGGCAAATGGGCGGCTGCTACGAGCGCGATAAGAATCAATCGCGCGAAAATGGTATTAAGCATCGATGTCAAAATTCCCGGTCGCGCATTACGCGAGACGCCCGGCCATCTCGCGCGCGTAATAAGTCAGTATGATTTCCGCCCCGGCGCGCTTGATCGAAGTCAACGACTCGACGGCCACACGCTCTTCATCTATCCAGCCCATCTGCGCGGCGGCCTTTATCATCGCGTACTCGCCCGACACTTGATAAGCCGCCACAGGCACGTCGAACCGCTCGCGGACAGCCCGAATGATGTCCAGGTACGGGAGCGCGGGCTTGACCATCAAGATGTCCGCTCCTTCCTGGTAATCAAGCTCGGCTTCGCGCATAGCCTCGCGCGCGTTGGCCGGGTCCATCTGATACCCCCTGCGGTCGCCAAACTGCGGGGCCGATTGCGCGGCTTCGCGGAAAGGGCCATAAAAACCGGAAGCGTATTTCACGGCGTATGACATTATTGGTATCTGCTCGAACCCCGCCCGGTCGAGCGCCGTGCGTATCGCAGCCACGAACCCGTCCATCATGTTAGAAGGCGCGATGATGTCCGCCCCGGCTTCGGCTTGCGACACGGCCGTGCGCGCGAGCAAGTCCAGCGTCGGGTCGTTGAGCACTTCCCCTCCCTCGATAACGCCGCAGTGGCCGTGGTCCGTGTATTCGCAAAGACAGTTATCCGCAATCACGACCACGTCTTTCGTCTCGCGCTTCAGCGCGCGGATTGCCCTCTGCGTGATTCCGTCTTCAGCGTAAGCCTGGCCGCCCTCCGCATCCTTTGTGTCAGGCACGCCGAACAGGATCACTGAGCGGACGCCCGAGCGGCGCGCGCCTTCGACCTCTTTGACCAGCTCGTCTATCGAGAGGTTGAAACAACCCGGCATTGAGCCGATCTCGCGCCGCACGCCTTCGCCTTCGCAGACAAAGAGCGGATAGACGAAATCATCGGGCGAAAGCCTTGTCTCGCGCACCATAGCACGAAGCGATTCGGTGCGGCGCAGCCGCCGGGGGCGTATAATTAAATCCATTATCTCTGCTCCTAGAAGTTCAAACGCACTTATTCTTTATCCTCGCCCAGCCCGAAGAAGAAGGTCTTTGCACAGTCAGCGGAGCAAAACACTTTGGCATAACGACGTATGGCGCAGTTCTCGCAAACCTGATTGTAGCAAACTACACACTTCAACAACCGGAGGATTTTTGGGGCCTCGCTGCATTTAGAGCAATTGGCCATTTAGTCTTCAAGTATATCAAAAACAGGCCGTGCCCCGGCAGAGTTATTTGGCTATCTCAGATTGCTCTTTGGAAACATCACAAGCTCGGGCTTGGCGTTGAGCCGTTCGAGCATCTTTTTTATCATCCTGGTTTTCACCCGCCCCGCCTCTCGCGGGTAGACCAGGTAACGCACTATCGCTTCTATCCATGTATTCTGGCTCACGCGAAAAAAGACGGCCGGGCGCTCGCGCACCTCTAACTGGTCGACGGGCGTTTGCGCCAGCAGCTCGCGATAAGTCGCTACGCGCTGCATCATGGCTTCGCCCAGCTCTTCTTCGGCCACTTCCAGCATCGTCTTGCTCACAAACTCCAGGTCGCTTTCGTAAGCGATGTGAAACACGATCTCGTTCCAGATGTAAGGGAACAGGGGCCACGAGTAATTAAAGACCGGCGTGTCGAGTATGTTGGAGTTCGGGAACTTGATTATCCGCCCGCTCGGATGATCCGTCGTCTGGTATGGCCCGCCGAACTCCCACAACGTCGTGTCGAGATAGCTCACATCGATGACGTCGCCCGTCGCCTCGCCTATCCTTATTCGGTCGCCGACGCGATAAGGCTCTCTCACGAGAATGTAGATCCATCCGATGAAGCTGGTTATCGGCGTCTGCAGCGCGAACCCGAGTATGAGCGAGATCAGCCCGAGCGAAAGAACTGCCGTGTACCAGTTGGCGAACAGCACCGAGATGGCTATGAAGACCAGCACCAGTCCTACGACCAGTTTCAAGATTCGTTTGAGATTGAACCGGCTCGCGGCGTCATCGATGCGGTCGATCAGGTAAGCCTCGATAATCCTTCCTACTGTGAGAAGCAGGACGATAAATATCGCGCCCCTCGTGAGCCTTAGCCCCAGAAGGCGCGTCCCTTCGCTCAGGCCGAAGAACTCAAACCCGAGCAGCCATAGCACCGCGCCGAGCCCTACAAGGACCAGGACGTAGGTGCCGAGCCAGACTTTGTGCTTCGTCTCGACAGGGGGCTTCGGCTCCTCGACCTGGCCGCCAGTTTTCTTAAGCTCCTTCTGTATCTTTTCCTGTTTCTTAAGCTGCTCTACTTCGGGTTTTTCCGTTGTGGTCATAAGCACCGGGAGGGGGAGTTGTAAAGCGGGTTGCGCGCCACATGATAAAAATAGTCCTCGCGGGCTCAGGATTTCAAGCCGCGCGGTTTGCGAGCGGGCTAGAATCGTATCTAGCCAACAAGTCCGCCGGGTCTGCGTAAACGGCTTCAGCGCCCCGAAGATCGGCATCCCGCCAGCCGCCTGAGCGCAGGCCTATGGTCTTGATACCAGCTCTGGCAGCCGCTTTCACGTCGTAGGGCGTGTCGCCGATCATAATCGCTTCGTCCGGCGCAAGGCCCAGCTCGTCGAGCGCGGCCTGGACAATGTCAGGGTCGGGCTTGGAGTTTTCGGCGTCGCTCGAAGAAGTTTTGTCTTCTATGAACTCCGCCGCCCCTGCGATCTTGATAAGCTCTTTCAGCTCGTCTTCTTTAGCAGAGCTTGCGACGACGAGCTTCAACCCGTCGTCTTTCATGCGCTGTAATAATTCTTTGACTCGCGGGAAGGGTTTCAATTGAGGAAGGTATTTTGTCTTAAAAATTTTGCTCCGCGTCTCGCCGATCTTTTTGCCGAGAGCAGAGTCTTCTTCCACGCCCGTTAATTCGGGCAGCAGCTTGTCGCCGCCCATGCCTATCAGGGGGCGAACTTTTTCGTACTCGACATCAATATTATGTTCGGCGAGCGCATCCCGCCAGGCGCGAGCGTGCGCGTCGTTGCTGTCTACAAGAGTGCCGTCAACATCTAAGATCACACCACGAATGGGCTTCATTATTTTCTCCTACAAAAGCCGAGAAAGTATCAAGCGCCCGTTCACGGATTAACGAGGGAAGTTCGGATCGTCTTTGACCTGTCGCGCCTGCCAGAGGTGGCGGCGCTCGTGCGAGCCCATAAGCGCAATCCCGCGCCCCAGACTCAACCTTACAAGCCGCGTGGCCGGAGATTGAATCTTTACTCTCGCAAGGTCTACGCCGTTGGCCGCGCGCGCGCACTCTATCAGGCGGTCTTGAATTTCGAAGAATCTCGGGACTACGGCGCCCATCGGCTGGTCGGGCGGCGGGACGAATGCTTTCGGCGCTCTTGCTTTTATCTTTACGGGAGGCTCATTAAAGCGCACAAACCAGTTGTTGAACCAGCCGTATCTGAACGGCCCTTCGCCGAGCAGCCCACGCTCGCGCCCGCGCTTGATCCCCTCTTCGATAATCGGAATATATAGATTGCCCGTGACATTGAGATGTGTAAGGCATTCGGCGATCGTCCAGCGGCCCGGCGACTGTCGCCAGTTGAACTGCGCTTCGCTCAAGCCTTGAAGCAAGTCTTCCGCATCTCGCTTGATCGCTTCAAACTGGCGACAGTAATCCTCAAGCTCAGGTATCAACGGCCGAGTGGCCGGGTCCACGGCTTTGCTTTGCTGCATCTAAACTGCCTCACAACTTTTTCAGTATCGCTTTCAATTATCGCTGCTCGAAACCCTTATCTTCCAACCGTGCTCGTCTGCGACCGTTTCGCGCACGGCAGCCGCCTTGTCGTGCTCGCTCGTAGCCTCATCGCGACAACGGTGTTCGTAAGCCGCACGGATGAACGAGACAAAAAGCGGGTGCGGGTCGAGCGGCTTGGATTTGAACTCGGGGTGAAACTGGCAGCCTAAAAACCAGGGGTGGTCCGGCAGCTCTACGATCTCGATGAATTTCCCGTCGGGCGATTTGCCGGAAAAGACCAGCCCGTGGCCGCCTAGCTCGTCTTCGTATCGCGGGTTGAATTCGTATCGGTGGCGGTGGCGCTCGCTTATATCGCGCTCGCCATAAATCTTTTCGGCCAGCGACCCCGGCTGCAAACGGCAAGGGTAAGCGCCGAGCCTCATGGTCCCGCCCATCGCTTCAACGCCGATGAGGTCGCGCAGCTTGAAGATGATCGGATGAGGCGTGTCATCATCAAACTCTGTCGAGTCCGCGCCTTCAAGCTCCGCGACCGATCGTGCGAACTCTATCGTTGAGCACTGCATCCCCAGGCATATGCCGAAAAACGGTGTCTGCTCGCGCCGCGCGTGACCTATCGCGCGCACCATGCCCGAGATGCCTCGCTTGCCGAAGCCGCCGGGAACCAGTATCGCGTCGAAGTCGCGCAGCCTATCTTCCCAGTTCGGGTCGTCCATCAGGTCTTCCGACTCGACCCACTTGATCTGCACGCGGACGCGGTTGGCCACGCCCCCGTGGACGAGCGCTTCGTTCAGGCTCTTGTAAGAGTCTTCAAGCTCTACGTACTTGCCGACAATGCCTATCCTGACGGTCGCCTCGGGGTTTTTGATCGTCTCTACAAGCTCGACCCACGCGCGCAAATCGCGCTCGTCTGCTTCGAGCGCGAGCTTCTTGACTATCATGTCGTCGAGCCCCTGGCGGGCGAACATGAGCGGGACTTCGTAAATCGTCTCGACATCCTGCGCGGTGATGACCTCTTCTTCGCGTACGTTGCAAAAGAGCGCGATCTTCGCCTTCATCTCGTGCGGCAGCACTCGGTCGCAGCGACATAAAAGCAGGTCGGGCTGAATACCTATCTCGCGCAGCTCTTTGACCGAGTGCTGAGTCGGCTTGGTCTTAAGCTCGCCCGAAGCGGCGATGAAGGGAACGAGCGTCAAATGAATGAACAGAGCGTTCTCGCGCCCGACTTCGTTGCCCATCTGGCGAATGGCTTCGAGGAAAGGCAGTGATTCGATGTCGCCCACGGTCCCGCCGACTTCGACTATGACCACGTCGTTGTTGTCGGCGATCGCGCGGATGGCGTCTTTAATCTCGTTAGTGATATGCGGGATGACTTGAATCGTTTTGCCCAGGTAATCGCCGCGACGCTCTTTGTTGATCACCGACTGATAAATGCGTCCCGTGGTCCAATTGTTCGCCTGCGTGAGCTGCGCGCGGGTGAACCGCTCGTAGTGTCCAAGGTCCAGGTCCGTTTCCGCGCCGTCGTCGGTGACAAACACCTCGCCGTGCTGAAAGGGAGACATCGTTCCGGGGTCGACATTGATATACGGATCGAGCTTTTGAAGAGATACTTTCAAGCCGCGCGTCTCAAGAAGGCTCCCGATAGAGGCCGCGGCCAGTCCTTTGCCCAGGCTTGATACGACCCCGCCGGTGACGAATATATACTTGGTCATAATTGATTCTCCTCAATCAACCTTTTTACTCGTTCGTAATCCTGCTCGGTGTCTACACCTATTGAGCGGTGCTCGACCTTTACGACGCGGATAGCGATACCATTCTCAAGCGCGCGAAGCTGTTCCAGGGCTTCCAGGTGTTCGAGCGGCGAGGCGGGCAATCGAGCGAACTCCGAAAGTGCGTCGCCGCGGTAAGCGTATAGCCCCGTGTGCTTACGATAATTAGACAACAGCCTCGCGTCTCGCCGCAACGTCTCTTCAAGCGTCAGCCCGGGGGAGAGCCTGACGTATGGAACCGGCGAGCGAGAAAAATAGAGCGCGAACCCCGCCTTGTCCGTGACGACTTTTACGACGGCAGGGTTAAAGACATCTTCGATCTCAGTGATAGGCTCGGAAGTTGTGCTGATCTTAATTTCAGGGTCCTGGATGAGCGGCTCTATGGCCGCATCTATTGTCTCAGGGGAGATGAGCGGCTCGTCTCCCTGCACGTTTACTATAAGCTCCGCCCCGATTCTGCGTGCAATCTCGAACACTCTGTCCGTGCCGCTTCGCGCCTCCGCAGAGGTCATCTCGGCTTCGCCCCCGTGCGCGCGGACGGCTTCAATTATGCGCTCGTCGTCAGTAGCTACGATGACACGCGAAACCAATCGAGCACGGCGCGCGCGCTCAACCACGTGCATTATCATGGGAATCTTTGCGAGGGGGAGGAGCGGCTTGCCCGGCAATCTAGTCGAGGCGTACCGCGCAGGGATTATAGCTATGGCTTCTCCCTTCACGGGCCTCCAGGGTATCTGAAACCAAACCGGTTGTCAAATAAACCGTCGCCTTTTTCCTCATGATTTATCCTGGCAAAAAAACTTCTTGCGTTGACCGAACGACCGTGCTATTTTAGAAGCGTTTATGGGGAAAGGCGAGATCACACGTCAGCAGATCTTAGATCATGCCGTAGCATTAGCCAGCAAAGTCGGGCTCGACGGGCTGACCATCGGCGGGCTGGCCGACGATCTCAAAATGTCGAAGAGCGGCCTTTACGCTCATTTTCAATCCAAAGAGGCGTTGCAGCTCAAGACGCTCGAAGAAGGCGCCGCAAAATTCATCGAGACGGTTGTAAAACCCGCCATCAAAGCGCCCAGAGGCGAGCCGCGTCTCAGAGCTTTGTTCGAGAACTGGTGCCAATGGCCGAAGCAAAGCTCGCTTCAAGGGGGATGCCTCTTCGTGCAAGCGGCGGCGGAATTTGATGATTTTGTGGGGCCTGTCAAAGATCGCCTGGTCGCGCTGCAAAAGGACTGGCTCGACGTGCTGGTGGGCGCCGCCCGAATCGCCGTAAACGAAGGCTACTTCAAGACCGACGCCGATGTTGAACAGTATGCCTATGAGCTTTACGGCATCATGCTGATGTATCACCATTCAGCGCGACTGCTCGGCGACCCGAAGGCGGAACAGCGGGCCAGAATCGCCTTTGAAGCGCTGCTCAACTCTTACCGCCCGGACCAATGATCTGATTCACAATTCAAAGGATTGAGGAGCCGTCATTGGCCTGTTTTTTTGTAAATTTAAATAAGCACGATCGTTCGTTCATAAACAATCAGGTACGAGAAACGGAGGTTTTGAAAATGAAAGGTAGAAACGTGAAGAGAGTAAAGAAAGCGACGCTCGCACTTGTGCAAACAGCGGCAATTCTTCTGGTCTATCTGTCGGCAGTCGCGCAAGCGCAAACTGCTCTATCGGCCGACCAACTGCTCAAGCGCGGAATAAAACATTATCAAAACCAGAACCTCGATGCTGCCATAGCCGACTTTACCAGAGCGATCGAGGTCAATTCAGGCGCGAGCAGAATGCCTGTAATGTCATTCTCTTTTGCCGGCGGAAATAGTAACGGCGACGGATTCGACACGGTTGCCGTAGCCGACCCGTTCAACGCTCTTGCTTATTACAATCGCGGGATAGCCTGGTTTTCGAAAGGAGAGTTAGATCAGGCCATAGCCGATTTCGACAAAGCGATCAGGATCAACCCCGTCTACACCGACGCATACGTCAGACGAGGCAGGAGCTTGCAGTCGAAAGGCGAAACAGACCTGGCAATCGCCGATTATGATAAGGCTATTCGGCTGGACCCGCGCTCGGCCTTTGCCTATAACAATCGCGGAATAGCTCAACGCGTCAAGTCAGACATAGCCGGAGCCATAAGCGACTTTGATAAGGCTATCTCGATCAACCCACGTCTGGCCGAAGTCTATGTCAACCGAGGCGCGGCGCGCTGTGTCGCGGGCGAGATATCCGGCGCGATTGCCGATCTCGACAAAGCAATCTCGATCAACCCGCTCAATGCTATGGCGTTCAATAATCGCGGTAAGGCCCACCAGTTGAGATCCGATCTGCGCGCAGCAATCGCGGACTACAGTCAGGCGATTAAGCTTGTCCCGGACTACTCGCTGGCCTACGCCAACCGTGGGCTCGCGCTGTTAAGCGCGGGGAAGCCGGATCAGGCGGAGAGCGATTTCAAACGGGCTCGCCAGTTGAACCCTGATCTGAAGCCGAGTCTCGATCAGCTTATCGATGAGGTGAAATCTTCGAGGGCCGCTAAACCATAAAGATTCACCGCCCAGACGCAGAGAGCACAGAGCGGGCGCAGAGAGAAGATAATTCTGCTCTGCGCAAGCTCTGTGTTCTTTGCGTCTCTGCGGTGAGTTGACTCTCTCAAATCCTACGAATTCATATGAAACTCAATTTAGGCGTTTACTTCCTTGCCAGCATTCGGGAGCGGAGGTGATCCAGCTCTTTTTGCAACTGCATGTACTCTGCGTTGGCCCGCTCGACATCAAGCCGCTTCTTTTGCAGCCTCGCCTTATCGCGCGTACGGGGCGACGCCCCTTTAGCCGCGCTAGCGCTTGCTCTCACGGTCTCCCTGTACTCCCTAAGCACCTTTTTAACCGTTTCTGCTCGCTGCTTGACCCGGCGCTCCAGGTCCGCAGCCTGTTTCTTTAAATTGTGTGGCACCGCCTCTTAACTCTCCCTGGGGGCTAACACTCGTGACCAGGGAGGCACCCCGGCTAGTCATTCGCACAGGTATTAAGGTTTTACCTTAACTTTCCTATTGCAAGCAACTGATTAATATGGTATTGTGCGTTTCGTTTGAGGAAGCAACCGCGCCGAGGGTGGGGCCTGCGGCGCGGTAGTTTTATCGGTGGTGCGCTAATCAGTAAGGAATATCGAGGCTGTGGGGGCTAAGATATTCCGCAGAACGAGATTTGCGCACCACCTTTATACTCTCAACGGGTTGGGGGAGTCAAGAAATTAAAGTTTTGCCCGACTGAGCCGGCAGGAAAGGTCCCAAGGTGTTTTCAGACGAAGCCCTGAGTCGAATACTCGTGGAAGCTGACCGCATCGTCTACGATGCACAGTTGCTGCTGGTAAAAGCCCAGGCGAGCGGCGAAAGCGACCTGGTAGAGGCGGCGAGCCATAACCTGCAACTGGTAATCGCGAATCGCGACCGCCTGAACCGCGTCTTCTCGCTACGGCTCGCGACTTCCCATCTAAAACCTTGACCCCTTCTTGCCCGCCCCGCGACGCTTCAAAACAGTGTGCCGATGTTTTTACTCAGGACTCAGGACTCAGCACTTCTTATCGTTGTCGGCTGTTTAACCACGACTCTATAATTAAAGTGTGACTCATAAACGCAAGCCTGAGCACACGGTCAAGCTCAACGTCATACAGCCAAAGTCTGTCTTGAATCGCTCGGGCATGGGCGGGTTCACTCTCAACCCTTACACGGGCTGCACTGTAGGTTGCTCTTATTGTTATGTACCTCACATGCCGCACATGCAGGCCGAAGCCAGGACCTGGGGCGCATACGTAGATATAAAACAGGATGTGCCCCGCTTGCTCGAACGCCAGCTGGCGCGACTCAGAAAGCCGACTACGGTCTTTATGTCGACGGCTACGGACCCTTACCAGCCCGTCGAGGAGCGGTACCTCATCACGCGCTCGATACTCGAAGTATTCCAGCGTCACCCTCAGCACGCGCTCTTCATTCTCACGAAGCAATCTCTTGTGGAGCGCGACGCGGAGATAATCGCCCGGCTGCCGCGCGCCGCCGTCGGCATGAGCATTTCAGTGATGGATGATAACGTCGCGCAGATAATCGAGCCGTGGGCCCCTATGACTTCCGAGCGGCTCGCTACTATCGCCAGGCTCACAAAGCGCGACATTACGACTTATGTGCTGTGGGCTCCGGCAATCGTTCCCGTGCCCCTGGCGACAGAGTTCGTGACGGGCTCTGTCGCGCGCGTGCGAGAAAGCGGCGCCCGCGCGCTTTCACTCGACGCTATGAACTACAGGTCGACCCAGCCTGCGGGTTTAGCTCGGCGTCTTGCGCGCGAGCGGCACGCCCCCGCAACAAAAGCGCAGGTAAGCCTGATAGAGCGCGAGGCCGAGCGCCAGGGCCTGGGAAGGCGCATCGATATACTCGACGCCCAGCCCGTCGAAGAGATCGAGCCGATGCTCCCTTTTACTTAAGAATAGGCATCGAAGTTGGCTTTTCGGAAACGCGACTTCATATTGAATCACAAATGGCTCGTGAGTGATTCACGGTGAAACATAACGCCGGGGCGCGTTGTCCACAGCCCGGTCAACTTATTTCCGGCAGCGCGTCCTTTACTATTAATAATTTCCACTAATAATTTCCACACACTCAATCCCTTATTGTAATCCCAGGCACAATTATTGCTCCCGCCTTATAGTCCTGACAACGCCCATGGCCCTGGTCGGGAATCAGGTATAAAGATTCTGCTCACCTTGTGCTTACGGCCCTGGGTGTAACGAACAATAGGGATTGGGTGATTTCAAGGTATTCTCACACCCAATTCACTTGGCTTCATTATAAAAAACGAAGGCGAGCCTGAGGGCGTCCTCTGAGGCGGCTCTTTGCTCTCGCCATACTCCTGTGTCTGGTCTGCGCTATCTCCTGGTGGTAGGTAAATATTTTTATTGCCTTTCACAGGGTCGCGCACAGGTCCAGCCGCAGGTCATGGAGAGCGGTCCGTAAGCTCGTTGGTGGAAGACTTACACCTCATACATTGATCTGAAAAACGGAGGAGTATTAATGAATAGGAGACTAAGACTGTTTCCCAACGGTAAAGAAAGACGAATGAGCCGCAAGCTCCAATTGGCGCTGAGGCTATCAATTTCGGTGATCTTAATTGCGATGTTTGCCCTGGCGCACTCATTCTCGGAGCGCCCGGCCTATGCGCAACTGAGCAAGGTCGGTCCCGCTGATCCGAATACGGGGTTTCCATTTTGGTACGAAGACAGCAAAGGCGTGCGAGTTGGATATTGTGTTGATCCGGGTGGGTTGTGCCTGGACACTCTGCCTGATCCCACGCGGCCTCCGCTGGTAGCGCCAAACGCGGCGGATTCCAATTTCCCCGAGGAGATGCTCTATTGGAGTGCTGAATCAGAGCTTGCGGGAAACAATGGAGTGAACGGTCTGCTGGTCATGGCGCTTGAAGCAGCATTCGAAAGCACGGTTCAGCAAGGTCAACAGGTCACCTTCAGCCGCATTCGCATCAGGATAGACAATCTGGTGCAGGGCGCTAGCTACAGAATAACCCATCCATACGGCGCGGAAGAATTCGACAACGTAGCAGCCGGGGATAGGGGCATAAACTTTACGCAGGACCTGGGGGTTGGAAACTTTCCCTTCGGCGCTCTGAACGGACGCACAGACCCGTTCTTGACCTGGGACACGTTCGGGCTTTCGCCTCAGCAGGGCGGCCCCCCCGCAGGCTATCTTGGCGATCCTAATATTGAACACCAAGTTACCGGCAGCCCGTTTTTCGATGCCAACGGGCTACCCCAGAATTACTTCCGCATAGAGAGAATAGATCCCGCCACAAGGCAGGTCACAGAGGTTATCGGCCAGACGAATCTATTCGCAGTACAGGGAAAGATCGCCGGGCTTGGCGTGGCCGCAAATCCGAGAGGCGGGGTTTATACTTCCGATCTTTCAGTATCGCTGGTCGCGAGCGATCCTACGGCAACGATTTTCTACACTAAGACGACCGACGGCTCGCTTCCGACCGATCCGAGCAATCCGGCTAATCCGGCGCGCGTTCAGTATACGGGCCCCGTCACCATACCGTTTGATACTGCTGTCACAACTAACCTGAGGTATGTTGCGGTGCTCGGCACTCAGATGTCGCCTGTGGTTTTAGAGACATACAATTTTGTGGAGCCCGGCCCCCCGGGAGAGCCTCTGCCGCAGCCGCCGTTGGCAGGGGTCGGCCCGATCGATGCAAACACGGGCTTCCCGATCTGGTACGAGGACAAAACCGGCGTCAGGCTGGGCCCCTGCATTGGCGGCGCTAACTGTGCCAGCGTCCTGCCCGACCCGACGCAGCCTGCCTTCGTAGCGCCCAATGAAGCTAACTCTAACTTCCCAGATGAGATGTTCTACTGGAGTGGCGAGTCTGAACTGGCGGGCACTGGCGGAATAACGGCGAGGCTCGTTCTCGCGCTTGAGGGCGCCTTCGGCGGAGCGATAATGCAAGGCGACCAGATAACCTTTGGCCGCGTTCGCATACGAGTTGACAACCTCGTAGCCGGAGCCACCTACAGAGTAACCCACCCTTACGGAGTCGATGAATTCGACAACGTGACCGCCGGAGATGATGGGATTAATTTCACGGAAGACCTGGGCGTGAACTCCTTCCCGAACGGCGTGCTACGCAGTCGCGTCGGCCCGTACCTGACCTGGGATACCTTTGGGCTTCCGCCTCAGCAGGGCGGCCCTCCCGCAGGTTTCGTAGGCGACCCAAATCTGTTACACAGGGTTGTCGGCAGCCCAATGGTAGACTCTAGCGGAAGGGCGCAAAACTATTTCCGAATGGAGAGGCTCGACCCGGTCACCCGACAGGTCATCGAACTTGTGGGCGAGACAGACCAGTTCGCCGTCGAGGGTAAGATCATAGGGCAGTATGCAGCCGCAAGGCCGAGGGGCGGCGCGTATACGCAGACCCAGACGGTCACGCTCTCTACACCTGATCCGAATTCCGACATCATCTACACGCTTGACGGGAGCACTCCTGTGCACGACGTGAACGGCGCAGAGTACTCGGGCCCCATCACAATCTCGCTGGACCCCGCGGCGACCGATTCGACCAAGACGCTGAAGTTCATCGTCGTTGACGCGAATGATGTCTCCTCGCAGGTCTTCACCGAAGTCTACAGAATCAATCCGGGCGTATCGATTCCGGCTCTCGCTCCGGCAAGTGATACTGGCGTCTCCAACACGGACGGCGTAACAAGGCTTACCACGCTAACCTTCACGGGAACTGCCGCGGTCAATTCCACGGTCAGACTTTTCGTGGACGGGACGCAAGCCGGCAGCGCCGTTGTGACCAATGGGACATTCTCAATCACGGTTGGGCCGCTCGGCCAGGGCAATCACACCATCAAGGCAACGGCGACAACGCCGGGCGGTGTGGTTGGCACAAGCGGCACCCGCGTGATCACAATTGACACGAGCGCGCCGACTGCGACTGCTACACCTGGAAGTCAGTCCTTCGGCAGCCCGTTTTCCGCGAGCCTGACGGCATCGGAATCTTCCACGCTCTATTACACTACTAACGGGAGCACTCCGACGACGGCGAGCACGCAATACGTCGCCTCGATCACGATCAGCGCGACGACAACGCTGAAGTTCATTGCGGTTGATGCGGCGGGCAACCAGTCAGCCGTATTTACGGCGAGCTACACATTTGTGCCGCCGTCGCCGCCGTCCGCGCCTTCGGGATTGACGGCTAATGCCTCTGTCAGGGGTCAGATATCGCTCAACTGGGTTGATAATGCGAATAACGAAAGCGGCTTCAGTCTTGAGCGCTCGACCTCCGCGACGACAGGGTTCATTGAGGTCGCGACACTGGATGCAAACATAACTAGTTTTGCGGATTCAAACGTCGTGAGCCGCGTAACCTATTTCTACCGAGTCCGTGCAGTAGGCAATACAGGAGTTTCTGCTTACTCCAATACTGTGTCGGCAAGAGCCAGGTAACGCGGACCTCTCGAAGCCATCTACTTGAACCGCCAGGGTGCCAGCATGACACCCTGGCGGTTCGTTTTATGACTACCGGCGACGACCAGACCCTGCGCTCGATCGGCTTTTAACTTTGCGCCACGGGCGTGTAGAATGTTTCTTCACTTATGTCTGTTGCCGTTAAGCCCTTCAAAGTCGGAAACGCAGAACTGGGCGGGAGCCACCTGTTTTTGATCGCAGGCCCTTGCCTGGTCGAAAGCGAGTCGCACGCCTTGCGGATGGCCGAAGCCATCTCCGCGATAACGACTCGGCTGGACATCCCTTACATCTTCAAATCTTCTTACGACAAAGCCAACCGCACGTCGGTCAACGCCCATCGCGGGCTTGGCATAGAAGAGGGTTTGAGAATTCTCGCGCGCGTGCGCAGCGAGACGGGCGTCGCCGTGCTGACGGACGTTCACGAAGTCTCTCAAGTGCGCGCCGCCGCCGAAGTCGCTGACGTTCTGCAGATTCCTGCCTTTCTCTCCCGGCAGACAGATTTGATAGTCGAAGTCGCGCGCTCCAATCGCGCCGTAAACATAAAGAAAGGCCAGTTCCTGGCGCCGCACGACATGAAGCACGCCGTTGAGAAGGCTACTTCACAAAAGAACGAGCGCGTGATGATAACCGAGCGCGGCACCAGCTTCGGTTATAACAATCTCGTAGTCGATTTTCGCGGTCTGCCGATAATGCGCGAGTTCGGCTATCCCGTGGTCTACGACATCACGCACAGCCTGCAGCGGCCCGGGGGGTTGGGCGCGGCCAGCGGCGGCGATTCGCAGTTCATTGAGTACATGGCGCGCGCCGGGGTGGCCTGCGGCGTGGATGGCGTCTTCATGGAAGTGCATGACGACCCGGCTGCGGCCCTGTCGGACGGGCCGAACAGTCTGCCGCTCGACCGGCTGGCCCCGCTGCTCGAAAAGCTAAAGGCTATCCACGAGCTTGTCCGAGATCAGTTATAAACAGAGTGAGAACTCGTGCACTACCTTTTCAAAGGGTTCTGGTTTTGATGTTCAAAAGATCTATATTCGCTCTTTTCATCGCGCTCTCATTCGCCGTCGTCGCGGCGGCGCAGGAGGTCGATGTCGACCGTTACGACATCACCGTGAACGTTGACCCCGCGACGAGCGCGCTCGATGCGCGCGCGGCGATCACCGTTTCGAACTTGAGCCAGACGCCAAAGCCGAAGCTTTATCTCAGGCTCACAAAGCTGGCGAAGGTCGGCGGGGCTACGGTCGCGGGCGCGACGGCGCAGGTCGAAACAACCGACGACCGCCGGGTAGCTACGCTCAATCAAATAGTCGTCACGCCCCCGACTCCGCTCGCCGCAGGCGCGAGCGCGAGGGTCGAAGTGGCCTATCGCATCGAAGTGCCGGAATCGAGCGCGCTCGCTTCCATCTATCAAGGCGAGGCGGTGATGCTGCCGGAAGCCGTATGGTTTCCGATGCCGTCGACTCCTTTTACGATGTACGGCTCGACGACCGCGCCTTTCACCCTCACAGTCAACGTCGCTTCAAGCGCAACGGGGTTTCGCGCGGCCTCAGCCGGCGCGGCGAAAAGCGAGGGGCAACGCTTCACCTTCGAGCAGCCGCTGAATTCTCTTCCCTTCTTCGTCGCAACCAATTTCGACCAGCCAGCGGCCTTCGAGCACGGCGGGGTTAAGGTCGAGATATATACGCAGCCGGGGCTCGTATCGAATGCTTCAAGCTCCGGCGCTGCTCAACTGACGGATGAAGCGAAACGGATTATCGATTTTCTGACAAAGACCCTGGGGCCGCCGCCCGCCGGGGCGAGCTTTCGCGTGATCTCGTCGGCGCGCGCGGCGAACGTGGCCGTCGCCGGGGCGGTCGTGTTGAGCCAACAATCTCTCAGGCAGGACAGGCTCAACGCCGCAACGATAGAAGTGCTGGCAGACGCTTTAGCGAGGGTGTGGACAGACGGCCGCGTGAGGTTGCGCGGGCAAGAGGCGCGCGCGGGGCAAGCGGGCGGCGCTTCACAAAAGGCGCGCAGCATCGCCTTGCTGCGCGATTCGCTGCCGCGCTACCTGGCCGCGCTCTATTTCGAGGACCGCTACGGCAAGGATGCTGGCCGCGAAGCCTTCTCGCGCTTCCGGTGGACGTATACTCCGGTCGCAAAATCGGGCCGCGATGCCGAGCTTGGTATTCAGACGATATCGATTCCAACCTACAGCCAGGCGGCGCTGGCAAAAGGGCCGCTCGTTTTACGCCTGATGGCAGAGTCCTTGGGGCGCGATAAATTCCTTAACGTGCTGCGACCTTTGTTCGCGGGCTCGCAAACGAAGATCGTCACGCCTGACGATTTCCGCCAGTCGCTCGTCAAGGCTCAGCCTGAAGCGGAGAAGCTTTTTCAGCAATGGGTGGAAACGATAGTCGAGCCCGACATGGTCATAGGCATACCGCAGCCGACAGACCGCGCGGGAGTTCAGCGAATTAACGTTCGCAACCTCGGCACGGGCGAGATCGCGACCGAGGTCGTAGCGACGACCGAATCGGGCAAGCAGATGACCGTCGCGTTAACGGTGCCTTCGGAAAACATCACCTCGACTGACATCCAGACCGCCGAGAAGATAAGCGCGGTCGAGATCGATCCTGAAAAGCTCACGATCCAGACCGATTATGATAACGACCGAAAGCCTGCCGTAAAATCTGCGCAAACGCTGTTCAACGAAAGCATCCTCGCCTTTAACAAAGGCCAGCACGCCGAGGCCGAGACAATTCTGCGGGAAGCCGTGCGCGTGAGCCCGAACAACTCGCTGGTGCGCGCCTGGCTTGCGCGAGCGCTCGCGGCACAGAACAAAGCGGATGAGGCAGTCCGCGAAGCAAACGCCGCCATCAAGATCGAGCCTGCGGTCGGGTCCGCGCTCGCCTGGGCGCACATAACGCTCGGGCAGGTCGCCCTCGCTCGAAACCAGGCAGCCGAAGCCGTCGAGCATTTGCGCCGCGCCGCGATAGAAGCCGAGGAAGCGCCCGCGCAGTTTGCGGCGCGCGAGCTGTTGGTCCGAGCCGTGCGCGCCACCTCGCCACCTCCTGTCGAAGAGTCTGTCCGCGCTTTCGTCGCCCAGCTCGATTCGCAAATCAAGCAGCCGACTTCTGAAAAACTTTCGGCGCTCGCAATCAGAAATAACTTGAAAAGATTTGTGCAGGGACTTACGCTTTCGCCTCCGACGGCGTGGGCGACAGAGATTTTACGCGCGGACCGTATAGACGCAAATCGCATAGCCCTCGACGTAGGGCTGAAGGTAAGGGCCGAAGGCCGCGACCAGTCGGGCACGGCGGTGTTTATCCTCCATCGCTCAGGTGCGGGGTGGGTGCTCGAAGACGTGCAGCTCTTCAACGTTAAATAAGTGCTGAGTGCTGAGTCCTGAGTGCTGAGTAAATTCGCACTCAGGACTCAGGACTCAGGACTCAGGACTCTCAGGATGAAACGCAATTCGGGCGCAATCCTACTGGTCGCGCTTCTGTTCCTGGTGCTAGTCGGGCTCAACTTCTTTTTCTTCGTCGATGATCCCCAGGCGCAAGAGAACGAGCAGACCGGAAGCCGCTCTTCATATCGCGGGACGCCTTACGGCACGCTCGCCTTCTACACTCTGCTCGAAGAGAGCGGCTACCCGGTGACGCGATTGGAGGCGCCTTACACCAGGCTCAAGGAGCGTGGCGACATCGGCACGCTTGTTATAATCTCGCCGCCCGAAACCGCAAACTTCATCGAAGAAGAGTTCAACAGCCTGACCGAATGGGTCGAATCGGGAAAACTGCTCATAATCATCGACAGGGAGATTCAGGTCAACTTAAACGAGGTCAAAATCTCGACGCAGCCAGGCAATACGCAGTCCGTCATGCGCCCGCTGCAACCTACGCTCTATACGCGCGGAGTGAAGAACCCCGCGTTTTCCGGCTTCGCGAAGCGAGTGAAGGTGGAGAGCCAGGAAGTCACTTATCACCTGGGCGACAACATGGGGGCCGTGCTGGCCGACAGTCTGGCAGGAAAAGGGCGCGTCGTGCTGCTGACAGACCCTTTCGTCGTAGCTAACAACGGCATAGCCGAAGGCGACAACGTCGTGCTGGCGCTCAACCTGTTTGTCAACCGCACGCGCGGAAAGATCGCCTTCGACGAGTTCCACCACGGCTACGGCTCGACAGGCTCGGGAGGGGTGATGTCTTACTTTGAAGGCACGCCCGTCCCCTGGATGTTGTGGCAGGGGATGCTGATCGCCGCGCTGGTCATCTACTCGTACGGGCGCAGGTTCGCGCGGCCCCTTCCGCTTGCGCGCGAGCGGCGCACTACTAATCTTGAGTTCGTGTCGTCGATGGCAAACATCACGAGGCTCGCGCGCGCCACTGACCTCGCGATGAAAAGCGTCTATTCAGAGTTCCATAAGCGCCTGTGTCGATACAGCGGGCTCCCGCCAAAGGCCGAGACGGCGCGGCTGGCTGCAATCACGGCGAGACGGGCGAAGATAAATGAAGATGAGTTGCGCCGCCTGCTCATAAGGTGCGAAGAGGTGGCCGCAGGCAGACCGGCGAGCGATGCGGAGCTGTTGCAACTGGTCACGCGCGTGCGCGAGGTCGAATCCCAGCTCAAGCTTTAAAGATGCTGTGTCGAAATAAACGATCGAGGTGATGCGAATGAAACCTGCTTTCATTTGTCTGGCGCTTTCGGTTTCGATCCTGTGCCTCGCCGCGACGGCGAGCGGACAGGCGAGAAAGCTGAAGATATACATCTCCGCCGATATGGAAGGCGTGGTCGGCGTCGTGACCGGCGAGCAGCTCGGCCCTACGGGATTTGAGTACAACCGATTCCGCGAGTTTATGACCGCCGAGGTCAACGCGGCCATCGAAGGGGCTTTCGCAGCCGGCGCGACCGAAATAGTCGTGAGCGACTCTCACGGCAACGGGCAGAACCTGCTCATCGAAAAGCTTCATAAAGAGGTCACGCTCGTCCGCTCATGGCCGCGCCCGCTAGGGATGATGTCGGGCATAGACGAGACGTTTGACGGCGTGATCTTCCTGGGCTACCACACGGGCACGACGAACAAAGAGGGCGTGCGCGCTCACACCATCTCAAGCGCTCGCCTGGCGGACGTGCGGCTCAACGGCGCTTCCGTCTCGGAAGCGGCGATGAACGCCGCCATCGCGGGCCACTTCAACGTGCCGGTCATCATGGTTTCGGGCGACGACGCGGTCGTAAAAGAGACGACCTCGCTTTTGGGGAACATCGAATCGGCGACCGTGAAATGGACGTTGGGATTTCATTCCGCGAGAACGCTCATGCCGGATATCGCATACCGCTTGATACACGATAAAGTCGCAAAGGCTATCGGGAGGATCAAAGAGTTCAAGCCTCATAAACTGAAGACGCCCGTCCAGCTTGAAGTCCAGTTTAAGAATTACCGCCCGTCAGAGGTGTTGAGCTACCTGTCTATCGTCGAGCGCATCGATTCGCACAGCATACGATTCACAGGCAAGGACATCGTCGAAGTATCAAAATTCATGCAGTTCTTGACCACTTATGAACCGTCGCTCGAACCTTAGCCATTAAATCTAATGATCGGGATTGCACTCATGCTCAAGATAGCTCTGCGCGCGCGGCGCGCGAAAAGGGCTGTCTCGGGGACGGGAATAATCGGGCTGAAAGGGAAAGCCGTTACGCCCGTAGCGCCCGAAGGGACTGTCTTTGTGCGCAACGAGTTGTGGCGCGCCCGCGCGCACCAGGCTATCGGCGAGGGCGAAAGCGTGCTGGTCACCGGCTTGGACGGCATAACGCTCAAGGTCCGTAGCGCGGGCAACCGCCTGGCAACAAAAGTGAGAAGCAACTAAAATACTCCAGGTTGGTAGTCGAAGGGAAAAACAGATGGCAATGAACAACAAACAGGTAATAGCGATCTTCATCGCCGGGATCGCTTTGTTGCTGGGAGTCTTTCTGGTGGGATTGCTGGTCGTCAAGCAAGACACGGCCGCCAACGTCGACCGTGGCGCGCAGAACAAGCAACAGCCGTCGCCTGTTAATGCCCAGGCAAGTGAGCAGCCTGCCGACGGTGAAGCGCGCTTCGTCGTACACGTGCAGGCATTCGGAACTCTGGCGAAGGCCAATGAGCTGAAAGAAGAGCTCAAGCGCACGTACCTGGCCGCGCACGTCAAAGAGCCGACCAGTGTGGACCCGCTCTACCGTGTGAACATAGGCCCTTATAACAAGGCCGACGCCGAGAAAGTTGCGAGCGACCTTTCAACACAGGGCCGCAAAGGCTTGATGATCATGCCGTGGAAGGCGAACGAGAATTAAGAGTTTAGAATTGAGAATGAAGAAGTCAGACCTCTACGCGCTTCTTCATTCTCAATTCTAAATTCCCAATTCTAAATTCTCACTATGTTGATTCAGATTGAAGGGTTGAAAAACAAGCCATCGCCGCGATTACCGGAATGGCTCCGCAAGCCTCGTCGAAACGTCGAGGCCGATCACGATTTGAAGCGAATGCTGCGCACGCGCGGGCTGCACACGGTCTGTGAAGAGGCTCGCTGCCCTAACCGTAACGATTGCTTCGAGCGGGGCGCGGCCACCTTCATGATCTTGGGCGATGTTTGCTCGCGCAGTTGCGGATTCTGCTCTGTCAAGACAGGTCGCGGGCTGCCGATAGAGTCATTGATCGATGAGCCTCGCCAGGTCGCAGAGGCTGCGGCGCAGTTGGGACTTCGTTACGTGGTCATCACGTCGGTCAACCGCGACGAGCTGGCAGACGGCGGGGCGGCCCATTTTGCAAATACCATTCAGGCCGTGCGCGAGAGACTGCCCGAGGCTCAGGTCGAAGTGCTCACGCCCGACTTCAAAGGCAACCGCGCGGCTCTTCACACGGTGCTTGACGCGCGGCCCGACACTTACAATCACAACGTCGAAACCGTCCCGCGCCTTTACCTGCGCGTTCGTCCTCAAGCCGATTACGCCCAGTCGCTCGACGTGCTCGCCAATGCGCGCCGTTACGCGCCGCGCGTGCTCACGAAATCCGGCTTCATGGTAGGGTTGGGCGAAAGCGTCGAAGAGGTGAAACGCCTGCTTGAAGACCTGCGCGCCGCCCAGACGGATGTGGTCACGATAGGCCAATACCTGCAACCTACACGCAAGCACCTTCCCGTCGAGCAGTACGTTCATCCCGATCTGTTCGACGAGTACAGGGAGTACGGCGAACGTCTGGGCTTTCGCGCAGTCTTCTCCGGCCCGCTCGTGCGAAGCTCTTACATGGCAGAGATGGTGCACGACCAAGCCCTCTGATTTTGGATTTTGAACTTTGGATTTTGGATTACGGGTTGAAGGACGTTGGCACCTATGTTTCTGAAATCGAAATCAAGATGCTGAGAATTCAACATGCTTCCTAAATCCAAAATCCAAATTCGCGGTGCGCGAAGCGCATCATCCGCCATGAAATCCAAAATCGGAACTCGTTATCCTGAAGAGGCTCTCTCCCGCGAAGACCTGATCGCCTCGCGCATAAGGGTGACGAAGGTACTGCCCTACCAGCGCAGCGCGCCCTTTATCAGCAACCTGTCGCTGGCGATAGTCTCAGGGCTGCTGCTCATATTCGCATTCCCGGATTGGAGTCTCTGGTCGCTCGGCTGGGTTGGCGCGGCGCCGCTCATAATGGCCGTCGTCCGAGAGCAACGTTTCTGGCGTTCGCTGTTGTTGGGCTACCTGACGGGGACTATCTTTTATGTCGGCTCGTGCCACTGGATCACACACTCGTTCCATAACTATGGCGGCATTCCGATGTGGCTCTCTTACATCTTTCTCACCGTTCTCGCGTCGGCGTTAGGCATATTCACAGGGTTATTCGCCGCCGTGCTCGCGCTCGCGATCAAGCGCTTCGGCGGGTGGGCTATAGTCGCGGCGCCGGTGCTGTGGGCCGCGAGCGAGTGGGCGAGGCTCAAGACGACCGGGATGGGGTGGAACGCGCTCGGTTATTCGCAGGCGTTTCAGCCGCCGGTGATAGCAATATCGCGGATAGGCGGCGTCTACATTGTGAGCGCGCTATTGGTTGCCGCAAGCACTGCGCTGGTCTTTTCGCTCATCTATCTTGAGCGAAGGCGCGGGCTCATAATGCTCTCATCCGTAGGCGTGCTGGCCATCTTGACGGTGCTCTACGGCCAGGAGATCAAGCCCGCAGAGCCTCACAAGGGATCAATCGCGGTCGCGGTCATTCAACCTTATGTCCCGATCGACGGTCAGTGGCAAGACCCTGCTTTTGTCGATCGCCTGACCGTTCAGCACATAACCCAGTCCGAACAGCTAATTCACGACAGCGTTAAAGAGACGATCGGCGCGCCGAACGGACATGCGGAACCGGGAGTCAAGTTAGTAGTCTGGCCCGAATCGCCGATGAATTTCGATTATGACGGCGACCCGCCTCTCAGGCGCAGGCTCGCAGAGTTCACCTCGCGCAACGACGTTTACCTGTTGATGAACAGTTGGGGCTACCCGAATGCGGATAAGGCCGGCGCGGGCGGGACGATTCATAATAGCGCGATGGTGATTGCGCCTTCTGGTGAGCGCGTCTTTCAATATGATAAGATCGCGTTGGTCCCCTTCGGAGAGTACGTTCCGGGAAAAAGCTGGGTGCCCTTTATGGACCGTGTGACTGCGCTGGTAGGCGACATCGCACCCGGGACAAGTTTTGCTCTGGGCGATGTCGGAGGCGCGAGGCTCGGAACTACGATTTGCTTTGAGACTACAAACCCGGAGATCGCGCGCCGTTTCCGCCGGGAAGGGGCGACGGCGCTGGTGCAGATATCCAACGAGCTGTGGTTCGGCCCCTACGCAGCGCCGCGACAGATGCTGGCTCACGCGGTCTTCCGAGCGGTCGAAAACGACATAGAATTGATTCGGGCAACAAATTCCGGATTATCCGCTAAGATATCATCTTACGGCGCAGTCGATGACGAGACGCCGATGTTTGATAAAGCGATGCGGCGCTGGCAGGTAGACACGACAGAGGAAGCGGCATCGGCGCATTCTCTGACTTTCTACACGCGCTATGGCGATGTATTCGCGGTCGCCTGTTTCGCGCTCAGCCTGCTTTTGGCCGGCGCGTCGGTTTTGCCCGAAGAGTGGAAAAGGAAAAAAGAAGATGACGATTGAGGAGTTGAGAGCAAAGCACGAAGACCTGTCAACGCGCGCCGCCGAGCTGCGGAGGTTTCTTTGACCCCGAAACGAAGCGCGCCGAGTTACAACGCATAGAAGAAGAGTCCGCGAAACCCGATTTCTGGAACGATCAGGACCGGGCCCAGAAGGTTCTGCGCCGCCGCAGCCGACTTGATGGTGCAATCGAAAAGGCTGATCGCTTCAAGCGGGAGATCGAAGACGCGACAGTGCTGATTGAATTCTCCGCCGAAGATGAGAGCTCGATAAAAGAGTTGGAAACACTGCTCGCGCGTCTTGAGCAGGAGGTCGAAGAGACAGAAACGGAGATGCTGCTTTCAGGCCTCAATGACGCGCGCGACGCTATTGTAACAATCAACGCGGGCGCGGGCGGCACGGACGCGCAGGACTGGGCCGAGATGCTGCTGAGGATGTACTTGCGGTGGGCCGAGCGACACGGGTTTAAGGTCGAAGTGTTAGACGAGCAGCCGGGCAAAGAAGCCGGCATAAAGTCCGCGACCTTCATGGTGAATGGTGAATACGCTTACGGATTGATGTCAGCCGAAGCGGGGGTCCACCGCCTCGTTCGTCTCAGTCCGTTCAACGCCGGTTCGAGCCGCGAGACGAGCTTCACATCCGTATTCGTCTATCCCGACGTCGAAGAGGACGTAGACATAGAGATTCAAGACAAAGACCTCCGCGTCGATACATACCGCTCGTCGGGCGCGGGCGGCCAGCACGTTAACGTGACCGATTCTGCCGTGCGCATCACTCACCTGCCGACAGGAATAGTCGTCACGTGCCAGAACCAGCGGTCGCAGCACCAGAACCGCGAAGTGGCTATGCGAATACTGAAGTCGCGGCTCTACGAGCTTGAGATGGAGAAGCGCCGGGCTGAGACGGCTCAACTGGAAGAGACGAAGCGCGATATTTCATTTGGCTCGCAGATACGCAACTACGTTCTGCACCCTTACCGGCTGGTAAAAGACGTTCGCACGAAACATGAGACTTCTGATGTCGATTCAGTGCTCGATGGCGACATCGACGAATTCATAAAACAGTACCTCACGCACAAGAGCAAAGCCGCGCACGAAGCCATCGGGCCGGACGCGGCGAATAGCTAGGGCAAATTGCAGATGGGCTGCTGCGTCTGATGCATCTCACCGCAGAGACGCAGAGAACACAGAGCGGGCGCAGAGAGAACATAATTCTGCTCTGCGGTGAATTTCCTTGTATTTGGGAAATTCGCATTTTGCATTTTACTTTTTCCGCTTTCCGGTATAGCTTTCTGTGGTAGCAGGCTCAGACGATGACCACTAGATATAGGGCAAAAAGATCTGGCGGCAGCTCCCTGGCTAACGAAGTCGTGGCCGTTTTGATAATCGCGGCGGCCGTGCTGCTGTTCCTGAGCTTTATAACCTACGACCCGAAAGACCCGAGCTGGAACTCTGTCGGTCCCGCGGAAAAACCTCAAAACCTGATCGGGCTGCTCGGCGCATACGTCGCGGACTTCTTCCTACAGCTGTTCGGGCTGGCGGCGCTTGTGATCCCTGTGCTGATGACGCTGATCGCCGCCCGCGTCTTTTTTTCCGACAGCGCGCGACTGCCCGTTCGCAAATCGATTGGGGCCGCGCTGCTGCTGCTGGTCCATTCGGGATTTCTTGCGCTCTTTGCAAAAGCCGGCATCGGATTGCTTGAGCGCTCGCGCAGCAACGGCGGGGCCGTCGGTTACGTCGTCGAAAGCGCGCTCGCAAGTTTTCTGAACACCATCGGCGCAGCCATAGTTCTGACAGTAGCTTCAGTGCTTACGCTTATGCTCACGATGGAAGTTTCGCTCGCCACGATCGGGCGGTGGGTTAATGCGATCAGGGCGGCGCGGGCCGATAGCCGAAAAGGGAAGCCTACGATGTTTCAGAAGTTGAGCGCATGGTGGGCCAGGCGCGCCGAGCAGCGACGCCTCCAAGCCGAAGAGGAGGAGAAGGCGCGGGCCGAACAAGAACGACAAAAGGAAGAGGAGCGGCGCAGGCGCGAGCGCGAGGCGCAGGCGATTTTGGCGCAACAACGCAAGGAGATTGCCGAACAGCGCAAGCGCCAGGAAGAAGAACGCAAAAGCCGAGCGATGGAGCCAATCATCGCCGATCCAATTATTAGATCGAGCGCGGCAGAAGTAGGCGAAGAACTGCCGGTCGCCTCGGAAGCGCCAGATGAGATCGAGGACGAGATCGTAGAACCGCGAAGGATACTTTCGCCCACTCGGCGCGAGATGGCCGAAGTCCTTCGCGCGCGCGCGGCAAGAAACGAGAGGTTGAAAGTCGGCCAGGCAATCGCGGCTGAGGTGACAATGGATCCTGACGTGGTCGAGATGACTTCAACGGCCTGGATAGACCGCACCGCGTCGAATGAAAAAGTTGAACCGGCGGCCGCCGGCGCGGGGGCGAAAGCGGTCCGCCGCAAAGCCGCGGTCGAGACAGCTGCGGGAACTATTTATAAGCTGCCCGCGCTCGATCTGCTCGAAACGCCTATCGGCCATCACGAACAGGCCGAAGAGGAGTTGCGCGAGCGGGCTACGATACTTGCAGAAAAGTGCAAAGAGTTTTCCGTCACGGGCCACATACACCGCATAAACCCCGGACCCGTCGTCACCACGTTCGAGTTCAAGCCAGACCCCGGGATCAAGTACAGCCGCGTCGTCAGCCTCGCCGAAGACCTGTGCCTGGCTTTGAAAGCCGAATCGATCCGCATCGACCGCATACCCGGCAAATCGACCGTCGGGATAGAGGTGCCGAACTCGCACCGCGAGACTATCTATTTGCGCGAGGTGATCGAGTCGGCAAAGTTTCAGAACACGGAATCGAAGCTCACGATCGCGCTCGGCAAAACGATCAACGGCGAAGAGTACGTAGCGGACTTGATGAAGATGCCGCACCTGTTGATCGCGGGCGCTACGGGCGCGGGCAAATCGGTAACGCTCAATACGATTATTTGCTCGATCCTCTACAAAGCGTCGCCTGAAGAAGTGAAGTTCATAATGGTCGATCCGAAGCGGCTGGAGCTGGGTCTGTACGAAGGCATACCGCATTTGCTTACGCCCATAGTGACGGACCCGAAGCGCGCCTCGAACGCACTGAAGTGGGCCGTCACGGAGATGGAGAATCGCTACCGCGAGCTCGCCACGCTCGGCGTTCGCAACATCGATCAATACAACCGCCAGGTGCGCGAGATGACCGTTCCTACGCTAGCCGAAGAGGGGGCCGAGGCGCGCAAGCCGCTGCCTTACATCGTGATCGCAATCGATGAGCTTGCCGATTTGATGATGGTGGCGCGCGGCGACGTGGAGACTTCGATAGCGAGGCTTGCGCAGATGGCGCGCGCCGTGGGCATACACCTCGTGCTGGCGACGCAGCGCCCTTCGGTAGACGTTATCACGGGCGTCATCAAAGCGAACTTCCCTTCCCGCATAGCTTTTCGCGTCTCGTCAAAAGTCGATTCGCGCACGATCATCGATTCCAACGGCGCGGAGGCGTTGCTGGGCCAGGGTGACATGCTCTTTTTGCCCCCCGCTTCGGCCCGGCTGATTCGAGTCCACGGCTCTTTCGTCAACGAGACGGAGGTCAAGCGAATAACCGATCACACGCGCAAGCAGGCCGAGCCGGATTACAACAACGAAGTTACGATGAGCGAGCAGGAGGCCGAAGAGACTGACGGATTTGTGGGCGAGCGCGACGAGTTATACGAAGAGGCGCTCCAGATAGTCACAGACATGGGCCGCGCCTCGACTTCCGTCCTCCAGCGCAGGCTCTCGATAGGGTATGGCCGCGCCGCAAAGATCCTCGACATGATGGAGCGCGAAGGCTTCATCGGACCCGCCGAAGGTGCGAAGCCGCGCAAGGTGCTTCGGGCTGCTTACGACTTCCGCGAACGAAACGATCAGATCGTCGAAGAAGAGCTTGATTGAAAGAGGTATGGCCTGAAAAACCTCGGTTTTTCGCTCTAGTTTGGCCGAGTTTTGCACAGGTTTTCGTCTCTCCCTGTCGTTGTAGCGGTCCAATAACGGCAAAGTAAAAAAAGCGAAGTTAAAACATCAATTAAACCTCAAATTCTTGACTGCAAACGCTGAAATAATTAGACTTTTAAGTGTTAATGAGATTTGAACAAAATGTGTGCAAAGTGCTACAAGTCCGTAAATTTCTTTGGTTTGCAGACGTAAACGGGCTGTTTTCCACAAGCTTTTCCACAGAAGCTGTGGAAAACTCTGTTGCCAGGAAAAACCCCCTTATGACTAAACCTTTTGTTGCGGCGTCGAGCTATCTCAACGCCGCGCCGCTTTGCTATAGCTTTATTCACGGCGCGCAAGCCGAGCGCGTCAGCTTTCTGTCCGATGCCGCTCCGGTTCGCTGCGCGGAGCTTATGGTCGAAGGCCGCGCCGACGCGGGGTTGATCCCCGTGATCGAGTACCAGCGGATTCCGGGACTCAAGGTAGCGCCGGGCGCTTGCGTGGCTTCCAAAGGCCGCGTCTTGAGCGTAGTGCTGGCAAGCCGTGTTCCGATAGAAAATGTTACCTCGGTCGCTTTAGACACTTCGTCGCGAACCTCTGCCGCGCTGATTCAGATACTGTTCAGGCGCTTCTACAATCTCAGCCCGACTTATCGAAGCTCGCCTCCCGAAATCGATAAGATGCTTGAAAGGTCTGACGCCGCGCTCATCATAGGCGACCCGGCGATGTTGATAGACCGCTCGCAACTGCACGTTTACGATCTGGCGGAAGAGTGGAGAAAGCACACAGGGCTGCCTTTCGTATTCGCCTTCTGGGCGATCAGGTCTGATTCAACCGCGTGGCCTGGCGGCGTAGATTTCGTCGAGGCGAAGCGCGAAGGCGTCGCGCACACGGATCGGATAGCTGAAGAGTATTCAGAGAGACTCGGCCTGCCAAAAAGCGATCTGGTCAAATACCTGACAGAAAACATCAGCTACGATCTTGACGAAGAGAGTCTGCGAGGGTTGCGGCTCTATTACGAGCTTGCCCGTGATTGTGGGTTGATCGAAGAAGCGCGGGAGCTGGTCTTTTCCGATTGAGTGAAAAGTTGAGAGCCGTCAACTTTCGGCTGACGGCCCTCGGCTATTCTCCTTGCTGGGCCGCTTCGGACTGCTCGCCTTCGACGGCGTGCTCTGTCGTCTCATCGATCGTGTACGAGCCGAGTATGCGGCGGCCCTCTTCGCTGCGCGGGTCAATCGTGCGCAGGTGCTTGCGGCCTTGCATCTCCCATATGGCAGTCACCACGCCATCCTTTTCAACGGCGTGATAAGTAGTGTCGTTCTCTTCCATCGTTTCCTCCTGCTGTATTAAGAGTATTAATTCCGGCAAAAGATTCTAATAGCCGCGCGGCTGGTCTGTCCAGTTGCGCTCACGCGCGAATCGATCTATGGTTACACGGGCCCATCGAAACCAATTCAGATTTGTATCTCCAGCCCCGCACTCGCACCAAATCTTGCAGCGCCGCGCTCGGCTTTGGCGTCTCATGTGATGAGAGGAGAGTCTATATGGAAAAGAGCTTGATTGATCCGCTGCTGTGGAGTTTGTGGAAGGCGAATCGCCCCTTTCTAAAAGCGTTCGCCGAGACGGTTATAGGCGAAGGGAGGCCGGAGCTGAAACCTGATGGCGAAGCGATAGTTTCGCAGTTAGAGAAATTCGTCAGAAGCGTCCCTCATCCGGTCTTCGTCCAGGTAATGCTCGCCACTTTGATACTGCCCGTATCAATTCCGAAATCGCTTCCCAGGTCGAACTTCTTACAATTCATAGTCAACGCCTGGGCCGGCAGCAAAAGCCAGCAGGCTCGCGCGGCGTTCCTGGCCATGAGCCGAGAGCGTCGCGCCGAATTTGTAGACAATCTTTTCAGGACTATGGCGAGCCAGGCGACCGAGCAGGAAGACGATTTGATCAAAGGAACGCTCCTGCTCTCCACGGTGAAATCATTGCTGTCGGGCGCTTACATGGAGTTGGACTCGACGTGGCAGGCCCTCGGGTACACCCCTTACCCCAGCAGAGATTTCGAGCCGCCGAGCGGCCCGCAGATTATCAACCCTCCGCGAACCGCCGTGTCGACTATGTTGCAACAGGCGGCCAGGACTCCGGCGCAGGTTGCAAAAAAGCCGAAAGACCGCCGGACCTACTGCGTCATCGGCTCAGGCGCGGGCGGCGCAATCGCCGCCTACTCGATACAGGAGCTGGACCCTGATGCGCGAATCATCATTTTAGAGTCGGGTCCGCTTGTGACTAATGAAGGCTTCCCTATTCGCGCGATGGATGCGACGGCGCAGCTTTTCATGAATGCCGGTGCGACGTTGACAGCGGACCAGAAGTTCACTTTTCGCCAGGGGCGTTGCGTAGGCGGCTCAACTACTTTGAATAACGCCATCGCCATCAAACCCGAAGGGCCGTGGTGGGATGACATACTCGTCAAGACATGGGAAGCGGCAGGCGCGAGCCTCGATTGGCCGCGCCTCAATCGAATGTATGACGAGATAGCTCCCGTAATTAAAGTTCACACGCTTGAAGATCACATCATCACTACTGCGGCGAAGACCGTCAAACAAGGATTTGAAAGCCTCGCGCCGCCGTGGGCGGTGAAGACTGTGCCGGCCAATACCGAAAGCTGCATAGGCTGCGGGCGGTGCAATTACGGCTGCCAGTATGACGCGAAGCAATCGATGCTCAACACGACTATTCCTGCCGCAGTGAAGCGCGGCGCGCTTCTGGTCCCAAACGCCAAGGTGGAGAGAATAAGATTCGGAGGCGACGGCGATTCGCGGCGCGTCAGGAGCGTGAAAGTAGACATCGATAGGGGTTTCGACATCGAGATCGAAGCGGACAGATTCATTCTCGCCGCCGGCGCTTACGCATCTTCGAAGCTGCTCATGGATAGCCATTTCCTCGGGGCGGTAGACGGCGCGGACACCGTGGGCAAGCGATTCACCTGCAATTTCGGGAGCCCCGTCATAGGTCGGTTTTCGACCCCGCAGCGAGCGTGGGCGGGGCAGCAGATCGGCTACGTAATCGATGTTCCCGAAGAGCGCATGGTGATAGAGACTGCTTTCGGGCCGCCTGCGGTGTTGGGCTTTCTCGCGCCTCAGTGGGGCAACGGATTCATGAAAGTAGTCGAAGCGTTCGATAACCTCGCCGTAACGGCACCGACCGTCGCTTCATTGTCTTACGGCGAGATAAAGAGGAATCTTTTGTCGGACGGCGGGTACGTGATCGATTTCAAAATGAACGACTCAGACTGGAGCCGGCTCGCGAAAGGGATGAGCCTGACCGCCCGCGCGATGTTTGAAATGGGCGCTGAGGAGATATACACCACGCGCTTCGACGCGCGGACGCTCAAGCGCGGCGAGAGCATCGATGACTACTTCGCGGGCATCGGCCCCATAGATAATTTCAAAGTGGAGAGCGCGCATCCTCAAGGCGGGAACGTCATTCACAACGATCCACGACGGGGCGTGGTCGACGAGAATCTAAAGGTTCACGGCATAGAGAATCTCTGGATATGCGATGCGAGCGTGATGCCGGCGAGCATTACTTTGAACCTACAGTTCACAATAATGGCGCTGGCGCGTTATGCAGCTCAGGGAATTGTCGCCGGGTAATTTATCGGAGTGCGCGGAATCAATCTCTGGAAAGCAACAGACTGACGAGATCGAATTCTTCAAAACCGGGAGGCGTCAGAGGGTCGGTCATGTTTTGGTTCTCGCCGTTCATCTGATTCTGTCTCTGCTCGCGCATCTGGCGGCGCAGCCTCCGCTCAAGCTCATTAAACTTGATCACCTGATCGCTCGTAAGCACGCTACGGACCTCAGCGCGGACGCGCGCCCGCAACCTGATCATATCGGCCTGTGCCTCGGCCAGTTCTTCGGCGCGACGGCGTATGAGCGCCTCGTCAAACTGCTCGCTCATTATGGTACGGTCGAGCGCCTGTCTAGCCTGGCGCAAGCGGCGTCCGGCGGAGATGAGCGCGTCTTCGTGGCTGCGACGTATGTCTGCCATGCGCGTGCGCTGGTCGTCGGTCAAACCAATCGCCTGCATCAACTGTTGCTGCAAGCGGCGCTTCTGTGCGGGGCGACCGGGTTGCGTGTCTCCAAGAGGGGGGCGATTGATGCGATCAAGCCTGCGATTGATCTTTCCGGGGCGGCGGCCTTCCTGGCGCGGCCTCTGCGCGCGAAATTGTGAATACGCGCTCGTTTGATCCCCAAACAGCGCGATCACAATCACAAGCGCGAAACCCGTCATGAAAAGCTTCTTAATCATAAATCACAGCCCACCGAGACCCTTCCAATGGTTAAGACCTAGCCCGTCGCCCGAAAGTTTGAATTATTCTACCACAGAAATCAGGGGCCGGGTGTCGGGTGCCAGGGGTCAGGGAAAAGAGGATTTGAGGTTTCAAATTTGTATGGCGGATGATGCGCTTGCGCGCGCCGCGATTACGAATCCCTGACCCCTGGCACCCGGCCCCTGACCCCTGCTTAATTGTCCCTGGGCACGGCGAGCATGCGTTCGAGCGCGCGGCGGGCGCCCTCCATAACGTCTGGCTCGACCGTTATCTCGAATTTGTCTTCGACCAGCGAGCGCTTCACATTCTGAAGCGAGATCATCTTCATGTAAGGGCAATGCAGGCGGCAGCCGATACAGCCGTCAGCCATTATGAACTCGCGGTCGGGGTAGCGCTTCTTCATCTGGTGAATGATGCCGCTCTCTGTCGCTATGATGAACGTCTTCGCTTCCGGATGTTTCGCTATGCGGTCGATCATCGCCGTCGTCGAGCAGACTTCGTCGGCCATCGCGATAATGTCTTCACGACATTCGGGGTGAGCTATGACGACCGAGCCGGGGAAAGCAGACCGCGCTTTGGTGACGTTCGCGCCGCGCAGCACGTCGTGAGTCGGGCAAGCCCCGTCATAAACGACTATATCTTTTTCCGGCACCTGCTTTTTGACCCAGTTCCCAAGGTTGCGGTCGGGCGTGAACAGAATTCTGTCCGAAGGCAGACTGCGGATGACGGAGACGGCATTGGCAGAAGTGCAGCAGATGTCGCTCAGGGCCTTCACCTCGGCGCTGGAGTTCACATAAGTCACCACAGTGTAGCCCGGGTAACGGTGCATCCACTCTTCGAGGCTTTCGGGCGTGATCGAATCGGCGAGCGAGCAACCAGCCGAAAGGTTAGGCAGCAGGACTCGCTTTTCCGGGTTCATTATCTTGGCCGACTCCGCCATGAAATGAACGCCGCAAAAGATTATGACTTCGGCGTCGGTCTTCTGCGCTTCCATCGACAGGCCGAGGCTGTCGCCCGTGAAGTGCGCCACGTCCTGCACGTCCGACGCCTGGTAGTTGTGCGCCAGTATAATCGCCTTGCGCCGTTGGGCAAGCTCGCGAATCTCGCTCATCAAAGCCGCGCGGTCAGCGTCTAAAGCAGGCGCGATTGCCGGTGTAAGATTTACGATTTGAGTGCTCATTTTTCCTCCACTTTCGCCCCACGATCAGGCTTAATGCGGTCCGTGCCCGCAGGGAATACTCTCCAGAACTCTCTGCGAACCAGGCTCGTGATCGTCGCGCTCTTGTTCAGCCCGTGATAACGCGCCACGGCTTCGAGCATCGCCACATCGCGATCGGTCGCCGAAAAGGTCCTCACTTTTGTCTTCTGCATTCGTCTATCCTTATATATAAATCTTATATAAATCATATATAGATCATAATTCCGAGAAAGTCAAGTGAGGATGTGGGTATAACATCCAAATCCCAAAGCGCTGAAGGGTGTTTTCTTACGTACAGAATGATCTTATAACCTTAAACATACCTGTATTCCCAAACTATATTTCGCGTAAGGCGTGACGCTGTTAGAAACAGGAGCTTCATATATTCGCCTGAAATATCCGCAAACTTTCCTTAATATATGTTGGTGCTTTGTGCTACAATGCGCCCGCATTTCAGGCTCCTATTCGAGATAGCGACTTACTTACAGTTAGCGATCATGGTTGATTTTTGGTTTTGAGTTAGGTCAGGAATTGACAATGCCAGCGATTAATTGGTTACACCTCACAGACCTCCATCAAGGGATGAAAGGAGGTTGGCTATGGCCTACCTTTCGAGAGGAGTTTTATCGCGACCTTGAACAACTTCATAAAAAGTCTGGTCCCTGGGATATGGTGTTGTTCACAGGAGACCTCGCTTATTCGGGAAAGAAAGAGGAATATGATGATTTAAATCGCTTTTTAGATGACCTTTGGACGCATCTAAAGAATCTTGGTTCTAATCCTATATTACTACCTGTACCAGGAAATCATGATCTAATTAGACCAGATTCCAAACTGGGAACGGTTAGATCGTTTAAGCTCTGGCACGATGATGAGGAACTAAGAGATCTTTTCTGGGAAAGTCTGGATAATGAGTACAGGCAAACTATTACTAAGGCTTTCTCCTCATACATGGAATGGAGGCAGTCTTCTCCGGCAGTTCCAGAAGCTAAGCTTTATAAGGGGATAATACCTGGTGATTTCTCCTTCAGTATTGAAAAGGAGGGGTTAAAAACAGCAATTATTGGTTTCAACTCCAGCTACCTTCAGCTTGGTGGCGGGAATTATGAGGGGCTTCTCGATTTGGATACTCGTCAATTGGACGGGGTCCGTGACGATGACGCAGTTAAATGGATTAAAGATCATCATACTGCATTACTTTTAACACATCACCCACAATCCTGGTTACACCCGAATAGCGTAAGAGAGTTTAAAGCTGAGATCAATCCTCCTGGCAGGTTTGCGCTTCACCTGTTCGGCCATATGCACGAGCCGCTATCGCAATCAATTCGTACAGGTGGCTCACCTACGCAACGTTATCTCCAAGGAGCTTCTCTTTTTGGAATGGAAACTTGGGGGGATGGTACAAAGATACGAATACACGGCTATAGCGCCGGAAGGCTTTCCGCAGAAGGTGATACGGGAACACTTCAAATCTGGCCGCGTAAGTTGGAGGATATGAAAGCAGGGCATCGAAAAATCATTCCTCATTACGAGCTTGATTTGGATACCGATGACTCTATTGTTGAATCTTTCAGGCTGTCGAAACCTTTAATCATTTCAGAAGTCATTCCCACTCCGCCTGAAGAGACATACACTGAGAAAACACAACCGTTATCAATAATTGAGCCACCCCCCTCAGCCACGAAATCTTATGATTTGAGCAACTATGTATTCTTTGTGCCCTTTGATCAAAAGGGCGACCAAGTAATTGGCCGGGAAAAAGACCTTGAAAAAGTACGGAACCTACTAGCCGACGGTCCACGAACGGGCATAGGACATGCGGTGATGATTGAAGGGTTTGGAGGGTTAGGAAAAACTCAGCTTGCAGTAGAGTACGCCTATGATTCGAAAGACGCTTACAATAATGGAATAATCTGGATCAATGTAGATCAAGATATTGAAACACAACTTGTCGACTTAGTTGATAAAGGAGGTTGGATAGCCCCGGAATCGGAACATAAAGACAAGCTCGCTGTAGCGCGACAAAGATTAAGTGCGTATCCCAATTGTCTTGTAATACTTGATAATGTTGAGTCACAAGACGCAATAAGTAATTTATTACAACTGCTCCACCACGATACTCACGTTTTAGCAACCACTCGTTTTGAATTATATGGGTTTGAACCAATTCCTCTGGACCCCTTAAATGATAATCTTTCCTACAAGCTGTTGATTCAGGAAGCTCGGCGGGAGCCATCCGAAGGACCTGAAACGAGCGCGGCGCTTAGTATTGTAAAGCTATTAGGCGGACTACCATTGGCAATAGAATTGGCTGGAGCTTATCTTCGTCACCGCCCGACCTTTGACTGGGAACAATATCAACGCTTCTTAACTAACAACTTAAAAGAAGCGTTACCGAAGAAATTTCTTCAAAACGCATATACCAAGCATAAGGCTGATCTCTATTCTACGCTGAAGATTAATGAAAGCCTTTTTGAAGATGAACCGCGACTCAGAGATATTTTAGATTTGCTTACCTGGAGTGGCCCTGCACCGATGGGAGCCGATTTACTTTGTTATCTTCTCAACGTTGAAGATATAACCGAATTACTGGGCGCACTCAGCTTAGGCACTACATTACGTTTGCTAAACAAACCTCAGAATATCGATAGTTACGCTATTCATCGCCTTGTTCGAGAAGTACGTCGAGAAGATATCCCTTTAGAGGGAAAAGAGAAGTGGGTTGCTAGTGTTTGCAAAGCAATCGGAGACTGGTTTAAGAAAATGCGAAATAACTTTTCAGACCTTAGCAAATATGAGGCTGAAATTGACCACCTAAAGGCCTGGGAACATAATGCTAGAAAATTCTCTCCGCCATATGCAAGCAGATTAATGTGGTTACAAGCATACCCATCATTCCATCAAGGGCGTTATCTAGAAACTCAAGCTCTACTCGATGCAGCTTTAGTACTTTATACGGATTTAGGGTTACAGGATGCGGATTTGAAGGCTCATCTATTAAATGATTCTGGAACTATTATCTCATTATTTGGAGACCCCAATACTGCCTTAAAAAGGCATAAAGAATCTTTAGAGTTAAGACAAGAATTACACGGCGAGAGACATGAGGATGTAGCAGCCTCATTGAGCAATGTCGGCAACACACTCGATCATCTCGGGCGGTACGAAGAGGAGCTTGTGTATGCCCAGAGAGCACTGGCGCTCCGGCAGGAGCTATTTGGGGAGAAGCACCCTGACGTAGCCACATCACTGAACAACGTCGGAAGTGCGCTAGGCCGCCTTGGGCGGTACGAAGAGGAGCTCTCGTATGCCCAGAGAGCCCTGGCTATGTATCAAGAGCTACTTGGGGAGAAGCACCCTAACGTAGCCACATCACTGAACAACGTCGGAGGTGCGCTAGGCCGCCTTGGGCGGTACGAAGAGGAGCTCTCGCATGCCCAGAGAGCCCTGGCGCTCCGGCAGGAGCTACTTGGGGAGAAGCATCCAGATGTAGCTACGTCACTAAGCAACGTCGGAAGTGCGCTAGGCCACCTCGGGCGCTACAACGAGGAGATCGTGTATGCCCAAAGAGCTCTGGCCATGTATCAAGAGCTACTTGGGGAGAAGCACCCAGATGTAGCCACATCACTGAACAACGTCGGCAACGCGCTAGGCCGCGTCGGGCGCCACGAAGAGGAGCTTGTGTATGCCCAAAGAGCCCTGGCGCTAAGTAAAGACACATATGGAAAGTCTCATCCTATAACTTTACGATTGACTTTGAATTTGGCCGTCAGCTATTTCAATAAGGACGATCGGAAGTCTGCATTTGATATCCTTAACCCGTTGTTACATGAGTTGCCCAAGAATCACATTCTCTACTCAGAAGCAGAGCGACTTAACCAATCTATACTTGCAAAAGCTGTTCGCCCGGGATTCCGCCAACCACCAGCCAATCCTCGCAAGCGGAAGAAAAAAGGCAAAAGAAAATAAATGCTCATAGATCGAGGCTATTTAGATGATCGGTTTTATTTGACTGGATGGATATGCGTGGCTAAAATGCTGCGGTCTGAAATCCAGTAAAGGAGATCGAGCCAGTATATGAGAGAGCGTGACAGAGAGATAAAGCGCCGGCGCAAGCGCTACGAAAAGCGCAAGAAGTTGCGGACGAAACTCGCCGCGGCGACGGCCGATAACGACCGGCGTGCAATAGAAGCGAAGATACTCAAGACCTTCCCGAAATACACAACAGAGATTTAAACGTTACCTCTGCTTGTCTATCGCCAGCACGGTCCTCAGTAAAACCTCGCAACCGTTGGCCGCGTCTTGCCACCTGGTCAGTTCTCGCGGCGAATGGCTTATGCCGCCTACGGAAGGGACGAATATCATCCCCATCGGCGCTATGCGCGCGAGCATCTGTGCATCGTGGCCCGCGCCCGAAGGCAGGCTCATCGTCTTGAAACCGGCTCCTGCGGCCTCTTTCGCGATCAGATCTCTCACCCAGGGAGTCGCGAGCGCCGGTTTGTGAGAGCTTGTCTGCTTGAATTCGATCTTAGTTTCCGTCCGGCGCTCGATCTCTCCGGCGCGCTTCTCGATGCGGCTGAATATCGCTTCCACTTTTTCCAGCGACAGATCCCTAAGCTCGATAACCAGATCGACCTCGCCCGGAATGACGTTAGGCGCGCCGGGCTTCACCGCGAGCTTGCCGACTGTGCCCACCTGTTGGCCGGGCTGGCGCATCGTCTCTTCGCGGACCGCGATCACAAGATTTGAAGCCGCAACGAGCGCGTCTTTTCGGTCGGGCATTGGCGTAGTCCCCGCGTGGTTGGCAAAGCCAGTGATCTTCACGTCGTAACGATTGATACCGACGATCCCTTCGACCACGCCTATCGGAATTCCCGCTTTGTCGAGCAACCCGCCCTGTTCTATGTGAAGCTCTATGTAGGCCGCGATCTCGCCCGGCTTTCGACGCGCTTCTTCTATCCGCGCAAGGTCCCCGCCAACGCTGCGGACCGCGTCGCGAATATGCAGACCCTCCTCGTCTTTTTCGTCAAGCTCGCCCGGCTCGAACTCTCCTACGACGGCGCGCGAGCCGAACAGACCGCGCCCGTAGTGCACGCCCTCTTCGTTAGACCAGATGACACATTCGAGCGGATGGCGCGTCGCGATCTTTTTTTCGTAGAGCGTGCGCATAATCTCGATTGCTGACATAGAGCCCACGTCGCCGTCAAAGTTGCCGCCCTTGGGCACGCTGTCGATGTGAGAGCCGAACAATATCACCGGCAGATTCTTTTCCGTCCCTTCGCGGCGGCCGTAGATAGAACCGGCCGTGTCGATTCGAATGTCAAGTCCGATGCCCGACATCAATTTATCGATGACAAATCGCCTGGCCTGTATGTCGGGCTCGGTCCAGGCGACGCGGCTGACGCCGCCTTCGGGATTGCGACCGTATTCGGAGAGCGATTCCAGGCTCTTGCGCAAACGCTCGGCGTTGATCGTGTATTTATCCGCTGCCTGTCTTGTCAGCCTGTTGCCGTGTGTAATGTCGGTTGCCAGCAATCCGGTCGCGGAACTCGCCAGGATGCGATTGAATTCTCTTCTGTTCATCATGATTCTCGCCACGAAAAAAAATAGGGCGGGCCGAGCAGCCCGCCCTTTAATATCAAGATGAGAAAGCGTTGTCTAGCATTCTGAATAGCCGCAGGCGTAACAGGTCTGACAGCCCTCGACTCTGACGAAAGCAGAATCGCCGCAGTTCGGGCAGAGATCAGCCGACGTTCCAGGCGCCGGAGCCTTCTGCTTCATTTCGCCGGCCAGTTGCGCGGCTTCTACACCCATCTCCGCGCCCTGCCCATCCGTCTCGTTGCCGTAGCTGACGCCGAGGTAATTTTCGGCGAGCGCCTGGCCTACGGCATCGGGCAAGCTCAACACACGCCGCTTGCCGAAACCGTAAGAGCGTGCGCCGCCGATGCCGGTAATCTGCTTGACGATCTCGCGCACTCGCTCGACCGGAGAGACCGGCGAAGCCATGCGGAGTATGAGCGACATCAGGCGGCCCATCGCCTCGGCCATCGCTTTGATGTCCGACCCCGCCTTTCCGATTTCGAGGAAGACTTCAAACGGCTGGTTCTCTTCGTCCTCATTCATAGTGATGTGCGCGGTCCCGGAAGGCGTGGTTTTGCTCACGGTATATCCGCGACGCTTGTAAGGACGCGGGCGAACTTTAGGCTGCAATCCGCCTTCGCTCTTGACAAGCTCTGATGAAGAGGTGTTAACGGCAGCCGCCATTTCTGTCGCGGCAGCAGCTTCGTTCGCTGCCCGGGCGGAAGCCTCCGCGATCTGTTTAGCCGGCCCGCTCGCTTTCTTATCCTCCTCCTTGAGATTCAGCACCTGAACGTCGCGCGAACCGTCGCGATAGATCGTTCCGCCTTTGCATCCCAGGCGATAAAGCAGCTCGTAAATCTCGCGCGTCTGCTCGACCGTGTAAGAGTTAGGCAGATTACATGTCTTCGATATCGAAGAATCGACCCATCGCTGTATGACGGCCTGGACCTTCACGTGCTCTTCGGGGGCAAGGTCCATAGCGGTGACGAAGTATCCTGGAAGCGGCTCGCCGGGGTGCGCCTTCTGCCACTCGTCAAGCACACGCACGCGCTCCTCGTGCTGGCCGAGACGCGACTTGCGGAAGTAGTTCCAGAAGTAGAACGGCTCGATCCCCGTAGACGTGCCCACCATAGTCCCGATAGTTCCGTTCGGGGCCTGTGTGAGAAGAGTGACATTGCGCACGCCCTTTTCACGTACCGACTGGCGCACGTCCTCGGGCATGTTGCGCATGTAGCCCGACTCCAGGAATTTATCGGCATCAAACATCGGGAACGGTCCCTTCTCTGCCGCGATGTCGGATGAAGCCTGATAAGCTTCGCTTGAGATGAAACGGTAGAGGCGGTCTATGAACTGTACGGATTCCTCGGAGCCATAGCGTATGCCCAGCCGGATCAGCATCTCTGCCAGCCCCATAGTATTTAGCCCGACGCGGCGCTCGGCTTTTTGCTGCGCATAATTCTCTTCAAAGAAGTACGGTGTCGCATCGATTACATTATCGAGGAAGCGCACGGCGTAGCGGACCGCTTTGCCGAGATCTTCCCAGGCCACGTCGCCGTCGCTCACAAACCTCGACAGGTTGATCGCGCCCAGGTTGCAGACGCCGAAGCCGGGCAGCGGCTGCTCGCCGCATGGGTTCGTGCAGCCCAGGTATCCGGATTCGTAATACCAGGAGTTGGACATCTTGTTTGAGCGCTCGATGAAATAGACTCCGGGCTCCGCCGAAGCCCAGGCCGATTCGATAATTGAGTCCCAGATCGCCCGCGCCTTTACGGTCTTATGCGTGATGACGGCCTTGCCTGCTGCTATCCACCTGTCGAGGTCCCCGCTCCACATCGTTTCGTAATCGGGGTCCGACGCGTCGGGGAATACCAGGTCCCAGTCGGCGTCCGCGTGCACGGCGTCCATGAATTTATCAGTGATACCGACGGAGATGTTAGCGTTGGTGATCTTGCCCATCTCGCGCTTCGAGTTGATGAACTCAAGCACATCCGGGTGCCAGCAATTCAGTATGAGCATGAGCGCGCCGCGCCGCGAGCCGCCTTGCTCTATAAGGCCCGTCACAAAAGAGTAGAGCGCGCCCCACGAAACCGAACCCGAAGAGCGGCCATTGACGCCCTTCACGTAAGAGTGGCGGGGCCGCAGGCTCGAAACGTTGATGCCGACACCGCCGCCGCGCGACATGATTTCCATCATCTGAGAGAGCGTATCGACGATGCCGCGCCGCGAGTCCTTGGGTGAAGGCACCACGTAGCAGTTATAGAATGTCAGTTGTTGATCGGTCCCGGCTGCTGTCAGGATGCGGCCCGCAGGCACGAACTTCCAGCCGTTTAACAGCCATCGGAATCTTTCATACCACTCGTCGGCCTGCTCTTGCTCGACTGCCGCAACGCCGCGCGCGACTCGCTCCATCATCTGCTCGGGCTCTGTCTCTACGGGTTTTGACACGTGCTCGGTCAAACACTCTATGGTCGCGCCGTCTCTGAGCTCGACCGTCACGCGGCCGGTCCCGCCGGCTGCCGGCTCGTCCATAGTGCGCACAATGCCTATCTCACGCTGGCCGGTCTTGGCGTCGACGCAGACAATGACCATGTCTCCTATGGCGAGCGTGCGCTTGCGCATGTCTTTCATCGCGTAACGGTCCAGGAATATCTTTTGCCCTAGCTCGTTAAGCTCGTTGTTATCGACGGCCCCGGCGGCGTTTCTTCTATCCGTGTGCGGGATGATAGCCGGGATCGTTTCTTCCAGTGAGGTCTGGCCGTTTGACTTAATATCGCCGATAGATCGGGAAGCCATCTTCTTATCTCCTTGAGAGTCTCAATATGTCCGTCGCAGGCGCCTGCCGCAGAAACCGATGCGTCCCCTGCGCCAGCCGGATAACACGGGGACTAGAGATATGCCTGCTAAATTAGGTTTGTTTTAACAGCTCGGCCTCTCGACCCCCTGCAAGGTCGCCGGTCCGGGCTGCTCCGAGGCGAGAATATTTCAAGTGCCTGCTTGTAAACCATCTGTTGCCGCACCAATTCGCCGTAGAGACGCCCAGCCTGACCTGAGACTTATAATACCGCCCGGTCTGCTTAATCTACAACGTTTAAGGTGCTTTTCCCTGGCTGTTTTTATCCTCGTAGCGGATTCGGAGTTTACACTATAGATAGCCGTCTGTCAATTATAAAAGTACAATATATTGTGGTTATGTGCAGAGAAGAACTCGGGGCCTTGCCCAAAATGTAGGCTAAAAAGCACTTTTGGTAACACTCGGTTAATACTTTTTGGGCAAAGTGCCATTCTGCCCATAAAGTCGGTTTTGATACACTCGCCCGTCAGCCCTGATCTTGCCCATAAAGTCAGTGTGTAGCCCTTCCCACATTTCCCGCTTGCATCCTGTTTGATTTCTAGTAGAATGCGGCAGACAGCTATTTAGTCGCCACTAGAGCGACGGCGAACTAAGTTTTACCCTTTTGCTTAGGCTCTGTATCTAAGCATCAAAGCAGCCAGAACTAACACAAGTAGTCCCAACTCTGGAGCCGATTCTTGAGTGTCTTCTATGACAAGCCCGTTAGGTGCTTCATGGCTTGCGGGGTTATCACACTCACAGTAGCCATAGCCGCCCGCTACAGAATGCCCCGCATAGACCGGGGCGAACGAAAGGAACACCATGAGCAAAGCTACAATCAAACGTTTTCTCATGCTCTTATCCTCCGCGAGAGAGTCAGAACGCCAGCTATTGTATCAACTACTAGAAAAAGCCGAGTATTGCTACTGCCTTAAAGACGCGAAAGGACAGCATGAGTTTGGAAAAGCCTTATCGCTTTTCTCTCACCCGTTTGATGCTGTAGGGGATTACTACCAATCATTATTCTTGCACAAGACAGGTCAAAAGCAGGCAGCGTATGAAAAGCTTGAACGAGTGCGCCAGGAGTTAAAAGGAACCTATGCAGACAAGGCCACTCTCATGCTCAGCGGTATCAAAGAAATAGACCACGATCTTGACGAATCGTTGAAGCTAAGATTCGACCTTGTAAAGAGTGAACATCTTTCCATTGTCATTGAGTCAGCCATTGGCATCGCTGCAATACTAGGCCCACGAGGCGAGCATGATAAAGCGATTGAATACCTTGAAGGAGTCTTGCCCCTAATACCTAAGCTCGGAAACGTCCCACTGGCTTGTGATACTTACAACAGCTACGCGACAGAGTTAGCCGAGATTGGCAAGCTAGAAGAGGCTTCAAAAGTCATCACGCCCGTTATACTCAGCCCTTACACGGCGTTTTATCCCAACTGGCCCGAAACCGCGAAAGAGATTGAAGCGAAGTCGTCAAGAAAATCAATGGTCACGTTCAATAGATCGAATGTGATCTACTATCCCTTTGGGGAAGTGGCGGAGACTCAAGACGTTGAAGAAACCGAAGTAGAAGAAACGGAACCGAGCTTCCCCTATGCTAATTTCATCAGCGATGTTTTTGACGTTCGCGATAAGGTTGAAGGCTGGATATATGAATCAACCGAGCCGAACGATTTAACCACGCTCATGCTCGCCATTGGTGAAACCGACGATAGGATTGAGCGCGAAATGATTATTGAAGAGGTGATTGATTCTACTTTCCCTAACACGGATGAAGCCAAAGAAGCAAAGCAGCGATGGAGAGATGGCCTGCTCGCTAAGATGAAAAAGGACATGGAAAAACCGGAAAAATAACCTACCCCAAAACCCATTCCCTTTTTGATTCTGATATAATCGCCTCGAAATCGGCTCGCCTTACATCGGAGTAATTACCCGATGGACAGCATGCCTTCCTGAGCATGTTGGCGAGTCGAGAATATTTCAGGGCAGCTAACAGGAGGGCTGCGATGTCAAAAGACGATTCTACATTCACGAACCTTGCCGACCCGATAGAAATAAGAATCAGAGTCACACCGAAGATTAAAACCGAAGAAATTGTCGGAGGACTGCGAAACTCGCTCCATTTTGTAATTGAGAGCGAGGGCGAAGAAGCACCGGAGCTTCATCACTGGCATCAACGATATGATTACTATGGCGAGCGCGAGGGGCCAGTGTGGGAAGAGGTAAAAGCCGATTGGCTCGCTCAATACCATTACGTTCTCGAAACCATCAAATATGCCTTAATGAGAAAGGCTGATCTGCTCTGCGGTGAGGCGGCTGTTGCTCAGTACCGCGATGTTGAATGGGAACCGTTCTTTGAAGAGGTCAGTGAACATCTATATAAACTTTACGATGAATGGGGGACCAGATTTCCCCCCGAACGGCATGAGGGAACATGGTCAAGACAAGCATGGGCGCGTATCGAGGCTCTTACAATTGTGACATCGAATATGATAGAAGAGGAATGTCGATTGCTAGAAACGCCTGTAGCTGAATCCGAAGAAGCGATACGCACACTCCAGACCCATGCCCAAGAACATGCACGCAGACGGCAAAAGCTCAAAAGGTTTCTATGTGATGCTGACATAGCGATTAAGCACATTGCATCATCAAGAAAGCCCGGACAGCGAAGCGGGCTACCCATCGAACGTCTTGCCGATACCATGAGCGTAAGCAAGAAAACGATTTATGATTTTTATGGAGAATTTAGCGGCTTAGAGGATGAGTTCTTTAATAGGCATACAGCTATCCGAGATGGTGATACGACCAGCACTGCTGAATGGGTCGCAACCGTACTAAACCGTTTCGGAATGGTCTAAAGCGTTTTAAACCGTTTTAAATCGTTTTACGCTAGGGATTGTGCTTGCTTTCTAGCGGTAGCCCAATAGTAGAATGCCACTATCACTCGACCTCGAACCGAGTCACTAGAGTTTAAATCGTTAGTGCATTGGCGCTAACAGTGATAAGCCAGCGTGAGGTGAGTTCGAGGCGCTTCATGCTGGCTTTCATTTTGAAGTGGAGGTGACAAGGCAAGCCCCTGATAGCTACTGACTATCAAGGGCGATGCAAATTTTAAATCTTTGATCTTTGACGCAAACGTAATGGCCGCTTTGTTCTAGCGGGTTGTTCACTTTATACCACGCCTTCAGAACAGCCCGCAAGTCCAAAGCTACGCTAAATCTACCCTGCTCTTTCTGGCAGGCCAATATAGGTCTGTCTTGTGAGGTGCGAATGAAGATAGAACGTAAACGGCGCGGGCATGGCCGCAGACCTGTCAGACTGCCGCTTGAATTAAAGCTCGTGCGCTCGGGCAAAAATCCGAAGCGCGATTCTGAAAACTGGCAGTTAAACATACTGCGGTGATGAGCCATGCGACTCAGGGGCGGTGAGAATCCGCCCCGAAAGATGCCGACATTATGATAATCAGGGCTTCTTAGGGCGCTGACGTGGCTTGTTCCAGTAAGGGCTTTTGCACTTCGGACATACGCGAGGTTCTTGCTCAGACTTCAAATCTTTGGGCAGCCATTCATGCTCACATCGCCCACATCGCCAGCCCCATACAGTCATCTTTATTTTTGGCATAATGGGGCCAATATACTACCGAATAATATATACTGTCAAGCTAAATATTACTTGACAGTATATATACTCTGTTGTAATATATCCGTAGCTTGAAACTACGGAGGCGTTATGAGCGAGAGAGAGCAGAAAGCGTTAGTAATCGCGGCAAAGAGCAAGCTGACGAAGAAAGGCAACACATGGCTTGTTCCTTCACAATCGGATAGCGATGGCCGGTACAAGGTTAACGTCACTGACCCTGATTGGCCGACGTGTACATGCCCGGACTTCGAGTTGAGACGCGCCAGATGCAAACACATTTACGCCGTCGAAATAGTTATGGAGCGCGAGAGCAGCACGACCACGACTACGACCAAAACGAACGATGGCGAAGTCACTACGACTACGGTTACTGAGACTGTTAAGCTGAGATATAAGCAAGTGTGGTCAGCCTACAACACAGCACAGGTAAATGAAAAGGCTCGATTTCTTGTCCTGCTTTATGAGCTTTGCTCTGGGATAGATGAGCCGATTCAAATGATGGGCAGGACTCGCATACCGATTAGGGATATTGCCTTTGCCGCTGCTTACAAAGTGTACTCTACCGTTTCCGCCCGCCGCTTTATGAGCGATCTTAAAGACGCTTACTTGAAACGCTACATAACGAAGCTGCCATGCTACAACGCGCTCATAAGCCACTTTGACGGCGAAGAACTCACGCCCTATCTGCAATGGCTCATCGTTCAATCAAGCCTTCCGTTGAAGTCTGTCGAGACTGCCTTTGCCGTTGACTCATCGGGCTTTTCATCGGCGCAGTATGACCGATGGTATGACGAGAAGTATGGCAAAGAAGAGAGCAAGCGCGATTGGGTAAAGGCCCATATCATGTGCGGGGTTACTACGAACGTTGTCACCTCTGCCGAGATTAGCGGCGCGTATGCTGCCGATCATAACTACTTCGCCCCGCTGGTTAATGAGACTGCAAAGCGTTTCAATGTGCGAGAAGTCTCAGCCGATAAAGCCTATTCAAGCTATGCCAATCACCGCCTTGTTGATAACAAGAATGCGGTTGCCTACATTGACTTTAAGAAAGATGCGGTAGGCACAAGCCGATGTGAGATATGGAATAAGATGTATCACTACTACCAGTTTAAGCGTGAAGAGTTCATGCAGCACTACCACAAGCGTTCTAACGTCGAGTCTACCTTTAGCATGATCAAGGCGAAGTTCGGCGGGTTCGTTCGCAGCAAGCTACCCGTCGCACAGACTAACGAAGTGCTGTGCAAAATCCTGTGTCACAATATCTGTTGCCTGATTCAATCCAGCTATGAACTAGGAACCGATACTACTTTTTGGGGCCAGGAGCCTCAATAAATCAAATCACCTTAGAGGGGCGACTGTTGCCCCTCCCTTCTTTTTTTGACTCTACTTACAATCTTTTGCATTGCCTATCTCTTCCGTTACGTCTATTCCCCAATAGGAGGACGTAAAATGAGAAAGAATAGGTTGTTGCTCTTAGTGTTAGCCGCCCTCACGATGTGCACGTTCGCAATGGCACAGAGAACCCAGACTCCACAGCAAACCTTGTCGGCGGCGGCTTTAGATAAACTAGCTGAAGCACCGTCTCTGGAAGAAGCTATTCTGCGAATTGGCGCAGAGAAACTACGCCAAGAGAAGAACCCGACGGGGACAGTCGAGTTTCAGATTACCGTCAAAATTAGTGCTACCTCTCCCTATTGCAATGAAACATGCGTATACAGCGGGAACAAAGTAATAGCGTGTACGAATAAATGTCCCCCCTTAAAATATTAATCGCTGTTACTAAATAACGCCTCCGCTTGCCTGTATCCGGCGCTCTTATACTGGCTAGGCAACTCAATCACAGATCATCCTGGAGATTCAGTCGAGTTGTGTCTGAATCATAGCAACCCTCCTTTCACATGCCATCCGACTTTATGGGCAAGCCGCCTACTTTATGGGCAGAAATACTTTATGGGCAGCTTTTGGGCAAGGCCAGAACTCGGGGCCTTGCCCAAAATGTAGACGAAAAAGCACTTTTGGTAACACTGCTTTCTTACTTTTTGGGCAAAGTGCCATTCTGCCCATAAAGTCCGCGCCTGTGACCCTTTTCATCCTTGATTTACGCATTAGTAATTGGGGGAAGAAAACAGAAAGGAGCGCACATCATGAAAGTTAAGAGCAAAGTGAAAGCCGGTGCCTGGCTGATGACTCCAGCTGGCAGCTAATAATGAAAATAACAACAAGAGAGCAGCCCGAACTTAGGTGAAAGGAGCACACACCATGAAAGTTAAGACAAAGGTTAGAGCAGGTGGGGGCGGCGACACTGGCTGGCCTGGATTCTAATAGACAGGTGAAATGAGGGGCAATGCTGCCCCTCACTCGCTCCAGAAAGACGTATCTGTCCCTAACTCATAACTGGATTGAATCAAGCAATAGATGTTGTGACACAGGATTTTACAAAGCACTTCAGTCGCTGGTCGTATGATGTCCCTCGGAGGTGGCAACCATAACCAAACCGTAGCGCGCGATTCCAGATGAGAGGGGCAACCCTGCCCCTCTCTCATTCCCTTCCACCTATTCAGAGTGTTGTACCGGGTTAATGCCTTTACCTGCTTTCACCTTAGTCTTTACTTTCATAAGGCTTGCTCCTTTCTATTTTCTTCCCTCAATTACTCATGCGTAAAACAAGATTGAAAAGGATCGTAAACACGAAATTCTTGGGCAAGGCTAGAACTCAGGGTCTTCCCAAAAATCTATCGGAATGTTCAACGACAGGGTATTGACGGAAACTCTGTGCTTGCTCTGCTATTCTAATGAATTTGTTAGCTAGATCCTGAAACCTACAAATGCCTTCAAAGAGTTGCTGAACTGCGCGATCGTATCAGAGAGCACTAGGATGCAAGCAATAGAAGTGGCTCACGCTACAATTGGACGTTTTGGGCAGGATTAGTTCTTGGGCGGCTTTTCGATAAAGCCGCCCGGCTCGGTGCTGTTTATAGATGCGTTATGCGACTGATTTGGATTTTGCCGCTTCGCGTCGCTTGTGCTTCTTTATCGTGAAATCGACGTTGACGTTTTTGCCCGAAAGACCCGTGGGGACGATAGAGTATTCCAGCACTAAATACGATCCGCCTGATACGCGCCATCCGGCTTGCTGAATCTCTGTCTCTGACCTGTCCAGCTTGATCGGCTCGCCAAAAGCATCCGTCACTTTGCGAACTATCGAGTCGAACGAATCGCCGTTGCTCGATACCGTAGCGCTGCAGCTCAACTCCACGAGCCTCTCCGGCCTTCGCATAGGCGCGTCCAGTGTGTCGAATTTGAAAGCGGCGCTCCAGTTAGCCTGCGTTGGTATGTCTACGCTCAAGAAAAAGACTTCTTCCGTGACGATATAAGAGAGGATGTCTTGATCCGTGTCCTTCGGAAGAATCGCCTGCACCTCTGTGTAGCTCATTCCTATCTTGAAACGCTTTAGGAATTCGATAGGGTCGAATGCCTCGCCTCGTCTCGTGTTCTTGTTGCCCGCCTGGCCGTTGACGCTCCCGGCTCCGGCAAGAGCGATCATAATTACCATCAGTGACACGACAAGTTTATTCGATTTAAACATCAATCCCACCCTACTTCGCGCCGGAAAGGGGCAAAACCGCCCGACCAGGCGGCTGTCTCCGACAGCGACCCTTCAGATCCTAAGATCAATCATTGTTTCAAGTAATAGGGGCCCGACCAGTCTTAGTCTTGGGCGTAACTATAGCACCAAACCGAGAAAAGTCAATAATGCGAAATTGTTGCGAATCCTGGCCCTCTCCGGCCACAACCACGCGAAATCGTCATAAAAGGCCCGCTTTCCGATTCCGCCGGTTTCAGATAATATCCCAATGGCTAGCCCTTACATGATAGGAGCCGAGATGATTACAGAAAAGAATACCGAGCAAAGAATTAAGCTGTATTACGACTTACACATCCCGGAAGATGCTCAGAGCACACAACTTCCGCTCATTATCGCGCTGCATGGATACGAGGGGAACAAAGAATCGATGATGGCCCTGGCGCGCAAGATCAACTCCCAGGATTTTGCCATCGCCTCCGTGCAGGGGCCTAACTCGTTTTTCGTGAGAGAGGGCGAAGAGAGCCGCCCGAAGATCGGATTCGGATGGATGATGCAATACAAAGCCGAAGAGACTATACGGCTCCACCACGAAACGTTGCTCGCCATCATCAAACAGACCCAGGCTGAGTATAATACAAACAGCAGCGCCGTCTTCCTGATTGCATTCTCGCAATCCGTCTCGTTGAACTATCGGTTCGCTTTCACGCATCCGGGCCTTGTGCGAGGCGTGATAGCGGTGTGTGGCGGCATCCCTGGAGATTGGGACGAAGACAAATATCACAAAAGCGACACAGATGTGCTGATCATCGCCGGCGAGACCGACGAGTTCTACGCATTGGAGCGGACCCGAAGTTTTAAGCAAGCGCTTGCCCGTCGCGCGCGGTCTGTCGAGTTCATGAGCTTCCCCGTAGGGCACGTCTTCCCTCGCCAATCACTGCCGCTCATTAACGACTGGCTCATCCAAAGAATTTGAAATTTCATATTTGCATGGCGGATGATGCGCTTGCGCATAAGCCAGCGACTACGCTGGCGCCGCGATTTGAAATCTCTCTTACTGTGTCTCGTTCGGGCTTTCGATAAGTCGGAACACGACAAACGGGCGGCCAGGGTTAGGGCCGACCTCGCCTTCATACTCGTAATTCGCATCAAGGAATTCGATCAACTCCGCGTAAGGCAACTCTCTCAGCTTGCCGTACACGTCTAAGATCAGGGGCGGGCGACTGCGCTTGAGGTCTTCTATTAAATGCGCGCGCGCCTCGATCAAAAACTGCTCCCCTTCCGCGTCCGGGCTCATTGCCGCGTCAGGGAATTTGCCAGTGATGTAGTATGGGGCCAGGTAGCGCGAGGCGGGACGGCATCCCGTAAGCCAGTAAACGTCCAGCGCGTAATCCCAGATGTAAAGCGGCTCACCCTCATCGAGACGGCTCCGAACAAAGCGAGAGATTGTCTCGGCTTCGCGCTCGCGCCTGGTCATCCCCCAGGGCTCGCTCCACCGCGTGCGAGTGCCGGTAATCGTCTCGTATGCGAGTATCGCCGTGCGGTGATGAAACCTTACAATGCAGAACAGGGTTGTCGCGACCAGCAGCGTCGCCGCTACTTGCGCGCGTCGCTTGCGCGCGGGGTCGCGCAGTCGCTCCTGTAGCAACAGCACGCCGCGCGCCGCCAACAGAGAGAGCGCCGGTAACACCTGTATAAAATAATGGCCGAAGAATCTCCCGCCGGCCAACACGCCCAACAGCGAGGTAGCCGCCCACAAAGTCACTCTCAGATCGGCCATCACCTCGTTGTTAGATTGGTCGCGCTTGCCGAGACCGGCTAAGGCTCGCGCGGCGATCCATGCGGCGAGCGACCACAGCGTTATATTGAATAACACGTAACCCAGCGCGCGGCGGCGAAAGAAGCCGAACCATAGGTCGGCCGACACAGCTTCGACGTAGTGCCCGCCAAGCACGACCACGTTGCGCCAAAAATCAAAGAGCGCGTCGTTCCAATAAAGCCATAAAAGAAAAGTCGCTATGACCGCCGCAAATCCTAGCCCGGCGGGCAAGAGTCGGGCCAGCGACGGCGACGAAGCCTTCAACAACCACTTTACGCGGCTCGCATCCTCGGAACGACGCGCTATGAAAATAACGAACAACTCGTAAAGCGCGAAAAAGAGGAGCGTCAAAACGCCGACCTGTTTGAACAGCGTAGCAGCGCCGGCCATCGCCCCAGCGATAAAAAGCAACAGCCAGGATCGCGCGCGCGAAGGCGCGGACGAGTAGAAGTAAAACGCCGCGGTATAAGGTAGCGCCATAAGCAGCTCTGTGTTGGCCGCCATCATGTCTTGAGTGAGATAGTTCGTGCTGAAGTAGACGAACAAGAGCGCGGCCCAGAGCCCTGCCTTTTTGCCGTACAGGCGCGCGCCTGTTAGATAGATGACAAAGGAGGTCGCAAAATTCCAGACAGCGGCAGCCAGGTGGACGGCGGCCATGCTGCGGCCAAAGATCGCGAAGACCGTTGCGTAAAAAAAGGTAGTGCCGGGCGGCTTGTCTGTCACTACGTCGACGTAAAGCCGCGCGCCTTCAAGCAGCCGGAGCGCAGTCAACGCTCGCACGCCTTCATCGCCGTTCACAAAATCGTAGCGTATGTAGAAGACGCGCAACAGCAGGTTCAAGAAGAAGATCCCCGCCAGGGCTAAGGCCACCTGTTTTTGCGTGATTGCACGCGAGGCGCGCGCGCCGTCGCTTACCTCTCGGTTTGCTTTCTTGAAATCAGCCGTCAAACTATCTCTCCGCGATTTGCCTTGAATAGTAACAAAGTAGATCGTGAGCGCGGAAGCAGTCTTGCAATTCATTGAAGCCAGGAGCCTAAAATCTCTCGGTCGCCCTTTATCTTGACGCTCGGCTCGCCGGTTTGCTCTAATCGTTTGGGAAGGTGAAATTGTGGATAGAGAAGGCTTGATTTACGATTGGAATCACGCGGGCCGCGAGCGAGCCTCGGCGCGGCGCGTGGAGTTCGATGACGAAACTCTCAGGGACGGGTTGCAATCCCCCTCGGTCACGGACCCGCCGATCGACAAGAAGATAGAGATACTACATCTGATGGACTCGCTAGGGATCGACAGCGCCGACATAGGGCTGCCTGGGGCGGGGCCGCGCGCCGTCGCCGACGTGACGAGGCTCGCGCGAGAGATAGCCGATTGTAAACTCGACATTCGCCCTAACTGCGCGTCCCGCACTGTTCGCGCCGACATAGAGCCCATCGTAGACATATCACAAAAGGTCGGCATTGCTATCGAAGCCTGCACCTTTATCGGCTCAAGCCCGATCCGCCAGTACGCCGAAGGCTGGTCGCTTGAGATGATGTTGACCGCTACGGAAGACGCCGTGAGGTTTGCCGCTTCGCACGATTTGCCTGTCATGTATGTCACGGAAGATACGACGCGCGCTCACCCGGACACGATCCGCGCGCTCTACACGACGGCGATCGAAGCCGGGGCGCGGCGCGTCTGCGTCTGCGACACTGTGGGCCACGCCACACCGGAAGGCACGACCGCGCTGATAGCCTACATAAAATCTATAATCGAAGCGACGGGTGAGGATGTGAAGATCGATTGGCACGGCCATCAAGACCGTGGCCTTGGGGTCATAAACTCGATCGCGGCGATGGAGGCGGGCGCGGACCGGTTGCACGGGACGGCGCTCGGCGTGGGCGAGCGTGTGGGGAACACTCCCATGGATCAGTTGTTGGTCAACCTTCAACTGATGGGCTACATCGACCGCGACCTGTCAAATCTGATGCGATATTGCGAAGCGGCGAGCGAGGCTACGGGCATACCCATACCGATCACCTACCCCGTCGTAGGCCGCGACGCGTTCCGAACCGCTACGGGCGTTCACGCCTCGGCGGTGATAAAAGCCTTTCGCAAGGGCGACGAGTGGCTGGCCGACGCAGTCTATTCGGGCGTGCCCGCGAGGATGTTCGGGCGCGAGCAGTTGATAGAGATTGGCCCGATGAGCGGCAAGTCAAATGTCATATTCTGGCTCGAACGCCACAACGTTGAACCGACTGCGGAACGGGTCGAGCGAATATTCAATCATGCGAAACAGTGCAACTCGGTCCTGACCGATGAAGAGGTGATGGCACTCATTTGATTTTAGATTTTGGATTTTCATGGCGGATGATGCGCTTGCGCGCGCCGCAATTTTGGATTGAAAGGACCGCCGTGCGCATATTAACTAACTCAAGGCAATGAAAGATCAAGACATGTTCCTGAAGTCTGCAATCCAAAATCCAAAATCTAAAATCCAAAATCTGCCTCTGGACGCCCTCCTTTACTCCCCGCAGATGCGTGAGGCGTTCGCGCATATCGACTGTACTCGCGACAGGGCCATCAAAGAGTTGATACGAATCTGCGAGATACCTGCCCCTCCGTTCAAAGAAGAGGCGCGGGCAGAGTATGTCAAAGGCCGATTCGAAGAGCTTGGCCTTGCGCACGTGCGCGCTGACGAAGAGGGGAACATCATCGCTGAGCGCACGGGGGCTTCCCGCCGCCCGAGCGTGATCGTGTCGGCGCATCTGGATACCGTCTTCCCCGAAGGGACGGACGTGCGCGTAAGGACCGAAGGAAACCGGTTGTACGCTCCAGGCATCAGCGACAACACCTGCGGTGTGGCGAGCATTACGGAGCTTGCGCGCGCTTTGAACGCCGCTCGCATCGAGACCGAAGGCACGGTTTATTTCGTCGCTACGGTAGGGGAAGAAGGCGAAGGCAATCTGCGAGGGGCCCGGCACCTGTTCACCAGGGGCGCGTTCCGCGAGGGCGTTGACGCGTTCGTCTCGTTGGACGGGCCGGGGGTCGAGCGCATTACTCACCGCGCACTCGGGTCGCGCCGATACCGCGTGACTATAAACGGGCCGGGGGGCCATTCGTGGGGCGATTTCGGAATCGTCAACCCCGTGCATGCGCTCGGTCGCGCCGTCGCGCGGTTCGCAGCCTACCCCGCCCCGCTCGCCCCCCGCACGTCGTATAACGTCGGCGTGATCGAGGGCGGAAGCTCCATCAACGTGATCCCCGAGCGCGCCAGCATGTCTGTCGATATGCGGTCGGTCGCCAGCGAGGAGATAGACAAGCTTGAAAACTACCTGCGCCGCGTCGTAGAGATCGCGGTCCGCGAAGAGAATTCGCAACGCGCAATGTCTGGAACAAGTCTTACATACGATTTTAATCGCGTCGGCGACCGCCCGTCGGGCGAGACCCCCGCCTCGTCAAGGATAGTTCAGACGGCGATTGAGTGCTCGCGCGCATTAGGGATAGAGCCCCGGCTCGACTGCTCTTCCACGGATTCAAACATCCCCATCTCGCTAGGCGTTCCCGCCATAACAATTGGCGCGGGCGGAATGTCCAGCAGCTGCCACAGCCTCGCGGAATGGTACGACCCTGCGGGCCGCGAGCTAGGGCTAAAGCGATTGCTTCTGCTGACAGTCGCCCTCGCGAGACTCGCCAATTAAATCTCACATGAATTGAAAAGAATGTTACAGGCCGATCGAGGCTTTAAGGCCGGGGGTCAGGCGGCTTGATGGGTTGCTGCGGCTGAGGCTCCTGGGGCGGCGTTTGCGCCGCGTTGATGTAGGCTAATATCTCCTGTCGCACTTCCGCGTAAGGCTTATCAATCGGCTTGTTCGCTTTATCGCGCCAGCCTTTTACGATCTCTCCCACGATCGGGAACTGGCCGTACTGAAAGTTCAGCGTGTGAAAGAGACTCTCTTCCGGTTCGAGAAAGACGAGCATCTCCTGCTTCTCGATGTAATTGTCTTCGGCGCACCGGACCGAGGAGCGGGCCAGCACGTTGATCTCCCTCAGCGTGAAATCGCCTTCGATGACGTCGGACGGACGGAGCAAAGCGACCTGCGTGTACATCCCGCGGTATCTCGCTTTTTCGGCCCTGTGGACTCTGACGCGCGCTATGAGCGTCGCGCTGCGGGTCATCTCATCTACGGGCATGATGCGCAAACAATTGCGCGACTGTGCGAGCCCCGGCAGGGCAAGAAGGGGCAACGCGATTATGAAGATAAGCTTATTCATGTATATCCGAGTCATTAACCTGTAAGAACGAATAATGCTACCACACGCGCCGAGGTGCGGGGAAGAGACTTTTCCACCAGTCCTACACGCCCAATCAAGCTCGCCGGTTCAATTATTATGATGCGTCACGCGCGGACGGGTTTGCACCAACCGATCAATCCGGCGGTTGAATCTCGTCAACCGCTAAGGCGGCGGAGCGGCGCGTGCGGATTCTGTAGAACTTGAAAGCGAGGCTGATTATTAGGATCAATGCCACAAACCCGAGCACCTTCACCCCGTGTTTCTTGATCAGCGGCCAGGCTTCGTCGCGAAACTCGATTGCCAGCCACCCCTCTATCAAAAAGCGCGCGGCCCGACCTATGAATATCGCTATCACAAATCTCGTGATCTTCAGCTTGAACACGCCCGCGCCGAGCACGAACGGTTTGAACGGAAACGGCGGCGGCAACACTGCGGGGATCATCACAGCGAGCATGTCGTAGCGGCCAAGCAGATTCTCGATCCGGTCGCGCCGCTCCGGCCCCACGCGCTTGAGAGCGCGCACACCCGCGCGCCGCGCCGCCAGATAGAGTAACGTGCAGCCGATCGTAGAGCCTAGCGTCGCCGCGAGCGCGTAGATGGGCATCCATTCAGGCGAGCTGACGGTCAGACCTATCATCACGAGATCAGGGCCGCTCGGCAACGGCACGAACGCGGAATCGAGAAGCGATATCGTAAACAACCCGAGCGTTCCCAGCCCCATCAGCCACGCGCCGAAGCGCTCCAGTCCTCTCTTAATCCCCAGGTCGAGTATGAAAGCTATCAATGTAAAATGATCTCCGCTTGCGGGTAATAGTATTTCAGTATCTCGCGGTAGCCGCGTCCTTCAATCGCCTGCGCGATCGCGCCCGCCTGGCACAACCCCACCTGGCTCCCGAAGCCGCGGCCATGAAAGATGAACAGGTCGCCGCGACGTTTTATTTCAAACGTCGGGCTGAGCACGGTGCTCCATCCGAGCCGGCGACCCACGGCGCGGCGGAACTCGTCGGCGCTCAAACGGACTTCGCGGTTGCGGTCCCGTACGACGACCGACCGCACGAAATCGAAGGGCCTGTCGCTTTCGACAAAGATCTGGGCCGACTGAGACAGTCTCGCTTTGAGCGCGGGCGCGAGCGCGTCGAGCACCCGCGAGGCGCTGGCCGCGCGCTCCCATTCGTAATGGTCGGAATCTTTGCACCACCGGCACGATATGCGCTCGTAAGGGTAACGGCTCGCGTTTGCGCCGCTCCAGACCATCTCAGGCGTGTTAGACAACCCGCCGCAAACTGCCGAGTAATAACCTTCGATAGCGCGCCCGTCGTAGCTCAACACCTCTCGCGCAGTTTGAGCTACCATCGCCGTGATGACGGGCCGCGCCGCCTCTGTCGCCAAATCGGCCTCGCCCCTGTAGAGCTGGCAATGAGTCGTGTCGCAAAAATCGAACCCTTCGCCAGCGTGCCGCGCGCGCTGCGAGACCAAAAAAGTGCGGGCGACAACGGCCAGGGCTTTGAGCGCCTCGGCCTGCCGCGCGACGACGCCAAGCTCGGCTGCGACCATAGAGGCCACCGCCGATTCGCGGTCTGTGGTGAGCGTTATTCTCATGGGCCCGTGACGGGCTACGACGGCGACGCGCCCGCGCACGACGCGCTTTACCCTTCCCGGCAACTCAAGCTCAAACGTAGCGCCTTGCGCCGGTATGATCTCAGCCTCCGCAGTCGCGATCGATTGTTTAATCCTGCCGAAGGAATCGATCAGGGCAATATTGAGACGGGCGCCTGATTGTCGAATGCGAATCGTCTCTTCGTTTGAGATTCGAGCGGCGCTTTTCAACCCCACTGCGTTTATCGAAGCAGTCGCGCCCGCCGAAACGCGCACCTGTAAGATTTCCGGCTTTAACAAACTGAACAAACCTATCCGGATCGGTTCCGTGCCGCCTGACGGCGCAGCAGTTAACGCTAACAGTGTGAGAGTGGCAAAAAGACTGGGCATGAAAAAGTCGTTAATGAATCAACCTTCGATCATTATTAATTCTTGCGCGGCGGAAGTCAAAACGCAACCAAGCCCGGCGAGATCAGTCTCCGCCGGGCTTGCCCGAAATGCGTGGTCGCGTTTCGTGCTACTTCTCGATAGCCTTTAGCGGGGCGGTCGTAAGCCCCCCTTCGCTGGCTTCGGCTGCGGCGGCCAGCTCGTCTTCGCCGCTTTCAAACATCTCGCTATACTGCTCTCGATAAGGATCGATCAGTGCGCCGCCCTCTTCCTTCGTGAAGATCAGCTTTCCGCTCCCGCCGTCGAAATCGATGACGACCAGATCGCCCGTCGCCACCTGGCTCGTCGCGACCAGGTTCGATATCGGGTAGACCAGGAAGCGCTCGATGGCGCGTTTCAGGTGGCGCGCGCCGTATTTGTAGTCTATGCCCTCTTCGAGCAAAAACTTCTTCGCCTCTTCCGTGCAGGAGAAGACGAACTTTTCGCCCGTACCCCTCATGATGCGGTTCTGGACCAGCCCTAGCTCAAGATCGAGTATCTGCCGCAAGTGATAATCTTTGAGGCTGCGGAAGACGACTACCTTATCTATGCGGTTCATGAACTCGGGCGAGAACTTTCGCTTCGCTGCTTCAGAGGCCGTGCGATAGATCTTCTGATCGACTTCGTCCTGGATCATCCCCCGCCCGCGCGCGGGAGCGAATCCTATCGAGCCGGTTATCAGCTCACTCATCTCCTTCGCGCCGAGGTTTGATGTCAGACAGATCATGCAGCGGGAAAAGTCGACTTTGCGGTTGTCGCCCAGCGTGAGCGTCGCCTTGTCGAGAATCCCTAAAAGCAACTGCCAGAGTGCGTCTGAAGCCTTCTCTATCTCGTCGAACAGCACAAACGTCAGCTTATCGTTTTCGGTGTGATACTTATCGAGGTTCTCCTGCGTAAGCATCGGCGCAGTCTCGCGGTGGCCCAGGTAGCCCGGAGGCGAGCCGATGAGCTTTGCGATTTCGTGTGAGTGTTGAAACTCTGCGCAATCAATTTTGACCACCGCGTTTGCGTCGCCGAACAGCACTTCGGCTGCGGCTTCGATCACGCGCGTCTTTCCCGACCCCGTGGGGCCGAGAAAGAGCATCGTCCCGATGGGACGTCCGGGGTTCTGCATCCCCGCTAGAAAAATTTGATAAAGCCCGGATATGCGGCGGACGGCGCGCTCCTGGCCCACGATGAGCGAACCGAGTCGGTTTTCAAACTCCTGCGCGCGCGGGCTTTTCATGTCGGGGTTAAGAGCTACTCTATTCTGCGTGTTCTCTTGTGTCTCTTCCACTTTTCTTACTCCAAGCCAAAACAGGAAGATCATAGGCTTTAACGGCCCTCAAATTCCTGCGCGAGCCATTGGAGCCGACCTTCCTGGTTGGCAAACAGCAATCTAGTTACCTATGGATGAACGCCAGCTTCGAGAAGTTGGATAACCTTCTGTGATAGTTAATTATAACCTTGACTGGCGCGCGTTTCCACGCGCTTCGTCCTGCTCAACGGGGCCTCTTTCTCATTGCCTTTTATTCTAATGCCATTCTTTTGTCAAGAAGAAAAAGAGTCAAAGCTCGGAAGGCGCTAAAGATATTAGCCGGTTGTGCGGCAACCGGCTAATATCTTTAGCGCCTTCCGGTGCAATTCATCGAGCAGATGGTTGCTGCTATTCGTGCTTCAATGCCACGATCGGATCTACCTTTGCCGCGCGGCGGGCAGGCACCCAGCAGGCGAGCAAAGCCACGGTCGTCAGCACCAACGAGATCACGACGAACGTCACCAGGTCGGTCGCGCTCACACCGAATAGCAGGCTCTCAATCAGGCGGGTCAAGGCAAAGGCGGCGATCAAACCTATCATTACGCCCACAAGCGCCAGCCTCATGCCCTGCCCTATGACCAGCTTCAGCACGTCGCGCGTCTGCGCGCCTAACGCCATCCTTATGCCGATCTCACTCGCGCGCTGTGCGACCGTGTAACTCATCACACCATATATTCCCACTGCCGCCAGCACCAGCGCCACCACCGCAAAGATGCCGAGCAGAAGCATGCTGAAGCGCTGCCGCGCGATTGATTCGGAGAGGACGTTTTCCATCGTGCTGATGTTAGAGACAGGCTGATCTTTATCTATCTCCCAAACGGTCTTGCGCACCGTGTCGGCAAGGCCGCGCGGCTCGACACCTGTGCTTACGACAAGGTGGCGCGGCGCGAAGAATCCGGCCTGTTTGTAAGTCAGGTACATCTGCGGCTTCGGCTCGGCATTAAGCTCAAACTGCCGGACGTCGTTCACCACGCCGATAATCGTTATCCAGTTGTTAGGGTCGCGAGAGTCGGGTGATCCCGGTGTGATGCGCGTGCCGATCGGGTCTTCGCCGGGCCAGAAGCGGCGCGCCATCGTTTCGCTGATGACAGCCACCCTCGGAGAATCGCTTCTGTCTTGATCCTCTAATTGCCGCCCTCCGATCAACCGTATGCCCATCGTTTGAAAGTAGCCGGGGTTGACGACCCTCGTCACCACCGTAGGCGTTTGGCCGCGACCCGGGTCCGGGCGACCTTCAATGTAGAATCCTATAGAATCTCCCTGGCGGACTAGAGGAATCCAGTTGGTGACGGCCGCCGACCGAACGCCCGGCAGTGTTTCAACGCGGCGTATCAGCTCGTCATAGAAAACTTCGCGCCGCTCGCGGTTGGGATATTTTTGCGCCGGCAGCACGATCTGCATAGTCAACAGATTCTCTGCGCGGAATCCCGCGTCGACGTTGCGCAGACGCACGAAGCTGTTAATCAATAGCCCTGCGCCGATCAGAAGGATGAGCGAGACGGCCACCTCTGCGATCACAAGCAACCCGCGAATGCGCGCGCCACGGTTTCCCGCAGAAGAGTCCCTGCCGCCTTCTTTCAACGTTTCATTAAGGTTGAAGCTCGATGCTTGCAGGGCCGGGACCAAACCGAAGATCAATCCCGTCAGCAATGAAACCAGTAGTGTGAAACCGAGCACTCTGGCGTCAATCGTGAGGGTCCTGGCTTGAGAAATGTTCTCCGGTATGAAAGCTCTCAGCAGGTTTATCCCAAAAAGCGAGAGCGACAACCCGACTGCGCCGCCTAGCGCGGCCAGTAAGATGCTCTCCGTCAGGAGTTGCCGGATCAAATGCAGCCGGCTCGCGCCGAGTGCGATGCGGATAGCGATCTCTTTTTGTCGCACAGCGGCCCGCGCCAGCAGCAGGTTTGCGACATTTGCGCAGGCTATGAGCAGCACAAACCCGACTGCGCCCAACAATATGAGCAGGGCCGGCTTGATGTCGCCCGCAACGTGCTCGTGCAGCGGAACGACCGCCGCGCCCAGGTTCGTATTCGAATCCGGATACTGCTGTTGAAGGCGGCCCGCGATGGTGTCCATCTCCGCCCGCGCCTGTTCGATGGTAATACCCGGCTTCGTACGCGCGACGACCTGCAGGTAATGATTATTGCGGTTCGCGGCTTCCTGGGATGTGAAAGCAATCGGGACCCACATCTCAACCTCACGCCTTGGGAATTGGAACTCGGGCGGCATCACGCCGATCACAGTGTAGCTTTCGCCGTTCAAGGTGAGAGGCTTCTCTGTAACATTTATATCGGAGCCGAATCGACGTTGCCACAATCCGTGGCTCAGGATGACTACGCGATTGTTGCCGGGCTGATCCTCTTCCGGCGAGAAGGCGCGTCCCAGGTACGGCTCGACGCCCAGCAAGGGAAAGAGGCTGGCCGAGACGCGCCGGCCCTCAATTCTTTCCGGCTCGCCGACGCCCGTCAGGCTAAAGCTCTGGTCGGCCATCGCCGCCATGCTTTCAAAGACCTGATTCTGATCGCGCCAGTCGACGTAATTAGCCGCTGCGGGAGTGTCGCGCGGATATCCTCCCTTGGGGTCGTCCTCCCAGACCATCACGAGCCGGTCCGGGTCATTGTAAGGCAGCGGTCGAAGCAGCACTGTATTGATTACGCTGAAGATGGCGGTGTTGGCACCTATCCCTAAGGCGAGCGTGAGCACGGCGACTGCCGTGAAGCCGGGGTTCTTAAACAGCATACGCAAGGCGTAGCGCAGGTCCTGCCAGAGAGTCTCCATGGTTTACTCCTTAAATGTGGATCTATTCAGGTAGTCAGTGACAATGGTGAGCAATAAGTTTCAGTCTCTGATAAGAGGTTGTTATCAGGCTTCGTAGTTGAATATAATGCGGGAGCAGTCCACCGGCAGAGTCACGAAGATATGAGAGATATTTTTATCGCCTTAAGCCTCAAGCGCAAGCTCGCGCAAGCTCGCAGGCTTGCGTCTATTGTTCTGGCGCTGATTTTCTTAGCGCTGTTTCTCAACGCCGGCTTTACCCAGTCACAGGCCACAACCTGGCGCGGACCTGTCGAGACGTTTTATTGCGGTTACGATCCGCGCGGCGCCGACGAGCAGTGGTATAACCATAAGCTGAATCTGCTAAGGCTCAACGACGCGCAGTTACAGCATCCCGACTTTTCCGCGAAATACCCGGCGGCGACAATCGAAAGCCGTGAAAACATCGCCGTGATCGAAGACAACGGCGCCATCGTAATGCCGCCGAACAAATTCGACCTGAACAATAAATCGCTTCTGTTTACGCCCGAAGGCGATGGCTTCCGTATCACGCGCGACAACATCCAGTTTACAAACGACCTGGGGTCGCGCCTTACATTCTTTTACAACGCGGGCGACCAGTTGGACGATTTTGATAACGGCTACAGGGACTACCGCCTGTCGGGTCCGAGGTTCCCTTTTTACGGTACGTCGTACGATCAAGTTTACGTGGGGACGAACGGCTATATAACATTCACGCGAGGCGACACGAGCGCGCGGCCATCGGCGGCGGCGCTTGCGACAGATCTTCCTCGCATAGCGCCGCTGTGGGCGGACCTTAACCTGACGAGCCAGGGGAGCGTCTTCTTCAACCGCCTTGACGGCTGCTACGTCATCACCTGGAGCGGGGCGGGGCAATCTCAATTCAGCGGCACGAGCACATTTCAACTCGTCCTCTATGACGATGGGCGCTTTGCTTTCGTCTACAAAAAGATCAAGGCGCGTTCTTCGATCATAGGCCTGTCGCCCGGCAACCGCAGTCAAGATGCGCTGCCCTTAGATCTGTCAAAGCCGCCCGCCGATGTCGTGAGCGGGCCTGTGTTCGAGGCGTTCTCGAAGGGCAAGCGGCTGGATCTGCCCGCGCTCACGCGCGCATTCTACAGCGCGCACAGCGACTCGTTCGACGCCGTTTACATCTGGACCGATTTTCAGTTCGACAACGGCGCGGGCGTCGCGCACTCGTTCAACGTGCGCAACGACACGCAAGGCATAGGGCTGGATGTATTTGACCGCGGGGCGGTCTATGGCAGCGCGTCGAGGCTCGCGACCATCATCACGATGGGCAACATAGATAAGGATTGGCCCGGCGATCCGGACGCGAATGTCGCGGGACTCTTTTCCGCGCTCAAGATCGTGACTCACGAGCTGGGGCACCGCTGGCTGGCCTACGTCTTGTTTGACGCCGAGCACGACATAAAAGACGACCTTCTGGGGCGTCAGAACGCGCACTGGAGTTTTCTTGCAGACACGCGCACGACGAGCGAAGGCAACTTCTCCTCATTGATGGAAGGCAACTCGTGGAAAGAGACCGCCGCGAATACTTTTACGACTCAGCAGAGCTCCGCGAACTTTTTCAGCGAGCTGGATCAATACTTGATGGGCATCAGGCCCGCTGAAGAAGTGGGGAACATACATTACCTCGTCGTCGACAACCAGACGAAAGCCATCATCCGCGGGAAATCGCCCGTCACAGGTTTTTTCATCAGCGCTACTCGCAAGATAACTTCTGTCGAGCACATAGTCGAGCGCTCCGGGCCGCGCGTCCCCGCGTACGCGGATGCGCCAAAAGATTTCCGCGTCGCCTTCATATTGCTGGTCGAGCGCGACACCCAGGCTTCGGACGCGATCGTCGCAAAGCTCGACCGTTACCGCGATTCGCTCGTGCGTTATTTCCCCCCTGCTACAGACCGTCGCGCCACGCTCGACGGCTCGCTCGAAGGCACGCACCTGGCCGGCAGGAATTGACGAGAAAGATAATCCTCTTCATAAAAACGGAAAGCCCGCAATCACTACCCTAGCGATTGCGGGCTTCCGACCTTCAGCGCTCTCGATGAGCGCATTATGTTATAGAGTTGCGATCACAGAATTCTTCTGTGCGGGGTCCGTGTTGCGCGCAGTCTTACGCGGGGCGTTGCGCGCCGGGCGACCGAGCACTTGAACCTTGACGCGTTGACGTCCGAAGGATACTGCTTCCCTGTAGGTCGGGAAGTAGATATCGATTATGCGGCCCTTGATTCTTGCGCCGGTGTCCAAGACAGTGTAATTACCCGTATACCTTCCGGCTCGTATGTGGACTACCGTGCCCAGAGGCAACACGCGGGGATCGGCTGCAATGACGCCGGGCCTTGTTAATTCGCCCGAAGCGGTGCGGCCTTTGAGGCAATACGCGGTTGCATGAAAATCTGCCGCATCAGTCAGCACGATCTCCTTCAAACGCTCTCTTGACGTGCTGCTGGAAATGCCTTTGCTGGCATCAATCCCCGGCAGAGTTGTGGGCGCAGGGCCTGTTTGATTTAACTTCGAATCGTCGATTCTTCTCTTTGAAGTGATCGCATCTATCTTGCCAGACAATTCCTTGAATGTGCCTGGTATCTCCATCGATTCAACCTGAGATGATTTGTCGGCGGGAGGGTTTTCGGCTGCTTTCGCAAGCCCGGTTATTGAAAACCCGATTGTAAAGATCGCGAAGATTGTTAATCCTGAGGTGAGGCCATTAGTGAATCTACTTCTGGGAGTTTGATTCATCCTGCCTCCTGCTTTATTGGTTAATGATTTGCCCCGTTCGGTGTCAACAAAGCCAGGAATCCCACCTTGCTCGTCGCTGTATTGCTTCAAAACACCGAACGGCACCTTCCGTCAAAAGAGCGCCAGTATACCATGCGAGGTCAACCCTTCTACCACGCCTGATCGCTCACTTCCCGTTCCCGTCACACCGCCCGGCAAGTTTACTTTTGGGCTGGCAACAGCTTATGCCTACTTGTTGCAATTTTATTGCGAAAAGGCTGTCGCCGTAAGTGCTGCAAACACACAGCCGATTTTTCGTAACCTTTAGAAACGAAAACCTTTAGAGATCACTTGAAGGGTTATTAACTGTAGGTTTTCTTGACATTCCTTTATTCGTCGGCAGGTAGGCGGCGAAGAGTCTAAATGCTAAAAGCACGCCCAGCACGGCGCCGAACCAGAGCGGCGGCCGCGTGTCGGCTTTGACAAGAAGCCAGTAATGAAAAATACCTAAGGCGGCGGCGACGTATGCGCTCCTGTGCAGCAAGCTCCATCGCCGCCCGCCCAGTCGCTTGACCATCCTGTTTGTCGAAGTCACGGCGAGCGGGACCAGCAGGAAAAAAGCGAGCAGGCCTACAGCGATGAAAGGCCGCTTCACGATGTCGGCGGCGGCGGCGCGCAGACTAAAGAACTTGTCGAACCAGAAATAGGTTATCAGGTGGAGCGATGCATAAAAGAATGCGTAGAGGCCGAGCATGCGCCGGAGTTTTATCAGCCACGGGAGGCCGAGCATGCGACGGAGCGGCGTGACGGCGAGCGATATCAAAAGAAAGACGAGCGCGAGCGTACCCGTAGTGTGCGTTACGAACTCTAAAGGGTTTGCGCCCAGACGGTGGTGATAGGCATCCCACGCGAGCAAGGCGAGCGGCACCAGTCCGTTTATAAAAACGACTAACCTGGCAAACTTGATCTCTTTCACCGCGCCTCCGCTCAGTAGTATCGCCTCAAATCCATCCCGTCATACAAATGCGCGACCTGGTCGCCGTAGCCGTTAAACATGAGCGTGTCTCTCAGACCGAACTCGCCTATGCGACGCTCTCTCGCTTGGCTCCAGCGCGGGTGGCTAACGTCAGGGTTGACGTTAGAGTAGAACCCGTATTCGTCAGGCGCGGCCAGGTTCCACGTAGTCGGTGGTTGGGATTCGACAAAGCGAATTTTGACAATCGATTTAATACTCTTGAACCCGTACTTCCACGGGACCACCAGGCGGAGCGGCGCTCCGTTTTGTGCCGGAAGCGTCTTGCCGTAAAGCCCCGTCGCCAGGATCGTGAGCGGGTGCATAGCTTCGTCGAGCCGCAACCCTTCGACGTAAGGCCAGTCGAGCACGTCCGTGCTCTGATTCGGCATCTGAGCCGGATCATAAAGCGTGATGAAATGAACATACTTCGCTTGCGACGTGGGCTCGACCTGGCTTATCAACCGCGCGAGCGAAAAGCCTAGCCACGGGATCACCATCGACCAGCCTTCGACGCAACGCAGCCGGTAGACCCGCTCCTCTACCGGCACGAGCTTCAACAGATCATCGATCTCATAAGTCTTAGGCTTGTTGACATAGCCTTCGACCTCGACGGTCCAGGGGCGCGTGATAAACTCTCTCGCCTTTCGAGCCACGGCCTGTTTGTTGGTCGAGAACTCGTAAAAGTTGTTGTAGTTCGTAATGTCTTCGTAAGATGTCAAGCTTTCGCCGCCCCTCAAGCCTCCAGGCTCAACGTCGCCGCCGGAAAGATCCGCCGAGCCTTGCGGCTGCCGGGCAGTCGCCGTAAGGGTGCGATAAAGGTAGCCCGTTCCAAGTGTGGTAGCGGCCAGTACGGCTCCGCGTATAAACGTGCGGCGGTTAAGGTAAAGGCTTTCGTCCGTAATCTCGCCACTTTTTATATCTTCGGGTCTCTTGATTAACATAATTGATAAATGCCTCGACGCTTTAATTCTATTCCTTTTCAAGCGAGAAGCAAAAAAAATGAAGGGACGGGCCTCGGAGTCCATCCCTTCGGTAGTTAGCGGGGGCTAAGAACTTTTTCGTAAGCCTACTTCTTGCGCGTGTAGGTTATCTCGACGACTTTGAATTCGTTGGGGGTTCCGGGCAGATCGTAAACGCTAAAGACGTGTTTATCTTTATCGATAATCTGAATGACGTATTTGACGAGCTTGTCTTTCTCTCCCGTCATCGGCTCGTCCATCTTCCCGAGGGCCGTCAGCACTTCTTTCGACGCGTCGAAGTCGCCGAGCGTGGTGAACATGGCCGTGCTCATATTGTCTATCCAGAAGCCTACGTACTGTTTCTTGAAGTTGTCGTAGCCGGTGATGCCTATGCCGACGTGGGGCATGCCCATCATCTCGCTTTTCAACTCTTCCTGCGTATAGCGGCCTCCCAATATCCATTTGACTTCCGAAGTGCCTTTAGTCTCGGACGGCGGTTTGCCCGGCCCTTCCATCCACACTTTACAAGCGGTGTCCCACTTCCCTATGAAGTGCTCCAGCGCCTTGTGTTGCGCGCCCGGGCTTGCGGCGTCCATCCATTTCTTCATCATCTCCTGCGTTTCGGGATTGACAGTGCTCTGTTCCTGTCCCTTAGCTTGCTTCCCTTGCGCATAGGATTGTCCGGCCATAGCCGCTGCCAGAACTACGAGCGCAATCGCGCATAATGATATTCGCAGTTTCATATCTTCTCATCCTTTCATCCTGCCGATTCCGAGGCAATGAGTTTATAGGGTCCTCTCGATTCGCTCTTTTGCAAGCTTCAGGAGTTTGCTGCCTGGCTCTGGCTGAAATATGCGTTCGAGGCTTCGGCAATCTCTTCGGCGGTCAGGTCCTTGACGTGAGTCATCAAAGACCAGACGTGCCCATAAGGGTCGGCCACCTTGCCGTAACGGTCGCCCCAGAACGCGTCCATCACAGGCATGACGGCAGTGGCGCCCGCGGCTACGGCTTTTTCAAACGCGGCGTCGGCGTCTTCGACATAAAGGTTCAGCCCGCCGTGAGTGCCACCCAACGATTTCGGCGAGCGAAAGCCCATCTCCGGATACTCGTCGCCGACGAAAATGATCGAGTCGCCAATCTTAAGCTCAGCATGGCCTACGCGTCCGTCCGGCATATCCATGCGAAAAAGCACTTCAGCCCCAAGAGCTCGCTTGTAGAATTCAAGCGCTTCGGCTGCGTTCTCTACAACGATCCCGGGGGTGACGGTGTGATAACCGTCGGGAATTGGTTTAACTGAAGACATAAATGTTTCTCCTTTTTCTTTACAGAGGTTGAGCCTGTCGCGCGCTGGCGACGGCTGTCTTATTAGACCTGAGGCCGCAGGCGTTAACGTCCGCAATCCTGATTGCGGTCTTAGTTAATGGAGATACTTACGAATGACGCCTATGACAATGCCCTGAATGCTTACGCGCTCGGGCGGTTTGACTATGATAGGTTTATAAAGCGGGTTAGCAGGCTCAAGCCGCACGTGGTCGCGCGTCTGGTAAAAGCGCTTGACCGTAGCGTCCGACCCGTCGACGAGCGCCACGACGGTCTGGCCGTTTTCAGCCGTCTGGCGCGATTCGACTATAACGAAATCGCCGTCCCTTATGTGCTCGTCAATCATCGAATCGCCGCGCACACGGAGCGCGAACGTGCGGCCCCGGCCGAGCATGTCGGGCGGGATCGCTACCGAGTCCTGGCTCAAGATGGCTTCGATCGGGTGGCCGGCGGCGACGTTTCCGAGCAAGGGTATCTCGCAAGCTTGCTCGGCCGCCTCCTGCTTGACGATCTCTATGCCGCGCGAGGCATGAGGTATGCGCGTGATCAACTGCTCGCGCTCAAGCGTAGAGAGCAGCTGGTGGACCGTTGCGGGCGAGCTGAGGCCGAAATGCGAGCGTATCTCGGCAATCGTCGGCGCGTGCCCGTGCGCGTCTATAAAGCGGCAGAGATAATCGTAGACTTCACGCTGACGCGGCGTTAAGACCATATTCGACTCCTGTTTGCCGGAAGCGCCAGTCGGCGCGGTGGCGGCTGACGAGCCAATCGATGTCGTGGCCGAGCACGTAAACGTTGCCGGCTATGGTTAAGACTTCGGTGCGCGAGCGCCCGCGCCGGGTTTGAATCGTGCCGATCACGTAGCCATTTAGTATTACGAGGTCGCGGCGGCACCATCCGCCGAAGGTCTTGATCTTGTGTCCGGGTTGTATTTGAACGCCTACCTGTAAAGCCTGGAGTAGAGTCATAAAGCGGAAGCACCTTTCAAATTCAAATCCCCTGCATTTACGGAGGCTCAGAAAATCTACCGAATATATACGAAAAAAACCGAAAATTGTCAAGTAAAATCTTTGTAAGAATCTTTACTGAAATGCGTGAACCTGATCCGCAAAAAACAGGTCATAGTTGGAAGGTTAAGAAATGCTGTGAAAAGTTGTAGAACGTATCATCGCAATTAGGGTCAGCTTTGGTGGGTACAGAATTGAGCGCCGATAGAGTGCCTTAATAGCAATGTAGTCTCGATAGAATCATCCGATCCGCATTTGTCCGACCGCTCTGAAGCCAAATAAACGCGATTCTCAGCTTAACCGCGTTTCACTATCATAATGATCCTTTTCCTACACCTCGTTGTTACGTCTTTGCTTCATCGGACTTCAAATCCCTGAGCAACCTGTCAAACGCCTTCTGATAGTCGTCATGCTCTTTCCATCGCGTGAAGTCTCCTATGTGGCGTGTGCGCTTGACGAGCGCGGGCCACCCGCTGTTTATGCCCATCACGGCGTCATCCAGCCTGATCGGGAACAGCACCGTGCGCCCTGGTTTTTCCTTCTCAATCGCCGCCTCGACCTCCGCCTCCACCCACTCACTTGCGATTGACTCTCGGGAAAGGACAAGCAGCAGCTTGTCATGCAACCTAATAGTTTCGTCAATGCGCGGCCTGATCCTGTCCCCGATCTTCATGTCCTCGGGGGCGAACCAGCAGCGCACGCCCCTGCTTTGCAGGTCGGCGTGGAGCCGCTCGGCGAAGTCATGGTTCTTAGATGAGTAGCTGATAAAGCATGAGTAGTACTCGAAGGCGCTCCCGGCCAGCGAGCGCATGTAGGCGATAAAGTTATCCGGCACGCCCGCGCCGCGGAGGAAAACCTCTGGGATATTACCTTTGGATGTGTAGATCGTGTCAATGCCTATTCCAGAGGGTGCTGAGTGTTTTACCGAATCAAGTCCTACAACGCGACTAAGATCATTATCCACAAATGTGGTGAAGCCGATCGTAGCGTTACTGAAATCCGTCCCGTTCAGGTCTGCGTGGCTGAGGTTTGCCCCCATGAGGTTTGCCCCCGTGAGGCTTGCCCCGCTGAGGTTAGCTTGGCTGAAATCTACTTCGCTGAGATCCGCTTCGCGGAGGTCTGCGTGGCTGAGGTTTGCTCCAAGGAGGTCTGCTTCGCTGAGGTTTGCTCGCCTGAAGACTGTTCGTCTAAGGTCAGCTTCGCTGAAGATTACTTGGCTGAGGTTTGCTGGGCCGCTTCTTAATGGGGTGAGGTTCAATCCGCTGACTCTTGTCGCGCTGAGATTTACTCCACTCAGGTCAGCTTCGCTGAGATCCGCTTCGCGGAGGTCTGCTCCGGTGAGGTCCGGACTTACTGTTGCGGTCTCAAATCTCCACTGATTCCAAACCCTTGTCCCCTGTTTGAGAATGTTCAGGTGCTCTTCGTTTGCCATGCCCGCCCCCGGCTTCGGATTGGTCTGGATTGGTGAGCTAGAGAGTTGCCAATCTGCGTTGATTAATTCAACGGTTTACTTCCTGGGTTTCTTTTCAGCGCGCTTTATCTTTGGCTACTTACTTTGAGAAGGCTTCTGCCGAGCCTCTATTTGCTATTAAGACGCTCTACCGGGTTGCTACTAAACCAAATGTAAGTTGTTAAACCTCTTTGCTACCACCTTCCTGGAGGGTCTTCTTCTCTTTCTCTTCTTTACGTATTAAGTCCTCCATCTCTTCGTTAGCGCGTTTTATTATCTTATCAGCCTTCTTGCACTCCACTTCGGTGGATTCTAATGCCTCCGACAGGCGCTTATGCAGGTATCCAGAATCGGGCTCCAAGGTTAAACCCCTCTTCAGGTATTCAATCGCCTTCGGGTAAAAGTTCTTCCTGTTATATACGTTTCCGATATTGCCTAGAATCCACCCTTCTTTACCTTCCGCGAGCGCGTCAGCTTGCTCGTAAGCTTCTAATGCAAGGCCAAACAGGTCGTTTGCGAGATAGGCATTGCCAAGCAGCGCCTTATAGTATGCCTCCTTCGGGCAAAGCGATGCCAATCTACGTAGAACCGCTAAAGCAATGCGCTCATCGCTTATGCCATCCCAAAGTTCAACGTATTTGGATAATACTTTTTCATTTTCAGCGTAATTGAGAAGAGATTCCTTAAGAACCTTCATCGCGGATTTTTTATCATCATTTTCTAAGAGCCTATCTCTAAACCTCACACTTTCTCCAACAAATGATGGCGCAAGCAAAGTAAAGCATTGATAGGTAGTTCGCCTTTTTCTTCTCCCACCTCACCAACAATCTTCGAAAACGATTCAACCAAGAGTGGGTCACT
>DASUNP010000081.1:0-2068 GCA_036277095.1 Blastocatellia bacterium
CGAGTGTGGGACATAACACAGGGGAGCCAGGACGTTGTCGTGGCGGTCGTGGACACGGGCGCGGACCTTTCGCACCCTGACCTATCGGCCAACGCGTGGGTGAACCCGGGCGAGGTAGCTGGCAACGGAGTCGACGACGACAGCAATGGGTTTGTTGATGACATTAACGGTTGGAATTTCTTCTCTAAAAACAACCTCGTCTTTGAGAATTCTTTTGATGATCGGCATGGCACGCACGTGTCGGGGACGATTGGGGCTGCGGGGAATAACAGTTTAGGAGTGGCGGGCGTTGCGTGGCGAGTAAAGTTGATGTCGGTCAAAATCATCGGTAGGAAAAACGGCGAGATCGAAGGGACGACAGCCGACGCAATTAAGGGTATCAATTACGTGGCCGCTCAAAGAAATCGAGGCATTAATCTCAGGGCTATCAACGCGAGTTGGGGAGGCGCGGAAAAATCTCAGGCCCTGCGCGATGCGATAGCGGCGGCGGGCCAGGCGGGAGTCCTCTTCGTGACATCGGCGGGCAACGGCGGCGATGACAACTTTGGCGACGACATGGATCAAAGCCCGGATTACCCGGCTGCGTGGAGCCAGGAAGTCTCCTCGATTGTATCAGTCGCCGCGCTCGACCACACAGACAGACTGACGCCTTATTCTAACTATGGCCACCAGACCGTAGACGTGGCCGCGCCCGGAGGCGTGTGCAATTGCTCGAACGGCATTTACAGCACCTTGCCGGGCGGCGCGTACGGCTACGCCTTTGGCACTTCGATGTCTGCCCCGCACGTAACCGGTATCGCTGCGTTGTTGTGGTCCGTAGATACTTCGCTTACACCCGCCCAGGTAAAACAGCGAATCGTGCGCACTGCCCACCCCGTCACATCCCTCGCGTCGAAGATAGTCAGCTCTGGCCGCGCGAGCGCATTTAACGCTTTAACGAACACAATCCCCCAGGATATACCTCCTTCAATCCGTTTTGTGAATATCGATAAAAAAGCTGTGACAATAGACGGCATCGGCTACTTGAAAGGCTCGACGGTCATTGAAGTGAACGGCGTCGCGCTCGCGAGTACGAAGTTTGACGAAGCTTACAAGCTCGCTAACGCTTCGTACACGCGCATCAAGGTGAAGCTAGGCAAGCCCGGCATAAGATCTACTTTTCCGTCAGGCGTCCCTGTGAGCGTTGTAATACACAACACGACGACCGGCGAGCGCTCGACAGCCGTCTTCATTACCAGGGGCTGAACCCTCTACGCTAAGAGTAACGGCCAGGCTAAAAAGAGTATTGATAGGGCTGTAAATAGTTGTAAAATTGTTGTAGGTATTGTTGTAAAGGGCCATAGGATTTTATAATTCATCTGGTAGGCGAGAGGCCCCAAGAGAGGGCCACGGGATTCGGTTCCTTTAGGTTTGCCCCTACTCACAACTAATTTTTTTATGGTTCAGGGCAATTACGCGCCTGCACAGAACCCAACAGTGTGCAAAGTCGTGAGCGCCCCTTCAGAGGTTTAGCATGAAAAGAAATGCGGGAATTCTATTTTCCCTGGTTATGTTACTGTCATTTTTTATACCTGTTCCGAGTGTTGTCACGAAGGCGGATTCAAAGGTCAGGCTCCTCTACGTTGAGGGGCAAGTTATTGTCAAGACAAGGGCCGAAGCGGGCACTGGGGTTGATGCAGGCGAGGTTGCAGGAATGCTGCTCCCAGCGCGCACGGCAATGGCCGAGACGATCATGTCGAATGAGGTGGGCGATACTTATCTCCTCCATCTCGATAACGGAACCTCTGTCGAGGAAGCCATCGCGGAGCTTTCAGCTAATCCTTCGGTCGAATATGTTGAGCCGAACTACCTGATCTACCCTCAATCGACTACGCCCAATGACACGTACTTTTACGAACAATGGGGACTATTCAACAGCGGCCGACCGGGCGCGGACATAGGCGCAACGCGAGTGTGGGACATAACACAGGGGAGCCAGGACGTTGTCGTGGCGGTCGTGGACACGGGCGCGGACCTTTCGCACCCTGACCTATCGGCCAACGCGTGGGTGAACCCGGGCGAGGTAGCT
>DASUNP010000082.1:0-9571 GCA_036277095.1 Blastocatellia bacterium
GGCGCGCCTTTTTGCCCGAAGAGAACACTGCTCCCGGAAGCGGGCCCGTAGTCATCCTGAGTCATAGCTGCTGGCAGAATCGGTTCGGCGCTGATTCTGCGATCCTGGGTCGCAGCCTTAAACTCAACGACGCTGATTACACGGTCATAGGCGTAGCGCCCGAAGGCTTCAAAGGTTTTTCGGCGGAAGCAGAGATGTGGGTCCCGATCTCGATGTACCACACGCTCTGGCCTCAGACCGCGCAGTTCAACTTTCTCGCTAACCGCGACGTCCACTTTCACAGGGTCTTGGGCCGCCTGAAGCCGGGCGTAGACCGCAGCCGCGCGCAGTCGGATATGGAGACGATAGCGGCGCGGCTCGAACAAGCTTATCCGAAGGAGAACGCCAACCGCAGCGCGCTCGTCGTGCCCGCGCAAGAGAGACTGGTCGGCGACGTTCGGCCCGCCCTGTTCGTGCTGCTGGGCGCGGTCGCCTTCGTGCTTTTGATCGCCTGCGCGAATGTGGCGAGCCTGATGCTGGCGCGCTCGGCAGCGCGCGGTCGCGAGATCGCCATACGCCGAGCGCTCGGCGCAGGGCGCTGGCGGCTCGTCAGACAATTGCTCACGGAAAGCACTGTCGTCGCTTTGATGGGCGGCGCCGCAGGGCTGCTGGTCGCAGTCTGGGGCGTCGATCTGCTCGTCTCGATACTCCCGATCACGCTCCCGAAATTCGCCGCCGCCGGCATAGATCGCGGCGTGCTGATCTTCACGCTGACGATCTCCATTCTCACGGGGCTGATACTGGGGCTCGTCCCCGCTCTACAGGCTTCAAAGCTCGACCTGAGAGAATCGCTCAAAGAGGGAGGCCGCAGCCTGGGCGGATCGGTCAAGGGGCGGCGCACGCGGAGCCTTCTCATCGTAACTGAGATTGCATTGGCGCTCGTGCTAATGATCGGCGCGGGGTTGATGCTCAAGAGCTTCAGGCAGATGCAGACCGTGCGGACGGGGTTCGAGCCGGATCGTTTGCTGACGATGAGGTTTGATGTCCCGAATAAAAAATATGAGGGGGACGAAAGATTGAACGTCGGCCAGCGGCTTATCGAACGGCTAGAGACTGTCGCAGGTGTAGAGTCCGTCGCGATCACTTTCACGGACCCGTTCTTGTGGGACGGCCTCAATCGCGGCTTTACCGTAGAAGGCGCGCCCGCCGACCCGCCCGGCGTTCAGGATACGGTCTACTTTCACGACATCAGCCCGAACTATTTTCAGACTATGAGAATCCCATTCGCTGAGGGGCGCGATCTCGCGACTACGGATAATAATAAGGCCCCGCGCGTAGCGATAGTGAGCCGGGCGTTTGCGCGCCGCTACTGGCCGGGCGGAGAGGCCATAGGCAAGCGGATCAAGTACGGCCCCCTGGATTCAAAACATTCCTGGATGACGATTGTCGGGGTGGTCGAGAACGTCAAGTTTGTAAACCTGCGGCACGACCTCGACGCATTCCCTATCGTCTATGTGCCGCTGCTTCAAAGCGAGGTCGTAATCAACCTGAACGTGATGGCGCGCACGCGCGGCAACCCCGCCGAAATGGCCTCGACCATCAGGGACGAGATACAGAGGTTCGATACGGAGATGCCCGTCTACAACATCTCTACCATGCAAGAGCGTTTGAGCGAGCAGGCGGGAGAGACCCGGTCTTACACGATGCTGATGGGGCTGTTCGCCGCGCTCGCGCTTCTGCTTTCGGTAGTCGGCATCTACGGTGTGATGTCTTACATGGTCACGGAGCGCACGCGCGAGATAGGCATTCGCATGGCGTTGGGCGCGAGCCGCCGCGATGTCTTGCGGCTTGTCATAACGCAAGGGATGGCGCTCGCCTTCGCGGGCATCGCGATAGGCCTGGGCGGCGCGTTGGCGCTCACGCGATTTATGGAAAGCCTTTTGTATGAAGTGAGCGCGACCGACACGGCGACATTCGCCGTCCTTTCGCTGTTGCTCGCAGCAGTCGCAGCCCTGGCAAGCTACCTGCCGGCGCGACGGGCTACGCGAGTAGACCCGATGGTCGCGCTCAGATATGAATAAGATCGTCATTTGTCCTTCGCAGAGAATGAAAAGGACAAATGACAAAGGACAAAGAACGAATTATGGCGTCACTTCTTCAAGACATTCGCTACGGCGCTCGGATGCTTTTGGGCAGTCCCACCTTTACCGTCATAGCAGTGCTCGCGCTGGCTTTGGGGATCGGCGCAAACAGCGCCATCTTCAGCGTCGTCAACGCGGTCTTGATCAGGCCGCTGCCTTACCGCGAGCCTGATCGAATAGTGTCGATCAACAAGATCGCGGACAAGGGCGGGCTGCCTGGGATCGCCGCGCACGAGTACCTCGATTGGCAAGAGCATAATCAGGTATTCGACGAAGTGGCCGGGTATTCGAGCGATAATTACAACCTCGTATACAACGGAGAGCCGGAGCGGATCGCTTGCGGGAAAGTGACCGCGAGCTTCTTTATACTGCTCGATGTCGAGCCCGTTCAGGGCCGCGCATTTCTTCCCGAAGAGGACCGACCGGGGCAGAATCAGGTGGCGATCATAAGCGAGGGATTCTGGCAACGTCGCGCGGGCGGCGACCCGGAGATCGTGGGCCGCGCCTTCACGCTCGACGATAAGAGCTACACCATCGTTGGCGTGATGCCCGAGAGCCTGCGCTTTCCCGCCTCCTACGATATCTGGCTGCCTCTGGCGCTCGACCCTGTGGCCGAGCGCACGGGCGATTTCTGGACCTTGCTCGATGTGATTGGCCGCCTCAAGCCGGACGTTTCAAGCGAGCGCGCGCAGTCGGACCTGCAAGCCATAGTTGCCTGGCGACAGCAGCAGGACAAAGCCGAGCCTGGAGGCGTGCGGCTCGATGTCATCTCTTTGCGCGAACAGATAGTCGGCGAGATGCGACTGCTCATGCTGGTTCTGATCGGGGCCGTAGGCTTCGTCCTGCTCATAGCGTGCGCGAACGTCGCCAACCTCTTGCTTGCGCGCGGGGCCACCCGCCAGAAAGAGATCGCAATACGTGTGGCGCTAGGCGCGGGGCGGTGGAGGATCATCCGCCAGTTGCTGACGGAAAGCGTGATGCTCTCGCTTATGGCAGGGGCCCTGGCCGTCTTGATAGCGCTGTGGAGCGTTGACCTCATGGTGTCGGCTCTGCCGCGCGACCTGGCCGATTCCATACACAGCCTGAACGACATAAGAGTCGATTTCCAGGCGCTCGGGTTTACGTTTGCAGTCTCGTTTGTGACGGGAATCATTTTCGGGCTCGCCCCGGCGCTCATCGCCTCAAAGCCCGACCTTACCGACACGCTTAAAGAAGGAGGCGGGAAGACCGTTCGCGCTAGCCTCAAGAGCCTTCGCGGGATGCTCGTCGTCACGGAGCTTGCGCTTGCGCTGATGCTGCTGGCGGGCGCGGGGCTGATGATAAAGAGCTTCGCGCGGTTGCTTGAGGTGAAGCCGGGCTACAACGCTGAAAACGTCCTGACGATGCGCGTGGAGCTTCCGATGACGAGGTACCGCAAACCGGCCCTTAGAGCGGCCTTTTTCCAACAGGTGCTCGAACGAGTCGAGTCATTGCCCGAAGTGAGGTCAGCCGGTGTGATCAATCATACGCCTTTGTCCGGTTACGGATTGATCGCCTTCTTCACTTTAGAGAGCGAGTCTCAGTTAGAGCGCGGGAAAGACCCGCCCATCCCCATAGGTGTGATAAGCGAGGATTATTTCAAGGCGCTTGAGATACCGCTCGTCGAGGGCCGGTATTTCGACGGGCGAGACGGCGAAGGCGCTCAGAAAGTCGCGGTCGTCAACCAGGCATTAGCCCGCCGCTTCTGGCCCGGCGAAAGCCCCATCGGAAAGAGCATCGGGTTCGGATGTGAAGACGGGCTTTGCCGTACGATAGTCGGAGTTGTCGGAGACGTAAGACAAGAGAGTCTCGTTGATGATCTGAGGCCGGAGATATTTCTGCCTTATCGCCAGTTCCCGATTAACAGCATGACGCTCATGGTGCGCTCAGACGCCGACCCCGCGCGCCTGACGGCCGCGATCCGCGCGCAGGTTATGTCCGTAGACCCCAGCCAGCCCATCTCTAACGTCAAGGCGCTTGACGAGCACATCTCGGATTCAATCGCGCAGCCGCGTTTGACGATGGTGCTGCTCGGCATATTTGCGGCGCTGGCGCTCGTGCTCGCGACCGTCGGCGTCTACGGCGTGATGTCGTATGCGGTGGCGCAGCGGACGCGCGAGATAGGCATTCGCATGGCGCTCGGGGCGGGGAAGAGTGATGTGCTCCGCCTCGTGATAGGTCAGGCTGCATTGATGCTGGGGGTTGGCGCGAGCATAGGGCTGGCCGGGGCTTTCGCGCTCACTCGTTTCATGGAGAGTCTGCTTTTCGGAGTGAGCGCTACAGACCCGCTGACGTTTGCCGCGATCACGATTCTGCTGGCGGGCGTGGCGCTCGTAGCGAGCTACATCCCCGCGCGCCGCGCCATGAAAGTCGACCCGATGGTCGCGCTGCGCTACGAGTGATTTCAAATCTCTTTGAGATTGAAAGGAAAATGATGGAGACGCTCTTACAAGATTTGCGATACGGCGTAAGGATGCTGATTAAAAAGCCGGGCTTTACCATCATCGCATTGATCGCACTCGCATTAGGCATCGGCGCCAACACAGCGATCTTCAGCGTGGTCAACGCAGTCTTGCTCAGACCGCTCGCCTACGAAGACCCCGAACGCCTGATAGCCGTCTGGTCCAATAACACACGCGAAGGCAATTCGCGCTACCCCGTGGCCGCGGCTAATTTCGTAGACTTCAAAGATCGGAATCAAGCCTTTGACCGTCTCGCGGCGTATCTGTCGTTCACGCCTAACATGACGATGGCGGGCGCGACAGAGCCCGTGCAGATAACTACGTCTTCCGTGTCGCCCGAGCTGTTCCCGCTGCTGGGGGTCGCGCCCGCGCACGGGCGCACCTTTTTTGACGAAGAAGCGCAGGTCGGCAAAGATCAGGTCGTAGTGATGAGCCACGGGCTGTGGCAGCGACAGTTCGGCGCCGACCCGAACGTGCTCGGTCAAACCGTGACGCTCGACGGCGTGCCCTACACTGTCATAGGCGTTATGCCGAAAGATTTCTTCTTCCTCTATCGCAACGCGGACGTGTGGCTGCCGCTGTCGTTCAACCCCAGATTCAATGCCAACTTCACGATCACCAATCGCGCGGGCGCGGCGTTGGGCTTGATAGGGCGATTGAAACCTGATGTCTCCGTCGAGCAGGCGCGCGCGGAGATGGACCGGATCGCTTCTAACCTCGCAGACGAGTACCCTACGGTCAACAACGGTATAGGCGTAACGCTCATTCCACTCGACGAGCAGATAACAGAGAGCGTACGGCCCGCGCTGCTTGTGCTGCTTGCAGCGGTGAGCTTCGTGCTGCTGGTCGCCTGCGCGAACGTCGCCACGCTGCTGCTGGCTCGCGCGTCCTCGCGACAAAAAGAGATCGCTATACGCATTGCGCTCGGCGCGGGGCGCGTCCGATTGATGAGGCAATTATTGACCGAGAGCGTATTGCTCTCGTTGCTCGGCGGCGCGCTCGGAACGCTCGTCGCGATCTGGGGCATAGAGTTGATTCTGGCGCTCAGCCCGACGGAGATTCCGCGCCAGAGCGAGATCGGAATCGACGCGAGCGTGCTTCTGTTCACCCTCGGGCTGTCTGCATTGACAGGCATATTCTTCGGCCTCTTCCCGGCCTTACAACTCTCTAAATCCGATCTGCATGAATCGTTGAAGGAGGGCGGGCGCAGCTCGGCCACCTCCACACGCCAGGGCGTGCGCAGCTTCCTTGTCGTCTCGCAGGTCGCATTGACGCTCGTGCTGTTGGTCGGCGCGGGGCTGCTCGTAAAGAGCTTCATTCGCTTGATGAATGTCGATCCGGGTTTCAAGACCGAAAACCTTCTGGTCATTGGCATCGCAGTCCCGACCTCTTTGAGGAACTCGCCGCCCGAAAAGGTGGCCTATTATCATGAGCTGTTCGAGCGCGTCCGATCGATACCCGGGGTCGAAGCAGTAGGCGCGGTCACACGGCTCCCGCTCACCGCGAGAGGCGTGACAAGCCGCCTGACTATCGAAGGGCGCGCGGTCGCGCCGGGCGAAGAGCCCGAGATTGAGTTCCGCCGCGCCAGCTCAGAATACTTCCGCGCGCTCGGCGTAAAGCTGATCGACGGGCGTTACTTTACCGATCAAGATAATCCGCAATCGCCGCAGGTCGTTATCCTCAACGAGTCGGCGGTCCGACGATTCTGGCCCGGTGAAGACCCTCTGGGCAAGCGAGTGAAAACGAACCCGAATCCCAACGCGCCGTGGTTTACGATTGTAGGGATCATCGGAGATGTGAAACATTTCGGGCTTGACGCAGACGCGCGCCCTGAAATCTACATCTCTTCCGACCAGGCCCCACCCGACGGGCCGTTCATGGTAGTTCGCACGACGACAGACCCGATGAACGTTGCCGCAAGCCTTCGCGCTCAAGTCAGCGCGATGAACAACGTTCAGCCCGTCAACACTATCCAGACTATGGAAGATGTTCTCTCGGCTTCGGTCGCACAGCGCCGGTTCAACATGGTGTTGCTCGCGATATTCGCGGGGCTTGCTTTGCTTCTGGCGGCCGTTGGCATCTACGGCGTGATCTCTTATTCCGTCTCGCAGCGGACGCAGGAGATCGGCCTTCGCATGGCGCTGGGCGCACAAGCGCGGGACGTTTTAGCAATGGTCATAGCGCAGGGGACAAAGCTCGCGCTGGCGGGCGTGGCGATAGGGCTGGTCGCCGCTTTCTTGCTCACAAGATTGATGACGACTCTGCTGTTTAACGTGAGCGCGACCGACCCTGTAACATTCCTTGCAGTATCTTTGTTGTTGGTCGGGCTGGCCTTCTTAGCCAGTTACATCCCCGCGCGGAGAGCTACGAAAGTCGACCCGATGATCGCGCTGCGCTACGAGTGATTTCAAATGTCAAATTTGAGATTGAAAGGAAAATGATGGAGACGCTCTTACAAGATTTGCGATACGGCATGCGAATGCTGCTCAAGCGGCCGGGCTTCACTGTGATTGCAATACTCTCTCTCGCCCTGGGAATAGGTGCGAACACCGCGATCTTCAGTCTGGTCAACACCGCTTTGCTTATGCCCCCGCCCGTGGCGCGGCCCGGCGAGCTTGTGGCGCTCAACAACAACGCCGCCAACCGCATGTTCCCCACATTCTCTTACCCGAACTACAGGGACTTTCGCGACCGCAACGAAGTCTTTACCGGCCTCATCGCTTACCGGTTCGCTCCGCTGAGCGTAAGCCACGACGGCGTGAACGAGCGGCTATGGGGTTACGTCGTGACGGGCAATTACTTCGAGGTGCTGGGCGTGGGCGCAGCAGTAGGGCGAGTGATCTCGGCTGAGGACGACCAGACGCCGGGCGCGCATCCCGTGACGGTGTTGAGCTACAAGTACTGGCAGAGCCGGTTTGGCGGCGACGCAAACGTTTTAGGCAGGAGCCTGATCGTCAACGGCCGCAGCTTCACCGTCATAGGCGTAGCGCCGCGCGGCTTTTACGGCACAGAGGTCATTTCGGCGCCCGAGATGTGGTTCCCGATGGCTATGCAGGCGCAGATCGAGGTGGGCAACGACTGGCTGAACGAGCGGGAGGCCGAAAACATTTTTCTGCAAGGCCGCCTCAAGGCGGGCGTAAGCCGCGAGCAAGCCGAGGCGGCGCTCAACTCTATCGCGGCGCAGCTTGAAAGCGAGCACCCCGCAGCCAACGAAGGCAAGCGAGTCAAGGTTGCCGCCCCCGGATTGATGGGCGGCACGATGCGCGGGGCCGTGCTCGGCTTTGCCGGCCTGCTAATGGCTGTCGTCGGTCTGGTTTTGCTGCTCGCCTGCACGAACCTCGCGAACCTATTGCTTGCGCGCGTGACCGAGCGGCGCAAAGAGATCGCCGTGCGACTGGCATTGGGGGCGAGCCGCTTTCGGCTCGTGCGACAACTGTTGACCGAAAGCGTGCTGCTTGCCGTCATCGGCGGCGCACTCGGGTTGCTGCTGGCCTTCTGGCTTGTAGACCTCGCGGTCGCGCTCAAGCCTCCTGTTGACGTCCCGCTTTCAGTCGAGCTGCACATCGATCATCGCGTGCTGCTGTTCACATCTGCGATCTCTGTGGCGACGGGCGTCCTGTTCGGGCTGCTGCCCGCGCTGCAAGCTACGAAGCCAGACCTCGTTTCCGCCTTGAAAGACGACGCTTCGACAGACGCTCGGCGGCGCTCGTATTTGAAAGGCGGGCTGATCGTTTTTCAGGTCGCGCTGTCGCTGGTGCTTTTGATTTGCGGCGGATTGATGCTGCGCGGGCTCGGTCGCGCGCAGACGCTTGAGCTAGGTTTCATCCCGCAGAACGCCGTAGAGATCTCTTTCGACCTGCGTTTGCAAGGGTACGACCGCGCGCGCGCCAAAGAGTTTCAAAGACTCCTGCTTGAACGAGTGCGCGCGCTGCCCGGCGTCGAGGTAGCGGGGATCGCCGACCTCGTCCCCGTAGACCTGCACTTTTCATCCTCGCCGGTTTTAATTGAAGGCCGCGCCGTTGAGCGCAGCACGAGCACGCCGCGCGCCCTGAACAACCGCATCACGCCCGGCTATTTCGGCGCGATGGGGACGCGACTGGTTGATGGTCGCGATTTCACAGAGCAGGACGACGAAAAGTCGACGCGCGTCGCGATTGTCAACGAGACGTTCGCGCGGCGCTTCTGGCCGGGCGAAAACCCTATAGGCAAGCGCTTCAGCCTGGGCGGCGCGGACGCGCCGATGATCCAGGTCGTAGGCGTGGCCCAGGACGGCAAATATGCAGGGCTCGCCGAAGACCCGAGGTCTTTCGTCTATCGCCCCATCTGGCAATCCTACTCCGGGTCGTCGAACCTGATCGTCCGCAGCCGGACCGAGCCCGAGCACCTTCTGAGCACGCTTCGCGGCGAGATAGCCGCGCTCGACCCGCAACTGCCGATCTCAAGCGCCAAGACTATGGTCGACCATCTGAGCTTTCCGCTGCTGCCGGCGCGACTGGCGGCGACACTGCTTGGCAGCTTCGGCCTTATGGCGCTGGTGCTTGCGGCAATCGGTCTGTACGGAGTGATGTCTTACACGGTCACAAGACGCACGCGCGAGATAGGCATTCGCATGGCGCTGGGCGCAGAGTCTCGCGACGTTATGAGTATGGTCCTGCGTCAGGGGATGGCGCTCGCAGCCTCGGGCGTCGCCATCGGGTTGCTTGCGGCCTTTGCCTTGACGCGCGTCTTAACGAGCCTGCTTTACGGCGTGAGCGCGACCGACGCGGCGACGTTCACCATCGTAGCATTGCTTTTGACAGGAGTGGCTCTGGTGGCCTGTTTCGTGCCTGCGCGCCGAGCCACGCGTGTCGACCCGATGGTCGCGCTCAGGCATGAATAACAGGGATCGGGGGCCGGGGTCGGGGATCAGGGATTTGTAATCTCAAATTCTCTTTTCCCTGACCCCCGGCCCCCGATCCCCGACCCCGGGGG
>DASUNP010000083.1:0-1188 GCA_036277095.1 Blastocatellia bacterium
TACTCTATGACCTCGGAGACGGTGCCTGCTCCTACCGTCCTCCCACCTTCTCGGATCGCGAACCTCAACCCCTTCTCCATCGCTATCGGCGCGATCAACTCTATCGTCAACTGCGAATTGTCCCCGGGCATCACCATCTCCACTCCCTCGGCCAACTCCGCTATCCCTGTCACGTCAGTCGTACGGAAATAAAACTGTGGCCGATACCCGCTGAAAAACGGCGTGTGCCGTCCTCCCTCCTCCTTCGTCAGCACGTACACCTCCGCCTTGAACTTCGTGTGCGGCGTGATCGAGCCTGGCTTCGCGATAACCTGCCCTCGCTCTATCTCTCGCCTCTCCACTCCCCTCAATAACAGCCCTACGTTGTCGCCAGCCATCCCACTGTCCAACAGCTTCTTGAACATCTCTACGCCCGTCACTACCGTCTTTCTCGTTGGCCTTATCCCTATGATCTCCACCTCTTCTCCTACCTTCACCTGCCCTCGCTCTATCCTCCCAGTCGCTACGGTCCCTCTCCCTGATATTGAGAATATGTCCTCGACTGGCATCAAAAACGGCTTGTCTACCTCCCTGGTCGGCTGCGGTATGTAGCTGTCTACCGCCTCCATCAACTCGTCTATCCCCTTCTCGCCGTCTCCTTCTCCATTCAACGCCTGCAACGCAGACCCTCGTATGATCGGTATGTCGTCGCCTGGAAACCCGTAGCTCGACAGCAGGTCCCTCACCTCAAGCTCTACCAGGTCCAATAGCTCAGGGTCGTCAACAGCATCCACCTTGTTCATAAACACTACCATCGCCGGCACGCCTACCTGGCGTGCGAGCAGGATGTGCTCGCGAGTCTGAGGCATGGGGCCGTCGGTTGCGGCAACGACCAGGATGGCACCGTCCATCTGCGCAGCGCCCGTGATCATGTTCTTGATGTAATCGGCGTGGCCCGGGCAGTCAACGTGAGCGTAGTGGCGGTTAGCCGTCTCGTATTCTACGTGAGCGGTGGCGATCGTGATACCGCGAGCCTTCTCCTCGGGAGCGTTGTCGATGGAGTCGAATGAGCGGAACTGAATTTTGGGGTTATGCTTGGCAAGGACCTTGGTGATGGCGGCGGTCAAGGTGGTCTTGCCGTGATCGATGTGGCCGATGGTGCCGACGTTAACGTGTGGTTTCGAGCGATCAAACTTCTCTTTTCCCATA
>DASUNP010000084.1:0-1848 GCA_036277095.1 Blastocatellia bacterium
ACAAGCTACTGTCCGCTTTGGGTCAAAAGCGGACTACAACAACCGCCTCTGCGATGTCTGTTTCACGCGCGCGCCAGGCATCGCAATGCCCACCAGCGGATCTGAATCCAGTCCGCGTTGGTGGGCTATAGAAGACTGTCCGCCATCAGCACCTATGAGACAGATTCAGCGGATTGAGGAAGGGAGGATTTCCGGCTCATCGTAGCCCTTGGAGGGAGCGAAGATGAGACAGAAGTCCGGGCCGGTGAGAGCACCGGCGGAACAGGTCGTAAAGGACATTCGCCGAGCGACCCGTCGACATTTTTCGGCTGAGGAGAAGATCCGTGTCGTGCTGGAGGGCCTTCGCGGCGAGGACAGCATTGCCGAACTCTGCCGTCGCGAAGGCATTGTCCAGAACCTCTATTACCGCTGGTCGAAGGACTTCCTCGAGGCGGGCAAGAAACGGCTGGCCGGCGACACGGCGCGGGCGGCAACGTCGGACGAGGTCAAGGACCTGCGGCGTGAGGCCAGCGCCCTGAAGGAGGTCGTGGCCGAGCTCACCCTGGAGAACCGTCTGCTCAAAAAAAGCGTGACGGGGGATGGGGAGGACGGCGCATGAGGTATCCCGCATCCGAGAAGCTGGAGATCATCCGGCTGGTCGAGCAATCGCCTCTGCCGGTGCGCCATACGCTGGAGAAGCTCGGCATCCCCAGGGCGACCTTTTACCGTTGGTACGATCTGTACCAAACCGGCGGGCCGGAGGCCCTCGACGATCGCTCGCCCCGGCCGGATCGCGTCTGGAACCGCATCCCGGACAATGTCCGCGAGCAGATCAGGACGCTGGCCCTGGACGAGCCGGCGCTCTCCCCCCGAGAGCTTGCCGTGCGCTTCACCGACACCGAAAGCTACTTTGTGTCAGAAGCTTCGGTCTACCGTCTGTTGAAGGTGCTCGATCTGATCGCCAGTCCCGCCTTCATCGTCATCAAGGCGGCGGACGAGTTCAGGGACAAGACCACGGCGCCCAACCAGCTCTGGCAGACCGACTTCACCTACCTCAAGGTCATCGGCTGGGGCTGGTTCTACCTGTCGAGCGTCCTCGACGACTTCTCGCGCTACATCATTGCCTGGAAGCTGTGCACGACGATGAAGGCCGAGGATGTCACCGCCACGCTCGACCTGGCGCTGAAGGCTTCCGGGCTAGACCAGGCGAAGGTCGTGCACCGACCACGGCTCTTGTCGGACAATGGATCGAGCTACATCTCCGCCGACCTGGCCAAATGGCTCGACGGCCAGCACATGGATCACGTCCGCGGCGCTCCCTATCACCCCATGACCCAGGGCAAGATCGAGCGCTGGCACCAGACGCTCAAGAACCGAATCCTGCTCGAGAATTACTACCTGCCGGGCGACCTCGAGGCCGAGATCGGAGCCTTCGTCGCCGACTACAATCACCTGCGATACCACGAGAGCATCGCCAACTTGACCCCGGCCGACGTCTACTTCGGACGCGGTCAGACAATCCTCATGCAACGGGAAAGGATCAAACGACACACCATCGCCAACCGACGCTTGCTGCATCGTCGGCAAGCCGCCTAACATCGCTAACCAGACGAGCCAGAGCCTCCCTTAAATGACCCCGCTCGCTGTCCCAAAAACTCTGACGACGGACAGTGGCGGGGCTTCATTTCCAAATAGTCGGCTAGCTGCTCCTCATCGATCTGGTTCTGGCGGAACCGCTGAAATGCGAGGCTGATGTAGTCGCGCCCCAAGTAAGCAATCTTGCTTTGGTAGGGATTGCCTCCTCCACCGGGCTGCTTTTGACCCCGCCATTCCGCCGTCGCTTCGTCGTACTCCGCCTGACTAATCCAG
>DASUNP010000085.1:5000-44427 GCA_036277095.1 Blastocatellia bacterium
GATTCGACAGAGCGGCTAGGTCAGCTTCGTAAAAGACGGGGATTTCCCCGACATCAACCCCTCTCTTGCGTAACCTGGAGCGAATCTCTTCTAAGCTGACCGGGCCCGGAACCGGGTCAGCCACAAAAAAAGCGTCGATCTTTTCTATAACGCGCACTGCTGATGATTTGATCTCTCCCGCCGAAGGGCTGATCACCATTAGCGAGTAGTCGACCGGGAAGTATTTCAAGAAACTCGTTCCCTCTATAAGGACACCGTCTGATTTGACATGGTCGAGCGCCAGATTCACCCCTCGTTCAACCTGGTCATTTGTACAAATAACCCAGTGAACATTCCCTGCCCCGGCTGCCCAGTAGCGGCCAGTGTCTTTCCCATCTGAGAACGTGCTAAACCGTCCGCTCAAAACGCGAGGCTCTTCGCCTAATAATGGACTGATGCAGCAGGCCTCCGGGTTCTTTCCGCAAGACCGGTAGTGGCCTCGTGAAACCTTTATCGCCTCCCAGCCCGGAAAACGGCTGAGCAGATCACACATGAGAGTTGTTTTTCCAACTCCAGACGAGAAGCCTGAAATGGCAATGCGTGTAGCGCGCATCAGAAATACTTTCGCCGTGAGATCGATTCTAAACTTTGAACGCTTGGATTATATCACAGGCCGAGAACCGAAGCCTGTTAACTGATAAGGTCGCTCGTGCGCGCGCTTGCCCCCATCATGCCATCGACATTTCCCCCGCCATAATCTGAGAGCTGCAGGATAAGATTCTGCCGGTTGGTCGCATATGCCAGTCCGTCGTTCATTGTTATGATGCCGTTGCGTATCTGTCGTTCTATCTCCTGGTCGAATACCTGCATACCGTCAAGGTCTCCGTCACGCATAGCGTCGTACAACGATTTGCCTTCGCGCTCGCCCTTCTCGATATAATCGCGAGTGCGCGCAGTCGATTTCAGAATCTCTATCGCCGCTATTCTACCTCGGCTGTCGGCTTTGGGTATCAGCCTCTGAGAAACGATGAAACGGAAAGCGCCCGACAGCCTGAGCCGGATGATATGCTCTTCATTCTTAGGGAACAGGCCGATCAAGCGTTCTACTGTTTTAACCGCGTCCGTGGTGTGCAATGTTGACAACACAAGGTGGCCCGTCTCTGAAGCTTCCAGAGCCACTTCGACCGTTTCAAGGTCTCTGATCTCGCCAACCAGGATCACCTTTGGCGCCTGGCGAAGCGCGGCGCGCAAGGCGTATGCAAAATTGGGGGTGTCCGAGTGCAGTTCTCGTTGATGAACTGTTGAGTTCTTGTGCCTGTGCATGAACTCGACGGGGTCCTCGATTGTCACTATGTGATAGTACTTCGTCTGGTTTATCAGGTCGATGATCGCGGCGAGCGTCGAAGATTTGCCTGACCCTGTAGGGCCTGTCACCAGCACTATGCCGTTCTTTAGCTCGGCTATATCTTTCAGCACGGACGGGAGGTTGAGGTCCTCGAAAGAAGGGATTTCATTCGGGACAACCCTCATCACTATGGCGTATGTGCCGCGCTGTTTGAATATGTTTACTCGGAACCTTGACAGTCCCGGAAGACTGAACGAAAGATCGGCTGAACCGTTTTTTTCGAGCGACTCTTCGGCCATCTTGTTGCTGCCTATTAATGCCTTCGAGATTGCGGTTGTGTGGGCGGGAGTCAACATCTCCATCCCCTGTATCTCGACCGGAGTGAGCTTCCCTATTAATTCTACCTGGGGCGGTCTGCCCGGAGAAAAGATCAGGTCTGAGATCTTATTCGAGACTGCGAGCATCTGCTGGACGACCTGCGAAAAGTTGATTGTTGACATTAGCTGAACCCTTGACGCTTCCTAACCTTGTTTTTGATTTCAACAGCAGGGGCAGCTGCGTTTCGGAAAAACTTATTGATGTAAATCTTAAAGCTTCCGGCGAGGGCAAACAGGCGCGCCGTGTTTAGAGCATCATTCGCCACAGCGCATACAACAGGATATTACCGTTGATTGTTGGATTGTCAACAGTTGAAAGATATTGGTTATCAAAGGGCCCGAAACGGGCCTCGAAAACATCCGCAAATCTGTTATTTGTCAGACAATCTCTCAAAAATATAGAAGAGCTCGCCGCGAGTCGTTTTGCCGATGTATCGCCATTTCTCTTTAATGACCTCGCCGGGCTTTATAGTCTTCACAATCGTCGGGCCATCTTCTATCAATTGTCCGACTTCTGCTGGTGTAACCACATGAAGCTCGGGAACGCTGTCTTCGCCAGTCTCTTTAGCCCTGCTTAAAACCGTGGCGCGCATGATGGCGATGCGGCTCTTTGAGCGCAAGTAGTCGCGACGATTAATCTCGTTATGGCGTATCTGAAACTCCAGCTCGTTCTCTTCGTGTCTCATCAAATCGAGGAAGGACTTGACGGCGGGACCATAACCATCTTCTTGACGGCTCTCGACTATACTCCAGAAGGGTTGAATGAAGGCGAAGAGAATCAATATAGCTATTCTAATTGAAACCCTCGTTCGCATAGCTTCAAACTAAATTCACGGGTTTGTGTAGGCTTTGTCAAGCAGCTCTATGGGATGAACGACATCAACATCTATGCCCCGCATCATCAGGCCCGCGCCTATTTGCATTATACATCCTGGATTTGCCGTAGCAACTGTGTCAGCCCCGCTCCCCCGGATGCTTTCTATTTTATCCGCCAGAATCTCCGCGCTTAATTCAGGATGTTGCAGATTGTAAATCCCCGCCCCGCCACAGCAACTCTCAGCACCGCGAAGAGGAACCACGTTCAAACCCGGAATTCTTTCTAACACTTCGACGGGCGCAAGCGCGATCCTCTGAGCGTGTATCAAATGGCACGGCGCATCATAAGCAACATTACGGTCAACCCGACCATCGGGGATGCTGACACCTTGCTCGACAAGATACTCTGATACGTCTTTCACCCTGGAACCGAACAACCGGGCGCGTTCGGCGAACTCAGGCTCATCCGCAAGCAACTTGTCATACTCTTTCATCGCCGCCCCGCACCCGGCTGAGTTTACGATCACGAATTCGCAGCCGCTCTCAAGAAAGGCATGTATATTCTTTCTCGCAAGCTCTTTGGCAGTCTCAATATGCCCGGCATGAGAATGCAAAGCGCCGCAGCACAATTGCCCTTTCGCTTCGATCACATCCGAGCCATTCAACTCCAGCACTCGCTCGGTCGCCCGGTTAGCCTCTCGGAACAGGCCTTCCATAACGCATCCACGCAAGACCGCAACACGACGCTCGCCGCCTCTTCTTTCTTCATGTCTTCTACTTTCGTCACCTGTCGATCTTCTTAACGGTGAGCGGCTCGAAAGCAATAAGGCCAGCGCAAATCTGACCCGCCCGCTGACTACGTCGGACTCAAACACAAGCTGCGCAAGTCCGCTATCTCTAAACCAGCGAGACACTCGCATCAGCGAGCCGAGTAATCTGGGCCGCGTAAATATCTGGTTGAGTGCAAACCCTAAAAGGAATGAGCTGACCGATCGCCGCGCAGCTTTAGCCTTCGTCACTTCGACGCGCGCGGCTTCGAGCAAATGACCGTAAGGCACGCTGGACGGGCAGACCGACTCGCAGCCGCGACAGCCGAGGCACATATCGATGTGAGAGATGAAAGAGTCGCCCATCTGGAGTTTGCCTTCCACAAGCCCGCGCATCAAATAGACTCTCCCGCGCGGCGAATCGTTCTCGTTCCCGAGCACGCGGTACGTAGGGCACGCAGGCAAACACAGCCCACAATGAACACAAGTGAGCAGTCCTTCGCTGTTCTCTTCTAACAGCGAAGCCAGTCTTTCTCTGGTTTGAGGATTGTCGGTTAATGTCGTCATTGAGATTACAGATTAGATCCCCGATACAAATCGCCCCGGGTTCATAAGAGATTTAGGATCGAATCTTTCCTTTATCGATCTCATGAGCGAGCCGGTCGGCCCTATTTCGCCCCAGGCATCCGCCTCGCGTCTGACGGCAGCCGATGCGCGCTCTACGAAGAGCGAACCGCCCCGCGCGAAAGCTTCCGCTCGAAGCCGCCGGGTGATGTCAATCATTTTCTCATCATCAGTATTAAGTCCCACTCTAATTATACCAGTGCCCAGGTCAGCCACGACAACGCGGTCAGTCTCGCTCAACAACTTATCAAGAAGTTGGGAAGTCGATGATAAGGGCACGCTGAGCGTGAGACTGTTTCCGGAAACCTGGTCGCAATTGGCTATCGCTCTCCAGACCTGACTTGCTTCGTCACCGCCGACCGTTAACGCATCGCCCCGCGATTGAACAAGCTCTGCGAGCAGCGCCGTCTGGTGTTTAACAGCCTGTTCATTATCCAGAAACCTGACTACGAGCCCGCTGTACTTTATGCCGGTTGTGAAGAAGACCGAGGCGGGCTGCGCCTCGGATGCGAGAAGCTCGTTTCCGATCTCTACGAGCGATTTCTGATTTCGAGAAGTCACCAACACCGTCCGGTCGCTCTCGGGAACGGGCCGAAGCTTGACCGTCAACTCGGTTATGACCGCCAGCGTGCCGTGGCTGCCAACGTAGAGTTTATTCATGTCGTAGCCCGCTACATTCTTCACAACGCGGCCTCCCGCCTTGCTCTCACTCCCATCGATGTGCGCGAGCCTGAGACCTATTACGTAATCGCGCGGCGTGCCGAACCCGAGCCTGAGCGGGCCGCTTGAAGCGCAAGCGGCTATCGCGCCCAGCGAAGCCGTAGGCGATCCCGGCGGGTCGAGCGGCAGCCACTGATTTTCAGCCATTGCGGCCGCGTTAAATTCGCCGATCGTCAATCCGGCTTCGACGACTGCGGTAAGGTCGGGGGGACTGTAATCGATAATGCGGGCCAGGCGCTCAAGGCTCAAAACGACATCCGCGCGCCTGAGCGGGTTCCCTGATTCAAGCCAGGCCATCAGGCCCGCCGGGACAATTGCCGCATCGGACTCTGAACAGGCTCTCAAACATCCTACAACTTCTTCAGTAGAACCCGGCTTGACGACTACTGACGGCTTCAGCCCATCAATCATTAGCGATGGCTCCACGGTGATGTGGTCGCGCCCGATTATCGATTCAAGCGATTTCGCTAGTGCGGGTTTAATCATTCGAGTCGGTTGCGCTCAAACAGATCAGGGGCCTGGGCAGGTCAGGCGGAAGAGTCGTCTCGTTTTCGTTTTCGATCAGGTCGGCGAAGAAGCTCTTGAATTGTCGCTCGAACTCGGCGAGGTTCAAAGACATAAAAAGAGAAGGCAAGCGGGTCAGTTTCTCGCATACGTTCTTGTACATTCCGCGCGCGCCGCGACTGTTGCCCCGCTCGTAGTGGTGTAGTCCTACCGCCGCCTGAATCAGCATCTGGTAAAACAGCTTTGTATCGCCCGACGAGCGCAGCCAGATCTCCTCCCATATTTCGTGCGCGTCAAAATACTGTTTTCTGTTGAACAGCTTGATGCCCTGAATATATTCGCGCGGGTAGATTCTTTCGTGCGTTTTATCGCTTGAAGCGTTAGTGTCGGCCCCGTCGAGCGGCGAAGTTGTATCGGAACTTACATGTCTATTCACAAGCGGCTGATCGTTTTTTGCGGGAAGGTCAACGACCAGCGAGAACGGTCCGGCCTGAATCCTATCGCCGTCTTTCAGCTCAAGCCAGCTTATCTTTGCGCCGTTAGCAAAAGTGCCGTTGCCGCTGCCTTGATCTATGACAAAGTATTTTCCAGCGTTGCGCTCGATGTAGAAGTGCTCTCGCGAGACGGTCGGGTGCTTAAGCACGCAATCGCAAGTGGGCTGGCGGCCAAAAGTAATTCTCGGTTTATCAAGCTCCACGACCTCGCCGGTGCGCGGGCCTGCATCAAATTTCACCGAAGCCATAGCTAAGTCCTGCGACCCGCTTGCGCGGGTTCCCTGGGGTGCTGTTTGTGGCGGAAGTCTTCCATCCCGAATCCGCAATAACGACAGGTCTTCGTGCTGGGAATAACTTTGCCGGGGTTGCAAAGCCCCGCAGGGTTGAAGACATCGCGCACGGCCAACATCCTTTCCAGGTCGTTTTCAGAGAATATCAATCGCATCGATTCCAGCTTGTCCATTCCGACGCCATGCTCGCCGGTTATCGATCCGCCGACGCTAACGCATAACTGCATTATCTCTTTCGACGCCTTGTCGACGCGACTCACTTGATCCGCGTCGCGGCCATCGAAGCTGATGTTAGGATGAAGATTGCCGTCTCCGGCGTGAAAGACGTTAGCGACAGTCAAGTTGTAACGATCTGCGATTCTGTAAATCTCATCCAACACTTCCGGCAGACGCGAGCGAGGTATCACGGCATCCTGCACCATCAGGTCGGCCTTGATGCGCCCCATCGCTCCGAAGGCGCGCTTTCGCGCCCCCCACAATTTCATCCTTTCCGCGTCGTCCCTCGCCACGCGGACTGCCCGCGCGTTGTTGCGCAGGCAAATATCTACAGCCCGTTCGGCGATATCTTCAAGCCCCGCGCTGAGCCCGTCGACTTCTATGATGAGCAGCGCCGCAACATCCGTCGGAAAGCCCCCGGCAAAGATCGATGCTTCGATCGCTTCGATCGTAGCGCGGTCGATCATCTCAAGCGCGGCGGGCAAAATCCCGCGCGCGATGATCTCGCTCACGCTGCGGCTGGCGTCCGTGACGGTCATAAACTCGGCCAGCAAAGTTTTGATAGATTGCGGCAATCGCGTTAGCTTGAGGGTTGCTTTCGTAGCGATGCCAAACGTGCCTTCCGAGCCGATAAACAATCCGAGCAGATCGTAACCCGGCGCGTCAGTTCCGCCGCCGCCGAGCGTGACTATATCGCCGGTCGGCAATACAACTTCGACCGCCAGCACGTGATTAACTGTCATGCCGTACTTGAGACAATGCGGCCCGCCGGAATTCTCCGCGACGTTCCCGCCGATAGTGCAGGCCATCTGGCTCGACGGGTCCGGAGCGTAATGATAACCGTAGGCGGAGGTCGCTTGCGAAAGCTGTACGTTAATCACGCCGGTTTCCACCACGGCAAGGCGATTCTCATAATCGATCTTCAGGATTCGATTGAGTCGCGCAAGCTCTACGATTACTGCGCCTCCCAACGACAGCGCGCCGCCCGAGAGCCCCGTCCCCGCCCCGCGCGGAGCGAACGGGATGCGCTCTTGCGCAAGAATCTTTATAGCGGCGGCGACCTCTTCGGCGCTGCCAGGGATGATGACTGCGGAAGGCAAGTGCTTATGAATCGTCAGCGCGTCTGATTCATAAACCAGCAACTCGTCCCTGTCGATCAAAACATACTTATCGCCGAGCGCGGACTTCAGTCTCTGTATGACCGCCTCTGGAAGCACAGTTTTTGCACTCACGGAAAAGGTTTTGAACAAATTGCGATTGAGTTAAACCTGTAGGGGCAACCCTTGTGATTGCCCGGATCGCGCGTTAGCGCGATGACGTAATTGGCCGCCGTGCGCGAAGCGCATCATCGGCCATGTCGGCCAATCCGGGCAGGGACAAGCCCTGCCCCTACAACCCACTTGAAATACGCTCTAGTATTTCGGCACGCTCGGATCGACATCGTCTGACCAGCGGAGGATTCCGCCGACCAGGTTCTTTACCTTTCGATAGCCCGCCTGCTTCATGAACTCGACCGCCTGCCCACTGCGCACCCCGCTGCGGCAATGAACGACGATCTCGTCTGCGCTCGACAGTTCGTGCAAACGCTCTGCGACCGTGCGCAGCGGCACTAGCTTCGACCCGGGTATCCTGCAAATCGCAAATTCTTCAGGCTCGCGGACATCTACTAAAACGAAATCGTCTCCCCGGTCGATCTTCGCTTTCAGCTCGACGGGAGTGATCTCGAAATCTGCGCCGACCGTGACCTCGGGCTGATGCGTGATGCCGCAAAATTCTTCGTAATCGATCAGCTCGCGGATAGTCGGGTTTTCGCCGCATATCGGGCAGTCGGGATTCTTCCTGAGCTTCAGCTCGCGGAACTTCATCTTTAGCGCGTCAAACAGCAGCAGTCGCCCAATGAGCGAATCGCCTTTGCCCAGAATGAGCTTCACAGTCTCAATCGCCTGAATGACGCCGATCACTCCGGGCAAGACCCCAAGCACGCCGCCTTCGGCGCAACTCGGAACCAGGCCCGGCGGAGGCGGCTCGGGGTAAAGGCAGCGATAGCACGGGCCTTCCTTCGCATGAAAGACTGTCGCCTGCCCCTCGAAGCGAAATATCGAGCCGTAAACATTCGGCTTGCCCGACAACACGCAAGCGTCGTTGACCAGATAGCGTGTCGGAAAATTATCCGTCCCGTCTACTATTATGTCGTAGCCGGCGAACAGCTCCATCGCGTTCTCGCTCGTGAGCGCGACTTCGTAAGTGTCGACTTCGACGTAAGGGTTGATTTCGGCAATCCGCTCTTTTGCCGAATCGAGCTTGGGCCGCCCGACATTCGATGTCGAATGGATTATCTGTCTCTGCAAGTTGGTGAAATCGACTACATCAAAGTCGACTATCCCCATTCTTCCTACGCCGGCCGCGGCGAGGTAAAGCGCGAGCGGCGAGCCGAGGCCGCCCGCCCCGATGCACAAGACGCGCGCGGCTTTCAGCCGCTTCTGCCCTTCGAGCGCGACTTCGGGCATTATCAGGTGGCGGCTGTAACGGAGTATCTCGTCGCGGTCTAAATCGACTGCGCGCTCCGCCTCGTCTACGACCGAGGCCCCGCCTGCTATTGAAGGCACGATGCTCACGGTGTCCCCATCTTTGAGCGAGGTCTCGTTTTTTTCGAGGTAGCGGATGTCTTCGTCGTTGACGTAGATGTTTACGAAATGGCGCAACTGACCTTCTTCGTTATAAAGGTGCTTCTTGAGGTTCGGATATTTCTCCGTGAGCGCGCCGAGCGCGTCTCTTACCGAATCGGCTTCTACGCTGACGGTGTCGGCTCCGCCCGCAAAGTTTCTAAGCGCGGTAGGTATCAATATGCTTATAGCCATCGGGGACTCCTTCTATTGCTGGCCTATGATTATCTCTTCTTGCTCGAACTTTGTGTAATCCGGCTTAGTGAAAGAATTGAGCGCGGCAGCTCTGCCCTGCTCAACGGATACGATTATATACGATTCGCCGGGCCAGCAAGAGTGGTCCAGGTCATAACCCGAAGGCGAGGCCGGGTGATCCGGGTGCGAATGATAATACCCGATAATGCCCAGCTTCCGCTCGCGGGCATGCGCGTCGGCGCTTTTGTACTGGTCGGGGGTTATCAGGTATCGGTTGTGGCGCGAATCGGTGCGCTCGTTTTCCGCAGGATAGACCACTTCAAGCACGTTAGCGCCGCCTTCGTTGTTGCCGAGCAGAAAGCCGCAACACTCGTGCGGGTAGCTCCGCTCGCCGTGTCGTTTGATCTCTTCGAGATGCTCTTGCTTTACTCTAATCGCCATCCCTCTCCTGAGTGCTGAGTGCTGAGTAATAGTTTTCACTCAGCACTCAGGACTTCTATTGTTCCCAAAACCGCTCGCTCAAGTATTTATCGCCGCCATCGGGGAAGACCGTTACGATGACGCCTGAATCGACCTTCGCGGCTATCTTTAACGCGGCGGCTAATGCCGCTCCCGCAGACACACCGACCAGCAACCCTTCGCGCTTGCCGAGGTGGCGGGCATACTCGTGCGCTTCTTCTGTGGTGATCTCAAGTTCAACGTCGGCAAGCGAAGCATCGTAAATGCCCGGAACGATGGCCGTCTCCATGTGCTTCAGCCCTTCAAGGCCGTGGAACGGCGAGTCGGGCTGGAATGAAACTACCTGAATCGCGGGGTTGAGCTCTTTCAACCTGCGACTGGTCCCTACAAATGTCCCGCTCGTCCCAAGCCCCGCGACAAAATGCGTGATACTCCCCGCCGTCTGGCACCAGATTTCGAGCGCCGTCGTGTTGTAATGCGCCTGCCAGTTCGCGGGATTGTTATATTGGTCGGGATAAAAATAGAGATCGGGCGCTTCCGCGTAAAGCCTGCGCGCTTCTCGAATCGCCCCGTCCGAGCCTTCAAGCGGGCTTGTCAGGACAAGCTCCGCGCCATAACTTCGTAATATTCGTTTCCGTTCTTCGCTCGCGTTTTGCGGCAAGGCAAGTTTGACGCGGTAGCCGCGCGCCGCGCCTATCCAGGCATAAGCGATGCCGGTGTTTCCCGAAGTGGCATCTAGAATTATCTTCCCCTGTGTCAGAAGTCCCGCGCGCTCGCCTTCCAAAATCATGTTGAGCGCCGGACGGTCTTTGACCGACCCGCCCGGGTTAAACCACTCCGCTTTTGCGTAAATCCCAACCGTTGTGCGCTCAGGCGCGATGTTGCGCAGCGCGATTAGCGGCGTGTTGCCGACCAGTTCCCAGGCTTCCAGCGGCTGCTGGGCCCGCCGTAAAAGCTCTTTGCGGATCTCAAAGCTGGCCTTCGGGTCCATATAGTACTTTGAAGGATAACATCGCGTGTGTTGAAACTCAAATTTGACCAAAATGCGCGATAAGCGGGCAGGAGTGTCACAAACAATCGCTTTCTTGTCACAGCCTGCGAGCCTGCCGCTCCCCAGTCCTTTTTCTGTACACATAAGCCTCAAAGCGTACAGGAGTTAGTTACGACCGAGTCGCGTAGGGCAGCTAAGTACAGGCTCGCAGTCGGCATAGGTTTTGCAACTCTAACAGAGAAATTCCAACCGGAGGAGAAAACTGTATGGGAAATACAAACAGAGGTTTTCGAGACTATGGCGGAGAGTCGGACTACGAAGCTCAGCGAAGGCGATCTTCTGGCCGGGCTAATCGCCGTGGTTATGGGGAAGATTATCGCGGCTACACCAGAGGGTACAACACGAGCCGCGAGCCAAATTACCGGACCGAGTACAACAGGGGGTACACGGGAAGGGGAACGGAACGGGATGAGAACTACGGTCGCGGCGAGGGCGAATCGAATCGCTGGCGCTCGTCGGAAGAGGGCCGTTGGGAGACCCGAAAGAACTTTTATGGTCAGGGGTCGCGACGTTCTCACCTCCGATGCCGCGACATCATGACGCGCAACGTTACGACCGCGCGACGAGACACACCCGTATTCGAAGTTGCGCGACTGATGCGCGACGAAGACATAGGCGCGCTGCCTGTCATCGGCGATGACGGAAAGCTCGAAGGGATAGTGACCGACCGCGATCTGGTAGTCGAAGGGCTGACCTCGGACAAGCCCGAGGGCGAGCTTCGAGCCGAAGACTGCATGACGGATGACCTGTTCACGGCTAATCAGAACGACAGGCTCGTAGACGTGATCAACGAGATGGGTGATAACCAGGTGCGTCGCGTCCCGGTCGTCGATGGAAGAGGCCGGCTCGTGGGCATAATCGCTATGGCCGATATCGCCACCCAGACAAACAAGGATGACGAGTTGGAAGAGGCGCTCGAAGACATCAGCAAGCCGTCGTCTGTGCTTGACCGGATAGCCAATTGGTTCAACTGGTAGACCGTTGGAAGGCGTTGGAACAATTCGAAAAGGGGGTAAGAAAATGAGCAGAACTAGAGAAGGTAAAGATCCGCAACCCGAGATGACGCCCGAGCAGAGCATGAATGAGACTGCAAGGCAGAGTGTCGGCGGTGAGAGTGATATCGACAGGCATCTAGGCTCGCGCGGGCAGACTGACTACACACCGGGCCGCGAAAGCCGTCGCGAATTCCCCAGGCGATCAACGTCGCTGAGAGAAAAAGGCGAACACTATTCTCAATACAAGGGTGCGCACCGCCCGCAATCACGCCAGGCTTACGGAAGGTACAGCGGCTACGATTATGAGAATCGCGGGGAGGAAAGATCGCGTTACCGTGCTACGACTCCGTACAGCAGGCGCGAAGAGACGCGCGAAGATTTCATCGGGCGGCCCTTCGAGTCACAACGATATGGCCGCTCATCGCGCTCTGAATCGCAGGGACGCACGAGCGAATACGGCCAGGAGCCTTATCGCCGCGCGCGCCGCGACTATGAAGGAGGAGGCCGCCAGGGTCGGCACTCATCGGACTTCGAAACAGATCGCTCGCATGATTACGATCGCGAGAACACCGGGTACAGGATGCAGCGCGAAGAGTACGACGAGCCGTACGAGCGAGAAACCTTCAGCGGTCGTCAGGGGAATTACGGGCGGGGCTACCAGCCGGGGTTCTTTGAAGCGGGACATGGATTTGATCGCGGATTTGATCGCGACGAAGACGACTTCGAGTTCGAGGGGCGTCGCGATTGGGACGAGCGCGAACACGGCAGACGTTATCTGCGCTGCGCAGATATAATGACGAAAGATGTGACCGTATGCTCACCCCAAACTGTGATCCGCGACGTTGCGGATAAACTGGATGACGATGGAGTCGGGTCGCTGCCGGTCGTAGAGAATGGCCGGGTGATGGGGATAATCACAGACCGCGATATCGTCTGTCGCGTGATGGCCGAAGGGCGCGACACTCGCACGACTGTCGCCGCCGACGCGATGAGCGAAGATATAGTCACTTGCACGCCGGACGAGTCTGTTGTCGAAGCTATACACAAGATGGGCGAGCACCAGATTCGCCGGATACCGGTCTGCGACACAAACGGGAGATTGCGCGGCATCATCGCAATGGCAGACGTTGCGCTTGAGGCGGAAAACGACCGCGAGATCGCGCAGGCGCTGGAACAGATCTCTCGCCCTACACCTAACCGCGCGCGGCGCGTTTAATCTATTTTGGGCAAGATGCGCCGCAGATGGTTTTTTTCTACGGCGCATCTTTTTTTTCATTTTGCGGAGGCTATTGATTGAACCGGATTTCGTATGGATGAACGGGAGATCAAATCGCCATACTTTTCACGCCGTAGTTTTTTGCAATTATCTGCGATTGGCGGCGCGGGTTTGTTGATTAACTGCCAACCGACCGGCCACAAACCCAGACAAAATGCTCCCTCTAATCAATGAGTTTCTAAATAATGGAGGAGAATAAATTGAATCTTGTGATCTGTATGAATGCGGCTATCGGTTGAATCGGATGCGCCGATAGAGAAACCGCTTGTTTAAAGCGTCCGCTTGAAGATAGGAGCAATCAACATGTCAGAAAAGAATAAAGGAATCATTGAAAAGGTGAACGCAGCTTTTGCCAAAAACGACACTGAAGGATTCCTGTCATTCTGCACAGAAGACGTGGAATGGACAATGGTCGGCGACAAGACAGTTAAAGGAAAGGACGCCATTCGCAAATGGATGGCATCGATGAATTTGACGGAGCCGCCAAAGTTTACGGTCGATAACTTGTTAGCCGACGGTGACTTTGTCACAACACTCGGCAACATGACAATGAAGGACAAAGACGGAAGGACAGCCCCATATGCTTACTGCGATGTCTACCACTTCCGAGGCGATAAGATCGCCGAACTGAGAGCATTTGTCATAAAGACAGAGGCGAAGTTTGAGACAAGCAGCGGGCATAAATAGTTTGAAACCACAAAGAGTCATTTGACTCTGAGAATTGAGCGGGCGCGCGTGAATGCCACACGAGATGAATGACGCAACTTGTGAAGCATTTATCCCGCGCCCCGCTCCAATCACTGATCTAAAAAGCAACCGGCTGGAGCAGATCAACACGGCCCTCGACAGGATCGCCGACGGCACAGCCTGTCATCATGTTGATATGGGGCCGAGGGGTTGTTAGAATCCCTTTGAAGCAGCCCATATCATGACTGAAGCCCTATTAAAGGATAAGTTCAACAGGACGATCAGAGACCTCAGAATCTCTGTCACCGACCGATGTAATTTCCGTTGCTTCTACTGCATCCCTGACGAAGATATTGTCTGGAAGCGCAAGCAGGAGCTTTTGACATACGAAGAGATCATCCTGATCGCGGAGGTCGCCGTCAGCCTCGGAGTCGAAAAGCTACGGCTCACGGGCGGCGAGCCGCTCCTGCGCCGCGACATAGAGTACCTGGTCGAGCAGCTGGCTAGCATACCCGGAGTCCGCGACCTGGCGATGACCACGAACGCGGACGGGTTGAAAGACCGGGCAGGCGCCTTGAAGTCAGCGGGGCTTAACCGGCTGACGATCAGTTGTGACTCGCTCAAGCCTGAGACGTTCAAGCAGATTACGCGACGCGATAGCCTTCAATCTGTGCTCGATGGCATAGAAGCGGCTCTGGGAGCCGGTTTTCCGCCGCCGAAGATTAACTGTGTGGTCATTCGCGGGATGAACGACACGGAGGTTGCGGACTTCGCGGACTTCGCCAGATCGACAGGCATATCGATGCGATTCATCGAGTACATGCCGCTGGACAACGGCCACCTGTGGGACCGCAGCCTTCTCGTAAGCGGGCGCGAAGTCCTCGAACGGATAAGTGAGCGGCACGAGCTTGTGCCGGTCGAGCGTGACGCGCCGAGCGAGACCGCGCTTCGCTATGTTTTTCGAGACGGTGCGCCGGGCGAGATAGGCATCATCGCACCCGTGACCATAGCTTTTTGCGGAGCCTGCTCCAGGCTGCGGCTCACGGCCGATGGTAATTTGCGCACGTGCCTGTTCTCGATGGTCGATCACAACATTCGCGACCGGATACGGCGCGGCGACTCGCGGGAAGAGATCGCGCAGTATATGATCTCGACGGTCTTGAAAAAAGAGGAAGGTCACCGCATCAACGAGCCTGGTTTCGTGCAGCCTCCGCGAACCATGTCTTTTATCGGCGGATAGACGCCGGGCTCGCGCGATTGATAATGTACTGACACAGATACGGGGGAGCTTCGCTTAACGGCGCGGCTGAGAGTCCCGCTAGGGAGACCCCTTGAACCTGATACGGATAATGCCGTCGAAGGGAGAAATATGATGAGCAAGACAGACGTTTCTGACCAGAACACAACCAGCAACTTCCAGTTTCCAAACTCTGAAAGAATCTATATCGAAGGCAGCCGACCGGACGTTCGCATCCCGATGCGCGAAATCCGGTTGAACGTGACGCGCTCGATGGCGGGCGCCGTTGAAGAGAACACGCCCGTCCGCGTCTACGACACGAGCGGGCCGTGGGGCGACCCTGAGATCGAGTGCAGCGTTCACGACGGGCTCCCCGCATTGCGCCGCGAATGGATCGTCTCGCGCGGAGACGTAGAAGAGTATCAAGGCCGCGTCGTCCAGCCTATGGATGACGGCTATCTGACCGACGGGGCGCGCGAATACGCGCTGGCAAAAGATAAAGGCCGCCTTGAGCCGTTCCCCGGTCTGCGCCGCAGCCCGCTCCGCGCGAGACAAGCGAGCGCCGTCACGCAGATGCACTACGCGAAGCGAGGCATCGTAACTCCTGAGATGGAGTTCATCGCCGTTCGCGAAAACCTGGGGCGACAATCAGCTTTTGAATCGACAAAAGACGATCGCGGCAATCTGCGTTTTCAACATTCGGGCGAGTCGTTCGGCGCCAGGACTCCCCGGTTCGTAACCCCCGAGTTCGTAAGAGACGAAGTCGCGCGAGGTCGCGCAATCATCCCCGCGAACATCAATCACCCGGAGAGCGAGCCCATGATCATAGGCCGCAACTTCCTGGTCAAGATCAATGCCAACATTGGCAACTCTGCCGTCGCCTCTTCGATAGATGAGGAGGTAGAGAAGATGCGTTGGGCAATCAAGTGGGGCGCGGACACCGTGATGGATTTGTCGACGGGCAAAAACATTCATGCGACGCGCGAATGGATAATTCGCAACTCGCCCGTGCCAATTGGAACGGTCCCGATCTACCAGGCGCTTGAAAAAGTCGGGGGCAAGGCCGAAGAACTGACCTGGGAAATCTACAGAGACACGCTGATCGAGCAGGCCGAGCAGGGAGTCGATTATTTTACGATTCACGCGGGCGTGTTGCTGCGCTACATCCCACTCACAGCGCGGCGAACGACCGGCATAGTGTCGCGCGGCGGATCGATTATGGCGAAGTGGTGTCTGGCTCATCACAAAGAGAGTTTCCTCTACACTCATTTCCGCGACATCTGCGAGATAATGCGCGCTTACGACGTCTCGTTCAGCCTGGGCGATGGGTTGAGGCCCGGCTCGATTGCGGACGCCAATGACGAGGCGCAGTTTGCCGAGCTAGACACGCTGGGCGAGCTGACGCGGATCGCCTGGGAGAGCGATTGCCAGGTGATGATCGAAGGGCCCGGTCACGTGCCAATGCATTTGATCAAAGAGAATGTCGACCGCCAGCTTGAGGTCTGTCACGAAGCTCCGTTTTACACCCTTGGCCCGCTCGTCACTGATATTGCGCCCGGCTACGACCACATAACGTCGGCGATAGGCGCGGCGATGATAGGCTGGTTCGGCACGGCTATGCTTTGTTACGTCACCCCGAAAGAACACCTGGGGCTTCCGGACAAGCAGGACGTGAAAGACGGTGTGATCGCTTACAAGATTGCAGCGCACGCCGCAGACCTTGCGAAGGGGCATCCCGGCGCGCAGCTACAGGACAACGCGCTTTCGAAAGCGAGGTTCGAGTTCCGCTGGGAGGACCAGTTCAATCTCGCGCTAGACCCCGAACTGTCGCGCCAGTACCACGACGAGACTTTGCCGCAGGAAGGGGCAAAGCTCGCGCACTTCTGCTCGATGTGCGGGCCGCACTTCTGCTCGATGAAGATCACTCAGGAGGTGCGCGAGTACGCCGAGCAGCATAACCTCAACGACCAGGCTGCGATTGAGGAGGGCATGCGCGAGAAATCTCAGCAATTCGTCCAGATCGGCGGCGAGATATACACAAAGTCGTAAGCGGGTGAATTCATACGAGATTTGCTTCGGGAAGTCTGCTCTTAAGATTGCCTCGGTATCAAGTTTATGCTACTTTAGCAGCCGGAATTAGACTTCACCCTCAGATTTCAACTTTGCAAGCTTGTACGGAATAGCTGAACTAAGGAGGCTTAGAATGTTTTGCTTAAGATGTGGAGCACAAAACGCTGACACCGCTGAACGTTGCGCCAACTGCGGCGAGCCTATGCGCCAATCTCAATCTCAAGGGCAGCAAGGTCAGCAGGGCCAGCAAGGGCAGTACCCGCCTCAGAATCCCTACCAGCAGGGTTACGGCAGCCCGCAAGGGTACAACCAGCCAGGGTATAACCAGCAAGGCTACGGCGGTCCCGGCGGGTACGGTGCGCCCCAGGGTGGTTATCAACAGCCGGGGTACGGCGCGCCCGGCGGCGGGTACGGTGCGCCTCCGAGTGTGCCCAATTATCTTATATGGTCGATCCTCTCCACGCTGTTCTGCTGCTTGCCAGCCGGAATAGTCGCGATAGTGTACGCTTCGCAAGTTGATGGGAAGGTGAGGTCGGGCGATTACGAAGGCGCTGTTCAAGCCTCGAACAACGCAAAGACCTGGACGTTGGTTTCCGCAGGGCTCGGTCTGGTAGTCGGCATCATCTATTTCATCGCCGCGATAGCCGGCGGCTTGAACTAGACGGATGAATCGGAAACTTGAAGAGAGGGCGGGCCGCGCTCGCCCTCTTTGCTCGCCCTCTTTCTCGCGAAGCCCTGAGGGTGGTTTCTTTTGCGATCTCGATGAGGGCTGGTAGAATGCTACCGGCATGGCAACTCCACGAATCGTATCGCTGATAGCAAGCTCTACTGAGATCGTTTGCGCGCTTGGTTTTGAACAACAGCTCGTAGGCCGCTCGCACGAGTGTGATTACCCGCCGTCAATCGCACCTCTCCCCGTCTGCACCAGCCCCAAATTTCCCGTCGAAGGGACGAGCCGCGAAATCGATGATCGAGTGAAGGCCGTTCTGGAAGACGCCTTGAGCGTTTACAAAGTCGATGCGCGGTTGCTCGACGAGTTGCAGCCGACGCACATTATCACACAGTCGCAGTGTGAAGTGTGCGCCGTCAGCCTGAAGGATGTCGAGCGCGCCGTATGCGAGATCACATCCACAAATCCCGTTATCGTCTCGCTTGAGCCGAACGCCCTTGCCGACGTTTGGGCGGACATTCGTCGCGTCGGCGCGGCGCTTCAGGCAAGCGAGCGCGCAGACGAGCTTATAAGAACGCTCGAAGGGCGCATGGCAGAGATCATCGAGAAGGCGCGCGCGATTGAGTCGCGGCCGAGCGTGGCTTGCATAGAGTGGATAGACCCGCTGATGGCTGCGGGGAACTGGATGCCGGAGCTTGTTGAGATGGCCGGCGGAAAGAACCTGTTCGGCGAGGCCGGGAAGCATTCCCCCTGGATGAGCTGGGATGAATTGCTCGAACGCCAACCCGATGTGATCGTCGTGACGCCCTGCGGCTTTGACATAGCCCGCTCGCTTGAAGACATGCATTTCATGAGCGACAGGCCAGATTGGCATGGCTTGAGAGCGGTTCAAACCAATAGCGTTTTCGTCGCAGACGGCAACCAATACTTTAACCGGCCCGGCCCAAGGCTGGTCGAGTCTTTAGAGATTCTCGCCGAGATCATTCACCCCACACATTTCAGCTTTGGGCACGAAGGCGCTGGGTGGATACGCTACGAAGCCAGACGATGAAAAGGCTCATGCCACCGCGTCGCCTTCAAAGAAGCTCCTGGAGCCACTTTCACGTGATTCATAATTTGGCAGCCTAACTTTTCTTGACCGGCCTGTGGAATCCTCGGAGAATTGAAGGCGTGACGCAAGCATCGATTTGACGAGGAGAGGCCAGTGACAGATGCAAGGGATCTGAAGACTGCTAAGACGCTGAAGAACGCAGGCAATTGGAAATCTCTAGCCCGGTGGAATGAAAAAGGGTATTACGACCTGGCGACAGAAGACACGGGAGATGTGCCGGTGCGCCTTTTTCTGACGCCGGGTCTGCTCGCAGAAGCCGAAGATACTCTTTACCGCCAGATCATAAACGCGACGAGATTCCCCGGTGTCAAGCTGGTAGCGATCACACCCGACGCGCATTACGGATACGGCGTTCCGGTAGGCTGCGTTATTGTAACCGACGCCGAATCGGGCGCAGTGGCTATGGGGCCGGTGGGCTATGATATCGGATGTGGGATGGTTAGCGCGCAATCTGATGTGCCTGCCGATGCGGCTACGTTTGATAGAAAGCTGAAGTTCAACAGCGCGGTCATGCGAAGAGTGAACATGGGCGCGGGGGGCAAGAGCGTAAAACTCAGCAACCTCTCGGAGCGAGAGTTCATCAATCTCGTTTACGGCGGCGCTGAGTATTACGTCGAAAAATATGGCGCGTCGTTCGACAGGAGCCGCGCCGAGCGCCATCGCTTGCCGGTTGGCGACGGCTGGCAGATCCCCTGGGGCGGCAAGGGCCAGCCCGAGCGCGGGATGAAACAACTGGGTTCGCTCGGCGGCGGCAACCATTTCATTGAGCTTCAGAAGGCGGAAGAGACGGGGACGCTGTTCGTGCAGGCTCACACAGGGTCGCGCGGCTGGGGGCACGGGCTCGCTACAAACTATTTCGAGATGGCTAAGACCGAAAGGCCCGAGGCGATCACGGACATTGACCTGGGGTACTTCACGCCCGAGTCTCGCCACTACGATGATTACTTGAACGCCGTGGCGGCGGGCGGGAACTATGCCATAATCAATCGCCTCATAATCTTTGAACAGATAGCCGAGGCATTCAGCGAAGTCTTTGGCGGCACGCTCGAACTGATCTATGAGATCAGCCACAACCTGGTTCAAAAAGAGTGGCACCCTGAGTTCGGCCCTGTGTGGGTGCATCGCAAGGGCGCGACGCGCGCCTTCCCCACGGGCCACCCGGCGCTGGCCGGGACTATATGGGAAGCGTCGGGCCACCCTGTGCTGATACCCGGATCGAACAAGGATTGGAGCTACATCCTTCGCCCCGCCGAAGGCGCAGTTAACAGCGGCTTTTCGGTAAATCACGGCGCGGGCCGCCGAATGTCACGCGGGGAAGCTAACAGGAGTCTTGACCAGCGCAAGATAGACAAAGAGTACGCAGAAGCTGGCATACTGGTGAACACGGACGGGCGCGTGCCCATAGACGAAGCGGCTGCGTGTTATAAACCTTCCGAAGAAGTCATATCAGCAGTCGTCGGAGCGGGGCTCGCCACGATCGAATACCAGCTGTGGCCGCTGGCCTCTTTGAAAGGCGCTGACGAACGCAAATCGCGTAAGCGAAAGAAGACCAAGGAATCGAGCAAACACTTTTGAGTTATGAGTTGAAAGGGACTACTTATGCCGAGCGTGGGCGTGTTCGCAGCAATCTTTGACGACCAGCGGCGCATACTGTGCGTCAAGATGAATTATGGCCCGAAAAGCTGGACTACGCCCGGAGGGAAGCTTGACCAGAAGAACGAGTCCCCCATCGACGCGCTCAAGCGAGAAGCGCGCGAAGAGGCTAACTGTAATATAGAGCCTAAGCGACTGGTAGGAATCTATTGCATGCCTTCGAGAGACGACATTCTGCTCTTCATTGAGGCGGAGATAGTTGAGATGGGCGATTGGGAGCCGAATGATGAAATCTCGGAGATAGGTTTTTTTGCATGGAATGAATTGCCCAGCCCGATGGACTCGAAGAACCTGACAAGAATCCAGGACGCCTTTGAAGGAAGGACCGGCGTAGTCCGCATACTCGACCCGGACCTTGGTTCGGAGTGAGGCTCAGGCGAGGTCTTTCGGGACTACGACGTGGCGCATCAAGCGCATGATTAGGCTGCGCCGCCGCTCCACACGGCGGCGATGCTTTGAAGGATTGAAGGCTCCGTTAGGGCTCGGAATTATCGCCGAAAGAAATGCGGCTTGATCGAGGCTGAGCGACGAAGCTGAAGTCTTGAAGTAATGTCGGGCCGCCGCCTCCGCGCCGTAAATGCCGTTGCCCCACTCGATGACGTTCAGATAGATTTCAAGTATTCTCCGCTTGCCCAGGATGTGCTCCATCTCCCAGGTGATAACAGCTTCGTGCAGCTTGCGCACGGGGTTCTTGGATGTAGACAGAAAAAGATTCTTAGCCAACTGCTGGCTTATTGTCGAAGCACCTCTTTTGAACCTGCCTTCTTCCCAATCTTTCTCGACGGCCTTTTTAATCTCTTCCCAATCAAAACCCGAATGATCGAAGAAGCGCGAGTCTTCGCCCGCCAGCACCGCGCGCACCAGATTAGGCGATATGCGATCGTAAGCGACCCAGGTCTGATCGTGCCTGGGAGTTTCCCCGCGATCAGACGCTTCCGTAGCTCGCTGTTTCATGATCGAAGTCATCTCCGGGTTCGCGCCTTTCAGCCGGAAGATATTCACTACAATCAACGCGTGATAAAAGAGCGCGGCGCACACGGCTACGGCAAGCACGGCCTTGGCCCACTTGCGCCACTTCGGGCGGGGACGCTTGTAGACAGCCGACTTCGTTTCTACCGCCTGAGCCATAACCGTCATTATAACCTGACTGTAAACATTTCCGTCGATCAGTCACTACGGGAATGCGTGGCCTTCCAGATGAGATAGGCGGGTATCCCAAGCAGGATTATTGAAAAGACCATCAGCGCGGCGCTCCAGTCCGAGGGAGGGGCTTCGCCGCTGAACAACAAACGATAGTTGCCGAGGTTATTAAAATCATTTATCAGCGCATTGCCTATCAATATCGTTACGGCGATGATAAAAAGCGCGGGCGTGATCGGATAACCCAGCGTCCTGTAGGGGCGCGGCAGATCGGGCCGCTTGCGCCTGAGCGCGTAAACGGCTGCGACCCCCGCTGCGTAAAAAGGCCAGATCGCCAGCACGAACGTGTCAGCCAGTTGCTCAAAAGTTCGCACCATCACGAAGAGAATCGCAAGCGTTGCCGCGAGCGAAATGGCAACATAGGGAGTCTTGAATCGAGGATGGACCGAAGCGATCTTCTTAAAGAAAAGCCCGTCGTCGGCCATCGCAAAAAATATTCGCGGCCCGGTCATCATCGAGCCGTTGAGCGTGCCGAATGCCGAGATCATCACCGCGATCGAAATCAGCGTCACCCCCACGTCGCCAAGCATTCGATAAGCCCCCGTCGCGGCGACAAGTCGCGAGTTAGCTATCTGGTCCATAGTGAGAAGGTGCAGATAAGCGAAGTTGGCAAGCAAGTAGATTCCGATGACCGCCAGGGTTCCGATGATGAGAGCGAATGGCAGGACCCTTTCGGGTCGCTTCACTTCCCCGCTCATAAACGTGAGGTCGGCCCAACCGTCATAGACCCAGAGCAACGAAATGAAAGCCAGCCCGAACAGCATCAACAGCGCGGTCCCCTGCGGCGCCTTCCGGCGCACGGCTTCGATCAAAGAATCGTCGCCGCCTGCGGCTTTGATCTCACTTTCGATCTCAGGCGTGGATTCAAAGCTGACGCCGCGAGCCTCTATCAGCTCTTTGACTCGCGCTGATGGGGTGCCTATGGCGAGCAGCCCATTTACGTCCGTCGTCCCGAGCGCCGCCCCTGAGATCGTGTCTGACTTTGCCGCAGCCTCTCGATCGACCTCCGTCGTCGGAGCCGGGCGATTCGCGCCGATCAGAAAGGCCGCGACCACAAGCCCGATCAGCGCAAGGTATTTGGTCCAGGTCGTCAGGTTCTGGACAAGCGTCCCTAACTGGACGCCGAGTATGTTGAACAGCGCGACCAAAAGAATCGCGCCCGCCGCAACAAACCTCCTCGCCCCTGCGCTCTCTACTGCCATCAGTCTCAGGAAGTATTCGGCGAATACTGTTGAGATGGCCCCAAGCGCGGACGCGCGAATGATGACAAGCTCAGACCAGCCGAATAAGAATGCGGGCAGCTTTCCCCATCCTTCGCGCAGGAAGACAAAGATGCCGCCCGTGCGCGGCAGCGCGCTCGCCAGCTCGGCAAGCGTGAGCGCGCCGCAGAGCGTAACGAAGCCGCCCAGCACCCAGAGCAACAGATAGAGGTCTTCGTAAGGGACGCGCGCCGCAATCCCCCGAGGCGAGCGGAAGATGCCCGTGCCGATCGTTGACCCCACGAGCACGGCGATTGCGCTCATCAACCCTAGACGGCGCACCAGCCCGCTCCGGCCGGTGGATTCGTCGGAAGCGACCGCCTCTTTTTTTACTTGAGTCTCCACTTGATGAGTCGCAGATTATAGCTCGCTTAGATAATCGTCAAGGCAAGAGACGCAGGTCACACGGCGGCAGCCGCAAATCTCAAGGCAAAGAAATTCGAGTATCTGCTTTGTGACATCCACGGGGAGCGAAAGCTTGAGGGCCGCTCGATCAATCGAGCGTGTCTCGGTAAAGCTCTCCGACACGTCGCGCCACCTGTCGCGGTAAGCGAGCAGCCCGCGCCACTTCAAACCTACGCGATCATCACCGAGCCCGAGCGAAAGCTCTTCCCCGCAAAGCGGGCATGGGCAGGTCGTTTCTGTTATCGCTTGAGCCATGAGCGGACCGAGAGAAAAAGGGCTGCCAGCCCCGCGAATAACGCGACGGACATCAGCGCCACAGAGTATTGGTGCAGGTCATTGAACTGAAGTTTGAGCGGATCGTCATCTGCCACGTTGTCGATTATCCCGCCCATCGCTATGCGCAGCGAAATCATCTTTTCCGTGACCCATAATCGCGAGAGCGCAGCAGCGGCAGTCATCACGATGACAAGGATCAGTTGAATCGCTTTGACGACCGGAGCGCCGCGCCGCGCCTTCCAGGTCAAGGCTTGAATCAGAATTAAGAGCGGGCCTATCACAATGCCGAGCCATTCGACCTTGATGATGTTGTTTGTGACAACACGCCCGGCCATCTCGCGGGTGCCGAGCGCCTCGAAAGCGCCCGGCGCTACTGCGAAGCTAAAGAAGGCCATCGAGCCTATCCACAATCCGAGCAGCAAGAATTCGGCGAAGGCCAGGATCTGATGCCCTGCCCCGAAACGAGCTACCACGGCCTTTTCCACGGTTCTTACGGGCTTCGTTTCAACACTCATAATTGACCGCCGGTTCCGGACTGCATGTGCTTGAGATGGGTTATGTACTTCTCTGCGGCCAGCGCGGCCACCGTCGCATCGCCCACAGCGTTCGTGATCTGGCGTACGAGTTGCGACCGTATGTCGCCCGCCGCGAACAGACCCGGCACGCTCGTCTCCATGCGATCATTAGTTATCAGGTGGCCCCCAACGTCGTGCGCCGGGTGATCGTCCAGGAAATAGGTGTTCGGCTTGAAGCCTATGAAGATGAATACTCCCTGCGTGGGATGCTCCCACACCTCATCCGTCTTCATGTTGCGAAGCACGACGCGGTCGACTTCCCCGTTCCCTTTTATCTCTTCGACCACAGTGTCCCAGATGACCTCTGCTTTAGGGTTCTTGAAGAGTTGATCCTGGAGAATCTTCGACGCACGGAACTCATTCCGGCGGTGCGCGACATAGACTTTGCTCCCGAATCGCGTCAGGTAGTTCGCCTCTTCGACCGCCGCATCGCCGCCGCCGACGACCGTGATGATCTGGCCGTTAAAGAACGCGCCGTCGCACACAGCGCAGTAGCTTACGCCGCGGCCAGAGTATTCGTCTTCGCCGGGAACGCCGAGCTTTGACGGCGTCCCGCCCGCAGTCGCGATCACAGTAATAGCCTGGTAAAGCTTCTCCTCGCCCGTTATCACGCTGGCCGTTTTTACTTCGAACACGTCGCCTGTTCGGCGGACTGACTTCACCTCTTCATACGTGTTTATCTCTACGCCGAACTTGCGCGCGTGCTTTTCCATGAGCACCGCAAGCTCGCCCCCCTTAATGTGCTCGAATCCCGTGTAGTCTTCGATCGCTTCGGTGTTGAGCAATTCGCCGCCCACCAGACCTTTCTCTATGATGACCGTCTTCAGATTAGAGCGGGAGCCGTAAAGCCCGGCCGTAAGACCAGCGGGACCGGCCCCGATTATTAACATCTCGTACTCTTGCATCGCCGCCTCCTATTTAATTATAGCGATCCCAGTCTATTTATCTCGGTCGAGAATGAAGTTTGCCAGGGTCCTTACGCCGAAGCCGGTCGCGCCGCGCGCCATGTAGGGCTTCTCTCGCTCAAGCCACGCCGTCCCCGCTATGTCGAGGTGCGCCCAGGGGATCGAGCCCGCAAAGTTCTTCAGGAACATCGCAGCCGTGATCGCCCCCGCCAGACGATTGCCCATGTTCTTCATGTCGGCTATGTCGCTGCGGATCAACTCTGCGTACTCTCGATCGATGGGCAACTGCCACAGCCTTTCGCCGCACTCATCTCCGGCTTTGATCAAATCGTCGACGAGCTTCTGGTCAGACCCCATCACGCCCGCGCGCACTTCGCCGAGCGCGATCACGCATGCGCCCGTGAGCGTCGCGACATCGATGATCTGAGTGGCGCCGAGACTGATCGCGTGGGTCATCGCGTCGGCAAGCACGAGCCTGCCTTCGGCGTCTGTGTTGATGATCTCTATAGTCTTGCCGCTCAGGCTTCGCAAGACATCGCCCGGCTTATAAGCTCGGCCCGAGGGGAGGTTTTCCGAAGCGGCTATGACGCCTAAGACGTTCGCCTTTGGCTTCAGCCTCGCGATCACCTGCATTGCGCCGATGACGGCCGCCGCGCCGCCCATGTCGTATTTCATCTCGTCCATGTTCTCGGCAGGCTTTATCGAGATGCCGCCCGAGTCGAAGGTTATCCCTTTGCCTATGAGCGCAATCAATTCATTCGAAACGGCTTCACCGGAATCCACCCCGGCCTCGCCCGCGCCGTCGTAGCGGAGGGTGACCAGCCGCGCGGGCTCCGCGCTCCCACGAGATACGCCTAGCAGAGCGCCCATGCCGAGTTGCTTCATCTCGTCTTCGCCCATCACCTCAGATGATAACCCTTCGCGCCCGGCCATCTCTTCCGCGTGACGGGCAAGCTCGCTCGGCGTCATCACGTTGCCCGGTTCGTAGCCCAGCTTACGAGCAAAGTTCGCAGCCTCGGCCATCTCAACGCCGATCCTCAACGCCTCGGCAAAGTCAGGCCCTTCGGGCGATTCGCCCACGAGCGTGAGACGCTCGATCCCGGGCCAATCCGTGTTTTCAGATTTATATAAGTCTCCCTTAACCTGGCCGAGCGACGCGCCTTCGACTATCGCCCTCACGCTTCGGTCCATGTCCAGGTTGTTTCTGACGAGAAAGGCAGCCGTTTTGAGATGGCGCGAAATGATCTTTCTCACAGCGGCCCCGGCCAGCCGCTGGAGCCCGAGCGAACCGACCTCGTCGAGCTTCCCCGCGCCGTATAAGAGTAACCGTCGCGATTGAAGCTCGCCCGTCGTGCGGAGCAAGATCCACTGGTCGCGCTTGCCTTCGATCTCCTCGGTTTCAAAGACCTCGGCGACGGCCCCGCGCGTCAGGTGGTCTAAAGCGGCGAGCGCGCCTTCGCCCGGGTTCTCGCCTTCAAAAACAGGGACGATCAAAACGTCTTCGTCGATTTCGGTCAACGCTTTTCGGCTGCCAGTTATCTTCATAGAACTTCCCGAATCTCCGCAGGTGAAGCGAACTCAAAGCGAACTCAAAGCGCGTGTATCACGGCTTCGGTGAACTCGATCGTAGTCGCCTGGCCGCCCAGGTCGCGCGTAAGCATTTGACCTTCGGCCAGAATTCTCTCTAACGCCGATTGTATTTTATCTGCCGCCTCGCGCTCTTCAATGTGCTTGAGCATCAGCACGGCGGTCTGAATCAACGCCGTAGGGTTCGCGATGCCGCGACCGGCTATGCTTGGGGCAGAGCCATGCACGGCTTCAAACACGGCTATCTCTTCGCCTATGTTTGCGCCCGGCACGACCCCTAGCCCGCCGACCAGCCCCGCGCCCAGGTCCGAGATTATGTCGCCGTAAAGGTTCTCAAGCAACAGAACGTCGAACTGGTTCGGGTCGATCACAAGCTGCATGCAGGCGTTGTCTACGATCAGGTCGTCAGCCGCGATTTCCGGGTACCCTTTCGCCACTTCTCGAAAGCAGTTTAAGAAGAGCCCGTCAGACATCTTCATTATGTTCGCCTTGTGGATCGCGGTCACGCGCTTTCTTCCTTCGCGCCGCGAGTAATCGAATGCGAAATGCGCGATGCGGCGCGAGGCTCGGTCTGTAATTATCTTAAGGCTTTCGACGACGCCGGGGACGACTTCGTGTTCGAGGCCCGAATAAAGGTCCTCGGTATTCTCTCTTACTACGATCAGATCGACATCTTCGTAACGCGACTTCACTCCCTTGAGCGATTTGATGGGGCGGAGGTTGGCGTACAGGTCCAAGGCTTTGCGCAGGCGGACGTTGGAGCTGACAAAGCCGGTACCCACTGGGGTGATGACGGGGCCTTTAAGGGCTATTTTGTTTTTCTTAATCGAATCGATAAGGTTTTGAGGAAGCGGGTCGCCAAACCTGCTCAAGGCCTCGGCCCCGACGACGAAAGGCTCCCACTCTACTTCTACTCCTGCGGCCCTCAAGACCGACACGGTCGCTCCAGTCACTTCCGGGCCGATGCCGTCTCCCGGTATCAGCGTGATCCTGTGTTTCATCAATCTCTCCTCATTATCACCGTTAGCAAGCTCGCCACAAGCCTGTAATCATACAAGAAGCCGAAAGTCCTCAGCAATCGGCTTGGCTGTTTGATCGGGCGAAAACGCGCATAAATTGACAAAGCCGTGCGCGTCTTTTAGGCTTGGAATGAACCGTCAATTAAAGAGGATTTGCGAATGTACGAGGTGATGATCGAAGAGGAGTTTTCTGCCGCACACGCGCTGCGGGGCTATCGCGGAAAGTGCGAAAACCTGCACGGCCATAACTGGAAGGTGGAGGTTTATGTTCGCGGCGAGCGATTGGACGAAGTCGGGATGCTGGTCGACTTCAAGGAGTTAAAGGCCGCGACCCGCCGCGTGATGGCCTACCTCGACCACCAGAACCTTAACGAGCTTAAGCCGTTCGAGCTGGAGTTGAACCCGTCGAGCGAGCACATCGCGGGCTTCATTCTTCATAAAGTGGCAGAGCAGATCAATGATGACCGCGTCAATGTTTACAAGGTGCGAGTGTGGGAGACGCCTTCGACCTCGGCAACCTACGAGCTGAAGGGTTGAGCTAAAGGAGATCATGATGAAACGGGCCGCCGGGAAACGAGTATCTTTTTTGATTTGTAGTCTGCTATTTTTTAGCTCGATGTCTTCAGGGCAAACACCACCTCAACAACCGGCTGCGACTCCTACGCCCGCTGCTAACCCCGCCGATGTGGCGTCGATTGACGCGGTCATCGCGGCGGTTTATGACGTGATATCGGGGCCTGCGGGCAAGAAGCGCGACTGGCAGCGCATGCGGTCGCTTTTCATCCCCGGCGCGCGGATGATTCCGACAGGAAAGAATCGCGAAGGCGCCTTCGCATCGACCGTCGTAGACGTTGAAGGGTACATCACGCGCTCAGGCAATTACCTTGAGACGAACGGCTTCTTTGAGAAAGAGACTGCCCGGCGCACGGAGCAGTACGGCCACATAGCGCATGTCTTCAGCACTTACGAAGCGCGGCACAAGGCCGAAGATAAGGCTCCTTTCATGCGCGGCATCAACAGCTTTCAATTGATGAACGACGGAAAGCGATGGTGGGTGGTGACGATATTCTGGGAGGCCGAGACGCCCGAAAACCCCATTCCTGAAAAATATCTCAAGACAGAGATGAAATGATCTGCATCATTCACGGTTACTTGCTCGACGGATCGGGGAGCAACCTGTGGACTCGCTCAGTAGTCCAGTCTCTATGCCGCCAGGGTGAAACCATACACCTGGTCTGCCAGGAACCGCATCCTGAACACTTCGACTTCATCGGCGAAGCTCACCGCTACAACCTTGACGGCTCGGTCGAGCCGATGTTTCGCCGCGATGTCGCTTACAAAGGCCGGGCCGTGATGCACAAGCCGCAGGTTGGCGATTTGCTGCCCGTCTACGTGTGGGACCGTTACGAAGAGTTCTCGTCGGTCGTGCCGATGGTCGAATTGAGTGACGAAGCGATCAACCTCTATCTCGACCGGAACACGAAGGCACTGATGCACATAGTGCGAGAGCACCGAATAACTTCCATTCACGTCAACCACACGGTCCTGATGTCGGTTGTGGTCGAGCGCGTGAGCCGAGCGGCGCGGGTCCCCTTCGCCATAATGCCGCACGGCAGCGACATCGAGTACGCGGTGAAAAAAGATGAACGGTTCCTCGGGATGGCTTCCGAAGCGATGGCGCGTGCGAGCCGCGTATTCGTCATCGGGCAAGAGATGCGCGAGCGCGTGAGCCGCGTCTTTGGCGCGGTGCCGGGGTTAGACGAAAAGATGAAGGAATTGAACCTCGGCGCGGACACAAGCCTGTTTGAGCCGATCCCCGTCGAACAGCGCCCCACGAACATCGAAAACCTGCTTAAGCTGGTCGCCGGCGCAAAAGGCGGCAAATCGCTTGAGGTGTCGGAAGCGATGACCGGCAAGCTCAAACGCGATATGACTATCGATGAGTTGCGGGAGGCCGTGCGAGCTGCCGCCAACTACTCGACCAAGCTGCCGGATGAAGAGATCGAACTCAAACTCAAGCGAGTCGATTGGGTTGGGGAGAAGATAATTCTTTTCTTAGGGCGCATAATCGCCAGCAAGGGGCTGCAAACGATCATAACCGCGCTGCCGCTTATTCTTGAGAAGCATCCGAATGCACGGCTAATTGTCACGGGGCACGGCCCCCTGCGCGAGCCGTTGGAAGCGATGCTCTGGGCTTTGCGTAACGGCCACCGCGCTCTGGTCGAGAGCATCGCGCGCTGGGGAGGCGCGTTAGAAGGCGGGCCGCCAAAAGAGTTCCAAGAGGTGCGCCACTTTTATGAACGGCTTGAGCGTGACGGAGAGCTTGAAGACTATTTTGAAAAGGCCGAGCGGTATTTGACGCCCGATAGCGTACTCTTCACGGGGTATCTGACGCACAGGGAGTTGCGTTATTTATTTCCCTGTTGCGATATCGCCATCTTCCCTTCGATAGTAGCCGAGGCGGGGCCGCTGGTTTTCCTCGAAGCATTAGCCTCGGGCTGTTTCCCACTCGGAACATATTTCGCAGGGATGGCTGCGAGCATTGATTCGGTTGGAAAAGTTCTCCCGCCTGAGGATGCCGAGTTGATGAAGCTGAGCGCAGATGCGTCTAAGACGGTTGATGATATATCCAGGAAAGCATCGCAAGCATTGTTAATCAGCAACAAGCATAAAGAAGCCCTGCGAAGAGTGGCCGTCGAACAATACGATTGGAAAAACGTTGCTCGACGGCTCGCTTCTGACCTCAAATCGCTTACCTGCCCTTGAAGTCGGGCTTGCGTTTTTCGATGAACGCGCGAACACCTTCTTCTTTGTCTTCGCTTGAAAAGCAGAGCGCGAACAGATCGACTTCGGCTTCAAGCCCCGCGCGCAAATCCAACCGCGCGCCATTCTTTACGGCCTGCTTAGCCATCTGGAGCGCGACCGGGCTCATCTCGGCAATCTTGTTGGCCATCTCCATTGTCTTCGCTTCCAGCTCTTCGGGCGCGAAGACGTGATTGACAAGGCCCAACGCCTGGGCCTCTTCCGCAGAGATCATGTCTCCGGTCAGGATCAGCTCCATTGCTTTTCCTTCGCCCACCAGCCGCGTGAGACGCTGAGTGCCGCCGCCGCCGGGTATGATCCCGAGCTTAATTTCGGGCTGGCCGAGTTTCGCCTTTGTCGATGCGACGCGGATGTCGCAGGCCAACGCCAGCTCGCAGCCGCCCCCGAGCGCGAAGCCGTTTATCATCGCGATGACGGGTTTGGGGAAATCTTCGACTGCGTCAAACGCGCGGCGGCCCTTCATCACAGCGCGTTGCTTGACGGCTGTCATCCCGGCGAATTCATTTATGTCCGCGCCCGCGATAAATGCTTTTTCGCCCGCTCCAGTTATTATTACGACCCGCACTTCCTCGTCGCGCTCAAGCTCGTCGAATGCCGCGAGAATATCGCTGCGCGTGGCGATGTTGAGCGCGTTCAGCTTGTCCGGCCGGTTGACGGTCACAACGGCCACTCTTCCCTTTTTGTCAATTAATACATTCTCTAATGCCATCTCTTCTCTCCTGAATCTGTTGTTTGATTGCGATCAATCCCACTTGTAGAAACCTTCGCCCGTCTTCTTTCCGAGCTTTCCTTCGCCCACTTTGCGCCTGAGTATTTCGGGCGGGCGGAATACTTCCGAGCCCAACTTCTCGAACAGGTAATCGGCGATGTTCAACCTGATGTCCAGCCCGACAAGGTCCGTCAGCCTGAGCGGCCCCATCGGGTGGTTATAACCGAGCACCATCGCTTTATCTATGTCCTCTGCGGTCGCGACGCCCGCCTCAAGCATTCTCATCGCTTCCAATCCTAGCGCGACTCCTAACCGGCTGGTCGCAAACCCGGGCGCGTCTTTTACAGTGATCGCCTCTTTCCCCATTCTTTCGGCCACCGCGAGCACAGACATCAAAGTCTCGCGCGATGTTTCAGGGCCGATTACCACTTCAATCAGCTTCATTATGTGAACAGGGTTGAAGAAGTGCATTCCGATCACGCGATTGCGGCTCGTTGTAGGCGCAGCAATCGACTCTATGCTGAGCGACGATGTGTTTGTCGCGAGAATGGCCTCGGCAGGGCAGAAGCGGTCCAGCTCTGTAAAGAGGGCGCGCTTGGCGTCAAGATTTTCGATAACGGCTTCGACGACCAGACCTGCTTCGCCTGCGGCGTCTTGAAGGTTCGTCGTCGTGCGGATACGAGAAAGAGCTTCGCGCATTTCGGCATCGGTCACTTTGCCGCGCTCGACGCCCTTTTTCAGATTATCTTCTATCTTGCTGAGGCCGCGCGCCGTCATCTCGTCGTTCACGTCCGCCAACACGACCGAGTAGCCCGCTTGCGCCGCCACCTGAGCGATCCCGTGTCCCATGGTTCCCGCGCCAATTACGGCAATCTTTTCAATGCTCATGGTTCTTAGAATTTCGGCTCGCGTTTTTGAATGAATGCGTTCAGCCCTTCGGAAGAATCCTCAAGCTGAAAGCACGCTTTTTGCGCGGCGGTCTCGTAATCCAACATCTGATCAAAGTTCTCGGTCAGGCTCTTGTAGATCGCTTGCTTCACCATAGCCAGTATGCGCGGCGAGTTCCGGGTAAAACGATGGGCCATTTTGTCTGTCGCCGCTTCAAGCTCTTCGTGAGGAACAACCTGATTGACAAGGCCGAGCCTGTAAGCGTCCGTTGCGTTGATTACATCGCCGCTCATCATCATCTCGCAGGCGACGGCGGTCCCCGCCAGCCTGGGCAGAAAGTAAGTGCCGCCCCAATCCGGGTGCAGCCCCAGACGAATAAACGTCTCGCCAAAACTGGCCCGCTCGCTCGCGACGCGCACGTCACAGGCGAGCGCAAGATTGATGCCGCCGCCTGCTGTCGGCCCGTTGATCGATGCTATGACAGGCTTCGGCAGCGCGCGAATCTTGCTCACAACTTTTCGCGCCGATGCGAGCACGCGGTCGAGCAAATCCGCGTCGCCTGTGTTTCTGACCTGTGCAAGAAACTTGACATCAGCGCCGGAGCAAAACCCCATTCCGGCACCCGTTATGACAACCGCGCGCACTTCGTCCGATTCGCATTCGACGAGAGCTCCATAGATCTCTTCGCGCATCGTGCCGACGAAGGCATTCAGCCGCTCCGGTCGGTTCAAGGTTATGCGCCCGATCTGATCCGACTTTTCAAAGATAATGTTCTCGTATGCCATGCAGAACTTCTACTTGCCTTTGAATTCGGGCTTTCGCTTCTCGCGGAAGGCGCGAATGCCCTCGCGGTGGTCCTCGCTTTTGACCAGCACGCTCTGGGCGAGCGCTTCAAGCAAACGGCCGGTTTGAAAGTCGCTGGTCACCGAATGCCAGAGAAGTCGCTTAGCCAACCCGAGGGCTTCGGGCGCGCGCGTCAACAGGTGCTCGGCCAGCTTTCGCGTGTGATCCAGCAATTCGTCGTGCGGCACGACTCGATTGACCAGCCCGATGCGCTCGGCTTCGGTGGCCGGTATCATCTCGCCCGTGAAGATAAGTTCTTTTGCTTTACCGTAGCCGATCAGCTTCACCAACCGCGAGCAGCCACCCGCGCCGGGTATCAAGCCGATGTTGTTCTCGCGAAACCCGAACCGCGCCTGGTCCGATGCAATGCGCAGGTCGCACGACAGCGTCACCTGCAACCCCGCGCCCGTGCAAGGGCCGTTGATCGCCGCGAGCACAGGTTTTTCGATCAATTCAAGCTCGTCGAAGAATTGAGTCAGCCGGTGATTCTCGGCGCGGAATTTCTGCGTGCTCCAATCGCGTTCGAAATACTCGATGTCGCCGCCCGCCGAAAAAGCGCGGCCCGCGCCGGTCAATATGATAACGCCGATCTCTTCGTTCGTTTGAAGCTCGGTAAACAGGCGAGAGAAATCCTGGCGCATCTCGTCGTTGATGGCGTTCAGACGTTCCGGCCTGTTCAGCGTAATAGTTGCGATGCGGTCGGATAATTCAAAGGTGATCGTTTTGTAATCCATTTAATGTCCGACCTTGCCCGAGCGGTTGTCCGTGTCGCCGGTCGGTCGCGTGCTGACGACAACGGCTTTCGTCTCCGAATAGTAATCGATTGCTTCGATGCCGTGCTCTTTGCCCAGCCCGCTCTGCTTGAACCCGCCGAATGGAAGCTCGTCGTAAATGATCTGCGCCGAGTTAATCCAAGTGTAACCGGCTTCGATTCGCTCAGCCGCCCGCGTCGCTCGGTTCAGATCGTTAGTCCAGATCGAAGACCCTAGACCAAAGATCGAATCGTTTGCTTTCTCGATCGCTTCATCAAAGCTCCCAACTCGGAAGATGGGGAGCGCTGGGCCAAAGACTTCTTCCCTCGCCACGCGCGCATCTTCCGGCACGTCGGCCAGGAGCGTCGGAGCAAAGAAATGGCCTCGATCAAACTCTTCGCCCTTGAGCCGGTCGCCGCCCACCAGCACGCGCGCGCCGCGGTCTACGGCATCCTGCACTTGCGCTTCGACCTCGTCGCGCTGCGTGGCGCTGTGCAGAGGGCCGATGATCGAACCTTCCGAAAGCCCGTTGCCGACTCGCAGCTTCTTTGTGCGCGCCACGAGCTTTTCAATAAAATCATCAGCAATCGAATCGAACAGGTAGAGTCGCTTGATCGCTAGGCACGCCTGCCCGCAGTTGAAGAAGCGCCCCACGGCAGCCGCCTTTGCCGCTTCGTCAATGTCTGCGTCATCGCAAACGATCATCGGGTCTGACCCGCCCAGCTCTAGCGTCACGCGCTTTATGCCTTCGGCAGCCGACGCCATCACTCGGCGACCGACTTCTGTCGAGCCTGTGAAGCCGATCTTTCGGACTTTCGGGTTCGTGACGATCTCTTCGCCGACAACAGAGCCTCGCCCCGTGACGACGTTAATCACGCCTTTGGGCAAGCCTGCTTCCAGGAAAAGCCCGACCACTCGCAGGTCTGTAAGCGGAGTCGTCTCGGCAGGCTTTATCACCATCGTGTTCCCGGCTAGCAAAGCGGGGCCGATCTTGTTGCCCATCAAAGAGACGGGGAAATTCCACGGCACGATTGCGCCGCACACGCCGAGCGGTCTTTTGATAATCAACCCGTACTTGCCTTCGTCAATCTGCGGGATGTAACCGCCGCGTATGTTTTTGCCGAGCCCCGCGTAGTATTCGAGCGTGTGCGCGTACCGGCGAATCTCAAGAACGGCTTCGCGAATCGGCTTGCCCTGCTCGCGCGTCAGCAGGTTAGCCAATTCCTTCTCGCGCTCTCGAATCAATGCGACCGTGCGGCGCAGCACGTCAGCGCGTTTGGCCTGCGTCCACTCGCTCCAGACTGCGAAAGCCGCTTCGGCAGCATCGATAGCATCGCGCGCGTCTTCAACCGTAGCTCTCGGAGTCGTATCGACAGGCTCGCCCGTAGCCGGATTTATCACTTCGGTCAGGTCGCCGTTACGCGACCCGACCCATTCACCACCAATCAACATCTGCGCCATAGTTTCTCCAGTGCTGAGTGCTGAGTGCTGAGTAAAAACACTTACCGGGGCGCTGCCCTTTTTCTTTCACTCAGCACTCAGCACTCAGCACTCAGGACTTATCTTGTTATCACCACGCCCTTCGGCTCAAGGTAGTAGTCCAGGGCTTCAGGCCCATGCTCGCGACCGAACCCGCTCGCTTTCACGCCGCCGAACGGGAGCTCGTCGTAACCATAGTGCAGCGAGTTGACCCACACGTTGCCGACCTCAAGGCGGTCTATCGCCGTCTCGATGTTGTCGAGATTCTTGGTCCAGATCGAAGAGCCGAGGCCGTAAATAGAGTTATTCGCTTTCTGAAGGGCTTCGTCCAGACTCGTCACGCGGAAGATTGGCAACAGCGGGCCGAACGTCTCTTCCTGCACGGCTCGCGCGTCGTCAGGCACGTCTACGAGTATCGTGGGCTGGTAATAATAGCCTCGCTCGTACTGCTCGCCTTCGGGTCGCGCTCCGCCCAGCATCACTCGCGCGCCGCGATCAACAGCATCTTTTACTTGCGATTCAATCTCGTCCCGCTGCGCGGCTGTGTGCAGCGGCCCCATGCGAATCTTAGGCTTTTCGGCCCTGCTCATCCCGTCGCCGACTTCGTAGCGAGAAACTTTGCCGACCAGCCCGTCAACAAATTCATCAAAGACTTTGTCAAAAATGTAGAGCCGCTTCACGGCGAGACATGCCTGGCCCGCGTTCCAGAAGCGACCGACCATCGCGCCCGTGATCGCTTTCGCAATGTCTGCGTCATCGCAAACGATCATCGGGTCTGACCCGCCCAGCTCTAGCGTCACGCGCTTGAAGTCGCCGCAGGCAACCGACGCGACGTGCTTGCCCGTGGCCGATTCGCCCGTGAAGGCAATGCGGCGCACTTTCGGGTTCTTGAGCAACTCTTCGCCGACGATGCTGCCCGGCCCCGTCACGACATTGAGCACGCCTTTAGGCAATCCCGCCTGATTCATCAACTCGATGATGCGAATCGTCGTGAGCGGCGTCGTGGAAGCTGGTTTCACAACCACTGTGTTTCCTGCCGCGAGCGCGGGACCGACCTTCGTGCCCATCAACGTGATGGGGAAATTCCACGGCACGATCGCGCCGCACACACCCAGCGGCTTGCGCACGACCAAGCCGTAAGCATTCTTTGCGGGCAGCGGCACCTGCGCCCCGCGCACCTTTGAAGCAAGGCCCGCATAAAACTCCAGCCCGTGAAGGAAATGCTCTATCTCGGTTCCAGCCTCCTGGAACGGTTTCCCCTGTTCGCGCGTCAACAGCTCGGACAGGGCTTTGCGCTCCGCTTTGACAAGCTCGGCGGCTTTGAACAAAAGCGTTGCACGCTCTTCCGCCGAAGTGCGCGACCACTCCTCAAACGCTCCTTCAGCCGCATCGATTGCCTTTTGGGCATCCTCGGCATTCCCTTTCGGCGCCGTGTCTACGACCTCGCCCGTAGCCGGGTTGCGCACCTCATAAGTCTCACCCGTAATCGAATCAATCGCCTCACCTGCTATAAACATCTTCGCCATTAAGATTCCTCCATAATCGGGGGTCGGGGATCAGGGGTCGGGGGTCAGGGATTAGCAATTTCAAATTTGAAATTTGAGATTTCAAATTCTCTTTTCCCTGACCCCTGGCCCCTGACCCCCGAACCCTATTTCCCTTTAAACTGCGCCTGGCGTTTTTGCGAATAGGCTTTCAGGCCTTCTTCGGCGTCTTCGCTCTGGAACAGTTGCTGCAACAGCTCGCGCTCGAGCGCAAGGGCTTCCGTCAGCGGAAGCTCAAGGCCGGTCTGCACGGAGCGTTTGATTAATCCGACTGCCTTGCTGGCCTTCGCCGGAGCAACGAATTGCCGCGCGTACTCAAGCACTTTCTCGAAAAAATTCTCTTCTTCAAAAACCTGATTCACAAGCCCTATCTCAAGCGCCTCGTCTACAGATATTGTCCGGCCCGTAGTCAAAAGCTCAAGCGCTTTCCCCTTGCCGATTACACGAGGCAGCCGCTGAGTCCCGCCCATCCCCGGTAGCAATCCAAGGTTTATCTCGGGCACGCCAAGCATTCCAGGGCCGCGCTTGGCTACGCGGATGTCGCAGGCCAGCGCGACCTCAAGCCCGCCTCCTACTGCATGCCCGTTGATCGCCGCAATGATGAGCTTCTGCGTATTCTCCATCCTCAACAGAGTCTCGTTGCCGTGAAGGCTGAAGAAGTAGCGGAACTCCGGCGTCGCCGACAGTAGCATTTTGATGTTCGCGCCCGCGCAGAAAAACTTATCGCCCGCCCCGCGAATCACTATGACGTGAACCTCTTCGTCCAGCCGGGCTTCGAGTATCGCGTCGTCGAGATCGCGCATCATCTCATAGGTGTAGGTGTTTGCCGGCGGGTCGTTCAGCTCGATCACGGCAATGCCGCCTTCGGCGCTGTAATTGACCAGTCTGTTTTCCATCGCTTCTCTTGTCATGCGTTTCTCCGTAATCTGTAATGATTATTGCTGCCAGATAGAGACTGAGCGGTCCAGGTGCGATTCTCGCCCCGTCTCCAGACCTCCGGCTTTCGCGGCCTTGTCTCCTATGAAGCCGGAAAGAAAGATCCTCGTTATGTTTTGCGAAAGCCCCGTAACGTCTACGTCTTTGCGCGGGTTATACCAGTTGTAAATCCAGTTCATCATGCCGAAGAGCGAAAACGTAGCCACGCGGATGTCTATACCTTCTATGCGGTGATTGCGGGCAATCTCTTCCAACAAGCCCATGACCATATCTACGTACTGCCTCTTTTTAGAGTTGACCTTCTTTAAGAAATCGCCGCTTATCGAGTTGGCTTCATGCGAGAGGACTTTCATCTCGTTCATGTTGTTGACGAAGTAGTTCAGGTGATTCTCGATCATCAATCTGAGGCGGCGAACCGGGTCGTCAACACCCGTAAGCAGCCTGCGGCAGTCGTCCACAACCGTCCCAAAGCAGTAGTCTTGAATTAGAAACAGCAACTCCTCTTTGCTGCTGAAATAATAGTATAGCCCTGAAAGACTCATCTTTGTAGCGCGGGCAATGTCGCGGATGCTGGTCGAGTGATAGCCCTTCTCAGCAAAGATGGCGGCTGAGGTCTTCAACACATGGACGAGTTTCTGATCGTACCTGGATTGTGACTCAACGGGCATACGCTATAGGCTCGACAATCGAACTTCGAACAAGCGTTCGATAATATCGGCTCACCTTGTTATCCGTCAAGCTGATCGATAGATTGAAAAGTGGTAGGATAACTCACTATGGCCCAAGACGTGATAATAGTCGGGGGCGGGGTGATAGGCTGTTCGATTGCGCTCCGCCTCGCCGAAGCTGGATTGAAGGTTACGCTCATCGAGCGCGGTCGGGCGGGCTGCGAAGCGTCACGCGCAGCGGCAGGTATGCTCTCTCCCCAATCGGAAGCGCATAAAGAAAGCCCCTTTCTCGATCTGTGCCTGCGCAGCCGTTTGATTTATCGCGGATTCACGGATCATTTGACTGAAATCTCCGGCGTCGAGGTTGACTACCGTGACGAAGGCGTTCTCTACGTAGAGCTTGAAGGCGACGACTCCAAAGAGGTGGACCGGTGGTTTAACTGGCAGACCCGCGCGGGGCTTAAGCTGGAAAGGATTGCCGAAAGCAAGCTTCGCATGGATGAGCCCGCCGTCACAGGATCGGCTACAGGAGCCGTTTTCATCCCCGGGGACCATCAGGTTGATAATCGTAAGCTGATGGACGCCGTGGCCCTCGCCGCGCGCCGCGCGGGCGTAGACGTAATCGAAGGCGTCGAGGTCAGCCTCTTCATGATCGAACGCGACAGGGTCAAAGGCGTCCGCTGCGGCGAAGATAAGATCGACGCCGGGGCCGTAGTCGTCGCCGCCGGATGCTGGTCCGGCAGCCTGCTCGCCCCGCTCGGCTTGAATATACAAACCATTCCGGCTCGCGGGCAGATGATCGCTTTAAAAAGTAACACCCCGCATGTCAACCGCGTCCTCCATTCCAGGCATTGCTATCTGGTGCCGCGTCGTGATGGTCGGATACTGGTCGGCAGCACCATCGAGTATGCAGGATTCACAAAGGGTGTTACAGCGGGCGGAGTCGGCTCGCTCATCGCCGCAGCAGTAGAGCTTGTCCCGAGTCTCAGCGAGTTTGAGATTGTAGAGTCGTGGTCAGGACTAAGGCCCGATACCGCAGATCACATGCCTGTGATGGGTGAGACAGGGATTAAGAATCTTTTTGTCGCCAGCGGCCATTTCAGAAATGGCATATTGCTTGCGCCCGCGACGGCAGAACTCATGTCTGAATTGATCCTCACAGGCCGCACGCCCGACGAGTTACAACCCTTCGGCATAGAGAGATTCTTCAAAAATCCTTCCGGGGCTTAGATCATTTGAAGCGCGAGCATAAACCGCCGCGTAGCGGCGAGATGATTTTAGCCGTGTGCTTCAGCGCACGGAACGTGGGTGGCGAAAACATCACGTCGCGTCAGCGACGGCTGAATTCAGCCGTCGCTGA
>DASUNP010000087.1:0-74076 GCA_036277095.1 Blastocatellia bacterium
GAGAGACGTGAAGCTAAGCGCGGACAAAAGCAGCGGACTTCTCTTCTCGCCTCCAACTTTTAATTCCTGCCGCCCAGGTGGTGCCGTGTCGGCTGTGATGAACTCCAAGCGTTTCTCTTACCCGGACGGTCGTGAGCGAACCTCTAACAACCTGAAAATGAGCAACCCGCTCCGAAGCATGGCTTCAATAGAATCGATCCGGCTTTAGCACAATGCAAGCGACGATGTGGTAACTTGCTCGTCCAGATCGTTCTCCGTAATAGAAAGAATTGAAACCAGCTTGCGGGTAAGGAAAAGGCTACTTCAACGGGGTTAGCAAGTCAAGGAAAATAGGTGTTAATAAGGTGTCAGAGGTCGGGGGTCAGGGATCAGGGATTAGGCGAGCTGAGATTTTAAATTCCCCTCTCCCTGATCCCTGGCCCCCGACCTCTGATCGCTGATTAATTCGGCTTGCGGCTCACTTCAATAGTGACTTTGTATGAGCCGGAATTATCCGATAACGTGCCCTCGTTAACCGCAAGGAATAGCAAGCCCCGCTTTGTTGCGGTGAACTCAACAGACCTTCCGATGACTATGAAGTCGTTATCTTCCGATCCGATGACGCCGATCAGGGCGCCGGTAGGATAATCCTGCATGAGCTTTCCCGGGTCCGCCTGGTCGGTCCCTTCCGGCCCCGACGTGCGCCGGTTCACCTTATCGAGTGTTATCGTGCCCGTCGCGGTGATGCGCACCTGGTCCCCCACCGTCAGGAGCACCTGAGAGCTGACCCAGTCTTGACCTACTTCGCGTTTACCGGGAAGGTCAATGACCATAGTCCTCACGGGCCCCGTCATTTTGCGCGGCGGGTTGGTATCGGAAGCCTCTACGGTGGGAGGCGAAGCGGCCGGGCGATCGGGCTGTGCGGGCTCGGGGTCCCGGCTCGTGGCGGGCTGAGTGTCTACCGGCCCCGTGCTGCGCGGCGGCGTGTCCCGCGCCGGTGTATCCCGAGCCGGTGTATCTCGCGGCGTGTCTCGCGCCACCTCGCGTTGAGCAGGCTCGCTCGGCTGGGTTACGGGTGGCGGGGCCGCGTCGCGAATTGCGCCTGCGTCTGCCTGGCCCGGGGCGGAGTCGAACTCTATGCGCTCAACGTCCCCGATGTGGATCATTGCCTTGCTCATGTAGCGGCCCGAACCCGTGTCGAGCATGACGACGAACTGTTCGGCGGCAAAGCTTGCGACCTTTCCTTTCAACACGCTGCCGTTCTTCAAATGTATAGTGTCGGCGCGCGCCGAGCTGACCGCGAGCGCGAGAAACAGTAAGATTGACAATGAAAGCTTACGCATTTTTTAGGCCTCCGCCTGTCTGAAGTTTTGCTGGTTCGCGCGGATTATATCAGAAGATCGCTACAAGCGAACCGTGACAAGAGATAAGAAATCTCAGATCTCAAATCTCTTATCTCTTATCTCGTCACGGCAGTTCTTCGCCTTCGTGGTTGACCCTGTCGTTGTAATCTTCGCTGGATGCGGGATCAAGCTCCCAACGCTTTCGGTCGCGCTCCTCGACCTTCTCGGTCGTGTGAAGCGGCTCGTTGTCTTCGTAGGTGAGCCCCACGGCCTCGCCCAGTTCTTCGACAATGTCCTGATCGGGGGTGGGGCTGGAGCCGCCGACGGTCTCTTCGCCACTGTCTGCGCGACCCCAGTCGGCGTCGAGGTCGCCCGCCGACAGGTCGGGCGTGCGCGAATGATGCTCGCGCAGCTCGCGCCTCAACTGGTCGGCCCCCGACCCAAGCCGTTGCGCCTCGGCGAACTCTTCGAGCACCTCCTGGCCCGGCTCGTACTGCTCGCTTTCGGCCGTGCCCGCGTCTATGAAATTCTCTTTATCTTTATCGGCCATACCCCGGTTCTCCCCTTTCGTTAGCGCCCCATTTGTCTCTGAAGACGCTTAAAGTCTATCACACAAAAGAGTGCGGGGAAAACTCGGCCTGTTTTTCACTCGGGGTCTGTTATCGGGAGTTAATTGAATTGCTCTGGAGGGGGGCGCGAGATTGAAGGCGGGGCCTATGCGCGCTGCCCCGCCTTCTAAAGTTTATAAAGCTACGAGGCAGTTACGTTGCTTGCAGCCAGGCCTTTCGGCCCCTGGGTGATCGTGAACTCGACTTGCTGACCTTCGTTCAGCGTCTTGTAGCCATCTGATTGGATGGCCGAGTAATGCACGAAAACATCATCGCCGCCGGCGCGGGTTATGAACCCGTAGCCCTTCGTAGCGTTAAACCATTTCACAGTTCCTGTTTCTCTCAATGCTTTCTTCTCCTTTTCATCTATAGTGAATCGCGTAGTGGATGATCAGAGCCAAAGCAAAGAGCGTTCGCGGTCAAACTTACAAACGCGCAAAACTTTAACTTCAACTTCAGTCCTCCTCGCACTACTGCTTAATCAAAACTCGGCCATCCTACACACTGAGCAGCGGGCTGTCAACAACAAATTCATCTTCGATTCGCGGCTTTGCATTCATCAAGTGATTGATTCGCCTTGCTTGACAACGCCGTGAGTCGAAAACTAAGATGCACCTGAAGCTGGAGTGACAAATCCCTATTAGCTACAGGTGAACGATGACGGACTTTCTCGCGGTCTTGCTTCAGACACAGACACAGACACAGTCGGCGCGCACGCCCCCGATTTACGGCTATATCCCTATCATAATCTTCTTCCTCATAGCCGTGCTGCTGCCGGTAGCCCTGCTCGGGCTGTCGCGCCTGCTTCACCGGCGCGTCTTCGAGCGCGAAAAGCTGATGCCTTACGAGTGCGGCGTCGACCCCATCGGCGACGCGCGCGAGCGGTTCTCCGTCAGGTTTTACATAGTGGCGATGCTGTTCCTGATATTCGACGTGGAAGTCGTGTTTCTCTTCCCCTGGGCAGTCATCTATGACCAGCTCGCGCTGTTCGGCCTCATCGAGATGCTCGTATTCATAGGCATTCTCGTAGTCGGCTATTATTACGCCTGGCGCAAGGGCGCGCTCGAATGGGCCTGAGAGGATTTTTATGGCAAAAGAGAGAGAAGAGGTTATCGAATCGTCAAGCGGCATCATAACCTCGACAGTAGACTTCGTGTTCAACTGGGCGCGCAAATCCGCGCTCTGGCCTATGACGTTCGGACTGGCGTGCTGCGCCATCGAGATGATGGCGACTGGCGCTTCGCGTTTCGACCTGGACCGTTTCGGCGCAGGGGTGTTTCGCCCGAGCCCGCGCCAGTCGGATTTGATGATCGTAGCCGGAACGCCTACGCTTAAGATGGCCCCGGTCATCAAGCGCGTGTGGGACCAGATGCCCGAACCGAAGTGGTGCATAGCTATGGGTGCGTGCGCCTCGACGGGTGGGCCTTTCCCCACTTACTCGACCTTGCAAGGCGTCGACCGCATAGTGCCGGTCGATGTTTACATACCGGGCTGCCCGCCGCGCCCCGAGGCGTTGCTGTACGGCCTGATGCGCCTTCAGGATAAGATCATGCAAGAACACCCGACGCGATTTATCTTCGGGCGCGGAAACGTCAGCCAGGAAGAGGTCGAAGGCACGGGCGAGGAAGAGTCGGAAGACAACGCCGCGGCATAGCTTTTCAATCACACAACACGCAGACGAGCAAGCGCAGGGAAGACAGTCCTTGCGCTTCTCTTTTTTTCAGAGATGACTGAGCTGGAAGAAAAGATCATAGCGCGCATAAACGGCGAAGGCCCTCTGACGTTTCGAGACTTCATGCAAACGGCGCTTTACGACCCTCAACTGGGTTACTACAACACCGAGCGACCGAAGATAGGTCCGGCGGGAGATTACTACACATCGAGCAACGTCCATGCGGCTTTCGGGGCGGTGCTGGCTCTGGTCTTTGCCGACATGTTGAGTGAATACGATGACAAGGTGATTGTTGAAATTGGCGCGGGGACGGGCCGGCTCGCCTGTGACCTGCTCTCGACGATGCGCGGCGAGCGGGCGGAAGTTTACGACCGGCTCAGTTATGTGATCGCGGAGAAGAGCCCCGCGATGCGCGAGTTTCAAAAAGAGAGGCTGAAAGATTTCGAGCGTCGCGTCACCTGGCGCGACCTCGCGGAGATCGAGCGTGACACGCGCGTGCGACTGATTTATTCGAACGAGCTTATCGACGCTTTCCCTGTTCACCGCGCGCGTTTCCATCAGGGAAGTCTCGAAGAGTCATACGTCGCCGTAAGGCCGGACACGGCGACGGGAGAGAAGCGGCTTTCGCTCGTTTGGAGCGAGCCTTCGACTGCGGAGCTTTCGCGTTACGTCGAGCGAATGAAAGTCCGACTTGCAGAAGGCCAGATAATTGAGATCAACCTTGATGCAATCGACTGGCTCAGGCGCGTGTCGGCGTCCCTCGAAAGCGGCTACCTGGTGACCATCGATTATGGAGACACGGCCGCGCACCTGTATGGGCCGGACCGTCTCGAAGGCACGTTGCGCTCGTTCTACCAGCACAGCTTGATCGACTCGCCGCTTGAGAGAATCGGCGAGCAAGATATAACTGCGAGCGTTAACTTCACGGCCCTTATCGAATACGGCCGCGACCTCGGATTAGAAGCTTTGAGCTACGAGCGACAGACTGCTTTCTTGATGCGAAACGGTCTGATCGAACGAATTGCTGCGATGGAGAAGGCCACCGGCGCCATCGAGGATTTGAAAGAGCGCCTCGCGATAAAGAACCTTTTCGTCCCGGGCGGGGTGAGCGACAACTTCCGCGTGCTGATTCAGAAAAAGGCGTGACGCGCGGCTGACTTATCATTCAGGAGAGACGAGCTTGCTCTGGGTCCGACCTCTCACATAAAGCTCTGTCAGAAGCTTAAGCCGATCTTTCAGCTTGCCGGTGAGCGCCTCATGCCGGAATCGCCATCGCCAGTTGCCTTCGGTGCTGGCCGGGAGATTCATTCTCGCTCTTGAATCCAGCCCCAGCACATCTTGAAGCGGGATGACTGCCGTGTCGGCGACCGAAGCCATTGCGCACCTTATAAAATCCCAGTTGATCTCCCGGCCATCCGCCTTGAGATACTGTAGACAGAACTGGCGCTCGCGCTCTATCTGAGCCGCGTCTCGGGTCGAGCCCGCGCCGGCCTGGCTGTTGAACCAGCCCGCGCTCGTGTCGTTGTCGTGCGTGCCCGTGTAGACGACCGTGTTCGGCACGTAGTTGTGCGGCAGGTCTGTGTTAATAAGGTTGCGAAAAGCGAATTGAACAATGCGCATGCCGGGGAACCCGAAGTCGTCGCGCAGCGCTTCGACATCGGGCGTGATGACGCCCAGGTCTTCGGCAATGATGGGCAACTGGTCGAACGCCCCCTTGAGAACCGTGAAGATCTCTCTGCCGGGCACCTCGACCCAGCGCCCGCGCTCGGCGGTCTTGTCGCCGGAGGGAATCTCCCAGCAGGCCGCGAAACCGCGAAAATGGTCTATACGGACTATGTCGACTACTTCGAGCGTGGCGCGCAAACGGTCGATCCACCACTGATAGCCGTTGGCGCGCATGCGGTTCCAATCATAAAGCGGATTCCCCCAGAGCTGGCCGGTCTTGCTGAAATAATCGGGCGGGACTCCTGCGACGACGGTAGGATTGCCCGCGTCATTCAGCTTGAACATATCCGGGTGCGCCCACACGTCCGCCGAATCATACGCAACAAAGATTGGAATGTCGCCTACAAGTTTTATTCGGTGTTCCGCGCAGTACGCCTTAAGCGCCGCCCACTGTTTGAAGAAAAGATACTGGTAGAATTTTTGCGCCTCGATCTCGTTTCTCAACCGCTCGCGGGCAGAGGCCAGGGCAGTGCGGTCGCGTTTGACCAGTTCGCGCTCCCAGGTGTTCCAGGCCGCACCATCGTGTTCGTCTTTGAGCGCGCGAAACAGGGCGTAATCGTCGAGCCAAGGGGCCGCTTGCTGAGTGAAGGCGAGAAAGTCCGCGCGCAATCCCGTCTCCGTAGTCCGGTTAAAACTCTCGAATGCGCGCCGGAGAAGATCATTCTTATAATCTATCACGCGACCGTAATCGACGCTTTCGGCGGGGAAGCGGGGGACGCGCTTTATGTCGTCTCGCGATAAGAAGCCCTCGTCGGCGAGTCGCTGCGGGCTTATGAGCAGGGGGTTGCCCGCGAAAGCGGAGAATGATTGATAAGGCGAATCGCCGAACCCCGTCGGCCCGAGCGGCAGGACTTGCCAGAGACTCTGGGCGCTGGCGACCAGAAAATCGACGAAGCGATAGGCCCCGTTTCCCAGGTCTCCGATGCCGAAACGGCTGGGCAGTGATGTCGGGTGCAGAAGGATACCACTCGATCTTGGAAAGCGCACTTTGTATTCTCCACCCCCACAAGCGGCGACGCGATTATACAATAGCAGGGGTCGGGTGTCAGGGGTCAGGGGTCAGGGCCTCTGGATGACGGATGATGAGCTTGCGCATAAGCCAGCGATTTCAAATTTGAGATTTGAGATTTGAGATTTCAACCCCCTGGCCCCTTGCCCCTGCCCTCTGCTATCTTCATCAGCCGATGAACGAGATAGATTGGTTCCCCCTGACGTTGTCGCTGAGAGTCGCGATCATAGCCACAGCGCTTGTCGTAGTGATCGGCGTAGCCCTGGGCTGGCTGCTGGCTCGTAAGCGATTCTTTGGACGCGAAGCCCTCGACGCAGTAGTTACTCTCCCGCTCGTGCTGCCGCCGACGGTCCTCGGTTACTACCTGCTCGTTGCGCTAGGGCGCGCAAGCCCGGTCGGCCGCGCGATCGAGTCCTTAACGGGCCAGACGCTAGTCTTCACCTGGAAGGGAGCGGTCATCGCCGCAACGATAGGCGCGCTGCCTCTGATGGTGAAGACCTCGCGCGCCGCGATCGCGGCGGTCGATACGAATCTGGAAGATGCTGCGCGCACATTGGGCCAGTCGGAGTGGCGCGTCTTCTGGAGGGTGACTTTGCCGCTCGCTCGGCGAGGCATAGTGGCGGCAGGGATGCTCGCGTTTGCGCGCGCGCTCGGAGATTTCGGCGCGACTCTTATGGTCGCGGGTAACATACCGGGCCGGACCCAGACAGCGGCAATAGCGATATACGATGCGACTCAGGCGGGGCGCGACGACTATGCGCTGATTCTGGTGTTACTGCTGTCGGTCGCGACGCTCTCGATCGTTTACGCGACCAATAAGCTCACTAAACTCGATACGTAAGGGCTTGATGCTTTCGGTTAGGATCACAAAAAGAGTAGGCGCGCGCTCATCGGCGGAAGATGGATTCACTCTCGATGTCGAGTTCGAGGTTCCCCCGGGCGTTACCATACTGTTCGGCGCATCGGGCTCAGGCAAGACGATGACGCTCAAGTCGATAGCGGGCATCACGCGCCCGGATCTTGGGAATATCAGTATCAATGATCAGATTCTATTCGACTCCGATAAGCGAATAGACATCCCGATTCGCAATCGCGGCGTCGGCTATCTGTTTCAAAACCTCGCGCTGTTTCCGCACAAGACTGCGCTTGCAAATGTCGAGTTTGGCATGACGGGCGCGGCCCGTGGCGAGCGGCGCGACCGGGCGCTCAAGATGATGGCCGCCCTGCGCATAGAGCACACGGCCAACCGCAAGCCGCGAGACATATCCGGCGGCGAGGCTCAGCGTGTCGCGCTCGCCCGCGCGTTATCGTGCAGGCCGCGAATGCTGCTGCTCGACGAGCCGCTATCTGCCATTGACGAAGCTACGAAGCTCGGCATCATCGCCGACCTCAAGGCTATCAACCGCGAGCTGCTGCTGCCGATCATTTATGTCACGCACAGCCGCGAAGAGGCCATTGCGATAGGCGAGCGCGTCATCGTTTATGAAGCGGGCCGCGTGGTGGCTCGCGGCGAGCCGCTGGCGGTTTTCGGCTCGCCCGTCCGGTCGAGCGTCGCGCGATTAACCGGAGTCGAGAATATCTTCGCAGGTATCGTCGTGAGCAAGAGCGAAGCCGGGGGCATGATGACCGTAGAGATAACCGATTCGAACGGCTCGTGCCGTCTGGACGTGCCGTTCGGGAGCGAGGCGCAGGGCGAGCGAGTAAAGATAGCAGTCCCATCGGGCGACATCTTGCTAGCCACCGAGGAGCCTCGCTCTACGTCTGCGCGCAACATACTGCGTGGGGAGGTCGCGGCAATCGAAGATAAATCGGGCGGCGCAATCGTACGAGTCACAAGCGGGGTAAACTGGAGCGTAAAGGTTACTCGCCAATCAATCCTGGACCTGGGCCTTCAAAGCGGTCAGCCGGTCTGGCTCGCCATCAAGACGCACGCCTGCTACTTACTGGATAAGTCCTGAGTGCTGAGTTAAAGATGTTACTCAGGACTCAGCACTTCTTTTGAGCGTAGCGATGTAAGGAAGGTTGCGGTAACGCTGCTGGTAGTCCATCCCGTAACCGACTACGAATTGGTCCGGGATGTCGAACCCGCTGTAGGCTATGGGCAGATCGATGATGCGGCGGGCCGATTTATCGAGCAGGGCGCATATCTCTAAGCTCGCGGGGCTGCGCTGGCGGAGCACGCGCAGCAGGTAGTTGGCCGTCAGCCCCGTGTCGATGATGTCTTCGATCAAGATGACGTGGCGACCGGCGATGTTTTCTTCCAGGTCTTTGGTGATGCGAACGACGCCCGATCCCGGCTCGCCCGCGTAACTTGAGATAGCCATGAAGTCAATCGTGGGCATTACACTCAAGGCGCGCAGCAGGTCGGCTGCGAATATGAATGACCCTTTCAATATCGCCACGACAGCAAGGTCTTTCCGCACATAGGCTTGGGATATTTCTTGCCCTAGCTCTGAAACCCGCTCCTGGAGCCTATCCTGGGGTATCAGCACTTTTATGATCTCTGTATCACTCATCATGAAAATTTTTATGAAGTTTTTCTGTCATGGGCGCATTTTTTCGTTGACAAAAAGTTTTCCTGTGTTAATATCTCGCACGCTCGGTTGGCAACAACCGGGTTCGATCCCGAGAGGTTCAGTTGAAATCTCCAAGTTCATGTTTAAGTCGGTGTCCCGCAAGGGAGACCGGCATAGACGTGAAACTTTTATGTGGTGGCTGAGACTCGAAAGAGTTTCAGACGCCGAGGTCCTTTGGGCTTCGGCGGATTGAAATCCGCAAGGGTTTCTAACATTTTCATTAAGGGCTTGGAGATGGACATTGTAATCACTCGGGATCGCTATTTTTACCCGCAACTTTTTCTGCCCGCGATTTAAGTCTGCCCCTCTTGCCAGGTGCCTGAGGCCGCGAATTTCTCCACCAGCTTGCGATAGTCCGCGGCGTAAAGCACTTTGATATTCACGTCCGGGTACAGCTCGCGCAGCAGCCTCACCTTGCGGTTCTTCTTTGTCACGAGCGCCTGCTTGAGCGTCGTAAGTTCTATGTACAGATCGTGTTCGGGCAGATAGAAATCGGGCGTGAAGCTCTTGGTCACGTTGCCGTCGGCGTCCCATTCGATGGCGAACGTGCGCGGCTCGTACTGCCAGGCTATGTGATAAAAATCGAGTATGCGCGCGAACTCTTCCTCGGAAGCATGTGCGAAGCGGCGGTCGCCGGTTTCGGCTGAGCCGGATTCATCAGCGATATTCTGTTCGAGCGCCGTGACTGCGCGCTTGAGTTCCGGCAACAACGCAGCCGGAATCTTTACGCTGTTTTGAGAAGCAATAGTTTCGGGAGCGTCCGCGTCGGACGCCGTTTGCTCTCTTATTACAATGAACTGCTGCCCGTCCCGCTCTTCGATCTGGATAGTAACCTCGGCAGTATCACTCACACTCAGGCGGCGGACCTCGTCGGGCCGCCCGTCGGAGTACTTTACCGTCATAGAAGCCCTCTTGCTCGAACCGAAACCAAGTCCTGCTCGCACGAAGCGCAACCAATACATGGGGACCTCCAAGCGCTCCGACCTTATGAGCCTCGGCTGGCATATAGATCAGCTCTCATAAGACAAAAACCCCTGCTTTGCTTCCGCAGAAGGTAGCAAGCACAGGGGCTCTACACGGCCAAGTCTACATTATCGACCTCGCGAATACAAATACTTATTTCCGGCCCTCGGTCGCCGTTCGGGCGAAGATAAAATGTTGACATGCAGTGTGCGGTAACTTAACATAGGAATCGTGACGCGACCGCTTAGCCCTCCAGGCAGTGCGGTCGTTTGATTTTTGCAACCTGTCCTCACAACAGAATATCCCCCCATCGGACGCTAGAGACTACTGTCGCTCTTTCTGCCGCCAGGCAAGGCTGCTCCCCAAACGGACGCTTTACATAACCACGTGGGGGTCCGATGCGCTCAAAGCAAGTACTATCCGCAGCATTATTAGCCTCAATATCATTATCACTATTCCAGTTGGCTAAAGCGCAAGGCGCTCTTCCGACATCGAGCTACACCCTACAGGTAGCCGCATTCCCCGAAACAGAAAAAGAGTCGGCTGACCGGTTGATGGACGATCTGTCGCGAGCCGGGGAGCTGGTCACCTGGGGGACTGTCGAGCTTCGTGGGCGCGGCAAATGGATACGCGTCTTCGTCGGCTCTTTCGGCAGCAATTCGGAAGCCCTGCGGTATGGCGCAAGCCTTCAGGCGCGCGCCGTCATCAAGGAATTCTTTGTCAGGACTCGCGGAGAGATAAACTCGCCCTCGCGGCCGCGAAGCATTGCACTTCAAAAGCGGTACACGCTTAAATACGGGAGCCGCCCGATCATAGCTTCCGGCCTTGCGAAAGCTGCCGCCGCAGCGGACGACGCTCGCCCGAAAGCTTTTGCGCCGGTTGCAGGCGGCGCTTCTGTTGAAGAGGATGAGGCTGAGACTCTTTACTTGCCTCAGACGGCGGCGACGGCCGTCGAGCTTGAGAGCGAGTCACTGCCCGTAATAGAAAAAGCGGAGCTTGCGGAGGTTGCGCCTTCGTTTGATACGGCGCTCATCCCGCGAGACGACCCCGTAGAGCTGGCCTTCAGGTCAATCGTCCGAGACGCGCCCGCGCGCAAGCAAGGAGGGCTGTGGATCACGGGCGACCGCGCGGAAGCGCTCGCGCGGCTCGAATGGATTCTGGGAATAGAGAAGGCCGAACTGTTCAGCGTGGCGAGCGATGGCCGGTTGCAATTGAATGCGGCATTGCTGGCCGAGGCCGCAGGGATAAGTGAGGTCAGCCCTAACTCGGCCCCGCTCGTAATGCTCGATTACATTCTCTCGAATGAAGGGCTGTTACTGCTTGTGCAATTGACCGAAGGGGCGCACCGTTATCGCCTTCACATAGGCCGCGAGGCCCCTACCTTCGGCGGACAGGTGACGGTCGCGGGCGGTCTAAATCTCGATAATAATTTTGACAGCCGCATCAACCCGTATCGTCGTTTCGGCGTTAAGTTGGACCAGGAGCGCCCGCCCGGCGGGTTCGATTCTCTGATAGCTATAAACCCAATCGCCCGCTGGTACAATCTGCGCGCAACCCGCTTTGTGCCCGACGGGCATATCATTTTTCACGAGCTGGCCGAAGCCTACGCGAAGCTGGAGTTCGGGCTCGATTATCTCAGCCAGGGCGGGCGCGTGGGGGCGCACAACGCTGCGCTTGAGCGCGAAAGGCGATTGAAGTCGCAGCGGCCGGATTCGGTCGTCGTAACCACAGGGCCTAATCGGGTGCTGCGCTCCGAAGAAGAGATACGCCAGTTTTATGCCGAAGGCGGCTCTACGTCGGGCCAGCAGAGGTAGGGATCAGGGGCCGTGTGTCAGAGGGCAGGAGTTTGAAATCTCAAATCGCGGCGCGCGTAAGCGCATCATCCGCCATTGAAATCTCAGATGGCCTGATCCCCGACCCCGAGCCCTGCCCTTTACAGTTCGCCGGACCGTATGTTAAGTTTTGTAGGTTCAACGAGAACGAAGATTTTGGTTAGAGGAGACTACCAACTGTGGCTTTAGCTAAGGAAGCTAAGACCGAGATAATCGGGCAGTATAAAACGCACACGACCGATACAGGCTCGCCTGAGGTCCAGGTGGCCTTGCTTACGCGGCGCATCAACAGCCTCACGGAGCATTTTAAGACTCACGCGAAGGATAATCATTCGAGGCGGGGTTTGTTGAAATTAGTCAGTCAGCGGCGTCGCTTGCTTGACTACTTGCGACATAAAGACGCCGACCGTTACCGCGAAGTCATCAGCCGTCTGGGTATAAGAAAATAGAGATCAAGTCAGCCAAAGGCCGGACGCTCGCACAACCGCGTGAAGCGGTCCGGCCAGTTGTCGGTTCTCTGGCGCGTAGCCAGCTCCGAGTTTGTGTCAAACGAGCGCTCTGGTTATCGCAAGATAATTTCAGGTTTTGCGCGCCACTTTACAGTTCAGACAAACCTATTGCATAGATGGCCACGGGAGCGCGCCGGCAGGCGAAACCGCTCGACCGTGGCTTCGTTTTTTGAGGCAGTTAAGCGAGCGCGCCTGCGGCACTTCCGGTGAGCGCCCGCTCGAAAGCCGGCCAATCGATTCTGTTGATCGCGCGCCACAACCAGGGCCGGCACCAGGGACGCCCTCGATATCGATTATGCGCGCAGCGGAGAAGGAGAAGATTATGGAGTTAAAGGAATCCGTCCAATTAGGAGGAATAGAGTTTTCAATAGAGACAGGAAAAATAGCTAAACAGGCTGACGGCGCTGTTTTGGTCCGTTACGGAGATACGATAGTCCTTGTCGCGGCCGTCGGGACAGTGCCGCGCGAGGGGATAAACTTTTTCCCGTTAACGGTAGAGTATCGCGAATACGGATACGCCGCCGGGCGCATACCCGGCAACTACTTTCGCCGCGAGGGCCGCCCCTCGGAAAAAGAGACGCTCACTTCGCGGCTCATAGACCGCCCCATCCGCCCCATGTTCACCGATGGGTATAACAGCGACACGCAGGTCATCGCCTTCGTGCTGTCAGCAGACGAAAATTACGACTCTGACGTGCTCGCAATCACCGGGGCTTCTGCCGCGCTTTACCTGTCAGACATACCGTTTGAGACGCCCATCGCGGGCGTTCGCGTGGGATTGATAGAAGAGCGTTTCATCGTCAACCCCACTTACGACCAGACCCGCGCCTCGGAGCTTAACCTCGTAGTCGCCGGTTCCGAAGAGGCCATAGTGATGGTCGAAGCAGGCGCGAAAGTGGTCAAGGAAGAGATCATGGTCGAAGCCCTGATGTTCGGCCACAACGAGATTAAGAAACTCTGCCGGCTGCAAAAAGAGATGTACCAGAAGCTCGGCATCACCAAGCGAGAGGCGGTCAAGCAAGAGTTCGACGCAGAGATGCTGGCGGATATCGAAGGCCGCCTCGCTGACGATCTTCGCGATGCGCTCGACACGGGCAAGCACGGGAAGATCAAAAGCTATGCGCTCATCGATCAGTTGAAAGAGACGCTCGTCTCGGGTTATCCCGAAGAAGAGGCCGACCGTCGAAAGATGGCGGCCTTAATCTTTGACCACCTCAAAGAGAAGATCTTCCGCGAAGACATTCTCAATCGCCGCCACCGCCCCGATGGCCGCCGCTTCAGCGAGATACGCCCCATCTCGATAGACGTGGGCTGGCTGCCGCGCGCGCACGGGTCGGCGCTGTTTACGCGCGGCGAGACGCAGGCCATCGTTACGGCGACCTTGGGAACTAGCGAAGATATTCAGTACATGGACGACCTTGAAAAAGGCGAGGTCAAGCGCCGCTTCCTGCTCGCTTACAACTTCCCGCCCTTTTCCGTAGGCGAGACTGGCCGCACAGGCTCGCCCGGTCGCCGCGAGATAGGTCACGGCGCTCTTGCTCGCCGCGCCCTTGAGCCGATGCTTCCCGCCGAAGACGAGTGGCCTTACATTATTCGCGTCGTCAGCGATATTACGGAGTCGAACGGCTCAAGCTCTATGGCGTCGGTCTGCGGCGGCACGCTCGCGCTTATGGACGCAGGCGTTCCGCTCAAAGCGCCGGTCGCGGGAGTGGCGATGGGCCTCGTTATGGAAGGCAACAAGTACGCGATACTGACAGACATCGCGGGGGCCGAAGACCACTACGGCGACATGGATTTCAAAGTCACGGGCACGCGCGAAGGGATCACAGCCTTGCAGATGGACATCAAGGTGACGGGCATCAACGCGCAGATTCTCGCCGACGCTTTGCAGCAGGCGCGCGACGGGCGATTGTACATACTCGACAAGATGGAGGCGGCCATCTCGACACCGCGCGAGGAGATCAGCGCTTACGCGCCTCGGATTCTCACCATACAGATACCCGTAGACAAGATACGCGATGTCATAGGGCCGGGCGGCAAGGTCATTCGCGGCCTTGTAGAAAAGACCGGCGCAAAGATCGACGTAGAAGATTCGGGCCGCATCAACATCGCTTCGGCCAACCTCGCCGCAGCCGAACAGGCCAAGCAGGCAATCGAGCAGATCACAGCGGTCCCCGAGGTGAACAAGACCTATCTGGGAACAGTGCAGCGGCTGGCCGACTTCGGCGCGTTCGTAGAGATACTGCCGGGCACGGACGGATTGCTGCACGTCTCTGAGATAGCCGATTATCGCGTGCGCGATGTCCGCGACGAGCTGCACGAAGGGCAGCAGTTGTTGGTGAAGGTGATCAACGTCGATCCGTCGGGCAAGATAAGGCTTTCGCGCAAAGCCGTGCTCCGCGACGAACGCGGCGAGACCGGCGAAGAAGGCGAAGGCGAGCGCCAGCCCGATTTTAATCGCGAACCGCGCGATGACCGCGGAAATCGTGAAGACCGTGGGAACCGCGAAGATCGCGGCCCGCGCGGGCCGCGCAACAGCGGCAGCCGCGACCGCCGACCGCCGCGAGGCCCCAGGCGATAAAGCGTGACCGTAGAGTCTATGGCCGGCGGCCGGATGATCGTTCAACTCATCCGGCCGCCGGTTTTTTCATTGGCGGATGCGGCCAGGGTGAAGCCGATCAGGAGAATGATTCGGTAACGAAGCGCGAGATCAACGCGCATAGTGTGAAACCTCTACGGGCGGAATCGGCTACAGATTCTAGTTCAGAACCGGTAAAATCTAAACACATTCCGGCGCATCATTGTCTCAGCATGATTCTGCGCCGCTTGATATTGCTTCGACTTTTGCTTCTGTTTCATTTGGGGAGAGACTTTGAGAAAGATACGATTGCGCGCCATCTCGATGCGGTGTTTGTTTGTCTTCGTTTCTCTTTCGATCGCGGTCGGCGGGCAAGCGCAGACGGCACAACATCACGCGCCGAAATTCGTCCTTAAGAAAAGCGGCCTTGAGCTTGACCGGCCCATGCACCCCGGCGCTTTCTTTGACGTGGTCGGGCGGCGGTCTGCGATCTTCGGCTACGAGAACCGCTCGTTTGAAGCCTGGGTCTACCCGCTAAAGATACTGGACGATTTCAATCTCTCGTTCGAGCTTCAAGGCTATCCGCTTGAAATCCATGCCAACGACATAGCTGCCTCTATCACGGTCCGGCCAGAATCGACCATATTCACTTACTCGCACGCCGCCTTTACGGTGCGGCAGATCATCTTCGCACCGATCGATGAGCCGGGCGTTATAATGCTGCTCGACATTCAAAGCGTCTTGCCGATGACGATAAACGGTTCTTTCCGCCCGCGCCTCAGGTTGATGTGGCCCGCAGGATTGATGACGGGTTACCTGGGCTGGGATGAAAAAGACCGCGTCTATTACATCACCGAAGAGACGAATCGCTTTGCTGGAGTTGTGGGCTCGCCCGCCGCGCGCGACCTCTCTGTACAGCCGTATCAAGAAGAGCCGCGCGATCTGCCCGCGCGCTTCCGCATCGAAGGCGAATCAAACAGGATGAAATCTCATTTCATTCCAATCATCATCGCGGGAAGCGTCGAGGGCCGCGAAAAAGCGAAGGCCACGTACGATAAATTACTGGCATCGGCCCGCGCGCTTTATGAAAAGAACGTAGCTCACTACGAGCGACTGCGGAATGAAACGACGAGCATCACCACACCTGACGAGCGGCTCAACGCGGCGTTTGAGTGGGCAAAAGTTGGCATCGATAAAGGGATGGCTACGAACCCGCAGCTTGGGACTGGACTTGTGGCGGGGTTTCGCACGTCGGGCGAAAGCGAGCGGCCGGGGTTCGCATGGTTTTTCGGGCGCGACGCGCTCTGGACAGCTTTTGCGATCACTTCGTATGGAGATTTCGCTTCCACGCGCACAGCTTTAGATTTCTTGAAGAAATATCAGCGCGATGACGGGAAGATCCCGCACGAGATTTCTCAAAGCGCGGCGCTCATCCCCTGGTTCAAAGATTATCCTTACCCGTGGGCAAGCGCCGACGCGACGCCGCTCTACATCATTGCGCACGCGGACTATTGGCGCGCGACGGGCGACCTCGATTTTGTAAAGCGGAACTGGGAGTCGATTAAGAAAGCCCATCGCTTCACGTCCGCAACCGACACGGACGCGAACGGGTTGATCGAGAATACAAATTTCGGTCATGGCTGGGTCGAAGGCGGCGCGCTCTACCCGCCGCACGAAGAGATTTACATGCAAGGGCTGTGGGTGGAGGCGCTCGGCGGTCTAGCAGAGATGGCTGAAGCGATTGGCGATTCAAACTTGGCATCAGCATCGCGATCAGCAGCCGAACGAACACGCGCGGCTGCCGAAAAGACTTACTGGCTTTCGGACCGAGGGTTTTATGCTTTTGCCACTCAAAAGCCGCGCGCTAAACCTGCCGACGCCGAGCCTGGACCCAACCGAGAGACGCGTCAGAAGCGGCTCGATCAGCTAAGCAAAAAAAGCCTGGTCGACGAAGACACAGTCTTGCCCGCCGTTGCGCTGTGGTGGGGGGCGCTCGACGACGCGCGCGCGCAATCAGAGATTGATCACATCGGGGGCGGCGCGATGGCGACCGATTGGGGAGCGAGGATAATATCGAATCGCAGCCAGCTCTACGATCCGCTCTCATATCATTACGGCTCGGTGTGGCCGCTCTTCACGGGCTGGGCGGCGATGGGCGCGTACCGCTACGGTCGCCCGCACGTAGGCTATCAAGCTTTGATGGCAAACGCGCTGCTTACAGAGCAGGGCGCGCTCGGTTATGTAACGGAACTTTTGTCGGGCGATTTCAATTCAGCTTTTGGCCGCTCGTCGCATCACCAGGTCTGGTCAGAAGCTATGGTCGTGACGCCCGCCATGCGCGGTCTGCTCGGAATCGAAGCGAGCGCGTCAGGCAAAGAGATCAGATTCGCGCCGCAGCTTCCTGTCAATTGGGACCGGGTTGCAGCGCGCAATGTCGCTGCGGGCGGTTCTCGCTACGATCTGATGCTTGAGCGCGCGAGCGGGCGTGATGTCATAAAGATTACGCGGCGAAACAATTCGAGCGCGCCCATGAGGGTGACAGTAGCGCCCGCATTGCCGCTCGACGCCGAGGTGCGCGCGGTTACGGTCAATGGCCGCCCCGCGAAGTTTGAAGTTAAGAGAGTAGGCGACGTGCAGCGAGCCGAAGTCTCATTAGACGCCACAGCGCCGACGACAGAGATCGTTTACAGTTATGACGAAGGCACTGAGGTGTACATTGAAAGGGAAGCGCCGGGGCCAGGGGCAATCAACCAGGGCTTGCGCGTGCTTCGCTCGCGCGCGGGTGCGAATGCGCTTCAACTGACGGTAGAAGGACTCGGTGGCCGCTCTTACGTTTTGCGGGCGCGAAGCCCGCGCCGATTGGGTCAGGCGGCTGGCGCGTCTATCGACGAAGTCAGCGCGCGCGATGCGGAGATTCTCATCTCATTCGACGGCCCGGCGGATAGCTACATCCGGCGGGAGATAACTATTCCGCTGCTCACAAAGAAGTGACGCACGCCTCACCTGATTTGCATCTGATGGGCGCGGCCATCGTCCGCGATTCTGACGAACATATCGTTTCCGAGTTTGTACCAGCCTTCCCGATTCTCATCGGCGCGGACGATATTGATCGGCCTGCCGTCGATCGTCACTCGCCACAACTGGCGAGTAGGCGGGAACGATTTAATGACGAAGACCATATTGCGAGGGCCGGGATTATAACTTCCTTCGGGCGCGCCAAGCTCTATTTGAGCCCCGTTGCCTAACTTCGACGCCGCAACTCGTGTGCGCCGGAATACGCCCCGTTTGTAGGCCGGGCTTTCGCCGTCGTCCTCGTACACGGACGCAACAGATTGTTGTTTATCGTCTAAGTAAATCTCGAAAGTCAGCGGGTCCGTCTTCTTCTGCCCCACGTAATTCATCTCGGGCCCCATCGGGATTATCGCCCCCGCCCGGACGTACATCGGCACGACCTCAAGCGGCGCTTCCGCTACGATCCTGGTTCCGCCCGCGATCTTTTTGCCGGTCCAGTAGTCGTACCAGATTCCCTCGGGCAGATAGACAGACCTTCTCGTCTCGTTCGCCCTGAGCACCGGGGCCACGAGCAAATCGCTTCCGATCATAAACTGGTCATCAAGGTTTATGGTGTTCGTGTCCGCCTGGTAGTTGATGAGCAGCGGGCGAAAAAGCGGAATGCCTGTGCGGTGAGCTTCTTCAAGGTTAGTGTAGAGAAATGGGAGCAGCCGGTAACGCAGCTTCAAGTACTTTCGGATGATCTCTTCGTAGTAAGTCCCGAAGCGCCACGGCTCCTGGTCGTAACCGCTAATGTCTTTATGATTACGGCAAAACGGTGTAACGAATCCCACTTGATACCACCGCGTCAGCAACTCGCCGTCCGCCCTGCCGATAAAGCCCCCGACATCAGCCCCGACAAAAGGCTGGCCTCCGAGCCCGAGCGTTTGAAACATCGGGATGCTCAAGGCGAGCGCTTCCCACGTGCTGGTATTGTCGCCCGCCCACATGGTCGAATAGCGCTGAATCCCCGCGTAGGCCGCGCGGGTTATTATGTAAGGGCGCTTATCGGGCTGTAGCCGCTCAAGCCCTTCGCGGGTCGCGCGGGCCATCAGCAGCGCGAAGACGTTTCGATTCTTGGCGTGAGTCGAATACTCGCCTTCGTCGTAGCTGACGACATCCATCTGAGATTTGCCCGTCTGGTCTACGAAATCTGAAGGCTCGTTCATGTCGGTCCATATCCCTGCGACGCCGTTATCTGTGTAAGCGCGGTGCCAGTCTCCCCACCAGCGCCGCGCTTCGGGCAGGGTGAAATCGGCAAATACGCTTTTGCCGGGCCACACCTCTCCGATATAAAGCTTGCCGTCTTTCCGCTTCAGGAAAAGGTTCTTCTCCACGCCCTCGTTGAAGACGGGATAGCTCTTATCATCCGGCTGGTACTTCACCCCCGGGTCGACTATCGTGACGACCTTGACGCCCTGTTGCTTCAGTTTGTCGGTGAACGCCTTTGGGTTCGGGAAACGAGTCGCGTCCCAGGTGAAGACGCGATAGCCTGTCATGTAATCGATGTCCAGGTGAAGCACGTCTAACGGCAGGTCATCTTTACGGTAGCGGTCGACTACCTCCTCGGCCATCTGTTGCGGGTAGTAACTCCATCGGCTCTGCTGGTTGCCCAGCGCCCACATCGGCGGCATCGGCATGTGCCCCGTCAAATCGGAATAGCGGCTGACTATCTTCTTAATCGACGGGCCGTGGAAGAAGTAGTAATTCATCTCACCGCCGTCGGCTGAAAATGCCATGTGCTGCTGAGTCGATCTCCCGAAATCGAAGTGCGTGCGGTAGCTATTATCGAAGAAGATGGCGTAGGCCGCGCCCGCGTCGAGCACTATGTAAAAAGGGATGCTCTGGTAGATCGGGTCGGTCCCCTCCTTGTAGCCGGGCGTGTCAGAGTTCCACATCGTGAAATGGCCGCGCCGCTTGTCGAGCCGCGCGGCCTTTTCGCCGAGCCCGTAAAAGTGTTCGTTGAAGCCGAGCTTCTTCGCGGCGGCAACAGTAGCCCCTTTCGGATCATGCATCATAGGGCGAGCGTCGGCGTTGATAACCCTGCGAGTCTTCGCATCGCGAAACTCTATTATCAGCGGCGATCGGCGGACCGCGATTTCGAGTTCGTCGGTTGATATGAGAATCTGGTCGGCCTCTTCTTTCAAGCTCCATCGCGGGACATCCCAGGATGTCTTCGCAATGGCCCACGAATGATCGCGGTCGGGCAGGGCTTTCTTGAATGCGGCGCGCACGCGCACCAGATCGGGCGCGAGCACTGTAACGCGCACCTCGGAGTTGTCCCGGCATTTGAAGGTGACTGCGCGGTCTGTCTTTGTGTAGCCCGAGATCGGGCCTATGGCCTCAAGACCCTGGAGGTCTATTGCCTCACCTGCCGTGCAAAGAGAGATCAAGAAGAGAAACGACGCCAATACCTTTTTCATTATCATGCCCTCTCGAAGCGCTTTGACTTGGTGTGCTACTCTATTACACTGTTCGCCGTGAATCGGTCAACCGGGCTGCAATTCTTTAAGGGTTTATCATGAAAACAAATAGACAGATCAAAAAGCTCTCCAGTTATCTATTAATCTTCTGGCTGTTGCTCGCGGCGTCTGCGGCGTCTCAGCCTCTGGCGCAAAGCGAGAGGGCATCGAGCGATCAGCTTCAATCGGTACGCAGCTACATCAAGCGAGGCTGGCGCACGCTGTTGCGCTCGAACGCGCGACTGGCCGATGCTGCGGTCGATCCTAAGTTCCAGCGCGCGCCCGGCAGCCGTTGGCCCATCTATGTATCGCGCAAAGAGAATCTCAAACAGATTGAGCAGACGCTCAAGTCGCAGATGTCCGCAGCCGATTTCGCAAAGCTCGAAATCCGCCAGCTCCCGGACGAACAGCGCGAGATCAGCGATCAGGGTCTTCTTTATCTTCCCCATCCATACGTAGTGCCGGGCGGCCGCTTCAACGAGATGTACGGCTGGGACAGTTACTTCATTCAGGTCGGGCTGCTTCGCGATGGGGAGGTTGACCTTGCCAAGAATATGGTCGATAACTTTCTCTATCAGGTGGAGCATTATGGGAAAGTGTTAAACGCCAACCGCACTTATTTTTTGACGCGCTCGCAGCCGCCGTTTCTTACACAGATGGTGCTGGGCGTCTACCGCAAGTCGCGCGACCTGGCCTGGCTTCGCAGCACGGTCCCTGCGATAGAGAAATACTACCAATTCTGGATCACCGAGCCGCACCTGACAAAAGAGACGGGGCTTTCGCGCTATTACGACTTTGGCGAAGGGCCCGCGCCCGAAGTCATTTCCGACGAGCGCGACAAGCAAGGGCGCACTCACTACGACCGCGTGAAAGAGTATTACCGCACGCACGAAGTTAGTGATTACGACTTGAGCCAGTACTACGACAAGGCGAAGGACGAGCTGACGCCTCTGTTTTACAAAGGCGACCGCACGATGCGCGAATCCGGGTTCGATCCGTCGAACCGTTTCGGTCAATTCAACGTCGACATCATCCATTACAATCCGGTCTGTCTCAACTCGCTGCTCTACCTGATGGAGACGGAGACGGCTGAGATCCTTAGACTGGTCGGGCGCAGCGGCGAAGCACAGCGATGGATTACGCGCGCCGAGGAGCGGGCGCGGAGGATCAACCGGTTGATGTGGGACGAGCGCGACGGGCTTTATTACGACTACAACTTCGCGCGAAAAGAGATTCGCCGCTATCCGTTCGTGACGACTTTTTACCCTTTGTGGGCGGGGATAGCTACGCGCAGCCAGGCGGCGCGCGTAGCGGCTAACCTTCACCTGTTCGAGCTTGAAGGCGGGCTACAGACGAGCACGAATAAGAGCGGCAGCCAGTGGGACGCGCCCTTCGGGTGGGCTCCGATGCAGATGATCGCGGTGAAGGGCTTGCGCCGCTACGGGTACAACCGCGAAGCAGATCGTATCACGACGAATTTCCTTTCTATGATCGTGAAAGATTTCCGCGAGCACAACACGATCGTTGAGAAATACGATCTGGAGCGGCGCACGTCTCAGCTAGGGGCGGGAATAAAATACGGGTACGAGACTAACGTGATAGGTTTCGGCTGGACCAATGCCGCGTTCATCGAGTTGTATGCGGAGTTGCCCGAAAGAGAGAAGCCGAACGTGCTGAAGTTGGAAGGCGTAAAGCCGCCTGCCAAACCAAGGTGAGTAAGGGAACGAATCTGGCTTGAAAGAAGAAAGGAGAAGCTCAAAAGAGCTTCTCCTTTCTTGTAATGAGCCGAGGCTCTAGTTAATTATCAGACCGCCATCAGAATTTATATTTCAAGGCGAACTGGAAGGCGCGTTGCGGGTCCACACCGCCGAAGGCCGTCGACGTGATGCGGCCCGCGTTGGGATTCGGGTTGGCCGGGTCCCCAATGAATGAATCGGGCTGACCCAGGTTAACGTGGTTAAAGAGATTCACGACTTCGGTTCGGAATTCAAGCTCTTGACTTTCCGTGAAGCGGAATTTCTTGAACAGCGACGCGTCGGTCCTCCAGTACCACGGGCCGTTGAGCGAGTTCCTCTCCAGGTTGCCGAACGTCCCGACCGCCGGTTTGGCGAAGACCGTCGGGTCGAACCAACGGTCGCGGCCGCCGTCGCTGATCCTCGGATCGCCGACTATGTCCGGACGATTCGGACCCGTGTCAGAGATTCCGCTGGTGTCAAAGCCCACGTTGAACGGCAGGCCGCTCTGGATCGTCGTGTTCGAGTTGAACTGCCAGCCGCCCACTATGTAATCGACCCCCTTCGACACGTCGCCCAGGAATCGCTTGTTGCGCCCGAAGGGCAACTCCGCTACCTGTGACAAGACGAAGTTGTGAGTTCGATCGAAGTCCTGACGGCCGCGAGTTATATCGCGGTTGAAGAAGAACTGGCTGGCATCATCATTTACTGCCTTCTGCAATGTGTAGTGAGCGAGCACCGAATAGCTGGTGGTGAATCGCTTCGTGATCTTTGTCTGAAGCGAGTTGTAGCGGTTATCGGCGCAGTTGCAGAAATAGTCGATGCCTTGCGTCCACCCGAACCTGTTGAAGAAAGGCTTCCGTTCATCAATGGAGAGCGTGCCGAAACCGACCAGCGTGGCTTCGTTAACGTTGAAAGCCGGCCCGCCGCCTGCGAATACGTGTGTGCCCTTGTTGCCTACGTATGCCGCCTCAAGCGAGACGCTCTCGGTCGCCTGGTATTGCACCGTGACGTTGTAAGCATCGACCGCGGGCAATCGCTGTTTATCCGGCAGCGCGCGCGCGAAGACGCCGTTTGGCAACGGGAATCGCCCGTTGGGAGGGACAGCCGGGAAGATCGCGGCCGGTGGCCCCTGCGCCAGATTGAAGACGCTACCGAACTGCGTCGAGCGGTTCAATTCCTGCACAGCCAGCACGGGCAGGTTTTGAGTTACGCTGTGGCCGAACAGTGAGCCGAACACGCCTATGTCGTAGCTTCGGCCATAGCCGAGCCGTATGACCGTCTTATCGTTGAGCTGATAAGCGATGCCGAGGCGCGGCGCCCAGTTCAGACTGTTTTCAACGCCACCGTTGAGCCCTATGTCGCCGAACCCGGCCACCTTTATCTCCCCCGTGTTCAAATCGAGGAAGCCGCCGTTGCCCGCTTCGTTGACGGTCTGAGGATTGATAACGTCTAATCGCAGCCCGTAGGCTATGGTCAGATTCTGTGTCGCGCGCCAGGTGTCCTGCCCGTAATAGAAGTGACGCCACTGACGCTCTCTCGCATCGGTCGAGCTGCTGACGTAGCGAGTGAACCTCGTCACATCGCCGATCAGGAACGTAGCGATCCCGAGCCCTTCGGCCACGAGCTGGCCGTTTACGACCTCGCCCGTGCGTTGCGGGCTGAATGAAAGCTCGCCTGAACGGTGGCGGTCGCTCGGGACGCGCAGGTTGTAAGCGCGGCGAAGGTCGACGCCGAACTTGAGAGTGTGGCTCCCCTGGGTCCTCAGCAGATTGCCGACCCACTGGAACTGTTTCTCCTGCTGATCGAGCGGGCAATTGCAGCGGTTGACGCCCAGGCCCGACCCTATGTTGAAACCACGATCCCCTTCGATGAATCCTGCAAACAGGCCCGAAGAGAATTCATCGAAATTCAACCCCGGAATACCTGCATCCGCCGCCGGAGACGTGCCAAAGTCGAAGGGCAAAACATTCACCCCGTACTTGAAGTATCCGAATCGGAAATCGACCAGCGTCTGCGGTGACAGGGTGTAGTCAAACCCTAGGGCTAGGCTGTGGTTGCGGACCTTCGATGTGCCGCCGAGCGTTACCAGCTCCAATCCGCCGGCAGCGCCGAACGCCGGCGGGCCGTCGCGCGTGTAGTCTGCGAAGCTGTAGCGACCGAACATGTTCAGGTTCGTGCTGAAGCGATTGTCTATGCGGATGTCGAAGGTGTCGTTATCGAAAATCTCGCTGCCGCTGGAGACGAAGTTGTTACGAGTCCCGTTCTGCTCTCCCGTGCGGTTGGGCGGAGGCAGCAAGTTCAGTATGGCCAAAGCCTGCGGCGAAAGGCGACCCGTGGGAATCCTGTTGCCGGGGAACTGCTGATTCGTGAGCGGGTCGAAGATGTCGACGCCATAAGCGCTCAAATCGCCTCTGCGTGCCTCAAGCGTGGGGACCGTAAGCAATCGCGATCCGCCCACCTTGCTGCGCGTGCCCTGATAGTCGCCGAAGAAGAAAAACTTCTCTTTGATGATCGGGCCGCCGATCGCTCCGCCGAACTGATTCTTCAAAGTATCAGGCACGGACTTGCCTGTAAGGGGGTCCGGCTGAGCCTGAGAGAACGGGTTGCGCGCCTGCCACACGTCGCTCTGTCGAAACTCGAAGACGCTGCCATGAAACTCATTGGTGCCGCTCTTGGTCTGTACAGAGACAACGCCTGCGATTGCCTGGCCGAACTCGGCGTCGTAGTTTTGCGAGGTGATCTTGGTCTCGCCTATGGCCTCGAAGTTCGGGTTGATAACAATAATGCCGAGAATCGGGTCCCGGTTGTCTGTCCCATCCAGCTGATAACCTGTCCCGCTGAAGTGCTGCCCGTTGACTATTGTCTGGATCGAGCCCTGCGGGTTCTCGCTCGCCGCGTGCTGCCACACTTGTTGCTGTGTGCCGGGCGTCAGCAGTATGAAGCGCGTGAAGTTACGGTCGAGAATGGGAAGATCTGTGATCTGCTTTGTCTCGAAAGACGTAGCCACGTCGGCGCGGTCGGTCTTCAGGAGTTGGCCTTCGCCGGCCGTAACTGTGACCGTGTCGCTGACCGCTCCCGTTTCGAGCGTGGCATCAACTTTTGTCTGTGTGTCGATGTTGACGTTGACATTCGGGATGAGTGATTGCTTGAAGCCTGTCGCTTCGATCTTTACTTCATAGATGCCCGGAAGCAATCGCTCTTTAACATAAAGGCCGGACTCGTTTGACGTCACGATGTCGGACGTCCTTCGCTCGACGCTCGTGATCGTTACGGTAGCCCCGGAAACGACCGCCCCCGACGGGTCGGTTACCGTGCCGCTGATGCTACCGTAAACGGCCTGCGCTCTAATGCTCACCGGCATTGCTATAATCGCAAGCAGCAGGGTGAGCGGCAGCAACAACAATTTGCCTTGCATAACCAGTACCTCCTTGTAGCCGGGTGAGCCTGCTGAACATAAACCTTGAGGATGCTGAAGGTTTATACGAAAGGCGGCAACCCTGCTAGCAATATCTTCTGATTCTCAGCGTTCGCAGTTTGTGAGGAAACCGGCGGAAGCTCCGCGCTCGCTCGCGCGCCTTCCGCATCGGCACTTCTGATAATGGACTGTTGCTCTACTTCGGGCAGCTTGGATCACAAATCCTTAGAATCATTCTGCCAAGGGATGTCTCTTGATTTCGTTATTACTAAACCGATTTATCTCGTTTCAGGATATATCAACTATGCCAACCAATGTCAAGAGGCGCGGCCCCGGGCAGCGCGGCGCGTTGCCTTCTCCGCGCGAGACAAGATATTCTTAGGGGGCGAGAAAGTTTATCCGTCTACCTGTGAAATTATGACCGTCGCAAAGCTCCCTGTTTGCTCATTATTGATCTGCGTCTGTGTTTTGCTCCTTACACAGACGGCCCTGGCGCAGGCGGAACAGGCGCAGCCGGCAAAGGTCGGGCCGGACTCCGCTAAGATCGAGCAAGCGCAGGCGCTGCTGGGCGCGGGTAAGATCGACGCGGCGATTGCTCTCTTGACCTCCGTAGCTAAATCGGAATTGAACCAGCCGCAGATAGATCATCTACTGGGGCTTGCTTATTACCAAAAAAACGACCACGCCCGCGCAGCCGAGCACCTTTCGCTCGCCCTCAAGAATGCAAAGGAGAATAACTCTCGCGCGTACCGTCAGGGAGTGCAGTTGCTGGGAATGTCTTACTACTTCCTCGGGCGGATTAAAGAAGCCATACCATATCTGGAGCAGGTCAAAGGCTGGGACCCCACGAACGTGGAGATGGCCTATGTCCTCGGGCTCAGCCACATCCGGACGCAGAACCCGAACGGCGCGCGCGAAGCGTTCGCTCGAATGTTTGCGGTCCCGCCCGACAGCGCGGCCGCCCATCTTATGAATGCCCAGATGATGATTCGCCAGCAGGTTGAGGAGATGGCGGAAAAAGAGTTGCAAAAGGCGTTGGAGCTCGACCCGAAATTGCCGCAGGCCAATTTCTTGCTTGGCGAGCTTGCAATCCACCGCGCCGACATCGACCTGGGCATAAAGCTCTTGCAGAAAGAGATCGCCGTCAACCCCGCCTTCGCGATGGCGCACTACCGGCTCGGCGAGGCATACACGAGACAGCTCAAGTGGGACGAAGCCATTGCGCCATTGCAGAAGTCGATCTGGTTGAACCCGTTCTTCAGCGGCCCTTTCATAGTCCTGGGAAAGGTCTATTTGAAGAAGGGCGATCTGGCGAACGCCGAGAGCATATTGAGGCGCGCCCTGAAGATGGACCCCAATAACTTCTCTGGCCATCACCTGCTGGCTCAGGTTCTTCAGCAGTCCAACCGCCCCGAAGAGGCCAAGAGAGAATTCGAGCTTGCCGACAGGCTGCGGACAAGCGCGGACCAGCAATGAAGGCAAAATGCAAAGGATGGCGCATGATGCGCTTTCGCGCGGCGCGTCAAAATGCAAAAAGCAAAAGTAACGGATCAAGACCGTTCTTGGTCTTGATTCTCATCTTTTGCCTCTTGCCTTTTAATGTTGATGCGAACGACACTCCGGTCACATTCGTCGACGTAGCCGCAGGCGCGGGGCTTTCAGAGCCGATCATCTATGGCGGCGTCGAAAAGAAGAGATACATCATAGAAACCAACGGCTGCGGCATCGCCTTCATCGATTATGATAACGACGGGTGGGTTGACATACTGCTGCTGGGCGGGACGCGGCTCGACGGCTTTCCTAAAGGTAAAGAGCCTACCAACAGACTCTATCGTAACAACCGTGATGGCCGCTTCATTGACGTGACATCGAAATCGGGGCTCGCGCGCACGGGCTGGGCTTCGGCTGTCTGCGCAGGTGATTATGATAACGACGGCTACACGGATTTGTTCATCACCTACTGGGGACAAAATGTCCTGTACCGCAACGACCGCGGAGGCAGATTCACCGATGTAACTCGAAAGGCCGGGCTGGGTGCGGAAGGGACTCGATGGGGTTCCGGCTGCACATTCATCGACTACGACCGCGACGGTGATCTTGATCTGTTCGTAGCCAACTATCTGAAGTTCGACATTGCGACTGCCGCCGATCCTGGTAAAGGCGGCAACTGCATGTGGAAGGGGATTGTGGTCAATTGCGGTCCGAAGGGGTTGCCCACCGACACCAATCTCTTTTACCGCAACAACGGCGATGGCACTTTCACAGATGTCTCGGACTCTTCGGGCGTCAGCAAGGTGCGGGACCGCTTTCCGATGACGGCCATCGCTACGGATTTTGACGGCGACGGCTGGACAGACATTTACGTGGCGTGCGATTCGACGGCTAGCATACTCTATCGCAATAAAGGCGACGGCAGCTTTACAGATGTCGCGCTTGAGACGGGCTCGGCTTACAACGAAGACGGCCAGGCGCAAGCCGGCATGGGTTTGACGGTCGGCGATTACAACGGCGACGGATACGCGGACATATTCAAGACCCATTTCGCTGACGACTTGCCCGTGCTCTACAAGAACACCGGGCGAGGTTTTTTTGAAGACGCGTCGAGGGCGGCGGGCTTCGATCACACGCGCTACGTTCAATGGGGCACGGGGATGTTTGATTTCGATAACGACGGCTGGGCAGACATCCTTACCGTCAGCGGGAACGTCTACCCGGAGATCGAGAAGCATTTCAAAGAGTACCCTCATCGCAACCCGCGCCTGCTTTACCGCAACCTGGGAAACGGCCGCTTCAAAGACGTGTCGGCCCAGTCCGGTCCGGGCGTGACAGCCCCCCATTCAAGTCGCGGTTGCGCTTTCGGAGATTTCGACAATGACGGCGACATCGACGTTTTGATAATGAACATGAATGAGCCGCCTTCGCTGCTGCGCAACGATTATATGAGCGCGCAAAGACGCGGGGCGAACAACTGGATCAAGCTGAAGCTGATCGGGGTCAAGTCGAATCGCTCGGCCATAGGCGCGCGCGCGTTATTAAGAGCCGGCGCGCGGCTGCAAGCCCAGGAGGTCGCCAGCCAATCCAGCTACTTTTCACACAACGACATGCGGTTGCACTTCGGGCTCGGCGCAAGCAAGGCCGTCGATTCTGTGGAGATACGCTGGCCCAGCGGTCAGACAGAAGTTGTGAAGGAGATAGCAGCCAACCAGATTGTGACCATCAAAGAAGGCGAGGGCGTGGTGAAGCCCGCCAGCAGGCGTTAATTCATTCGTTAATTCATTTCAAGCTTATGCTTAAACCGCCGCGTAGCGGCGTAATGATCTTAGCCCGGCGTTTAAACGCCGGGAACCGAAGGCGATGTTAATCCCCGTCGCGTCAGCGACGATTGAATTTGTCGTAATCACGCGTCACTGACGCGACGCAGCGGCCTGACTAATCCCTGTCCGTGCGCTAAAGCACACGGCTAAATTCATTACGCCGCTACGCGGCGGTTTATGCAGGCTCTTGAATCTATTTTAGCGGCTTGAGGCGGGGGTTGATCTGTTTAGCCTTCTGATAAGCCGCGCGCGCGGCCTCGCGCGAGCCTTTTTGATGAAGCGCTTTCGCCAGGTTGTAGTGCGCCTGCGCATCTTCGGGGTTGAGCTTTATTGCGGCTTGGAATCTTTCGATCGCCTCGTCGAGCTTTCCTTCCCTGAGCCTCGCCACACCTGTGTTGAATGCAAAGAGCGCGGCCTGCAAATCCGATTTGCGCTTATTGAGGCGGGCGCCTTCCTGAAACTCTCGGCGGGCCGCCTCCACGTCGCCCTTCTGCCTGAGCGCTGTCCCGAGCGTGTTATGTATTTCGGGCGCGTTCGGCGCGTGCTTGAGCGCTTCGCGGAACGCAGCTATCGCGGAGTCGAGATCCGATTGCTGTTGCAAAACCGTGCCCAGCGCATAGTGAGCCTCAGCATAGTCCGGCTTTGCTGCTATGGCCGCGCGGAACGAGGCCGCCGCCTGCTCAAGCTTCGATTGCTGCATGAGTATTACGCCAAGAGTGTAATGTGCCTCTCGCAGCGATGGCTGAATGGCTATGGCTTTTTTCAGCTCGGCAATGGCTTCGTCAAATTCATCCTTGTTCTTCAAGGCGAGGCCGAGGTTGTAATGAGCCTCGGCGCTGTCGGGCGCAAGCGCGAGCAGTCGCCGGTACTGGGTGACGGCCGCCGCGTAATCGCTCTTCTGAATGTAGGCCATCCCAAGGTTGTGATGCGCCGCGAGGTTTACGGGCTCAAGCTTGATGGCCGTGTTGAATGCTTCTATCGCGCCATCGGGGTCGCGGTTGCGTATGAGCGCAAGCCCCAGGTCGTTATAAGCCTGAATAAAATCCGGCTTTAGTTTTATCGCCGCGCGAAATGCCGCGATCGCCCCGTCCAGGTCCTCGTCCTCTTGCAGCGCAAGCCCCACGGCATATTGCGGCTCGACCTGGCCCGGAGCAAGGCGCGCGGCCATCGTCAGTTCCGCTATCGCGCCTTCGAGGTCGCCGCCCTTCTTGAGGGCCAGCCCCAGGTAGTAATGCGAATCTCCGTGGTTGGGCATCAGCCGCGCGGCGGTCTTGAGCGCCGCGATAGCACCCTGGAGGTCGTCGGAGAACCAGCGGGCCGTGCCTAGATAATAATGCGCCTCGCCGTAGTCGGGCCTCAGTCTGACGGTCGTCTCAAATTCTGAAGCGGCCTCTCGGAGCAGCCCCTTCGTTGCAAGCAAGAAGCCCAGGTGATAGTGCGCTTCGGTCAGATCGGGGTTGAGCCGAATGGCCTCGCGCAACTCGGCTATCGCGTAATCTACATCGCCCTTTTGCCGGAGGGCCATCGCGTATAAGACCCTCGTCTCCGCGTCGTCGGGCGCGAGCGAAACCGATTGCCTGAAAGCCGCTGCCGCCGCTTCAATCTCTCCCGCTTCTTGTAGAGCCATGCCTAAGTTGCGGTAGGTCTTGTGCTGCTTCGGGTCCAGTTCGATGGCTTTGCGGAAAGATTCAATCGCCGGTTTGATCTCCCCCTTTCGCGCAAGCGCGAGCCCCATTAAATTATGCGCGTCGGCGTAATCCGGCTTGAGCCTTATCGCGGCCTTTAACTCTAAGATGGCCCGGTCCGCCTGCTGCTTCTCTAAAAGGGAGATCGCCGCGTTAACGTGACGCTCGGCGCTCGGCGCAGGCTTCCTCTGCCCATGTGCAACGGTGAATATAAAGAGGAGAATGACTGTAAGCGTCACCGGTATAAAGACTGCTTTGGCGTGTCTCACCCTTACACCCTATTTCTTGGCTTTCTTGAAAGAGTCGGCGCGCGCTATTCCAGCCCCTTCTTTTACAACTATGAGCTGATTGGCCGCCACGTCGCGGAGCGTGTCGACCTGCCCGGAGGGCCAGGTCACTTCAATCGTCTTCGCCTTCTGCGCCCGACCGAGCCCGAAATGGATGCGCAGATCGTTTTGTGAATAGTAGCTCCCGCCGCTGCGCACTTCATCTATCTGGCTACCACCTTCGGTGACGCATTTGATGCGAGCGCCGACCCCGCTGCGATTCGATTTCACACCAATTGTTTTGATCTTGATCCAGTTGTTTTGATTGCTCACGTCACACCTGAGCAGCTCCGGCGCGGCGTTGACCGGGTTGATGAGAATATCTATGTCCCCATCATTATCGAAATCTGCGAAAGCGCAGCCGCGCGCAGCGATAGGGTCGGCGACACCTGCCACGCGCTCTGTGACATCCTCGAAGCGGCCATTGCGCAGGTTTCTATAGAGCACCTTGCGCTGCGCGTATCCGGCTTCGGTCGTAAGCCGTTCGACCTCCGGGTAGACATGGCCGTTTACTAGAAATATGTCCAGCCAGCCGTCGTTCTCGACGTCGACAAAACCGCAGCCCCATCCGAGCCATCGAGTGTTGACGCCTATGCCTGCCGGGAAGGTCACGTCGTCAAAGGTCTCTTTGCCGATGTTTCGGTAAAGGGTCGAAGTATCGCCCGAGAAATTTGTCTTGAAGATGTCCAGCCATCCGTCCCGGTCATAGTCGCCTGCCGAGACTCCCATGCCGGCCTGCGGCTTGCCGTCTATGCTGAAGGCGCAGCCCGCCTCTATGCCTATATCGGTGAACGTGCCATCTTTATTATTACGATAAAGGGCGGCGGGGGCAGAATCATTCGCGACGTAAATATCAGGCCAACCGTCATTACTAAAATCGGCCACCAGGACTCCCAGGCCGTAGGTGCCGTTGGTCTTCCTCACGCCGGACTTCTCTGAAACGTCTGTGAAACGACCGTTGCCGTTATTGCGGTAGAGCGTGTTGACGCCGCCCGTGAGCCCCGGCGGGCCGCAGGCGACCATCACCCCTTTGTACATGCAGGGCCCTGTCTCGGGCAGCGGGGCCGTCTTCAGGTCAAGGTCGATATAGCTGGCGACGAACAGATCGAGCCGCCCGTCCCGGTCGTAATCCAGAAAAGCAGAGCCCGATCCCCATCGGCTGCGATTGACTGCCACGCCCGCTTGCTCGGCCACTTCCGTAAAAGTGCCGTTGCCGTTGTTATGATAAAGCGCGTTCTTCCCGAAATAGCTTATGAAAAGATCATCATGACCATCGTTGTCATAATCGCCTACGCAAACGCCCTGCCCCCACCCCGTTCGGTTGAGGCCGGCCTTCTGAGTCACGTCCTGAAACGTCCCATCGCCGTTATTGCGGTAGAGACGGTTTGTGGACGGCTGGTCTTTGGCCGCGCCATCCAGCCGTGTGCCGTTGACTAGAAAGACATCCTGCCAGCCGTCATTATCGTAGTCGAAGAACGCGGCCCCGCACCCTGTGGTTTCAAGAAGGTATCTGTTTTTGCGCTCGTCCCCATAGACGGTTTTTGCGGTCAGGCCCGCCTGCCGCGCCACGTTGATAAAACCGACACGCATCTCATCGTTCGCAATACCCGGCCTCGACCCATCGCCGACGATAAACGTAAAGCAGATTATCGAGAACACGATTCTCTTGTTGATTGCTTGCAAGCGGGAACTTCTCATTGCCAGCAAATCATAGATAATGGCCGACGTATAATTCAAGCGAATCGACAGGTAGCGCGGTCGCGCGGCGAACGGTAGAATGAGGGTTCCACTTAAACCTCTTGAAAAAGTAATTGTTTCAAATTTCAGATTTGAGATTCGAGATCAAACCAGGTGATATGCGCACAACAAGAATAATCTCTCAGTCCCTGCTAATTCGGACCCTGCTAATCATAATTGTGCTGGTCGTCTCCGTCTGCGCCGCCGCCGCGCAGTCTGCTCCCGAAGTTTCAAAGGTCGAGCCGCCGACCTGGTGGGCGAATCATTCGATCAACCCCGTCCGGCTGCTGATTCGCGGGCGCAACCTCGGCGGCGCTCGCGTGGAATCGACAGGCGCAGGAATCAAGACGGGTCTGGTGCGCGCGAACTCTGCGGGCACCTACCTGTTCGTCGACGTATCGATAGACGCAGGGGCTGCGACGGGCCGCCGCGCGCTCAGGATTACTACCCCGGGCGGGACCGTCGAAGCGCCTTTCGAAATTGTCGCGCCGCTCGCACGCGCGGGACGATTCATGGGTTTCACGCCGGATGACGTGATCTATTTCATCATGCCCGACCGCTTCGCTGACGGCGACGCGGCGAACAACGACCCGCCTGGGTCGCGCGGGCTTTATGATCGCACGAAGCCTCGTTATTACCACGGAGGCGATTTTCAAGGCATCATCAACCGGCTGCCTTATCTTAAAGACCTGGGAGTGACGGCCATCTGGATCAATCCCGTTTACGACAACGTCAATCATCTGAACGACCGCGAAACGTATCCGGAGGTGGCCGAGGGGCCTAAGAAACCTATCACGGATTATCACGGCTACGGGCCGGTAGATTTTTATGCCGTCGAAGAACATTACGGCACGCTCGCGAAGCTGCGCGAGCTGGTCGACGGGGCGCACCGCCAGGGGATCAAGGTCATACAAGATCAGGTAGCCAATCATACAGGGCCTTTTCACCCGTGGGTCAAAGACCAGCCCACGCCTACGTGGTTCAACGGGACTGAGGCGAATCACATATCGAACAACTGGCAGAAATGGACTACGATGTCGCCGCGCGCCACCTACCAGACGCAGCGGGCGAACCTCGACGGATGGTTCATAGACATCCTGCCCGATTTGAATCAAGGCGACGAAGAAGTCTCGCGCTACATCATTCAAAACACGTTATGGTGGTTGGGCACAAGCGGGTTTGACGCTATCCGCCAGGACACGCTGCCGCATGTGCCGCGCCGGTTCTGGCGCGAGTGGATGAGTGCGATAAAACGTGAATACCCGGACGTAACAGTTCTGGGCGAACTTTTCGACGGCGACCCTGCATTGCTCGCTTACTACCAGGGGGGCCGCGCGGGTCACGACGGCATAGACACGCGGCTGGACACGCTCTACGACTTTGCGCTCTTCTACCCGCTGCGCCGCGCCTTCGCCGAAGGCAAGCCGATTCGCGACGTGTCTCAGATGCTGGCTCACGATTTTATGTATCCCAACCCCGACGTGCTGGTCACGTTCATAGGCGTTCATGACATGCTGCGGTTTATGAACGAGAAGGGCGCGACGACCGAAGGGTTGAAGCTCGCGCAGACTCTCATAATGACGACGCGCGGGACGCCGCTGCTTTACTACGGCGACGAGATAGCGATGGCGGGCGGCGGCGACCCCGACAACCGTCGCGATTTTCCCGGCGGGTTTCCTGGCGACGCGCGCAACGCCTTTACAAAGGATGGCCGCACGCCTGCCGAGCAAGACGTGTTCGAGCACCTGCGCAGGCTCGGACGCTTGCGCGCGGAGCTTGAGCCGTTGCGCCGAGGCCGCTCGCTCGACCTGTTGGACGCGGAGCAGCAGATGGCTTACGCGCGAATGACGGATCGCGCGACCGTCATCGTGGTATTCAACAACGACGCGAAACCGGCGACCGTTGTATTCGACGTTACGGAAGCGAGGCTGGCAAACGGAGCGCAGATGACGGACCGGCTCGGCGCGTCTGCCGACGTGCGCGTCGAGGGCGGGCGGATGAGGGTGACTCTGCCCGCGCGCCGTGCGTCGATCTTTACGGCGAAATGAAAATACTTTGCCACAGAGACACAGAGACACAGAGTAAATAAAGAAACTCTGTGTCTCTGTGCCTCCGTGGCATGTATTTGGATATGCAAGGGAGGAGCGAGAGCAAATGCAGAAACCCCGGTTGAGCTTCTGGCAGATCTGGAACATGAGCTTCGGATTCCTCGGCATACAGTTCGGGTGGGGATTGCAGCTAGCCAATATGAGCGCCATCTACACCTATCTCGGCGCGAACCCCGACGAGATTCCGTTGCTGTGGCTGGCCGGCCCTGTGACGGGCCTGCTCGTTCAGCCGATAATCGGCTCGCTGAGCGACAGGACCTGGAATCGATTGGGCCGCCGCCGCCCTTACTTTCTCGTCGGCGCGATCTTTTCAAGCATAGCTCTCTTCTTTATGCCGGACTCGCCTGCGCTGTGGATTGCGGCGAGCTTGCTCTGGATATTGGACGCGAGCATAAACGTCAGCATGGAGCCGTTCCGCGCTTTCGTCGCAGATAAGCTGAACGTCGAGCAGCGCACGGCCGGGTTTGTAATGCAGAGCTTCTTTATCGGAATCGGCGCTACGCTCGCAAATGCCTTGCCTTACATGTTCGGGCAGATGGGCGTGACCGGCACGACCTCAAGCGGCATCCCGCTCACAGTTCAGTACTCATTCAAGATCGGCGCGGCGGCCTTTCTCATCGCGGTCTTGTGGACCGTGATAACGTCGAAAGAGTACCCGCCCGAAAACATGGAAGAGTTTCGCAAAAAGAGCGCCGAGCGAAAGAATCCTTTTCACATATTGACAGAGATCTTTTCCGCGATAGGCGAGATGCCAAAGACTATGAAGCAACTGGCCGTCGTCCAGATCTTCACGTGGCTGGGGCTATTCTGCATGTGGATGTTCTTTGGCCTCGCCACGGCGCGTCACGTCTTCGGCGCGACCGACGCGGATGACCCGCGCTTTGCCAGCGGGACCGAGTGGGGCGGAATCTGTTTTGCAGTCTATTCGATAGTTTGTTTCGCCGTCGCGTTTGTGTTGCCGTTCGTAGCGAATGCTACGAGCCGCAAAGCGGTCCACGCCTTCTCGCTTGTATGCGGCGGGGTGGGCTTGCTTTCGGTTTATCTGATACGCGACCAGTACGTCTTGCTTCTGACGATGGTGGGCGTGGGCATCGCGTGGGCTTCGATACTGTCGATGCCTTACGCTATACTGTCGAGCGCGCTGCCGCCCGCGCGAATGGGCGTTTACATGGGCATCTTCAACTTCTTCATAGTCATCCCGGAGATCGTAGCTTCGCTCACGTTCAAGCCGCTGGTCAAATACGTCTTTGACAACAATCCTCTTTATGTTGTCATGCTGGGAGGGGCCAGCCTCCTTGTCGCCGCCGCGATGGTGGCGATAGTGAGCGACGTGGTCGACCGCGACGTGCCGGAGCAAGCGGTCATTCACGCGGACGAGTACGAGCCATTCGGAGTTCAAGAGTCCGCGCAGCCTGTCCCAAGCACGGGCTTGATCGACAAACCTAAAGAATAGTCCTGAGTGCTGAGTGCTGAGTGCTGAGTGAAAAGCAAAAGCGGGCTGCTGGTCTTTTTACTCAGGACTCAGGACTCAGGACTCAGCACTCAAGAGAAAGGGTGTTAATGAGAAGAAGGCTTTCCGTTTGCCTTTGTTGTTTTATACTGCTCGTCACATCTGGGGTCGCGCAGCAACAGCCACGGGATTTTTCTCGCGAGCAGGCGCGGCCTTCGCCCGACTGGGTGCGCGACGCGGTCATATACGAAATCTTTCCGCGGAACTTTTCACGCGAAGGAAACTTCAACGCGATCACGGCACAGCTCGATCGTTTGAAAGAGCTCGGGGTCACGATACTGTGGCTGATGCCCATACACCCCATAGGGCAAGTGAAGAAGAAAGGCACTATCGGCAGCCCTTACGCCGCTCGCGATTATTACGCGATCAATCCTGATTACGGCACCAGGGAAGATTTGCAGCGGCTGGTCCGCGAGACGCACTCGCGCGGGATGAAGATAATCATCGACATAGTAATAAATCACACGGCGTGGGACAGCGTGCTGATGAAGACGCCCGAGTTTTACACGCGCGATTCCACGGGCCGGATACTCCCGCCCGTCCCCGACTGGGCGGACGTGGCCGACCTCAATTATGACAACCCGCGTCTGCGCGATTACCTGATAGAGATGCTCAAATACTGGGTGCGCGAGTTTGACCTTGACGGCTTCCGCTGCGACGTGGCGGGTTTCGTGCCTACGGATTTCTGGGAGCGCGCGCGCGCGGAGCTTGAAAAGGTAAAGCCCGACATAGTGATGCTCGCCGAATGGCACTCGCCCGATCTTATGGTTAAGGCGTTTGACCTGGATTACGCCTGGCCTTTTCACAGCGCGATAATGGACGTGCTGATGGGCAACAAGCCCGCAACCGCCTTGCGCGAAACGTGGGTCGAAGAGCGCATGAAATTTCCGCGCGGCTCGCTTCACATGCGCTTTTCAGACAACCACGACGAGCGCCGCGCCATAGCCCGTTTCGGCGAACGAGCCGCGCTTGCGGCTTCGGCCCTCGTCTTTACGATGGACGGCGCGCCTATGCTTTACAACGGGATGGAAGTGGGCGACACGACGGAATCTGGCGCGCCCGCGCTGTTTGAAAAGCTGCCCGTCTTCTGGCAGATCGCGGAGCGCCGCCAGGAGTTCCCTCGCTTTTATAAACAGATCATCGCGCTGCGCCGGCAGTACCCGGCGCTACGTCAGGGGCAGACCGAATGGCTGAAGAATTCCGACGAAGCGCGTGTCGTATCTTACATTCGACGCAACGAAGACCAGGAGGTGCTGGTTGCTATCAATTTCTCGAATCGTCCCTTCGTCGGCTTTGTCGAGGTGGCTACGGGCGCGAAGTTATTAGAGATCACGCCGTACCTGGGCAACTCGACCGAGGCCAGGTTGCAGCCCGTCGGGTTACCCGCGATCGCGCTCGACGCGTGGGGCTACAGGATCTTTCGCCGCTCCACGAGATAGGTTAGCGACGTGATTTCTCAAGCCCGACCCGTTGCATCGCGCGAGGGATTTCAGGGTTCCGCATGAACCAGCGCCACACGTTGCCGCTTCTCATGTTTTCGGCGCTCAAGAGCGTAATTCCAAGATCGATGCCTATACAATCCGGCCCGACCCATCCCGTATTCGGGTTGAACGCGTCGGCGAACCCGTACCGTCCATAAATGCGCTCGCCGTATCTCTCGCGCATCTCGATCAACGCGGGCAACGCGATGTCGGGCGTGAACATTAACGACCCGGCGGCGGCGCAGGGGACGACCGTCCCATCTATCGCAGGGTCGCGCGGCGGCCCGCCCCACGCCACGTATCCTCTGGCGCTATCGGAAGCTGTAATGCCCCAGACGTTTTCCGAGTAAGCGGGGAACTCCCGCGCCAGGTCTATGCAAAAGGCGCGGTGAGCGCGTGTGGCCTTGACGGAGTTCTCGAAATAGTTAGTTCGCGGGCCGTCTCTCTCCCGGCGGTCGCGGTAATCCACCCAGGCGTGCGAGAACTGGTGTATGAACAGCGGCGGCGCTGCGGACAGGTATGTGTAGCCCGCATACGTCACCCAATCGCGCTTCCACACGCGCCAGGCTCGCGCGGCGATCGGGTGAGTAGGCGAGCCTATGGCCAGCAGGTAAAGAATCGTGTGTTCGCTGTAAGAGTCCCATCGCGCTTTCAGAAACCCAGTCTCCGGTTTCCACCCGTGCGACAGCAGGAGCGACCCATTGCCCTGCATCCATTCAAAGTCGACTCGCTCGTAAATCTCTGTAGCAAGTCTTACAATCTCTCGGTCAGCGCGAAACCTCTGCCGCACCGTCAAAACTCCCGCTAGTAGCAGAGCGGTGTCTATCGAAGATATCTCGCTCATCCATCTTCTTTCGCCCGTCTTCAGGTCCATCCAGTGATAGAACCATCCGTTCTTGTGCTCGGCGCGGCGCGCAAAAAAGTCGAGCGTCGCCCGAACGCGCTCGCGCGCTTCGCCCTCCTTGATCCACCCCCGCTCGGCGGCTATCGCTATGGCCGTGAGCCCGAACCCCGTAGCGCCGCTGCTGGCTATGTTGTGGCTGGGGTGCGACGAATCGTGGCGCTCGCCCGTCGTGCGAGCGCGGTCGAGGACAAGTCCGGTTTGCGGGTCTGATTGCTCCCAGAAGTAGAGAAAAGTGCGGCGAGATAAGTCTTCTAAAAAGGCTTCATCTTTTGCAGGTTGAGCCTGCACAGCGTATGCCGCGCAGATGAAGAGTGTAAGCGAGATCGCACGCCAGAAAAGACCGGGGCGGGGAAGTGAGCGAAGTCTCAGGCGACGCATGATCTATTTCTCTGTTACCGTGAAGCTCGCTTCGAGTCCGCCGACAGAGCTTGTGCCTGCGGTTATCTTGAATTCGCCGGGCTCTACGACGAAGCGCATGTCGCGATTATAGAAGCCAAGGTGCTCTGGTGTCAGCCCGAACTCTACGCGGCGCTTCTCGCCCGGCCGTAGCGTGATGCGCTCAAAGCCTTTCAATTCCTTCACGGGCCGGGTCCGGCTAGCGGCCATGTCTCTGATGTAGAGCTGGACAACCTCGTCGCCCGCGCGACGGCCTACATTTTCGACTTCGACAGTGACGCTCAACCGCCCGTCACTCTTTATGCTACGGGCGCTCAACTGCAAATTCGTGAGCCGGAATTCGGTGTAGCTCAACCCGTGTCCGAATGGAAAAAGCGGCGTCCACTGAACGTCCAGGTATTTAGAAGTGTATTTGTTTTTCAGGTCGGGCGGGCGGCCCGTGCTCTTGTGATTGTAATAGAGAGGCGACTGGCCGACCGCGCGCGGGAAAGTCACCGGGAGCTTGCCGCCGGGGCTCGTGTCGCCGAACAACACGTCGGCTATTGCGTTACCCGCTTGAGTCCCCGCAAACCATGTTTCGAGAATCGCCGGCGCGTTCTCCGCGACCCAGTTGATCGTAAGAGGACGCCCGTTCATCAGCACGACGACGACGGGCTTGCCCGTGGCGACCAAAGCTTTTATCAAGTCGAGCTGACGGCCGGGCAGATCGAGCGAACTGCGCGAAGCCGCTTCGCCGCTCATGTCCGCCGATTCTCCGACGGCCACTATCACCGCGTCCGATTCGCGAGCGGCGCGGACGGCATCGGCAAACCCTTCGGTGTTGTCGGCGGAAACCTCGCAGCCTTTCGAATAGGTCACTTTCATCTGCGATCCGGCTTTGGACTTGATTCCTTCGAGCAGGGTCACCGCGTCTTCCGCCTTCCCGTCGCCCGACCAGGAGCCGATCATATTCAATCGGTCGTCGGCCAGGGGGCCGATGACCGCGATCGATTTCAATGACTTGCTGAGCGGCAATGTCTCGCGCTCGTTTTTCAACAGGACCATCGAGCGCGCGGCCACCTCGCGCGCGGCGGCGATGTGTGTGGGGTTGAATACGACCGCGCGCTCGCGCGCCTCGTCTGCGTAAGGCTTTTCGAATAAGCCCAGCCGGAACTTGATTCGAAGTATGCGCCGCACGGCTTCGTCAATCGACTTTTCAGAGAGCTTGCCTTCGCGGATCAGTTGCGCGCCGTGCTTGTTGTAGAGCCGGCTCACCATCTCCATGTCGACGCCGGCGGTGAGGCCCGCGCGCGCGGCTTCAGCTTCGTTAGCCGCAAGCCCGTGGTTCATCAGCTCTCTTACGGATTCATAATCGCTCACGACAATTCCATCGAACTTCCATTCATCGCGCAGCACGTGCGTAAGCGTAAATGAGTTGGCCGAAGTGGGAACGCCGTTCAGATCATTAAACGCGCTCATAAAAGTTCCTACGCCAGCGTCGAGCGCCGCTTTGAAAGGCGGAAAATAGATTTCGCGTAAAGTCACTTCCGACACTTCGGTGCTGTTGTAATCGCGCCCCGCTTCAGCCGCGCCGTAAGCGACCCAGTGCTTGGCGCACGCCACGACTCTGTCGGGCGCGCTGTAGTCGCTGCCTTGAAACCCGCGAACTCGCGCGCGCGCCATCACGGAGCCGAGATAAGGGTCTTCGCCCGCGCCTTCGACGATGCGCCCCCAGCGTGCGTCGCGCGCTATGTCGACCATAGGCGCAAAGGTCCAGTGGACGCCCGCCGCTCGCGATTCAGCCGCGGCGACTGCCGCAGCGCGCTCGACTGCCGCCGGGTCCCAACTGGCTGCCTCTGCGAGCGGGACCGGAAAAATAGTCCGGTAGCCGTGGATCACGTCGAAGGCGAAAACGAGCGGTATCTTTAACCGCGAGTGCTCGACCGCCGCGCGCTGAAGCTCGTTGACGTTCTTCACCCCGCGCACGTTGAGCGTAGAGCCGAGCAGACCTTTGCGCGCAAGCTCGACGTGCTCGGGGCGGAAGTTGCCATCGGCGTGGCCGTCCAACTGTTGAAGCTGTCCGAGCTTCTCTTCGAGCGTCATCTGGGCCAGCAACGCATCAATTCTCTTTTCGATATTCCGCCGGGGATGTGAGGTAATCGAAGGAACGGCGATCAGCGACAGAAGCAAGCATATTAGTTTTGCAGACTTCATTGACTTCATTCGTAAGCTCCTTCGGAAGAGGTGCGTGATTTTGAGAGACATCTCACCGCAGAGGCGCAGAGAACACAGGATGGCCGATGATGTGCTTCGCACACGGCGGCGGCGCAGAGAAAACGTATTAGAGAGAACATAATTCTGCTCTGCGTAATCTCTGCGTCCTCTGTGTCTCTGCGGTGAATCTTCTTCTTTCGTATATCCAAGCTAGAAGCTGAACCGGGCTTGTAGCTCAATCACGCGCCCGGAAAGTCCTCGCACCGAGCGGCCAAAGTTCGGGTCTGTGATAATGGCGCCCGCGTCAAAGTACGCAATCGGCGCGAGGTTGAGCTGGTTGAACGTATTAAAGAAGTTTGCGCGCAGCTCCAGGTTCGCCCCCTCGCCAAGACCCCGGAGGTCGGGCAGTCCCGTCTGCTTGACGAAGCTCAAATCGAGTGACGAATACTTAGGACCGCGAAACGAATTTCGACCTATGCCCGGCGGATTGAGCGCAAGCGTCGGCGGGTCGCCCAGGACCGTGGTGTCGAAAAAGATCGCGCCGCCTCCGGGGAAGTTGCTCCCCGTCAGGAATGCCTCGTCGCTTGTGTCGTCGCCCGCTCCGCCGAAAAACTCGCGCGGGCGAATCGGCCCGAAGAATTTTCCGCTAGGCTGTCTGAGCGAGTTGAATATCTTCGGCGTCCACGGGAAGCCCGAGTGCTTCGTCCATACCCCGTTTATTTGCCATCCGCCGAACGCCTTGCCCACCCAATCGTTGCGGCCTCGAAGAATCGGTAGGTCCCAAACTCCCGACAAGACGAAGTGGTGGCGGACATCGTAATCCGACGGCCCGCGCTCCGTACGCTGGTCTGCCGGGAAGGTCTGATTCGTTACGCCGCCCGGCCCTTCGAATGAAAGCGTGTCGATGCTCTTGCTCCACCTGTAGACCGCGTCGAACCGGAACCCTTGAGCGAACGAGCGGTTCAGCCGCGCGAGCATCGCGTTGTAATTCGCGTTCACGTCGGGGATCAGAAAGAAGACCGGGTCGAATCGCGGATTCAGCGGAAACAACAGCGTCAGGTCCGCGATGCGTATCAGCTTGTGGGTGCTGCTCCCTTGATAACCGAGCGCCGCGATGAATTGAGCCGGCAATTGGTATTCGGTGTCGAGCGAGTAGCTGTAGGCGTAGGCGTTCGGCAGGTCGGGCTCCGTGCCCCAGATCTCAACCGTGTTGTCGATTACGCCTCCCGTCACGGGGTCTATGCCTTGCGCGAGCGCGGGGTTGACCGGGAAGCTGAAAGGCGAGTTGTTCGCACCGAGCGCGAACCTTATCCTCCCGCCCGCGAACGGAGTGCCGAAGTCGCTCGGAGAAGTCCCGCAGCAGATGTTGAACCGCGCGAAGAACGGGGGGTTGCCGCGCGTGTTGGTGAACAGTATGTTCGGGATGCGGTTGTAGGCGACGCCGAACCCGCCGCGAAGGACCAGCTTATCCTCGAAGCGGCCCGGGCTCCACGCGAACCCCAGGCGCGGCGCGAAGTTGTTTCGGTCCGGCTCGAACAGCTCGTCCCTTATGACTACACTGGACTGGGCGAGCTGGCCCGCGGGGAATTCGAGGTTCGCGACGCGGTCCTCCTTCTCCCTGAGCGGCGTGAAGTATTCGTAACGCATTCCCAGATTCAACGTCAGGTTTGGTCGCACCTTCCAATCGTCCTGCACGAAGAAGGCGTACGTGCTCGTTCGGAAGTAGCGCTGCGCGTCGGCGGGCAAACCAGTTCGCGGGTCTGCGTTGATGCCTTCAAAGATGGGCGTTTCATTCGCGAGGTTGAAAAGCCCTACGAATGAAAAGACGGGGCGCGCGCCTCCCGCGAGGTTGTTGTTGTCCTGCTCTTTGCGGACCTCGCCCCCAATCCTCAGCCCGTGGCTGCCCCAGAGCTTGCTAAACACGTCGCGCACTTCGAATGTGTTTTGAGCGAAGATGCCTGGGGTGGTCTCTCCACGCGGCGCCCCTAACCTTATTCGCTCCCCGCCCGGCAGCGGCAGCCCTTCGACTTCCAGGCGCGGGATGCCGAAATTAGTCTCGCTCGACGCTTCGACTTGATTGACGGCAAAGCGCGTGAAGTTCGCGCGGGCCTCGTTGAGCGCCGTCGCAGATATCGTGCGAATCCACGTCACGGTGGCGGCAGAGTTGAGCGGGTTGAATCTCAAATCTCCGAGCGGGCGGCTCTGGCCTCCGGGGTCGCTTTGAGTGTCGTCGCGTTTCGTGAAGTAGGTGCTGACGGCAAACTGATCTGTCGTCCCGCGATTGAAATCTATGCGCGTGTTGTACTGATCGCCGCGCGCGCGGTTAGGGACGGCTATCGAGGCCAGCAGTATGTCGGGCACGTTATCCAGCCCGCCGCCGCCGGGATTGCCCAGGCTGACATACTGGCCCGTTGCGCCCGTCAGCGAGCCTATGTCCAGCCCGCCCGCGACCACTCTGCATGGCCTGCCCTGCGCTGTGAAATCCGCGCAGGAGGCGTTAAGAACCTCAATTATGCGCGGCTCTACGCCCGGCGTGGAGAAGACCGTGGCGATTGCGCTGCCCGGCCTCTGGTTTATGACGGCCTGGCGGAACTGAGGCGTCTCGACAAACTTGGAGATCAGGTTTGTGGTCCTCTCGCGCAAGCCTTCATATGAGAAGAAGAAGAATAATTTGTCTTTTATGATCGGCCCGCCGAGGCTCCCGCCGAACTGGCGGAAGCGGCGATTCACGCGTTGAGGCCCAAGCCCGAAAATATCGCCGAACTTGTTAAAGGCGTTCAGACCGGGGTCCGTGTACTTGAAGACCGCGCTGCCGTGAAATTCGTTCGTCCCGTTCTGCGAGACGACCTGGACCTGCGCCCCTGTGTTGCGGCCAAACTCGGCCGAGTACGCGCTCGAAACTACGCGCATCTCTTTGACCGACTCCTGGTTCGGCGTGACGACCGCCGCGCCGCCGTGGCCGAGGCTGTTTACGCTCACGCCATCGATCTGATAATTGTTGGCCGAAACCCTCTGCCCGTTGGCGCTTATCGGGACCTGGTTTTCGACTTGAAAGATCGACGTGTCCGAACCGCCCGGCCCCGTCGTGTTCGGCAGGCCGACCGACCCGCCGCTGTCGCTGCGCGCGCCGCTGCCGAAAACGCCCGGCGTCAGGCGTATCAGCTCGTAAGGGTCGCGCCCGACTTGCGGTATGCGGCGCACTTCAAGCGTAGTGATGGCGCGGTCGAGGTTTGCATGCTCCGTGTTGAGCTGTGTCACCTCCGAGCCAGCCGTGACCGTCACAGCCTCTTGCACCTGTCCGGTTTCGAGCAACAGGTCGACGCCCTGCGCCTCCTCTGCATTGATTACTACATCCTGTATGATCTTTTTCTTAAACCCGGCCGCCTCGGCGCTGACCGTGTATCTGCCTGGAGCAAGCCCGGACGCGCGGTAAAAGCCTTCGTCGCTGGTCGTCACCTGCTGAGTCCTGTTCGTCTCCTGGTTGGTGACAGTGACCGTAGCGCCGGAGACGACGGCGCCGGACGGGTCCGTCACAGTCCCCTGGATGCTGGCCTTGAATTGCGCGCTCGCGCTCACACTGAGCGCAAGCGTTACTAGACAGCACAACGTAGCTCGCAGCAATTTTGTAGATCTCCAACGCATGGCAGATACCTCCCGATATGGTTTTCTTGCGCGTTCAGGTCTTAATCGGTCGACGCGTGAATCATTTTTTTGCGAAGTCGAAGCGATTGCGCGGCGCGAGTAGATGCTACTCGACTGCTGGAAGAGACTATTGGCAGGCGTCCGCTACCGATTCTTTAGCCCTCCGCTGTACACCGAAGAATCGCTTTCCGGAATGGCTGAATCAGTCCTACTAAATCGATTTACTAATGCATTCGGTTTATAGCACGCGGCTCAACCCCGAGTCAAGACGTTTCCTGTGAGGCTGAGGGTGACGTGCTTGATTTGAATATTGCGATGTGCGAAACTCGCGGAATGCCGACGAAGAAAGCGAAAGCCGACAGGAGCGCGCGCAAGCAGGCGCGCCCGGTCAGCCTCAAGGAGCTTGCCACGCATTTAGGACTTTCGCCGACCACGCTCTCGCTCGTGCTGAACGATTCGCCCCTGGCCGGCTCGATCCCGCAAGAGACTAAGGATCGCATTTTCGCTGCGGCCGAGGGGTTCAACTATCGCCCGAACTTTCTGGCGCGCTCCTTGCGCGCGCGGCGCAGCTACACGCTCGGGGTCCTGGTGCCCGAGGTCAGCGACGGCTACGCGGCAATGGTGCTGAGCGGGGTCGAAGACCATCTCATGCAGGAAGGCTATTTCTATATTCTCGCTAGCCACAGGCACAAACCGGAGCTGATAGATCATTACCCCAATCTGTTTTTTGATCGCAGGGTCGAGGGGCTCATCGCCGTCGACACACAGTGTCACCAGCGCCCGCCCCTGCCTGTCGTGTCCGTATCGGGGCACGAAGACGTAGAAGGCATAACCAACATAGTGCTCGACCACGACCGCGCCGCACACCTGGCGCTGGAGTATCTGGTCCATCTCGGACACAGGCAGATTGCTTTCATCAAGGGGCAAGACTTTAGCTCCGACACGTCCGCTCGATGGCAGTCGATCTCGGACGTTGCGGCGAGGCTCGGCATTAAGATTCAGCCGTCGCTGGTTGCGCAGTTGGAGGGCGATTCCCCCTCGCCGGAGGTCGGCTACGTCGCCGCCAAGAAGCTGCTCGCAACAGCGAAGCCGTTCACGGCGTTATTCGCTTTTAACGACATCTCCGCCATAGGCGCGATCCGAGCTTTTCTCGAAGCAGGCCTCCACGTCCCTGGAGACGTTTCCGTCATAGGCTTTGACGATATACATGCGGCGGCCTTTCACAACCCAGCGCTGACCACCATAAGACAGCCCTTATGGCAGATGGGAAAACTCGCGGCGGAAACTTTGTTGAAACGTATATCGGGCGGCCCGGAGGCTGAATATCCTGAGATACTGACGGTAGAGCCTGAGCTGGTCATTCGCCAATCGACCCACGAAGCGCCGCGAGCGGTCACGGCGGGCAGGCGCGCGCGAAAAAGTAGTTAACGACTCGCTATCGAAAGCAAGATGCTCGACGCTGGTAATTCATCATACGCCAAATCGGAATGCGGGCAGGTGAGCATTGCCGCGCATTTCGGCTTCGTGCTGACAGGGGCGGTGACAACGCTGCTCGGCCCTGTGCTGCCTGCCTTGACGGCCAAGTGGTCGCTGACCGACTCGCAGGCCGGGTATCTCTTCACCGCGCAGTTCATCGGAGCCGTGGTCGGCTCGACGGCGCTCGCCGCGATAATCGCGCGCTGCGGATTCTTGCGCTCGCTCGCGCTGGGGTTCGTCTTGATGGCAGCGGGGGTGGCGGGGCTCGCGGCGGGGGCGTGGTCTTTAGGGATGGCTTCGGTCTTCATTTATGGCATGGGTTTCGGCATAACGATCCCGGCGACCAATCTCTTGATCTCGGAGATCAACCCTCGCCGTCGCGCCGCCGCGCTCAACATAGTCAACTTCGCGTGGTGCCTGGGAGCAGTCGCAAGCCCGCCGATCATCGCACTGTTCGTGAGCCGTTACAGTCTCAACGCCGCTTTACTGGGTCTGGCCCTGTTGTCGGGCGCGATTGCAATATGGCTTACAAAGTGCAGGCTCACTCTCGGAGTTTACAAACAGGCCGGCGACACGGTCGAAATCCGTTCAGGCATGTGGAGCGATCCAATCGCACTACTCGTGGCGGCGCTGTTGTTCCTTTATGTCGGCACAGAGAACGCAATAGGCGGGTGGGTCGCTTCGTATGCCGCGCGTTTTAAAGACGGCGGCGGGATTTTATGGGCTATGGGGACTTCGATCTTCTGGGCCGCGCTGATGGCGGGCCGCGCCGCTGCTCCCCTCGTGCTCCGCCGCGTTTCCGAAGGCAAGATAGTGCTCGGCGGGCTTGTGCTTGCAGCCCTTGGAGTCTCGTTTCTGCTCGCGGCTCCGGGGATGGTAATTTTGCTCGCCGGCGTCGCTTTAGCAGGGGCAGGTCTCGCGTGCGTCTACCCGACGACCTGGGCGGTCTTCTCTGAGTATTTTGGCGCGCGCGCATCACAAAAGGCCGGGATCATCTCTGCGATGGGCGGGCTTGGAGGGGCCACAATCCCCTGGGCCGTAGGAGCGGCCTCGACTCAATTCGGGAGCCTGCGATCGGGGCTTCTGATCGCGCTGTTCAGCAGCCTTGTGATGATCGCTTTGCAGGTCTTTATTATTCTAACGCTGGCCCGGAGAAACGCAGTCGCGGCTTCGAAGACTGCCCAGGCCGCGCTTCACAGTTGAGCAATGCAGCTTTGAGAATTCTTCAGACTGGATTAGACTTTTTGCAGTCGACTATTATCAAATAAGTAATCAAGAGTCTCATCATAGATTACTCAACAAGAGGTAGCACACATGCGACTGACAATAGGCACGCTAATGATCGTTTTGCTCGCGGCGCTGCTGACTGCGGGGTGTATATGCTCGTCTTCGGACGCGGGCGCATCCGCCGCTGCGGTAAAGACCGGGCCCGTGCGCATAGGTTTTTCGATGGATACGCTCAAAGAGGAGCGGTGGCAGCGCGACCGCGATTATTTTGTGGCTCGGGCTAAAGAACTCGGCGCGGAAGTCCTGGTGCAAGCGGCCAACGGCGACGACGCCGTGCAGATACAGCAGGCCGAGAATCTTCTGACGCAGGGCGTAGACGTGCTCGTCGTAGCGCCCCACAACGCGGAGATCGCGGCCTCGATCGTCGAGAGCGCGAGGCGGCAGAATGTTCCCGTCTTGAGCTACGACCGTTTGATACGAAACAGCGATGTCAACCTGTATGTCTCTTTCGACAACGTGAAGGTGGGCGAGACGCAGGCGCGCTATCTTTTGGACCGTGCGCCGAAAGGCAATTATGTGCTGATAGGCGGCTCGCCTACGGACAACAACGCGCGGCTGTTTCGTCAGGGCCAGATGAACGTCTTACAGCCGGCCATCGATAGAGGGGATATAAAGATCGTCGCGGACCAGTGGGCTCGCGAGTGGTTAGCGAGCGAAGCGCTCAAGCATACCGAAAACGCTTTGACCCAGACAGGCAACAACATCGCAGCCGTCGTCGCTTCAAACGACGGCACGGCGGGCGGCGCTGTGCGTGCGCTCGAAGAGCAGCAGCTAGCGGGCAAAGTCGTTGTCTCGGGCCAGGACGCGGAGCTTGCGGCCATACAAAGAGTCGTTGCCGGCACGCAGGCGATGACCGTTTACAAACCGGTCCAGCACCTTGCGCGGCAGGCGGCCGAAGCCGCTGTGGCGCTCGCGCGGCGCGAGCCTGTTGAATCCACATCGACGGTCAACAATGGATTCAAGGAGATTCCCTCGATTCTGCTTGAGCCGATAGTAGTCGATAAAGAGAACGTGATGGAGACGATCGTCAGCGACGGTTATCACAAGATGGAAAATATTTATCGCAACATCCCTCGCGACCGATGGCCTAAGCCGACGACGGACACAGGGAAATAATTAGAGCTGATATGACACGCGAAAACAGATCTCCGATTCTGGAGATGCGACAGATAACGAAATCTTTTCCGGGCGTGCGCGCGCTCGACGGCGTGACGTTCGATCTTTACGCGGGCGAAGTCCACGCGCTGGTCGGCGAAAACGGCGCGGGCAAGTCTACGCTCATGAAAATCCTGGGAGGCGTCTACCCTTACCCGGACTACGGCGGCGAGATACTAATCGATAGCGGGGGGAAGCGTTTCGCATCCGTTCGCGACGCCGAGACGGCAGGCATAGCCGTAATCTATCAAGAGCTTTCGCTCGTCAAAGACATGACCGTGGGCGAGAATATCTTTCTCGGGCGCGAGCCTCGCCGGTTTGGCGTCATTCGATGGAGCGAGCTTTACAGCCGCGCTCAAAAGCTGCTCGACGACCTGCGCCTCCCTATCGATCCGCGCACGCCTGTCCGTAACCTCGGCATAGGCCAGCAGCAGCTCGTCGAGATCGCCAAGGCGCTGGCTACCGAAGGCGCGCGCATACTGGTGCTCGACGAGCCTACGGCCGCGCTCGCGGATGCCGAAGTGGCGACGCTCTACAAGATAATAGACAACCTGCGCGCGCGCGGTGTGGGGATGATCTACATCTCGCACAAGCTCGACGAAGTCTTCCACCTCGCCGACCGCATTACCGTGCTTCGCGATGGCCGCACGGTAGGAACCACCTTGAAAGCGGACGTGAACGAAGAGCGCATCATCTCGCTGATGGTCGGGCGCGAAGTCACTCAGCTTTTCCCCACGCCCGAGCACCAACCCGGCGACACGGTCTTTGAAGTGAGAAACCTTACGGCCTACGATCCCGTAGTCGAGAGCAAAAAGCTGGTCGACGGCGTGAGCTTTGCCATAAGGCGAGGCGAGGTATTGGGTATCGCGGGGCTGATGGGCGCAGGCCGGAGCGAGCTGCTCATGTCTATCTTCGGCGCGCACGCCGGAAAGGTATCGGGCGAGATTCTCATCGAAGGCCGCAGGGTCGCGCTATCGAGTCCGGCGGACGCCATCAGGCGGGGATTGGGATTTGTCACCGAAGACCGCAAGAGGTTCGGGCTGGTGCTCGATCAAACCATCTTGAACAACATGACGCTTGCGAGCCTTCATCGCGTTTCGGGCCGCTTTCTGACGGACGCAGAAGCAGAGACGGCCGCCGGCGAGCGCGAGATGCTTAACCTTCGCATCAAAGCGCCCAACGTGTTTACGATCTCGGGCACGCTGTCGGGCGGCAATCAGCAAAAGGTCGTGCTGGCGAAATGGCTCTTGACCAAGCCCATTGTGCTTTTCTTAGACGAGCCGACGCGCGGGATAGACATCGGCGCGAAACAGGAGATCTACTCGCAGATCAACGCGCTCGCCCGCGCGGGCCTGGCCCTTGTAATGGTCTCGTCGGAGCTGCCCGAAGTTCTGGGCCTTTCAGACCGCGTGCTTGTCTTGCACGAAGGGCGCGTGACGGGCGAGTTCACGCGCTCGAACGCCACAGCGGAAGCCGTCATGGCCTGCGCCACGGGACACATAAAAAACTAGGGGTCAGGGGTCGGGGATCAGGGATCAGGGAAAGAGGATTTGTAATTTCAAATTTCAGATTTGATATTTCAAATCCCTGGCCCCTGACCCCTGACCCCCGACCCCCGAGGAGAATGCATGAGTGAACCGGAAATAGACCGCCCGCCGACGACAGAGGATATCGCCCCGCAAACGCGGATTGGAGGGATTAAGATTCCTAAGGCTACGCTTCGCGCTTACACGATGCTCATTGTGCTGATACTCATCTGGCTCTTTTTTCAGTGGGCGACCGTAGACGCAAACAACCCTTACGGCACATTTCTGGCGCCCAGGAATTTCTCGAACCTCATGCGACAGACTGCCGTCACGGGCGTGCTGGCGGTCGGAATGCTGATGGTCATCATCACCGGGCAGATAGACCTTTCCGTAGGCTCAGTGGTCGGGCTTGCGGGCGGCATAGCCGCTGCGGCCGGCTCTCAGGCATGGCTCGGCTGGGGGCTCGTGCCTGCGCTCGCGAGCGGGATAGTGGTCGGCGTGTTGATAGGGGCTGCTCAGGGCGCGCTCGTGGCTTACGCGAATATCCCCGCCTTCATAGTCACGCTCGGCGGGCTGTTGGTCTGGCGCGGGACCATTAAAGGCATCAGCCAGGGCCAGACCATCCCGCTTGAGCTTTCGGCATTCAAGTCTCTGGGTCAATGTTACGTCGCACCATTGGCTGGATACATAATCGCGGCCGTAGCCTGCGCGGCCATAATCTGGCTTGCCTTGCGCCGCAACCGCGCCCGCCGCCGTCACGGATTTGCGCCCGACAGCCCGCTCGCGCTCCTGGCGCGCATAATCATTCCGTCCGCCATCGTCGTCGGGTTCATCGCTTATATGAATAGGTGGGTGGGCGTTCCCATCCCCGTTGTAATTTTGCTTGCCGTAGCCCTGGCCGGAGCTTTTGTAACTCAGAACACGACATTCGGGCGATACCTGTACGCGATCGGCGGCAATCCCGACGCCGCGCGGCTGTCGGGCATAAGCATACGCCGCCACCTGCTGGCGGTCTTCTGCATAATGGGCGCGCTTGCGGGCGTGGCCGCTTTGATCTACACGTCGCGCGTCGGGAGCGCATCGCCCGACGCTGGAGTCCTGCTTGAGCTTGACGCGATTGCGGCCTGCGTGATCGGCGGCGCGAGTCTTATGGGCGGGCGCGGTACGGTCTTCGGCGCGTGTCTTGGCGCGCTTTTTATGGCGAGCCTCGATAACGGCATGTCGTTAAAGAACGTGCCTGACTTTACCCAGGACATAGTCAGAGGAGCAATCCTTGTTACAGCCGTCGGGCTCGATATGCTTGGCCGCAAGCGGACGTAATGGAAATAACCTGTAGGGGCGGGGCTTGTCCCCGCCCGGATCGCCCGCAGGGCGATGACGTAATTGCGCTCCGCGCAATCCGGGCAGCCACAAGGGCTGCCCCTACAGGTATATGCAATTTGAACCCTTTATAGTTTGCGATCTGCCGAGATGAGACCAAGGCTATTAACAATTCTCTTACTTCATTTATCACTCTTGCTGTGCGTCGCGGCGGGCGTCGCTCAAACGAGGCAGAGAATTGCTCCCGGCGCGCCGGGCGAGCGGCCGCGCTGGACCAACGGCAACAAACAGGGCGTGGGCACGTCAAACACGCTGCGATCAAAGACTTGGTTTACGCTCGGCGGCGGAGTATTAAACGAGGTCTATTACCCGACTATAGACAAAGCTAATACTCGAAGCCTCGAATTGATCGTCACGGACGGCCGCACTTTCGCAGAGCTTGAGAGCCGCGACACCGATCACAAAATTGAAATCCCATACAATGACGCTCTCGTCTTTCGGCAGATCAACACTTCCAAAAGCGGGCGATACAGGATAACCAAGACTTACATAACCGACCCCGACCGCGACACGGTTTTGATCAATGTGAAGATCACGCCTCTCAGAGGCGCGCGGCTTCGCGTCTACGCGCTTTATGACCCTGCGATAAACAACAGCGGCTTTCACGACACGGGCTATAGCGCGGGCGGCGCGCTCGTCGCCGCTGACAGCAGCATTGCTTCTGCGCTCGTCTCAAGCACAGGCTTTACAAAAATCTCCAGCGGTTATCTGGGCGCGAGCGACGGCTGGACCGATTTAAAGACTGATTTCAAGCTCGACAACTCTTACGCGCGCGCTTCGGATGGCAACGTAGTCCAGGTTGCAGAGCTCCCCGAAGTGGCTGTGGGAGCCGGTTTCACGCTCGCGTTAGGTTTCGCCGCCGAAGGAGAAGCCGCCATCATTGAAGCCCGGGCATCGCTCGGCAAAGGGTTCGCGCGCGCGCTAGATGAGTATAGCCGTGGGTGGCGCGATTACCTCGCTACGCTCAGGACCGCCGAGGCGAAATACCGCGATCAATATCAAATGTCCGCGATGGTGCTGAAAGCGCACGAAGACAAAACCTATCGTGGTGCGGGCGCGGCTTCGCTCACCATTCCGTGGGGAAATGACGCGGATGCGTCCGAGCCTACCGTGGGCGGCTACCATCTGGTATGGTCGCGCGACCTCTATCAAGTCGCGACGGCCTTTTACGCGATGGGCGATAAAGAGTCCGCCGACCGCGCGCTCAACTATCTGTTCACGGTGCAGCAGCGGGCGGACGGTTCGTACCCTCAAAACTCCTGGCTCGACGGACGCCCCTTCTGGGGGTCGCTCCAGTTAGACGAAGTTGCTTACCCGCTGATCCTCGCCTACCAGCTCGGGCGCACCGACGGTCAGAGTTACGAAAAACAGATCAAACCGTCAGCCAATTTCATAGTTAAGCATGGCCCGTCGACGCCGCAGGAGCGGTGGGAAGAAGAATCGGGCTATTCGCCTTCGACCATCGCCGCAGAGATTGCCGGGCTGGTCTGCGCCGCGGAGATAGCGCGGCAGAACAATGATGCCGATTCGCGCGTCTTGTGGCTCGCGACCGCAGACGATTGGGCGCGCAAGGTTGAATCGTGGACCGTGACAAACAATGGCCCGCACGGCGGTCGCTACTTTCTTCGCCTCTCGCAAGCGGGCACGCCCGACTCGGGGATGAAGATCGAGCTTAACAACGGCGCCGGAACTTTTGACGAGCGAGAGATAGTCGACGCGGGATTTCTTGAGCTGGTCCGGCTCGGCATACGCCGCGCGGATGACCCGCTCATCGAAAAATCGCTTCAGGTCATAGACCGCGTGATAAAAGTTGAGACGCCGCGCGGCCCCGCGTGGTACAGGTACAACCACGACGGCTACGGCGAGAAGGCCGACGGCAAGGGCTACGATGGGACGGGCATAGGCCGCCTGTGGATACTGCTTGCGGGCGAGCGCGGCGAGTACGAGATTGCTGCGGGTCGCGACGGTCGCCGCTACCTGGATGTGATGCAGCGCATGGCTAATGAGGGTCGCATGTTGGCCGAACAGGTGTGGGATAGACCGGAAGCGCCTGCCCCGCACCTCCGCTTCGGCGAAGGGACCGGCGGCGCCACTCCGCTCGCGTGGACCAACGCACAGTTCATCAGGCTCGCGCTCGCCGTCGAAGACCGGCGGCTGCCCGAAACTCCCGCCCCTGTCGCCGATCGATATCTGAAAAGCGGCACCGGCCGGCCGTCGCGGTTGTCGAATCTCGTGCCGGTCATGCTCACGCCCATAGCCGGGGCGAGCGAGATGGCGATAGGTCAGAAGATCGACGTAGGCGGGTTTGCCGAGGGAGAGAAAGCAGTCGCGCTCGTAGGCGATGAGGTTCGACAGATCAAGCCAGGCAGGTTCAGGCTGCCGATCGAAGTCAAAGATGGCGAGCTGCGAATCGTTGTGGCAGCAATCGGGCCGGACGGAGAGACGGGATTGGACCAGATGATTATAAAGCCGAAAACAGCGGTAGCTTCGCGCGACCGAGTTGCGCCGAATCCCGCGAGCCGCGAGTTCATAGAGAGCTTGAAGACCAACACGTCGCCCGTCATTTCAAGAGGATGTAGAGCTTGTGGGAGAGATGACCGATTGGGATCGACGCGGCTTGAAGCTCGCCGAGGTCGCGGGGACCGACATCAAGTATTTATCATTAGTAATAAATCTCCCACATCGGAATTGCCTAGACCGGCTAATATCTTTTGTCCCTACGGGACGATGACTATTTACCCATTCCGATCACGACCTTCACGAGCAAGGCATCGCCCGGTTTTGCGTTTACTCGCAGGACCGTCTGCGGCAGCGGGTCCGTTTGAGTCAACATTCTTGTGCCGTCTGTGCCCGCCGCTTTCTCTTGCGCGGTGTAGGGCATGCCCGCTCCGCCTTCAAGCTCGAACATCTCCGCTTTACCGCCCCATTGCTTCTCCCACTCGGCCAGCAACTCCGCCGGCAGTTTGATCGGCGTCGAGCTTGCCGGTATCTCCGCGAGCGGGCGTGGCGAGACAATCAGGATCAGCTCTTCTCCTTGATGCTCTTTGCGACTGCGGCTCAGCGTGAAGTAGGGCGGGTTATCTTCCTGGGCGGGGAACTCTATGACCCGCCCGGCGGCCACCTGGTTGTTGCCGCCTCGCGTGCGAGTCGTGGGAAAGATCGCGTAAGCATCGCCGAGGCTTCCGTCTGAATACCGCTCGCGGTCTATGACGTAAAGGTATCCCGTCGTGGGAGATTCAATGCTAATGCGCACGCGGTCGCCTTCTGCCAAAGGCGTTCCGGCTTCGATCCGCTCGGCGGTCCACTCGACGCTCTTTTCAGTCTTCTGCTCCAGCAGCCTCGCGCCTTTGCCGTCTGTAGAGTCGGACGGTCGCAATCGCCACAGCGTCACGCCCAGGATCGCCTCGGACTCTGAGGCCGACTTGCGCATTTCAGCAGAGGAGACCGAAGAGTTCATAGAGCGATAAGTGCGCGGCTGCCCCGAAGTGTCGGTCGTTGCCGATGCGGGCCGGCTTTGCTCGACCTTCTTGAGGCGAAGGCCGCGCGTCTGGTCCTGCTGGCGGGCGGCTATACTCGCCCCAAGCGCGCACCACGCGCAGATCAAGAGAGCAATCGCGAGAATCGCTCTCGTCGGTCTTATCATCACTCGTCCGGTTTTCATGTCTTCACCTATGGCCTGGCCACTATCAAAGGCTTCGTCTCCATCTCGCGGCGATAAAAGACGCGCGGCCTCTGCACACTCCGCTTGTCGACCTCATCGACTTTCTCTTCGCCTTCGACGAAAGCTATGTTGTGCTTGAGGTCTCTCGACGCGCGCATCTTCGACTCCTGCATCCTCGGCACGCGGTCGGTCGCGTAGTCTAGCCACTCGCGCACCATCACCTGGCTGTCTTTCGGACGGTAGTCCGCTGCCCCCGCTTTTAGCCCCTCTTCAATAAGTGCGTAAGTTAAATAACCATGCCCTAATTGCTCGGCCTCTAACGCAGCTTGATAACTCTGCGCCGCTGTCAGTATGTACATGCCTTTTTCATAAGCGAGCTGAGCCAGCCCTTTCGAATTCATAGGCCCGCGCCGCTTCTCTTCCGCTTCGAGCGCCTGCCCGCTGTTGCAGGCGTCGATTACCATCAAGGTCTGCCCTGCGTCTATGGCTTCGAACGCCTGCTCAAGCTCAAGGTCTGAGATGCTGTGCGACAGGATTTTTTGCAACCCAGCATCGTCAAGCTCCGTGCGCGCGCCCTGGTGGCCCAGGTCATGCGGTATCAGGTAGAAGCGCTGGTCCTGTGCGGTCCCGTGCCCCGCGTAATAAACGATCACGGCGTCTTCGGGCTCGGCGGCCTTGATCTTTTCAAGATGGGCGGGCGCGCCTTGCGGCGGCGCGGTGGCCGATCCGGCCAGGCGCTTGAGCGCGTACAGAATATTCGCCTTCGTGGCTTCGCCGTCGGTCAAAGATGTGAGTTCCACCTGGCCGTAAAGCGCGAGCTTTTTCTGCTGGCGCTCGACCTCTTCGGCGACCGCGCGGACATCGGCCACGGCATATTTCAAGTTGTAAGCAGTATTCGCGTATTGATTGATTCCGATGGCGAGAAGGTGCAGCGTCCCCGCTCGCTTCAAGCTTTCGTGGCCCGAGGCTTCGAGCACGGCGTCTGTGCTCTTGACGTTGTCGCGGTTAAAAGCGTAAGCGGTAAATTGATTTTGGCCCGCGATAAGGCGCACGGTCGTTTCGAGAGTCGCTCCCGGCTGTCCTTTGAGCACGTCGCCGCGCCACGCACGGACGAGAGAGCCGTTGCGGAATAATCTCACGTCGCGGGCTCCGGCGGGCGCTTCTGTAATGTTGACTTTGACCTTCACCTCGCGCGTCGAGACGTTCGTCGCCGATTGCCCGTCGCCCATGCTCACGGTCAGTTTCGGCTGGCGGCGATCCTTCTGAGAGACGTCCGTGGCGACACGCGGTCTTTTGCCTGCGAGCAAATCCGGCAGCAGCCCCGGATAGAAATACTCGTTGAAGAAAATTTCTACGGGCGAAACGTCGAAAGTGTTAGGCGAGAATCGCCAGAGTATCTGACCCCACCCTGCGGGTGAGCCGTCAAATAATCCGTCGGGAGTCACGACAAGCCAGTCATCGCCTTTGTTCAAGCTGACGAGAGTCGCAAGCAGCTCGCCCGACCCGGCGTTCCACAATTTCGCGCTGCCGTCGTAGCTCCCCGACACGACGAAACGCCCGTCGGGGCTGAAGGCTATCGCGACGACCGCTCCCGTGTGACCTGCAAGCGAGCGCGTCTCGCGCCCTGTCGCCGTGTCCCAGAGCTTCACAGTGCTGTCGTAACTGCCCGAAGCAAGCACCCGACCGTCGTGGCTGAAGGCCAGGACGTTTACGAAATTGTTATGCCCCGCGAAAGTGTTTAACTCGCTGCCGGTTTCGGCGTCCCACAGTTTTATCGCGAACGAAATATCATCCATAGAGAAAGTCGCGGCGGCATTTGGGTCGTTGATATTTAGTTTCGTCCCCCAATGAGCCGAAGCAATGCGGCGGCCATCAGGGCTCCAGGCCAAACTGTAAACTCCCATCCCCATCTGTGTCTTGAGCGCGCGCAACTCCTGTCCGGTGTTTATGTCTCTCAGCGTGATCGGCGCGCCGAATCCTGACGAAGAGGCGAGAACACGCCCGTCGGGACTGAATGACACTGTGGCGCTGGCAAAAGGCGAATCGCCGCCCATCTGACCGAATAAACCGCTCGACAAAGGGATCGTTTGAAGCTGGCGTCCCGTAGCCACGTCGATGACTCTGAGATTGTTCGGAGGGCCGGCGGGCTTGAGCCCAGGCACAGAGACCCCCATCGATTCCATCATCGTGCCGATTGCGCTCATGTCGCCTTTCTGCATCGCCTCCTGCATCTTCTTCGCCTGCTCCTGCATTTTCTTCATCTGCTCTTGCGCCTTCTTTGGATTCTTCCTCATCTCCTCCATCATCTTAGTCATATCGGGCATCGCGCCAGCGGCGGGCGACAGCGGTTGATTTTCGGGACGAGGCTGCGCACTCGGTTGTGGGAGTGGGGGGCCGGTTTTCTTTTTGTCTTTCTCCACCAGGACGAGCAATCTTCCGTCCGAGTTGAAGGCGGTGTTGCCAAGCTCTTTGCCCTGCGGCAAAGATACGCTTTGTACCTCGCGACCCGTTGTCACGTCCCACACTTTCGCGACCCCTTCGCTGCTTCCTGAAACCATCAGCCTGCCGTCGCGGCTGAGCATTCGGCTGCTCGAAGGCATTCCGCTCCAGCTATCCGCCGCGTAGTCATCCGGGAGAGCAACAGCGCGCCGCACGCCCCCGCTTGCCATCTCCCAAAGGCTTGCCGCGTTGCGCCCTCCAAGAATCAGCGATTTTCCGTCCTGGGAAAAAGCTACGTCATTAATCGGCATTGCCGAGCCGCTGAACGCCCTCACTTCATTGCCCGTAGCTGTGTCCCATAGCTTGATCTGACCGTCTGTGCTCGAAGAAGCAACGAGTTTGCCTTCGGGGCTGAAACTGATCGCGGCGACGACCCCTTTGTGCCCGGCAAGCGTCTGTCCTGCGCTTGCGGAGGACGGGTCGAGTAATTTGATTTTGCCGTTTTCGCTCGTGATTGAAATCAATCTCTTATCGGGGCTGATGGCGAACCTGTTTTCGATTTGGCTGAACGCGGGATCGGATGACTTAACGTTTTTAGCTGCAGTATTGTTGTTTAACTCGCGCCCGGTTGCCGTCTCCCAGATTTTCAAAGACTCTTTGTCTCTGAGCACAAGCCACTTGCCATCGTCGGTGAAAGCGAGGCCCGCCACTCTAAGCTCTCCAAGAGCGAGCGGTGCGGCTTGCACTTTAAACGTCTGCGCCTTGCGCCCGGTCGCCGTCTCCCAAAGCGTTATTTGCTGTTTGGTTTCGATCCCCTTGCTCGATCCTTTTACAGTCTCCGTGAGCGCGGCCAGCATGCCGCCGTCAGCGCTCAATGCGATTGAGTCTTGCGCCGCGATATTCTCTTCTTTATCAAAGACAATGGAGCGCAACTCGCGCCCGGTTGCCGTCTCCCATATCTTCACCGCCGAATTGTCGAGACTCGTCGCCGCAAAAATGCGCCCGTCTCCGCTGAGCAGAGCCATGAAATAGTCTTTAGCCGCAGCCAAAGGCGTAGCGTTCAGCTCGCGGCCAGTCTCGACATCCCACCGCTTGACACGTCCGTCAGCGGTAGCGATTAACGTCCGCCCGTCTGCGCTAAATCTGAAAGGCCGCGACATGGAGCTTGCGCCCATAGCAGAGACGCCGATCTCGATCTGGCGCAACAATCGCCCGGAAGCTATCTCCCACAGCTTGATCGTGTTGCCGTCTACGCCCATCGAGGCCAGCAGCCGCCCGTCGGGACTGAAGCCCACTTGGGCCTGGGGCACAGTTATGCCTGCCTGCAACACTATTTCGGGCTTGCTCGCGGCGGGGTTTGCTTGAACGGCAGCCGCCGCGGTTGTAGAGCCAGCGTATAGACCTGCGACGCACTGAGGGAGCGTGAGGAGAATGATGAGGAGTAAACTCACACGGCGAGAGCGAGAGATGGAATTCATCTGGAACCTCCATAAGATCAACCTGGTTCGTGAGGAGTGATCAGTTTATAGGAAGCGGAGATCGTTTAGCCATATTAATCTACGATAGCTTGGTAAGCCAGCACGCGGAACTTCTCGCTCAAATCGAGGTGATTGTTCGGGTACATCTGTAGCATTATTATCCCGATCAAATCTTCCTTCGGGTCTATCCAGAATCGCGTCGCGAAAAAACCGGCCCAGTTGTATTCGCCCATTGATCCGATGCGGCCCGACTTGCCGAGGTCCGTATTGACAGCAAAGCCCAGCCCGAAGCCGTAGCCTTCCGTGCCGGGGAACAGGTTCAACCCGCTCGTGTGGCTTACGGTCATAATCTCTACAGTCTTGCGGCTCAGCAGCCGCACACCGTCAAGCGCGCCGCCGTTAAGTAGCATCTGAAGAAAGCGCGCGTAATCCGTGACCGTAGACGCAAGGCCCGCCCCGCCGGAAAAGTATGTGCGGGGACCGCTGTAATGAAAGCTCGACGAGAAGACCAGCGGCCCCATCTCTATGGGTTTTTCGGGCAGCTTCTCTATCCCGCCTTCGCTCGCCGGGCGGTAGACCGAAGCAAGGCGCGCGACCTTCTCTTGCGGCAGGAAGAAATGTGTGTCTTTCATTCCGAGCGGCTTGAATATTCGCTCGCGGAAGAACTGGTCCAACGTCATGCCCGATACGACTTCGACCAGCCGTCCTAACACGTCGGTCGACAAACCGTACTCCCAGCTTTCGCCCGGATGATTGACCAGCGGCTGCGCGGCAATCCGTTTGACCATCGCTTCGAGCGTCCCTTCAATCTGTGTGAGCCCGTCCGATACGCCCGCGTTCTTGTAAAGCAGCGAAACGTGCGGACGCCCGATGAAGCGGTAGGTGATTCCGGACGTGTGAGTCAGAAGATGTCTGATCGTGATGGGCCGTTTGGCCGGGACCAGTTTGTAAGGTTCGCCCGAGCCGTCTTGCGCCGAAGACGGGACAAGCACCTGGGCGTTCTGAAACTCAGGCAGGTATTTTGATATGGGCTCCGCGAGCAAAATGCGCCCTTCTTCGTAAAGCATCATCACCGCGACGCTCGTTATCGGTTTTGTCATCGAGGCGATGCGGAATATAGTGTCCGTGCGCATAGGGGTTTTCGTAGCGACATCGGCCATGCCGATCGATTCGAGGTGGGCGATCTTCCCCCTCCGCGCCACGAGCGTGACGGCCCCGGCAATCTGGTTCCGGTCTACGTAAGACTGAACCAGACTGCCGATGCGATTCAACCTGTCGACTGCTAAACCCGCCTCTGCGGGCCTGGCTTTCGCGAGCGATTGGCCTGAAACCGTGGAGGCGAGAAATAAAATCGCGAGCCACAGAGAGATCAAACGTCGAGACGAGCTCTTCATCCGTTGCTCCTTAAAGTCTACTGCTCCCACGAGACCGAATCGCCTACTTCGATGCGGCCGTCGTCGAGGACTTCTCCGAAAGCGCCGCCGCCCCAGTTCGGCTTCAAAGCCTCTTTGAGCCCCATGTGTGCTTCGTCCATCTGCCAGCAGGGGCGGGTTTCGCCGTCGATCTTTATCCGGCACGATCCCACGCGGAGCACTCGGCCGCTGGTTTCGGCCAGGCGTATGCCGTTAAGCATCAAGTTGGCGCGGCGGGCGGACGGAGAGACAGACGCGCCCAGGCCGCGCATAATCTCTTCCCACATCTCTTGCTCGATTAAAGTCACCTGTCGGTTGCCGCCCTGATTCGCGTTGCCCTCGATGCCGTGCCCGGCCACGAGGTTCGCTTCCGTAACAGCGTCCATCGGTCCACTCTTCATCCTCTTGATCCATATGGCTTCAAGTTTTCCTTCGTCCATTTCGTCTTTGTCTCCTCCGTTTTACTTTCGAGAGATCAATAGCTGTTGAATCGTAGGCGGCAGCTCGTGCATCGCTGTCGAAGAGAATCCTGCGTTTGAAAACATTCTCTCATACTCGGCCAGCGTGTAAGCGTCGCCGGCAGCCGTCGTCCCGAGCATCGTCATGGCGAACGAAGCGGCAGGCGGCGGCGTCACGCGGTCTTCGTTGGGGATGAAGTCGAGCGTCGCCGCGCGGCCCCCTGGTTTGAGCGCCGCATGAATTCTCCGCAAAACTTTTTCGCAGGTTTCCTGGTCGAAATGGTGCAGGAAATTTGTGATCAGCGCCAGGTCATACCCCTCGCCGTAGTCGACGTCAAAGGCGCTGCCGGGAATCGTGCTGTACCTGTCGGCTACGCCGGCCGCTTCGGCGTTCTCTTTAGCCACTTCCAGAACATTGGCCCAATCGACGGCTACGATCTCGGCGTTAGGGTTATGACGGGCTATTGTGATTCCGAACAACCCGTGCCCTGCGGCTATGTCGAGCACTTTCCAATTCTCGCCCGCAGCGGCGTTCAGTTTCTGCGCTATCAGCTCGGCGGGCAGCGCGATCATCGGGGCCATCGCGCGCGCGAACTCAACCCACACGGGATGCTCGGGCTCCATCGTCCCTTCCTCGCTTATCAGGGTCCTGCCCGTCTTGATGACGCTCGTCAGGTCTTTGAACGCATCCATGAGTGTAGGCGTCGTGAGAAACTTGGCGGTGCTCGCCAGGCACGCCGGGGAGCGCCGGTCGAGGAATGTGGCGGTATCAATCGTCAGCCCGTAGCGGCCTTCGCTTTTAGTAAGAAAGCTAATAACGACCAGATAGTCGCACAGAATTCTCACTCCGCGCTCTGAAGCCTGCGTGCGGTCGGCGAGCGCGCGCGCGGTGTCCGCGCCTTCGCCTATCGCGGTAAAGATGTCTAACTCGATGGCCGCTTTAAGCGCAGCCGTCCGCTGGTGTGCGTTGATAGTCTCGAAAAAATGTATGGGTGAAGGTTGCTGTGTCCCTGCTTGACTCGACATCGATCATCTCCTTTATAAGATCTTTACAGAGGAGACAATCTTACCATAAGAAGTGCTGCGACCCGCTAGCGCGGGTTCCCCGAGTCCTGAGTGCTGAGTGAAAGATAAAGAAAGTGCGCCTGTCAGGTTTTTACTCAGCACTCAGGACTCAGCACTTCTTATTACAGTTTGCGGGCGGGCCAGACGTTGTTCTTCCCGTGAACCTTCAACCCCGTCACCGCGCCACCCGTAAACTCGAAGCTCACGCGAAAACCCTTCTCGGCGATTATGTTCCATCCCGCGAATGTTTCGCGCGACTCGGCCTGGAGCGGAGTTACGGCAGAGAGGTCCGCAGAGTGCAAATATGTGCCTCCTATTATATCCTTCGAAAAGCGCTCTCTGTACAGCCACGTTATTTTGTAAGGCGACGACCCTCTCTCGTAATTGAAACGCGCGATCGCGTTTTGAATCCCCCTCGGGTAACCGCCCGGAACGACGCCAAGCACCTCTATCGATTTCAACGCGCCTTTCCCCGCGCCCAACTGCCGCGATTCGTCGTCCCACCCCGCTCGCCAGTACTCCAGGTCGCCGTTCGGACCTAACGCGTCCTTCACGATCTCGGGGTTCCAAACGACCATCCCTTCCAGAAAAGTCTTCGTCATCGCACTGAGTTTCACGCGCCGGTCGACCTCTTTTGTGTCCGCCTCCGCGAGCGCGTCGGCTGCGTCCTGCCCGTCCGCGCCTATCTCCAACTGCCCACGGTCCACGCGGACTATGAGCTTTGCGCCTGACGGCAGCTGATAAGTCCCTGTGATCTTCTTTACAACTGCCGGGTCTGCGGCGACGAACGCGGGCGGCGACGTGTATGGCTCGTTGAGGATGATGTTGAGAACTTTTGGGTCGGCTTTGAAACGGGTCGGGTACTCGTTATTGTCGTGACGTATATTGCAGAGGCTTATGACCACTAACTGTTCGTCCTTGAACCACCAGAACTGAGAGCCGAAACCTGCGAAGTCGCCGCCGTGCTCAATCAGCGTAGTTTTGCGAGGCGTCTCTTTTATGTTCCACCCGTACCCGTAGCCGTCCCTTACGGGAGTAAACATTTTAGCGGTTGACTCGCGCGAGAGCACGCGATTGCTCGCCAGGGCCTGCTGCCATTTGTAGAGGTCTCCGATCGTGGAAACGATCCCGCCCCCGCCCAGATCGAGCCAGCTCTCGCCGGACCACTTCAGCGGGTTGCCCACTTCGCCCAACTCGTCGTGCCCGCGCGCCACAAGAGTCTGCTTAACAGCGGGCAGCCACCTCCCCGCAAACCCCGTGCTTCGCATCCCCGCAGGCTCGAAGAGATTCTTTTTCAGATACTGCTGATACTTCTGGCCCGAAGCCATCTCCACGATTGCGGCCAGCAACACGTATCCTGCGTTCGAGTACTGAAACTTCGTCCCCGGCTCGAACTGCAAATCGATGGGCAGCACGCGCTTGAGCGCCTCTTCGCGGTCGATCTCTTCATGGTAGATTGCCGGGTCGCCTTTCGGTGATAAAGGAACATTTCTAGCTATTCCCGCCGTGTGGCTCAGGAGCTGATGAATTGTGATCTGCGCTTTATCTTGCGGCACGTTCTTCAGGTGCTTGCTTATGGGATCGGTCGTTTTCAGCCTGCCGTCCTGCTCAAGCTTCATGATCGCTGCGGCGGTAAACTGTTTTGATAGCGACCCTATGTCGAACACCGTCTCAGGGGTGTTCGGCACTCTCTCGCTCCGATTAGCAAAGCCGTACCCTTTGCGAAGGATCGTCTTGCCGTCCTTTACCACGAGCATAGCGCCCGAATAACCGAACCCGGTGAGGCGCGTCAAAAAATCGTCTATCTTCCGGCCAAGCTCTCCCGAGACGATGACGCTTCGATCGTCGGAATTACCGAAGCCCGTGCTGCAGGTCAATAACAGTGAGCAGATTATCGCAAAGCCTGATAGTCGTTTCATAGAAGAGAGGCTATCAAGGAAGTCCGGCAGGCGTATATCAAGCCTTAAACATGCTTTGCTCAGAATTAACGCAACCGTGAAGAGGTGCGGTATTGATTCGGAGTCACGCCCGTGAGCTTCTTGAATGTCTTTGTGAAGTGGCTTTGTTGCGAGAAGCCCGCTGCCAGGGCTATGTCGATCAACGGCGTGTCGGTGTCTGTGAGCTTGCGGCACGCGAATTCAACGCGGAGCCGCCGGAGATACTCCCCGACGGTCAGATGATAATGTCTGCGAAACTCCCGCACCAGATGAACGGGGTGGACGCCGACAGAGCCGGCGATCTGGCGTATGCTGTAATGCTCTGAGAACTGATCGTGTAGAAGCTCTCTGGCCTGCTCAAGCCACCTCGGGGCTTTGCGCTCGGGCGAGCGGGACTGCTGGCGTAATGCTTCGGCGACGACTTCGAGCGAAAGCCCTTCGATGGCCAGTCGCGAGGCCGCGTCGATTTCGTGAAACTCGTTGTAGATCCTGACGACGAGCGAAGCCATCAAGCCACCGCAAAACCTGTCGGGATAATTGAAGATCGACGAAAGCTCGGCGACCCGCTCTACCCACTGGGGGTCTATCTCGACGCTGAAGATGCGCCCGCCTTCGCCGTGGAAATGATCCGAGTGAGCTTCGCCCGCCGGGTGAAAAGTCACCGTCCGCCGTTCGCACGTCCGGGTTCTTTTGCCGTAGCTTTCCGTGTAGTTTCCTTGAAGGACTATGCAGAAATACGCCTGCTCGTGCAGGTGCTTCGAAATTCTAAGCTCGGGCGGGTAAGAGTATTCGGTTAAGACGAACCCGCCCACATCGTCGCGTTTCAAAAGAGAGCCGCAAAAGTGACCGCGCGGGAGTCTGACTTCCATATCTAGAATCCTCCGGCTCGCAGGCGAGATTTTTCCCTAAAACCATTAAGACGTTTCAAAGAGCAGAAGAGTTAACCGGCGCTCTAAAGCTTGCTTCTCTCTGCGACCTCTTCCGAAGTAAGCCCGTAGATCGGGGGCGTCCGAACGTCGAGCATCGAAAGATAAAGATAGATTTGTCCGCGGTGGTGAATCTCATGCTCGACCATCGCGCGCAGCCATTTCCAAACGGTTATCGACGCGCCGCTGGGCGTCATGCATTTTTTCTTCAAATCTTCATCCGTAAGACCCCCGAATATCTCCATAGACTCGCGGTGCAACCGGTCGAAGAAGGCCATCACTTCTGTGTAGCCGTCGGCCAGCTCTTTGCCGTGCCCCGGGTAGCGGCTCGGCTTGAGTTGCACGTTTTCCGCGTACATGTATCTTTCTATGGTTGCGAGGTGGCGGATCAAATCCGCGAAACTGAATTTCCCCTCTTTATAAGTCCAATCGATATGTTCGCGGGGTATGCTCCTTATCACCCTCAAGGTCCGCTCTCTGACCCGCTCGAAATATTCTAGAAAAGGGCCTATGCTCTCTATTTCCATGTTGCACCTCTGGATATAAACCGTAGCCTTCGCGGGGCCATCTTAATATCTCCCGGCCCTCGCCGTTGTGGCCGCGCCGGCAGGGCGAGTGAAGATAAACTCGCCTGAAAGTCTGCCATCAGGGTTGCGAACGCGCAGGATGACTGTATCGCCAGGCGCTATCTGTTTGCCCGCCTTTTTGCAAATCAGCTTTATGCCCGGAGCCCGGCCATCATTTTTAGTTTTTTGGTCCTGCCCGTTGATCGACACGACTGCGCCGCCATCAAAATCCCCGCCAGTGATAAACAGCCTTTTACCCTCGACACTGGCTTGCGTGATTCTTGGAATTCTAAGGCCCCCGATTTTGGAGACGAATGCGGTGTTGCGCGTCAGTGAAGCGCCCGCCTCAGTTTGGAAAGCCCCCGGCGTTACGGTGAGGTCTGTTGAGCTGGTGGTGCCTGTAATGTAAATATCGCCGCTCGCATCGACTGCGATGCCCAGGATACGGTCATTTGCCGCTCCCCCAAAATATGTCGAATAGACAAGCTCGTTCCCTTGCGCGTTCAGCTTCGCGACGAAGCCGTCTTCATTTGTGCTATCAGCGCCGAGGTAGACTGTGGAATGGTCTACCGGGTCGACGGCAATCGCTCTGACCCTGTCGCTTGTCAGCCCGGCATTGGCAACGCCCCAGCTACCCCCGCCGTCGGTACTTTTGAATAGACCGAGAAACCTCGTTGCCGCGTACAACACTGACGGATTCCCGGGATCAATCGCCATTCTATTTACTGTCCTTACGAGTAAACCGTCATTAGCGCTATTCCAGGTAAGACCTCCGTTCGTGCTTTTGAAAACGCCTGCGGCAAACGTGCCGGCGTACAGGGTCGAAGGGGTTACGGGGTCAACGATCAGGCCCCTTACGTCAGTGTCGATCAAGCCTGAGTTGAAGGCTGCCCAACTGCTTCCGCCGTCGATGCTCTTGAAAACCCCGCCCTTGGAGGCGGCGGCATAAACCGTGTCTGACGATTGAGGGTCAATAGCCACCGCCGTAAAGGCGGAGCCGGTAAGGCCGGCATTAGTCGTCGCCCAGCTTGTTCCCCCATTCGTGCTCTTGTAGACGCTATCGCTGACGGCATAAATCGTGCCAGGCTTTTCTACATCGAACGCCAGCGAGAATATAAAGGAATTCGACAACCCGTCCTTAAGCTCGCTCCAAGTGGACCCACTGTCTGTGCTCTTGAGTATAAAACCGGAACTTGCAGCAAACACCGTTGACGGAGTTGACGGATCGACTGCGATAACGAAGAAAATGAAATTGCGATGGGGGGTCGAGCTAACATCGCCCCATGTGTTACCGCCATCCGTGCTCTTAAGTATCCCATCACCCCCGGTTGCGGCGTAGAGCGTTGATGGTGACGACGGATCAATCGCGATAGATGTGATTTCAATGCCTCTCTGACCTTTCGATACTAGCCCTTTGCTGACAGGTCGCCACGTGTTACCACCGTCTGTGCTCTTCAAGGCGGCGGCCCCGTTCTTTGTGGCTTGCAGAGCATCGGTAGTTATAGGAAAGGCGTTCGAAGTTGTCCCGCCCGCAACGTAAGCGACGCCCAATGAATCTGTCGCGATGCTGAGGCCGACCTCATTGCCGCTCCCCCCTACAAAAGTGGAGTAGATAAGATCGGTGCCGCCGGCATTCAGCTTCGTCACGAATGCGTCGGTCAAAAAGCCGCCGGTGGTTTGAGATGCCCCCGGCGTAGTTGGGAAATCTGCCGGCGAATTGGTAACCCCCGTCACGTAGGCGTTCCCTTCCTGGTCGACGGAAATGGCTGCGCACTGGTCTGCGTTAGAGCCGCCAAGGTAGGTCGAGTAAGATAGCTGCGCACCTGTCTCGCCTATTTTTGCCACGAATCCGTCAACATCGCCGCTGGCCGACTGGAACGCCCCCGGTGTCGTCGGGAAATCAGATGACAGCGTAGAACCCGTCACGTATGCATTGCCCGTAGAGTCGACTGCGATATCGGATGAAATCTCATCGCTTTGCCCGCCGAGGTATCTGGCATAAATGAGACGCGAACCATTAGAGTTCAGCTTTATGACGAAACAGTCGCTGGCGCCACTGAATTCAGCCTGAACGGCGCCAGCCGGGACCGGCAGGTCAACGCTGTTGGTGTCTCCAACAACGTAGGCATTACCCTCGCCGTCAAGGGCAATACTGGCGCCAATATTAAAGAGGGAATTTTCTTGAGAGCGGTTGCCGCCAAGGTATGTGGAATAGATCAGAGCGTTGCCCGCAGCATTCAGCTTGGACACGAAGGCTTCAGTGTCTGCAACAGCTCTCTTTTTGACGGCCCTGTCGGTCACGGGGAAATCGATTGATTGCGTAAAGCCAGTGACGTAAGCGCTGCCCGCGGAATCAACCGCTACGGCGAGCGCCAGGTCATCGAAGTCAGCGCCCCCAAGATAGGTAGAATAGATAAGCCCCGTGCCTTCCGGGTTCAGCTTGCTCACAAAGGTGTCGAGCCCGAACTCTTTGTCCCTGTCCGGCTTGTCAGGCTGTAGCGCCCCCGGCGTTGTGGGGAATCTTATCGAGGCGGTTACCCCTACAACGTAAGCGTTGCCCGCAGAGTCGACTGCTATACCGAAAGCTGCCTCAGCCGGGTCACCGGCCAGATAACTTGAGTAGTCCAGCACAGGATCGATTACCAGTGGCTCTTTGCTGTCAAATTCGGCGACCTCAAAGCAAACCTCCCGGTCATTCTTCACGACGTAGCGACAATCTACTGACCGCCTGACGCCGTTCGCCTGCTGATAAACTACCGGCTTACGCTGGCTGATGGGGCCGCTTTCTGTGCTCAATATGAGATTGCCTTCATGATCTATGTGAATTGCTTCGACCCCATCGAAAGCCAGTTTGATTACGCCCGGATCAACGCCGGGAGCCACGATAAAGTCATACTCAAGCTGCTGCTGATTACCATAGTAAACAAGGTCAATCCCCGGATAAAGATTCCGATAACGAACCCCTGCGTAAGTAGGAACATCTATACTCCAACTCTCAGGATTGCTGCCGATGAAATAATTGTTCTTGGCGGGCAGCTTATTAATCGGCTCCATCGTAGCGGATAGATTGATGCCGGCAGGTTTTAATCTCACTGTGGTCTCTCGGCGCTCGTCTGCCGGTAATAGACCCGTGCGCTGTGTAGGACGTATTTCGGGCCGTCTATCAGTGGAAGTTCTCAGTTTCAGCACCGCTTCGCTCGACGTTAAGTAGAGGCAATAACCGCTGCCACGTGATACAAACCTGACCTCCTGATCGACCTGCCCGCGATTGGGCTCAAACGTAATGGGCAGGTTTTTGTAAGCTTCAGCAACCTGTGGGCGAGCTAAACGCTTGATCTCCGGCGATACAGCTTCTGAGGCCGAGGTGGCTAAACTTCTCCTGTTCTTTATATCGCGAGGCAGGATTGTAACACTCATAACGGCAGTGAAGGTCAGCGCCAAGGTGAGGAGACATTTGTAATTTAGTGAACCAACCATAGACACCTGAATAAATAGTTCTCTGTTGGATTTTGGAAGCCAAAGCTGCTTCCCCACCCATTTGCCTGCCGAGCGGCACCATCCTCTTGCGCGTAAGCCTATCACACATTGCACGATTTTTATAATTAATTGAGCGATGCGCGGGTGATGTGAACTTAAATGTTTGCACACGCTCAAGTCAGGCATCTAACATGAGGGTTGCGGCCCGATCGGCGGGAATAAATGGCTTGCGAGGGCCGTGGACGCAAAGGAAAATAAAGATATGTTTGTTGCTTATTACAAAGTCGCGGCGCAGTTGGCCGCGCCGCTTGTTTCGGCAATTCTGATATCGAGTTTGAGGCTGGTCGTCGCGCTGCTGCTGTTAGCGCTTCAGTGGTACGTGCTTCGCGCCTTCCTGCGGATCATTCGGTCGCTTGAGCTTAAAAAGGAGCGGGTCTTTATCATAGCGGCGACCTCGCTCGTCGTGTTGATGAACTTGCCGCTCGCGGCTTTCATCGTGGAGAGCGTAATCAGCCCCCGCGCCACTCTGTTGTATTCGCCGCCGCCTGAGTATGAATCAATTATGCGCCCCCTGGCCTACACCTTTTTTGTGTGGACGCTCGGCTCACTGTTTTTCGCCGCCGCCTCGCCCATCGCGATGGGCGTGTTTGCCGCAATACAGTTTTTCCGAAACCGCAGACAAAGGGGAGAAAGCGAAACGACGGTCGAAGTCTTCGATCTTTCGCGCCGCCGCTTCTTGAGAATGGCGCTCCTGGCCTTGGCTTCGATGCCTTTCGCCGTGTCGGCTTATGGGGCGGTCGCGGCGCGCTCGCGCAAAGTCGTCGAGCGGGTCGTCATACCGGTCCCGGGGCTGCCGCCTCAGCTTGACGGGCTGACCATAGTGCAGATGAGCGACATACATTCCGGCTTGTTCATGACGGAGGCGCAGATGGACGAGCACGTCCGCGTCGCCAACGAGCTTGAGCCGGACATCGTCGCGCTGACGGGCGATTTCATCGCCACGAACAAAGACCAGGTCGCTCCCTTCATCAACGCCATGTCGAAGCTGCGGGCAAAACTCGGCGTCTTCGGCTGCCTGGGCAACCACGACATGACGGGCAGCGCTTCGGAAATGTTAGCCCGAGGCTTCGAGCAACACGGCTTGAAGCTCCTCAGAAACCGCAACGAGATAATCGATGTCGACGGCGCAAAGCTGAACGTCATAGGAGTCGATTACATAGGCCGGAGGTCACGTCTTCATTCGCTCGGCGAAGCTATTAAGGGCATTCCCCTGGAAGGTACTACCGTGTTGCTCGCCCATAGCCCGAACAGCTTTGAAGAGGCGGCCAGGGCCGGGATCGATCTGACGCTTTCGGGTCACACGCACGGCGGGCAGATCGCGCTCAACCTGGCGGGCCTGGTATTAACCCCTGCGGCGCTCGCCACCATGTTCCTGGCCGGGCTGTTCCGCATAGGCGACTCTCACCTGTACGTCAACCGCGGACTCGGGACCACGGGGCCGCCCATCAGGATCAACGCGCCTGCTGAGATCACACACATAACGCTGAGATCAGAGTGATGAGAGTTATTGCGCCCGATGAAAAAATAGAATTGCTGGGGCTCGCGCCCGACGAGCTGTGGGCGCTGTTTGAATCCCTCGGAGAGAAGCCCTACCGCGCGCGCCAGACTTTTGCTTCCATGCACCGCCGCCGCATCACGGACTTCGACCGCATGACCGATCTGCCCAAGACGCTGCGACGGATACTTGCGGACCACGCGGTCGTGACTAATACAAAGATAGAGAATGTATTTCTCTCTTCGGACGGCACGCGGCGGTTTTTGATGAAGCTCGCGGACGGGCGCGAAGTCGAGGCGGTCTTTATGCCCGAAGAGCGCCGCGACACGATCTGCATATCGAGCCAGGTCGGCTGCCCGCTGGCTTGCGATTTTTGCATGACCGGGGTGATCGGGTTGAAACGTAATATGACGGCGGGCGAGATCGTGTCGCAGGTCGTCATCGTGTTGAACGAAGTTTACGGCGCAGGCTTAGAGCCGCCTCACGGGACCAACATAGTGATGATGGGGATGGGCGAGCCGCTTTTGAATTATGAGAGCGTGATGAAGTCTATACGGTTGTTTGCCGACGAGGAAGGGCTTCAGATCACGCCCCGTCGCGTGACGCTATCGACGGCGGGGATAGTGCCGCGCATCTACGACCTCGCCGCAGAACCTGTGCGGCCCCGCCTCGCAATCTCGCTCACAGCCGCGAACGACGAATTGCGCGATCGATTGTTTCCTATAAATCGTAAATACCCGCTCCGAGAATTGATCGCGGCCTGTCGCAGCTTTCCGCTCGGAGAGCGCGAGCGGCTGACCTTCGAATACGTAATGCTCGCGGGCGTCAACGACAGCGATCGCGACGCGCGCGAGCTTGTAAGATTGCTTTCAACTCTCCGCGCCAAAGTTAATCTAATCCCGCACAACCCCGCCCCAGAGCTTCCCTATCAGTCATCGCCGATGGTCCGGATACTCGCTTTCCAGGAGATATTGACCGCCTCCGGTTTGCCGTCGTTCATACGTCGCCCGCGCGGCCAGGACATATCCGCGGCCTGCGGCCAGCTCGCCGCGCGCCACAAGGCCAGCGCCTAATCAAAGCTCTATGGGGATGCATAGCGAGGTCATCTCAGCCGAAGAGTTGAGCCGCATCAGGTACGATCTGGAACTCTTCCTGATGGGTGGCTCGTTCGATCTTTACGAGGACGCGCGACTGATTGCCACAGTTCTCGCGGGCCGGGCGGCGGCCGATCTCTCATACGGAAAGCTGATACTCTCGTGCTGGGGCGATGAGTGGTCGCGGTCCTGGCGCGTCACAAGCTGTGAGGCGGCGCCCGACGGGTTGCACCTGCGATGCACGAAGCAGATGGGCCGCGCAGATTCCCTCGTAGAGCTAACGCGCGGCGGGCGGGCGACCAGCTTGACAGGCTCGCGAGACGAGTTCGCCCGAAAGCTCGCCTCGATGATCGAATCAAGCTTTGCTGGCTACAAGGTTGAGCGCGCCACCCGGGCGCGAGACGATACGCGCCATCTGCCAGGAGTTCACGCGCGGTTTATTATCAAGCATCGCGGCAAGACCATAGCCGCCGTAGGCTGCGGTCAGAGCGAAACGCAAACGACGATCGATGCTCTGCTCACGTCTGGATTAAGCTGGATGGACGCGCTCAGGGGGAAGCGATTGTCTGTGAGCCGCTTGATTATCTTTGCGCCTCGCGGTCGCGCTACGACTCTGGCAACAAGATTGACTTGCATAGATGTGACCGGCCACGCCGTATCGCTTGCCGAGGTCGACGAGGCGAGCGGGCAGATCGTGACTGTTGCGGCATTCGATCAGGGTGACCTTGCCGATAATCTGCGGCGCGCAAGCGCTCGCGCTCGGTGGCCGCGCAATCGAGATATTCCGCACGACATTCAGGCGACGATCGACGATGTCCTGCGGCTTGCGCCCGGAAAAATCGAAGCGCAGCGGAAAGGGAACTGGGTCGCGCTTTCAATTCGCGGTCTTGAGCTTGCGCGCGTGTCGATAAAAGACCGCCGCGTCGAGTTCGGCATTCAAAAGCCGAGAAAGCGGCTCGACGACGCCAGCCGCGCGGAGTGTGAAAACCTGATACGCGAGGTAGCATCCAACCGCAGGTCTGATTCAGATTGCCGGGATGATCTGTTGTATCGCTCACAAGCGGAGCGGTGGCTCGAATCGTTGATCCGAAGCGACGTGACCACAATCGACCCGACGCTAGACCCGCGCTACGTCTATTCACAGGTCCCGGCTTACCGGGGCGAGCATCACACGTTCATCGATCTGCTCGGGGCGACGCGCGAAGGCCGGCTGGTGGTGATGGAGTTGAAAGTGGCTGAGGATGCCGAGTTCGTTTTTCAAGGCTTGGATTACTGGCTGCGCGTCGAATGGCATCGCGTGCGCGGCGATTTCGAGCGGCGCGGTTACTTCGAGGGACTAAAGATGGCCGACCGCGCGCCACTGCTCTACCTGGTTGCGCCGCTGTTGCGTTTTCACGCGACGACACATCTCGTGGCGAGCGCCATTTCAAGCCGCGTTCCCGTCTATCGCATAGGGATAAATGAGGACTGGCGCGGGGGTGTGCGGGTCCTTTTGACAGAGAGGTTGAACTGAAGGCCTGGGGTTGAAAAACAAGGCCCCGCTTCTGCCGCAAACTACCGGCGGGAGCGGGGCCTACAGCACCAGCAGTTGAAGGGGATCACTGCTGGCTCAGGAAAACATTCGGTGTGCCGGGCACGGTGTTGCCGGCGAACTGGTTGTTCTGGAAACTCGCGACTGTCGTCCCACCCGCGACGTTGATCCCTGTTCCGTTGTTAAATAAAGCGCTGTTGGACAGCCGTATCGTGGCGGTGCCGCTGAATCCTGACACGCCCGTAGTGTTGTTGCTGATGACGGTCCTCTCGACGTTTATCGTAGCAGTGCTTTCGGCCACTATGCCTATGTTTGTGTTTTGCGAGGCGACGGAGTTGCTGATCGTGACGTGACCCGAAAAGGCATCGAGCCCGAATTGATTCGCGTGCAGCCTTACATTATCCAGCGATGCGGTAGCTGTGCCCGTGCTGGTCTGTATTCTTATCCCGGCCACTCCGCAGTTGTTTATATATGTATCTTTTACGCTAAGGTTGCCGTTGTTGGCGCCGAGGTTCATGTCTATGCCGTTGCTTGTGAATCCCTGAATAGTCAGGTTCTCGACATGCAGATTCTTGCCCGCGAGATAGCGTATGCCGTTTAATCCATTGCCTACGCCGTTGATCGAAAGATTGCGGAGCCTCACCGTGTCATTAGCGCCTGCATTGACTATGATGCCGTTTACCAACGAGGCGATTATGGAGCCCGTGATGCCGCCGCCGTCGATGGTGATAGACTTGGTTATGTTGACGGCGCCGTAACCGGCAGGATCAAGGACGGAGATCTCGCCGCCGGCGGCGGTCTTAGAGATGGCACCGGCGAAGGTCTTGCAGGGGGCGGTGCGGCTGCAAGGGTTGACATCGTCGCCGACGCCCGATACCCACGTCCTGGTGGCCTGGGCC
>DASUNP010000088.1:0-247128 GCA_036277095.1 Blastocatellia bacterium
GCAGAAGTCAATATCTATGTCGGGCATCGAGACGCGATCGGGGTTTAAGAAACGCTCAAACAGCAAGTCGTATTGCAGCGGGTCGATGTCGGTGATCTTCAGGCTGTATGCTACGAGGCTGCCCGCCGCCGACCCTCGACCCGGACCGACTGGAATATTATTTTTCTTCGCGTAGCGGATGAAGTCCCAGACGATCAGGAAATAACCCGCGAACCCCATCTTCGTGATGACGGTGATCTCCTGTTCGAGCCGCGCTTTGTAATCGTCTAAATCGCATTTGCGGTCCGCGCGGTCATTGATAGCAGCCCATCTCTCTTCAAGCCCAGCGTGCGCCATCTTTGCGAAGTAGCTTTCGATCGTTTCGCCTTCGGGCACGCGGAAGTTAGGCAAGTGGTTTTCGCCGCTCGGCAACTGAAGCTCGCACATTTCGGCTATCGCTACGGTGTTGAGCAAAGCTTCGGGCATGTCCTTGCCAAAGATCAGCCACATCTCTTTGGCCGAGCGGACGTAGAACTCGCCCTCTTTATACTTGAGCCCGCGCTTCTCGTTTACGGTCTTGCCCGCTCCGATGCAGACGAGTATGTCGTGCGCGCGCCAGTCCTCGCGCAGCAGGTAGTGGCAATCGTTGGTGGCCGCAAGCGGGATTCCAGTCTTTTTTGACAACTCGCGCATGCCCGGTATGACCACGCCCGTCTCTTCTTCAAGGTTGTGATTCTGGACTTCGAGATAGTAATTGCCTTTTCCGAGAATGTCTTCGAACTCCTTGGCCTGGCGCGCGGCCTCGTTGAACTTGTCCGTAAGAAGCAGCGACGACGGGACGCCGGACAAACAGGCCGAGAGCGCGACTATCCCTTCGCTGTGCTCGGAGAGAAGCTCTTTATCTATTCGCGGCTTGTAGTAGTACCCGCGCGTGAACGCGAGCGAAGAGAGTTTGACAAGGTTGCGATAACCCTGGAGGTTCTTCGCGAGCAGGATTATATGATTCATCCCGCGCTCGGTGCCTTCCTCGCCACGATCCGTATGCTTGCCCTTCGCGATATAGGCTTCCATGCCGATGATGGGCTTTATGCCGGAGCCCTTCATCTGGTTGTAAAAAGATACGGCCCCGTACATGTTGCCGTGATCTGTGACGGCGACTGCGCGCGCGCCTATCTCTTGCGCGCGGGCGGCGAGCGGCTTTATCTGAATCGCTCCATCGAGAAGGCTAAAATCGGTGTGAAGGTGAAGATGGACGAAATCTTTCTCATTCATTGCTTTTTATGAATCGGGAAGCGCCCGCGCGGTAGGGGAAGCCCGCTCGAAGCCGTTATTTATTTGTGCCTGCTGTTATTAGGTCCAACGCTTTCTGACGATCAACGATCAAGTGACCACCTGTATCCACGCCGCGCGAATATAGCACAGCCATGCCGTAAGTGTACACCACAAATTGTGGGGAAATTATTGTGATGCGCAATATATTGGGCGAGCAAAGGATAGCTTGTGGAAATTGTGTGGAAAAGCTGTGGAAAAAGAAAGCGATCTTATATCTCGATGATAGTTTTTGGCGAGCGCCTGCGCATTAAGTAGATGAGAGCGATAAAAGCTCAAGTCAAAGGGTGGGATCGAAAGACCACCTCCACCGATGCGGAAAGAAGTCGATGACCTTCGGCGATCTCTAAAATCGGAATCTATCATTAGGAGTAAGGAGAGCAATTACAATGAGAGTAATAGTCAAACAAAACCCCCGCTGCCTGATGGGGCGAAAGAGTCGCTGGGCAGCATTCGTGCTGGCGGCGCTGGTGATTTGGACGACGCTGTCATCACTGACGAGCACTACTCGCACCCTCGCGGGGCCAACGCCGCCGCCTGCGGTCGAAAAAACCGACTTTGACATTTTCCGACTGGACGCAAATAGCGGCGCTGTGAACAACCAGACTGGCGGAATACCATTTGGCAGCGCGGTGCCCGGTTATAACCTCGTCCGCACCTTCAAGAATGGGATTGGACAGACGTTTGTGTTCCTGCTCAATAGCAACACTGGTAAAGCCATAATCTATCAGGCCAACGCTGTTGGCGGGATTGGCTCCCTCACTTGGGATAGTTTCAACGTCCTCTTCACCGGCTTTCGTTGCACGTCGGCGGAGTTCGTGCAGACTGCCGGCATCAATTACCTGCTCACGCACAATTCCTTCACCGGCCAGATTCACAAGTTCCGCATGAACGATGACGGCTCGCCCAACTTCGGCTCAATGACCATAACTACGTTGAACGACTGGAAGGACAAAAACCTCTTCAGTCATTATTACTATAACGGGGCCTGTTATCTGCTCGGCTATGACACCTGGACGGGCGCGGCGGTGGTCTACTCGATCAATGGGCTGAAGATCGCCGGGACCACCTGGACGCGCGGCTGGACGAGCGTGGATCACCTGACTTTCGGTGGGGTGACTTACCGCGCGCTCTACAAAGCGGCGGGCGACCCGCACAAGAAGCCGGGCGAAAGCGGCGATCAATTGGGGCGCTTTATCATTCAAAAGATCGCTGCCAACGGCGTTGAAGGGGAGAACATTTTAGACGGGCAGGTTGGCCCGAACTACTCTGCGGTGCGCTTCGCCCTGCTCTCCAGCAGTCAGGGCGTCTTGAGGTACGCGCTCTTCTTCTATCAGCGCGCCACCGGCTCTTACTTCACTGTGGCGTTTGACACTCAGACCGGCGTCACCGGCTATCCCACTGGCGGCCAGATCATAGACGGTGGAGGACAATCCCAGCCCTACGTTGACGTAGAGCCGTATACGGTCAATGGCCAGACCTACCTGGCCTTTCTCAACGACGACAACGCGAAGCCATTCAACTACGACCAGGCCGAGAAGATGGCGCGCACAATACACGATGAACTGGCCGACAAGACAGTCGGTTATCAGTTTATGCTGGCGCAATCGGGGCGCGTCATCTACAGCCGCGCCTGGGGCAAATCAAAGCTCAGCCACATACCCGACCAGGAGGTCGATATGACCACGCATACGCGGCTCAACCTGGCCAGCGTCAGCAAAATGATTACGACAATGACTGTGTTGAAGCTGGCTGACAACGGAATGATCAACGATATAGAGACAGACCGGATTTCCCAGCACCTCGACCCGGACGATTACCCGGCAAACTCATGGGTGACACAGCGTCCGCTGATCAGCCTGCTGACACATACCACCGGTTTGGACGATGAACAAGGCGGGGAGTGCGAGAAGTTGGACGGCGACAAGATGGACTGTATAAACTTCTTTTCCACCACGCCACAGCTCAACTGTGGCGGGCCGGGGGAGAATTGCGAACGCAATTACAACAATTACAACACCAACGCGGCGCGGATTGTGATCCAATCCAAGACCGGCGCGGAGACTGCGGAACAGATCGTCGCCCAGACCCACGAGTTATGGGCCGACAGCGTCAACCTTTCCGACATCACCTGCTCGTCGGATAACAACATCAACTACTTCGCCAGATGCGACGGAGCGCCGAACTGTTATAGTTTCAATGGCCAATCATGGCGGCAAGGGAAGCCAGATGCGACCGCGCTGAAAAGCTGCAGCGCCGGCGGCTGGTACGCGACTGCGCGTGATATGGTCGAATTCCTGGCGGCGATCCGCTACAAGAAGATTCTTTCCAGCCAATATCTCAACAATCTGCTGACCAGCACAACGATGAGCGAATTTTCAGGCTCTCCAGGCTCAACGGCACTGGGGTGGGCGCGGCCCTGGGATGCCGAGGGTGTGAAGAACCTGGGCAAGAATGGCAGCATAGACTTTAGCGGCGTGGGCGTTCGCACTTACATCACCCGCTTGCCGAACAACTGCGATGCGGTCCTTCTTGTAAATTCGGCAGTAGAGCCGCATCCGGACGGCCTGCTGATTGATGCTTACAAGTATGCGGTGAGCGGCTACGAATACCTCATCAGAGCCAACGGCGAGACCGATGGCTACACGATCAGCCGCGTCGCCGTCAACACTGCCGACATCGAAGGGAGTGAGAGACGGCATGTCGCTGCTGTGCGCGACATTAACGGTCGGCTCAAGCTGGCGGCTTACCTGGCGGCGTCCGACACCGGCGAAGTCGCTTTAGCGGACGAGGAGTTTGCTTACCAGCCCTTTTTCCCTTTCTCTGCAATCGCCGCACAAAAACTAGCCATCACCGACGGCGCGAATTTTGCCACCGCATCGATAGACAATCAGGGTACGCTCAGCGTCATCGGCTGGCTGTTCGATGGCGACAAGCTCACGCAACACGGTTTGCGCTCTGGCCTGCCGGCGTTGGAAGTCGCGGTGACCAAAGCTGCCATGATCGGTCCGATAAGCCGCGTGGTGACGGCCACACGCAATGTCGCGGGCAACTTGGAACTCAACGTCTGGCTCATCGACTACTCAAACAATACGATCATCCTGAAAGACACTTACGAAGCAGGTGCGGCGAGCGCCGTAGCGATCAAGACGCTGCGCTATGCGACTGATTATGGCCAAAGCGCGCGCGTTGTCGCCGCTTCGCGCAACGGTTCGGGGAAGCTCCAGGTCGATGTGTTTGACGTTAACGGCTTCGGCAACTTGGAACACAAAGGTATTGGCGTGTTCGGCCCGGTCAGCAATTCTATTTCGATCCCGACCAGGATTGCGCTTGACACGCTAGGTGACGGCAAGAGCGGTTTCTTCGATGGCGGCGGGTTTATGACCGCCGTTATCAACAGCGACAACGAGCTGGACATCGCCACCTGGCAGGTCAATTGGGCGGGCGTCGTGTCGCTGAAAGGAACCGCGGCGGCGGGCGACGTCAGCGATCTGGCCCTTGCCGGAACTACTACGGCAGTGCGCCTGACGGACAACAATCTGAAGCTGATCAAATGGGTGATTGGCGATGACGGAATGATCAGACGCGACGGGGAGCGCACAATCTACACCCCGATTGCCAAAGTGGCCGCCACCGGCAATATCGTTACCGCGCTGCAACTGGACGATGGCAAATTCCGGCTCATCAATTGGAAGGTGATCAGCTCAATCTAAAACCTATCAATGCTGAGCCGGTGCATAAACGGCACCCGAAGCGCGCAGGCCGCGCAGGTTGTAATCACCTGCGCGGCCTGCGCCTCTTTCTTCACCCAAAGCGCGCCGATCTAGCGGCAACCATTATCAGAATTGCTCAAGGGTGGCGAGCCAGATGTCAGCTTCCTTTGTGGTAATGCTGTAGTAGATCATTCGATCATCTTTAGAGATTTTAAACTCCGAGACATCGTGCGGGGCGAGTGGAAATAATGCGCGCGGCTTCTTTGTCTGTGTGTCCACAATATAGACCTTATTCTGATGAGCAAAAATAAACCTTCGGCCATCGCTCAACCATTGAGGCGCATCTCCGAAATCGGTGACCTTTTCGTATTTCTGAGAGTCGAGCCAGTACACATGGATGGCTGTAAGCTTTCTAATGCGCGAGTCGGCGGAGGTGCCGACCAGTTTCTGCCCGTCCGGCGACCACGAATAAGCGACGAATATGCCGTAAGGATCATCCATCGGCGCTACGGGCTGCGGCGTCTGCTCGTGCCAGGGTTTGTTCAAATCAATGATGTATGAGTGACTGCTATAGACGCTATAAGCCAGGCGCGAGCCATCCGGCGACCACACCGGATAGACTGCGCCGGGATCGGGCGCGAAAGTTAACTGCTGAAGCCCCGACCCATCCGGCTTGATCGTCCAGATTTGATATGTGCCGCTGCGGTCCGAATAGAAAGCTATCTGTTTTCCGTCCGGCGACCATTCGGGACTCAGGTCTTTATATGCGTCTTGCGTGAGGTTGCGCTGACCTGTGCCGTCCTTCTTAATGACGAAAATATCAGACTGCCGATCTCCATAGGCATCGTGGGTAAACCATTCGCCGTCGGGAGACAGCTTAGGGTCTGTTATATGCTTGGCCCCTTCGGTGACCCAGGCCGGACTGCCCGATACCATTTCATTTAGGGGATTGAATTCCAGCTTCTGAATATTGACTTTGGCGAGCCTCTGCACGTAAGCCATCCTCTGCCCGTCGCGCGATAAGCAAATATGCTGGGCTGAGGATGACGGCAGCGTTACCGGCTCAGGCTCGCCCAGAACTTTTCCGGTCTGTTCTTCAATAGCTACCCGCCAGACGTTCATATTCCCGCCGCGCGTGCTGACAAAGAATAGATACTTCCCATCAGGTGACCAGGTCGGGTTCCAATCCTCGAACGCGTCATCTGTGACCTGAATAGGAACGGCTTTGTTTGCCGAGATCGTCCAGATGTCTCGTTGCCCTCCCGTGTGCCTGTTCCAATAAGCTATTCGATGGCCGTGAGGCGACCAGGCGGGTTGTACCCCGTCGCCTTCTGTAATCAGCCGCTTGTTGTGTGTAGCAACGTCAACAGCCCACAACTGGCTCTTCGGGACAAAGCGCACGGCTGAGCTAGCCACACCTTCTATAGCGCAAACGATCTGTTTGCCGTCAGGCGACCAGGAAGGGTTGTACCCGAAGTCTGTCAACCGACGGACAGACTCGCCCGATGCGCCCATGATGAATATACCTCCGCCCTCGCGCTCAGAGCGGAAAGCTATTAGCTCGCCGTCCGGCGAGTAGGCGGGATGAGTATCATCAGATACAGAATCCGAAGTGAGATTAACAGAGTTCTTGCCTCCGACTCGCAGGTGATAAATATCGAGATTGCCCGATGCCTCACTGACATAAACAAGCGATTTACCGTCGGGTGAAAGATTGGGGAAGCATTCTTCGCCAGCCGCATCAGTGACGGGAAGGGCGCTTGATATAATCGGGGTGTCGGGCTTCTGTTCAACCTCTCTGCTCAACGTCAACACAAGAAGCCATGCGATTGCGGCCACTGCAAGTATTACGAGGGCGATAAGACCCTGCTTCATGCTTACCGTCCTCTTTATCTGTTGCAGGCGTCTTGACGTGGATGATTTGACAGCAGCGACCGCAAGCGATGAATCAGTGTCCCTTCCTAGCCGCTTCAACTCCGCGCGCAAGTCCGAAGCTGTTTGATAGCGATGCTCGCGGTCTTTCTCAAGCGAGCGCATTATGATGCGGTCTAATTCAACGTGCAGGCCAGGGTCGGAGTCTGAAAGCGGAACAGGCGCGCGGTTGAGAATGGCGTCGAAGGTTGCTGCTACCGAGCCGCTTTTGAAAGGATGTGTGCCTGTCACCATCTCATAAAGCACAACTCCAAGGCTGAATATGTCAGTGCGTTGATCTAACGCTTGCCCAAGCGCCTGCTCAGGCGACATATAATTGACCGTCCCCATCACCCTACCAGACTCTGTCCGCGCCGTGAGTGACTCTTGCGAAACTTCCGATGATTTATGCTCTGTGAGCTTGGCCAGCCCGAAGTCCAACACTTTGACGTAGCCGTCGGGCCTGAGCATAATGTTTTCCGGCTTTATGTCTCGATGCACGATCCCCGCAGCGTGCGCTTCGGCAAGCGCGCTCGATATTTGAATCCCTATGTCAAGAGACTCTTTTGAATTAATTCTTCCGCCCGTAATGCGATGTCTGAGCGTTTGGCCGTCAATGTATTCAGTCGCTATGAAGTGCGTATCGTCTACCTTACCGATCTCGTAGATGGTTATGATGTTCGGATGATTGAGAGTAGACGCGGAGCGAGCTTCGCGCTCGAAGCGGCTCACACGCTCCGGGTCTTTTGTGAACTCGGCAGGCAGCAGCTTCAAGGCGACTTTGCGACCGAGCCTTGAGTCTTCGGCGAGGTAGACTTCGCCCATGCCGCCTGCGCCTAATAAAGAGACGATGCGAAACGGGCCCATCTCTCGCCCTGGCTTTAAGGCCGATTTGTCATCGGCCATTGCTTTAGCAGCGATGTCGATGGCCGGAGTCTGTATGAAGTTCCCGACTCGCTCATAAGCTCGAAGCAGAGACTCCACTTCTTTGCGCAGGTCTTCATCGCCGGCGCAGGCCTCGTCGAGAAAAGCTAGGCGCTCGCCTGCCTCGCGCTCTATCGCCTCGTCAAACAGGTTATCTATCTGTCTGAAACGTTCAGTCTTCACTTCCGCCCTCGCGACTAAGCTCGCGATAAAGCCAGGTCCTTGCCTTGTTCCATTCGCGCATGACCGTTATAGCAGATACGCTCAGGACTTCGGCTGTTTCCTCTACGCTGAGACCGCCGAAAAAGCGCAGTTCTACGATGCGCCCCTTTCTTGGGTCGAGCTTGGCGAGCGACCTGAGCGCGTCGTCGAGCGCCACCAGGTTTGCGCTTCGCCCGTGAGACAGCGTTAGGGCATTGTCGAGAGATACGTGATGGACTTCGCCGTCTTGATCGCGGGGACGGCGCCGGGCGAAATCGATCAGTATGCGCCGCATCAACTGAGCGGAGACGCCGAAAAAGTGCGCGCGGTTCTGCCATTTCGCGTTTCGCCAGTCTATCAGCCGCATGTAAGCTTCGTTGACCAGAGCCGAAGTTTGCAAAGTATGGCCGGCGCGCTCGCGTCGCATGTAATGTTTCGCCAGGCGGCGCAATTCCGCTTCTATAAAGGGAATGAGCTTTTCGAGAGCGACCTGATCGCCCTCGCTCCAGGCGATCAGGAGTTGCGTGACTTCATGCGATTGAGGCGCGCTCATATCCACCTCTTAAGACGCAAATGTTCGCCGGACTTATGCGAAATCTATCACATCTTTGTCAAACTCTCCATCAGTCAGAAATAACCTGTGGCTGCCTACTATGGCGCGTAAAAAAATTTAGACCGATGATAGTTTTTGGCGAGCGCCTGCGCATTATCAATATGAGGGCGATAAAAAGCTCGAAAGCAAAGGTGGCGAGGCAGTCGGTTGAAAGACCGATTCCACGAGGCAAGGGTGCAGAGGCTAAAGAGCTTCGCTGCGGCCTGTAATATTCAGTGTCAATTATCGAAGGAGAATACCTTGAAAGTTAAATCGAATGTAAAAGCCGGCGGATTAAACCTTAATCACAACCAGACGATCAATCGCAAGAATGGCGGCCTGCGCGTCAAGTCGAACGTCAAGGCTGGTGGATTTAGGCTCAACCACAACCAGACTCTTATACGCCAGGTGGAGTAACCCGCATCCAAATTGCTGATTGCAGTTGAGGCCGAGGCATATCTCCTCTTTCAGCCTCGGCCTCAGACCTTCCCTTTGGCGATCTGTAGACTATATAAACCCTACCTGATATCTCTTATCATCACCACATCACTAGTTTCACTGCCACGGGCGATGGCCAATTGCTTGCCATCGTTCGACCAGGCGAAATTAAATATCAGGTCGGATTTGAAATCGGTCAATTGCACAGCCTTGCCGCCGTCGAGAGGTTGTGCCCAGATATTCGAAACGTCACCTTGAGTCTTTATGTATGCCACCGCGCGGCCATCGGGAGTCCAGCGGACGAAGTACCAATAATATCCAATATCGAATGATTTCAGGAGCTGACCTGTTTCAGAAGAGATGACTGCCAGCCGGCGCGTATTTACCTGCTCATCAAAATAGGGAAATGCTACCAGCTTTCCGTCAGGAGAGACCACCGGATATGCGCTATCCTTATCAAATAATCGAATTGGTTCTCCGCCATCAATCGGCGCTTTATACATCATGGGCTTGCCTTCGTAAGAGGAAGCAAAAAACAGCCACTTGCCATCAGGCGAACAATGCGGCTGAACATCACCGGTACCGTCAGTTACCTGTCTGAGATTATTGCCATCAATATCTATTCTCCAGATATTCCACCTGCCGGCACGATTTGAATGAAAAAATACAGAACGACCATCGTGAGTTGTGGTTGATATGGTTGAGACGTAATCCGTGCTCGTCAGTTGTCGCGAGTCTGTGCCATCCGCATTCATTATGAAAACGGCCTCTATATTAGAGACGAACGCGTCATAGACAAGCTTGCCGTCAGGAGTCCAGGAAAGACCATATAATCCATCGTGCCTGCCTGCCGACCCGAACGTAATCTGTTTGGCGCGGCTGCGAGCGCCATCCGGCGCGACCCATATATTACAGACCGTATCAGATTTCAATGTGAGTATAGCGCTGGAGTCTGCCGTCAGACTCAAATGGTATTGGCTGTATTTACTCAAATCGGCAGTAATCCTGTGCGCCACCCCTCCTGGGTAAGAAAGAAACCATACCTGCGGAAAATCCCAGGAAGAATTGTCCACTGCAAGCAGGACAAGGCCGCTTCCATCCCTAAGCCAGGAAACTTTATGAATGGGGGACCATTGCCGGGAAGCTATGGGCCTGACCGTCCCGTCTTCTACACTCACTTCAACCACACTCATATTGACACCGTAAGGAGCCTCTCCTACGCTACAGGCTATAACTTTTCCATCAGGCGACCAGGAGGGCCCGCGATAGCTGAACCCCTCAGGCAGTCTGCGCGAGGCAAGCTCTTGCTCACGGCTCCCATCTATATCCGCTACTATGATCGCAGTCTCACCATCATTTGACCTGCGTACGAAAGCTAATCGTTTTCCATCAGGGGAAAAACTAAAGGGGGTCGTTACGCGAACCGGCTGTTTTCTCGCGGGTCCGCCTGTCGCAGCCATTTGATAAAGCGCACGCGGCTCATTTGCCTTATTGGCAATGTAGTACAAGTAATCGCCATTGGGCGAGAAGGCGAGATATCTGTAGCTGATTTCGGTTGGGGGAACAATTTGCGTGTCTGTATTCGTGGCGAGTTGTTTCAGCCAGATTGTCTGCCGGTCCGCTTCGCTCGTCACATAGGCAACGTACTTGCCATCGGGCGAGATGGTTGCATCCAGGGCTTTGCGGACTGTGTGTACACGGACAATCTCCATCGGCTGGAAGGGCGTTTCGGGCTTGGTTTGCTCTCCGGGCATGTTTATCCAAATTATGACCGCTGCTAATGCAATTACAGCCGCAGCCGGAACTACGATGGCGGCTTTCTTGTGCAGCTTGATTCTGCCGGTGACATGCGCGGCGTTAGGTGCTGTGATGGCTGCGACAGGCGCGGCTGACGATTGCTCCCCGCTTGCTCTAGTGCGAACCCCGGCCAGCAACTCTTCTGACGAACCGCTTTCGATCCTCGCTCGAATCTCAAGGTCCTGCTTCAACTTTCTCAGTTCCTCAAGCATCTCCTTCGCCGTCTGGTAGCGGTCCTCCTTCTTTTTTTGCAACGCCTTATCGATGATAGCTTGCAATTCCCCCAGGGCTCCGTTGCTGTATGCTGAAAGCGGCGGCGGCTCCTTCTCGAGTATTGCTACGATAATATCGCTCACCGTTTCGCCCTCAAACGGCACGCGGCCAGCGATCATCTCGTAGAGCACAACGCCGAGGCTGAATACGTCTGTCCGCGCGTCTATCGCGAGCCCGCGCGCCTGCTCCGGCGACATGTAGCTGACCGTCCCCATCACTATGCCTGGATTCGTGTCTACTGCTGTGATGCTTGGCCGGCCGTCGCCTGTAATCGCGTTTCGCTCGGTCAGCTTGGCCAGGCCGAAATCCAACACTTTGACGTAGCCATCGGGTCTGAGCATTATGTTTTCCGGCTTTATGTCCCGGTGCACGATCCCCGCTTCGTGCGCTGCTCTTAGCGCGCTCGCCACCTGGATGGCGACATCAATCGCTTCGTCCGGCTTCATCGCGCCTTCTTCGATTGCTGAGCGGAGCGTGCAGCCTTCGACGAACTCTGTGGCGATAAAGTGCGCCGCGTTTACCTGCCCGACCTCGTGAATAGTGATGATGTTGGGGTGGTTGAGAGCAGAGGCGGCGCGCGCTTCCTGTTTGAATCGGCGCAAGCGGTCCTGGTCGCTTGTGAAGCGAGAGGGGAGCAGCTTGAGAGCCACACGGCGGCCCAGGCGAGTATCTTGCGCCAGGTAAACCTCTCCCATCCCGCCGCGTCCTATCTGGCCGATAATATTGTAAGGACCAATTGCTTGCTCCGCTTCGGATGAGAACTCCTCGGTCGCGAGCAAATCGGCGGCGACTTCGAATGCGGGCCTGTCAATCAAGCTGTAAGGCTGCTCGTGTTCAGCAAGTAGGGATTCGACTTCCTGCCTGATCTCTTCATCGCCTGCGCAAGCTTCATCGAGAAACGCCCGGCGCTCGTTCGCATGAAGCTCAAGCGCCGCGTGGAACAGCTCTTTAATCTTTTGCCAGCGTTCCGCCGTCAGGTCGTTAGCCATTGGTCATCTGTCTTTGCAGCCAGGCGCGGGCTGCGCTCATTCACGTTCGGCTGATGAATATAGCTCTGACTGAAATCAGGGCTAAATATTCCGCGATTCGACCGGGGAGGGCAGATTATATCACTTTCAAGAGGTTTAGGTTCAGCATAAGGGCCGGAAAAAGAGTCTATGTATGGGTGAAGGAACTGCTACGCGGTTCTCGCATTAAGTAGGTAGAGGTTTTGATAGATGGCAACTGGTGAACTGATTCTTACCGCGCCTGCACAAGTGCATCCCGGCAAACGACGTGCGTTCAATCCTTCAGCGCGGGTGATGTTACGGCTTACAGGCTTCTGCTTGAGCTGCCGCGCAAAGACCGATCTCGAACGCTCGACACGCGCCGTCGCTTCCTGCTCGGCAAATCAAAAGCTGATTGAATCACCGGTTATTCGCCCGCAAGGGCGGCGACAGCTTCCCATTCCGCGTAAAGCTTTTCAAGCTCGGCGTTCAGCGACTCCTGGCGATTGCTTATCTCGCCATACTCTTCGGCGGTCCAATGAGCGGCAGGGCTGGCTAGCCTTTCTGAGAGCTCTTGAAGCTCGCTTTCAAACCGGCTTATCTCCGTCTCTATCTGTTCAATCGTGCGGCGGCGTTGCTTCGGCCCGGATGGAGTGCGAGCCTTGGCCGTGCGCGGCTTGGGAGCGGCGCGCTCTTCGACAGGCTCTTTGCGGTGGCGCATCGCGTAATAGTCGGAGTAGGTTCCCATGTGATAGGTCGCAGCGCCGCCCTCGAAATGGAGTATCTCAGTTGCGATCTTGTCGAGAAAATAACGGTCGTGCGAGATTGTAATGATCGTTCCGGGGTACCCGGACAGCGCGATTTCAAGCGCCTCGCGCGAAGGAATATCGAGGTGGTTTGTCGGCTCGTCCAGCACCAGAACATTCGCGCGGCTGTAAACAAGCTTCGCAAGAGCCAGCCGGCTCCGCTCGCCTCCGCTCAACGCCGCCACGCTTTTGTAAATATCTTCGCCGGTGAAAAGGAACCTCGCGAGGTAGCCGCGCAATTCGCCTTCCACCGCGCGCGGCGCTGCGACGGCCATCTCTTCTATGACCGTTGAACCGGGATCGAGGTTCGATATCTCCTGGTCGAAATATGCGGGCTCCACGTTTGCCCCCCAGGTCAGCCCGCCCGCCGTCGGCTCAAGCTCGCCTAGAATCGTTTTCAGGAAAGTGGTTTTCCCCGAACCGTTCGGGCCTATGATCCCAAGCCGCTCGCTGCGCCTTAACAGAAACGAGATGCCCGACGCGACCTCGATGGGGCCGTAACCCACGCCGAGGTCCGCCACCGCGAGCACGTTGTCGCCAGCGCGGGCGACCGATTGGATGCGGAAATCGCCCACGTGATCCTGGCGCACGCGCTCGACGCGCTCAAGCCGCTCAAGCTTATTGCGGCGGGATTTGGCCTGCTTCGTCTTTTGCCCCGCGATGTTGCGGCGTATGAAATCTTCCGTGCGGGCTATCATCTCCTGCTGTTGCTCGTAGGCGCGCGTTTGCGCGAGTATGCGCTCCTCGCGCTGCCGCACATACGCCGTGTAGTTTCCCGTGTAGACTGCGGCGCGGCCCGCCTCGATCTCAACGATCTTTGTCGCGGTCCGGTCCAGCAAGAAGCGGTCGTGAGAGACAATGACGAACGCGGATTTGTATTCGGCGAGAAAATCTTCGAGCCACTCTACAGCGTTTACGTCCAGGTGATTCGTGGGCTCGTCTAACAGCAGCACGTCGGGCTCTGCCAAAAGCAGCTTCGCGAGCGCGAGCCTGGCTTTCTGCCCGCCGCTCAACTGGTCCGCAGGTTTTGTCAGATCGTCGCTCGTAAAACTGAGCCCCACGAGCACGGCTTCGGCCCTCGCAGTGTATGTGAAGCCGCCCGTCATCTCGTACCTGTGGCGAAGATCGCTGTAATCGTGCATCGCCTGGTCAAGCTCTGCGCCTGCGGCTTCCGACATCACATGTTCGAGGCGCGTCATCTCGGCTTCCGCCGCTCGCATTTCGGTAAAGACCGAAAGCGCCTCTTCGCGCACGCTCGCCCGCCCGTCGAATTGCGGCTGCTGTTCCAGCACGCCGACGCGGAGCCCCCTGAGCAAGATGACCTGCCCGCTGTCGGCTTCTTCGCTCCCGATTACGAGCCTAAAGACTGTAGTCTTGCCCACACCGTTGCGACCCACAAGCCCAACGCGCTCGCCCGGATTCACCTGAAACGTTACACCGCGCAGCACCTCCTGCGCGCCGTAGGATTTGTGTACTTCTTCGAGCCGGAAAAGCATGAGAAGCAGGGGGCAGGGGTCTGGGATCAGGGGTCAGGAAGAAGAGAGTTTGAAATCTCAAATTTGAAATTACAAATCCCTGGTCCCTGAACCCCGGCCCCTGACCACTGCCGCTAACGGTTAGCGTTAGAAGTGGCCGGGGCTCTGTTGGCATTGCCCGCCGCAGGTTGAGCAGCGCGGTTCTCGTTCTCAAATCGCGGCTGCGGCTGCGGCTGCTGTTGCTGGCTGGCTTCGCCGGTCTGTTTCAGCAGGGCCGAAGGTTGAACCTCAACTATGGTCTTAGGGTTGTCGACTATTCGCTCGGCCAGGTAGTTCTTTATTCCCGCTTCCGACATGGCTTTCTGTAACAGCGCGTTGAGCAGAACGGCCTGCCGCTGCTGCGTGATGCCGTCGAGTATCGTCTTGCGGACGGCCGGGTCTTCGAGCGTGAGATTCTGCGCCTGATCGCGCCTGGCGTTCACCTTGAATATGACCCACGACCCGGCCTCTTTGATCGGTTCGGTGTACTGGCCCGAGCTCATCGTCATCAGCCGCTGCACGACCTCGGGGTGAGTCGGGAGCTGCTGCCGCAATTGCTCTTCGGTCGCGAACCCTGCGGAGCCCTGCCTCATGGCCGACTGGTGCTCTGACCTTTGCGACGCGATCGTGGCAAAATCAGCGCCGCTCTTGAGCTGGTTGTGGATGGCGTTGATCTTCTGCTCGGCCTGCGCCTCGCTCATGGCGTCGTCTACGGCGCCGTTGTTTGTGGGGTCGGCCACTATGATCGACAGGTCGACTCCGCGAGCGGCGACAAACTGAGCGCGATTGTCGTTAAAGTATTTCTCGATCTCGGCGTCGCTGGGCGCGGTCACTCGCGCCTTCTCCCTGTCTCTGAGCGCGTTAATAGCGAGCTGCTTCTTTATCCTCTCGCGAACGTCGGCCTCCGTAAGCCCCGCCTGCTTGAGCGACTCCTGATATTTCTCTTCGGTGAGCCCGGCCTCCTGTTTAGTCTTCTGAATCTCCTGGGTTATCTTGTTGTCGTCCGGGACGAGGTTCTCGCCTTTCTGCGCCAGTTGAAAAAGGGCCTCTTCCTGTATGAGGTCGTTGAGCGCGCTCAGGCGCGCCGCCGCAAGCTCGGTCGAGGTGAAGGCGGGGCCGCCCGTGCCGATCTGTTGCTTGATGACGCTGTCGACTTGCTTGAGCGTGATGTCGCCCGATCCGACCTTGGCCAGCACTTCGCCGTCCGTATTCTTGCTTTCATCACTGCAAGCCGCGACCATCAGGGAGGCCAGTACGATCATTACTATGTAGAGGGTCTTCGAAACACGAAACACGTCGTTGCTCCTTCGCAAAATGGGTTTGACGGTCTGTCGCCCGTCCATGTTAAACTTTCGTTTTGCTTTCATGACAATATTCTCAACGGAGGTATGTAACAATGGCTAAACGCTGCGAAGTTTGTGGCAAAGGGCCTCAATTCGGTCACAAGGTCAGCCACGCCAACAACCGCACCAATCGCCGCTTTGATCCCAATCTCCAGGCCATCCGCGCCGTGGTCGGGGGGCGCGCCCAAAGAATCCGCGTCTGCACGCGCTGCCTTAAAGCCGGTAAGGTCGTCAAAGCCGCCTGATTCGATTTTGGATTTTAGATTTTGGATTTTGGATTCGAATGACAAGACTTCTGCTAATCCAAAATCGCGAATCTAAAATCCAAAATTAAAGCAGCGCGATGGCGTCTATCTCCACGCGCGCATCGCGAGGCAGGCGCGAGACTTCGACCGTAGATCTGGCGGGCGGCACATCGGCGAAAAAGCGCCCATACGCCTCGTTCATCTCACCAAAATCGCTCAGATCAGCAAGAAAAACCGTAGTCTTCACAACACGCTCAAGCGAACTCCCGGCAGCCTCCAGCACGGCCTTGATGTTATTGAGCACCCGCTCGGTCTGTTCGGCAATGCTGCCTTCGATCACAACGCCTGTGGCCGGGTCTATCGGTATCTGCCCCGATGCGAAGACCAGCCCGCTCGCTTTGACAGCCTGCGAGTACGGGCCTATTGCTTGGGGAGCGTTCTCAGTCTGAACACGGTCTTTCATCTTTGCCTGACCCCACAGTTAAGAATCAAACACCTCGCTGAAATTGCAGATTATCTCAGATTCCCCGTGCAGTTGTCCACCACAGCCCGGGTCAGGCTTCGACGGGCTCACCCGTTGTGCGCTCGATATCGAGCACACCCTTCACCGCTTTGAGCGCGGCTATTATCTTCTCAAGGTGTTTGAGGTCGAATATCTCCGCCGTGAGGACGAGCTGGCCGCGCCCCTGATCGTCGAGCGACGCGCGAATGTCGCGAATGTTGGTCCCCACCCCGGCTATGGCCTGGGTCACGTCCGCGACCATGCCTGGGCGGTCCTCTGTCACCAGCTTAATCGTGATGGGGTAAGCGGCCGAAGTTTCGCCGTCCGCCTTCATCCATTCGACCTCAATGACGCGCTCGGGGTTGACGAGCAGGCTGGGCGCGTTCGGGCACCTCATCGAGTGGACGGCCACGCCTTTGCCGCGCGTGATGTAGCCCAGTATCTCTTCGCCGCGAATCGGATTACAACACCGCGCGCGGTAGACCATTATGTCGTCTATGCCTTTGACCACTATGCGGTCGGTGGTCATGCCGAGCGCTCGCTTGACCACCTGCTTGAGCGAAGTCTTGGGCTCCTGCTCGATTTCGCCCGCGCGCTCGGGCGGCAACAGCCTCGCGATCACGTTTCGCGGCAGCACCTTTCCGTACCCCATAGCCGCCAGCAAATCTTCAACCCTCGCGCAGCCGTACTCGGGCGAGATGCGCTCCAGGTCGCCGTTGCCCAGGAGCTTTTTCGCGTTCAAACGAAAACGGTCGGCCTCTTTTTCAAACAGTTTCTTGCCCAGCTCTATGGCCGTCGTGCGCTCGTTTTCGGCCAGGTAGTGCCGTATCTTTGAACGCGCGCGCGCCGTCTTTACAAAATTCATCCAGTCGCGCGAAGGGCGGGCCGACGGCGACGTCATTATCTCGACCACGTCGCCGTTGCGCAGTTGATAACGCAACGGCACGATCCGCCCGTTGGCCTTCGCGCCCGTGCAGGTCAACCCGACTTGCGTGTGGATGGTGAAAGCGAAATCTATCGGCGTCGCCCCGCGCGGCAGCTCTATGACCTTTCCCTTGGGCGTGAAACAGTAGACCTCTTTAGGGTAGAGATCGAGCTTGAGCGAATCCATGAACTCGCGCGAATCTCTGGCCTCTTGCTGCCCCTCGACCAGGCGCTTGAGCCATTTGAATTTTTCGTCCTCGTCCGTGTGGGTCCCGCGACGCCCCTCTTTGTATTTCCAGTGGGCCGCAATGCCTTGCTCGGCGATGATGTGCATCTCTTCGGTGCGGATCTGCACTTCGAACGGCTGTCCCCCTTCGCCAAGCACCGATGTGTGGAGCGACTGGTAGAGGTTCTCGCGCGGCAGCGCTATCCAATCCTTGAACCTGCCCGGTATAGGCGTCCACGCCGTGTGGATCACGCCGAGCGCGGCGTAACAGTCCTTGACCGAGTCCGTGATGATGCGGACGGCCACAAGGTCGTAGACCTGGTCTATGCCGATGCGCTGGCGGCGGAGCTTCTGGTAGAGGGAAAACAACCGCTTCATCCGACCTTCGAGCTGGACGATCTTTATTCCGGCGTCGGCCATCATCTGGGATATGCGCTGTTGAAGCTCGGCGTTGAACGTTTCGAGGCGCTTGCGGCGGTGCTCTACAAGCTCCTTTATCTTTATGTACTCTTCAGGCTCAAGGTATTTGAAGGCCAGGTCTTCGAGCTCTCCGCGCACGCGGCTCATGCCTAAGCGGTGCGCGATGGGCGCATACACGTCGAGCGTCTCCTGGGCGATGCGGCGGCGCTTGTCTCCGGGCAGGTACTCGAGCGTGCGCATGTTGTGCAGCCGGTCGGCCAGCTTGACGAGCACCACGCGGACGTCGTCTATGATCGCCAGGAGCATCTTGCGCATGTTGAGCGCCTGCCGCTCCTCGTAAGGTGCGTGGTCAAGCTCTGAAATCTTGGTCAGCCCGTCGACTAGATGGGCGATCTCCGCCCCGAAGTACTGTTCGATGTGCGCGATGGAAGTCCCAGTGTCTTCGACAATGTCGTGCAGCAGCCCCGTGGCCACGCAGACCGGATCGAGCTTCAGCTCCGCCAGGATGTTTGCGACTTCGAGCGGGTGGACCAGGTAGGGCTCGCCGGACTTGCGAATCTGGCCGCGGTGTTCGCGCGCAGAGAACAGGTACGCGCGGCGCAGAAGCTCTTCGTCGGCGCCCGGGTGGTTTTGTCGCACCTTGTCTACGATAGTCTCGAAGCGGATCATGGCTACAAATAAAATGCGATAAATAAAAAAGGTGACGACCCACAAAAGGACGTCACCTTTAATTCTAGCACAGGAGGGAAGCTACTTCACTGCGTGGCGGCCTGCGTGCCTTCCGAAGCTTGCTTCTCTTGCTGCTCCTTGCGTTTCTTTTCGTACATGTCGCCCGTCTCTTTGATCCGGGCTTCGAGAACTTTCTTGTTCTCGGGGTTACTCTCGATCTTGAGCTGCTCGTAGAGCAGCAGCCGCTTGAAGACCCAGGCGTCGGGCGGGGCCGAATTGAGGCTGAGCGATTCGTTTATGTGCGTGAGCCCCTTCTCGATCAGCGGCTTCATCTTCTTCGCTACGTCGTCCGGGATCGGGCGGCCATAGGAAGTGTACTGCTGGCTGTTGCCGTAGTAACTCTCGTCCCAGTAGCTCGCCGCGAGCGCGTGATGCGTGGCGGCCTTCACCTCGTCGTTGCTGGAGTTGTCGGCCCGCTTGACCATCGCCCCGCGCTGTTCTTCGACGTAACGCAGTTGCTTGTCCTTCTCGCTCTTGGCCCCTGCGTTACGCGCCAGCGCCTCGTAAATTTTGATCTCGAACCCAAGCGCCTGATCGACGACCTTCTCGTTCTTGCCCTGGTTGTCGGCAATTATTTTGTCGTACTCCTTCAGCGCCTGCTGCCCCAGTTCCTCGACCGCGTTCTGGTCGAATTGCGCTTTGATCGTGTGGGCATGGAACAACTGTGCGTTGACCATGTTGGGGTCAAGCTTGAGCGCCTCGGCGAACTTTACCTCCGCCGCTTCGTACTTGCCGTCATTGTATTCCTGCACGCCCTGGTTAAGCGTATCCTTGGCGCGCAACTCGTTGATGACTCCGCAGCCGCCCGCAGCCAGTCCGAAGGTCGCAAGGCAAGCCAGGAGAGCAAATTTGTATATTGCTTTCAAGGTAATCTCCTTCTAGCGAAACTATTCAAGGTAGTCGACCTGCAACCCGATCGGGTGCGCGCCCGCGCCTTTCACCTCGTCTATGACAAGGACTATGTCGCCATAGGCCTTGTCCTTCGGGGCCTTGATGAAGACCGTAGTGTCGCTCACTCCCTCGCGCTCGCGGCTCTCGAAGACGGCCTTGAGCTCGCGGCGGAGGTCGACCAGCGCAATGGGCCTCGTGTTGAGTTTAACCATCTGCGCCATGCCGACGTTCTCGCGGTCGACCTCGACGACGAGCAGGCCAACTTTTGGTACGACGTTGGGCTGTGACTCGTCGGGCTTGGACGGTATCTGCGACTCGAACCTCGCCTCGCGCCTCGGCTGAATCACCATGAAGATGATCAGCAGCACGAGCAGAACGTCAATCAGCGGCGTTACGTTGATGTTAGGCGGCGCGAGGCCTATCTTCCTGCTTCCAAAAATCTCGTCGGATTCTCCGTGTGCCATCTTTTATCCACCCGGCTGCCGATTGTTACGGCAATCGGCAGCCACCTCCTAAGATTAAAGACAATGATCTGCGGGCACCTGTTATTAATGCCCGCGCTGGCAAACGACGCTCGCCGGCCCCGTTGAGACAAACTCTATTGAGTATCCTCGCCGGCCACCTTCTCTTTTTCGGTGACCAGCCCTATTCGCTCCCAGGGCGGGTCCGAGTTGCGCAGTATGTCTATGACCTCTACGACCGTGCCGTACTTGGTGAGCTTCCCGGCCTTGATGTAGACAATCTGCTCGTCAGGCCGCTTGTCCTTAAGCAGGGCCGTGACGCGCGAGGCTATGTCTTCCTTGGCGTTGATCTTATCGCGCCCGATATAGAACTCGTTATCGTTCGGGATAGCGATCACGGCCGAGGTCTCTTTAACGATGTTCTCGTCAAGGTCAGGGTTCCTAGATTTCGGCACGGCGACGCTGACGCCGCTCTGCAACAGTGGCGCGACCACCATGAAGATGATCAGCAGAACCAGCATCACGTCTACCATCGGTGTGACGTTAATATCGGCGACATAACCGCTGCTGTCGCCGCCAACAGCCATTCCCATAGCTAAACCTCCTAAATGACGCTCCCCTTATGCACCCCCGCGACGCTTGAGGAAGTAATCGATAAGCTCGCTTGAGGAGTTATCCATCTCGATCGTGAAGGCCTCGACCTTGCTCTGGAAGATGTTGAAGGCCCAGACCGCAGGGATGGCGACCAGCAACCCGAAGGCCGTCTCGATCAGGGCTTCCGAGATTCCGCCCGCCACGGCTGCGATACCAGTCCCCTCGGCTTTCTCCATGCCCTGGAACGCGTTGATGATGCCGACGACCGTTCCGAGCAACCCGACGAACGGGGCGGTCGAGCCGATGGTGGCAAGCCCGGACAGTCCGCGCTTAAGCTCGGCCGTCTTGAGCGCCGTCGCGCGCTGCAGCGCGCGTCGCGCGGCGTCCATCGTCGAGCCAGGTATGTCACTGCCCGCCTGATGCGCCTGGAACTCTTGCAGCCCCGCGTTTACAACCATCGCCAGGTGGGATTTCTTGTGACGGTCGGAGATCGCTATGGCCTCGTCTATGCGGTTGTCCCTGAGCGCCATTGCGACTTTGGGCGCAAAGAGCCGCGATTGATTCTTCGCCGCGTTGAAGGTGAGCCACCGCTCGACCATGACGGCTATCGAGTACATGCTCATTATGGCGAGCACGATCGCAATGACCCACGCGGGCCATTCCATTTTGCGTAACATCTCGAGTATGGAGAATCCGCCGTGTTCGGCGGGTTTCGCTTCCGGTGTCTGCTCAGCCGCCTGAAGCAGGAAGAATGCGAGCTTGTTGCCCGCCAGCCACAGATTCGTTAGAAGTAGCATGTGTAGAATCCCTCCAAGGTCAAATTAGATACTTTTCAGTGCGGGCCGGGAGCCACACGGAACTCCCGGCCGATTAGTAGAAAGCGCGATTAAAAGTTATGGCGCGAAGTTGAACGTGATTGTGCCTATGACCTTCACCGGCACGCCGCTGAGTTGAGTGGGCGTAAATTTCCAGCCGCGCGCTGCGGCCACGGCCGCGTCTTTCAACAGCGGGTGGCCCGACACGGCCCTTGCTGCCGCGACGTTGCCGTTCTCGTCGACGGTCACTTCGACGACCACAGACCCGCTCACGCGCGCAGCACGAGCCAGCGGCGGGTAGGTTGGCGTGATGCGGCGCGTGGCCATCCCCTGAAGCACGCCGCCCGATTTGCGCATGATCTTAGGCGGCTCGGGCTTCTTCTCCTCAGGCGGAGGAGGCGGAGGAGGCGGAGGAGGCGGAGCATCGGCCGCGCCGCCCGGCGTGCCGCCGATTATGCCGCCCGGCATGCCGCCCGGAGCGCCGCCGCCCGAAGCGCCGCCCGCGGCCGTTGGGCCTGTATACTCAATTCGCTCCATAGGCTTGGGCGGCGATGGCTTCTCGATAGTCTTGGGCGGCTCTTTGGCCGCGACATACGCTTCCACCTTCGTAGGCTGGTTCTTAGGCTGCGGCTTCGGGGCCGAAGCGGGAGCCGCTGCGGGCGGGGGCGTAGCAAGCTCTATCGCCGTCTCGCCCGTCTTCGTCAACTGCGCGTCGATGATGACGACGCCCGGTATGAAGATGATCAGAAATGCCAGCGTCGCCCATATGCCCATAGTGTCGAAAAAGTATATGGAGCGATCATCGCCGCCCGTTTTGTCCGACGAGACGACCAGCGATTGGCCCATGATAGATCGCTCGGTCAGGTGCTCGGTCACGACAGGAGGCTTCGCCATAATCGCGTGCGCGAACGGCAGGATTGCCAGGAAGACTCCGAGAAGCAAGGCGAGAACCGACAGCCCGCTAAAACTCTGCCCGTAAGCCCACCAGATGGCGAGGAAGATTTGCGCGTAAAAGATCGCAAAGGCCCCGTACATCCACCACAAGGAGAAGCTGCGCCCCTTCTTCTTCGCAATCAGAGCGGGAACCAACCCGATTGGCACAGCTATGAGCGCATGTAGCCCGAGGGCCACCAGCAGGTCGACCACTAATTTAAATTGATCGGACATTTTATCCCTCCGATTAATCTCGATGGATTGGTGAGCTAGTATCTATCTCAGCACGGAAGAGGCTCCCTAATAGGGAGCGGACCTGTGGCAGTTCCATAAGCGCGGTATTGCTTATCAGAGCAAGTTGAAACAACATGGCGCGACTCACGGACCTCAGGATTGATTTCTACGCGAAAAGTCTGATTGAAAACCGGCTGAGTCTACTACTGGCTTTCCCATCAAGTCAAGGAGTTTTTAGGCTCCCGACAGTTTAGACACCACGCGCGCGCGATTTGTTCCCACACCCGTCTCGATTTTGGATTTTGGATTTTGGATTTTGGATTGCAGACGCACTGGTTGTCTGGCGTTTGTTTATACGAATCCCCTAATCCAAAATCGCGGCGCGCGTAAGCGCATCATCCGCCATGAAAATCCAAAATCGTTAGACTTCTGCCAGCGTCCTCTTTGTGGCGCGAGTCCTGGTTTCTACGGGCGTGCCCCGGCTCCCCTTTTTGCTCGTGATGTAATGCCACCAGAGCATGATCGGGCTCGCCACGGCGACCGTCGAGAACGTGCCGACGATAATGCCGACCGTGAGCGCGAGCGAGAACCCTCTGAGCACCTCGCCGCCGAATATCAAGATCGCGACGACCGATAGAAAGGTAAGCCCGTTTGTGATGACGGTCCGGGAAAGAGTCTGGTTGATCGAATCGTTTGTGATCTGCACGAGGCTGTCGCGCCGGCGCAGCCGGAGGTTCTCTCGTATTCGATCAAAGATAACTATGGTGTCGTTCATAGAGAAGCCGACCAGCGTCAACAAGGCCGCTATCACGGTCAGGCTTATCTCTTCTTGAATGAGGCTGAATATCCCTAAAGTCACCAGCACGTCGTGGAAGACGGCGGCCACTGCGGCCACGCCGTAAATCCACTCGAAACGGAAGGCCACGTAGATCAGCATCCCCGCCAGCGCCGCGAGCGTCGCGTAGATTGCTCGCGAGCGGAGGTCTTCGCTCACCTGCGGCCCCACGACGTCGGCTGAGATCACCGCGAAGCTGCCCGTGGTGAAATAATCTTTCATCTTCTCGAGCAAGTCGGCAGAGACTTCCTGCACCTGAATCTCGTCCAGGTTGTTGATGACGCCGTCTCGCCGAGTGCGCTCTTTGGCTATGGCTTCCGCCGCCCTGGTGTAGGTGTCGGGCGCGCCCGTAGGGTTGATGCGGTAAAGCGCATCTTCAATCTCTTTCGTGCCGACGAGGTTCAGATCGATCTTGCCGGCGTAGAGCCGTTCGGCAAGCACGGCCTTCACCTTCGCCTGGTCGAAGCCTTCCATGTTCGGCGCGGTCAACTGGACGGTTTGCAGCTGGCCGGTGTCCTGGATAAACCCCTTCTGTTGTATGTCGCGGAAGGCGACTATCAGATCGCCCACGATCCTGTAGGGGTGCGGCCCGGCGAACGTCTGCTCATTGATCCCGAGCGGATCGACCTCGCGCAGCTCTATCTCGATGCCCTCGGCGTTGATCGTATTGACGTTGGCCTTGCCGGCGGAAACATCGCCTTCAGGGTTGAGCCCCTGCATCGCGCGGATCAGCCTCCGCTTGTCTTGAAAGTCATTGCCGGATTGCGGGGCTCGAATCTGAAATTCGTTCTTTGGCCCGAGGACCGTTTGAATTGTTACCTTGCTCGTATCGATGTCGGGGTCCGTCGAGAGCGCCGTGCGAATCTGTTCGGGCGTGGTTTCCTGTTTGAACCTGACGGTCATCAGCGTGCCGCCCGTGAAGTCGACGCTCAGGTTGAACCCGCGCAGTTGAACCGATAGCGCGCCCAATACCAGCAGTATTATCGAGATGGGAATGAAGATTTTCTTAGTTTTGATCCAGTTGATCTGAGGATTGCGAAATATTTCTACCATAAAACTCCAGGGGTCAAGGGCCATCTGAGATTTCAAATCTCAAATTTGAAATCTCAGATAACTCTTGCTATATGCTCAACGATTCAACCTTCGCCGTGCGGTTCAGGTGCCACATAAAGATCGTGCGCGACACAAAGACCGATGTGAAGACGTTGACGACCAGTCCTGCGACCAGCGTGACGGCGAACCCTTTGATCGGGCCTGTCCCGAAGACGAATAGGAAGACGGCCGAGACTATGGTCGTCACGTGCGTGTCGATGATAGTCAAGAAGGCCTTATTAAAGCCCACGGCTACCGCCGAGTGTACGACCTTGCCGTTTCTGAGCTCTTCGCGGATGCGCTCGAATATCAAGACGTTCGAGTCGACGGCCATGCCTATGGTTAAGATCACGCCCGCAATGCCCGGCAGCGTCAGCGTGGCGCGGAAGATGACGATGACCGCCAGCAGCAATATTAAGTTCAGTATGAGCGCAAGCACTGCGTTGACGCCCGACAAACGATAATACCAGAGCATGAAGAGGACGACGGCGACCAGCCCCGCTATCGATGCGGCGACTCCCTGGCGTATCGAGTCCGCGCCGAGCGAAGGGCCTACGGTCCGCTCTTCTATGTAGCTGACTTTTGCCGGCAGCGCGCCCGACCGGAGTATGAGCGCCAAATCTTCCGCTGACTGTTGAGTGAAGCCGCCCGTGATCTGCCCACGATCAGTGATGCGGTCGTTGATAACAGGAGCGGAGCGGACCTCGTTGTTCAATACGATAGCCAGATAATCGCCGACGTGTTTGCCCGTGGCGTCGCCGAAACGCACAGAGCCGCCCGGCGTGAGCTGAAAATCTATCTGAAAACTCCCCCCGAATTGGCCGCGGCTCGCCTGCGCATTGCGCATGTCCATGCCTGTGATGATGGGGGTCTTTTCGACGATGACCCATCCCTCTTGAGGCGTGGCGCCGCCCTCTGCGCGCGGGCGGTAGAGAATGACTTCATGCTTGCCGGGGCCGCCCTCAAGGGGCCGCATAGCCGCCTCGGCCTCTTCCTTCGTGGCGTAGGGAAGCGACGTGCCCTTGGCTACGAGCTTCAGCTCCAGGTTCGAGTCTGCGTTGAGAGTGTTTTTGACGCGCTCGGGGTCGTCGACGCCGGGCATCTGTATCAATATCTGATAACGGCCCTCGCCGCCGTGGCGCTGCACTGTGGGCTCTTTGACGCCGAACTCGTCGACGCGCTTTTCGATGATCTCTTTGGCGAGATTAGTCGCGCGCTCGCGCTCTCGATTTTGAACGTCTTCGGCGAACTTGAAGACGATCGTGTTGCCTCTTTCGGTCCCGTCCCAGCCCGTCCCTTCGGGCGTCTGCGAGTCGAAGTCGCGGTCGAGCTCGTTTATGATATCGGCGGCCCTGCTCCTGTCGGGCAGCGTGATGGTTATCTCGTCTACGCCCGTGGCCTCGATCTTCTCATAATCCCAGCCCTTCTCTTTGAGCTTCGCTTCGGCAGCCTCGACGTTCTTTGTCGTGATGCCTTTTATCACGTCGTTGGTCTGCACCTGCATGACGAGGTGGCTGCCGCCGCGCAGGTCGAGGCCGAGGTTGATATTGGTTGCCAGGTTCTGTTTGACCTGAGTCCAGCTTGTGAAATCTTTGCCGTTGGGCCAGCGTTCTTTCACCGACGGCATGAAGACCAGGTAGAGTCCCACCAGCGACACTAATATAATTATGATCGTGCGGTTCCGAATATCTTTACGCATAAAAACACCTGTTGCTACTTGGCTGCTTACTACTTAGCTGCCTCGACCTCTTTAACGTCGGCTGATTGCGGCCCGGCTATGGCGTTGCGCAGCACCTCGACCGAGACCTTATCGGCTATCCTCAACGTCACAGTGTTGTCGCGCACGGCGACTATCGTCCCGTAGATGCCGCCCGAAGTGACCACCTTGTCGCCCGGCTTGAGCGCGTTGAGCAACTCTTCGCGCTCCTGCTGCAACTGCCGCTGCTTCTTTTGCTGAGGGCGTATGACGAGGAGGTAGAATATGCCGAATATGAGGATGAAGGGCAGAAGAGTCGTGATAAAGCTGCCCGCGCCGGGCTGCGGCTGCGGCTGCTGCCCCTCCTGGAGAAAATACAGAAAGCCTAGGGCTATTTTCATGTCCATTTTGATTTTTTCTCGCCGGCACTTTCTAGCGGGAGATTCCGCCCGCGGGGGCTGCGGATTGAATCCTGTTTGAGGTCTCAGTCCTGTCCGCGCGCGAGGTCGCTCAGATATGTATTATGAAACTCGTAAAAAGTGCCAAGCTTGATAGCTTGCCTGATTCGCGTCATCGTGTCAAGGTAGAAGCTCAAGTTGTGATAAGAGCTTAGGATCGACCAGAGTATCTCGCCCGCGCTGTTGAGATGGCGCAAGTAGGCGCGCGAATACCTGGCGCAGACAGCGCACTCGCACGCTTCGTCTACGGGGCGCGGGTCGTCGCGGAAGCGCGCGTTTTTGATGTTGATACGGCCCCGGCTCGTAAAGAGCTGGCCGTTCCTGGCGTTGCGCGTTGGCATGACGCAATCGAACATATCTACGCCGCAGGCAACCGCTTCAATCAGGTCTTCGGGCGTGCCTACGCCCATCAGATACCTGGGACGATCTTCGGGCATACGAGGCGCGATGTGAGCGACCACGTCGAACATATCGGCCTTCTCTTCGCCAACAGAAAGCCCGCCTATCGCGTAGCCGTCAAAGCCTGTTTCGACAAGCCCCGCGAGACTGCGCTCGCGAAGGTCGAGATAAGTGCTCCCCTGTATGATTCCGAATAGCGCCTGATGGCGGTTGACGATGTTGATCGAGGCCGACTCCGCCGCCTTCGGGTCCGAGTGAAGCCTGGCTAGATGCTCTTTCGACCTGCACGCCCACCGCTCGGTCAGCTCAAGCGAGCCGAGCGCGTCGTCGCGCGTCGCGGGATAAGTCGTGCATTCGTCGAAGGCCATGACTATGTCAGAGCCGAGCGCGGCCTGGACCTCCATAGACTTTTCGGGCGACAAAAACTGGCGCGAGCCGTCTATGTGCGATTGAAACTCGACGCCCTCTTCGCTCAACCGCCTGAGCGGGCCGAGGCTGAAGACTTGAAACCCGCCGCTGTCTGTAAGGATCGCGCGGTCCCAGGCCATGAAGCGGTGCAGCCCGCCGAGGCGATTAATCACGAGGTGGCCCGGCCTCAAGTAAAGATGATAGGTGTTGCCGAGCAAGACGCCGGCCCACACGCCTTCGAGCATCTCTTGAGTCAGAGCCTTGACCGTCCCCTGCGTGCCTACTGGCATGAAAGCCGGCGTGTCGAACGAGCCGTGAGCCGTGCCCACGCGGCCCGCGCGCGCGCCGGTCTTAGAATCCGTAGCGAGTTTATCGAATGAGAAACCGTCGGCCATACGATCAACCATCATAACGCAGCGCGACTTTACAAACCATCGCGCATTGGGCTAGCGTTGTCACGCATCGCGAAGCCGCCTCAAGGAGATAATTAAAGATGGCAACCGCCCCTCGCGTTATCGGGATCATTCTTTGCGTGATTCTCCTGATCGCCTCTCTGGCGTTTCTCGCCCCCGCCGCGATCGGCCTGATAGGGACGAACAAAGGCAAAGGGACGCGGCTCGGTTTGGCCTTTGCCGGCCAGAAGACTGTCTCTCCTGATGAGCTCACACAGACTATCAAGGTGCTTAGCAACCGCATGAAACAATTTGGAGTGAGCAAAGCGATAGTCGAGACGAGTCAGGTCGAGAGCGAGGCCATACAGATCTTGCTACCGCCGGGGACCGATGTTGAACGCGCGAAGCTATTGCTCACCACCCTCGGGCTGATGGAATTGAAGTTCGTAGCCAAAGAGACGTCGCTCCCTTACGAAAGGAAAGAGGAGGCCGAGGCGGCAGCGCGCAAGCTTGATGGCGGCCTCGATAAATACGAGGTCGCGTTTTACCGCCCGCGCGCCGAAGGCGGCGCTCCGCCTCAGGAAGGATATGTCATTCTCGAAAAGACACCCATCATCACGGGCGCGGACGTGCGCAACGCGGAGGCAAGCCAGAGTCAATTCGGGGGGAATTATCAGATAGATTTTCTGCTCACGCCTGACGCCTCCGCGCGTTTCGGCGATGCCACGGGCAAACACGTCGGCGATTATCTGGCTATCGTATTGAACAACGAAGTCCGCTCCGCTCCCGTCATCAACGACCGCATCACTGATCGTGGGCAGATCACGGGCGGCTTCACTCAAAGAAGCGCCGAAGACCTGGCCGTAATATTAAACACGGGTTCGCTGCCTCGCCCTTTGCAAGTTGTAAGCGAGCAAACCGTTGACGCAAGCAGATGGACCAGCGGACACATCAAGCGCATTATGATCTCTGGCATAGTCCTTCTTGCGGTTCTGGCATTTCTTTACAAGCTTGTGCGCTCGCGCCCGGCGTCCGCCGACGTTTATTGGCCGCAGACTTACGGGCAAAGCGGTTGATAATCGATGCTCTATGCATTTTACGCGCTGGCCGGGCTGTTGATCCTACAAGGCATCTTCTCTTTGATCGAAGGCGTTCGCTTTCGCGCCTACGTCCTCGACTCGCTTCAAACCCCGAGAGGATCATACACACCCAGAGCTTCAATCCTAGCCCCTTGCAAAGGCCTAGAGATCGCGCTTGAAGAGAATCTGCGCGCGCTGTTTCGCCAGGACTATCCCGATTACGAGATTGTTTTTACCCTCTCGTCGAGCGACGATCCGGCTCGACCTGTAATTGAACGACTGATCGCCGAGCACTCGCGCCCTGCCGCGCGAATCGTGATCGCAGCGCCGAGCGACGCCCGCAGCGAGAAGGTGAATAACTTGCTCGCGGCGCTCGATCAGTCAAGCCGTGATGCTGAAGCTTTCGTCTTCGTAGATTCGGACGCGCGAACTAACCCTGCGTGGTTGCGCGATCTGGTGTCAGAGCTTGAAGACCCAAAGGTAGGCGCTTCGACGGGCTACAGGTGGTATCTGCCAGAGCGGGGCGGTTTCTGCTCTGCACTTCTTTCGGCCTGGAACGGCGCGGTGGCTACGACGCTCGGCCCGCACTCGCGCAATTTCGCCTGGGGCGGTTCGACCGCGATGCTGAAAGCGACCTTCGAGCGAGTAAATGTCCGCGCCCGATGGCGAGGCGCATTGAGTGACGATTATGCGCTGACGCGCGCGGTGCAGCAGGCGGGCCTCTCGATCAAGTTCGCGCCGCGTTGCGTTCTGCCTTCGCGAGAAGACGCGGGCTTTCGCCAATTGCTTGAGTTCACCACGCGGCAGGTGACGATCACGCGCGTTTATCGCCCGAACGCCTGGTGGACGGGATTGATTTCTCACCTCTTATTCACCATGACTTTTTTCGGCGGCCTGGCCTTGGTTTTAATCAGCGCAACCGGCGGGGCCGATACGAGATGGCTTATCGGAATGCTTGCAGCGATCTACGTTCTCGGAACCGTCAAAGGGGCGTTACGTTTGAGCGCGGCCCGCGCGATGCTTCAACGAGAGCGAAACGAGATTGTGCGGATGTGGTGGATGTATTGTTTGCTCTGGCCGCTCGTGTCGCTCGTTTTCCTTTACAACTTCGTCAAGTCGGCCATGACGCGGAGCATAAAATGGCGCGGCGTCGTCTATGAGATGAGATCACCGACAGAAACGATTGTCATCAGGTGAACGGCGGTGTAGGATTGCCGCAAGCATCCGAGCAAACATCAGAAAGGAATTCTGTTCATCCGATGCCGCAAGCGTTAGAAAGCATTCGCGTGTTGGACCTCTCGCGCATGCTGCCCGGCCCTTTTGCTTCGATGATGCTCGGCGATCTGGGCGCGGAGGTCATCAAAGTCGAGGAGCCTCGCACGGGCGACCCGACGCGCTGGAGCCCTCCCTTGATAGCGGGCCAGAGCGCGGCCTTTCTCCAGGTCAATCGCAGTAAGAAATCTATCGCCCTAGACCTCAAGCGAACCGAAGGCCGCGAGATATTCCTGAAGCTTGCCGAGCGCGCCGACGTAGTGTTGGACCAGTTCAGGCCGGGCGTCGTAGACCGGCTGGGAATCGGTTACGCCGCCGTGTCGAGCGTCAACCCGCGAATAGTCTATTGCTCGCTCACGGGCTTCGGCCAGGATGGGCCGCACCGCGACCGCAGCGGGCACGATTTGAACTACCTGGCGCTTTCGGGCGTGCTCGGATTGACGACCGACGAGCGAGGCAAGCCCGTTATTCCGGGAGTCCAGATAGCGGACCTCGCAGGAGGCATGATCGCCGCCTACGGAATAATCGCCGCGCTTTACGCGCGTGAGCGTACGGGGCGCGGCCAGTTCGTAGACGTGTCTATGTACGACGTGATGATGACGATGCTCGCCGTCCCGGCGGCTCAACATTTCGCGGGCGTGAATCTTAAAGTCGGCGACAAGTATGGGCTTTCGGGCGCGTATCCTTTTTATAACGTCTACGAAACCGGCGATGGAAGATTCATGACGCTCGGCGCGCTTGAGCCAAAGTTCTGGGAGAATTTCTGTCGCAAAGCTGGCCGCGAAGACTTGATCGCGCGCCAGTTCGATACGGGCGAGCGCCGCCGGGAGTTGTTTGAGGAGGTCGCCGCGCTTTTCAAATCGCGGACGCAATCGGAATGGGTGGAGCTGATGCGAGACGCGGACGCTTGCTGCGAGCCTGTGCTTGCGCTCGATGAAGCATTCGAGCATGCTCAGGCGCGCGCACGCGAGATGGTTCATGAGATTGAGCACCCGGTTGCGGGCGCGATCAAGCAGTTGGGCTTTGCCCCCAAGCTGAGCGACACGGCCGCGCGCGTGAGGCGCGCTTCGCCCGCGCTCGGCGAACAGACCGACGAATTGCTCGCCGAAATCGGGATGAGTGAAGCCGAGCGCGAGCAGCTTTACAGATCAGGCATCGCAAGAAGGGCCGAGGCGGGCGCGCGCCAACCCGACGCGCCGCCATTGCGCGTTTAAGCATAATAAGCTGGAGGTAGAAATGGACTACACGCTGACCGAAGAACAAGAGCAATTGCGACGGCTCGTAGAAGAGTTCGTTCACAGAGACGTGAAGCCGTACTTTGAGAAGCACGGTCAGGAAGAGTTCCCCTGGCCGCTGTTTCGCAAGCTGGGCGAGCTGGGGCTTGCCGCGATCCCTTTCCCGACAGAGCACGGCGGCGGCGGGCTCGATTATTCCAGTTACGCAGTAGTCCTCGAAGAGCTGACGCGGCTGGGCTCTCACCTCGGAGGGCTGCTGGCCGTCCACGGGCTCCCGCAACTAATCATCAACCAGTTCGGAAGCGACGCTCAGAAGAAAAAGTACCTGCCGCCGATGGCGCGCGCGGAGCTTTTAGGCGCGTTCGCGCTCACCGAACCGCACGCAGGCTCGGACGCGGCCAACATAAACACGCGGGCCGAATTGAAAGGCGATAAATACATTATTCGGGGGCAGAAGATCTGGATCACTCACGGCGGCGAAGCGGACGTTTATATCGTCATGGCCGTGACCGAAAAAGGGAAGGGCGCGAAAGGCGTAAGCTCGTTCATTGTGGAGAAAGATGCGAAGGGGCTCGCATTCGGCAAGCGCGAGCGGCCAATGGGGCTGCCGCATCACACGCGCGAAGTCTTTTTCGAAGACTGCGAAATCCCCCGCGAAAACCTCGTAGGGCGCGAAGGCGAAGGCTTTAAAGTGGCGATGACGGCGCTCGATTCGGGCCGCATAACGGTGGCGGCCACTTCCATAGGCACTGCGCAGCAGGCATTCGACCATGCGTTGCGTTACTCGACCGAGCGCCGCGCATTCGGTCAGCCGATAGCCGACTTTCAAGGCATTCAATTCATGCTCGCGGACATGGCCTCGGCCATCGAGGCCGCGCGCTGCGTGATGCGCAAGGCGGCATATCTCAAAGATCGCGGGCTGCCTTTCAACGCGATAGCCTCGATGGCAAAGCTGCTCGCGACTGACGCTTCGATGAAAGTTACAACGGACGCCGTCCAGATTTACGGGGGATACGGCACGAGCGAAGACTATCCGGTCCAGGCGCTCATGCGCGAAGCCAAGATCGGCCAGATCGTCGAAGGGACCAATCAAATCCAGCGCATGATTATCGCGCGCGAGCTGCTCAAGAAGCTCAGGCAGTAGGACGGAAGCGAGTTTATGGATTTCGGACTGACCGACGATCAACAGCAATATATGAAATCGCTCGGCGAGTTTCTAAGCGCCGAGATAGCGCCTCACGCGACTGAGATGGATCGCACGGAGACGTTCCGCCGCGAAAACCTCACGGCGCTCGCTCGGTTCGGATATACCGGCCTCAACTTTCCCGAAGAGTACGGCGGGACGGGCGCCGATTTTCTGACCACCACGATGGCCTCGATAGAACTGGCGCGGGCTTGCGCCGCCACTGCTCTCTCAGTAGGCGCGAGCCTCGCGCTCACTGGCTATCCGATATTGAAGCACGGGACTGAAGAGCAGCGCCGCCGCTGCCTGCCACGTCTCATCTCGGGCGAGTGGGTGGGCGCGCTCGCGCTTACGGAGCCGGGCGCGGGAAGCGACCTCGCCGCGATAAAGACTCGCGCAACTCGTAACGGCGACCGGTTCATCATCAACGGCTCGAAGACCTATATCACAAACGGCCCGATCGCAGATTTGATAATCGTCTTTGTCGCGACGGAGAAGTCTGAGGGCCGTCGCGCCTATAACCTCTTGCTCGTCGAAGGCGAGACGCCCGGTCTTGTACGCGGGCGCAAGCTCGAAAAGATGGGCGTGAAGGGCTCGCCCACATCCGAGCTTTATTTCGAGGATTGCGAAGTGCCTGCATCAAACTTGATCGGGGAGGAGGACAGAGGCTTTCCGCTTTTGATGCGATGTCTGGCATACGACCGCGTGGGGATGGCCTGTTTCTGCCTGGGGATCGCAAAGGCGAGTCTGGACGAAGCGCTCGCCTACTCGACCACACGCAAAGCGTTCGGGGCTACGATATCTACTTTTGAAGAGATCAGCTTCAAGCTCGCCGAAATGAAATCTGAAATCGACGCGGCTGAGCTCTTGATACTGCAAGCGGCCTGGCTGCACGATCAGGGCAAGGACGTGACGGTCGAGGCATCTCTAGCCAAGCTCTATGCGTCCGAGGTGGCGAAAAAAGCCGCAGATTCGGCGGTCCAGATTCACGGCGGCGCGGGCTATTTTCGCGATTATCGCGTGGAGCGGCTTTACCGTGATGCGCGGCTTTGCGAGATCGGGGAAGGGACGAGCGAAATTCAGCGGATGATAATTGCGCGCTCGATCTTGGGCGAGAGATAAAAAGATAAGCCGCTATCAGCGCTGATAGCGGCTTATCTTTAATCATATGAATAGATTTATGAGGCCAGTCTAATTACAATACTCTTTCTTCTTTTCGCCAGCTCTGCGCCGGTCAGGCTTATGCTGGTTGCGCCCCCTGATCCGTCGCGCCGTAACTATTTTTGCTATTAATGATAGGAACTTATCAAACTCTATAGGCTTCTGATATGTAGCCACCGCGCCAAGTTCCATAGCGCGGTTGAGCTGCTGCTTTTCGACCGCGCTCATTGCGACTATAGGGACCCCCGCAAGCTCGCCATCTCTTTTGATTAATCTAATTAGCTCAAGCCCGTTTATCCTCGGCATGTTTATATCGGTCACTATCAAGTCGGGCTGCTTGGTTGCAGCCAGCAGATACGCTTCCTGCCCGTCGGCTGCCGGAATTACCTCAAAACCCTCAAGCTCGAACAACATCTCCAGCGCGTAACGGGTATCCGTATCGTCTTCAACCAAAAGAATCTTGTGTTTAACTTCTTTGCTCATTACATCCACCATTACGTATTGCTCATCCTCTTCGTTCCGAAAGCGCTCCTTTCACCGTAAATATTGCGCCACCGGACATACTATTATAGTTAGCAACTACTGTTCCTTTAGTTGGGTTTGGATATGACCCGAAAATGCGCCGAAGACCGGGCCGTCATAGACGTGCGGCACACAGGATAGCAAATACCGTCACATCAGTGTCACAAAGTGATATAGGCAGTGGTTGATTATGCTACTGTCTCAGGCGAATTCCAGCTCGACCGGCCCCGGCAGTATGCCCGCCTCGTACCCGCGTTTGAGCAACAATTCGACGGCCTTTCGGCCCCTGTCGCCGTAGTCTATGGTGTAGTCATTTACATACATGCCTACGAATCTATCCGTCAGGTCGGTCTGCATCCCGCGCGCGTAAGCCATGCTATGGCGCACGGCCTCGTTACGGTGGGCCAGCCCGAATTCAATCGATTCGCGCAGCAGCCGAGAGACTCGCTCAATCATTTCAGGCCCAAGCGATTTTTTGATGGCGTTGCCTCCGAGCGGGAGCGGCAAGCCTGTCTCGGCTTTCCACCACTCGCCCAGGTCTACGACCTTTTCAAACCCGCGCGCGCCGTAGGTCAACTGCCCTTCGTGAATCAGCAGCCCGGCGTCGGCCTGGCCGCGCTCGACCGCGTTCATGATCTCGTCGAACGGGATTACTACGGTGTTGACCTCTCCCACGCAAAGGCGCAAAGCCAGGTAAGCCGTCGTCATCAATCCCGGCACGGCGATGGTAGAAGAGCGAAGTTGATCCAGGCTCATAGGCTCGCGCGCAATAACTATCGGGCCGTAGTTGTCGCCCATCGAAGCGCCGCTCGTCAGCAAGGCGTAGCGGTCCAGCACGTAGGCGTAAGCGTGAATAGAGATGGCCGTAACGTCAAGCTCCGCGTTCATCGCGCGGCGGTTGAGCGTCTCTATGTCCTGTATGATGTGCTGAAAGGCCAACCCATCGGTTTGGATGCTGTCGGTCGCCAGCGCGTAAAACATGAATGCGTCGTCCGGGTCGGGGCTGTGCCCGAGCGTGATCTCTCTCTTCTCCATCTCTCCTCCAATTCTAAGTCCTGAGTGAAAGAAAAATACTCAGCACTCAGCTCTATCCCTAATGTAGCCGCGCTGCTAGCGACTGACAAGCTTTCCCAACCCGGCGCGGGTGAGTTATCCTAGCAGGCTGTCTTCGTGGATTCATTCGAAACCGTTTATGTGAGGTCCAATTTCTGTATGCTGAAAATCGGTCTATTGGTAGGGCGCGAGCGGTCGTTCCCCGACGCTCTAATTAATGAAGTCAACAGCCGCAACACGGGCGTCGTCGCAGAGTATGTGAAGGTGGGCGAAGTCTCAAGCTCGGCGGGTTGCCAGTACAACGTGATAGTCGACCGCATCTCGCACGAAGTGGTCTTTTACCAGCCTTACCTGAAAGCCGCCGCGCTTTCCGGCACGGTCGTTATCAACAACCCATTCTGGCGGCTTGCCGATGATAAGTTTTTTGGGACAGCCCTGGTCGAGCGCCTCGGCATCAGCGTGCCGAAGAGCCTCGTCCTGCCTTCGCGCGCTTACCCGGATGGGATAATTCCGGAAAGCCTGAGCAACCTCAAATCCCCGCTCGACTGGCAGGCCATAGTTGATTACACGGGGCTGCCTGCGATCCTGAAGCCGCACTGGGGCGGCGGGTGGAAAGATGTCTCGCGCGTCGACAGCCTCGATGAACTGCTTGCGGCATACAACCAGACCGGCCGCCTCTGCATGATGTTGCAGGAGTTCATAGACTGGCAGCAGTACGTGCGCTGCATCTGCGTAGGCAGGACAAACATCTTGATAACTAACTGGGACCCGCGCCGCCCGCACTTCGAGCGTTACCGCAACGTCGAACAGCAGCTTGACCCTCAGCTTGAGGGGCGAATACGCCGCGACGCCATCAAGATAAACGAAGCGCTCGGTTACGACATGAACACAGTGGAATTCGGAGTCCGCGACGGCGTTCCATACGCGATAGATTTCATGAACTCCGCGCCGGATTTCGACATCTCTTCGCTCACCGAAGCCTACTTCCCCTGGGTCGTCCGCGCTATGGCGGACCTCGTGATCGAACGCGCGCATCAGGCTTCGGATCGAACGCCGCAATATCGCTGGGATGCATTGCTCAACCATGGTTAGAATATGCCGATGAGCCGACCCGACGAAGCGATTAATTATTATCACGACCTGCTGGCGGGCCGTCACCTGGAAAGCACGCGACAGGTGTTGGCCGAAGCGACCGCGCGCGATAGCTTGTCGTTCAGCGGACGCGCGATCTGTAGCGTGCTTCGCCCTTATTTCATCACCGCCGAGCAGTACGAACAGGTGAGGCGGGCTTCCACGCTCGTAATGATAGCCATCGCCGCGCTTGGCCGCAGGCTCTTGAGTGATGCGCGGCTCAGAAGCGAGCTCGACCTTGACGCGCAGGAAGAAGAGATTATCCGAGTCGAGACGGGTTACGGGTCGGCGGACGTGAGCGCGCGGCTCGACGGGTTTTTGAGCGAGGAAGGCGATTTCAATTTCGTCGAGTATAATGCCGAAAGCCCCGGCGGGCTCGGTTACGGAAACGCGCTCAGCGACGCGTTCGCGAGAATGCCGATCATGCAAGAGTTCTCCAGGCGTTACGACGCGCGCGCGCTGCCGGTCCGCACTTTCGTTTTCGACGCGCTGCTTGCGGCCTATCACCGCTGGGGCGGAAAAGGTCTGCCGAACATCGCGATAATCGATTGGCGAGGCGTCAGCACTTACAGCGAGTTTTTACTGATGAAAGCCGAGTTCGAATCGCACGGCTGCCGCGTGAAGATCGCCGACCCCGGAGAGCTTGAGTATCGCGACGGGCGACTCTTTATCGAAGACTTCGCCGTCGACCTTGTTTACAAACGAGTCGTGACCGCAGAGCTGCTTGCGAAGCACGGGACACGTCACGCGCTCATTGACGCCGTGCGCGAGCGAGCAGTCTGCATGGCGAACGGCTTTGCGGTCCAGATGCTTTACAAAAAAGCGGTCTTCGCTCTGCTCACCGACAGTGCCGTCTCAAATTCTTTCGGTCCGGAGATGGCTTCATTGCTCGCCCGTCACATCCCCTGGACACGCAAGGTGCGCGAAGGGAAAACCGATTACAAAGGTCAGAGCATCGACCTGATCCAGTTCGTAGCAGAAAACCGCGAGCGGCTTGTGCTCAAGCCTAACAGCGAATACGGCGGCAAAGGCGTGGTGCTCGGGTGGGAGTGCGATTCAGATAATTGGCAAAAAGCTCTCGCCGACGGCTTGACCAACTCTTACGTAGTGCAGGAGCGGGTCCCGCTCGGCCGCGAAATCTATCCCAGCATAATCGATGGCGAGCTTCGATTCGACGAGCGTTATCTGGACCTCGACCCTTATGTCTGGGACGGCGAGCGGGCAGAAGGATGCGGCGTGCGACTTTCAAAGCTCGCGTTGTTGAACGTGAGCGCGGGCGGCGGGTCGGCCACGCCTATGTTTATCGTTAGTGAAAAGTAGCAGAGCCAGACGCAGAGTCTAACTCTTGGCAGGTAGCTGCACTCTCCGACATCTGGAGTGGCTACCGAATTTGAACCGCTTTACAAATCATTAGAAAAATTGAATACTCTCAAAATCGTTCAGGGTTTTCGCCGGTTTGTGTAATCTCTCATGAGTAAAATGCTATTAAACAATCGGTATCGTATATTGCAGGATTTAGGCAGCGGCGGGTTTGGTCAGACCTTCATTGCAGAAGATACGCATATGCCTTCAAAACGTCGTTGTGTGATTAAAGTTCTTCACCCTGCTTCAAACAATCCTCCTAATTTGCACAAGCTCATTTCAGAGAGGTTCGAGCGCGAGGCCGCCGTGCTGGAAACGCTGGGAGAGTCTATCGACCAGATTCCCAGGTTATACGCCTATTTTGAAGAAAGCGGAGAGTACTACTTAGTTCAGGAACTGATTGAGGGCCATACTCTGGGAGAGAAAACATTGAAATATGGCCCTATGAACGAAGCGGCTGGCAGGGAATTCCTGTCCAGTTTCCTCAATCTACTTGATAAGGTTCATTCTCAGGGCATTATCCACAGAGACATCAAGCCCAACAATGTAATCATGCGAGCGCGAGATGGCAAACCCGTCCTGATTGATTTCGGCATAGTAAAAGAGGCTGTCAGTCTTTCGGTCGACAGGACAGGTAATACTCGCACAGTAAACTTCGGCACGCCCGGTTACGCGCCTTATGAGCAGGCGCGTGGGAAGCCTATATTTGCCAGCGACCTCTACAGCCTTGGTGTTACGACTATCTACGCCCTGACGGGAAATCCTCCCGGCGAAATGATTGATCCTACGAGTGGAGATATTCAGTGGCGCGGGCATGTCTCAAGCGTGAGCCCTGAATTCGCCGCTATCATTGATAAGTCAATTGAGCCCAACTACCGCGACCGCTACAGGACCGCGCGAGAAATGCTTGAATCAATGCGCAGTCTGGCGCCGATTGAACCGCCACAGCCGTCATCTCCTAAAGATGATGTTGATAAAACAATAAGGGTGTATTTTTCAGAAGCAGAGAAACTGGCTGATGAGGGAGTGAGAAAGCGTGAGGCTCAAAAACAAGAAGTGATACCACAACTCCATCAGAAGCGACCTTTTGGTGAAAAAGATAAGGAGCGAAATCTGGAGCATGCCAATCCGCCCACATTACCTTTCGGGCTACAAGCGCAACGCCAGGATAATAAGATTGCAGGGTTTACAGACACAGTGCCTTTGGGTGAAGGCGCGACGGCGCAGATTCCAGGCAGGCCAAATAAGCGTAGAATCGCATGGCTCATGATGTGGATTGGCATCAGCAGTATTGTCATCCTCTTGTTTGTGATCATGATAACGCGAAATCGAGAGTCGTCACCAGATCTTAATCCGGGGCCTCCCCGAAATGTGGCGGCGGCTGACTCTGGTTCCAAACCTCCTTCATCTACGGGAAGCCCGGCGGTTGAAGCCATAAGATATAACTACGAGATAGAAGGAGTTCGTGGACGAAAAACGGAGTTCGAGCCATTCGATTTCAACAAGCGTATTAAGTTTCATTTTACGACACACGAGTCAGGTCGTCTGTATATGATCGGTCCCGATAAGGACCTCAGACCGACAGTGTTTCTATCAGCGAATCCAAATCCTAAAACAGGAACAAGGACGAATAAGACAGAGGCTGAAACTGATTTCGGGTTTCCACAAGAGTGGTTTCATTTTGACCCCAAGACGGAGGCAATAACTTTTACGGTAGTTTTCTTAAGTGATCGCCGGTCATGGGAGGGCCAGGAGATAACTAAACTCCTCGATTCGTCCGAATCCGAGCGGAAACGTGCTGAGTTTAAGATAATCGCTCCGGCTGACCTTGAAAGAATCAAGAAAGATAAGCTTGTTGCAGATCGGGCCGAGAATCAGTCTGTGATAAGGGTTCCTGCATCAATGGTGGGTGATGAAGTCAAGCCACTGGTTTTTGACATAACCCTAAAGCGGAGGACAGGAGGATAGTTTATGAGTATTAAGAATCCGGTATTGGGATTGATGCTGGCTCTAATCATTGGCCCACAGAGTTTCGCATTTCTTGCGCGATGCGAAAACGAGATGGGACAAGCAGGGATAGGCAATCCGACACCTCCGCGTCCCAAACCTCGTGGAAAGGTCCCTACACCTCGGCCACGTCCGAAACCTCGTGAAAAGGTGCCTGAGCCGCTACCAGCCGCACCACGGGCGGATGATCACTATAAACTGGGCAACAAACTGCTAACTGAAAAGAAGTACCAGGAGGCGGAAAATGCCTTCAAGGCAGCCATCAGGATCGATCAAAGTAAACCAATCTATCATTACATGCTAGGTATATCCCACCAGAACCAACAGGAGTATAAGGAGGCGGAGGGAGCCTACAAGAATGCTATAGCGCAGGACCAGAATAATTCAATTTACCATAACAGATTAGGGGTCGCATTATACTACCAGAAGAAGTATGCGGAAGCGGAGGCTGCTTACAAGAAGGCCATCGCCATCAACGCCAATGACGACATTTATCATAACAACCTGGGCAATGCCCTGTACGGCCAAGCTAAGTACGCGGAGGCGGAGGCTGCTCACAGGAAGGCTTTAGCGATCAATTCGAATGTCGCCAAGTATCATAACGAGCTAGGCATTGTCCTGTACGGCCAAGCTAAGTACGCGGAATCGGAAGCTGCTTACAAGAAGGCTTTAGCGATTGATTCGAATTACGCCGTTTATCACTACAATCTAGGTGGTGCACTGTACTACCAGAAGAAGTACGCGGAGGCGGAAGCTGCTTACAAGAAAGCTTTAGCGATCAATTCGAATGTCGCCATGTATCATAACGACCTAGGCAATGCCCTGTACGGCCAGGAGAAGTACGCGGAATCGGAAGCTGCTTACAAAAAGGCTATCGCGATTAATTCGAATGTCGCCATGTATCACTACCATCTAGGCAATGCCCTGTACTACCAGAAGAAGTACGCGGAGGCGGAAGCTGCTCACAAGAAAGCTTTAGCGATTGATCCAAATTACACTAATGCTAAAGAAGCATTGAAGAAACTACCTGTTAAACAGAATCAATGAGGTTGTCTGTCTTACCAAGCCTAACCCTCTATTAAGTCACTACCTTGCTCAAACGCTTGCCAGCCTTCGCGGCGCACAGCTATCATACCCCGTTCCGGCGACACCGCTAGATTGAACCAGGAGACTTTATGACAACGATTGAACGAGTAACGGCCAGGGAGATACTCGATTCGCGCGGCAACCCTACAGTTGAAGCCGAAGTCACACTGGCGAACGGCGTAGTGGGCCGCGCCGCAGTCCCTTCGGGCGCTTCGACGGGTGAGAACGAAGCCCTTGAGCTGCGCGACAACGACAAGAAGCGTTACGCGGGCAAAGGCGTCTCGAAGGCAGTGGCCAACGTCAATACGACTATCTCGAAGGCCGTCATCGGTCGCGACGCTTTGATGCAGATCGAGCTTGACGCCTCGATGTTGAAAGCCGACTCGACGCCGACTAAATCGAAGCTCGGCGCTAACGCGATACTCGCCGTCTCGTTGGCCGCCGCGCGCGCAGCAGCCGACGCGGTGGGTCTTCCGCTTTACGCTTACCTTGGCGGTGTGGGCGCGAGGGTGCTGCCCGTGCCGCTGATGAATATCATAAACGGCGGCGCGCACGCCGATAACAACGTCGACTTTCAAGAGTTCATGATAGTGCCCGCAGGCTTCTCGTCATTCTCGGAAGCTCTGCGCGCAGGGGTCGAGGTCTTTCACAAGCTCAAAGAGGTCTTAAAGAAGCGCGGGCAGTCGACCGCTGTGGGCGACGAAGGCGGCTTCGCGCCTAACATCAAGACGAACGAAGAGGCCATCGAATCAATTCTCGAAGCGATCAACCAGGCCGGGTATCGCGCGGGCGAACAGATCGCGCTGGCGCTCGATGCCGCGTCGAGCGAGCTGTACAAAAACGGCGAGTACGTCTTTCATAAATCGGACGGCTCGCGCAAATCTTCCGAACAGATGATAGCCCTTTTCTCCAAATGGGTCGGCGACTACCCCATTGCCTCAATCGAAGACGGCCTGGCGGAATCGGACTGGAAAGGATGGGCTATGCTTACCGCAGAGCTTGGCAATCGGGTCCAGCTCGTGGGCGATGATCTGTTTGTGACAAACACCGAGTTCCTCTCGCGCGGCATTCGCGAGCGGGTCGCAAACTCGATCCTCGTGAAGGTCAATCAAATCGGCACGCTCACTGAAACGCTTGAGACGATTGAGATGGCGAAGACGCACGCTTACACTTCGGTTATCTCGCACCGTTCGGGCGAGACCGAAGACACTTTCATCGCCGACCTGGCCGTCGCGACCAACGCCGGGCAGATCAAGACAGGCTCGGCCAGCCGCACCGACCGCGTCGCAAAATACAACCAGTTGCTCCGCATAGAAGAAGAGCTTGGCCGAGCGGGCCGCTTCGCGGGGTTCGGCGCGTTTACTAGCTCAGGTGTGGCCGAAAGATTCGAGAAGCGCAACCAGCGCGCGGCGATAAAGAAGTAATTTATGCACGACCTGAATACGCTTGGCTGGAATTCATTTTTCGAGAAGGAGTTTGAACCGTTTAAGAACGAGGGCTACGACGTGGGCAGGGTCGCCCTCGAACACAAAGGGGGTTATCGGCTCTACACCGAACGCGGCGAGATTCCGGCGGAGATAACCGGGCGCGTCAGGTTCGAAGCCTCGGGGCGCGCAGATTTTCCGGCGGTCGGAGACTGGGTCGTCATCACCATTCAGCCCGCCGAATCGAAAGCCTCGATCCACGCTGTCCTGCCCAGGAAGAGCAAGTTCTCAAGAAAGATCGCGGGCAACGTCACAGACGAACAGCTAGTTGCTACGAACATCGACACGGTCTTTCTGATTCAATCGCTCGACAAGAATTACAATCTGCGCCGCCTTGAGCGCTACCTGGTCCTGGCGCTTGAAAGCGGGGCGGATCCGGTCATCATTTTGAGCAAGGCAGATCTGTGCGATACGGTCGAAGAGCGTCGGCTCGAAGTGGAAGCGATAGCGCCCGGCGTCCCCGTCCACGCAATCAGCACGAAGATAGGCGAAGGGCTTGAGCAGTTGAACGCTTATCTTGGCGCGGGCCGCACGATCGCTTTTTTGGGGATGAGTGGAGTGGGCAAATCGACGCTCATCAACCGGCTCGTGGGCCGCGACGTTCAAAAGGTGGCGGAAGTCCGCGCTCACGACGATCGTGGCGTGCACACTACGCGCCACCGCGAGCTTGTTATACTGCCTTCGGGCGGCCTGTTGGTAGACACGCCCGGCATGCGCGAGCTGCAACTGTGGGATGTCGGTGAAGGGCTTTCGGATTCTTTCAGCGATGTCGAAGCGCTCGCCGCCCAGTGTCGCTTCAGCAATTGCACGCACCGTCAGGAGCCGGATTGCGCCGTGAGAGAGGCTATCGTAAGCGGCTCGCTCGACCCGAAGCGGTTAGAGAATTATCAGAAGATGGGGAAGGAATTAGAGTACCTCGAATCCCGGCAGGACACTAAGACTCAGTTGAAGCGCAAAGAGCGCGACCGAAAGATCATGAAGGAATACAACAAGATCAAGCGGCGCAAGCCGAAATAGGGGTCAGGGGTCGGGGGTCAGGGATCAGGGATTTGTAATTTCAAATTTGGGATTTCAAATCTCCTCTTCGCTGACCCCTGATCCCTGATCCCTGATCCCTGATTATGACTGTTACACAAACAGAGAGCGCGACTGTTGCAGGCAGCGGGCCGCGCGTCCTCGATATCGGCTGCGGGACGAACAAGATTCCTGGGGCGATCGGGATGGACATCAACCCGCGCACGGCCGCCGATGTCATTCATGATCTGGACGATTTGCCTTACCCGTTTGACGACGACGAGTTTGATGAGGTCGTAGGGCGTCACGTGATAGAGCACGTCCGCGACCCCCTGGCTGTCATGAGCGAGCTTCATCGCATCACTCGGGCCGGCGGCGTGGTAAAGATAGTCGTGCCTCACTGGACGAATCCCGATTGGGCTACCGATTTGACGCACCGCAACCACTTGAACAGCTATTCGTTTCGCAACCTGACCGACGAGCGCGCGGTCTTTCCCTTTTACACCACGGTCAGGTTTCGCCAGCGCGCCGCGCGCGTAACGGTGCTTAAGATCTGGAAGCTGATGGGGTTTGAGTTCTTTATAAACCTCGACCGCAAGCATCCCCGTCTTCGCTTCTTCCGCCAGATCTGGGAGCACTATTTGAATGCCATCGCGCGCGGCAAAGAGATTCACTTCGAGCTTGAAGTAGTAAAACCGGAGGGGAAAGCGATTTGACAGTTCTGAAAAACACGCCGCTTGCTTTGATAGTGCTTGATGGGTTCGGCCACTCGCCCAAGCTTGAAGGGAACGCGATCGCGCTGGCGCACACGCCGAATTTCGACCGCTGGTATGCAGAGTACCCTCACACGCTGATCGAAGCATCAGGCACGGCCGTCGGCCTGCCCGCCGGTCAGATGGGCAACAGCGAAGTGGGCCATCTCAACATAGGCGCGGGCCGCATAATCAGAATGGACGTGTCGCGCATCGACCACGCGATCGAGACGGGCGAGTTCTTCCAGAACGAAGCATTAGCGCAAGCGATGGAGCACGCTCGCATAAACGATTCCGCGCTTCACCTGATGGGGCTGGTCTCGCACGGCGGAGTCCATTCCTGGCACGAGCACCTCTACGCGCTGCTGAAGATGGCGAAGCAGAGAAACCTGGAGCGGGTCTTTGTTCACGCATTCCTGGATGGGCGCGACACGCCGCCCAACTCGGGCGAAGCATACGTCGCGGAGCTACTCGAAAAGATGCGCGAATATGGCGTCGGGCGGCTGGCTTCGATAGTGGGGCGCTATTACGCTATGGATCGCGACAAGCGTTGGGAGCGGGCGGAGAAAGCTTATCGCCTGCTCCGCTACGGCGAGGGCAAACCGGCCCACGACCCGATTGAAGCGATACGCGAATCCTATCGCCAGGAGATCACAGACGAATTCATGCTGCCGATCGTTATGGTCGGCGAAGATGAAAAACCTCTCGCAACCATCCAGGACCGCGACAGCGTCATATTCTTCAACTACCGCGCGGACCGCGCGCGACAGCTCACGCGAGCCTTCACGGAAGAGGATTTCACGGGGTTTGATCGCGGCCCGCGCCCCGGCATACGATTTACGACGATGACGGTTTATGACCACACGTTCGCGCTCCCAGTGGCCTTCGGGCCTGAGCGTCACACGCGCATACTGGCGGACGTTTTTGCCGACACGATGTTGCGGAACCTGCGGATAGCAGAGACGGAAAAATACGCTCACGTGACGTTCTTCTTCAACGGCGGAGTCGAGACGGAGTTTCCGGGAGAGAAGCGGACGTTGATCCCTTCGCAAAAGATTGCCACCTACGACCTCAAGCCCGAGATGAGCGCTTTTGAAGTGACCGGCGCGATTATCAAAGCAATCGAAAGCGATGAGTTCGATGTTTTTATAATCAATTATGCTAATGCGGATATGGTCGGCCACACGGGAGTGCTGGAGGCAACCATCAAGGCAATCGAGACGATAGACACTTGTGTAGGCGATGTGGTGACGGCCATACGCGAGCGCGGCGGCACAGTAATAATCACAGCCGATCATGGCAACGCCGAGCAGATGATCGATCCGAAGACCGGAGGCCCTTTCACGGCGCACACGACTAATCCCGTGCCGCTGATTCTGATAAGCGATTACCGAGGGCGATTGCGCGAGGGCGGGTGGCTCAAGGACGTAGCTCCGACCCTGCTCGGCCTGCTCGGCATACCGAAGCCCGCCGAGATGACGGGCGAAGACCTGCGGATTGATTTGAAATCGCGGCCCGCGTAAGCGGATCATCCGCCATCGAGATTTGAGATTTCAAATCGGGAGAGGTTGAATGAAAGTAGGACTGGTAGGTTTCGCAGGGTCGGGCAAGACGACCATCTTTAACACGCTGACGGGGCTTTCCGCCGAAGTCGGGGGCTACGGCGCGAAAGAGAAGGCCAACGTCGGCGTCATCAAAGTGCCGGACCCAAGAGTCGAAAAACTCGCGGAGCTTTACAATCCGAAAAAGAATACCTTCGCCGAGATCAGCTTCGTCGACGTGGCGGGACCGCAGACCGAAGACGGCGCGCGGAGCGAAACCGGGCTTGACCCCAAGCTCGTTCAGCACATGCGCGAGGTCGAGGCGCTCGTTCACGTGGTGCGCGCTTTCGACAACCCTATGTTGTTACAGGCAGCGGACCCTGCGCGCGACATCCGGGCGTTCGATGATGAGATGATTCTTACAGACCTGGTGCAGATAGAGAACCGGATCAACCGTTTGAAAAAGGAGAAAGACTCGACGCGCGAGCGAGAGCTGCTCGACCGGTTAAAAGAAGCCCTCGAAAAAGAGACGCCATTGCGCGACATGGAACTGGCGTCCGAAGAGCTGGCGCTGATTGCGGGATTTCGCTTTCTGAGCCTCAAGCCCCTGCTTCTGCTCGTCAACGTGAGCGAAGAGGATATCGCCGCAGAGATTGCGGCCGACGCGCGCGAGCTTGCGCGGTCTAAGAACTTGAGCCTCATTGCGATGTCGGGCAAAGTCGAGATGGAGATAGCTCAGCTTAACGAAGACGAGCAGCGCGAGTTCCTTCAAGACCTTGGAATAACGGACCCGGCGCGCGACCGATTCATCCGCGCCGCTTATGGCCTGCTCGATTTGATAAGCTTTTTGACTTCGGGCGAAGACGAGTGCCGCGCCTGGTCGATAAGGCGCGGGACTACGGCGCACCGAGCCGCAGGCGCGATTCATTCCGACATCGAGCGCGGTTTCATACGAGCTGAAGTTGTCCGCTTCGAGGATTTGATCGAGCTTGGGAGCGAGGCCCGCTGCCGCGAGCAGGGCAAGCTTAGATTGGAAGGCAAAGAGTACATCGTTCAAGACGGCGACGTCATTCACTTCAGGTTCAATGTCTAATCTCCGCGTAATCCTGTTTGACATCGATGGCACTTTGATACGCGCCGTGCGGCGGCCGGAGTATCGCGGGCGAATACGCGACATGCTCATGGAAGTCTTCGGCACTTGCGGGCGCATCGCGGAAGTCGATTTCGGCGGGAAGACCGATCTTGCGATATACCGCGAGGCGCTTGAGTGCGAAGGCGTAAGCGTTGAAGTGATAGGCGAGCGGCTGCCGCGTCTGGAAGCCACGATGGTCGAGATACTCGATCAACTGGCTTCGACAGGGGAAGTCTTTCGCGTCTGCGAGGGCGTGACGGAGCTTCTCGAATCGCTTTCGCGCGACGGAAGATTCATTACTAGCCTGCTCACGGGGAACGTGGAGAAGCTGGCGGAAGCGAAGCTGCGCGTCACAGGCATCGACCACTACTTTCGCGGGCGCGGGGCCTACGGCAGCGACGCGGAAGAGCGCGACCATTTGCCCGCGATTGCCGCCCAGAGGATAAACGGCGAGCTCGGGTTGAGCCTCGCCCCCGACCGGTTCGTGATCGTAGGCGACACGCCGCGCGACATCGCTTGCGCGCGCTATTTCGGCGCTCGCGTGGTCGCGGTCGCTTCGGGCTTCCACACGCTTGAGCAGTTAGAAAAGTTCTCACCCGACGCGCTGCTTTCGGACTTGAGCGATACGCAGAGAGTAATCAACCTGCTGGCAGAGATTTGAGGTCGCCTGTTAGCATCTAAGTTAGCGATGCAGGAACCGCGCTCAATTCTAATCCTTGATCTATTGCCGTTCAGCCAGTCGCTCGCGTTGCTGCCTGCGGTGAGGGCGTTGCGGGCGGCCTATCCCAGAACGTTCATAACGGTTGCGGCATCAAGCGGGGTTTGCGAGCTGCTGACGGCGAGCCGGCTTGTGGATGAGGCAATCGACCTGGGCGTCGTCAAATCCTCGAATCAGAATTTCAGCGGGGCGCTCGGCAGAGTTGCGCGCCTGTTGAAAAGCGCCAGGCGGCGCGACCCTGATCTCGTGCTCGACCTGTCGCCCAGGCTGGAGACGCAAGTCTTCACGGCCGCAGTCTTGCGCGCGCGCACCGTCACCCCTTCAAAGCCTCTCGATATGCTCGACCGCTTGTTGAGCCGGACGGCCGCCCGCAGTCGCGCAAGCTCTCACGCGGAGGATTGCCGAAAGGTGTTAAAGCAGATAAACGTTGAGGCCGCGCTCGACCGCCTGGCGATCGACCTGTTGCCGGAAGAGGACGCGCGTTTCGAGCGCGTGCTTGCCGAGAAAGGGTGTCGCGGCGGCCAGCCCGTTGTAGTTCTTTATAGCGGCGGCGGCGCGCCTTCGGAAAGGTGGCCTGTAGAGAAGTTCGCTGAGATAGCCGAGCGGCTGGAGAAGAATTTCGCGGCGCGAATCGTCGCGATGGACGAGCCGGGTGACAGCGATTTCACAGACCTTATTGGCGCTATGCTCCCGAAAGGCGCAATCACGCTGCGCCAGGCGCGGGCCGTCGAGGTCGTCGCGGCAATCGCTCGCGCGAGCCTCATTATTACGGATGACGCGGGCGCAGCGGAGATGGCGACAGACCTCGCAGCGCCTGCGCTTGAGATAGCTCGGTTCAAACCGGAACCTCAATTGCCGAAAAACCGCCGCGTGATTTATTCAGCCGCCCCGGCGCGCGTCACGACTGACGAGGTTTACGAGCTCGCCTCGGAGATGCTTCAGGAGAGTCGCTTGATAACTCTTTTCGAGCGTTGAGCGGTAGCGATGATTGCAAACCCATTTTGAATGGGCTGAAATTCGTGTATAATTGCAGCCGCTGAGGTTCAACCATTCGCAGAGATCTGTGGTAGCTTAGTTTCAGGTTCTGTTCTTACCAAATAAGGAGGGGAGCCATGAAGCATATATTGTTGATAGTAGGTCTGGTGGCTGCCGGTGTAGCGGTCTATTTCTTCATCAGGTATTCGAGTAGTGGTGCCGGTGAACACAAAAACGATCTCATTATAGGCGGCGCGTTAATTGTCGTCTCGCTCATCTGCTTCGCCATCCACTTCTTCAAGAAGTTCAGAGCAGAGGGGGATGAGGACATAAGCATAACCAAGTTCTAGCCACTAAAGATTAACAAGCCGCTGCTCACGCTATTGAAAGTGTCGTCTAGCGTCTCAGGCCTGTGGTGCGGCAGCTCGCTTCCGGCATAGCTGCCGCACATGCCGCCTGCTTTCATCTCGCAACAAATTGGCCGCCCGAGCGATCAGTTTTATTCATTGGTGTTGAATCCGAGAGTGCTGTTAAAATGGATCTGGAAGGGTGAGACGGATTCCAGTCGCCGTTTCGTCTGTAAACTGTTGTGGGCTGCTTGAAAGATCACTAAGGGTATATGGGTTCAAATGAAGCTTTGTATGAGTTGCGGCTCGCCGGTTGCGGCCTTCGCGGAAAGTTGTCCTCAATGTAGCGCACCCCTGAAACCCCGCACCGATAATCTGGTCGGCACCGTCCTGGCTGATAAATACCGAATAGAAGCTCCGCTCGGCTCGGGCGGCATGTGCGACGTATACCGCGCGAGCCATTCGTTAATAGGCAAGCAGGTCGCCGTCAAAGTTCTCAAGTCCGAGCTGGCCGCGGACCCGAAGATATCTCAGCGGTTCGAGCAGGAGGCCCTGGCCGCGAGCCGCGTCCGTCACCCTCATGCCATCGACGTTACAGACTTCGGCGTAGACCAGCTCAACCGGCCTTTCATCGTGATGGAGCTGGTCGAGGGGAAGACAATAGGCGAGCTGTTGCGCGAAAACGGACCCTTCAGCGTCGAACGCACAGCGGCAATACTCCGCCAGGTCGCGGGCGCGCTCGAAGCCGCTCACTCGGCCGGCGTGATCCACCGCGATATCAAACCCGACAATATAATGATAGCCGAGTACGAAGGCGGCGACTGGGTCGAGGTGGCCGATTTCGGCGTGGCTAAGATTCAGGAGGACGTAAACCGCCGCGCCGCGCTCACGGGAGCGAATTTTATAATCGGCACTCCGCGCTACATGTCTCCCGAACAGTGCGAAGAGAAACCCGTCGACGCCAGAAGCGACATCTACTCTCTGGGCGTGGTCGTCTACGAGATGCTTACGGGCGACGCGCCGTTTGAAGGCAACTCAACGCGTCTGCTCATAGCCCACTCGACCGAGCCGCCGATGCCGCTCAGCCTGAAGCGGCCCGACATATCGCCCGCCGTTGAGGCAATAGTCATGAGGGCGCTTCATAAAGACCCATCCCGCAGACCTCAAAGCGTCCTTGAGTTTTCGCGAGAGTTTATCCAGGCCGCCGGACTCGCTCAACCGGATGAGGAAGAAGCCCTGGCGAGCGGCTCTCTCCCTCGTATGAGCGTCCCTCTGATTGAGGAGACGGATAACGATGTGACGCTCGTTCGCAAGCAGCAACGAGGGGTGGAAGAGCTGAATGTTCTTCCTGAAACTGTAACGGACATTGCGGACGAAGACTCATATGACACGAACCCGGAGATGCCGCGATCGAAAGGCAACAGCGCGCGTTTTGTTGCGCCGCGCGTCACGTCAGCCGACGCAACCGACGAAGCGCCACCAACTCCCGTCCCGCATCGCATCGCCGAGCCGACCAGTTCCGGCGCAAAAAAGAAGACGGCGATACTTTATGGTTCTATTCTCGCCGTTGCATTCCTCGTGGGCCTCGCAGCCTTTCTGTTTACTAGAGACGGACGGGCGCCGACCGCGCCCGCAGCCAGCCAGCCTGCATCCGAGCCCGCGCCGCCGCCGAATGCTCAGGTTGCCGAGGACGGCGTCGATAGCACGCCCGAGCCATTGACCAACGTCACTCAACCTCAAGAGGAAGCGCCCCTCCCGCCGCCTGTCGAGCCTGCGAAGCTGTCCGAAGCTCAACTGGCCGCGATACAGAAACAGGTCGCAACGACCCTCGATGGCTGGGCGACTTCCATGGAAAACCGAGATTTGAAGTCCCATCTCAGTTTTTACGCGCCGAAGGTAGACATCTATTATCTGAAGCGCGGGGTCAATCGCGATTACGTGCGCGAGGACCGCGCGCGAGCTTTGGCCGTTTACGACGATTTGAATTTCCAGTTCAGCAACGTCAACGTCAGGGTATTAGACAATCGAGGCCGCCGCGCCGTCGCCACTTTTGATAAGAGGTGGGATTTCAAAGGGCAGCGGAATTCTTCGGGCTCCGTTCGCGAGATAGTGTGGCTTGAGAGGGCGGGCGGCAGATGGCGCATCACGGGCGAGCGAGACTGGAAAGTCCATTACCTGAATAACGAATGAATCGCGCCCCTCCAGGACTTCTAAAGCTTCTCTACGGTCTGGGCGATTCTGCGCACGCCCTCCTGTATGGCCTCTAGCGAGTTGGCGTAAGAGAGCCTGATGTAGCCCTCTGCATCGAATGCCGCCCCGGCTGTGACGACCACTCGCGCGTCATCAAGCAAGAGGCGGGCGAACTCCGAGGAATTGTTTGCTCGCTTGCCAAATAGATCCTTTACGCTTGGCATCACGTAGAACGCGCCTTCAGGCACCGCGCACTGAATGCCTTTGATCTCGTTGAGCGCCGGGACCAGCCAGTCGCGCCGACGCTGGTATTCGGCGATCATTGCGCGGAGCGGTTCTTGCGGGCCGGTCGCGGCTTCAATCGCTGCCTTTTGCGACATAGACGGAGCGTTTGAAGTCGAATGGCTCTGCACTTTCAGCATGCCCTGTATCCACTGGCGCGGGCCGAGCGCGTAACCTATGCGCCAGCCCGTCATCGCGTGTGATTTTGAAAAAGAGCCGCTCACTAAAACGTACTGGCGCAACTCGCGCGGCAACTGACCAGCAGTGTAGGGCGAAGCCGGGGGATAAGCGAAATAGAGATAACATTCGTCGCTGATGACGTAGACGCCTCGCTCGACCGCTGCCTCTACGATCTTTTGAAACTCGGCCGGCGGGATGATGCGGCCCGAAGGGTTGTTAGGCGAATTCAAGATCAGCATCCGCGTTCGCGGCGTGATCGCGCCTTTCACCATGTCGGCGGTGAGTTGAAATCCGTTCTCCTCGGTGTCTATGACGACCGGGCGGGCGCGCAGGAATTTTGCTATCTCGGGAAACGTGACCCAGTAGGGCGCGGGTATCAGAACATCGTCGCCGGGATCGACGACGGTAGCCATCGCGTTAAAGATGCCCTGCTTCCCGCCTATGGTGACGATGACCTCCGGCAGGTCATAGCTTGCGCCGAAGTCGCGCCTCATCATCTCTATGATGGCGACTTTCAGCGGGTGAATGCCGCTGGTCGAGGTGTAGCGAGTGAAGTTCTCTTCGATGGCCCGTATGCCTGCGTCTTTCACATTGCGCGGGGTAGAGAAGTCAGGCTCGCCCGCTCCCAGGTCTACGAGATCGACGCCTTCTGCGCGGAGCCGCTCGGCTTCCATCAACACCGCGAGCGTAGAGGAGACCTCCATATCAGCGACGTAGATCGATTCTTTGAAGACAGCTTTGCTCATCCTTTAATTCCTGATTCATCGACCCGGCCTATCTTTTCTTGCATCCGTCGCTCTACCAGATCGGGGACCAGCCCCGTGATCGAGCCGCCGAGCTTGAAGACCTCCTTAATCAACCGCGAGCTCAGGTAAGAATACTCTTCGGCGGCCATCAAAAAGACCGTCTCCACGCCTGACTCCATCCTGCGGTTCATGAGAGCCATCTGAAGCTCGTACTCGTAATCACTGATGGCGCGTATGCCGCGCACGATGACCTGCGCCTGCTGCTCTACGGCGTAGTGGACAAGCAAGCCCTCGAACGTGTCTACGCGGACGTTGTCCCAGCGGATAATATCGCGGATCATCGCCACGCGCTCATCGGTCGAAAACATCGGCTGCTTCTCGATGTTAAGAAGAAGCGCAACCACGACCTCATCAAACAGCTTCGCCGAGCGCTCGATTATGTCCAGGTGTCCGTTAGTGATCGGGTCAAACGTCCCGGGATAAATTGCGCGGCGCGTCACTCTTCGGTCCCCCAAAAAGTTATTATCGTTAAAGCTAAAAACGGAGTTGAGCGATACTAGCACGTGGCAGGGGTCGGGGGCCAGGGGTCGGGGATTTGAAATCTCAAATTTCAAATCTCAAATCCCTGATCCCCGACCCCTGCGTAAAACGCGAGCGCCGATTCGCCCTGCTTTACCTCTCTAAATATTTTCAGTCCTCCGTACTCGGCTGCGGGCGGGGTCTTTGCCCTGTGCTCTGCGATGACCCGAGCTTCGGGGGCGAGCAAGTGGCCCGCAGCAAGCACGCTCAGGACTTGAGAATAGACCTCCGAGGCGTACGGTGGGTCGAAGAAGATTATGTCAAACTTCGCTTCGTCGCCTGACAGGCGCTTGAGCGCGGCGACCGCATCCCTATTGATTATGATCGCGTCTGATGTGATGGCGAGAGAGGCGAGGTTCGATTCGATGACGGCGCAGGCGCGGCGCGAGCTATCGATGAAAGTCACGCAAGCGGCGCCGCGACTGAGCGCCTCTATGCCTACGGCCCCTGACCCCGCGCAGATGTCGAGAAAACGGCTGCCTTCGATCCAGGGCGCGATAATGTTGAACAGCGTCTCGCGCAGCCGGTCCGAAGTGGGCCGCACCTCCGCGCCATGCGGCGCGCGAAGCGTTCGGCCTCGGTACTTTCCTCCGATCACTCTCACTCTATCCCCCGCCTCGATGATAGATTTGACTTTTGTCAGGCCGCAACCGCAAAATCATTTTGATTTTGGATTTTAGATTTTGGATTTTGGATTAACGGAGCTTAGCCTGCCGCAGCACCAACTCGCCAATATCTGCAATCCAAAATCTAAAATCCAAAATCCAAAATTGGTTGGGGCTTTTATGACCAGGAGAGTTTTCATAAGCGCGCTCGCCGTGTTGTGTTTGCTCGCAGGGGCTTTCGCCGCGCAAAAGACCGGCACGCTCAAGGGCAAGATCGAAGGCGAAAAAGGCAAGCCCATTGCCGGCGCGCAGGTCCGCGTGATGAGCAGCCGCGACCGCTCTATCAAAGAGGTGACGACCGATACGGCTGGCGAGTATTCATTCGAGCTTGAGCCGGACGATTACACCGTCAGCTTTGACGCCGAAGGCTACCAGGGCGGGACGATGGTTCAAATGCAGCAGGTCGAGCCGGGCAAAGAGACTAGCGTCAAGACGATTCGGTTGCAGAAAGCCAGCCGCACGTCCTTGATACGCGGGGCCGTCTTTGACTCGGGCGGGTTGTCGGTCGCGGGCGCGCGCGTAAAGCTCGTTCGAGTGCCCACGACCGAAGAGGAGAAAGAGCGCAAGAAGATCGAATCTCTCAACCGCGATTACATTACAAACAGCAAGGGCGAGTTCGCATTCCGGCTGCCGGCCAAGCGCGCGCGTTACCAGTTGACCGCTACACACAGCGATTACAAATCCGAAACCAAGACCGTGGATGTCGAAGAGGGCGAAGCCGCCCCGGTCGCCTTCAACCTCGAACCGCTCAAAAAGCGATAGGAGAAGAGTGACGGCAGAGAAACAATCACAAGCGCGAGCGTCGCGAGCCAGGCCGACCGATGAAGAGACGACCGAGCAAGCGAAAGATAAGCGGGCCGATTATTTGACGGCTCGCCAGCTTGCGGAAGTATTGCAGGTCAGCGAATCGACGGTCCATCGTCTTCGCCGCGCGGGCCGCATCCCGGCCGTCATGCTGACGGACCGCCTCATACGGTTCAACCTGCGCGACGTGCAGAAGGCGCTCCGGCCTACGACCGCAGCTCGCGCGCAAGCAGACGGCGGCGAAGCAGATCAAGACAGCAGTCCTAGCCCGCAGCTTTCATTCGAAGACCTTTATTCAGATTTCGTCCAGTGACATTCATTCCCGCCCGTCTCGTGACGCGATCTTGTGAATGTCGTCTAGCATGATTTGTGAGATGGCGTCGCGGCCGGATCGGGCGAACGCGAGCACCTTGCCCTTCTCTTCTGTCCTGAACAGGGCCGCCTTCGACGTGCCCGAAACAGAATGGAAGGGAGAATCGGCGATAACGATCTTCGGCGCGACGCTGACGCGGACGCGGCCCTGCCAGATGCGCGCGCGGCCTACGAGCCGGACCCGGCCATTGCGGTCGCGGGCCGTCTGGATGAGAGATTTGATTTCCGCACCTATTCCGATTCGAGAGACTTCATCGATGCGCGCCGTAGCTCCCATCAAATCTTTTGCGAGGATCAAAATCTTTGCCGCCGTGTCCCACCCTTCGATGTCGAGCGAAGGATCAGGCTCGGCGATTCCGTCCGCCTGAGCGCGAGCCAGAGCCTGATTGAATGAAAGTCCGCGCTCCTGCATCTCGGTCAAAATGTAGTTAGTAGTACCGTTGAATACGCCGCGAATCTCAAGCACGCGCGACGCTTTAACTTCGTCCGGCGCGGTGACGCCGGTCGTGCCGCTGTACCCGATGCGCGAGCCTGCGGCCTCGGCTGCGGCTTTAAGCTTGCTCAGCCCATGCACGAGCGGGCCTTTATCGACTGTGACCACGTGAATGCCGCGCGCGAGCGCCGATTGAATCAGATCTAGCGCGGGCTGGCCTGAAGAGAGGTTTGTGGGAAGCGACTCTATTAAGAAATGCGCGCCCGCTTCCGGAAGTAAACCGATAAGACTCTTTGCATCCTTTATCACATCGGCGGGAGCGATCTCGGCGATGCTGCTGCCCGACTCTTTGAGCGCGATCGCGCGACGAGCTTGACCGCTGCTCGACACTAAAACGCCGCCCGTGCTGTCTGCCAGCGCGACGATTTGAATCGGCAAGTTGTGATTTTCGATATAGCGAGCAAATGCGCGAGCTACATTACCAAGTCCCAACAAAGCGACACTGATCATGCCGGGAGGAGTCCTTTTATGTCGCGCACGACGCGGGTGACGTCTTCCTGGTCGCCCAGCGCCATCATGAAAAACTTGTAGCCGTTGTGGAAACAGATCAGACCGTTGCCAAAAAGCCAGATGCTCGACAACAGCGGGTTGCCGCCCAGAACAAGATTGATCGGGAAACCCGTCACCACCGCGCCCGTGAACGCTTCGTACATCAGCCCCGCGCCCGCCGCCACACTGAAAGCGCCAAGCAGCGGCGCGCCGACGTATTTCGCCATGTCGCGCTCGAACTTAACGCGCGACTGCTCGGCCTCCGTAAGCTTGCCTTCGCTGATGAGCGCTTCCTGGCGCTTCAAATATGCCTCGTATTTTTCCGAGAGCTTTCTCAGGCCATAAGGAACGATCGCGGAATGAAAGAGCCAGCTTCCCGCCCCGCCCGCGCCCAGCAGCGTCACGTCGAGCGCCGAAAAAGCCGAACCCGCGCGCGTTCCCGCCACGAAGGCGAGCGAGACTACTGCGGCTTTGCCAGGGTTTGCTTTTACCCATTTGCGCGCGGTTGAAACGGCGCCCTTCACGCTTGCGGGGAGCCGCGCTGCCGAGACACTGCTTTTCGCCGCTCCGGTCGCGCTGTCGTAATAACGCCGCGCGCTGCCAAAGATGTCCGAGGCCGTCGCTTTCGCATCTTCGGCAAACTCGCTGGCCGTCTCTTTGGCCTTTTCGGCTGTCTCTTTGGCCTTCTCTTTCGCGCCTGAGCTGCGCACGGCCTCTTCGACTTTGCGCGCAGATTCGCGAGCGCGTTCTGTGATCTTGTGCTCGCGGTCAAGGCGTGCGGCCTCTTCACGCGCGGCGTTCAGTCCTGCCGTCGCCGCGTCCGTGCCTTTGCGAATGGCGTCGGTTGCTGCGCGGCGACCCTCATCGACTTTCGATGAGATGTCGTACTTTTCGTCGAGCTTGCGCGCGGCCTCTTCCGCGCGCCGCCTGATTTCATCAAGCTTGCTTGGCATTGCTCAATAACTCCTTGTCTCGATCTTACCGTGTGCAGCCTAAAATTGATACGCCGTTTGGCGAGTGGCGGTTCCTCACACTCGGAAGACCGCGCGCGCCGCGCGGATCGTGTTGCAATGGGCTTCGACCGTGTCGGCGACTTCGCTCGAATACCCGCCGCCGAGCGTGATGACGGTCGGGACGGAATTCTTCAAGCAGTGATTGAAGACCAGCCGGTCGCGCTCGCCGAGGCCGTCGAGTGTGAGCGCGAGGCGGCCCAGGCGATCACCTTCATAAGGGTCTACGCCGGCTTGATAAAAGACTATGTCCGGACGAAACCGCTCGATGGCGCGGGGCAGCGCTCGCGCCAGCACGTCGAGGTACTCTTTATCACGCGTCCCATCCTCAAGCCCTGCATCGAGGGTGCTCTGCTGTTTGACGAGCGGGTAATTCTTCTCACCGTGAAGCGACAGCGTGAAGACCTCCGGGTCGTCGGCGAAGATGTGGGCCGTGCCGTTGCCCTGGTGAACGTCGCAATCGATGACTGATGCGCGGCGAATCAACCCTTCGGCTCGAAGCAATCGGATGGCGACGGCTATGTCGTTGAGCACGCAAAACCCCTCGCCGTGATCTCGGAAGGCGTGATGAGTGCCGCCGCCGAGGTTTGCCGCCACCCCTTCGATCAACGCCGCGTGCGCTGCGGCAATGGTCCCGGCCACCGAAAACCGCGAGCGACTGACGAGGGCTTCCGACCAGGGCAGCCCGAGGCGGCGGACCTCGCGGGCCGTAAGCTGCCCACGGGTTAAACGGTCGTAATAATCTGCAGAGTGGACTAGCAATATCTCTTCGCGCTCCGCCAGTTTCGGCTCCGCGATCTGGGCGGGGCGCAGCGTCCCGTCCGAGACGAGACGGTCGCGTATCATGGAATACTTGATGATGGGGAACCTGTGGTTATCCGGCAGCTTGATGACGTAGCGGTCTGAGTAAGAAGCATGCATCAGAGAATTCCGGATCAGACCTCATCGCGAATCGGCACGGGCCGTCGATTCTCATCTATGGCGACGTAGACCACCTCGGCCTCTGTGACGATCACTCGCTCTCCAGGTTGGCGCACGCGGTCCGCCTCTACTATGACTTTTATAGTGATCGAGGTGCGGCCAATTCTTACAAGCTCTGTGTAGAAGCTTACAAGATCGCCCACGTGCACGGGCGCGACAAAGACGACCTCGTGCATGGCCTTGGTGACGATCTTTTTCAGAGTGTGCTTGCGGACTTCGATGGCAGCAGCGATGTCTATGTAGCTCAATATGACGCCGCCAAAGATCGTGCCGTGCGCATTCGTATCTTTAGGCATGAGCACGACGCGAATGGCCGGGTCTGCAATAGATTGACTCATACTCCTGAAAGCCTAGCCTGTGCGCTCGAACGATGTCAAACAGCGTACAGAGCGGGCGCAGAGAAAACATAATTCTGCTCTGCGTGAACTCTGTGCTCTGCGGTGAATCCTGCTTTCCCCTTTCTAGTCTTAGTGCTACCTTCGTAACTTATGAAGGAGAAACTGGCCGCAGGAGGCGTGGTTATTGAAACAAACGGCGATGACATGAAAATCTTGCTCGTTCATCGCCCTCGGTACGGCGACTGGTCTTTTCCCAAGGGGGGCGTAAACGCCGGCGAGTCAATCGAAGACGCCGCCTTGCGCGAGGTGAAGGAAGAGACTGGAATCGATTGTCGCATCCGGCGAAAGCTGACCGTTGCGCGTTACCATTATCGAACGAAGCGCGGCGCGGTCAGACCGAAAGCCGTCCACTATTTCTTGATGGAAGCGGTCGGCGGCCGGATTGCAACCGATGGCGATGAAGTCGACCTGGCCGAGTGGTTTGACATAGCTGATGCGGAACGCCGGCTCAGCTATGATTTCGATAAAGAGATGCTCGCCGGATTAATCAATAATCAGCGAACTATTGCCAGGTGATATAAAATGTTACTGCCCTACCTATTAAATTAGATCGGAGCCGCACAGGATGGCTGAAAGAAGGCCGATAATAACGCTCACGACAGATTTTGGAGAGGCCGATTACTACGTGCCCGCGATGAAGGGGGTCATTCACACTGTCAACCCGGCAGCCGAAGTAATCGATCTGACTCACCTCATCCCGCCTCACGATATTTACGCGGCTGCGTTCACGCTGTTGTGCTGCTACAAAGACTTTCCCAGAGGGACGATTCACCTCGTAGTCGTCGATCCCGGCGTAGGCTCGTCGCGCCGCCCAATAATGGTTACGGCGGGCGATTACCACTTCGTGGGGCCTGACAACGGCGTCTTCAGTTACATCTACCAGCGCGAGCAATCGCCTCGCATAGTTCATCTCACGGCAGAGCATTATTTCCGCTCGACTGTCTCGCACACATTTCACGGGCGAGATGTGTTCGCGCCCGTCGCCGCTTACGTGTCGAAGCTCGTCGACTGGCAAAAGATGGGCGAAGAGATAAGCGACCCCGTTCGCTTCAACACGCCGACGCCCGTCGTGCTGTCGGATAAGGCGATTCGCGGCCACGTGATTCATCTAGACCGTTTCGGAAACGTCATAACTAACATCACGCGGGATGAATTGACCGAAGCGCGCATACAATCGGGCGCGCGCGTGCGCGTAGGCACCCGAGAGGCCGCGCGCGTGTTGAATTATTTTGCTGAGGCCAACAAGGATGAACTGTTCGCTTACTTCGGGAGCGCGGGCTTTCTGGAATTGGCCGTGCCGCGCGCGTCCGCCGCGCGCTTGATAGAAGCCCGCCGCGGCGTCGAAGTCGAAGTGGTTATCCCTTGATGCATCACTCGAAACCGTGATTGTTGACACGCGAGCGGCCCTGGCCTATTCTTGAGTGTTGGGCGAAAGCCTCTAATGCTCTTTATCATTACCAAGCAGATTGAAAGGAAATAACGAAGATGTCGAGTGAAGCCAATGTGGCAAAAGCCGGGCTTGAGGGCGTTGTCGCCGCGCAGTCTTCAATCAGCGATGTCAACGGCCAGGAAGGCCGCCTGATCTATTGGGGCTACGACATTCACGACCTGGCCGAGCATGCGACTTTCGAAGAAGTCACCTACCTGTTATGGAACGGCCAGTTGCCGACGCCCGCCCAGCTTGAAGAGCTTAAAACACAGTTGTCGCGCGAAGCTAGGCTGCCCGCAGAGATTCAGCAGTTCATGAGATCAATCCCTCAATCGGCAAGCCCTATGGATATGCTGCGCACTGTGGTCTCTGCGCTCGCGCTCTACGACTCTGATGCGGCCGACATGTCGCGCGAAGCGAACGTGCGCAAAGCCATCAGGCTCACGGCCAAGTTCCCGACCATCGTGACAACGTTCGAGCGGCTGCGCAACGGATCGGAGCCCGTCGAGCCGCGCGAGGACCTGTCGGTAGCCGGTAATTTTCTTTACACGCTTCGCGGCCAGGAGCCGGACGAGGTCGCCACGCGCACGATGGACGTGGCGCTAGTGCTCCACGCGGACCACGAGCTGAACGCGTCTACTTTTGCCGCGCGCGTCACCGCCGCCACGCTCTCGGACATGTACTCGGCCATCGTCTCGGCCATCGGCACGCTCAAGGGGCCGCTGCACGGCGGGGCGAACGAAGGCGTGATAAAGAATCTGCTTGAGATAGGTACGGTCGAAAACGTCGAGGCGTGGACTAAAGACGCGCTGGCTAACAAGAAAAAGATCATGGGGTTCGGCCACCGCGTCTATCGCACCGAAGACCCGCGCGCAACTCACCTGCGCGAGATGTCGCGCAAGCTCGGCGAGCGCACGGGCGAAAAGAAGTGGTACGAGATGTCGCGCAAGATGGAAGAGGTGATGATACGCGAGAAGAAGCTGAACCCGAACGTCGATTTTTACTCGGCTTCGACCTATTACGCGCTGGGGATTCCGACCGATCTGTTTACGCCGATATTCGCTTGCAGCCGGATAACAGGGTGGACGGCGCACGTGCTGGAGCAGTATGAGAACAACCGCCTGATACGGCCGCGCGCAGAATACGTAGGCCCGCGCGGGCAGAAGTATGTGCCGATAAACGAGCGCAGGTAATAACGAGTCCATACAATTTTGGATTTTGGATTTTAGATTTCCGCGCGTCTTGCGTCAGGCATTCGCAGTCCTTAATCCATATCCACAATCCAAAATCTAAAATCCAAAATCCAAAATCGGGAGAGCTTGCTTATGAAATTCAATGACAAACGGTTTTTCGTCGTGATGGTCATCGTTTCTCTGTTTTATAGCACGACCGCAATCTTTCATGTGTCGGCCCAGCAGTCGAAATGCCCTACGGTCAGCGTGACGTGTCCCGACACGGTCTATTTAGGTGGCGACGTGTTATCGTTCGTAGTAGAGGTGACAGACGGGGACCCGAACGTCACGCCGACATTCAACTGGACTGTCTCGAACGGCTCAATCGAATCGGGGCAGGGGACGGTGGCTATAAAGGTGGACTTGAAGGAAGTGACGGAAAGCTCCAGCGTGACGGCGACCGTCGAGGTCGGCGGATACGATAGGGAATGCTCCACCTCAAGCTCGTGCACGGCCTCCGTGATGAAGAAGGCCGAGGCTCGCAAGTTGGACGAGTACGGCAAGCTCGCCGCAGGAGATGAGAATCCACGGCTCGACAACTTCGCGATCGAGCTTCAGAACGACCCGACCGCGCAGGGCTATGTCATCGCCTACGGCGGGCGCAGAAGCCCCGCCGGAGAAGCGATGAAGATGGCCGCCGGCGCGAAGGATTATCTTGTCAAGAAGCGCGGCCTCGATGCTCAACGGGTGATGACTATGGATGGCGGGTTTCGCGAAGAGCCGACGATTGAATTATGGATCGTGCCGTCCGATGCTACGCCACCCTCGCCTACGCCTACAGTCGATCCGAGCGAGGTAAGGCCCGCAAAGCCGAAGGCCGCGAAGCCGAAGACTACGCCTCGTAAGAAATCGTAAGAACTGCACAAGCGCGGAGCGGCTGGATCGATAAAGCCAATAGCATAACTAATGAAACCGGCTCGCAGGCCCTGTCGTAGAGATTACTGGCAAACGGTGTTATGATTCTCAAGTCTGTCCGGTGTTAGACTCAACCGACATCGGACATCCCACTCAGGAGGTGTAAGCTGTGTTGATAATTAAGAAAGCCCTTGTCGTGCTTTTCCTGGTGACTGTCGCAATTGTCGCAATGGCGCAGTCGCCCGAGCCGCCGGTCTCTGATTCGCGACTTTCCGTTCATACGCTGCTCCGCGAAGACATATTCGCGGGCTTCTTGACGGACGACATGACACGGTTCGCGAGGGGGGAAAAGAATATCGACCTGTTGATGGAAAAACGGCCCGGCGCGAAAGCCGACCTGCTGGCCTGGAAAGCAAGCGCGGTCTATTACCGCGCAGTTATCGCGCACGAAAACAAGCGCGACGATGAGTTCAAAAAATACTACAACCAGGCGCAAGACCTTTTCGCCCAGGCCCATCAGGCGGGCGCGGAAAATGGCGCGGTCCACGCGATTCGCGGAGGCGTCAACGCAGTCTTTGCCGACCGGCTGCCGAAAGAGCTTCGCGCCGCAGCCTGGGCGCAGGCGTATGAGTCTTACCAGGTCCTCTGGAAGCATCAAGGCCAGATGGTCGATAGATTGCCGCTGCACCTACGCGGCGAGCTCCTGGCCGGGCTGGCCCAATCGGCGCAGCGAACCGGGCGAATAGAGGAGATGCAGCAGCACCTGGACAAGATACTGGCTGTGCTTCCCGACACGGCCTATGCGCCTGTCGCCAAGAAGATGAAGGAAGACCCGAAGTTCGCGGCGACCTCCACGGTGACTTGTATGAGCTGTCACGACGCAGGCCGCTTGAACGCCCGCATGACCGCGCTCAGCAGCAAATAACCGGGTCTAACATTGAATCTACTTTAGGAGTGCGGCGACTTTGTCGTCGCACTCCTAATCTTTGACTCGCCTTGCGTCACCGCATCACATTAGGAGACCAGCATGCGACGCTTGATACTGACCGTTATCTCGTTGCTACTTTTTCAAGCCCTGGCCCTGGCACAACATCAGAATCACACTCCTGCTGAAAGCAAGCCGATTCCTCTGGTCTCAGGTCTCGGAGAGCACCATCATCCGGTTACGACCAGTAACCCGGAAGCTCAACGCTTCTTTAACCAGGGGCTCACTTTCGTCTATGCCTTCAATCACGAAGAAGCTGTGCGCTCGTTTAAGCGCGCGGCCGAGCTTGATCCCAACCTGGCTATGGCTCACTGGGGCGTGGCCCTCGCCCTCGGGACGAACATAAACTCGGCTGTCGATGCCGAGCGCGAAAAGATGGCTTACGAAGCAGTGCAGAAAGCTCTGTCGCTCGCTTCGAAAGCGTCTGAGCCCGAGCGCGCCTATATCGCGGCCTTGAGCAAGCGATATTCAAACGATCCGAAGGCGGATTTGAACAAGCTGGAAGTCGATTACAAGAACGCGATGGCGGAGCTTTATAAACGCTATCCGTATGATCTCGATCTGGCTACGCTTTACGCGGAGAGCCTGATGAATCTGCGCCCGTGGCGATACTGGGGCGCGGACGGAAAGCCTGAAGAAGGCACGCTCGAAATCGTGGCCGTGCTCGAAGGGGTCTTGAAGCGCGACCCCGACCACATAGGCGCTAATCATTATTACATACACGCCGTGGAGGCTTCCCCACACCCTGAATGGGCGCTCCCCGCCGCGCAAAAGCTCAAGGTCTTGACTCCCGCTGCGGGCCACCTCGTTCACATGCCCGCGCACATCGATATGCGAGTGGGCAATTTCGACGCCGCCGCGCGTAGCAATGCTTACGCGGCCCTGGCCGATGAAGAGCATTTCAAGAATCACGGCGAGCAGGGCATGTACCCGTTGATGTACTACAGCCATAACCTCCACTTTCTGGCCGTAGCGCATTGCTTGCAGGGGCGCTACGCGGACTCGGAGCGCGCGGCTCGGCGGCTCGAAGCACACCTGGGCCGCCATGTTAATGACAGCCCGATGTTCAAAGCGATGGCCCCGATGTTCGATTCCTTCATGCCAACTACCTTGTTGGTTCAAGTCCGTTTCCGAAAGTGGGAAGAGATATTGAAGTCGCCTGAACCCGACCGGAGGCTCGCCGTAACAAAGGCGCTCTGGCATTTCGCTCGCGGCATGGCTTACGCATCGACGACGAGAGCAGACAAGGCAGAAGCGGAGCTTGCCGCCTTGCTCACATCGAGCAAGGCCCTTCCCAAGGATGCTTATTATGGGGCGAACCGGGCGAGCGCGGTCCTGTCAATCGCCGAGTATACGCTGAACGGCAGAATCGCTATGGTGAAGAATCAGAAGAAGGCCGCAATCGAGTTTCTTAAGAAAGCCGTCGAGATCGAAGACCAGTTGAGCTACACGGAGCCGCCGGACTGGTACATCTTTTCGCGTGAGTCTTTAGGCGGCGCGCTCCTGTCGGACGGCCAGTATCAGGAGGCCGAGCGCGTATTAAGGGCTGACCTGGAGAGGAACCCGCGAAACGGGCGCTCGCTTTTTGGCCTGGTTGAGAGCTTGAACGCGCAGGGTAAAAAGCTCGACGCTCAGCTTGTCAAAAAAGAGTTCGACGCCGCCTGGAAGAATGCCGACACCTCGTTGCGCATCGAAGACCTGTAATCATGATTTCTGAAATAAAAACAGGCGACGAGCGCGGCGTCATCAATGTATGGCGACCGCCGGACCTGCATCAATTGGAGCTGCATCGAGGCATCTCGGTCGCGCGGCCCGTCCCCCGCCACTGGCACGAGCAGTTTCAGCTATGTCTCATCGAGGCCGGATCGGGTGACGTGACCTACCGGGGGAACAGTTACGTGACGCCGCCCGCCAGCCTGTTCATCGTTCATCCGGGAGAGATTCACTCGAACCGCTGCTACCTTCCAACGGGCTGTAGCTACAGGACTCTCTTTATCGAGCCGGATGTGATGCGCCGAGGTGCGGCGGAGATTTTCGGTCGTGATCGCGGCGTGCCGTTTTTTCCTGAAGCTGTGGTCTTTGACCGCGATGTTCTGGCGCTCTACTTACAACTTCACGTAGCTCTGGAGACGCCCGCCTCTACGCTCGAACGCGAATCCTTGCTAAACACTTTTTCGACCCGATTGATCGCCGAGTTCAGCGAACAGCACATCTCTTTTGACTCGTTCAACCGAAAGCCCGTGAGCGTCAAAAGGGCCTGTGATTACTTGATAGAGCACTACGCCGAGAATGTTTTCCTGGGGCAGTTGGCGCATCAGGCGGGGCTGAGCCCGTTCCATTTCAGCCGCGTCTTTTCCGAGCAGATAGGCATGCCGCCGCACGCTTTCCAGACTCAGGTGCGAGTGGCTCGCGCGAGGACTCTTCTGCTCGAAGGCTGGTCGATCTCAGAGGTCGCGGCACGCACAGGGTTCGCCGATCAAAGCCACCTCACGCGCCATTTCAAACGACTGGTCGGGACTACGCCGGGCCGGTATCAACAAAACAGCAAGAACGTTCAAGACTCCCGAAACTGATCGCGCTAATCTCCCTATCATAATTCTTCGATATGGGAGTGGCTATGAAAAGGACTCTTTGCGTGATCGCACTGGCGCTCGTTTGCGCCGTTATGGCAAACAGGGAAGCGGTCTCTTCATCTTCGGACAGCGCGGATTTCGATCCCGCCCGATGGCAGATCAAAGACCCGAACGGGCGCGTAGTGGATCACCTGGGTCGAAAGAGCCTCTACCTTAAATCCGGGTTCGCCTTCATGAATGATGTCGTCTTCGAAGACGGCGTGATCGAAGTCGATATGGCTCCGCCCACGCTCAGGTCGTTCATGGGGATTGTCTTCAGGTTCGAGAACGCGGACGATCACGAGATAGTCTACTTCCGCCCTCACAAAAGCGGGCTTGAGGACGCGGCGCAGTACGCGCCATCGTTCAACGGCTCGGCCTGCTGGCAGTTGTACAGCGGCAAGGGTTTCACCGCCGCCTTGGAGATTCCGAAGCAGCAGTGGGTCCGCGCGCGCATAGAGATTTCTGGGCTCGGCGCAAAAGTCTATTTCAACAACTCGGAGAAGCCTGTACTGGAGATCACAGACCTCAAACGCGGGTACAGTCGCGGCACAGTCGGGCTCTGGGCGGGCGCAAACGGCGGGCACTTCTCGAACTTTACTTACAAATCCATGCCTGCTGGCGAGAGGATTGCAAATAAGCCGTCTCGCATGGATGCGGGGATACTGGCGAAGTGGGAGCTTTCCGATGCGTTTGACGTGGCTCAGAAAGACCTCGACCAGCTTCCCCCCGCGTCGGAGCTTAAGGCGATGAAGTGGCAGCAAGTCGGAGTCGAGCCGCCGGGCATGGTCGTCATCGACCGCTACCGCAGAAGCCCGAGCATCGTGCGCTTTTTCGCCGAGCCGTCTGAAAGAGTCGGCAAACGCGAAGGCCGCAAAGTCGTCTTCGCGCGGACAGTGATCTATTCCGACCGCGATCAGGTCACAAAGATGAACATAGGCTACAGCGACGAGGTGACGGTCTTCTTAAATTCGAAGCCTGTCTTTACCGGCCTGAGCGCGTTCAGGTATCGCGACCCTGGATTCCTCGGCGTCATGGATGTCGAAAACGACGCCGTCTATCTCGATCTGAAGCGGGGGCGCAACGAGATCGTTTTGGCCGTGGCGGACTATTTCGGCGGCTGGGGGTTCATCTGCCGCATAGACGACACTCGCGGCATCAAGCTCGATCAGCCCTGAGAATCATTACAGAATAGAGGGTGTTTGGATCGTGCCCCACAGGGGCTTTCGGACCTACCTTTTCAAACACCCTCTAGCTTCCCTGATCGAGCGTCGGGCTAATCGCCTCTTTTGTCTCCTGAGATGGCACGACCGGAACTATCTCGCATTCCATGAGGTCTTGCCACTCGGCGACCCATTGCTGGAAAAGCCGCGCGTCATCGCACTCCATGAGTTGAAAGCAGCGGTCGAAGTTCGCTTCGATCCAGCTCCCCACATACGTCAAGCCATCCGGCATCATCCGGCCCCGCTCCTGAAATCTTCGGTAAATGGCCGCAGCGTCCCGATTCTTGAAACGCTCAATCACCATAAAGAGCATATCGCTTCCTTTCGTCCGATGGTATTATACGAAACTCCGTTCTTGGCCGGTCGGAAGAATAAATCTTATAAAGGAATGTTTGTGATGAGGAAAGCCGTAAGCTCGCTTCTTTTAATCATCGCTGTGGTCGTCGCCTGCGCGCCGGCAGGCGGGGCAGGGTCGTCTGCATCCGTCGACAGCGATTCGCTCGTAGCATTTGTGAACGTCAACGTGATTCCTATGGATCGTGAGCGCGTGCTGAAGAATCAAACAGTCGTCGTCCGTGACGGGCGCATTGCCGAGTTCGGCGACGCCGCGCGAGTCAAAGTGCCCTCGGGGGCCGTGAGAATTGACGGGCGGGGTAAATACCTCGTGCCAGGCTTGATCGATATGCACACGCACCTGTTTTCTGATGACGCATTCCCCGACCAGCTTGCGGGCGACGAGCTGATGGTTATGCTGGCGAACGGTGTGACGACCATTCGTCTGATGATAGGAACGCCCGAGCATCTGGTTATGCGAGAAAAAATAGCGAAAGGCGAGATGGTCGGCCCGACGCTATTCGTAGCCAGCCCGCAGATCACTGGCCGCAAGTATGGAGCTATATTCAACGGGCGCGAAGTGAAGACCGAGCAAGAGGCGCGGCAGGCCGTAAAAGATTTCAAGGCCGCGGGGTACGACTTCATTAAGATCACCAACTTCATCACGCGCCCCGTCTATGACGCTGTGGACCAGACCGCCAAAGAGATCGGGATACGTGTCGTCGGCCACGTCGACACGAATGTAGGGGTCGAGCGCGCGCTCGAAGCGCGCCAGCAGATTGAACATCTCGACGCGTATCTCGAATCCGTGTTGAAAGACGACTCGCCGATTAAGACTTCCGTCTCCGATATCGGGCTCTTTCGCAAGGAGAACTGGGAGAGCCTCGATCACGTCGACGAGCAGAAGGTCAAGCGCATCGCGAAGGCTACGGCGAGAGCGGGCGTTTACTCGACCCCGACGCTCACGTTTTTCAAGGTCACGTTTGGCATCGGGGCGAGCGACCAGGAGGTTCGCAACAGGCCGGACTATCGCTTCATCCCGACGAAGCTGCGCGAATCGTGGGACAGGGCGGTCAAGCGCATCTGGGCTTCTCCGCCGACCGAGGCGCGGCGGCGCGAGTACGTGCGCGTACGCAACCTGCTGGTGAAGGAGATTCACGGGGCAGGCGGGAAGATCATGGCGGGCTCGGACTCCCCCGACGCGTTTCTGCTTTATGGTTGGTCGCTGCACAGAGAGCTGCGCAGCCTTGTCGAAGCGGGCTTGAGCCCTTACGCGGCGCTCGAAGCGGCGACGCGCAATCCGGCAGAGTTTCTTGCCGCGCTCGACACGTTCGGCACGATCGCGCGCGGCAAGCGCGCCGACCTTCTGCTGTTGGAAGCAAACCCGCTCGACGACATCGCCAACACTGAAAAGCGCGCAGGCGTTATGGTGCGCGGCAAATGGATGCCGGAGGCCGAATTGAGAAAGAGGCTGGACGAGATCGCCCCCCGCTTCGAGCGGGCGTTGGGAGGTTGACTCGTAAACTGACAACTAAGCATCGAAGAGGAGAGCATGAAAACATACGAGTTCGTTACCATCTGGCACGTTCGCGCGCCGCTCGAATCTGTCTGGAACGAGATATATCACTCCGAGCTATGGCCTACGTGGTGGAAAGGCGTCCAGAGCGTGGAGGAAGTGCGAAAGGGCGACGAGAAAGGCGTGGGCAGCATTCGCCGCTATACCTGGAAGAGCAAGCTTCCTTACAAGCTGGCATTTGATATGGAGACGGTGCGCGTCGAGCCGCCGATGCTCTTAGAAGGGGTCGCCACGGGCGAACTAGAGGGGAGGGGGTTGTGGCGGTTATCGAAAGAGGGGAGCGACACGGTCGCCCGCTATGATTGGAAAGTGCACACGACGAAGCAGTGGATGAACCTGCTGGCCCCGCTCGCGCGACCCGTCTTCAAATGGAATCACAACATAGTAATGAGCTGGGGGGCCGAAGGTTTGGCGAGCAGGCTCAACGCGAGTGTAAGCGAGCAGAGGGAAGATTGAGTGAAGGTGATGCATGAATGAATTCAAAGACAAGACAGTCATTGTAACGGGAGCCGCTTCGGGCATAGGGCGTGCGCTCTCGGAAGAGTTGAGCCGCAAAGGCGCGATAGTCATTATGGCGGATATCCACAGGGACGGACTCCAGCAAGCGGCTTCAAAGTTGACGGAGAGCGGCGCGCGGGCCGAGACGGCTTACCTTGATGTTACACGCGCCGAAGATGTCCAGGCTTTGATCGACAAAGTGATCTCGGACCACGGGCGGCTAGATTACATCTTCAACAACGCAGGCATCGCCGTGGCAGGCGAGGCTCGCGATCTCAGCCTTGACCACTGGCGGCGCGTCATAGACGTGAACCTGTGGGGTGTAATCTATGGCACGAACGCGGCTTACTCGGCCATGGTCAAACAGGGTTTCGGCCATATTGTCAACACAGCATCTTTGGCGGGTCTGGTCGGGTCCCCGACGATGATCCCTTATTCCACCACAAAGTTTGCCGTGGTCGGTCTGTCGACTTCTTTGAGGGCGGAGGCGGAAGAGTTCGGCGTAAACGTGACAGCGGTCTGTCCGGGGTTTATTCAAACAGGGATTTTTGACGCGGCTACTTATATTCATTCCAGAAAGGATGACATGTTAGCCAAGTTACCTTTCAAGCCTATGGATGTAGACGAAGCCGCGCGAATCATCCTGCGAGGAGTCGCGCGCAATAAAGCGATAATAGTCTTCCCCTTTTACGGGCGAGTGCTCTGGTGGTTGCAGCGATTACACAACTCTCTGATAAAGCCGGTGGCCCGAAAGACCGTCAAGGATTTCCGCGAGCTACGCACTGAGAGCAAGGCAAAAGGCAGTTCCTAATCAACTAGGGCCTTCTTCTTCCGGGCGGCGGCATGTCGCGCGGCGGTGGAGGCGGCGGGAAAGGCGGCGGCCGGTGCATCTCGTGCGGCGGCGGCATCGGGCGCATAGGGTCATCCCGGCGCATCTCCTCCGGTCTCGGATGAGGTTGGCCCTGCGCAGGCCCTGGCTGTGGTTCGTTGTTAGCCCGCTCGGGTTCTCGCACAGGTTCTGATTGTTTAGCCTCTTTTACCTCGCTGTCATCCGCTTTACTCTTATCACTATCCGATTCCCGGACCTGCTCCTCTCTAACCGGCTGGTCAAACGGAATGGCTGTTTCGATTCTCGAATTCGCCCCCGCAGAGGTTTCATCTGAACTCTTCGCGCCTGCACTCGGTTGTTCCGTCCCGCCCACTTGCTCGACCTTCTGGATGATGATCGGGGTAGCAGTCGTACTCCCGCTCTTCGAGTCTGGCTTAAGAGCAAAAATGATAACGATGACTGCAACAATCAATACAACGCCTGCTGCAATCACCTTCGATAAGCTGGTGGCTCCGTTGCTCGCCATTTCGACCGTGGCCGACTGCCTTTGGGCTGCGGTGGCCGGTCTTGCGCGGTTCAGGCTTTTTTCGGGAACACGGGCCGGCATTGACCGCTTCAGGTTCGTCGCCGAGGCCCGTGTCGCGTATGAGTCGGCCCTGCTTGATTCGGCTGCTGGAGTCGTTGGCACAGAAGCAAGCACTCGGGTTGATGAGTTGAGCGCCGCCGCCGGGCCGCCGCTTTTGTTTATCTCAACGTTCTGAAGCTTAAGCTGCGCCTTCGCCGCCGCATCCTGCCTGACCGTAGGCGCAGAGCCGTGAAGCATCCTGCGCATTTCGGCAGCGCTTGATGGGCGCTCGGATTTCCTTATAGCCATCCCTCTCATTATTATCTCGTTCAGCTCGAGGGAGATTTGCCGGTTAATATCGGTCGCATAGGCAAGCGGGTCCGGCTCCCCATTCATTATGCTGGTCGCGCGAGTCACCGCATCAACCGGCTTCGTGCCGGTCAGAAGGTGATAAAGCGTAGCCGATAGCGAGTAGATGTCACTTTGAGGGTCGGTGCCCGACCCCTGAGCCTGCTCAAGCGGGGCGTAGCTGGGCGTGTAACCAAAGATACTTGAACTCGACTGCGAGCCTGCTTGCGTCATCCCGTGAGCCGTGCCTTTCGCCAACCCGAAGTCGAGCAGCACTATCTGGTTCCTGGAGGTGAGCTTAAGGTTCTGAGGCTTTATGTCCCGGTGTATTATAGGCGGCTGCTGTGAATGAAGGTAATCGAGCGCGTCGAGCAGTTGATCGGCCCATTGGAGCACCTCACCGATCGAGGGCGTACGGCCCTCTTGAAGCAGATCGTGGATGTCCTCGCCCGAGATATACTCCATAACGAGAAATTGGCCGTTGGCATCGGCGAAATGATCGATCACCTTCGGCAGCGCGCTGTGCCTGAGCCCCGCCAGTATCTTTGCCTCGCGCTCAAAGGCCGCGAGCAGAAACGTGTCCGAAAAAAAGGTCTCTTTTAAGGCGACTATGTTCCCAAGCCTCTGGTCCTTCGCCAAATAGACTGCGCCCATCCCGCCCTGGCCTATAGGCTTGATGATCTCATAGCGGTTCTGCAGGATAGTACCGGTCTCAACCATCTTTATCCTTCCTATTAACGGGGAACCAAATCAACGGCGAGTTTAAACCAATGCCTGCACTCAGGGAATACAAATCTTTATTAGGAGGGTTAGACGTTAGATCCTTTGCCGCTGTTCTGAGTAAGGTTTGTTTCTAAAATCTTAGTCGTCTGCTCGGTGACGCTCGGCGGGGGCGCGGCGAGTCCTTCGGGCGATGTATTCCTGTCCAGTTCCGGTTTTGCAGGGTCGGCGGAACCACCCGCCTGGCGGGTCTTGCTCGCACCTGCGGTCCCATATCAAGCCGCAGCCCGTTTAGCATCGGAGCGCTCGGCTATCTTGCGCTCTCTCATATACAGAAACAGCGGCAAGCCCAGCGAAACGCCTACGGCAAGGTTGCTTACAATGTATATCCAGAGATGCTTCATCTGCTGCCGCCGGCCTTCGGTGAAGACGAGGACCCAGAGCACTACTGACGATACGATTACGTCCAGCCCGAAAAAACCGGAGATATGATTTGCGAATAGCTGCTCTATCATCAACCGGAGATTAAAGCCGTGTTCGGCTAAGAAGGGAAGAAACTGTGAGCAGGGAAGCGCCGTGCCCAGAACACACAAAAACAGGTATAGATATTGAATCATGAATTGTGACTCTCTTTCTTGCGCTTTCGTCTCGCGACGGCTGCGATGATGTTCACCGCGAACGCGAGCGGGAACGAAACGAACAGCGCCTTCTCCCAGAGCTTGAAAAGCTCGTAATCTTCACTCGTGTGCGCGATGCCCGTCTTTCCGACGAACCCGCCGGCAGCCTGTCGAATAGGCGCGTCAGGCCACTTGAAGGCTCCGAATGCCAGGATCAGAGCCGCAATAATGACGAGCGCGACACCTATAAAGTTGAGCGCTCTTTGCCCGACAGGCCTCGTGTCATTGCTCATGGGCCGCATCCTAGCACCGCCGAACAGTAGGGTAAAGCGTCAGGAATTGCCTGGACAACGCCTCGCGAACAATAGTATTTATCTGATCTAACGTCACTCTCCGGCCAATGTGATATGAGCAAACGACAAAGCAAGAAGCAGCCTCGCGCGCGCGGGAATAAGCCCGTCACACTCGATACGTTGCGAAAGATCGCGCTCGCGCTCCCGCAGGTCGAAGAAGGACTGTCGGGCAACCTGCCGGTATTTCGAGTCAGGGGAAAACTCTTAGCCCGCCTGCACGACAATGGGCAGGTGCTTCTCATCAAGATCGATTACCTCAAGCGCGATATTCTGCTCAATGCGGAGCCTGAGACTTTCTATATCAATGAGTTTTATAATTGCTACCCGATGGTGTTCGTTCGGCTCTCGAGCGTAGACCGGCGGGTGCTCGCAAGTTTGTTTGAAGACGCGTGGCGGCTTTTAGCCCCGAAGCGGCTGGTGGATGCTTACGACAGTAATTCGAGCGGGTGAGGAAAGCTATGTCAGTCGAAGCTGCGGCGGAAAAAGAGACGGCTCCGCCCGTTGTAATCTCAAAGAAGAAGAAAGCGCTTTTTACTCTTATAATCTTTCTCATTTTTCTATTAGCGCTTGAACTCGTCCTCCGCCTTGCGGGGCTGCCGCCCACGCTCAGGACCGATCCGGGTTTGATCACTGTGGCCGAAGACCGGGATAGTTTTGACGACGCGCTTGGCTTTGAGTACACGCCGATGTGGACCGGCTACGATACAGGGGTGTTAGTCAGCATAAACTCGGCGGGCTGGCGCGGGAAAGAATTCTCAAAAGCAAAGCCTGCGGGCACCGTGCGAATACTTGGCGTGGGCGACTCCTACACTTTCGGAAAGGCCGTCGGCGACGATGATATCTTTCTCGCGCAGCTCGAACGCTTACTCAACGAGAACGGCGGCGCGCGATACGAGACGATCAACACGGGGCACGACGGGGCGAACACGTACGAGGAGCTTCGCTACTTCCGCAAGCACGACCTGATGGCCCTTGCGCCCGACGTTGTGGTCTTAGGGTTTACGATAGGCAACGACGCGGAGCTTACGTTTTGGGACAACCGCAAGATCCTCAGAAGCAAGCTGCGCGACAAGAGCTTGATGCTCGACGTAACGGAAAGCGATTGGTTTCGCGGCCTCAAGCGCAATTCGCGCATAGCGGGCATACTCGGGGCGGGGGCCGATTGGGCGAACAAAGACCTCATCACGAGACACGCGTTCAAGCTGAAGCTGAAGAGCTATGACGAGGGCGGCGAGGCCTGGCAATCTTGCCGCAATTCGTTAATAGGCTTCTACGAGATGTGTCGTGAGAAGAAGGTGCCGCTCGTCGTCATGCTCTTCCCTGATTGGACCAGAGACGCGCGGCAGACCTACGCGGACTACCCCGATGAGTTCAAGGCGATCCACAACAGGCTCATATCATTATTCGCAGGCCGGAGCGGCGTGGCTGTCGTCGACATAGTGGACGACCTTAAGGCGACCGGTCTCAGCATAAAAGAACTGAGCGTCCCCATTGATGGGCATCCGAACAGCGTCTGGCACGAGCTGGTCGCGCTCAAGCTCAAGGATGCTGTAAAAGGGCTCGGGCTGTGACGCGGTTATGATCTAAGCCGTGTGCTCTTGTTGCCGGAGTTTCGTCCTGTAATTGGTATGCGAGCCGAAGACCAGGAGTAGATAGACCGCCAGGGCTACGATCAAATCGAACAGCACGATAAAGCTCATCACGCGCGGTCCGACGGATTCGAACAACAGGCCGACCAGCAACGGAACAAACATGCCGCCCGCGCTCCCGCCGACTATGAAATAGCTCATCACCTGCCCCGTGATCTTCATCCGCCGCTCGGCAAACGTGAGCGCCGTCGGGTAGATCGAAGCCATCGAAAGCCCTATCAGAATTGTCGCAACCGAGATCGCCACGAGCGAGGCCGACCATACGAGCGCGATCCCTATGCTGATAAAGCAGCCGATCAGGTCTATCAGCAGAATCGTGCGCGGGCGCAATCGCGCAGCTATCGGAACGCCGAGAAGCCTACCCGCCGTGAGCGATCCCCAGAAGGCGGATGTCAAGTAGGCGGCCACGTTCTCATCGCCTAGCTTCATCTCTAATACGTATTTGTAGATCCATCCGCCGTAGCTCACCTCCGCGCCGATGTAGAGACAGAGCAACAGGGCAATCAAGATTACAAGCGTGTAGTTGATCCGGCTCGCGTTTGAATCGTCGCCTGAAACATGCTGGTTTTGCGGGCCCGGCAGACGCAGCAGCATAGCGGCGGCGGGCAACACTATGACCGCCAGCACAAAGTAAGCCGCAGTCGTCGAGTTAGTGGTCTTACGAGTCAGGTTGATAATGAGCGGGGAGATCAGGCCGCCCACCCCGTAGAAGAAGTGCAGGGCGTTCATGTAAGGCGGGACGCGGCTTTGATGAACCCAGATGAGCAGGACGTTTCCGCCTACGCCGAGCGCGCCTTCAGCCGTGCCAAGCGCCAACATCACTGCCAGCAATAGAGCTAGCACGGGGACGATCGGCATGAGCGCCAGCATCGCAGCCATTGCAATGATCGTGGCAGCCATAACCGCATGACCGTTCATTCGGTCATAGAATTTGCCTATGAATAGCGAGCCGAGCAGGAAGCCGAACGAGCGGGCCGTGAAGAGGTAGCTGATCTCACCCACGCTTACGCCCGTCTGTTCTCCCAGGGCGGGGAGCGTAGGGCCAAGCGACGCCATCGCCAGGCCGAGCGCTACGAAGGCTATGAAGTAAGAGACGGTTTGAGCGGTCTTGATATTTTTCAAGGAGGGCCTATTTTTCCTCTTCTTCTTTTTCTCTGTTGCTTCTCCTCCAGAACTCTTTCATCGCGTCAGCGCCCGGGAAAAACTTCTCCCACATCTGCGGGGCGGACGCGGTCATTTCAAGCATCCCGCGAAAACGGCGGTCGAATTCTTCTTTGGACTTCAGATACGCCTCGAAGCTGCTGGCCAGATAATTCTTGAAGAAATCTTGAGCCGCTTCTTCGCGCGAGCGTATCAGTTGAAACAAGAAGGGCAGCGGCAATAAACTCTTCTGATTCTTCTCTTCCTCAAGTATCACCTGCATGAGAACCGATTTAGTCACGTCCGCCTTTGTTCTGGAATCGATGACCTGGATGTCGTTTCCGTCGCGGATCAGTTTTATAAGGTCCTGATAATTGACGTAGCTGCTCGTCTCCGTGTTATACAACCGGCGGTTGCCGTAGCGCTTGATAAGGACCTTGTCGGAGTCTGCTTTTTTCTTGGCCATAACTTTTCGCAATGTATCACAACTGCGACAAGCATGTCTATTACTTTTCTTTATCTTTAATAAAACCAAGGAAATACAGTAATGCTGCGATTGCGAATAGTTGGAATCCCCGGTAATCCCTTTCAAATGCTTGGATGAGAAAATTATGATTGATTTCTAAATCATTTATCTGTTGATTTCAGGTGGTTTGTGAATTTTTTTTCGCAGATGCGAAAAATCTTCTTGACAGGATTAGTTTCCATGATATTCTCTGAGGCGAGGAATTCTTATGAAGAGGAATAAAACCATGACGAACAAATCAAAATCTACGAACAAGCAGAGCGGGCAGGCGGCTGCCGAAGGCAAAGCGCCTGAGACCAACCAGACGGCTGAATGGGCCAAGCAGGTCGTCGAGCACATGGCCGACGCGCAGAAGCGATGGATCGAGATCACTTCCGAGCAGAACGCGCTCGTCTTAAAGGCGATTACCGAAGGCATGGCCTTTTACAGGACCGCGCCCACGCCTGCGCTCGCCGATTGGGCAAGACAGGGCATCGAGGGCTTCGTCGAAGCGCAGAAGCGATGGGCCGAAATCGCTTCCGAGCAGAGCGCGCAGTTTTTCGAGTCGATGCGCGAAGGCGCGGGGTTCGACGCTTCTGACGTCACGCGCGCGATTTCAGACTATGCGGGCCAGGGCGTCGACGCTTTCGTAAAGGCGCGCACGCAGTGGCTCGATTTCGCCGCGCAGCAGAATGCGCAGGTGCTGAAAGCCGTCAAAGATGGCCTGGGCCTTGACGAGTCCTCGCCGGCGGCGGCAATGGCCGACTTCGCGCAGCAAGCCGTGACCAACTACGTCGAAGTGCAAAAGCGCTGGCTCGATCTGGCTACGCAACTCCCCTTCCTTCGTCCGCCGTCTAAATCCTAAGTGCTGAGTGCTGAGTGCTGAGTATATGTTTTTCACTCAGCACTTCTATTCGTGGGGGGCGGAATGGTCACTTACATAGTCCTGTGGAAATTCACCGACGAAGGTGCTAGAAACATCAAGCACACGACCGGGCGCAGCGAAGTATTCAAAGCGCAGGCCGAAGAGCTCGGAGTCCAGGTGAAAGGCTATTACTGGACTCTGGGCGGCTACGACGGCGTGGTGATCCTCGAAGCGGCGAATGACGAATCTATAGCGCGGCTTGTGATGCTGATTTGCTCGCTGGGCAGCGTGCACGCCGAGACTCTGCGGGCGTTCACTCAGGAAGAGGTAGATCGCATCCTGTCGTGATGATGATAGAATGCGAGCGAAGATAGGAGATAGCTGATGACTCAAGAGTCCGTCATGAAACGGTCTTACCCCTGGACGACTACCATCAAGGATCATCAAGTCACCATACGCCTGATGAAGCCCGAAGATGCGGAAGCTCTACTGGCTTTCGCTCAGTCTCTGCCCGAAGACGACTTGCTCTTTCTTTCGGTCGACATCACGAAACCCGAAGTGGTTGAACAGTGGGCGCGCAACATTCAATCTCGTCGGACCCGCACGGTGCTGGCGGAAGCGGGCGGCAAGTTGGTAGGTCACGGCACGTTGAGCTTCAACGAGTTGACGTGGACACGTCATCTCGGCGAAATCCAATTGATGATAAGCCCTGATCGCAGGGGGGGCGGGCTTGGGAGCGTGCTAGCCAACGAGGTCTTCGCCCTCGCGCAAGAGATGGGATTGCAAAAGATCATAGCTCGCATGGCCTCTGAGCAAAGGGGAGCGTTGCAGGTCTTCGAGCGTTTGGGCTTCAAGGCCGAAGCCTTGCTCGCCGATTACGTGATGGACCGCCAGGGTCGCACGCACGATTTGATTGTCATGTCTTACGATGTGACAGGCTTGACCGAATAGATCAAAGCAAGGACTCAAAATGTTTGGGCAAGAATTCGCGCGCGTCGAAAGCGAGTTTTATCGCAGCTTGAACAGCGTGGTCGAGCCGCTTATTCGCCTGGGCTTCGCCAACCCTCTGTTATGGCCGACCGGCGCAATCGTGCTTGAGGTTACGGGTCGGAAGACGGGGCAGACAATCAGAGTTCCGTTGCTTGCCACTCGCGTCGGCGATCTTTTCGTGGTCAGCACCTATCGCCGCCGCTCAGATTGGGTGAAGAACCTTGCGGCCAACCCGGAAGCTCGTTACTGGCTCGGCGGTCGTCCGTATGATGCGACAGCGTTTGTGCTCACGCGCGAAAATCAGTTATCGTCTCTTGATAACCTGCCGCCGCGCGCCGCCTGTCTAGCCGGCCTTTTGAAACAGCAGAGTCAATTGTTCGGGATCAGCTTTGCAATACTCGCCCCGCGCGATTGAAGAGGGAGAATATGAGCACGAATGTCCCCCTTGCGCGCATCCCGCAGCCGCCTGAAAAGCTATTGCTGGGCAATCTGCTCGCGCTAAGCCCTACGACTCCGATACAGGATATGGTCCGTCTCGCGCGCGAGTACGGTCCGATCTACCGGCTCGCCATGCGAGGCCGCGTGGTGCTTGTCGTCTCGGGCCACGAGCTGGTCGACGAGCTGTCGGACGAGAAACGCTTTGACAAGACGATTCGCGGCGCCCTGGGGCTGGTGCGGCGGTTCGGCGGCGACGGGCTATTCACCTCAAAGACGCAGGAGCCAAACTGGTCGAAGGCGCACAACATTTTGCTCCCCAACTTCAGCCAGCGAGCGATGCAGGGCTACCACCCGATGATGCTCGACATCGCCGAGCAGCTCGCGCTGAAGTGGGAGCGGCTCAACGCGGACGAAGAGATCGACGTCGTTCGCGACATGACCAGCCTGACCGTAGACACCATCGGGCTTTGCGGTTTCAACTTCCGCTTCAATTCGTTCTATCACGACACGGAACACCCTTTCGTCCGCGCGATGGCCAGCGCGCTCGGAACTACCCTGGACGAGCTGGGCGATGTGCCTATGGAAAAGCTCGTGCGCAAAAGCCGAAGCCGCCAGCTTCAAGACGACATACGTGTGATGAACGAAACCGTCGACCGGATAATAAAGGACCGGCGCGCGAGCGGCGAAGATTTATCGACCAAAGCCGACCTGTTGAGCTACATGCTCAGCGGCGTCGATAAGAAGACGGGCGAGCGGTTGGACGATCTCAACATCCGTTACCAGATCATCACATTCCTGATCGCGGGGCACGAGACGACCAGCGGCCTGCTCTCGTTTGCGATCTACGCGCTGCTCAACCACACGGAGGTGCTGGCGCGGGCCTACGAAGAAGTTGATCGAGTGCTTGGGCGCGACACTTCGGTAAAGCCGACTTACGCCGAGGTCAATCAATTATCTTACATCTCGCAAATCTTGAAAGAGACTTTGCGACTATGGCCCACGGCCCCGGCCTATTCGATCTATCCGTATCAAGACACGATCATCGGCGGCAAATACAAGGTAAAGCGCAGCCATCATGTCACTGTGCTGCTTCCGATGCTGCACCGCGACCCGGCGGTCTGGGGCGAGCGGGCGGAGGTCTTCAACCCTGACAACTTCAATTCGGAAAGAGAATCGAAGCGGCCTGCGAATGCTTACAAGCCGTTTGGCAACGGCCAGCGCGCCTGCATCGGGCGGCAGTTCGCGCTGCAAGAAGCGACGCTCGTGCTGGGGATGATACTGCAACGCTTCAAGCTGATCGATCACACGCGGTATCAATTGCAGATCAAAGAGAGCCTGACGATGAAGCCCGACGGCTTCAAGATCAAAGTGCGAATGCGCGAGGCAGGGGTCAGGGGTCAGGTGTCAGAGGTCAGGGATCGCGCTGAGATTTCAAAGTTCAAATCAGGGGTTTCAAATCAAGCCCTGACCCCCGACTCCCGCCCCCCGGCCCCCGCTCACCAGACGCCGCTGCTCGTCCTCTACGGCTCAAACATGGGGACAGCCGAAGAGATCGCGCGCCGTATGGGGCAGGACGCGGAAGAGAACGGCTTTGTAGTCAAGATCGCACCGCTCGACGATTACGCGGGCCGTTTGCCGAAGGATGGAATGCTCGCCATCGTCTCGTCTTCTTACAACGGATTGCCGCCCGACAACGCCGTGAAGTTTTGCGAGTGGCTTCGCGATGGCGATATGGACGAGGCCGCGCTTAAAGGCGTCACCTATGCCGTGTTCGGCTGTGGCAATCGCGACTGGGCCGCGACGTTTCAAGCCGTGCCGCGTTTCATCGACGAGAGATTGGCGGCGCACGGCGCGCGGCGCATCTACACGCACGGCGAGGGAGACGCGCGCGACGATTTCGACGGACAGTTTCAACGCTGGTATCACCCGTTGCGCAGGGCCGTGGCGCGAGAGCTCGGCATCAGGATGGAGGCCGAAGAGGTAGCCGGCGCGCGCCCGCTTTACAAGCTCGAAATCGTGCCGGGCCGCCAGATGAGCCCGTTCGTAGATTCGTTCGGCGCGCGCGCGATGTCCGTTCGCGTCAACCGCGAGCTGCACCGCAAAGACGGCGACCATGCATCGGAGCGTTCGACTCGTCACATCGAGTTGGAATTGCCCGAAGGCGAAACCTATCGCGCGGGCGACCACCTGGGCGTGATCCCGCACAACAGCGACGCGGTGGTCAAGCGTGTAGCTTCAAGGTTCGGCTTTGACCGCGACGCTTACATACGGCTGCGCCGCCTGACGAACCGCAAGACGTTTCTGCCCGTGGAGCAGACCATTTCGGTCTACAGGTTGTTGGGCGATTACGTCGAGCTACAGGATGTCGCCACGCGCTCGCAAATACAGTCGCTCGTGGCTTATACTGAATGCCCGCCGGAAAAGATCAGGCTGACCGCATGGGTCGGCGACGACGAGACGAGCCAGGCCCGTTACAAAGAAGATGTGCTTGCAAAAAGGAAATCGCTCATCGACCTGCTCGAAGAGTTCCCGGCGTGTCAGCTCCCGTTCGAGGTTTATTTGGAGATGCTCGCGCCGCTCAGGCCCCGCTACTACTCGATCTCTTCATCGCCTCTGGCCGAAGAGCGCAGTTGCAGCATCACTGTCGCCGTTGTCGAAGGGCCTGCGCGTTCGGGGCAGGGGACGTTCGCCGGCGTTTGCACTAACTACCTGCGCCGCCAGTCGGAAGGCAGCGTGATCTATGCTTTCGTCAAGGACACGAAATCGGCTTTTAGATTGCCCGATGACCCGAGCGTGCCGATTATCATGATCGGTCCCGGCACGGGGCTCGCGCCGTTTCGCGGCTTCCTTCAAGAGCGCGCGGCGCTCAAGGCCGCGCGCTCAGAGATCGGCAAGTCGCTTCTCTTTTTCGGCTGCCGTCACCCTCGGCAGGATTTTATTTACGAAGACGAGTTGCGCCGGTTTGAGCAACAGGGCGTGACAGAGTTATCAACTTCGTTCTCGCGCGTCGAGGGCGAGCAGAAATGTTATGTTCAGAATGAGATTTATGCGCGTCGCGATGAGGTCTGGCAGATGATCGAAGACGGCGCGGTCGTTTATGTTTGCGGAGACGCCGCGCGCATGGCCCCGGACGTTCGCCGCACGTTCGCCGCCGTCTACCGTGAGAAGACCGGCGCGGGCGAGGCGAAAGCTGAAGAGTGGTTGAATGATCTCGCGGCCGAGAATCGTTATCTGGTCGATGTCTGGGCCGCGAGCTGAGCCGCGTCGCTCATTACAAAAAATTATACGGAGACTGATATGTCCGCACCCAATCTCAACACGCGATTGACTTCGATGGACGCGACCTTTCTCTATTTCGAAAAGAAGGAAGCGCCCATGCACATAGGCAGCGTGAGCATATTTGAAGGCGAGATACCTTTCGATAAATTCATAAAGAACATCCGCTCGAAGATGCACCTGCTGCCGCGCTATCAACAGAAAGTCGTCCCGGACCCTTTCAACCTCGGGCACCCGACCTGGGAATTCGATTCGAACTTCGACATTAATAATCACGTCTTCCGCGTTCAGATCGACGCGCCCGGCTCAGAAGATGAGCTAATCAAGCTCGCGGGAAAAATATTCTCGCCCGTGATGGATCGTAAGAAACCGCTCTGGGACATCTACCTCGTCTATGGGCTTGAAGGCAAACGCACGGCCATGATCGCGCGCGTGCATCACTGCATGGTGGACGGCGTTTCTGGAGTCGACCTTCTCAAGATCGTCTTAGACATCTCTCCCGACGCCCAGCCGCTGCCTGAATCCGAAGCCGCGCCGCCCCGTCCGCCGCAACCCGACCCGACGCGCCGTTTCTTTGACGCGCTGCTGGGCGGCATGCAGGAAGGCATGAACCGCTGGATGGAGTTTCAAACGGGGCTCTTGAATCTGACGCAAGCGATGACTTCGGGGCAGACTACGGCGGCGCTGCCCGATATGAGCAGGATGCTGCCGGGGCTTGCCGCGCCAGTCCCGCTGTTGCCTTTCAATCGCCCTTGCTCGGGCGAGCGCAAGCTCGTATGGAGCACGTTCTCCTTCGCCGAAGCGCGCGCCATTCGCGGGGCGCTGGGCGGGACGGTCAACGACGTAGTCTTGACGGTGTTGTCGGGAGCCGTTTCGCGTTACGTGGAGAAGCACGGCCACCAGACTGCTGGGCGCAACCTCCGCGTGATGGTCCCGGTGAGCCTCAGGCGCGAAGAGCAGCGCGGCGCTCTGGGCAATCTAGTCTCGCTGCTCCCCGTAGAAATACCGCTCGATTCGAAAGACGCGCTCGAACGTTACCGGCACATCAACGCCAAGACCGTCGCGATGAAGAACGCGCGCGTGGCCGAGGGGCTAAACCTGTTCTCGGCTTTGATGGGAATACTGCCCGCGAGCGTGCAGGCCCTGGTCGGCGCGATGGCAACGACGCCGTTCCCCGCTTTCAACATGGTCTCGACCAACGTGCCGGGCCCGCAGGTCCCGCTCTACGCCATGGGCAAACGCATGATCGCCTATTACCCGTACGTGCCCGTCGGCTATGCGGTCGGGTGCGGTTGCGCTATAATGAGCTATGACCAGAAGCTCTATTTCGGGCTGACCTCGGACACGCAGGCGATGCCCGATGTGGAAAGCCTCAAGGCGTTTCTGGAAGAGACTTTCGTCGAGCTGCGGAAGGCAGCCGGAGTGGATGAAATCAAACCGCAGGTTATGAAAGCCGCAAGAGGCAGGAAGCGGTAGCAGCAAGAATTTAGCGTAACAGGAGAGGAAGAGTCTGATACCGCTGAAGTCTCCTTCGCTATGTCAACATACACAAACACCTTTCGCAAAGATCAAAAGGCCGCAAACAGGCCCATCTGGCGTGAATCATTTTTCGGACTCGAATGGACAGCCCTGCGAGCTTCGCCCGTCTACTACGGCCTGGGCGTGCCGCGCGGCGACCGGTCGGCTGTAATATCGATTCCAGGATTCATGGGGACGGACCTCTACCTCCGGGAGCTTCACTGGTGGCTGCGGCGAGTAGGCTATCGCTCTTATCTCTCCGACATTGGGCGCAACGCGGACTGCCTGGACCTGCTCGTCGACCGATTGGTCGGCACGATTGAGAAGGCGCATTCGGAAACGGGCCGTGGGGTCCATCTGATCGGCCACAGTCTGGGTGGGATACTGGCGTTGTCTGCGGCTTCGCTCCGGCCCGACGTGGTCGCATCGGTGATCACACTGGGCTCGCCGTTTCGCGGCATCCGCTCGCACCCGATGGTGTTGCAGATGGCTAAAGTAGTGCGCGAGCGCATCAAGAGAGCGCAGGGTCGAGATCATGCGAAGCCCGCTTGCTATACTGGCTACTGCGACTGTGACGCGGTCAACGCGCTGCAAGCGCCTTGCCCGCGCCCGGTCCCGCATACGGCCGTTTACACAAAGACTGACGGGATAGTCGACTGGCGCGTCTGCATAAACGAAGACCCCGCGATGAATGTTGAAGTCACAGGCACGCACGTCGGGTTAGTCTTCAATCCATCGGTCTACGAGTTGATCGCCCGTCGGCTGGCCCAAAAGCCTTAGCAGAAAAACGTGATGATACTAAGATTGTCGGCAGCTCTGCTGATACTCGCGCTCGCGTGCGGCCTCGCGGCCTCGACTGTCACACAACAATCTGCTCCCGCCGCGCAAGAGCCTTCCGCGCCGCGACCGCTGACCGCCCCGCCGGGCTATATGTCCGCTGCCGAAAAAGCAATTGCAGAAAAGTTCAAAGGGATCACAACCGACGGCAGCGTCGTTCCGGGGCTCTATTCAATCAAGCGGACGAGCGTTTCGACGAAACCCATCAATGACGCCGCCGTTGCTTTCATCAACTCTTTAACCGAGCAGCAGAAAGCCAAGACGCTTTATCCCGTAGACAGCGACGAGTGGCGGCGCTGGAGCAATATTCACCGCTACCCGCGCGAGGGAATCTCTTTCGCGGAGATGAACGCATTGCAGCGCGAGCGCGCGTTTCAGTTGTTGCGCGCGAGCCTCAGCTTGAAGGGGTTTGAAAACGCGCGCGATATTATGCGGCTCAACGAAACGATCGCCGAGATGACGGGCCGCCGCGAAGAGTACGGCGAAGGCCTTTACTATTTCACTGTGATGGCCGAGCCTTCGGCGGATAAGCCGTGGGGCTGGCAGTTAGACGGCCATCACCTGGTAATCAACTATTTCATCCTCAAAGATCAGATAGTCGTGACGCCGACCTTCATGGGCAGCGAGCCGGTCTTTGCCGAATCGGGCAAGTACGCAGGGACGCGCGTGTTTGAAGACGAAGAGCGGAACGGATTGGCTCTGATGCGGGCGCTTGCGCCGGAACAGCGCGCGAAGGCGATTATCTCCAAAGACCTGCCGCGCGATGTCTTCACCACGGCTTTCAGGGACAACTTCGAGATGAAGTACGAAGGCATCGCAGCCCGTGACCTGAACGGCGCGCAGCAGAAGCTCCTCGTCGGCCTTATCGAAACTTATGTCGGCAACATACGGCCGGGCCACGCGCGCGTCCGAATCGAAGAGGTCAAAAAGCATTTAGCCGACACTTACTTCGCGTGGATGGGCGGGTCTGACGACGAGAGCGTCTTTTATTATCGCGTCCACAGCCCCGTGATCCTTATAGAGTTCGACCACCAGCGCGGCGTCGCGCTGAGGAACGAGAAGCCCACGCGCAACCACATTCACACGGTCGTTCGCACGCCGAACGGCAACGATTATGGGAAGGACCTGCTCCGCCAGCACCACGAGCAGTTCGATCATTCAAAGCCGGGGCACGATCACGCGCATCCCGGCCAGAACAGCAGGCCGAAAAAGCCCAGGTAGTATTCTCTACAATCTCAAATCTGGACTAAGGACCCGAATGATGATGAAAAGATATCTCATTTTCGTGGCGATTCTTTGCTGGCTCGCTGCCGGAGTAACCTCTGCGCAGAGCAGTCTCGCGCATTGGGCAGAGTGGCGCGGCCCGTTCTTAAACGGCATGGCGCGCGGTGACGCGCCGACCGTCTGGAGCGATACGAAGAACATTAAGTGGAAAGCCGAGATCCCCGGTCGAGGACATTCAACTCCCATAGTTTGGGGCGACAAGATTTTTCTCACGACCGCAATCCCGACTAAACCAGCGCCCCCGCCCGCCGCGACTGCTCAGACCGAGCCCCGCAGGGGGCCGGGCGGGGGCGCTGGGGCTAACATCGAGCATCGCTTTGAAGTTATCTGCATCAATCGCAAGACCGGAAAAGTCATCTGGCAGAAGACTGCCCGAGTCGCCACGCCTCACGAAGGCTATCATCGCGCCTACGGCAGCTTCGCGTCGAACTCGCCCATAACCGACGGTAAGCATATTTACACGTTCTTCGGGTCGCGCGGAATCTACTGCTATGACATGAACGGAAAGCTCGTCTGGGAGAAAGACCTCGGCGTTCAAATGCGCATGCGGTTGCAGTTTGGCGAAGGTGTCGCGCCCGCGATTGATGGCGAGAGAATATTTCTAACCTTCGACCAGGAGTCGGACTCTTTCATCGTCGCGCTCGACAAGCGCACGGGCAAAGAGTTGTGGCGCGCCGCGCGAGATGAGCGAAGCTCCTGGAGCACTCCTCTCATCATAGAGCACGCGGGCCGTCGCCAGGTCGTCGTGAGCGCAACCAGCAAGGTGCGCAGCTATGACGTTCAAACCGGCAAGGTGATCTGGGAGTGCGCGGGGCTTGGGTCGAACGTTATCCCCGCACCCATCTACCACAACGGAGTCGTCTACGTGATGAGCGGGCACCGCGACCCTCGGCTGATGGCAATACGGCTCGGGAAGGAAGGCGACCTTACGGGCACGGATGCCGTGTTGTGGACCCACACGCGTGGTATTTCATACACGCTTTCGCCCGTGCTGCACGACGGCAAGCTTTACGTGGTGACAGATTCCGGCCAGGTCAGTTGTTTTAACATAGCCACGGGTGAGCCTTACTACCATCAAGTAAGGTTGCCGCGCCCGTACAATTTCAAAGCTTCGCCGGTCGGCGCGAACGGTAAGTTATACCTGGCGACTGAAGAAGGCGATGTCGTCGTCACAAAGATGGGAGAGAAGCTCGAAGTCATCTCGACGAACACGCTCGCAGATCAGGTATTTCTCGCTTCGCCCGTAATCGTAGAAGGCGAGCTGTTCCTTCGGAGCCAAAACACGCTCTACTGCGTCAGCGAAGGCAAGGCGAAGTGATTTGAACGCCAAGATGGTGGATGGGCGCGGCAGCCAGGTCAGTACCGGGAGCCACTACTCCCGGTACTGACCGGCTCCTTATTCTAACCGAATGAACTTGGCCACCGATGGAACGCCATTGTAGTTAATGATAAACAACATGTAGTACCCTCGCGGCGCAGTAGCGTGTGGAAGCCATCCGTTTGGAGCCGTCGCTCTCAAGACGTTTTCGCCGGCATAGTAGAACAACAGTTGGACTACTCGCTGCTCAGTGTCTGTGTTGTGAGTAGGCGCCATCGGTCGAACCAACACGACCTTGTTAATCTCATACGCTTGCTCGGTACAGATTTCGAACTCTTCACCTAGATGCACGTGGTCATGCACCTCATCGATGACGGGCCGGTCGCCTCTGAACAGATAGGGCGGGCGGAAAACCTCTATGTTATTGTTTTGCCAGCCGCAGGACATCACTTCGGCAGTCGGCAGCAAGAGCGCATGGGAATGGTATTTCCGCTCGCGTGGCGCTTCATCCATCTCCGACCATGCGCTTGTCGCGGGGTTGAATATCCAGCAAGGCTCGCCCGCAGGCGCGCCGCCTGATACGAACACCGTTCCGTCGGGCAACAACACAGGATTAACGTTGACACGGGAGGTGGGTTGTAACTGCCCAGGCGCCATCGGAAGCGAACGGGCAGGCTCCCAGACCGGGGACAGATGCGAGAGGTTGATCATCTGATAGGTCCGGCTCTTGTTGAGGTTTCCTCCGCCAACAATCAGGACCTGCGCGTACGGGAACGTGGGGCTCAGCAAGAGCACTGACATCCCTTTGGTTCGATCGTTCGGGTCAAGATCGGTCCACTCGCCTTTCAAGTTGTCTGTGTTGTCGAACTCGAAATACCCGGCTGGCTCATTCGAAGGATCGTCATTCGGAAACGAGCCGCCGCTGGAGAACCCGACTGGCGCAAAGAATATTTCGCCTCCCGGCAGCAGATGCAGGCCGGGATACAGCGGGTTGAATGCTCGGTCCGCCGGTGTGGTGACCAGCGAGAACTTACCTGTCGCTTCTTCGTAGATCTCCATCCTCGGATTACGACCGGACGCGATCAAGACCCGACCCGGCACGTCTCCCAGTGTAACAAGCGTGGGGTACCAGCGCTCGAAGTTAAGAAATGTCCGAGTGTTAGTGTTGTCTTTCGTGAAGCTCCAGGTTCCGTCCGGCCCGTCGACCGGATCGAATAGCCAGCCAAAGTTGGGGTTGGGAGTCTCGCCGAGATCGCCGCCACCTCCAACCACTAGAAGTCTGCCATCCGACAAGAACGAATGTCCGGAACAATAAAGATTGTCCGTAGGAGGCGCCGGCACCCGTAACTCAACTTCATCCCTGTTGAACGGGTTCCACAGCGGGGTTCGCGCTACCGGCTTGCCGCAACCGTTTTCAATGAACATAACCCATCCGGTGCGCAGCATTGCGGCATGAATCACATCAAACTCTTCCCCATCTTCAGTTTGAATAGGGCCTATGTCAATCCACTCGCCAAAGACTGAAGGACCCATGCACGCGATCAGGTCGTCAAGGAAACCGCCCACTTCCAGCCCGCCCAGCACATCGCGCAGTTGACCGATGTTTGCGAATCCCTGCAACGGGTTAATCCGGTCCCGCGCTTCCAGAATCTCACGCGCCTGCCCAATCTCTATGATCTTTTCACGCTTTTCAAGCTCGTGTTCAAAGTGCGGTCGCCTCACCAAAGGATCGGGCTCCTCTGGTGGAATCTCGTTTTTCGGAGCCAAGGCGATTGCTTCGGGGCTGCGCGCCAGATTGATGTAACGCAACAGTCGCCGATGAGTTTTGGCGTTGATATGTGGTTCGTTCTCAGGTGTTTCCTCATTAGGCATTGTGATCCCTCCATTCTGAGACAGTTAGGATTTCACCAATTTCCAGGCGGCGGTGGGGCCGATCCCGGCGAACTTAACTAGCCCATCACTTGAATTTGCATATGTTCGGCTTGCGAGGCTGCTTCCAGGTCAAAGTCGCCATCGCTTCCTAAAAGAAGGTTCCGCTCGCGCGGTCGGGCTCTCATTCGGGGCATCAATCCTTGCTGCGAGGCTCGATCCGGCGCTACGTGTCTGAAATTATCAAAGCGCGATAAGGAAGGATTTGCGTCCCCCTAAGAAGATAGACGAGACTCGCTTGGGATACAATTCTGTTTTTTATTGCTGGCGACTGATTTTCTTAGCGCGTCGAGATACACCCTTACAGATTGGCTCTTGGGTGGGACGAAGACCGTCGCTATTTATCCGCTTCTTTGATCCCCATGCGGCTGCGATCGGCGTATGGGGGACGGCGAGGTTTCACAACCGGGCGGCGCTTGATCTCTTCGACTACGTCTTTAATCGCCGCGTCGAGTTGTTGATCGCTGCCGCCGGGGTCGCCAATTACCTCAACGTCAGGGTCGATGCCATAGCCTTCAATCATCCAGGTTCCGTTGTCTTCAAAAAATGGCGCGTTAGGGATATTGAAATACCCGCCATCGATCAAAGCGGGATTGCCGTTGAGCCCGATAAGCCCGCCCCACGTGCGCGAGCCGATGATCTTGCCGCGCCCCAGCTTGCGGAAGTAGTAAGCAAAGTTCTCACCCGCCGAAACCGTCATGCCGCTTACAATCAGCCGCTTCGGCCCGCGGTGATAACGCCAGGGCACGGGCCGGTCCAGGCTGTAACGCCCCCCAAGATAATTCAGACTCGCGGGGTCCATGAGGTTGGCGAATATATCTCCGAGGAAACCGCCCGCGCTCCAGCGCGCGTCGACGATCAGCCCGTCTTTATCGACTTGACCATAAAGCTGCCGCACCATCGCGTTGAGACCATTGATAGAAACATCTGGAAGATGAATGTAACCGACCTTGCCTCCAGTTTGTTTATCGACCAAACTGCGATTTGCCTCGACCCAGGCGAGGTATCGCAGGTTGTTCTCATCCGCTAGAGGCTTCACCGTAATCTGCCATGCGATAGCGTCAGCCACAGGCTTGTTACTTAAAGTCAGAGTCACCTCACGATTGGCAAGCCCTTGAAACGCCGCCCAGGGGTCTTTGCTCACGTCAACAGGCTTTCCGTCGACGGCGATCAAATAATCGCCCGCCTTCACCTTGACGCCGGGCTGGCTGAGCGGCCCGCGAGCGTTTGTGTCCCAACGAGCGCCTTCGTAAATCTTCGTGATCCGGTACGCGCCACCCTTCAGCTCAAAGTCTGCGCCGAGCAGACCGACAGAGACGGCGGGCGGCAGTTTTTCTGTATCGCCGGAGTTGGACATATAGGCGTGTCCCACGCTTATCTCGCCTATCATCTCTCCGAGAACGTAATTCAGATCTTCGCGCGTGACGCAGGCGTCGGGCCATTTGCCGTACCGCTCGCGTATCCCCGTCCAATCCACGCCGTGCATCCCCGGGTCGTAAAAAAAGTCTCGATAAAGCCGCCAAATGTCGTTGAATATCTGTCTCCACTCAGCCCTCGCGTCTATCTCGACCTGCATATCCTTGGCCGTTATCGTGACAGCCGTTTTTTGATCGCCGGCCAGGTCGTGAATAGTAATCTCCGTCCCTTTGCGCGTTGCCAGATATTTACCGTCGGGCGACAAGCTGAAATCATTGGCTGCTTCAACAATTGTTTTCTCCTTCTGCCCTGAAGGATCGAAAACCACAATCGAACGGTTGAAAGCCATATCGCTCCGCGCGTAGACGAGTTTTCCGTCGTGAGCCACGCCGAGGTTGCGGATGTTCCATGCTTGGACCGGCAGTCGCGTCGCGCTTCGCTCGACATCTTCCATAGTACGGGGCTGTTGCCTGAGATCGATAGCTACAATTGTGTCCTGATCTCTGTAAACAAAGTTGTTGTTGAACGGGTTGAGTGTGGGGGAAGAGAAGTTGCGCGTGCTGACGAAATAAAGGTAATCGCCCTTACGATCAAACGCCGGATAAAAATCTTCTGACATGCCGCTCGTGACCTGAACGGCTTTAGCCGAATCGGTATTGTAAACCCAGACCGTAGATAAAGAGCTGGCTTTCGTTAAGGTGTAAGCCAGGAGGCGCGAATCACTCGACCAGCTCAATTGAGGCCGCTCCCCCCATTCGTCGGCGTCGATACGTTTTGTCTCACCGCTCCCGATTGTGTGGACATAAACGGCGTTCGATTGATCTATGAAAGCTATCTTACCGGAGTCGGGCGACCACAATGGCCTGTAGCGAAAGCCCGGACCCGTGCGAGTCAATTGCTTTACGTCGCCCGAGCCGTCCGAGCGTGCGACGTAAAGCTCATACTCACCCGTTGAATCCGCAAAATACGCGACCCATTTCCCGTCGGGGCTAAAAGCCGGGTCACGCTCAAAGACTCCGCCGGTGCGAGTAAGATTTATCGCAGGCTTGTTCGCAGACGAAAGGGTCCATATGTCGCCGCGAGCTTCTACGGCCACGCGGTCGCCGAAAGGTGCGGCGCTCAAGCTCACCATAAAATCTGCGGCATTGACTTTGACCGATTTGACTACGCGATTCTCTTGCGGGATGACCACGTCAACGCGGCTCGATTTATGCGTGGCTAAATCGAGCGTGTAGAGATCGGCAGCGTATTGAAAAACAATCTCGCCCTCGCCTTGTCGACCGGGCCCGACTGAAGGATTTTTGACATCGTAATCTGTGAAGCGAGTTACTTGTCGGCGCTCGCCCGTCTTAATATCCAAGGCCCAGATGTTATGCCTGTGCTCCGGCCCCGCGTCCGAGATGTAATAGAGAGTCTCGCCGTGCCACATGGGATTCTGGTCGGTCCCCTTCCAATCGGTTAGCCGCTTTGAGCTTTGCGTCCGAAGATTGAAAAGCCAGATGTCCTGGGCCATCCCTCCTGCGTAGCGCTTCCAGGTATTCATCAGGGTGTTGGGCCAGTTTTGAGTGTAGGCGAGGTACTGTCCGTCAGCGCTCATCGATCCGTCGGCCCCATATGTTACGGGCAGCCTCGCGGGCATCCCTCCGTTTGCGCGAACAGAGAACAACTGCATCGCGAGGGGGTTGAACGAAAGAGCGTTAGTGTAAAAGAGCAACTCTCCCGCTGCGGTCCACTGGCATAGCGCCTTGCCTCGTGGCAGGTGAGTGATGCGCTTGGGCGCGCCTCCTTCAATCGCTACGGTGTAAATATCCTGATTGCCTTCGAGGTTGGCGACAAAGGCGATAGTTCGCCCGTCAGGGCTGAAGCGCGGGTTGTACTTCATGCCGGGCGCGTTCGTGAGCGCGCGGGCTGCGCCCCCTTCTTTAGGCGCGCACCAGATGTCGTTGGCGTAAACGAAAGCTATGTGAGTCCGGCTGGCGGCCGGGTAGTGCTTAAATTCTGTGCCCGCCGCTTCTGCCGCGCAGAATAACAAGGCGAGCATGACCGTAAAACTTCTTACAGGAAATCTCATTTCGCAGATCACTCCCAGTCTGAAATCTTTAAGAGGAATCTAGCACTCGGCGGCGACGGTGTATTGCATTAATCTGACGGCGTTGTACTGGACTTGCGTGCGCGGGCGATCTCTCGGAATCTGGCCGGCGTGGTCCCTGTGAAGCGTTTGAAGGTTCTGGAAAAATGGCCCTGGTCGTAAAAGCCCGAGGTGGCGGCAATCTCGGCGAGCGCGGCGTCTGTGGATGAAAGCTCGCGGCAGGCAAACTCTACTCTCAACTGGCGCGTGTATTCTCCGATCGTGCAATGGTAGTGGCGGCGAAAAGTGCGGGCCAGGTGCGCGGGGTGCGCGCCGACATCTCTCGCAACGTCACTAACAGTGAAGCTGTCCGAGAAATGGGCTTGAAGGAACTCTCTGGCCCTTTCCAGCCATTTAGGAACTGTGAGAGATGAATGCTTGAGGTTGTGACGGCCAACCTCTGCGATGATTTCAAGCAGTAGCCCTTCAATCGCCAGGGCCGATACCTCGTCGGATTGTTGAAACTCCTTGTACAGTCTTATGGAAAGGCCCGCGACCGCGCCGCCTTCAAAGCTGGCCGAGCCATCAAGTCTTATCGGGGGGCGGCGTACAAGCTCCGTCCACTCCGGCTCGATCTCTATGTTGAGACACCGCCCGCCGGAATTATAAAAATGGTCCGAATGCACTTCGTCGGCGGGGCGGTAGATGAGCGTAAGAGATTTGCACTCGCGGGTCCGCTTTCCATAAGTCTCATAAAAACTGCCGCCGAGAGTGAATATGAAGCAGGCGTGTTCGTGCGAATGCTGCGGCAGCACCTGGAATGGGGAGTAAGCCGTTTCAGTCAATCGAATCCCGTAGAGGTTAGAACTCCTCAGAACGTCGCCGCAGAACTGGCCGCCGGGAAGCTTCAATTCCATAGATAACCCTTTTATCGAATGCGCCGGAATTATCGATCAGGGAGTTTAAGTATATATCGGTTGACGCCCTTGATAAAGTTTTCGCGCGATGCTAATTTAGCACCAGACTTTTTGAACTCTTACGTGGTGGGAGGACCTTTCCTGGCGTCCGGAGCTTGAATAAAGCGTAACGGAAGGCCAGGATTATTATGCGTGACTAAGCTCTAAAAATCGCAGACGAAACGATTAGAAGCATTGCTGTCTGATCAAACACTACGTCTCTATCAACGGAGCTTAGCATATGCATTATCATCTCAGCGCAATCGACCTGGGCTATAACTTGCCCGACGGCTCAAACCTCTTTAACTCGCTCACGTTCAGCTTCAACCCTGTGCGCACAGGTTTGATCGGGCAGAACGGCGTCGGAAAATCTACGCTGCTCGACCTTCTGGCCGGGAGAGTTCTGCCGTCCGCAGGAAGCATAAATGGAGCGGGTAAGGTTTCTTACCTGCCTCAAAGCGACTCGATAACGGCAGACGCGACCGTCGCCGATGCGCTGCGGGTTGCGGACGCTATCCGAGCGCACAGCCGCATCGCAAGAGGCGAAGGCGCGGACGCGGATTTCGAGACGGTCGAAAACCTGTGGGACCTCCCCGAGCGGATCGAGAGAGTCTTCGAAGAGCTAGGGGTCTTACACCTCTCGCTTGAGCAGCCCGTCTCTACGATCAGCGGCGGCGAGCTTATGCGAGTACGCATCGCCCGGCTGCTCATCGAAGAGCCGGACTTCATTCTGCTCGACGAGCCTACGAACCATCTGGACTTTGCGGCGCGGCAGTTCATCTATGACCTCATCGCCGGGTGGGCGAAGGGGCTTGTAGTCGTGAGCCACGACCGAAAGCTTCTGTCGCTCGTAGACCAGATCGCAGAGCTTGATTCTACGGGGCTGAAGTTTTACGGCGGGAACTATGCGTTCTATAAAGAGCAGCGCGGCGTCGAAAAAGCTGCTGCCGAGCAGAGCTTTGCGGTTGCAAAGCTGAAGCTCAAGCGCGCGAAAGTGGCTGCTCGCATGGCCGCAGAGCGACAGGAGCGCCGCTCGGCGGCAGGCCACAAGCGCGCAATCAGGACGGGCATATCGCGTATGGCTATGGGGAATCTCCAGCGCAAGGCCGAAAACAGCGCGTCGAAGTTAAAAGGCCGCCACGAGAGAAAGCTCGAAGACGCAAACCGTGATGTTCAACTGGCGCGCAAGAGCCTGCCGGTTGAACATCAGATCGCCATTGACCTCAATCAGACGGCAGTTCCCTCAAGCAAGCGCATGATCGAGCTTGAAGATGTGAACTATCGTTATCCCGGCGCGACAGATTTCTTGTGGAGCCACTCACTTAGCCTGACCGTTTTTGGAGCCGAGCGGATAAGTTTGGAAGGCGCGAACGGAAGCGGGAAATCGACTCTCATAAGAATTATCTGCGGCGACAATGAGCCATCCACCGGCTTCGTTCGTGTAGGCACATCAAGGATCGGACTGCTGGATCAGCGCGTAGACGTGCTTGACGACAGGCTGACCGTCTTTGACAACCTGAAACGAATTGCCCCGACGCGCCAGGAGCACGAGCTTCGGATACTTCTGGGGCGGTTTCTTTTCTACAAAGACACGGTCTTCAAATCGACGGCGGTCCTAAGCGGCGGCGAGAGAATGCGAGCGGGCCTGGCCTGTCTTTTAGGCGCGGACCAATCGCCTGACATTCTGATCCTCGACGAGCCCACGAATAATCTCGACCTTGCGAGCATAGAAGCCGTCGCCTCTGCGCTCAGAAATTATCGCGGGACTTTGATCGTCGTAAGCCACGACCGTGAGTTTCTTGAAGAGATCGGGATAGAGAGAGCGATTGTGCTTGGCGGCAATGGAGTATAAGGGAGTAACAGAAGACTCACCGCAGAGACGCAGAGAACACAGAGGGGGCGCAGAGGTTTTCTCTGCGTAAACTCTGCCTTCTCTGCGTCTCTGCGGTGAATACTCTTCTGCTCTATTCGTATCTCAACGCTTCGATCGGGTCGAGCGAGGCGGCCTTGCGTGCGGGGTAATATCCGAACGCGATGCCTACGAGGGCAGAGAATATGACCGAGATAAAGATTGACGCGGGCGAAACGAGCGTCGGCCATTCGAGCGCAGACGAGATCACGATTGACGCCGCGACTCCGAGCAGCACGCCGATTATTCCGCCTACGAGCGAGATCGTTATCGACTCGATCAAGAACTGGCGGCGTATCACGCCACTGCGCGCGCCAATCGCCATGCGAATGCCGATCTCGCGCGTTCGCTCGGTGACGCTCACGAGCATGATGTTCATGATTCCTATCCCGCCTACGAGCAAAGAGACGCCCGCAATCGAGGCAAGAAGGTTCGTCATTATGCTGCTGGAAGCCGTAGCGGCCTCAGCAATGTCCGTAAGGTTGCGCACGGAAAAATCGTTCTCTTCGTTAGGCGCGAGACGGTGGCGCTGGCGAAGCAGCTCGGTTATCTGTCGCTCCGCTGTGAAAGTCGCATCCGCGCTCACCGCTGACACCATAGCCATCGGCACGTGCGTTATCGAAAGCAATTTCTTTTGCGCAGCCGTATAAGGGATCAGCACCGTGTCGTCCTGGTCCTGCCCGAACTGGCTCTGGCCCTTCGGGGCCAGCACGCCGATGACGCGGAACGGCAGGTTGCGAACGCGAAGCGTCTGCCCTATCGGGTCCATCCCCGAGAACAGGTTGTCGGCCACTGTCTTGCCTAGCACGGCCACGCGCGCCGAGGTCCTCACGTCATTTTCGGTGAAGAACTCGCCCGACTCTACCTGCCACAAACGTATCTCGGGAAATTTTTCGCTGACGCCTAAGATCCCGCTCGAAGCAACCCAGTTCTGATTGCCGAACACGAGCTGGCCGCTCGCGCGAATGTTCGGACTCGCGGCGCGGACCGAAGGAATCTCAAGCTCTATGGCCTGAATGTCTTCGACCGAAAGAGTCGTAGACGATCCGGACCCTCCGCGCGTGCCGCCCGTGTTCGACGAGCCTGCCGAGACGTAGAGCATGTTGTCGCCGAGCTGAGAAATCTGCGACTGTATCGATGCAGACGCGCCCTGGCCTATGCCCACCATCGCGATCACAGCGCCGACGCCTATGATGATGCCGAGCATCGTGAGCACGGAGCGCATCTTGTTGCGCGCCAACGCGCGCAGCGCGAGCTTGAATGTAGCAACAAGATTCATTATTCGTCTCCTTCGTCTTCCACAGGCGGAAGGCTCTCAAGCTCTTCGCGGGCCGAGCGCGGGTTCTCAACCTCATAGTCGCTCTTGATGCGCCCGTCTTTGAATACGACCACGCGGCTCGCGTATTGAGCTATGTCGTGCTCGTGCGTTACGATCGCGACGGTTATGCCCCGCTCGCGGTTCAGCCGCTGGAATATGTCCATCACCTCGATCGAAGTGCGGCTGTCGAGGTTCCCCGTAGGCTCGTCGGCAAGAATGATCGCGGGCCGGTTCACAAGCGACCGCGCAATCGCCACGCGCTGCTGCTGGCCGCCCGACAACTGGTTGGGCATGTTGTGTATGCGATCTTTCAAACCTACAAGCTCAAGCGCCTCCTTCGCTCGCTCCGACCGCTCCGGCTGTTTGACGCCCAGGTAGAGCATCGGAAGCTCTACGTTTTCGAGCGCCGACGTGCGCGCAAGCAAGTTGAAGTTCTGAAAGACGAAACCGATCTTGCGATTACGGATGTCCGCCAGCTCATCCTTCGACAGCTTCGACACGTCCTGGCCGTCGAGGTAATACTGGCCTCGCGTCGGGCGGTCCAGACAGCCGACTATGTTCATCGTCGTCGACTTGCCTGAGCCTGACGTGCCCATAATCGCCAGAAACTCGCCCGGCTCAATCTGAAGCGACACGCCGCGAAGGGCGTGTATCTCGACATCACCCATCATATAAGTCTTATGAACGTGATCGAGCGCGATTAGCGCGTCCGCCGCCAGCCGCTCTCGCAGGTGGTCGGCGAGGCTAACAAGGTTGTTAGCCTGCTCTCCCGCTTTGCGCTGCCCGATCTCAGAAATGATTTGAGCTGCCATCGTTATTTCCTCTTTTGCTCGCTTCGATTACCTACCGCGACCGCCGCCGCCCATTCTGCCGCCGCGCTGCCCGAACGGAGAGGCTGATTGCTGCGGACGCGCAGCCGTCGAGGCTTCGCCATCATTCTGGCCCGTCACGATCGTGGCGCCCTCTTCGAGGTTGCCCGCGGCGATCTCGGTCACACGGCCGTTCGTAAGCCCAGTGCGCACGAAGCGCGGCTCGAGCTTTTTACCCACGAGCACCCAGACCATCTGGCCTTGAGGCCGTTGATTAGTGTTGCCGCCGCCATTTTCCTGGCCGCTCGCAGCCTGATCGCGCCTGCCCTGACCGCGCGCTCCTTGTTCTCCGCCTTGCTCGGCCCGCTGCTCACGGCGCTCTTCGCGCCGGGCCTGCATTTCGGCCCGAAGCTCTTCCTGCTCTTTTTCCGACAGGTTCGGTTTGAACCGCAACGCGGCGTTGGGCACTGTCAAAACGTCTTCGCGCCGCTCGACCGGAAAAGTTATGTTCGCAGTCATGCCGGGCCGGAGCTTCTGCTCAGGGTTCTCGACCTCGATCACGGCGGTGTATGTCACAACGTTCTGTAGGGCCTGCGCGTTAAGCCGGACCTGCGACACCTGGCCGCTGAAAGTCTGGCCGGGGAACGCATCGACGGCAAAGTTCGCCTTGATCCCTTCGCGAATCTGTCCTACGTCGGCTTCGTCAATCGAGGCCAGCACCTGCATCTTCGTCAGGTCGTTCGCAATGGTGAAAAGCGTAGGCGCTTGCATGCTCGCCGCGACGGTCTGACCCACTTCAACATCGCGCGACACGACTACGCCGTCGATAGGCGAGCGGATAATCGTATGCGCGAGGTTCGTCTCGGCCAATCGAAGCGCGGCCTCGGCCTGATGAATTTGGGCCCCGGCGTTTTGAACCTGCGCCTGCGCCTGTAAAACCTGCGCCTGCGCCTGCGCCTGTCCCGCGCCCGCCGATGATTTCTCGTTCACGACGGCCTGGCTCAACTGGGCCTTGGCCTGGTTGTAGCGAGCTTCGGCAGCCTTATAATTCGTCTGCGAGCTGATCAGATCGCGCTGCGAAATAAGACCGCTTTTTACCAACGACTCCTGCTGATCTAGAAGGCTGCGCGCGTCGTCAAGCTGCGCTTTCAGAACCGCCAGATTGGCCTCTGCGCTCGACACGCCCGCCTGCTGGTTTTGCGTAGTCGATTTTGCGGCCATCATCTTTGCCTGCGCGTCGGTCACGCCCGCGCGCGACTGCCCGAGCCCCGCTCGCGCCTGCTCCAGGTTTGCGCGGGCCTGTTCGACCTGCGCCTGAAACACGGACGGGTCGAGCTTCGCGATGATCTGATCTTTCTTGACCGTAGAGTTGAAATCAGCGCCAAGCCACGCGACCGTTCCCGAAGCCTGCGAACCGACCTGAACGGTCGTCACGGCCTGCACGGTCCCCGTAGCCGAAACCGTCACCTCGACGGTGCCGCGCTCGGCCTTCGCCGTAAGGAAATCGCTCGCGTCGGCCTTCTTTCCCCAGAAAGCAGCCGCAAAGATAATGATTGCAGAAACGGCTGCAATAACCGTCAGAAGTCCTCGCTTCTTCCTGATGACCAGAACGAGTTTGTTGTATTTTTCTTTCATCCTTAGAATCTCCACCACTGCTTATCTAATCTGTCGGGAAACGCGCATCCGCGCGCTATCTATCCCTCATATAGATAGACACCGCGCGGCCTGTTCGGGTTACACCTAGGCCGACATTACATTCTGTGAGAAGGGTATCCGATATGAATGTGAGCGCCCGTAGCCGCGCCGGGGACTGCCGAGCGGAAGGCCAGGAACGGGATTCCCGCGCTGCGAAGGTAAGCGATCAGCGCGCGGCCTTCATTGCTGTCCGGGTGCACGGCAACGTCCATCGAGTTGCTGTGGTTGAAACGCATTCGGTTATGCGTAGCCGTCTGCCCGTACGCGCTTATGGGAAGCTGGCGGCCAAATTGCGACGTGAAATAGCCCTGCACCTGGCTCGCACGGGCGAGCGTCCAGCCGCTCCCGCCGCCGTAGCGCAAGATAGCGGGGCTGGCGGTGTAGCCGCCCGAACGCCGAGATATTGCGGGCGTTGTGGGTTTGAGCCGCTCCATCTCTTCGGCCTTCGCTTCGGCGATCAGGTGGTCTGCTTCCACAATCTGGTTGCGCGCCTGGTCGAGGTTGGCCTGAGCCTGTTTGATCTCCTGCTCGCCCGCCTCAAGGTCGCGTTTCGCGACCAGTCCCTGCGTGAACAGCTCCTTGCGCTTCTCTAACCTCTCTGTGGCGGCCTTGACCTCGGCCTCGTAGATCGTAATCAATGCCTCTACGCTTGTCTTGTATTCGTTCGTGGCCTTGATGAGGTCTGAAGTAGCCTTTTTAAGCGCGTCGGCAGGCTTGGCCTTGTCCGCGCCCATCGCGCCTATAGAAATGCCGGCGATTAATAAGGCTGCGAACAACCCCGTTAATCGCCTGATTATTCCTGGTATCACCCTCAACCCTTTGTTCGTCATCTTTAAATATAGACACATTGCATCGGAATACGGTTACAGCGGGCAGAAAGTTTTTTTTGAATCGTTGTATTTGTCTTGTTGTAACCTTTCTCTCGGCGACGGTGTCTGACAGTACAGAGGCTTGTTGGAGCCATCAGAAGGGATGAACAGATACTAATTCAACTTACAATGAGGTTAGGATGAAGAAAGTGAACCGAATCAAGTCAGTAATAGCCGCGCTTGTCTTAGCTGTAGCGATCGCCGTCCCGGTTGTGATTGCGCAGTCTACGGATGAGGGTGGTAGAAAAGGGCGTCGCGATCACTCAGGCCATTTTGGCAAACGCGGCGGCGGCATGGGCCGTATATTCAGTCAGCTTGATCTGACCGACGCTCAGAAGGCGCAGATCAAACAGATCCACGAAAACAGCCGCGAGGAGCTGCGTCCTTTGGTCCAGGAGATTCGTGCCAAGCGGCAGGAGATTCGCCAGGCACGACAGGGCGGAACGGTCGACGAGGCTTTTATAAGTCAGAAGCTCGCGGAGATGGCCCCGCTCGAAGCGAAGATGATTGCCGCGCGCGCGCGCATTCACGAGCAGACTCTTGCAGTCCTCACGCCGGAGCAGAGGACGAAGCTTGAGCAGATGCGCGAGCAGTTCAAGTCGCGAAGAGGTGAGCGCAAGGCTCGCAAACAGACCACAAGTCTGTAACAATAGCGGCGGACCTTGCGCTTGTGCGGGTCCGCCATTTTGAATCCAATGATGGGGAACGGCTCTGGCGATAGAGATCGAACAGGCTTCGGACCTGGAACTGGCGAGCCTGGCGCGCGAAGGAGACGAGCAAGCATTCGAAGAGATCGTGCGCCGGTACACGCCCCGCATATTCCGGGTCGCGAGCCGCTTCTTTCGCCAGCGCGCGCAGGTCGAAGAGGCTGCGCAAGAGGCTTTCTTGAAAGCTTACACCCAGCTTTCGAGCTTTGAAGGCCGAGGCTCTTTTGAAGGGTGGTTAGTGAGGATAACGACCAACGTTTGCCTCAACATTATCCGGAGCGCAAAACGCCGGCCCGAATCGACCGTAGCCGACCTGACAGAGCATGAGACAGATTGGCTCGAAAACCGATTGGCGGACGTATCGGTGGCGCGACACGACGCTGCGGAGCGTGGGGTCGTGGCGGCGGACCTGGCCGAAAAAGTCTTGAGCCGGATGTCTGCTGACGACAGAATGGTGCTGACGCTGGTCGACGGCGACGAGGTGCCCGTGAAAGATGTCGCCGAGATGACCGGCTGGAGCGAGTCGAAGGTTAAGGTTCAGGCGTTTCGCGCGCGACGACGAATGCGCAAAGCCGTGGAAGAGTTGCTTGGCCTTGGAAAGTAGAGACGAGTAGATCATGAAAGAGAGCCACATCATAACGATAATCGAACAGCGATGCGTAGGCGGGCTGTGCGAAACCGAGATCGCTGAGATAGAGATGCACGTAGCCGATTGCGCCGACTGCCGTCGCGCATACGGGGCCGCGCAAATCTCAGATCGTCTTGTGCGCGCGCGCGCGGCTGAAACCGTCGAGGCTTCGCCTTTCTTCAACACGCGCGTGATGGCCGCGATAAGGGAGCGAGAGCTTTCGCCAGAGCTGCCCGCGCTCTTGAGGATGTGGAAAGCGGCGGGCTCTCTCGTATCGGCGATGGCCGCCGTCGTTGTGATCCTGATAGGGCTGACGATCTTCGGCGCGGGCGCGGACCCGCAGTTGCCGCAGGCAGAGTTGGCCGTCAGCCAGAGCATGTTTTCGCCCGAGTATGTCGTCTTTGAGCAGGGCGAGGGCGCCGACGATAGCCTCGCTTACGATCAGGTGCTTACGACCGTGTACGACTCAGAGGACGTCGATGGACAGTAAGACTAAGAATAAATGGCAGGTCCGCTTCGCGGTCTTGATTATCTTCGTGATAGGTTTCGTCGCGGGCGGGCTGGCAGTGAATTTCTATCGCGACCAGCGAGGCGCTTCTCGAGACGGCATGAGGCGCGGCGGGTTCAGCCGCGTGGTTGAACAGTTGAACCTCACACCCGAACAGAAGTCCGAAGTCGAGAAGATACTGGAAGACGCTCGCGCGCAGTTGATAGAGATTCGCAAAGAATCAGGCCCCAAGTTCCGCGAAGTTCGGGAGCAGACCGACGAGCGCTTGCGAGCCGTCCTGACGCCGGAGCAGTGGGAACAGTTTCAACAGATCAAGAGAGAGAGCCGCCCCCGCCGCCATCGCGGCAGAGAGAATGGCCGGCAGGGCAGGGAAGAAAGAGAAAACAAGCCCTGAATCAATTCCTACCCGATTAATCAAAGCTATATAATGGCCGCATGAAACGTCGCACCTTTATCGCAGGGTTAGCCGGCATTACGCTTGCGAACGCTGCCCCCTCGTTTGCAGCCGAACCCGTGCGTGTCGCAATCACGATCGACGACCCGCACACCGGTGAAACGCCTCGAATGAGCGCAGACGAACGCAACCGCGCAATCTTAGATGCGCTCGACAAGCATTCAAACCTTAAAGCCGCCCTGTTCGTCTGCGGCAAGCGAGTGGATGACGAGGCCGGAAAGCGATTGCTCGGCCAGTGGAACGACCGTCAGCACATAATCGCGAACCACTCGTACTCGCACCCTTACTTTCACTCAAAGAGAATCGGCGTCGAAGAGTTCATCGAAGACATGCGGCGGGGCGAAGCCGTAATAAAAGATTTCCCGCGCTTTCGCAAGCTGTTCCGATTTCCTTTCCTAAAGGAGGGCGACACGATCGAGAAGCGGGACCGCCTGCGCGCATACTTGCGAGAGCGCGGTTATCGAAACGGCCACGTGACGATTGATGCCTCCGATTGGTATGTCGACGAGCGGTTGCGCGCGCGGCTAACGAAAGAGCCCGACGCCGATACTACTCCGTACAGGGATTTTTACCTCAAACATATCTGGGACCGCGCAACTTTTTATAACAGCCTCGTTCAAAAAGTCTCAGGGGCAAGCGTCAAGCACACGCTTTTGATTCACCATAATCTGTTGAACGCGATCTTCCTCGGTGATCTGCTCGGCATGTTCAAAAGCCGTGGCTGGAAGTTGATAGACGCCGAAAACGCATTCCAAGATAAACTCTTTTCACAGCAGCCTGCGATCCTGCCTGCGGGTGAGAGTCTTGTCTGGGCACTGGCTAAACAGACCGGAAGGTTTGACCGCGTGCTTCGCTATCCCGGCGAAGACAGCAAATACGAAAAGGCCGAGATGGATCGGTTAGGTCTGTAGTAGGCCTGCAACCTACTGGCGGTGCATTCTGAGTATGCTTATAAAGAAGCTTGAAAGAATGGTTTGAAACCCCAGCGCCGTCAGCAGAGCGCCCGGTATCACCCATCGCATCGTGCGGCTGTAATCCAAATCCTGAAAGTGAACGTCTACCCACTGGTTGATCGCTACCAAAAGCAGCGACAAGCCCACGATCAAGGCGGCCACCCCGGCTATCAACCCTCTTTCGAGGTTTGCGAATTTCAAGAAACGCGTCATCCGGCGATCTTCAGGCATCAATCGCTCGCTTATAGCGAACGTCTTTGTGAAGACTGCGAAGATAATTGATTGATAGCCGAGCAGGATCGCCAGCGTCGCAAAGATCAGCGTGTGAACGTCGAACCTCACTCCCCCGATCGCAAGCCCTGGCATCGCCACGGCGTAGCCCGCGAGCCCCGCAAGTATCAGCAGCGAGCCGGGGACCAGAAACAGCCATCGCGGGCTGTACATCATAAGGAACCTGAGCGTCCGCCAGCCGTCCCGAAATGTTCTCAGGTGCGGCCCGTGAGCCTTGCGCCCGTCGGGGCGGAGGGTGACTGGCACTTCCGCCATGCGCGCGCCGTACATGCTCGATTTGATTATCATCTCGTTGGCGAATTCCATCCCCGTGCATCGCTGATCGAGCAGGTCATAAAACTCTTTCGTGAAAGCGCGCTGGCCGCAGTTCGTGTCGTGGATGGGCGCTTTGAACCACGCGCGCGTCAGAAACGAGAAGAAAGGATTCCCCACCCACCTGTGCAGAAAAGGCATAGCGCCGGGCATCACGCGGCCCCCGCCCGAAGGCAGGCGGCAGCCCTGAACTATGTCGTAGCCTTCGCGCAGCTTCGCGACAAACGATGGTATCTCCCCGAAGTCATAGCTTCCGTCAGAATCGGCCATCAGAACGTACTTCCCGCGCGCCGCACGGATGCCGCCCATCAGCGCGCTGCCGTACCCTTTGGCTTCGATCTCGACCACGCGCGCGCCCATGCGCGCGGCTATCTCGCGCGAGCCGTCCGTGCTGCCGTTATCGGCGACTATGATCTCGCCTTCGATGTTGTTTTCCGCAAGCGCACGACGGGCGCTCTCTATGCAAGACGCGAGCGTATCGCCCTCATTCAAACAGGGCATCACGACCGAAAGCTCAGGCGCAGGCAACTCGGTCAAATCGCTTTGCGCCTCTACCGTCTCCTGATAGGTTGAACGCGACATAAAGAATTCCGATGAAACGAGCAGTAGCAAAGCTTAAAGCTTATCATTTGAGTATCGCCTATTCCACCGCGCCGCGTAATCATTTCACGGAAGGTGGACAAGGCGCTGGCCAGGGAGATATACGGGAAGGGGGCCAAGTTTGGCAGGAGACCCCCAATACCAGGGATGCGGCAATAGGGCTGCGTCTGATATCTTATCCCCCTGACCAGCCGGTTTTTTCTATAACATCTTCGCTTCCAGGTCCGCTAACAGGGCGCGAAGATCGCGCGCAGTCGCTTCCACTGCGGCCGCGCTTTCTGCCCACGAGGGCAGATTGCTGGCCGCGGTCGGGAATGGCTGATCATATGCCAGCAGATTATCGACTTCGTTCGGATCGTGCACAAGATCGTACATCTCCCATTCGTCGGCCACTTTGCCTTCGGGATCACAGTACCGGGCCAGTTTGTGACCGCTGGTAACAACGCACCGAACATGATTCGGCTGGATGACCGAACCTTCTGCTATGGGCTGCTCCCCTTTTTTCTCCAGCTCTTCGGCGACGTGATTCACCGCAATTTTGTACGCCTGATATTCGTTTTCATTTCTGGTGGAATGAGGATCGCCCGGCGGCTCTGGCAGCGGAGCAGTGATCTCGTCGTCCGTAATGAACAGTACGCCCCTGCGCGGCGCGCCATCCGGTAGCGAAACATGCTCGTCTTCGGTCGGCTCTGTTGTCCCGCGAGCGCCGACCTTTTCGATCAGCGGGGCAATGTTGCACCCTACAGGTTCCGGCACTTCATTGCGGATGCGCAGATGGCGGCGAATGCGCTGGCGTCCCTCTTCTTCGACTCCCGCAAAGCCGAGGATAGTCGGCAACAGATCTACGTGGCTGGTCAGCGCGTCGCACTGTTTCATGTTCGCATCGGCGTTAATATCCGCAGATCGTACAACCATGGGAACGTGCAGCGCCTCTTCATATGCAGTATGCCATTTCTCCATCAACATCCCGTGCGCCCCGCCGTATTCGCCGTGATCCGCCGTAAAGATTACGATGGTGTTTTCTTCCTGACCGCTGTCGCGAAGCGCGTTCAGCACACGGGCGATGTGTTCGTCGACTACGTGAATTAAATAGGCGTAGTATCTAATGAACGCAGCGACCCACTCTTCGGGTTCTTCCGGAGTCCGGACCTGAGTCTGGAAAGGCAGACCGCTCAGTTTCATTGCGGCGGCTGCTTTGTGCCAAAGCTGCTCTAGACTGGTTCCCTCACTGATGTTGCCCGTTGCAATGCTCCACCCGAGTTTCGAAGCCAGCGTCAAACCCATCTTGTAAGAGTAGTCATACTGGCAGCGAGGTTTGGTCGAAAGGTTCTCTATCATTGTAGGCGGAGGGTTCGCCGCTCCGCTGCCGGTCGGAAATCCGAGCGGGTTCAGCTTTATCCGAGCGGTCCCATGCTGCGGTGGGTTACTGATCCAGCCCTGTTCGGGCACACCCAGAGGCGCGCGCAGATACTCTAGATAAGCCTCCTTACTGGGAAAGTTGTCACTGGCGACAAGCCCGCGTGGCAAACTGGGATACGCGGCGATGTCGTGTGGATTTGTGAAAGATATTACCGCGAACCACGGCTTGTCCTGCGAAGAGATATCAAGAGAGGAGCCATCGTCACCGCCCAGCACATCCGGTCCAAGGCCCGCAGCATGCGCTCGGTTAGCGGTTACGGCAATAGGGTGTTGATAATTCTCAGTGGCGACAAAATGCGAAAATGGCACACCGAGTCCACGTCGCCTGAGAAAAGATGCGCACAAATCAGCGAATTGATAATCGCGATAGACTCCCAGGTTATTCGACAGCGAGCCGTGCGGTTCCGGATAGCTCAGCTCCCAGTCATCGAAACCGTAACTTTTAAGGCTTTGATCAGGCGGATTACTGACATGCCATTTACCGAAATAATGCGTCGAATATCCTGCCTGGCGCATCCAGCTTCCGATAGTCGGTATTCCGTCGGGCGACAGCCATGGGAATGCGGGACTGTCACCGTTTTTGAATGTGCCGTCGGTCTGCGTGACTGTAGTGCGCGTGCCATATTGGCCGGTCATTATTGTTGCCCGACTGGGGGTGCAGGCAGACGCCGCTATGTAATGGCGTCTGAGCACGACAGAGTTCTGCCGCAATGACCAGAGTCCCGGAAAGAATGTTTTTGCCCAATCCGTATCGAGATTCTCCTGATCGCGCGGTTCCTGAAATCCCGTGATCAGTTTGATCGGCTGCGAAAATCCAAAGTCAGGGCCGTAGCTGAATCGCGGAAAACGGTACTGGTCGACCAGCATCAAGAGAATATTCTTGCGATTGGCGCGTGAGGACAGGCCGTTGGATATGGGTGTTGCGTCGTTATGATCTTTAGTCATTTTTCCCCTTTGCGATTTAGAGTTTTAGGTGAAAGCTCGGCGTAAGCTGCGGCTTGGCCGTTACATTAACGAATGTTGATTCTGAGCAAAGCCTGCGAAGACTCGTGAGACTGTCGAAGGACTAGTTTATTATCGCGCGGCTCTCCCGCTTTGATGTCCAGTGAACCTGGGAGCCGCCGTGGACATCTTCTTTGCCTCGCGATCACACCTCGAAATGAAGATGAACAACCTTCGTAAGCAATATCACAAGTCAGGGCACCGTGTATTTCCGCACGCATTTGATGAAAAGTCAATAGCTCAAAGAATGAGACTCGTTTCTCAGTTTCATCATCCCTTATTTGAAACGGTTAACGCGCCGCAAGCGGCTAATCTTTTAGCACGGCGATTGCGACCTGAACTTCGGTCACGGGCAAAATCGCTTTGATGTCATTCGGATCGATCGCTACGAGGAAGCCGCGCTTGCCGCCGTTGATGTAGATTCTCGGCAAGTCGAAGATGCTCTTCTCTACATAAACGGGCAAGGCCCGCCGAGTGCCGAAAGGGCTTGTGCCGCCTACCTGATAGCCTGTGTGCTTCTGGGCCAGTTCGGGCGCGCAGGGCGAGACCGCTTTCGCGCCTATCGCTCGCGCCAGCTCTTTCGTAGAGATTTCGCGATCGCCGTGCATCAGAACTATGAGCGGCCTGCGGTCGTCTGTCTGCATCACTATCGTCTTTATCACTTCGTGCTCGGGGACCTGAAGCTCTGCGGCGGAGCGGGCCGTGCCGCCGTGGTCTTTGTAATCGTACAGGCGCGGCTCGAACGCGATCTTCTTCTCTCTGAGCAGCCGAACGGCCGGTGTTACGGGATGGTTCGTCTTATCCATAGCGTAGACTCAGCAACTGGATTCTATCTTAGCATTCTTGCGCAGACCGTGTATGCTCTTTATGTGGGTCGAAGGAGGTTTCGATTGACCAGAAAGTTTTTTTTGCCCGCCCTTTTCCTGACCGTCCTGATCTGTCCGGTCGCGTCGGCTCAAACCGTTGACGCCTTGATTAAGAAGAATATGGACGCGCACGGCGGCGCTCGAAGGCTTAAAGCCATCAAATCGACGAAAGCCACGGGCAAGATACAGATGCAAGGCATAAACGCGCCCGTCACGATTATCACAAAGCGACCGAACCTGGCGCGCGTCGAGATCAGTCTGCAAATCGGGCCTTACGTCGAAGCCTACGACGGGCGGACGGCGTGGCGAATAAACCCGCTCGAAGGCTCTCACGATCCCGAGACGATCAACGGCGAGGAAGCGAGAGACATTCTTGAGACTGCCGATATGGAAGGCCCGCTCGTCGACTACCGCCGCAAAGGTCATAAGATGGAGCTACTGGGCAGAGAGAAGGTGGAAGGGGTTGATGCCTACAAGCTGAAGCTCACGTTAAAGAGCGGCGAGGTCAAGCATATTTTCATAAACACCCGGACACATCTTGAAGTCAAACAGGTCACAAAGCGGTTAGACCACGGTGTAGAGATAGAAGTGGAGGTCTATTACGGCGATTACAAATCTGTCGGCGGCATAATCATCGCCCATTCATACGAGGCGCGTGTCGAAGGTCAAACCGTGCAGTTGACTGCCATAGAGAAGGTCGAAATCAACTCTCGTATCGATGATGATATCTTCAAGATGCCGATTAAAGCCGAGGCTCAGGGCCGCTGAAAACTCGCCACGCGCAACTGGGCCGTGGCCGGGTCGCCGCTGAAAATGAGCACGCCCTCTTGCCGCGCGCGCCCCGGCATGAAGTCGAATGTTGTTGAAGAAATTTCTTCGGTATCTGCGCCTTGGATCCTGCCTTCAACCATCACTTCGGCCGCCGTCTGGTCGCCTTCATTTGTGAGAGCGAATGGCAGGTAGTACTGCCCGGCGTCGTTGCGCGCCGCGCCTACCTCTATTTTAAACCGGGCGGGCTCCGTGGTTTCGCTAACCCACAGCTTGATGACAACGCTCACCACTACGGCCAGCAGCAGAAGCGATATGACAAGCGACACCCACTCGGCGGTCGTCCGGGGAGCAATCTTGCTGCTCTTACGCTTTTTGCTCAAAATGCTATCCTCCCTGCCGCCCCGCCGATCGTGGCCGGCAGCCCGAGCACGATTATGTAACTGAGCCATTGCGACGGCGGGTCGCCTGCGCGCAGCAACTGAAACAGCCATAGCATCACCATAGCCATAACCAGCGAGATCAGGTAAGAGATGATCGTTTCAGTAATGGGGCTTTGAAAAATGCCCGGCTGCTCTATTCGGGCCTGCTGCGGGCCGAAGCTCGCTTCGAAGACGATTATGTATGACAGCAACAGCGAGACCGCTATGATGACGAGCAAGCGGGCGGGCGAAAGCCCCGCCGCGATCATAGGGATTTCATCTGTCGGCGCGATAGAGAAAGCGACAAGCGTTGCGCCGAGCACAGTGGCCCCCGCGTCGGCCAGCGTGCCATGCCAGGAGTGATCGTGCCACTGGTGCGATTCAGCGTCTTTGCCCTTACCGCCCGATGCGTTATCCACTCCTTCGGCCCTGTGCAGAAAGTTATTCGCTACTCCGATGCCTATGCTGAAAGGGACCGACTCCATAACGATGCGGCCCATGGTCGCGTCCAACCCGTCATCAACGCGAAGGACCCCTATCACCAGAAGGCTGACGGCCGACGTGACGAGCGCCAACGCGAGCGCCTCCGCGCTGTCGCCCAGAGTGCGTATCCAGGGGCCGGGCTCCTCTTTGCGAAAGCCTGCCGCGCGGTTGAGCACGAGCAGCGCGGCGTAGGCCAGTAGGAGCGCAAAGAGCATACGCTGTGGGGATGTGAAGTTACCCTTCCACCATACCTCCATCGTGTACAAAAAAGGGATGCCGAATAGGAACGCCCCGGCCAGCCCTCGCATGACATCGTCAAGCTCATTTCGCCAGGGTGAGTCGTTGTTGGACATACGACGCTGCTCCTCGCTAACCGTTATCGCGAAGCACAGCAATTGAAATACTAGATGCGGGCGGTTTTTTCAACACGGGCACAAGGTAGTAATGCCCTGGCCTTGTGTTGATAATCTAAGAATTGTGTTTATTAATCGTGTGAGAGCTGTCTTGATCCAATGAATTGCACCCGCGCGGACACTTCCAATAGCCTTTCGGCAACCTCAACCCCCTTTGCTTTACTGCCCAACTCTGTGAGCACTTACCGCACCTTAGCGTCAATGATTGAGAGTTAACAATGCTGACTCCGACTTTCTTTAGCTGGTATTCAGATATCTCGTGAGGGATTGTCATAGTGCACCAAACCTTACCCCCCTCTACAAAGTAATATGTAGAAGAGGGTGACGATTCCAGTGCCGGCAGTCGCTGGTGGGGGGGAGTAAGAAACGGCTAGAAGATGCAGCAACCAGATGGTAATTGCGATTTCAGCCGGTCGCACAATGGTAAATGCGGGAGGGCGTTTAGCCCTCCCGCCGTGCCCTAACAAGGCGAGCTTGCTAGATCATAAAGCCCTTAGTATCTGGTTCAGCAGGTTCGCTATAGCATTGAGGCCCGCATTACCGTTTAGCAGGTTGGCGATTGCGCAAAGCAGGTTGCCCAGGAGGTTGCCGGGCCCTGGCTCCGCCGTTATATCGAGCACAATCCTGTCCAGATGCACCATCAAGCCGAGCAGGTTGAGATCCAGCGGCCCAAGCTCCAGGTGCAGGATTTCGCATGTCGCTGAAATGTTTGTTACAGAGAGCACGATGTTTCTGATAAACGATGTGACCACTCCTGTGGCCGTATTGGTTATCGTGCCTGCGAGTCTGCCGACCGCTACAAGCTGCCCGTTCTGGACAGCAAAGCGGGTCAGTGTGAAAACGGCGTCGATGGTCCCGCCAACGACCGTGCCAACTACGGGGACATTGATGCCGGAGCCCCCGGCCTGTATAGGCTGTGGCGAGACGCTGGCCGAAGCTAACGGAGTTAGCAGAGAAAGACACAAAATGAGCGATAACACAGAGTGACGTACCTTCATTAGATTCCTCCTCCATCTCTACAATGTAAAGCTTGTGCGCATGGCGACCGTTTCGCCATGCCAGGTTAGTAAGTGTGAGGCGATGTCCCGCTGGTCCATTGTGGAAAAGCAAGGGGCGTTCCCTTCTTCACCCCTGCTGCGTCAACCTAATTGAACTCGGTGTGTCACAATAGCGGCCTGATGTGTAAGTTATGCTCGCCGCGCCTCTTTACAGAACATGCCTTGGCCTGTGTGCACATCTTGACGGGAAGATGTAAATACAGCAAACCAGCTGAACGTATAAATGCAATACTGTTCAAGGATTATTCAAGAATAGTTCAATATCAGCGGCCAATACTCCCTCGTGGCGCGGACGAGCTGAATGAGGCTGGTTTAGCATCCGAAAGATAAACGTATTCACGAAAGGAATTCCATGTCAGCGAAACTGAAAAAGGCTGCACCGAAGTCTCTGCCGAGTAAGGAATTGGCGAAAGTAACTCTTTATCTGCGACCGGACCAGGTCATAGCCATAGAGTCTATACAGCTACAAGAGAGGAAGCGTACCGGCAGCCGGCGCGACAAGTCTGTGCTTGTGCAGGAGGCGATTGATCTGCTCATAGCCAAATACAAGCAGTCTCGCTAGCCGGCGCACTCACGCGGCAGGCTCATTTATGATACGGAGAAAATCGGAACGCGACTTGCTGTGTTATATCTGCCCCATCTTGAAACGCCTCACCGTTTTTAACTTCTTCCTAGACTGTATCCGGCAGTCCCATTGGTTGAAAGCAGGTGAGAAAGCTAGATTACAGCAAGGCAGCAGGCAGCTCGCGCAGGAAACAATTAAGCAGGAGCCAGTTTGAACAGATATGCATCCGGGCGGCAAAAAATAGTACGAGCTGTGATCAATACATACATAGAGTGTTGACACACCTCTGCCGCTGGCTGAGGATGTCGGCCAACTTTGAAGCTTTATCGAAGGAGAATAACGGTAGACAGAACACCCAGCGGACAGTCATAACCTTGTACAACCTGCTTGAGAAGAAATGCAGGTATGATTTCGATGCGGCCGAGGTGCTCAATTCCTGTTCAGTCGGATCGGTCGAGTCATACCAATGAGGTGGGCTGAAAGAGCAATCACAAAAGACGCTCACTCGGCGATTATCTTTTTATCACCACCAGATTAGGACGTTACCCGCTAGATTTAGACAGGCCCTGCGATTTTACTGTAAACTTAGATTAGAGAATACGATCTGTCAAAGGGAGATTTATATGAGCGCCCAAACAGAAGCCCAGTTAATCACTTGCCCGAATTGCGGCGCGACTAACCGCGTCCCGCCCAAGAAGGGCCAGCCTATTTGCGGCCGGTGCAAGACCCCGCTCGCAGCCGACGCGCACCCCTTGATGGTTACGGACGCGACCTTTTCGCGCGAAGTCGAACAGTCCCCGCTCCCTGTGTTGTTGGATTTATGGGCTCCGTGGTGCGGCCCCTGCCACATGATCGCCCCCGTGATCGAAAAACTGGCGGGCGAGATGGCCGGGCGCGTGCGCGTGGCGAAGCTTAACATTGACGAGAATCCTCAAACGGCCGCCCGCTTCGGCGTCCGCAGCATCCCGACGCTGCTCATACTCAAAGACGGCCGCGAGGTTGACCGCATAGTTGGAGTCCAACCGAGAGAGGCGATTCTCAACAAGCTTCAATCCGTGATCTGATCGAGATGGGAGACCCGACTACAAACGAAGACCTTCACGGCAGCGCCCCCGACAAGGCCGAAGCCGCGCTGCTTCTGATAGACGTAATCAACGACCTGGAGTTTGAAGGCGCAGAGAGTCTTCTCGATCACGCCCTGCCTATGGCCGAGCGAATCGCCGCGCTGAAAAAGAGGGCCACCTGGGCGGGCATTCCCGTCATCTATGTCAACGATAATTTCGGGCGCTGGCAGTCGAACTTTAATAAGCTGCTCGAACATTGCCTTAACGATGGGGTTCGTGGAGAGCCCCTGGCAAGGATGTTGAAGCCCGACGAAGATGATTACTTCGTCTTGAAGCCCAAGCACTCGGGGTTTTACTCAACGACGCTCGACACGCTGCTGGACTATCTGCGGGTGAAGACGTTGATTCTGACGGGCCTCGCCGCTAACATATGCGTTCTGTTCACGGCCAACGACGCATACATGCGCGATTTCAAGCTGTTGATACCGTCCGATTGCGTCGCGTCGAACACCGTCGAAGAGAACGATTACGCGCTCCAGCAGATGGAAAAAGTCTTGAAGGCCGACATCCGTCCGTCTGCGGAACTAGACCTCGGGCAATTGAATTCGCCGCCCGGCGAGTGTCGGTAACAGACTTTGAAAATGATAAAGAAGATACGTCGCTCCGTTTTATTCGCCCTCCTGGCTCTGGCAATTTCGCTACCGGTCACTTACGGGCAGGAGCCGCCGAAGGAGGCCGGCCCCTTTCGCGCCCCCGACCTTGTTGAGGTCACGAAGATCGACCCGACCATAAGGCTCGACATCAGGTACGCCACCTCAAACAACTTCCTGGGCCGCCCCGTTTACGACCAATCGCGCGCTTTTCTCCAGCGCCCCGCTGCCGAAGCACTGCGGCGGGCCAACCGCGCGCTCAGAAAACAGGGTTACGGGATAGTCATATTCGATGGCTACCGCCCCTGGGCGGTGACAAAACTGTTCTGGGACTCGACGCCCGAAGATAAAAAGCAGTTCGTCGCCGACCCCAGCCAGGGCTCGCGCCACAATCGCGGCTGCGCCGTAGACCTTTCCATATTCGATCTGAAGACAAAAGAGATTGTCACCATGCCGTCTGCCTACGACGAGATGACCGAGCGCTCGCACATCAACTACGCGGGCGGGACCCCCGACGAGCGGCGCGTGCGCGACATGCTGCGGGCCGCGATGGAGGCGGAAGGCTTTGCGGTTTACGAGCCCGAGTGGTGGCACTACGATTATAAAGATTGGCGCGAGTACCCGATTCTAAACATCAGCTTCCGGGAGATCGATAAACAAGCCAGAACGAAATGACCGCCGATTTGCCCGGTCGCGCGCGGCTGATTATCCTATTAAGCGCAACTCAGGTTGAAATCGAATTCACACAAGGGAGGGCGTATGCCGCTTTCAAAAAAAGTTCAAGAGATAGTCGATTTGATCACCGCCGACAGGCAAGCATTACTCGCGTCAATCGAAGGGTTGAGCCAGTCGCAACTCCAGTACACGACGGCGAACGGGCAGTGGTCTATAGAGGATATTCTTCACCACCTGGCGCTCACGGACGCGGCCAACGCCAAGCTGATGACGGGAATGCTGTCAAAGGCCGAAAGCTTGAATCTCGCGCCGGACCCTTCGCCCGACGCATCTGAGGTTCACTCGCTGGACGACTTTGCCGACGCGGTCAAGACCAGGGCGCAGGCGCCCGACTTCGTCACCCCGCGCTCGCACCTCCCGGCTGAAGAATCGCTCGCGCGCCTTGCGGCCTCGCGCGAAAAACTGATAGGGACGGTAGAGAAGCTTGGGCAGTACGATCTTTATCAATTGACCTACCCTCACCCGCTTCTCGGTAATCTTCATCTCTACCAGTGGCTCGTGATCGCTGGCCGCCACGAAGCCCGCCACACGGCGCAGATCAAAAAAATTAAGGCCGAGCCGGAGTTTCCGAATGAATAAACTTGAAATTTGAGATTTCAAATTTCAAATCTCAGGCGTAGCCGCGAGATATAGACCAGACGGCTTCGAGCTTCTCCCCGCGCAAACAATAGATGCGGTCGTAAAGGTTCACGTTAGGGTCGCAATGCGGGACGATGAATTCCAGCCGGTCGCCCAATCGTATCTCGCGGCTCGGCTTTTCCAACTCCAGTATGCCGTGCTCGTCGCCGCCGAAATGGTATTTGACCCCGGTGACGCCTTTGACATCAGGCCCATACCGACGGTCGGTAGCAAATGCCTTGAACCCCGCGTCTACAGTCGCAACTCCGGCGTGGCTCTGGCTGATAACGGTCGCGACGACCGTGAGCGCTTGGCCGAAATCGTCATAGACCGCGCCATTTTTCCCACCGATGTTGCGGTACTCAACGTCCATAAAGACGTAAGAGCCTGCCTGAAGCTCCGTCAACCCCTTAAGGGCAGGGTCTATGTTATAAGTTCCCGTGCTGCCTCCAGACACCAGGCCGGCCTCAATGCCGATCTTCTTTAGCCGTGCGATCGTCTCGAACGCGGGAGCCGTCGCTTTCTCCGAATGAGCGCGTCGCGCCTCGAACCCCACGACGTGCGCTGAGACGCCCGAATAACATTGGACACCCTGAAGGTTCAGGCCCGGGAGCTTCTTAATCTTCTCGGCCAGCTCAACGGCCCTGTCGCCCGGCGGCACGCCTGTCCGGCGCATCCCCGGGTCGATGTCGATGACGACGTTGAGCTTTGTTTTGGCCGCCTGGGCCGCGTCGTTGAGATCGATGGCGTGCGCGACGTTATCGACTACGGAGGCCGTGTCCGCGACTTTCTGCGTGAGCCGCACGAGCCTTTCTATGCGCTGTCGCCCTACCATCTCGCTTGTAATCAATATGCCTTTTATGCTCGCGGCGGCCATCGCCTCAGCCTCGCGGATCGTCGCCGCGCACACGCCCAGCGCGCCCGCTCTGATCTGGCGTATCGCGATCTCTGCGCATTTGTGAGTCTTCGCGTGCGGGCGCAGATTTATCGAAGCCGCCTTAACGTGCTCGCTCATCTTTGCGATGTTCGATTCGAACATGTCGAGGTCCAACAGCAGGGAAGGGGTCGAAAGGTCATGCTTCGTTATGCCGGTTGTTCCTTTCCCGCTCGACAATCGCTGAGCTATCTCGCCGTGCGCGTAGCCCCTGGTCTTATTTGAAAACAACAAGGTCGGCCCGATGGCGGCCAGCCCGATGCTTCCTCGGAGCAAATCTCTTCTGGTTGTCTTCATGCTTTCCCACTTTCTTAAACGACGGGGGAGGTGGTCGTAAGCTCGTAGCGAGCAATTATTCTCCGCGCAGCCTCGCGGGGCGTCAACGCGGAATTATCTATGCTCAAACTTTCATGCCCGGCGACGGCGGAGAACATATCGTAACGGTCGAGGAATTCTCTTAACGCTTCTACGTCGTTTAGTTTCCCGTGCGATCCTCTGGACTCGTCTGTCACTCTCTCTTCCAAACCCGCGCGGTCGCAATAGAGCCGCACGAAACAGACCTGTCCCGCGTGGCGCTCGACCGCCCGGACTACGCTTTCGACGAACGCGTCATCGATTCCGGGCGCGTAACAGAATGTAAAGATCAGCCCGTTTATCTTTTCCTTCGCAGCCTCCTCGATAATCTCCAGGCGAAACTTCTCGATGAGCCTGAAGAAGGGGCGAGAGCCGAATTCAAAGACGGGGGTGAGGAGGTTGACGCTCAAATGATTATGAAAGAGCTTGAAGCCCGTGGCCCGTGCAAGCTCTTTTGCTACGGTCAGCTTGCCTGTCGCGGGCGGGCCATAAATGAAGATCAGTTTCATGCTCGTTTTGATTTAACCGGAAAGCGTTATGGTACAATTCGTCAGGCGCGAGCGCAAACAACAAACCGAGAGCGGGGGCCGAATCGATTGAGCGATGACAGGGCGATCCATATCACGGACGGTGTGAGGGCGGCCATCGAGCGACACGCTCTTGACTGCCGCCCGCAGGAGTGTTGCGGGCTGTTGAGCGGGAAAAACGGATTGATAACGGACGTACATCCGCTCAGAAACGATGCCGACCGGCCCGAGACGAGATACTTCGCTTCGCCCGAAGATTTATTCTCGGCGATGCGGCGGATACGCGAAGCGGGCCAGACCTTGCTCGGGATCTATCACTCTCACCCGCGCGCGCAGCCTTACCCGTCAGCCGCAGACGTGGAGATGGCTTTCTACCCGGAGGCCATCTACTTTATCATCTCGCTTGAGCCTAAAATCGATCTGCGCGCCTTCAGGATTGAAGGCGCAAGGATCGAAAGCGTGAACGTATCGGTAGCGGATAAAGGATCGAATGGGCGACACCCCTAGCATAAGGATAACGGTTCTGTTATTCGGGCAGGCGCGCGAGACTGTGGGCGAGTCTACGGTCGATGTCGATGTCGTCGAGCCCGCTACTGTCGCGAGCGCATTCGCTATCTTAAAGGCGCGCCACCCCAAACTCGCGGAGATGGAGCGCAGCCTGCTTTTCGCAGTGAACGAAGAATACGCGTCGCGCGAGGACCGGCTTTCGGAAAACGACCGCCTCGCCGTATTGCCTCCGGTGAGCGGCGGCGCGCCGGAGGGCGAGGACGTGTTCGAGATAACACGCGAGCCGATCGACATAGCCGGGCTCCGCGCGCGGGTGCTTGAAGGCGCGTCGGGCGCGGTAGTGATCTTCGACGGCGTCGCGCGGAATAATACGAAAGGGCGCGCGACGCTTTTTCTCGAATACGAAGGCTACACGGAGATGGCTTTGCGGACTCTGCGGCAGATCGGCAGCGAAGCGCGCGAGCGCTGGCCGATCAATCACATCGGCATCATTCACCGCCTTGGCCGCGTGGAGATCACGGAATCGAGCGTCGTGATCGCGGTGGCCTCGGCGCACCGCCGCGTGGCGTTTGAGGCCTGCCATTTCGCTATCGATCGTTTGAAAAAGATCGTGCCCATCTGGAAGAAAGAGTACTTTGAGGACGGGGCCGTCTGGGTCGAAGGCGAAGCGATGCCGGATCTGCCGAGTCTTGGAGAGGCTTGAAAGTGAAACCTGTTCTCAGACCGCTTGGCGCTTTGCTGCTGACGATATGTTTCATATCGATCGCGAGCGCCCAGCAACCGCAACAGAGCGCGGAGCCGGAAGACCCCGCGTGGCTGAAAGAGTTCGTTCACAAGCGGATCGTTTACTCTCTGCCCGGGATGGAGCAGATCAAAGCGCGCAAGGACGTGACGTATAAACGCGCCCAGGCGGCAGAGATGAAGATGGATCTCTACTCGCCCGCAGGCTCACAAAGCGGCGCGCGCCGGCCTGCTGTGATCTTCATTCACGGAGGTCGCATTCCGCCGAACCTGCGCACCACGCCGAAGGACTGGGCGGTCTACGTGTCGTTCGGGCAGTTGGCCGCAGCCGCCGGTTTCGTCGGCGTGACTTTCAATCATCGGTTTTACGCCTGGGAGAGCTTGAACGATTCGCAAAGCGACGTGACGGATTTGATCGCTTACGTTCGCAACAATGCCGATTCGCTCGGCGTCGATAAAGACCGCATAATCTTGTGGGCCGTCTCTGCGGGAGGCATCTTTTTGAGCAAGCCACTGAGCGAGCTGCCTTCTTATATCCGCTGCCTGGTAGCTTACTACTCGGTCCTGGATTTACAGGGCATGCCGAGACAGGCGCCTCAGGCTGTCAGCGATGAAACCCTGAGAGAGTTCTCGCCCGTTTACCACCTGAGCAAGAATAAGAAAGGCACGCCGCCAATCTTCATAGCCCGGGCAGGACTTGACGCCGCAGAATTGAACGCGGGCATAGACCGATTCATACAAGCGGCTTTAGCCAACAACGTGACTATAGATATTGCCAATCATGCAAACGGGCATCACGGCTTTGACATCGAAGATGATAACGACCGCTCACGTGACATCATCAAACGCACCCTGGAATTCATCAAATCGCATAATTGATTCGGGAGAGATTTATGGACGAGAGATCGAACGACGAACCGCAAGCGAGCGTCCGCCGCGTAGTCACGGGCCACGACGAAGAAGGCAAAGCCGTCTTCATAAGCGACGGCCGCCCTGCGCGGTCAATCGCTTTCGATACTTTACCGGGCCTTGAGTTTGTCGAGCTATGGGCGACGGAAGCCGCCCCGAAGATTCCAATGAATAACTTCGAGCCGTCTGCTGACATAGCGTCATTCGTGCCGCCGCCCGTCGGCACGCGCTTTCGCATAGTCCGATTCCCCTCCGGGTTAGAGATGGCAAAACTTATTGAGGGAGGTTTCGACCCCGTCGCGTTTCGCAACGAGTACAAGTCAAAGATTCCGGGGCTGGCCGAGACGCACGAAGTCGAAGACCCGAGCATGCACGAGACTGCAACGATCGATTACGGCATAGTGCTATCGGGCGAGATAGACTTAGAGCTTGATGAAGGCAAAGAGGTACACCTGAAAGCGGGCGATTGTATTATTCAAAACGGGACACGTCACGGGTGGCGCAACCGGGGCGCCCAACCCTGCGTGATCGCCTTCATAATGATCGGCGCAAACCTTAGCCGCGCGATGAATGAATTCTGATCCGGGTCATTCAGCTTGAATGCAGATGTTGGTCACGCGGAACTTCTCCCTGGACCCGGCTTTCCTTAGCAGTATGACTACCGTGTAGATGCCCGGTTCTGATTTATACAGCTCGACGGGGATGCGGAACCACTTCCTGTCCACGTCTATTTTTCCGACTGCGCCGTCGACATAATAAGCCCCTTCGGGCAGCTTTGGCCGCAACACGACATGCTCATCCGGCAGTCCATATGGTCGCCCGACGCGCAGCCAATCGATCTCAGCCCGCTTCGGCAGCGGCTCATAAAATACTTCTGCGTAAGCAAACTCGTGCTTTGAGCCGAGCATCTTCCCCTTGATCTGAACTTTAGTTTTCGGCCTCGCCTGGCTCGCAACCGGCTCAATCTCGACGTACTTCCCTACGTACAGCTCTACCAGACGAAGCCTGCGCTCGACTATCGCCACGCCGAAGCCTACGTGTGTGTGATCGGGCGCGAGAATTGTTTGGCGGTGGCCGTCGTTGGGAGGCCGCTCGTCGTGCATTCTTATGTGCATCTCGGCCAGGGAAGGAGCTATGTATTTCACGTCCAAGGTCGCAAGGTTATCGGCGGAAGAGACGTTCTCCGTCACTAAGTGGAACCCGCCGGCGGCTGAGTAGCGCTGATACGGTTTTCGCCCATCACTGCCCCAGTGAGACAAAAAACCTGCCGTCGCCATGTCTAATGCGTGGCGGGAAGCCACCTCTGATGCGAGGTCGTCGCTGGCTAAGGCCGACACGCCCGCTACCAGCCGCTCGGTGTTGACCAGCTTCAAAAGCTCCGCGCGAAATGCAGCCAGGTCATCATTGCCGACCTGCGCCCTCAAAGGCGCGGCAAGAATGTCGGAGCGGCCACCGAGCGAGAGCGCGAGAGGCGCGACACAGCCTCTGAAAAATGTCCGCCTTGTAATTAACATACCGGCCCCTTGCACCCGTCAATTGTAATCATGATCTTTCGGTCGTCAAACTCTTTGGCGAGCCTTCCTTGACAGTGTCGGAACCGGATTATAATAATGACCGAGCAACTAAAAACAAGGAGAACAAACAACAGACATGCCAGAAGAAGGGAAGCTTTACGAGCATCTCGACTCTTACGTAAAAAATTCACGACAAGATTTTGAATCAAGGCTTGCCGAGCTTGTCGAAATCCCCACAATCAGCATGGACCCCGAGCGTGTTGAAGATTGCCGTCGCGGGGCCGAGCTTGCTAGTCAGTATCTTGAATCGATAGGCGCGCGCGCAGAGGTGGTGGAGACGCCCGGCAACCCCGTCGTCTTTGGCCGGATCGAGTCAGGGGCCGGTAACCCGACCGTGACGATCTATAACCACATAGATGTGCAGCCGGCGGACGCCGATGAGTGGAACAGAGCGCCTTTCACCTTCTACAAACAGGATGGCCGCTACGAGGGCCGAGGCACCACGGATGACAAAGGGCCGGCGCTTGCGGCGATGATGGGCGCGCGCTACGCCGCTGAAAACGGAGTCCCGCTCAACATAAACTTCATCTGGGAGTTTGAAGAGGAGATCGGCAGCCCGAATTTCGAGCACTTCATCAAGGACCGGCTTCCGAGCTTAAAAACGGATTCGGTTTTAGTCAGCGACACGATATGGATTTCGCGCGGCAAGCCCGCCATACCGTACGGGCTGCGCGGCGCGATGATGATGACGCTCACACTTCAGACGGGCGCGAAAGACGTGCACTCGGGCATAACGGGCGGCGCTGCGCGCAACCCTCTCGGAGAGCTCGCAAAGGTCATCTACGAATGCTATGACGCGGACACGGGCCGCGTTCGCGTCAAAGGCTTTTACGACGACGTGCGGCCCGCGACTAAGAAAGAGCTACAGAGCTTCCTCGATTCGGGGTTCACGGTTCAGAAGTTTAAGAAGGCGCACGAGCTGCGCAAGCTCAGGTTTGACGACCCCGTCCGCGTGCTTAAAGCCATCATGGCAGAGCCTACGTTCGAGGTTCACGGAATAGTCGGCGGCTATCAAGGGCCCGGCGTCAAAACGATCGTGCCTTATCGCGGCGAAGCGAAGATCAGTTGCCGCCTGGTGCCGGACCAGGAGCCGAGAAAGATATTCAAGCTCTTGCGCGATTTCATAAAGCAGAAGAACCCCGATGTGAAGGCCGAGTTCAAACAGGCGCTTGAGCCCTACATAGGCGAGTTCGAAGGCCCGTATGCCAACGCTGCTACGGAGGCGATGAAGTTTGCCTTTAACGAAAAGCCCGCTTTCACGCGCGAAGGCGGATCGATAGGCGCCGTCGTCACTATGAAGAAGCACCTGAAAGCGCCGATAATCTTCCTCGGGCTCTCGCTCCCCGAGCACGGCTATCACGCCAAGAACGAGAACTTCGATTGGGAGCAGGCGTCGGGCGGGATGAAGATGTTCGTCCGTTACCTCGACGAGATAAGCCGCCTGTCTCGATGAACCTTTAACAACGAGTGGCCGCCAGCGCTTCGGGAACCTCTGATGGTCCCGCGAAGCGCTGGCGGCAAGTTTTATAATGCGAAGAGTATTATTAGCAGTCCTCATCCTTGTGGTACCAAGCGCCATCGCCCTCTACGTCTACCTCACGGTAACGCCCACTAAAACGCCTACGAGCCGCGACGCCGTAGGACAGGTTACAACGCTTGCGGGGTCGGGCCGCCCGGACGTTGAAGACAACGCGGGAGCATCGGCCAGCTTCATCGAGCCGTTCGGCATCGCCGTGGACTCGCGCGGCAACGTCATAGTATCCGAGGGCAGCTGGTCGAATCGGATAAGGATCATCACGCCCAACGGCGCGGTCCAAACGATTACAGGCTCCGAAGAAGGCTACGCCGACGGACCCGGCGCTTCGGCCCTTTTCAACACGCCGTCGGCCATCGCCATCGATAGGCGCAGCAACCTCATAGTCGCAGACACGTCAAACAATCGCATTCGCATGATATCAGACGAAGGCGTCGTCACGACCGTAGCGGGCGGCTCTTCATCGGGCTACAGAGACGGCCCGGCGGACCAGGCGCAGTTCGATTCGCCCATAGGCGTGGCCGTAGACAGGGAAGGGAATATCTTTGTCGCAGACACCTACAACGACCGCGTGCGCAAAATCTCTGTCGAAGGCGCGGTCAGCACGATCGCGGGAGCGGGCAGGCCGGGATTCGTCGACGGTCCTGCGACCGGCGCGATGTTTGACACTCCGTGCGGCATAGCAGTCGACGATCAGGGAAATCTCTTTGTCGCAGACACGGGAAACCACGCGGTAAGAAAGATCACGCCCGAAGGCGATGTCAGCACAATAGTCGGGACGACACAGAACGCGGAAGCGCCTTACGCGCCGGATAGCGAGCTTGATCTCCCCGTTGGGATCGCGATTACTCACGACGGTTTTCTCTTTGTTGCGAGCCAGGGTAACGGCCGCGTTCACCGCATTACGCCCGAAGGAGAGATGACCCTGTTTGCGGGAGACTCTTCGGGGTTTGCGAGCGGAGCGGGGAATGCCGCGAGATTCAACGGGCCATCCGGCATAGCCGTGGATTACCAGGGAAATGTCTTTGTTGCCGACACGGAGAATTACCTCGTGCGCAAGATCGCGCCGGTCGCCGCAAGCCCTGTTCAAGAGAGTCATAATAATGAGCAGGCTAAGTTCGTTCAGCCGCCCGATGGCCCTATTGTCGAAGATGCCGATGCAATCGTTCCAGACTTCGGCCCGATGATAGCGAAGGCTGCGCGGCCATTCCCCTGGCCTTTGAACCCGCAAAACGGCTGGCACGAAGTGACAGGAGTCGTGGGCGAAGCGCGCGGGGCGCCGGGTGGAATCGCGCTTCATCATCTTCACAGCGGGCTGGACATTCGCGGCAACGTCGGGGACGCGGTCCTGTCTGTAATGGATGAAAAAGTGAGCCGCCCGATTGCAGCGTGGGGTTACGGAAGCTCTAACGAAGGTATTCAAATAGGGCCGATGAGCTACATACACATCCGCGCAGGGCGCAACGCGAAAGGCGAGATCGGCCAGCCCGCGCGCTTCGGGACGAAGATCGACGAGGCGGGAAAGGTCTCAAGGATTCGCGTGCGACGCGGCACCAGGTTCCGTGTCGGCGACTTCATAGGCACGCTCAACACTCTCTACCACGTCCATTTGAATCTCGGCCCGTGGAACGCCCAGGCCAATCCCATAGAGCTTGCATTCCCCGGCCTTAAAGACACCCTCGCGCCCAGGATAGAGACAAACGGAATCGAGGTTGTGAATTCAAACTCCGAGCCCTTCAAGCAAAAGCGCGATGGCCGCCTGGTCGTTTCGGGAGACGTGGACGTTCTCGTCACGGCTTACGACACGATTGAAGGCAATCACACGAGCCGCAAACTCGGACTTTATCGCGTGGGCTACCAGTTGCTCGATGACGAGGGGAGGGCCGTCCGAGGTTTCGAAGAGCCGCTCGTCAACATGGAGTTTAACCGCCTGCCGCCCGGAGACGAGTCCGTCTTTTTGATCTACGGGCCGGGCAGCGGCGTGAGCGCGTACGGCACTCCTACGAAGTTCAAATACATCGCAACCAACCGCGTCCGAGATGGCCGCGCGCGGGACGGCTTCCTAAACACGCAGCGTCTTGCGCCGGGCAATTACATTATCAGAGCGTTCGCTCAGGATTACGCGGGCAACCGCGCGACGGGGGAAGCGACCGAGCTTAAGATTACAGTCGAGCACAGGTAGCCGGTCGCAACGGGCAAAGGACAAATCTTATTTTTCGCTTGCGATAAATAAATTCTCGACAAAAAAAGTGCGCCTTGATAGTATGAATGCGTAGGATTGGCGGCGCACGTGGCCGCTGCAAGGTGTGGATTTCAGGAGCGCGTCTTCTCTGTTCGGAAATGTCTGCTAGTTCTTCTGCTCGACTTCATGCCGGATAGCCAGAGCGAGTTCCTTCTAACTAGTTTCTGAAGAGACTCAGGAGAAACAATGAGAATATTCGTTGGAAACCTGTCGTACCAGACGACAGAGGATCAGCTCACCGATCTGTTTTCACAGGCCGGGGAGGTAGAGTCGGCTACAATAGTAACCGACAGGGATACAGGCCGCTCGCGCGGATTCGCGTTCATCGAGATGGACCGTGACGCTGCGCAAAAAGCCATACAGCAGTTCAACGGCTACGAGTTGAACGGCCGCGCGATTAACGTCAACGAAGCTCGCCCGCGCCCTGAGCGCGGCGGTTTTGGCGGCGGCGGCGGTCGCGGCGGGTACGGCGGTGGCGGTGGCGGCGGTCGCGGCCAGCGTCGCGAGCCACGTTGGTAGCTCGCTCAGCTGAGACAATTTAATGAAAGGCCGGGTCGCGCCCGGCCTTTTTAGCTTCAGAAGAATCGATCAATTTTTCATTGTCGATTAAAACCCAAAATCACCTTGCAAAAAACGGCAATATGTAGAAAATACCCCGAGGGTGATTTTAACTACGTTATTAAGTTTCGTTCTTTAACCAGAACATACATTCGTCCTTTCATTGGAGGAAGTCCCGTGAGGAAACTGTTTTTTTCTCTTTTTTTGGTGGCAGTTGTGTCTTTACAAGGAGTAACGGCCTTTAATTATCATAGGTCACCGATAAAGAGTTCTTCATCTGTCGAGTTAGCCAACGAGCAAGAGGTTCAAAGCAGAATCGAAATTAAGAAGCGCAATTTCGCAATAGCTAATAATCTGTTGCAGCGTAAAGGCGTACCTTTTAACCCGGAAGTGCTTTTGCAAAACGATTGGCCGAAAACACTGGCGCCCGTTTTTGCCCAGATGCCTGAGATGCAAACGGTTCGCTATGTCGAAAAATCGCTGCAAGGAGTCGAGCTGGCAGACACGCTTTACCTGCCTGAGAAAATACAAGTAACAGGCGATCTTGTGATCGTAGCAAGACACCTGATCTTTGAAGGGAACGATGTTCTCATCAAAGGAAACCATAACATCTCAATCTTTCCTGCTGGGGAAGTCACAGTAATGGGAGAGACCTTGCCGAGGCGCTTGTCTAATAGAGGCGGCATACAGAGAATGGTGGTCGACATTCCGGAAACCAGACCTGCCCGCAGGGGAGGCAAAATAACTGTCGACACTAGCGGACGAGGATACAAGGAGTGGTTGCAGAGCATCGGGGGCGAAGCCAGGTTAAACAGAGTTTTGAAAGCTCTCTATAATCAGGATAAGCGGATTCGAGAAACAGCACTCCTGGAATTTGAATCGCTCCGTCGTGGTAGGAAAGTAGGACGTGGAGAACCACCCCTGCAAGGAATAACCGAGGATACGAGTGGCGAGCCTGGATCTATGGGACCACCGGGGGCGACCGGATCGTTCCCTGACCCTACCGTTCCTTTAGTTCAGCCCAAAGGGACGAACGGAGTATGTGGCGGTAACATCAACGGATTAAATGGACTAGATGGGGCTTTTGGTGGTGATGCGGGAGATGCTGGGCAAGGTGAGCCTGGTACTGATGGTACTGCCGGAACCGGTGGAAACTATTTCATAAATGACGGCGACAGTAACTCCTGGCAGTTTATTTCTCGTGGCGGTCAAGGCGGAAAAGGCGGGCCGGGGGGCTTTGTCCATACCGGTGGGACCGGCGGCACGGGTGGTGAAGGCGGCGACGGCGCAAGCTGCAATTGCGCCCAGGGCGGCGCGGGCAATGGCGGAAGAGGTGGCAGAGGCGGAATTGGCGGCAGGGCAGGATCGGGCGGCGACGGCGGTAAGGGAGGCGATGGCAAAAACGGCGGTAACATAACCGTGAGCGTTCCCTGCCGAGATAACTGGACTGGTAATTACAGTCATGACGTAAGCCCTGGTGGGAAAGGTCTGGCTGGCAGTCCTTCCAGCGCCGGAAGTCCGGGACAGGCTGGAGTGCCCGGTGGTGGCGGGGACCCTGGCACTAACATCAACTGTAGCTCTTCAGCCGGGCAATCCTTAGGCTCTGGCCCTGCCGGTACTGGTGGAGCAACTGGCCTCCCTGGCGGGCCTGGTACGCTTGGCGATAGCGCCGGCAATCCGGGGTCGTTTACCCCGACCGAGCGCTCCTGCGACGTCGGCGGCGGCCCTTGTCTTCCACAAAACTGTGGCGTAGGACAATTGGGTTGCTACTGGGATTATTATCTTTGCCTTTGCGAATGCAGCCCCGTGTTAATTGACGTTTCAGGCAACGGCTTCAGCTTTACTGATCTCAGCGGCGGCGTAAACTTTGATCTCAATGGCGATGGCGTAGTGGATCATATGGCGTGGGTTGCACCAGGATCGGATGACGCATTCCTCGCCCTTGACCGCAACGGCAATGGGACCATAGATAATGGCACGGAACTGTTCGGCAACTTCACGCCTCAGCCCGCTTCGGTTGATCCAAACGGTTTCGTTGCGCTTGCTGAGTTTGACAAGCCTGAGAATGGTGGCAATGGCGATGGTAAGATTAGCAGCAGTGATACGATCTTCGCATCATTGCGGTTGTGGCAAGACACAGACCATAGCGCCACCTCTGACTTTAGTGAGCTTCACACACTCTCATCTTTGGGTTTAGCGTCGATAGAGCTGGACTACAAAGAGTCGAGAAAACGCGATGACCATGGGAACTGGCTCAGATATCGTGCGAAGGTTAAAGACGTGCACGGCGCTCACCTTGGCCGGTGGGCCTGGGATGTCTATTTTCTGAAACAGTAGCCATTCCCCTGATGAGTCAAAAAAGAAAGAGCGGCCTTCTTTGGCCGCTCTTTCTTTACCAGTCTACGAAGTTTGATGAATTGCAATGGCGGGTCGGCCTTAACCGACCCGCCCTCTTAAGTCGCGTCACGCCTGCCTTCACTTACGACCCGTATTGACGTGAAACTTGATTAGCTGGCGAGGCTTCTGATTGCTGTTGGCGAGCCTGTAGCCTACCGTGAACAACAGTTGCATATCCTCGACGGCTCCCGCGTAATCCCAATCCGTCCTCATTTCGTCGGAAGGCTTGTGGTAGTCATTACGGTTATACTCGTCGTTCTTCATCTTGCCGTAATTATCCGCCTTGCCTACGAAGACGCTTCCCGAATCGGCGTAAAGCGCGGGGACGCCTTGCTTGGCAAAATTGAAATGGTCAGAGCGGTAGTAAGAGCCTCTCTCGGGCGCGGGGTCTGCGGTCAGCGTGCGGCCCTGTTCCCGCGCCGCTTCGCCCAGCACGTCGTCAAGCGTGGACGCGCCCAGGCCTATGACGACCATATCTTTCGTGCGGCCCCACAGATTCAACACGTCCATGTTCAGCGCGGCAACAGTCTTCTCAAGCGGGTAGACGGGATTCTCCGCGTAATGTTTCGACCCGATCAGGCCCTTCTCTTCGGCGGTCACTGCCAGGAAAAGGACTGAGCGGCGCGGCGGCGCGGGCAGCGCTTTGAACGCCTTTGCTATCGCAAGCAATCCCGCCACGCCCGACGCGTTGTCGAGCGCGCCGTTATAAATCTTATCGCCCTTGTCATTCGGAAAGCCTACGCCGAGGTGATCCCAGTGGCCCATGTAAACGACGTGCTCACCTTTGAGCGCGGGGTCCGAGCCTTCGAGCCGGGCTATGACGTTGTTCGATTCGATGCGGCGTATCTGGTTTACGAGCGAGACGCGGGCGCGCGCGCCCAGCGCGACCGGCTTGAAGTCGCGGCGGATTGCCGCGCGCTTGAGCGCGTCAAAATCCTGCCCGGCGGCAGACATAAGCTCGCGAGTTCGCTCGTTAGTTATCCAGCCTTCGACGGCCACGCGCGACATGTTGTTGTCTTTCGCCACGAGATCGAACTGCTCTTGCGCGTTGCTGTTCTTGACCACGTCCCAGCCGTAGCTCGCGGGCTCCGTCTCGTGAACTATCAGCGCGCCCGCCGCGCCCTTGGCCGCAGCTATCTCGTATTTGTAAGTCCACCTGCCGTAGTAAGTCATCGCGCGACCGCCAAACAGTTTGGGGTCGAGCTTCGACGCATCCTTCGGGTCCGGTATCGGAGGATCGTTTATCAACATCACGATCACTTTGCCGCGCACGTCAACGTTCTTGTAATCGTCCCAGTTGTATTCGGGAGCTACGACGCCGTACCCGACAAAGACCATCTCGGCGTCCATGCTCTCGCGCTCTTTTACGCGCTTGGTCCACGCGACGAACTCGTCGCCGAACGCCAGCGACATCTTTTTGCCCTTAACATCAAGCTCAAGCTTTGCGTCTTTGTTGGCAGTGATCCCGACGAGCGGCACCCTTTGAATGTAAGTGCCATCGGTGTTGCCCGGAGCGAGCCCGATCTCCTTGAACTCTTTTGAAAGATAATCGATCGTGAGCTTCTCGCCTTGAGTGCCGGGCGCGCGGCCTTCAAACTCGTCGGACGCGAGCTGAAGGATGTGGCGCTTCAACTCGTCAGCCGTAATCTGATCCATAGCCGCTTTCGGCGGACTGGGTTGCTGTGAGCCGAGCGCCAGAACTGAAATCGAAACTAAAGCGCATATCGCGCGAATAGAACGTTTCACGATTTTTACCCCCTCTTTTTAATAATCTTGATTATAAATGCCCGACCCCGAATCGTGACAGGGCGGAAGCCTCATTGATCTTTCATGCCTGTCAGGATCGAATTGAACAGAAACTGGAACGTGGCGGTGCTCTGACCGCGGTATTGAGGTCTGAAGGCGAACATTATTATCCGCCCTTTCCCTCGCTTCACCTCTACAATGGCGGCGCGGCCCGCGATCTTTTCCGCCCCCAGAAGCCAGCCCGACAACAGCAACTCCTTCGCGTCAGCGAAGCGCGCCACGACGCGCGCTTCATTGCTTGCGGGCTCAAGGGCCGGGCCGCGCTCGAACCACGCAATGCCGGATGCCGAGCGCGCTGCGCCCGCTTGCGATCTATTCAGCAGAGGAACGCCTTGCGAGAGCTGGTCGGTTGAATCGAAGTTGATCTTCAGTATCGAGCCGGGACAATAGAACTCTCTGTCAGGAACGCCTTCCAGAACATTTCGCACGGGCGCGCCGAGATGACTGATGGCAAACTCCGAGGCGTCGTTTAAGGTGATGACCGTGCCGCCGTCTTCGATAAAATCTTTCAGCGCCTGAACGCCCGCAGCGCCCATGCCTCCGGCGACCTCTTCGGGGTAACGGTCCTTCGAGAGCCCGTCGACGATCTGGCGCGCGCTCTGGTCCGGAATCACTATCGAATCATACTTGGCCCTGAGATTCCCGGCTCGAATCTCGCCGTCTGTCACAGGCGTCGATTGGACGTTGTATTGAGTGAATATCCAGCGTGTCCACCCTTCGTCCATCGAAGCCGCAAAACTCTTGTAAAGCCCGAGCCGTGGCGCAGCGCCTGATGATGTCTGGCCGAACGGCTTGACGGCTCTCGCTTGATTGCCTGCCGTCGCACGAGCGAGCGGTGGCGTGAAAGGCGTAGCGACCTCGTCGACGTTCACCCCCATCAGAAGCGGGAGCGTGTGCGCTGTGACATCGTAAGGACGGCGCGGCGGGCCGCCGGGATACTCACGCAGATCCGGGTAGTTTTGCCGCTCAAGCAGTGTCTTTGCAAACGCGCCGTAAGGCTGCGCGAGCAAGATTACCTTCGAGCCTGCCGGGTAGTTTGTGCCTTCGACGCTGAAAGGGTAAGCCGAGGTGATGACCTCTACTTGGCCCCGCTTAAGTATCGCTTCCATGCGCGCGAGCCCTTCGACCTGCCAGTCGAACCCGACGGCGCCCGGCTGGGGCGGAGGTATTATGAAGGCGAACGGCTCGCCGGGCTTTCGCTCGCGGACGGCGTCCTTGCCGATTTGATAAAAGTCGCGCAGCCATCGCTCGCGGTAACGCGCGGCGTTGCGCATGAGCGCGAACGCGCCGGTCTGTTGATAATCGACTATGTTAGCAAGCTTCCACTCGCCGCCCGGCCAGGGGGCGGGATAGTTCCAGCTTCGGCGCTGCGGGTTGACGTTGATCTGCGGCGTCTGTTTATCAAACTGGAGAGAGGTGGGCGTTGCCAATCGCGCGGAGGCCGTCTCGCTCAATATGCGAATCCCGCCGTGATAATGTTGATAAGCGCGCGCGGGAGTCCAGGCGTCATAGATCGCATTTATGACCACGCCCGATTTACCTTCGGCAATCATCTCCCATGCCATAGTGCTTCCCATGAAATTCACGCCCGCCTGGATGAGCGGAGGCACGTTCGGCTCCCACGGCTCGACGTAAGGTGGTAGGAAAAACCGGGTGCCGCTTTCGCCCTGCTGGTGAATGTCGTGGACTATCTGCGGGTGCCAGACGTTATGCACCTTGTCTATCGTAAGTTGCGTTTCGACCTGAGTGAAGGCGTACCAGTCGCGGTTGTTGTCGTGGCCCGTGAAGTGGTGATAAAGCTCGGGCGGGTTTGTCCCTTCGGCGGGCTTGTCGAGGGTCTTCTCGTACCAGTCTCGAACAATGTCGACGCCGTCGGGGTTGAGCGATGGCACGAGCAGGATTATGCACCGGTCGAGTATCTCGCGGGTCTCAATGGAATCGTCCGAGGCCAGCTTGTGAGCAATATTCATCGACACGAGGTTCGCGCCGACTTCCGTCGAGTGGATGCCGCAGGTAATCAAGACTATAGTCCTGCCTTCGGCAATCAGCCGTTCGGCCTCCGCGTCGTTGCTGTTGATGCTGCGCGGGTCGGCCAGTCGGCGTTGAATCTCTTTGAAGCGGTCGAGCCGCGACAGGTTTGAAGGCGACGAGATGAAGGCGAGCAGGAAGGGGCGGCCGAGCGTCGTCTTTCCAATCTCCTGCACGAGGACGCGGTCGCTCGTGCGGTCGAGCTGTTTGAAGTACTCGGTCATCTGCGTCCACGAAGCGAGCTTGCGATCATCGCCCGGGGTAAAACCCAGCACGTCACGCGGCGAGACGACGCCTTTCACGCGCGGCGCGGTTGTCTGCTCGCGCGTCTGGCGGATGGGCGGGCGGGCGAAGACCGTAATCTGTGTTGCAATGAAAGCCGTGATCGAAACGGCGAGGATGAGCATTCTTAATGCGCGCGTCTTGTTGCTAAACAACATAGATGATTCTCCTGGAACTGAACGGGGCTCTATCGAACCACCACGCGATAAAAGACCGCGCCTGTGCCTACGGCCCAGACATGTTCCGGGTCCGCCGCTGCGAGTCTATAAATAGGGACTTCCTGATCGAAATCTATTGGCTCGCTGAGCCAACTCTGACCTCCGTCGAGCGTGTGATAGATATACCTGCCGTTCTTGGTGCAGGCCCAGCCTTCGGTCGGGCTGACGAGCACCGCGTCGTAGACGCCGGAATCACCGACTATCCACGCGGTCCTCCAGACCGCGCCGCCGTCGTTTGTTGCGAGCAGCACCCCGGCCTTATCTTCATCTGCGCTCGCGGCCGCGAACCCGTTCTGGCCGTTGATGAAGTGGACCCCCCGGACCGCGAATTTTTGCGCCCCCCTGCTTTTCAAATCCATCGGCCCTTCTCCGAGCTCAAGCTCGCTCTTCTGACTGTCCCAGGTCCGCCCGCCGTCCGAGGTGTGATAGATGGCGCCTTTGTAACCCGTGGCCCAACCCGACAACTTATCGATGAAGAATATGTCGCCGATCGATGTCGAAAGCCTCCGCTGCTCGCGCCAGGTCGCACCGCCATCGGTCGTCGCCAGAAAGCTGCTCGGCCCGCCCTCCGGCTCGTCTTCGGATATTGCGGTCGAGCCGCCCATCCACCCGTTATTCTCGTCTGTAAAAAAGATTGCGAGCGGGGCCTGATTGAAAGCGACCCTCGCGCCCGTCCAGGTCTGGCCGCCATCGACAGTCCGCAAAACGACCGCCTTCCCGCCGAATTCAACCCCGGCGACCCACCCGCGATCTTTGTCTATGAAGTGAATCGTGTTCAATACCTCAGGCTTGAAGCCCGACTGCTCTAACGCCAGGTTGGCCCAGGTCACGCCGCCATCCGTCGTACGCGCGACGATGCCTATGCGCTCGCCTGCCTTTCGAGGATTGATCATGTCCCCTGTGACGAAGACGATGCTCGGAGAGACGACCGAGATCGCGGTGTAAAAAGGGGCCAGCGCATTTGCATTTGGCAAATCGGCCGCAGCCACGCGATACTGTGGAACCCATCGGGCCGATATTCTGGGCGCCTGGTTAGCGTTTTGCTGATTGCTGTTTTTTGTCTCCTTGCAACCGGCAAGGATGACCGCAACAAGAGATAGCAACGCCAGCCTATAGGCAATGTGCTTGTTAATCTGCATCAAGAATCCCCTTGATTTTAGTAAAGAGTGAAAGAGCGTGATATTAGCAGAGCGGCTCACTGGAAGGCAAAAGGCAAGAGACGGTGTCCCAAAGTTGAGCCGCTTTAGAGGAAGATGTAGGGGCAGAGCTTGTCCCTGCCCGGATCGCGCGTTAGCGCGATGACCGTCATTGCCTTCGGCAATCCGGGCAGGGACAAGCCCGCGCCGCGCGTAGCGCCGGGGAACCCGTTCTGACGGGTCGCGCCATCGCCCCTACATCTTTTTAACAGGTGGCGTCGTCCGGGCAGGCTTCGCTCCTTGATGAAGGCTTGATCTGGCTCGTCACTATGCCGACGAGTATGATGGCTGCCCCGGTCATCAAGGGGATGCCTATGTGCTCTCCGAGGAATACGGAAGCGAGGCTGAGGCTCACGATCAGCTCGAACGTCGAGAGCTGAGACGTTTCAGCAGCGCCGAGCTTTTCGAGGCTTGAGAAGAAGCAGAGCAGCGCCATCACTGTCGAGACCAGCCCGATGGCTAGCACCACCACAGTTGCCTTGACCGTCATCGTCTGGATTTGGAGCAGCCCGGGACCGCCCATCAACCAGAATCCGAGGGCTGCGAACGTTGTCACATAAAGCGCGACGGTCTTGGGCCTGACATTGCGCAGCAAACGGCGACTGGCCGCGACGTAGACGGCATACCAGGCGGCTCCGCCTACTGCAAGCAGCACCCCCGAGGTCGGCCCGCCGGCGAGCGTTCCCAAAACGCCTACCGCGACGCCGCACAGTATCATCGCCGCGCCAATCGCAAACTGGCTTTCAGGCCGCTCTCTCGTGACGATCCAGTCGATCAACATCACAAAGACCGGGTAGCTGAAAAAGAGCAGCCCCGTGATCGAGGCCGATGTCGTCTCAAGCGCTCTGAAGGTGAGGCTCGAGAATACGCCGTATCCCGCAATGCCGAGCGCCGCAGTGATAGCCAGCTCTTTTCGGCCTATGCGAATCGCGCCCCGATTGAAGATCAGGAAATAGGCCCAGAGCGCTCCTGCCGCCACCAGGAAGCGGAGCGACAACAACATCATTGAATCTATCCCTTCGCCATAAGCGAACTTGGCGAACGTGGCGATTGCGCCGAACCCTATCGCAGATATCAACGCCTGCGCCCTGCCTATGAACCGTGCGTTCGATAGCTTCAACTCAATTGCCCGCGATTTGTTTATAACCCTTGCACTCATAGTTTGATTGTCGGGTATAACAAGGCGCTTCACAACGGTCGAAGACAACAGCCTCACCCCATATCTTTTGTGCCACGAGCACAGGCGGCCTGCGGATTGTTACTAACCTAACATAGGAAGAATTAACGGATCGGCTTTGGAGTTTGCGGCTCGTTTGCTACACTATAATGGCTTGAGCTTCTAAAAGGCTTCAGTTTTTTTCTGAGTAGCAGAAATGCTACCGGATACTTGTGTGTAAATCTTTTTCTAAGGAGAGTCAGAGAGCAAGATTATGGCGATAAGTGGTCATAAAGGAATAAGCAGAATCGACCAGGACAAGAGGAAGACGTATGGCTGGTATGTGAGAGTCAATTTCAACGGCGTCGAGCATGCCAAATTCTTCAGTGACAAATCCTGTGGCAGCAGGGAGAAGGCCCTACAAGAAGCGGTCAAATACAGAGACAGAATAGAAAAAGAGATAGGAAAGCCCCGGACCGACCGAACCGTCGTGTCCCGCAGCCCTCGCAACAGCTCCGGCATCATCGGAGTCCGCCGCAAGAAGAGGGAAGTGAAAAGCGAGAACGGAGAGAAAAAGTACAAGAGCTACTACGAGATTTCTTGGACCCCGTGGCCCGGCAGATTGAACCGAACCTGGGTATCGATAGATGAGTTTGGAGAGAAAGAAGCGCTGCGCCGAGCCTGCGCCATTAGACGAGAGAAAGAGCGAGAGATGTACGGAAGTGTGATAAAGGCAAACTGGGCTTCGAGCCTGAGCAAGCTGTTGAACAATTGATCGAGAACGGGCCTGCGCCGAAGCATCTAACAATTAAGACGCGCGGCGCGGGCCCTCTTGCCCCACCCGTGATCCTGCGATTGGCGATTCTGCAACTTGACTCTACGATTTTGGCGCGCCCTTTTCGCGCGCCGCAATAAGTCGTGACGCGCGCAACGCGACTTGAAGGTTGAGGCGTACCTCGGGGCTGTTGAGGTCCTGGCCCAACAGCTTGCTGATGTGCTCAAGCTGATAGCTGATCGTGTTGCGGTGCAGCGCGAGCGCGCGGGCCGTAGCGCGCAGGTTGCCGTTCAGGTCTAAGAAAGTTTCAAGCGTCCTGAGCCAGTCGGTCTGCTGCTCACAGTCGTGGCGGGCGACGGCGGAAAGATAATAATCGATGAAGCGCGCGAGCTCTGTCTCGTCTTCGATGCGCAGAAGCAACCGCCATACCCCAAGATCGTTGTAGTGCAGAACGCTTTTTGTCTCGCCCGTGATGCTCGCGATAAAGAGCGCTTCGCGGGCCTCGCGAAAGCTCGTCGGAAAGTCCGACAGCACCCTCACCAACCGCCCCACGCCTATGCGAACGCCCGTCCGCGAATGCTCTTTTATAGCCTCGCCCAGCGACCGCGCGAAAGGGACAGAAGAGCCTTCGCGCGCACTCACGGGGAAGATGGCTATCACCCAGGCGGGCCTGTCGACCAGCACGGCGCGACGCGGCGCCTGGTTGAGCGCGCCCCGTATCGCTCGCCTCTCCTGCTCGCTCAAGAGCTGGTCGGGGCTTGTGGCCGCGCGCTGCGCCAGCGCGAGCACGTGATGCTGCTCCGGCTCAAGTCCAAGCTCGGCCAGCCGCGCAAGCGTCTCTTCGCTCGCGGGGAGATTGCCGGCCAGCAGCGCGTCGATCAAATAATCCCGCTCGGCGTCGAGAGACCTTGTAGCAAGTTGCCTGAGTATGGCTTCGGTGACTTCGATAAAAGGCGTGGAGCGCGGCATCTCCACGAGCGGCAGGTCGTGGCGGTCTGCGATCTCGCGCATCACGGGAGTCGTGTGAGGCATGTACTCTTCTTTTGCCACAAAGACGGCCGCGACCTTCATCATCGCGGCTTCGCGCATGTACTTCGCTTGCGCCTCCGGGTCGTCCTGTATCCCCAGCCCCGAAGTGATAAGCACCTCTCCGCCCTTGACCCATTCAGCCACCTGCGGGTGGTCTAAAATGTGCGTCCAGCGGATCGGGTTATCCAGCCCGCCGTGACCCGCTACAACCTCCGCTTCTTTAAGGATGTTTAAAGAGAGGGCTTCTCTGACGGTCAAACTCATGAAGAGTATTATGCCCGCGCGGGCAAAGAGGAGACAACCAATTCGATTTTGGATTTTCTTGGCGCATGATGTGCTTCGCACAGCGCGATTTTGGATTTTGGATTGGCGACGCAAAAACGCAGCACCTCCTTAATAATCCAAAATCCAAAATCCAAAATCCAAAATCGGTCAGATTGTTTTTATCATCAGGTAGCCGTCGTCGCCGCTCGTGTAATAGCGCGGCATGCGGCGGACGATCTTATAACCCAGGTCGAAGTAGAGTTTTTGGGCGGGCTCGTTTGAGGTGCGGACTTCGAGGCGCACGGTCGACACTCCTTGCTCGTGAAATCCCGTCTCGACGGCGTGCATCAATCGGCGGCCGTAACCGCGGCGGCGGTATTCAGGCCCGACCCCGAGCGCAACCACATGGCCCGTCCCGTCCGGCTCGATCATGCCGACTACAAAGGCAGTCATCTCGCCTTCGTGATCGATGACCTTGAAACAGACCGACTGGTTGTGCGACAGCAGGTATCTGATCGTTTCGCGGTCGTAGGCTTCCCCATCCGAAAAGCAACGCTGGTCGAGCCGCCAACACTCATTGAGGTCGCCGCCGTCCATCGTCATCACAACAGGCTCGGTCACTGCTGCCATCAGGGACTCGTTTGAGTTGTTCTTACCCTTTCGCCACCTGGGCCACATTTCAGGGTCTACCTTTAAGCCATTGATTGCTTCGGAAAACTTGTCAAAATCCTTTACGGGCCTTTGTCGCCGAGTCACACCCATTATACGCCAACAAGGCTTTTCGCGCACCAGACTATTTTGCCGGGCCCTCTATTTTGCCGGCCCGGTTTTGCAGCACGGGCCGAGGGTTTGACTTCTCGAACTGCCTCCAATAGGCTTTTCCTCACGGCCTTATGATCTACAGAGAGAAAATAGTCGCAGCGCTAAACATGCGCCGGTCGGAATTCATAGAGTTCGAAAGCGGGATGCGCGAGCAGTTCTCCGTCTATCGAGACGCGCTCGACGGCCTGGCATCGGTAAGCGGAGCAGAATTGATTGAAAGATTGCGCTCGGGTGACTCGCCGGGCGCTTTGCCTACGGAGGAGTTTGACCGCGCCCGCACGCTCGTCATCCCGTTTGAGCAGCAGTGGAGCAACCACGAGCAGGCGCGCGAGTGGGCGTTCGAGACGTTACTTGGCCGGACCACGTTTGCCGCCGACGGCAGCCAGATATTGCCAACGAAAGATTTTTCCGTGCCGGTAGCGGCGATCCAGGTCGCCTGGTTTGAAAACAGACACGCTCCGGGCGGCGATTACGTAAAAGACGCGTCCTTTGAAATACTGACCCCCGCAGAAGTGATGGTGCGCACGGGCGGGGCGACGGAAGTCTCCGAGCAGATAGTCCACCGCCGGAGGTACGGGCTGGAACTGGGCGCGATCCGCAACTACATGAAAGCGACAGCCGAGCGAGGGATCGATCTTGCGCGCCCGCCCATCGTCTTTCTCGACAGCCTGCTTGTAATCTCTTTCGCAGAATTATTGCCTGACGAGCAGCGGCAGTTTTACGTTTCAGAGATAATCTCGCTGCTTGATGCTTCTAAGAAGACAGGCATACCGGTCGTGGGATACATAGACACGAGCTTCGCGCGGGATTTAATCAACATGCTGCAAGCGGCATTTGAACTGCCCGCCGCCGAGAGGCTTCATGACGCGGGCCTGGTTTCGCAGCGCATGAAGTGGGGCGACCGCTCGCCGCTTTTTCGCTGCGCCCGGCGAGGCATACTCGACACTTACGGAGACGAGTGGCGTCGCCAGATAGGCTTTCTCTATCTGAAGACTGCAAGCGACACGCCGCCGTCAAGGCTCGACATGCCGCTGTGGGTTTATGAGCGCGGGCTGCTCGACTACGTTGTAGACACCGTGCGCGGGGAGGTGGTTGTGGGGAATGGCTATCCTTATTCGATAGAGGCCGCCGACGCAACGGCGGTGCTGACGACTCGCGACCGCGAGATGTTTTATGCGATCTTTCAAGAGTTCGCCCAGCGCGAGCGGTTAGATCTCCGCATCGCGCACAAGGCAATAAGCAAAGCGAACAGAAGATAGGGGTCGGGGGTCAGGGGACAGGGACCAGGGCGTCTGAAATTCCAATGGCGGATGATGCGCTTACGCGCGCCGCGATCTGAGATTTCAAATTCTCTTTTTCCTGACCCCCGACCCCCGATCCCTGACCCCTGATTTATGAAGATAGCAAAGATCGTCAAATCTAATTCGCATGTCGATTACGTTGGCCGCGTGCTGGATCGGCTCGATTCGGCCCACCCGCCTGCGCCCGAGCATTACAGGTTCGCGCAGTTCGTCTCAATCCTCGCGGGCGCCGAAACGATGGTAGGCATCATCTACAATTCGCTGCTGATCAATCCTGATTATGACCGGCTCGGGCCGCGCCTGTCCGGGTCCGCTGACATGACTTCGGTCTTCAGCCCCGACCTTATAGACGAGCAGGGAGTTTTGATCGGATTGCTGCTCGTAGGTTGGATCGACGGCGAAGGCGTGGCTCACCAGAGCATCCCTCGCTCGGTCATCCCCGTCAATTCGGAGGTCGTCGTGATGACCGACAGCGAAGTACAACGCTTTCATGCGAGGGGCGATAATCGCCTTGCGCTCGGCTATTATCCGCAAGTCATAACCCACGCCCGGCAGTTCGCGCCGCAACTCCTGCTCGCCGTGTTGGATCAGCTTGAGCGCCTGTTTGAGCATAGCTCGAAATCTGAGATAGCCGTGCTGCGCCGCACTCTGAACTGGCAGATGGTTATGCAGAGCAAGCCGCTTTGACAAAAGCCTGGATCGGGGTTTACGGGAAAAAAGCTTATGAGCATTGTCGAGATAGATGGCGGGTCGCTCACGCTTGAGCAGACAGCCCAGGTTGCGGGAGGCGCTCAAGCGGCTCTCGCACAGTCCGCTCACCAGCGCGTTACGCGCGCCCGCCGTTTCGTAGAGCAGATAATCGAGCGGGATGAAGTCGTCTACGGAATCAATACCGGCTTCGGCGCGCTGGCCGATGTCGTGATACCTCCGGCGAAGCTGCGCGAGCTTCAGATAAATCTCGTTCGCTCGCATTCGTGCGGCGTGGGCGAGCCGCTTTCGGAAGCGGTCGTCCGCGCGATGATGTTGCAGCGCGCGAACGTCCTGGCTAAAGGATATTCCGGCTGCCGCATTGAGGTAGTGCAAACGCTTGTCGAGATGCTGAACCAGGGCGTGCACCCGTTGATCCCATCGCGCGGGTCTGTCGGCGCGTCGGGCGATTTGGCGCCGCTCGCTCACCTGGCGCTCGTCGCGATAGGCGAAGGCGAGGCTTACTATCAAGGCGAGCGCGTCGGGGGCGGCGAAGCGATGAGCCGCGCGGGCATTCAACCTCTCACTCTCGAAGCAAAAGAAGGGCTGGCGTTGTTGAACGGCACGCAGGCGATGACCTCGGTCGGGGGGCTCGCGCTGCTTGCTGCCGAGCGACTGGCGGACGCGGCAGACGTTACGGGCGCGATGTCGCTTGAAGCGCTCAAGGGGACGCCGGTCGCTTTCGACTATAAAATTCATGCGGTGCGCCCGCACCCAGGCCAGATGACAAGCGCCCGACGGTTGCGAGAGCTGATCGATGGGAGCGAGATTCGCGAGTCTCATCGCGATCATGCGGTCGATCCGCGAGTACAGGACGCTTACGCCTTGCGCTGCATGCCGCAGGTGCACGGCGCGGTTCGTGACGCGCTTGCGCACGCGCGCCGCACGCTTGAGATCGAGATCAATAGCGCTACCGATAATCCATTGATCTTTGCCGATGCGGGCGAGGTGCTGTCGGGCGGGAATTTTCACGGCGAGCCGATCGCGCTCGCGCTCGATTACGCCGCCGTCGCCATCGCGGACCTCGGCACTATTTCTGAAAGACGTGTGGAGCGGCTAGTCAATCCGGATCTCTCGGGGCTTCCGCCTTTTCTTACGCCGGACCCCGGAACGAACTCCGGGATGATGATCGCGCAGGTCGCCGCCGTGTCGTTGATTGCCGAAAATAACGTGCTGGCGCACCCCGCGTCGGTCACGAACCTGCCTACGTCGGCCAACAAAGAGGACCACGTCAGCATGGGCATGACGAGCGCGCTCAAGTTCGATCACGTCGTAAAGAATGTGGAAAGGATTTTAGCTATCGAATTGATGTGCGCCGCGCAGGGGCTCGACTTTCTGAACCCGCTAAAGCCCGGCCCGCGCCTAGCGGAGGTCCACGCGCGCGTGCGCGAGCGCGTGCCGCACCTTGAGCGAGACGCGCCGCTATCAAACTTCATTGAATCGCTTGTTGAGCTAGTGCGGGAGATCGGATAGAGATTTGAGATTTCAAATCTCAAATCTCAAATCTCAAATCCTATCCAAAGATCACAATCATCGCGTGGTAGACGGTGACTAGCGCGTAAGCAGCTACGGCCATGCGGATTCCCAGCCGCGCGGTTCGCTTGTGAGAAAAGTTATAACAGATTAGCAAGCCAAAGGCGGTGATCGCCATCTTCACAAAGAAGAATAGTACGGCGTGCTGCTCTATCAATGATTGCATCAACGGATTGCCTTCAGCCGCCACCCCGCGCCCTATGTGCCACATAGTCGCCACCGCATCGTAGCCGGACAGCGCGATTGCAGTAAGTACGTACACAAACAACCTGCGATCCTGGAAACGTACTTCGGACCTGAACATATTCACCTCTTCTGCCCAGTAATTAAACGCGCGAGCGGGAATGGGGGTCCCAAAAAACTCGCGCCCGACAGATTGATTGGCAAAGCCAGTGCCAAAGATACTACTGAAGAATCTATAGATCAATCCCCCGTCCGGGGAATTTTTTCGATTCAAGGCCATGTATGTCCTGGTTGTTTCCGGTATTTCGTTGCGCTCGTTGTGGTGTGCTAGAATTCTGACCCAAGCTGGTGATCTCATTTCATTAATTTGAGATTTCTAATCGCTCTAATATTTCAGATCGGAGACTGTGCGAAGCTGATATGACCGAATCGAGGACGATAAAAGCGCCACGCGGGCGCGAGATAAGCTGCAAGGGCTGGCATCAAGAGGCCGCGCTCCGCATGTTGATGAACAACCTCGACCGCGAGGTAGCCGAGCGCCCAGACGATCTGATCGTTTACGGCGGGACGGGACGGGCGGCGCGCAACTGGCGCTCGTTTGATGCGATAGTCCGATCCTTGAGAGAGCTTGAAAACGACGAGACGCTGTTAGTCCAATCCGGCAAACCCGTGGCCGTCTTTCGCACGCACGAATACGCGCCCCGCGTATTGATCGCCAACTCAAACCTCGTAGGCCAGTGGTCTAACTGGGATGAGTTTCATAAGCTTGAACGATTGGGGCTGACTATGTACGGGCAGATGACCGCAGGCTCATGGATATACATTGGCAGCCAGGGCATTGTGCAGGGCACGTTCGAGACTTTCGCCGCCGCGGCCAATAAGCATTTCGGGGGCACGCTCGACGGGCGGCTTGTAGTGTCCGGCGGCATGGGCGGCATGGGCGGCGCGCAGCCACTTGCGGCAACTTTGAACGGCGCATGTTTTCTAGGCATAGAGGTCGATCCTGCGCGCATAGAAAAGAGGCTTGCTACCGGCTATTGCGACCGCAAGGCAGAGAGCCTCGACGACGCGCTCAAGATCATAGAGGAGGCGCGAGCGCGCGGCGAAGCCGTTTCCGTAGGGCTGGTCGGCAACTGCGCGGACGTTCTGCCTGAGCTTGCGCGGCGCGGAATCGTGCCCGATCTGTTGACCGACCAGACGAGCGCTCACGATGCTCTGAATGGATATGTGCCTAATGGGATGAGCCTGGATGAAGCAGATCGGTTGCGACGCGAAAACGCGGAAGAGTATAAGCGCAGGGCTATGGAAGCGATGGCGGCGCACGTCCGCGCGATGTTGGAATTGAAACGGATGGGCGCAGTGACTTTCGATTACGGCAACAACATCCGCGCGCAGGCTCGTCAAGCCGGCGTCGAGGATGCGTTCGAGATACCGGGCTTTGTCCCTGAATACATCAGGCCGTTGTTTTGCCAGGGTCGCGGCCCTTTCCGCTGGGTCGCGCTTTCGGGCAGCGCCGAAGATATAAAAAAGACAGACAGCCTTGCGATGGAGCTATTCCCCGACGATCAGGTCTTGTCGAGGTGGCTGCGGCTCGCGCGCGAGCGCGTCAAGTTTCAAGGCTTGCCCGCGCGAATATGCTGGCTCGGCTACGGCGAGCGAGCGGAGTTTGGCGAGGCGATGAACGACATGGTCCGCATGGGCAAGCTCGAAGCGCCAATAGTGATTGGCCGCGACCATCTGGACACGGGCTCCGTGGCTTCGCCTTATCGCGAGACGGAAGGGATGCTCGATGGATCGGACGCGATAGCCGATTGGCCGCTTTTGAATGCGCTGCTCAACACTGCCTCAGGCGCATCGTGGGTTTCAATTCATAATGGCGGCGGAGTCGGGATAGGCTATTCGCTCCACGCGGGCCAGGTGACGGTCGCCGACGGGACCGAAGACGGCGCTCGCCGCCTGAACCGAGTGCTGACGAACGACCCCGGCATAGGAGTCGCGCGACACGTCGACGCTGGCTACGACGACGCCAGACAGACAGCCGAAGAGAAGGGAATCAAGATACCCGGCTCTGGCAGTTAGGAGATAGCCGATATGTATTGCCCATCTTGCGGAACAGCTTTGACTCAGAAGACGAAGTATTGCAATCGCTGCGGGGCTAACTTGAGCGGTAAGAAATCTGACCAGTCCGAGAAGCGGCTGGATGAGTACCTCGACGGGCTGTTCTGGATTACAGTCTTTGGCCTCGGGCTGATCCTGGGCGGGTTGGTCTTGATGAAGAAAGTCCTTCAACTCAGCGACGGGATGATAATCGCTTATCTGGTTCTTAGCTCGACGGCATTCATCATAAACTTCGCCTTGAGCCTGGGGCAGGTCTTTCGTATGACCAGGGAGGCCAAAGAGCTGAAAGGCAATAATCAAAAACTCGATACTAACGAGCTTGGCCCCGCAAGAGAACCCCTCACTCTTGACGCCCCGCCGAGCGTCACAGAGAAGACTACCCGCGACCTTGAGCGGGCGTCAAAAGAGCCGATCACAAGATGAAGCATTCATGCGAAATTTGCTTCCGGCGCTCCTACGGAAAACGGATGACTGCCTAATCGAGCAGCAGTTCCCAACCGGCAGGTGTAGTGCTACAATGCCCGCCCGCATGTTTGCGAAGAGTTAGAGAGGAGAAGAAAGCTAATGCCGAAACTGGATGGCAGAGTGGCGATAGTAACCGGCGCCGGTCGCGGGATAGGAAAAGGCATCGCCCTCGAACTCATTGAGGCCGGGGCGAAGGTCTACATCACAGGCCGCACGGTCGAAGACATGAATTACATCGACGGCAAGGGCGTCGCCGTTCATTGCGATCATCGCGATGACGGGCAGGTCGAAGCAGTCTTTAACCGCGTCGCAGGCGAAGACGGGCGGTTGGATATTCTGGTGAACAATGTCTGGGGCGGCTACGAGAATATGATTGAGAACGGCCAGTTCACATGGTCGCTACCCTTCTGGCAACAACCTGTCTGGCGATGGGACGCGATGTTTCAGGCAGGCGTGCGCGCGCATTACGTCGCGAGCCGGCGGGCGGCTCAGATGATGGTTGCCGCCCGCCAGGGGCTTATCGTCAACATCTCGTTCTGGGCTGCGCAAAAACATATAGGGAACGTAGCTTACGGAGTGTCGAAAGCGGCGACGGACAAAATGACGGCGGATATGGCGGAAGAGCTGAAGGAGCACAACGTAGCAGCCGTTTCGCTCTACCCGGGATTGGTAAGGACGGAAAAAGTGATGGAGGCCGCGGCCTGGCTGGACCTGAGCAATTCGGAGTCGCCGCAGTTCATAGGGCGCGCAGTTGTGGCGCTCGCCTGTGACGAGAAGATTATGGAGCGCACAGGAAAAGTATTGATTGCCGCGAGCCTCGCCGAAGAATACGGTTTCGCGGACGTAGATGGAAAGCAGCCCCGCCCGCTGACGCTCGATCAAGTTTGAGCGCCGAGTTCACGTCACTTTTCATTCCGCTTTTTGTATGCGCGGATGAAAAAATTCTTATCGCCGATCTGTGACGCGGGGTCGTGATCGGGGCCAAAGACTGCGAAGGGCTCGAAGTTCTCTTCTACCCATTGCATCAAGCGCTGGTGATAATCACGCCCCAGGACTTCGGGGCCGAACTCAGCCGTCGGCCTGTTTGTCACCAGCACGAACCGCGTGTTAGAGGCGATCAATTGATTTATCGCGCGCTCCTCGCCCTGCGCGTCGAGGAAGCCGGGCGTGGTGATCTCCTCGCGCAACGGGTTGGGGCGGTCGGTCAAGAAGTTTAACGAAGTTCCTTCGGGCATTATCGCGACGGGCTCGCCTTTCGCTGTCTCGCCCTCTATGAATTCCAACGCCTCTTCAAACCCCTGGCCGAGGTCCGGCACGGCTATCGTCGTTCCCCTCTGTGTTGTCAGCGTGTAAGTATTTCTCGACCGATACCTGTACCCCAACACGCCCGCAGTGATGACCGCGTGGAGCATCAGCGCGCCGATTATAATATTGCGCGCAACGCGGCGCGTGCGGCGCTCGCGAAACAGGTTTGCGAACGGCCCGACCCATATGTACACAAAAATAATGACCGACGCGGGCAGCAGGTATGAGCTATAAGCCCCGCCGCTGCGCACGCGCAGCATAACTCGCGCAAGGCTCGCCAGCGCGTAGACGGCGATCACTACGAGCACGACCGTCTGATTCCAGCCTTCGCGGCCCTCGGCCTTCTGCTTCTGATACCTGATCACAGCAGGGACCAGCAATCCGATGAGCAGGAGAGGCATTGCCAGGTAAGGTCCCTTCTCCCAACTCACCTTGACCGTCGTCGGTATCAGCGCGAGCAGCAAAAGCGACGCGGCGAGAAGAATCCAAAGCTGCGTGTACGTGGCGCGGCCTGCGCCCGTGGCTGTCTCTGCTATGGCAATCTTGCGCGCGGGGCGCGCGCCCTTACGGCGAGTGACGAGTATGCTTATCACGCCTATGATGACGGCGAGCGCGGCGACTCTGGCAGCCATGCCGATCATCTGCACCAATGATTCGCCGGGGCTATCAAACCCCGACATCCGCTTGTTGAAGTAGACAAGCTCTTCGGGCAGGTGGCGCAGAAAAAGAAAGCTATCGCCAGACAGGGTGTGCCATCCGACTTGCGAGGCTATATAGCCATAGACAGCCATCACTATCAGGACTGCGGGGCCTAGAAAGATCGCGGCCCTGCGGAGCAAAAGCCGCATGTTCGGGTAAGCGACCAGCGCCACGGCCGCGACTCCCGTTACAATCGCGGCCAGCCCCATCTCTGTCTTTGCCAGCAGCGTAAGCCCCGCAGCCATGCCCGCCACCGCAACCAATCGCGACGACGCGCCGCTTCTCCGCTTCTCCGCCTGGATGAACCGCACTAGCAAAGCAAGCGTCACAAGCCCCAGGGCGCAGCCGTGCAGCGCAGAGTATGAGTATGGCAGAAAATAGTTGCCCGCCTGCTTGAACGCGCACAGCCAGACGACGCTCAAGGTCGCGGCCGTCGAAGCCGCGCGCCCCATCAGTTGCCGCGCGATGTAGTAAACCAGCGCAAGAATTATTATCGCGGTGATTATTCCTTCAGCGTAAAGGACGCCCAGCGAAGGGCCGAACAGTCGATAAAGCGTGGCGTTTAAGTAAGGCGACAGAGGACCGTAAATGTGGCGCACTTCTGAGTAGAGCATCTCTCCGCGCGCGAGCCGCAGCGGCTGATTCATCTCGCGCCCGCAGTCTACGAGCAGGTTGCCCCAGCGCTGCCACGAGACGGCCAGGCCAACGATAAAAGAGGAAGCTATGAGGGCGACCCAGGGCAGGTCGCGTCTGTCTATTTGGGCAGCCACGACGATGGCGGATTATAGGCGATTGCTCACAGAATATCTATAACAAATGACTTCACAGATGTTCCGGCCTGACCAACCTCTCTCGCCGAAAACCGCGAGCCATCCTGAAAGAGAGGAGATAAAACAGGGGCGAGCGGACTTCGTGATAATGCCTGATGAGGTCGAGCGCGATGTGGAGCGCGTAACCCGTCACCAAGCCGATCAGAAAAGGTGTGCGCAGAATTAATGTCAGTATGAAGAGAGCGGCAAGCAATTCGAATGAGTGGAATAGCAGCGGGAGTCTTACTAGCTTGCGGCGGCGCATGAAGCGTGTAAACAAGCTCGCCAATCCTCTCTTATTCGCGTCGCGGGCCGCAGCTTCCGCGCGCTTCTTTCCGAGATACGGCGCGCCCCGGCGGATAGACCAGAGCTGGTCGAAGACATGATCTGCGTCGATCAAGAACCCTCCGACCATCGCGCCCGCAACGGCCCAGCCAGAACCCGTGGCCCAGTAGAGGGCACCGCCTGCGGCGAGCGATGACCAGAAGTGGTGCTTTGCTTTCATCGATCTTATACTCTCTTAGTGCTGAGTGCTGAATGCTGAATCCTGAGTGAAAATCAAAAGCGACCTTCTCATGTTTTACTCAGCACTCAGCACCCAGGACTTATTATATTGGAGTGTGACTGCATGAAGAAACGTGATACGACCAGATCGAGCGAGCTTTTCGAGCGCGCCGCGCGCGTCATCCCCGGAGGCGTCAACAGCCCCGTCCGCGCTTTTCGCGCCGTCGGGGGCGAGCCGCTCTTTATCAAAGACGCCGCAGGCTCGAACATCGCCGACGCCGACGGCAACACTTACACGGACTACGTATGCTCATGGGGGCCAGCGATACTGGGCCACGCGCACCCCGCCGTAACGGAAGCCATACAAGAGGCGGCGGCCCACGGCACCAGCTACGGCGCCCCCACGGAGATCGAGATCGAGCTCGCCGAAGAGATCACCAATGCCTTCCCGTCGATCGAGCGGGTGCGGCTTACAAGCTCGGGCACAGAGGCTACGATGAGCGCGATTCGTGTTGCGCGCGGCGCGACAGGGCGCGACCGCATAGTCAAGTTCGAAGGCTGTTATCACGGCCACAGCGACAGCCTGCTTGTGAAAGCAGGCTCGGGGCTCGCCACCTTCGCGATGCCCGACAGCGCGGGCGTCCCCGCCGACGTTGCGCGAAATACAATCGTGCTTCCGTTCAACGATACCGATGCGCTCAAGAGAACATTTGAAGAGCAGGGCGGCGAGATCGCTTGCCTGATCATAGAGCCGGTGGCAGGCAACATGGGGTGCGTGCCGCCGCGCGAAGGCTTTTTGCAGGCCGCGCGAGAAGCGACCCGCGCGGCGGGCTCGCTGTTGATCTTCGACGAAGTGATAACCGGGTTCCGCGTGGCCTACGGCGGCGCGCAAGAATTATACAGCGTGAAGCCCGACATGACCTGCTTGGGCAAGATCATAGGCGGCGGCCTTCCAGTGGGGGCGTTTGGCGGTCGCGCGGAGGTTATGGATCACGTCGCGCCGCTCGGCGCTGTCTATCAGGCGGGCACGCTGTCGGGAAACCCGCTTGCCGTGCGCGCGGGGCTCACCGTATTGAGGCTGTTGAAAGATATCGATCCTTACGAAGAGCTTGACCGGCGCGCGGCGAAGCTCGAACAGGGCTTGCGCGACGCGGCAGCCGAAGCAGGCATTCAAACGACCATCAACCGCGTCGGCTCTATGCTCACGACATTCTTCACAGCCAAAGAAGTGACGGATTGGCCGAGCGCCAAGGCATCCGACACGGAGCTTTATGCACGCTTCTTTCGCGCGATGTTGGAGGAGGGAGTTTACCTTGCGCCGTCGCAGTTCGAATGCGCCTTCGTGAGCCTGGCTCATATTGATGAAGTCATCGACAACACAATCAGCGCGGCCCGCACGGCGCTAAGCAGCCTTGCCGGGAAGGAGGGCGCGTAACGACGTATATTATATGTTAGGCCGACAGTAGATGCTTGCAAGTACAGACTAGAGGGCTCTCAAATTATTATCTACTCTATGAACAATATTGACCCTTGAAATCCAGATGTGAGTTACTATACATTTCAGCAATAGTCTTATGTTTAAGACAGATGATGCAATAGGCCCATATACCCTTATTCGTCCTCTTGGGCAGGGATTATTCGGTGTTGTTTGGCTGGCAGAGCGCCGGAGCGCAAATGTTACTACACAAGTCGCCTTCAAAATACCTTTCGATGAAGAAACTAATATAAGACTAGTAAAGGATGAAACCAAATTATGGGTATTGACTGAGGCCAGATTATGGGCATTGGCCAGCAATCATCCGAATATTCTTCCAATTATTGAAGCGGGTATATATAACGACCACGTTGTCATAATAAGTGAGTTTGTACCAGAAGGCTCCTTAGAAGATTGGCTGAAATCCTATAGCGGGGTCGCTCCCTCTATTGAAGAAACAATAAAAATGGGGATTGACATATTAGCTGGGCTTGAACATTTGCACAAATATAACATCATCCATCGAGATCTTAAACCCTCTAACTTACTTCTTAAGAATCAAACGCCTCGCGTTTCGGATTTTGGAATTTCTAGACTCCTAAAAGGACTGGACCAAAGTAGCTTTATACTAGGGACGCCCGCGTATATGCCCCCAGAGGCCTTTGAAGGAATGCTAAATGAGCAAAGTGATATTTGGTCCGTAGGAGTGATACTTCATAGAATGATTGCTGGATTATTGCCATTTCCCCAACGGGACATCGAATTACTTAAAAAAGCTATATCAATTCAAGACCCAGAACCCCTGTCTCAGTTGGTCCCGTTGAAAATACAAGAAGTGATTTCAAAGTCTCTTCAGAAAAAACTCGACGCGCGGTATCGCACAGCAATGGAAATGCGATTAGAGTTGGAAGTGATAGAGAGAGAGATTGCAGGGAGGCATTCTATAATTGTCAATGAACCAACTCACCCAAAGGGATTTGTAACAGTCAAAGAAGAAAACCCTGCTAAAGCCAAAGACCAAAGGACCATCGAGCCTCCGAAACCAAAGGAAGCACCGAGCCCAACAGATCTGAGAGAGAAACCAGTGCCCACAGGTTTCTTTACATCAAAAGTATTCTCTCGTACCTTATTCTTTGAGGAAGAAAGTATAAGGTATAATCAGATCCTGGAAACTTTAAGGTTTTATAGAGATCATCTAAATAAAGAATTTCAAATCTTAACCAAACAAGCGAATATTATCTTTTTATTATGGATAGGTTGCGTAGCGCTAGGTTTCTGCATATTAGTTACCGGGTTGATTACGATGCTTATTGGGAAAATTGCCGAGGGAACAGCAACTACCATCAGCACAATATTAGTGTACTTTATTCAACGGGTTTTTCAGCAGCGTGAAGATTATTTTCGTAAACTACTATCAAAGAAAAGGAAACACCTTGAGTATGGAAATGAATGGCTACTTGCTATTCAAAGTATCGATGCAATTGAAGACGCGCATGAAAGAATGGCACAACAGAAACAATTGGTTCGCGTATTGACAGACAAGCTCAGAGAAACTAGGAGGAAGAAATAATACCCTTTATAGGCTATGTAGTGTAAGCCTTGGTAAAGTCGGCCTAACAAACGCATGCAGCGGAGGCCGCGAAACAAGTCTCGTATGTATTTCTCAGTGCGGCTCGCGGCCCCGCTGATGCGGTCCGTTAGGCTGCTTACGAGAGTAGGTGAACTTAAGAGGGGCTTATGAACGATACAGCATCCTTAATAGCCGCCTTGGAGAATGCTCCTGGCATTATCATCCCACTCATCCGTGAGGTGCCGCCCCACAACCTCAAGCGTCGGCCTAGCACCAATAGATGGTCCGCCCATGAGCACGCCTGTCATCTGTCCACGGCGGACGCCCCGTTCCTCTCACGCCTGGAGTTGATATTGTCTGACCCAGCGCCTCATATAACGGCCATGCTCCCGTCCCCGGACGAGGAGGCCGGGTCGCTACTGAGCCTCGATTTGGACGAGGCACTCGACAATTACGTGCGGGAGCGTGCCCTGCTGGTCAAGAGGTTGAAGGAGCTATCGCCGGATGACTGGCGGCGGACGGCCGAGCATGATGAGTACAGCCATTACTCGGTGTTGATAATGTTCAGGCATCTGCTGATGCACGAGATGCTGCACGCATACAGGATTGAGGAGTTGATGCTAAAGAAGGACTGGGCGTAGGCAGCGGCCTCGGCAGGTCGCAGCCTAACAAGCGCATCCAGCGGAGGCCGCGAAGCGAGTTTCGCATAGTTCCACCAGTGCCGTTCACGGCCCCGCTGATGCGAGGCGTTGGGCTGCCTAAGAGCGAGAACGATGCCAGAATGAAACGTATCTTAGTTATTGGGACATCAGGTGCAGGCAAGTCTACGCTGGCACAGCGCGTATCCAAATCTTTGGGACTGCCCTTCATTGCCTCGGACCATTTTTATTGGGAGCCGGGCTGGAAAGTGGCCTCATCAGAGAAAGTTCACCAGCAACTCAGGGAGGTCGTCCGTCGAGAAGCATGGGTGTTAGATGGCAATTTTGACGATGAACGCCAATTCGTCTGGGGCCGCGCGGATTGCATCATTTGGCTCGACTATTCTTTGCTGACCATTTGTAGCCGCATTGTCTTCCGCAATTTTCTCTGGGTGATAACCCGGCAGCCAACCTGGTCAGGCAATCGGATGACGCTGCGAAGAGCCCTTTCGGGCCTACGCCATGCGGTCAAATCTTATCGCATCAAAAGGCGAGACTATCCGCAATGGCTGGCTGAATTATCTGGCGTTAGGAGTTATCGGTTTTGTACCAGCCGTGAAGCGGAAGCTTGGCTTCAAAGTCTGAACCAACAGGTGACGTAAAACTTGCAAACGATGAGTATGATTTCAACTATGCGGTTTGAAAGGCGGCCCAACAAGTCTTTGCAGCGGAGCGCGGCGAGCAAGTTTCGTATGTATGCATCGGTATTACGCGCCGCGCCATCTGAACTCGGACGTTAGACCGCCGCACGGAGGTCCTATGTGGCAACTGAGATCTATCTGGCTGGCTAGTCTCGCCTCACGCTCTGCGTAGATTGTCTTGCTGGGTGGTAACGTCCGGCCCGGCGGCCGGGCAACGACTGGCTCCGTCAATCACACCCTTCACCTATTCTTGGCACGACTGGTTTTCAGTAGCGTCTTGCGGCTACACTTTAGATGTGCGCAGCCACGAAAGCAGGATCGTCTATGAGAAGAGAGGAGTAATTTTTTCACATTCATCAATTTGATACGGCTACACTAAGTAACTTCAGACAGGAGTCCATCACATGAAGCTCAAGGTAGTGCTAATAGTCTCAGCGATTTATCTGGCCGTTCTCGGCATCGGGTTCATGTTTGTCCCACGGGAGATAGGTATCAATGCCGTTCCAGCGGATGCTTCCCCAGCACTGATCGCCTATCTCCGGATTTTCGGCGGTCCCTGTCTTGGGATTGCGGTTTTGAACTGGATGGCTCGGAATGCGGAGCCTTCTGCGGCGCGTAATGCCATTGTCATTGCCAATATCGTTGGGTTTGGTTGCGTAACTGCTATGGACGTATGGGGAGTGTTCAGTGGTGGCGCACGCCAGGCAGCGAAACTATTCCTTGTGATTCATCTGCTTATGGCTGTCGCCTTCGTCGTGGCAGGGCGCGCCAGCATGCGATCCCAACAAAGTTAGGCTAGGCAGTTGCGTGTATTGGCTCTGAAGGCGTTCTCGTTACTGTGTAAGCAGCGGACGTCAGGACAAGGCTGCCTATTGAATATTGTCTGCTGCGATGGCTTCGAGGATAAGGGCTGCGGCTTCGCGCGGCTTTGCGCACGCGCCGCTCTGTTGCGCGTCAAAGTAATAGTAAGAATATTCGCGGTCTTCTTTTATCCATTCAAGAAAGCTCCGGGCGTTTAAACCGCTTACCAATCGCTCGACCTGCTCGCGCAATACACGGTTGCGGCTTTCGTAATCTGTCACACCTGCGCGCGCGGCATTGCTGCAAGACTCGATCAAACCTTGAATCATCTGCCGGTACATAGATGCCGGGCAAAGCGCTTACCGTTTATAAGGCTCGGTCGTGTGGTCGAGATGCCTGGTCGTCTGTTCGGTTACACTCGGCGGCGGCACGATCGGCCCCGTGTTATGCGGCGGCATCTCTACCGCGCGAGGCGCAGGCTCGATTGGCGCTCGCGCCGCGCCGGAACTGAGCTCCATCCTGGCGGTCACGATATCCGCGACGCCTTTGCCGAGAAAGATAAACGCGGGGATGAGAAACCAGAACCACCAGCCCCTGCCTCCGCCAAAGAGCCCGACCGCGAAGGCGACCAGCAGGAAGCCTATTCCCATGAAAGCCTGTTGAATGCCTCTGCCGATGCTTGGCCCGCGCTTCTCTTTGTCCAGGTGTGGGAGGTCACACTTGGGCTGTCCTTTAGAGCGGCCTGTCGGCAGCTTGCCTGACAGCGCCTGGGACACCAGGCCCAGGTTTGCGCCGCAAACACGGCAGAATTTTGTGTCGTCGTTATTCGATGCTGCGCATTTTGGGCAGTACATTTCTTCACCTCAGCTTTTTACGCAAGCATAAACCGTTATGGGATAAATTTCAAAGAGAACATCTCTCATTGCCTTATCCTAAACTCGATGATCACCGGCATCCAATACATCACCGGCTCGCCGTTTCGCATGGCCGGTGAGAATTTGGCCGTGCGCACAGCTTTAACAGCCTCTTCATCCAATCCATATCCGATGCCCTCAGAGACAAGCACCTTATCCGCGACGCCCCGCTCGTTCACACGGACCGACATGCGGACGGTACCCTGAATCTTTTTTGCGCGAGCAAGAGTGCTGTAGAGCGGCTCCGGTCTGTTTTTCAAGACTGGACGCTTGTACGCAGGGTCACCTTTATGCTTCGCGAATTCATCCTTGAGAGGTTGAAACGCGAGGTAGCTCTTTAACGATTCGATCTGCTCGCTCACCTTCTGATAGCCGCTATCAGAAGGTTGGGATAGCTGTAAAGCCATCTCATATGAATCAAGCGCGTCGGCGTGCTTACTGAATCGCACCTCCAGATTCGCCTTCATTATGTAAATGTTTGCGAACCGCGCCCCCTGGTCGATTGCGATCTTTACTTCCTCGGCGGATTTATCCAGTTGATTCTCGATAGCATAGAGAAAGGCCAGCAGGTAATGCGCGTCAGGAAAATTCGGCTGGAGCCTTATTGCTTCTCGGACGTGCTTGAAAGATTTATCAATCTCGACTCTATCCCTGTACACCACGCCTAGAAGCAGATTGGCCTCCGGCGAATCCTTCTTGAGCGACAGGGCCTTTTTCAGGTGCTTTTCCGCATCACTATATTTCTTTTTTTGTATGGCCTCCTGCGCTCTTGCGATTAACTGCTCAGGCGTCTGTTGCTGCGCCAGGATCGCGCCTGGAAATCCGGCGACCAACAACAACGCGAAAAAGAGGGCAAGCCACAACCTCTTGCCGGGCATGACAGACCTCCTTAACTCGGTCCCACAAAGACTATCTCCACGCGGCGGTTCATCGCGCGGCCTCGCTGTGTCTTGCTCGACGCAGCGGGCGCGGTTGCGCCGCGAGATTCAACTCTGAAATTCGTGCGCGACCCGAGGAAGGCCGCGATGTAATCGGCCACGGCCTGTGCGCGGCCAAGCGCGAAAGTCTCTGCCGTCGGGCGCGCGTCCGAATGGCCTTCGACCGTAAAGGTCGCGTCGGGGTGCGCGGCTATGGCCTGGCCGAGCGCGTCCATCTTCGCTTTAACCCTCAGCGCGAGCGTCGTCTGGTTCGCCACAAAGAAATTGTCGGGCAACACGACCACGAAGCCGTTGCCGTTAGGCTTGACCGTGGCGATGCGCGACAGTGCGTCCTGAAGCTCCGCGAAGTCGCGGCGGCGCGCTTCCGCCTCGCGCTTTTCCCGCTCGGCCCGCTCGATGGCTTCTATGCGCGAAGCCGTTTCCGAGAGCTTCGCCGTAGTCGTCGAGAATTGCGTTTGCAGGTTCGTCACCTGCGAGCGCGCGTCTTCCAACTGGCGTGTCAGCCGGTCGACTTCCTGGCGCAGCCGGTCGTTCTCATTTTGAAGCGAGCGGTTTTCGGCTCGCGCGTCCGCCGACTCGCGCATGACGCGATTGAGCTGTGTCTCTGCGTTTGTCCGCGCAAGCTCTGAAGCCTGCAACCTCGTGCGCGTCTCGCCCAACTGGCCTTCCAGGTCAGAGGCATTCTCTGTGGCGCGGCGCACTTCGTCGTCGCGGCGGGCGATCTCCGCGCGGCGCTCGGCCGCAAGCGCCCGCTCTTCCGACACGTCGCGCGTCTTCACGGCCAGCGATATGGCTTCGCGCGAGATGCGCCCCACTTCGTGAACGCTAGCGCCCTGGCGGAAAGAGTCTTCCGCCTGTTGCAGCAGCCGCGTGGCCTGGCCGTAATCGGCCGGGTCATAACGCTCGCCGTCCGCGAGCCGCGCAATCTGAACCGCGCGCCGCGCCTGCAACAACTCCATAGGCGTCTTGTTGTAATCTCGCTCGGCGAGCGCGGGAACAGAGTTGTCAGTGTAATAGCGGCCAGAATCGCCTGTGAAGAAGACTTCGCTCGCCTGCACCTGCACGTTCTTTGATATCGGAGTGAGATTTTCCAGCACGACCATGCGCGAAGGCAGTCGCACCAGGTAGTGCGGCTCGGCAGTGATAATCATTGCGAACGTCTGGTAGGCGGTCGCCGTCTTTAGCCGCGCGGAGCCGCCCGACAACCGAAACTCACCGAGGTTATCGACCTGACCGGCAGGCGTGATGGCCCACAGCACGTATGTGTTGTAGTCCGCGCCGTAGTTGTAAGCCGGGATCATGTTCTCAATCGTGATGTCGATCTCACTCGTGTTGCGCTTGCGCCAACGCTCGACCGTGGCCTCGCCTTTGGCAGTCGGCCTGAGCGTAGTTCCGGCGAACATCACTTTAACAGGGTCTCTGAAGTAGGTGATGGCGATCGTGCGCCGGCGCTGGTCGCCGCCTTGCGCGCCTGCAAGCGCCGTCAGAATCAGTGTTGCTAGAATTGCGATAAGGCTGATGTGAAATCGAATAGCCCGTCTCATAAGAAATTCCTCTCAAAAAGAATATGGCTCCTGCGCGGGGCTACAGACTTGATGCGCCCCGGGGCTTTTGTGTTCGCCTAACCTAAACGCTGATCTCGGTGCGAGGTTTCACCGGATAGATTCTAACAAGCATAGTGAGGATTTGAAATTTCAAATTTGAGATTTGAGATTTCAGATCAGGAGAGGACCTGGCTCAGGGTCGCGCTGATGTCGTCGAATCGGATGGGTTTGAAAATCACTTCGTTCACCAGCGAGCGGCGGCGCTTTACGGTCTCAGGCCCCAGGGCGTAGCCTGTGATCAGAACGATCTTCACATGAGGCCAGTGGCGGCGGATCTCGCTTGCCACGGCCCAGCCGTCCATCTCAGGCATAGACAGGTCGGTAAAGACCAGATCGAACTGGTCGCGCTTCATCTTCTCAAGCGCGTCGGGCCCGCTCGCGGCCTGTTCGGCGCGGTGGCCCGCCGAGCTTAACATTCCGGCCAGCGCCGTCCGCACGCGCTCGTCGTCGTCTACTACGAGTATGCTGACCGCGTCTACGACCGTCGAGAGATCTTTCCGAGCCGTCTTCCGCGCAGCACCGTCGACCGGCAGCGTCACCGTGAAGGTCGAGCCGCGACCAGGGTTGCTGTGCGCTTCGATGCGCCCTCCGTGGCGTTCGATGATGCTGTAGCTCACGGCCAGCCCCAGCCCCATGCCCGTCACCCCCTTCGTCGTGAAGAAGGGCTCGAATATGTGCTCGGATACTTCGCGACTCATACCGACGCCGCTGTCTATAAAGCGCGTGCGCACGACCGCGCCCACGCGCTCGGCAGTGATCTTCAAGCGCCCGCCCTGCGGCATCGCGTCCAGCGCGTTGAGAATGATGTTGACGAAGACCTCGCGAAGCTCGCTTGCCGCGCCGACGACTAAAGGCGTCGGTTTAAGGTCGACCTCCACGTCATAATTCAGCCCGCGCGCTTGCGCGTCGTCTCGCCAGCGGGCGCGCGTCAGGTTCGTCGAGTCTTGAAGAATCTGATTCAGGTCTACGGATTCGTAAACCTCCCCGTTCTGCTGGAGGCCGAAACTCTGAATGCGTTTGACGGTCTGCGCCCCGTCCAATGCGGCGCGCTCGATTATCTCGATCCTCTGGGCCGTTCTATCGTCTGTCGAATCGCGTTTTATCAACTGGGCGTGCCCGAGGACTGCGGCCAGGATGTTGTTGAAATTGTGCGCGACGCCGGAGGCGAGCTGCCCGAGCGCGCGCAGCTTATCCGCTTGCGCCGCACGCTCGCTCGCCAGCCGCTCTTCGGTTATGTCGCGCGCGATCGAAAGCACGCTCGTCACGCGCCCCTCGTCGTAGATGGGCGTGTAGGTGACGAGCAGCAATCGGCGCTCCCCGCTCTTTTTGACCGCGGGCATCTCAAAAGTCTGGGCCTGGCCCGCGAGAGCGCGCGCGAACCGCTCGACGGGCACCTTCTTTTCATCCGCCGCGAGGAACTGCCGCGCGTGGCTTGTAATCAATTCGTCACGACTGTAGCCCGATAGCGCCGTCAGTTGCTCGTTGAACCAGATGAGCTGGCCGGCGGGCGAGAGCGCAAAGATCGCGTCGTTGGCATGTTCTATCAGCTTTATGAGGAACCCGCGCTGCTCTCGGGCTACGGCTTCGGCGGCGCGAAGCTCGGACAGATCGCGCACAATGCAGACGGCCCCGGCCGCGCCTTCCTGTTCGCACGGCTCCCCGACGAGCGGAGACATTGTGACGAGCACAGGCCGCTTCAAACGCTCCGGGACCAGCTCGAAAGTCACCGGGCGGCCTGTCCTGATGACCTCGGCGACGCGGCAGCTTTCCGCCTCTATGCCTTCGAGCAGCGTGCAGCAGCGGCGGCCTATGAGGTCGCGCACCTCCGCCATCTCGAATGCCGCGCCCGCTTCGTTGACGCGGCGCAACCGGCCATGCTGATCGAAGATAAGGATGCCATCCGTCAGCGCGTCGAAGGTCGATTCCCATTCGTACTTGCCGCGCGACACCTGCTCGAACAGCTCTGCGCGCTGAAGCGCGATCAACACCTGATCGGTCGCCGCGCGCATCACCTGCGCCTCGTCGTCCGTCCAGCGGCGTGGCCCTGTCTTCATGATCGCCACGACCCCCAGCCTGGTAGCGCCTTCAGAGTAAAGATAGGTCGCCATTAAAGCGCGCGTGCCTTCCCGGTTGAACGTCTCGCGGTATTGCTCGAATCGCGGGTCGCTTTCAATATCATCACTCCTCACCAATCCGTCTTCGACTATCGCGCGGAAGTTGGGGAATGAATCAAGCGAGTATACGCGTTCAGGTGTAGATACCTGGCCGTCGGCGTATTCGCACTCCACCCTGATCGTTCGCGCCTCTTGATTGAACATCAGGATGGTGAGCCTGTCGGTCGCCAGATGCTCGCCAAGCTCACGGGCGATGACGGGAAATATTTCGTCGAGACTGTTCGATTGATTTATGCCGTGAATGATATGGCTGACGAGCGCCTCAAGCTGCGCGGCGCGCTTGGCCTCTTCAAACAGATGGCTGTGGCTGACTGCGACCTCTACCTGCGCCGTCACGCCTTCGACGAGCGCGATCTCGCTTGAGGTCCACTTGCGCGTGCGGTCGGTCTGGGCAATCGTCAGCGCGCCCCAGAACTGCCCGCTCACGAATATCGGGCAGATGATTTGCGAAAGGTTAGGAGGCTCCGTGTGCCACACGCGAACGGTCGCGGCCAGATCGGGGTTCTCGACTTTGAACTGGCGCACGTCGTCTAAGATGAGCGTCCTGCGCTTCTCGCTCAGGTAGCTCGCTATGTAATCGTTCGCGGCTGCGCGCACGTGTCTGACCGAAAAGCCGGGGTCGGAGAGATACTCGGCGACTACGACCGCCTCTTCGCCTACAATCTTGCGGAAATATGTCCGGTTTGCGCCGAGCGCGCGGCCCAGTTCCTCTACAGCGACCTGTAGAGTCTCGTTCACGTCGAGCGAGCGGCGTATGGAAGCGACTATCTGGTTGACCAGTGCGGCCCCTGTGGCCGATTCTCTCGCTTCGCGGTAAAGCTCCGCCTGGCGAATCGCGACGGCCGCTTGCTCTGCTACAGACTCGACGACGGCCACCTCCCAGTCGGTCCACGAGTGCTGCTGGTCGCAGTGATGCAGGCTGAATATGCCTATCGGCCTGCCGCCCAGTCGTATCGCGGCTACGAGGAGCGATTTTATTGCCGCGCGCTTGAATCGTTCCTTGAACGCGCCGAGTCGCTTGTCATCGCTCACGTCGTCGATGGCCATCGGATACCGGGATGACAACACGGCTTGCAAATGCCCGTTATCGATCGAAGGTATCGAGTCCATCGAGGACGGGCGCGCCGAGCAGCACACGGCGGTGTAGGCGTGCGTGATGGGTATCAATTCCGGCATCGGGTCGGGCAGCAGCGCGAGCCTGCACCGGCAGACCGCGAGCGCCGCGCCGAGCTCGTTTACGATAGTTTGCAGCACCGTGTCCGGGTCGAGCGAGCTGTGTATGGCAGAGCTGATGCGGCTGATCAGCGCCTCGCGCCGGGCCGCCTCCTGCGCCTCGCGGTAAAGGTCGGCCTGATAGAGCGCGACGGCCGTCTGCTCTGCGACTAATCGTATGAGTCGGGTCTCTTCTTGTGAGAACTCGCGCGGGCGGTCGAACTGCTCAAGCGCGAGCGTAGCGACGGTCTGCCCGTTATAGGCAATCGGCGCGAGCGCAAGCGCCCTGACTCCGAGCCGGACGCCGATCGCTCGCACTACGGGGTGGCTCTCGTTCGTATCATTGATCGTTATTATCTCGCCTGCGAGCAACTGGCCGATGAGGGGGCTTCCTTCCACATCGAGAGTAGTCCCCATCAAACTCGGCACAAGTACGCTCGATCGGTATTCGGCGCGGGCCAACAGCCGCGAGGCTCCCGATTGGCGGCGGCTTGAGTGCATGTAAATAATTGCGCGCGTCACCCCCAGTGCGTCACCAAGCCCTTCGACGGCGACCTTCAACACGCCATCCGCGACGACGGCGGACCGAATGGCCGTCAAAAGACGGTTGGTCAATGCTTCGCGGTCGGCTGCGCTCTTAGCTTTTTCCTGCAACCTGACGTGATAAATCGCCAGGCCGAGATTTGTCGCGATGACGCCGACGAGCTGTCTCTCCTTGTCGGACAGACGCCTTTTCGTGCTCCAGCAGACGACGATAGCGCCGATGGTTTGGCCGTCGCCCCTGATCGGCGCTACGATTAGCGATCTTATATCGGCTTCTTGTAATGTCTCGAAGACTTCTTGAGAAAAAGGGCGGCCCGCGCCATCAGCCGCGAACGTATCGCCGCACTCTATTATCTCAGTTGCCGACTCGACGCTGCGCGAGACCTCTGCGTCGATCGAGCGGAGCATCTCTTTTACACGTGGTCCCAGGTCAGGCGCGTGATAATCGGGGGTGACGCAAGCGGCATTCTCTTCAAAGATCATTACGGCCAGCCGTGCGGCATCTAACGCGCGGCCAAGCTCTGCCGATGCGAGCTTGAGCACCTTATTGATATCGACGGATGAATAAATAGACGAAGTTATTCGATCGACGAGCGCACAGGCGTCCGCGTGGCCGTTACCGTTTGGGAAGAGTTTCGATATGAGAGATGAGATCGCCATCCATTGCTAAGTGCTGAGTCCTGAGTGCTGAGTCCTGAGTAGAAGGATGAGAAATTTGCTTCTGGTTTCTCACTCAGGACTCAGCACTCAGGACTCAGGACTAATGATTCTCCTTCCGCCTTCATCCTTCTTCGGATTCCCGCCCATAGTGAGGGCGGAGTAGCGAATGTCGCGGCCCGTCTGGCTGTCTTTCATCACAAGGCCAGGCTCGTTGGCGAGGTGGCGGGCTTCGCGCCACGTGTCGATAGGGATATTCGTGAAAGCCTGGACGATTGCCGGGTCAAAGTGGCTTCCTGCGCATTTAATCAATTCGTCAGCCGCAGCCTCGAACGGGCGGCTCGCGCGGTACGGGCGGTCCGAGGTGATGGCGTCGACCGCGTCGGCCACGGCGAATATGCGCGCACCCAGGCATATCAAATCGCCCTCCAGGCGCGACGGGTAACCGTTGCCGTCAAACCGCTCGTGGTGCTGGGCGACGATCTGTGTCGCGCCTTCGAGAAACTCTATGCCGCGAAGTATCTGCGCGCCGTACTCGACGTGGCGGCGCATATAATTCCATTCGTCTTCGGTGAGCGCGCCCCGCTTGAGGAGTATCGCGTCCGGCACGCCGATCTTGCCTATGTCGTGAAGCAGCGCGCCATGCTCCAGCGTGATCAGTTCGCGGTCGATGAGCCCCATCTGCTTGCCCAGCAGAAGGCAGTAAGCGACGACGCGCTCCGAATGGCCTTTCGTCTCAACGTCGCGCGCTTCGAGCGCGGCGGCCAGCGCGCGCAACGTTGCGCGATAATTCAGGTAGAGCTTTTCGAGCGTGGTGTTGAGCGTGACGTTGGCGACGCTCAGTTCGTGCGTGCGAAGGCTGACCAGCTCTTCAAGGTGCTGCTCGTATTGCTGGTTGGCTTTCAGCAGTTGCCGGTGGCGGAGCGCGCGGCTGACGGCCGTCTCGACGTCCGACAGGTTGAATGGCTTGGTCACATAGTCGTACGCGCCGCGCCTCATGGCCTCGATGGCGCTCTGAATGTTCAGGTTCCCTGAAATCAAAATTACAACTATGTCGCGGTTTGATCGGGTGATCTCTTCCAGCAGCTCAAGCCCGTTCATGCCGGGCATCATGATGTCCGAGAGCACGAGGTCGAAATTCTCTTCGCGCATGTACTCAAGCGCCTCGGCTGCGCTCCCAGCCGTCTTGCACTCGTACTGGTCGGAGAGCAGCGAGTAGAGCACTGAAAGAATGCTTGGCTCGTCATCGATTATAAGGATCTTTGCCGCACCCACCGGGGTCCGCGTCAATGGCGAGCCTGCCAATTCGATCATCAAGTCTTCCTTCAGGGAATTTATTTGCTAGCCGGGGACGAAGATGTCTGCCCTGCATTCAGTCAGACACTCGACGAAGAAAAGCGAAGGGGGACGCGACGGATAATAGAACATCAAGAAGTCTTTTACAACACTATTATTACGGCGATACACCGTGGCCTGCGTTCATCTCAACGGGGCTTCGTTCTGCGTGCGCGGTCCGGTCGCCCTCTATCCAGTGGTCGTACCAGAGGCTGAGGTTCAGCAGGTTCCACAGGAAGAATGAATGATTGTCCTTGCCCGCCCGCTGCTCACTCAATAATCGTTTGACGAAGTCGTAGTCGAACATTTCGCGCCGGCGGAGTCGCGACCCCAGCAAGGCGCTCTCGACGAATTTGCCGAGGCGGTCGATCATCCATTCGTTTATAGGCGCGGCAAACCCTTGCTTGCGGCGGGTCAGCACGCGGTCGGGGATGACGCCTCGGAGCGCGCGCTTGAGTATGTACTTTGTCTGGCCGTCGTGATACTTCAGCCCGCGCGGAATCGTCATGGCGAACTCGATTAGCCTGCGGTCCAGAAAAGGGACGCGCGCTTCGACCGACGTTGCCATTGTGATCTTGTCTACGCGCATCAGCAGCAGCTCCGCGAGCCTCAGCTTCAAGTCCTGGTAAATCATCCGCTCAAGCTGGTCGGCCGCAGGCTTTTCGGCGAGCAGCCGGTCGAGGTTGTCGCGCACTACCGAGTAGGACGAAAGGCTGCGCTCGTCGGAGCGCAATCTTTTTCTCGCGCTCGATGAGAGCAGGTGTTGCTTGTGAACCTCATCGAAGGCCGACGCGCCGCTCCAGAAAAGCTCTTCCCCTGCGGCCAGCCTTCTAAGCAAATCGGGCGCGAACCTTCTATATTTCGTCGGCAGAAGGCTGCGGCTCAGTCTGAACGCCAGCCGCCCGCCCGCCGCCATCGCTCCGCGCACAGTTGCCGGCAGCATCGCCAGGTACCGCCAGGCGTAATCGTAAATCTTCAGATAATAACCGTAATGATGATAACCGCAGAAAAGCTCGTCCGACCCTTCGCCGACCTGGACTACGGTCGTGCCGCTCTGTCGTGCAAGCCGCGAGACGTAATAAAGCGGCACGCAGACGGGGTCGGCAAGCGGCTCGTCCTGATGAAAGATCAAGTCCGGCAGAAAATCGATGAGATCTTGTTGGCTTATGATGACCTCGTGATGGTCCGTCGAATACTCTCGCGCGACAAAGCGCGCCTCATCAAGCTCGTTATGAGCCGTCTCGTCGCTGAAGCCGACGGTGAAGGTCCGGACTGGGCGGTCCATCAATCGGGCCATCAAAGCGACGTTCGCGCTCGAATCGACGCCGCCCGAAAGAAAGACACCGAACGGCACGTCGCTCATCATTCGCTTCTCGATAGACTCGGTCAGCAATCGCAGCACCTCGTCGGCCGTCTCTCGCTCGTCCATGCGGGCCAGTTCGGGCGAGCCGTCTCGCGTGACGATGGCGTCCCAGTACCGCGTAACTTTTATCTCACCTCGCGCGTCGCAAGTGAGCATGCAGCCCGCAGGGAGCTTTTGAATCCCCGCAAACAGTGTGTCGGGCGCGGGCGTGGTCAGAAACGTCAGATAGTGATAGAGCGCTTCTTCGTCGATGTCGCGCTCGACCGCCGGGTCTTCGAGGATCGCCTTGATCTCAGACGCAAAGATCAAGCGCCCGTTCTTTACAGAGTAGTAGAGGGGCTTTACGCCTATTGGGTCGCGCGCAAGCACGAGCAGCCGCCTCGCTTCATCCCAAAGCGCGACCGCAAAGTCGCCGTCAAGCTCGTGGACGAAATCTAACCCGCGCTCTTCGTACAGGTGAATGATCGTCTCGGTGTCCGTGCGCGAGCGGTAGACGTGTCCTTTCGCGATAAGCCCCGGCCTCAGTTTTTCATGGTTGTAGATTTCGCCGTTGTAGGTGATCCAGACCGTGCCGTCTTCATTCGCCATCGGATTGTGGCCTGCTGGCGATAGGTCGACAATGGCAAGGCGGCGATTGCCCAGCCCCACGCGGCGGTCCGGGGTGACGTACACGCCCGCGTCATCAGGGCCGCGATGCGCCATCGTGTCGCGCATCCGAGAGACGAGCGACGCGCTGACATCAGGCTCGCTCACGCCGTATTCATATATTCCGCAAATACCGCACATATTCTTAACGATTTGAGATTTCAAATCTCAAATCTCAAATCAATGAGATCGCTCTTTCAACTTTCGATTCGTCGCCAATCCGGTAGGGAACAAGCAATGTCACGTTCTCAAACGGAACTTTGGCGCTCAAGCGATATATGATACCAGACGAGCGCACCCGCGTCCCGTAACCGGGCGACACCCACCTCGCGACAATATTGGCTTCCAGCGCGTGACCTGAAACGGGGATCACGGCCAGCGCCGCTCTCTCGCCGGTAGCGATCGCGCGCCGGTCGTCTCGCACCGCCACATCGAGCCCCACGTCAAAGTTGAAAAAGAACTCGATCTCATGCTCGCCATCTCCGCTGAAGACATCTTCGATGATCCAGAAGCCTTCTCGCTTATCCAGCGTGACGATGCGGCGGTGGACTACGGGCTGGGGCAGCCTCATATACCCGAAGTGCGCGGCGTCTAACACGTCTCGCTCCGCGTCGCTCTCCCAGTTGTAGACCTGCGGCGCGATGTTATCGCCGAGCGTGAAAAGGTGGCCTTCTTTGATCTCGCTTATTTCAACGTTATCGATTCGCACCGTGTTGTGAGAAGCGGTCGAGCGAAACCTGTTTCGCCATCTCTCGCTCGCCGTGTAAACAAACGTGTTCGGGTCCCGCAAAAAAGTCTGGCCCAGCGCGAATAGCTCTATCGAAAGCGCGTCCGAGTGGGCGTGCGAGCCGCGCCCGCGAGCGCCGTGGTCTCCGCAATCGATGATCGCGTAAAGCTCATAGTCTTCGTGTGAGGTCGCGCGCTCGACTATCAAAGTCTCATGCTCGGCTTCGTCGGCAGACGCCACCTGCGCGTCTTCATCTCGCGCGCGAATGTCAGCGCGCTGAATAAAAATCTGCGCCTGCGGGAAATCCCGCGAGCCAACTTCCGTCTCGTTTACCGTAAGGCCCTCGAACGTCTCGCGGCCCGCGTCGCCAAACCACCACAGCGCCTCTTCATCGATCCGGCTCGAAGCCTTGAACTTTTCATTCTCAAATAAAATAACTGCTATAGACATCAGGTAAGAGTGGTCGGCTGGGTCTCGCTCTTTGAATTTGATAAGCCGCCCGTCATCAGAATCGCCGATCGCGGGCGCTGTATTGTCGGGCTTCAAATAATGGCGAGTGAAATCGAACATCGATTCCAGACGCTCCCAATAACGTCTGGGGAGCTCGATCTCGTGAGCGTGGCTCATAACAAAAAATAGCGTGAATATCTCGACCACCAGCCTGTGGTAGCCCGTCGAGCCTTCAAAGCTCACGCCGTCCGGCAGTATTTGCTTCTCCATCTCGGCGAGCAACTGCGCCGCGCCGAAGCCCGCCCAATCTTCCGACTCGATAAAGTCTGGCGTGGTCATGCCGATCGCGTACAGCCCTATCAAGTTCGACAGGTAATGATTGCTCGTGAGGCGATGTGAGAACTCAAGGTTCGAGCGAATGAACCGGCCATGCGAGAGGAGTATCTTCAGTATTAACTCGATTGCTTCATCAGTCATCAAAGGCGACGAGGCAAACATCTCGGCTGCGGCGATGATGTTGACGGCGCGTATCGCGGGTTCCATCGCCACGGTCCAGTTGACGCCGTAACGCGGCGGGTTCTCTTCGTACCAGAAGGCAAGCTCGATCAGAAACTCTTCAGTAAATCGCTCGTCGCCGGTAAGCACGTAAGCGCGGCCTAGAGTAGTCAGGTGGTGCAGCCGATTAAGCTCCCACACGCGCCGCACGTCCGAACCTTTCGCCACGACAAGCGGCACGCGCGTGAAGTGGTCGAAAGGCCAGCCCGCGCCCGTCACGGGGTCGGCGGCCCAGTCGATTTGAGGCCCGAGGTCATAGGCGCGGCCAAAGACTGTGATCTTGTGGTCAAGAATCAGCTCGGCTTCACGGATGGTCTGATCGACCGAGTCCGGGAATAACTGCCGGACCGTCTCGCCAGTGCGCGCGAGATCGGCAAGCCCGGGCGTGAGGTGAGGCAGCACCCGCTCGCGTATTTTTTGCGCAACCTCCGAGACGGAACGCCCCGCAAGCCCTCGCCTCAGATCGTCGTTAGAGACGAAGACCGAATCGGGATTGTTTATGGCGCGGTCGATCGAGCGGGCGATTTGTCGTCGAGCCCTGAAAAATGCTTCGCCCGCGATCTCTCCGAGCGTCATCCCTCGCGCCTTCTCACGTATTTTTGAGAATCGATTCAAGCTTCAGCTTCTTATCGCAGGTTTATGAAAAATATTCGCAAGCAGTCCGAGCAGGAAAAAGAAGTACAGGTTCAAGTCCGAATATATACCGCTGGTGAGCGTCATCCCCGGCAACCAGTACGCAACCACAATCGCCAGGTAGCAGGCGGCCGCCGCCCGCTCGCGCCCGTCCGTCGCGCCTTTAAGCGCGCGGTAGCCCATCCTGAAAATATATACATTCGCCATCAGGTAGAGCGCAAACGCGAGCGCGCCGGCTTCGGCGGCGACCCACAGCGGAGTTGAATGAGGGCTTAAAGCCGCGCGCGACTCGATGATTCTTTCTACAGGGGTTTCTCCCTCGAAATACATCGCGCGAAAGTAGTCGCCATAATTCGCGATGCCTACGCCGAGCAGCGGATTGTCGGCTGAAATTCTCACGGCCGCCTCCCAGGTCGCCAGCCGCCCGTAGACATTATGCAGGCTGGAAAGACGCTGGCCCAGAGAGGCCGAAGCTAAGACCACGCCTGCTGCGGCGAGTGCGAGTAAAACGATTACCGACATTGTGAACGGATGAAGCCGAAGCGAAGAGAGTGGAAGCCGTTTCGCATGAAAGGCATGTTTAGCCTTACCGATCCAACCCGGCTGGATGCTTCTCGATGCTGCGAAGATGAGCCAGCAGATTAAGATCGATGCCGCGACCACGCGAAACTGCGGCAGCATCGCTGCGGCAACCGAAGCCGCTATGGCAATCGTGTAGGTCAGCCGCGCCGCACGGTCGAGCCTCACGCCCAGGGCTCGCGGGGCGAACGCAAGGAAGACGGCTACAAGCAGGCAGATGATCGCGTAAGAAGAGTCTGACGCGAACGGCCCGTTTGGTCGCAGCTCGCCTTCTCGTATCAACTCAGAGCCTTTGTAGTGGAAAAGGTCCGTCCCTGTGACGAATTCATAAGCGCCGATAGCAAAAAGCAGCATCCCGAGTGCGACCGCGCCGAGCAGTAAAGCCGATCGCTTGCCTCGCAGATCAAAGTGACGGCGCGCGATGTGAAACAGGACGAGGGGCAACCAGAACCCGTCAACGACTATCCTCGTCGCGTAGCCGACATTACCTGATTTCAAAGCGACATTTATCAACATCCACACGGACAGCGTCGCCCACGCTATCTCGAACGGGAGCGCGCTGAAGCCGCTTTGCCCGCCGGAGCCATTCTTCGCCCGCGTCCAGTATTTCCATAAGAGCATCACGACGAGCAGCCCTATGATGGCGCGGTCATAAGTGATAATCGATTTTTCGAGCGGGTAGCGCGTGAAGAAAGAGAGGACGGGCGTTGTTACGAACCACGCGAGCAGCAGAAAGTGCTGAGTAGTTCTGCTTGTAATTACGTTTTCCATATTCAATGTCAGCACTCAGCACTCAGCACTCAGCACTCAGGACTTGGAGAGGATTGCGTCGACTATTCGCTCTGCCGCGTGACCGTCCCACAACTCGGGGACGCGGCCCGCTCGGCGAGGCGAGGCGAGCGCGGCTATCGCTTCTCGCTTTATCGCTTCGGGATCATTGCCCACCACGCGGTTAGTGCCTTCGGTCACGGTGATGGGGCGCTCTGTGTTTGGCCGCAGGGTCAGACAGGGGATGCCGAGAGCGGTCGTCTCTTCTTGAATGCCGCCACTGTCGGTGAGAACCAGCCGGCTGTTGCTGTAGAGCTGGAGAAAATCGAGATAGCCTAGCGGCTCTGTGAGGACGAGGCGGGGCTGCGCCAAGACGCGCTCGGTTAAGCCGAACTCTTTGATGCGTTCGCGCGTGCGCGGGTGGACAGGGAAGATTACAGGGAACCGCTGCTGTATCGTGTCGAGCGCGTCAAGGATGCCTGCGAGAGTCTCTCTCTGATCTACGTTCGACGGTCGGTGAAGAGTCATCGCGCAAAACTCTTTAGGCGCAAGGCCGAAACGCGCGAGCACCGATGACGCGCGCGCCCGTCCCAGGTTGTGATGGAGCGTGTCGATCATGACATTGCCTACGAGGCGGATCTTTTCCGGCGGTATGCCTTCGGCCAGCAAGTTCTCGTCGGCGTCGCGCGAAGGTGTGAGCAGCAAGTCTGCTAAAGCATCCGTCACCACGCGGTTGATCTCTTCGGGCATCGCTCGGTCGCGGCTCCTGAGCCCCGCTTCTACGTGAGCCACTCTCACGGACATCTTTGACGCGACGAGAGTTGCGGCCATCGTAGAGTTCACATCGCCCACGACTACGACCCAATCGGGCCGCCGCTCTTCTAAGACTCGCTCGAACTCGATCATTATGCGAGCCGTTTGGACCGCGTGCGAGGCGGACCCGACCCCGAGATTGATGTCGGCGCGGGGAATTGCCAGGTCGTCAAAAAAAGAGTCCGACATAGCCTCGTCATAGTGCTGGCCCGTGTGGACGAGGATCGAATCAATGCTGTCCCGGCGGCGCATCTCGGCGATGACCGGGGCGATCTTCATGAAGTTTGGCCGCGCGCCTACGACGCTTAATACTCTGAGCATGATTTTTACTCTACGCGCTGATGGCTTTTCGCGCCGCCGGTCTAAGGCTGCCCGCCAGAGCCACAATCGCGACGAGCGCGACGGCGGCGACCAGCGCGGTCACGATGATCGAACGCCAGGGCGAAGGGCGGATGCTTCCGCCCGGCACTACGGGCTCGACCAGATGAGTCTCTTCGGTCACGGTCGGCGACGTGATGTTGGCGTTTATCTCATCGATCTCCGTCTCCACCTTTATCAGCAAATCGCGCGAGGCGGCAGCCGAGTCATTCGAGATTTGCTTTTGGCGCTCCTCAAGCCTCGCCTTGCGGTCGAGGTGAGGCGCGAGCGCGGCCTTGAACAATTCCGCGTGGCGGGTCGTGATCTCGTCGGCCACAGCCTGCGCCAGGCGAACCGATTCGTCGTTATTATCCGTAGTCGCCGTTACGCGCACGAGAATGGGATAGCGAGAGCGACGCGGGCCCGCCATCACCGCCTCGGCCCGGACGTTGCGTTTAAGCTGGTTAGGCTTGACGCCTATCTTTGTCGCGAGCTTCTGCAAAAAGCCGTCGCTGTTGGCCGCCTCTGCCGTGGCGTAAATGTCTTCGAGCGGTTCTTTCCACACTCGCCCGACCTCGATGAGAGCTGTGGCTGTGTGAAGCGTGGGCTGGCTGAAACCGAGATAGGCTGTGACTGAGGCGGCCAGAAGCGTGCCGATAATTATTATCCACTTGCCTCGCCAGACGGCCGCAAACAGCCTGTCGAGCCGTATCTCTTCCTGAGCCGTGTCGTTCATCGCTTAACTTTTATGATCGATATCGTGAGATCGTCTTCCGGCCCGCCGACCTCGGACGAAAATTCGCGCACGGCGGCGGCTACGGCCAGGCAAATCTCTTGCGCGGAAAGGCCGGCAGACGCGCGCACGATCTTTTCAAGTCTCTCGACGCCGAAGCTCTCTTCCTGCATGTTCATTGCTTCGGTCACGCCGTCCGTGTAAAGCACGAGTATGTCGCTAGGGAGAAAGTCTACAACCGCCTCGCTGTAGCGGGAATCCTCAAAGACGCCGACGGGCAGACCGCTCTTGTCGAGCAGCCGGGTAGTGCCGTCCGCGCGCAGCAACAGCGGCGGGTTGTGGCCCGCGTTGATGTAGAGGAGGCGCTTGTTTTCTGGATCGATCAATCCATAAAAAGTCGTTATGTACCGCTCGCCTTCGGTCGTTTCGTGTATCAGCCGGTTGACGCGCGCCATCACCACGCGCATAGCAAGCTCGTTTATTACCGTCGCGTGGATGTATGCGCGGAAAGCTACCATTATAAGCGCCGCTGCAAGCCCTTTGCCCGACACGTCCGCCACAAGCACGCCGAGTCGGTCTGTGACCGATTGTATGAAATCGAAGTAATCGCCGCCGACTTCGCGCACGGGGCTTGTCAGCCCTGCGATTTCAAACCCTTCGACCACCGGCACGGCTCGCGGCAAAAGGCTGTCGACCACCTTTCGCGCAAGCTCAAGCTCGCTTTCGGCCCTACGCTGTCTCATCACGCGCTGGTACAACAGTGTGTGATCGATTGCCGACGCGGCGAGCGAAGCGAACATGGTCAAGAGTTCGAGGTCGCGGTGATCGTAGCCGTCGACCCAGTCGGCTTCGAGGTTAATCACCCCCAGGGTCTGCCCGTCATAGCGGATGATCGGCGCTGCCATCTCAGAGCGGGTCTGGGGGCGCGCTTTGACGTAACGCGCGTCGCGTTTAACGTCGTTGATTATCTGCCCGCGCCCGTGCTTGATGACCCAACCGATTATGCCCTCGCCCTCGGCAAGCAAGTCCCCCGAGACGACCGCCGTTGGGTAGCCGTGGGCCTTGAGGTCGCGGATGGCGCCAGTCTCTAAGTCGACTACGCAGACGATGGCCGCCGAGTAATCGATCAGCTCCTTGATCGAGTCGAATATCGTATCGAGCACTATGTCGAGGTCGAGCGACCCGCTCACCTTGCGCACAGCGTCTATCAGCGTCTCGATAGTCTTTTCGTATACAGCCATCTTATCTCTGCTTTCGGCCCCACGGGCGAATCATTTATGCTAGATGCTAAAGCCCGCGATGGCAAGACGGACTACGGCCAAAATATAATTTGCCACTCTCTTGAAAGGGCGTATAATCAATCTGGCAATCTTCTAATCGTTCCAGTCTTGACCGCCTAAAGTTGGCGCCGCAAAGGAGAGCATATGAAACTATCCAGATTTAGCTTCGCTTTAACGGCTATATTAATTACACTCGCGACGGCCCAGGCGCAGGGGCGCAAGCCTCTCGCATCCGACGAGCAGAGCCAGTATGTTGTCTCGGCGAGGGCCGGCGTGGTCAACATTGTGGAGGGCGATGTGAGCTTTGAGCGCGCGGGCAAGTCTGACATGCTCATTGCAGGCGACGTGGTGCGCTCGGGCGATCTGGTGAAGACGGGCGCAAACGGGCGCGCAGAGATATTGCTCAACCCCGGTTCTTACTTGAGGCTTTCGACTAACACCGAATTCATCTTTAAGGACACGAGGATTCACAGGCTGGAGCTTGAGTTGTTGAAGGGGTCGGCCATCATAGAGGCTTCGGTGGTCGTAGAAACGATCACGGTAATCACCCCGCAACGAGAGATCCCCATCGACAACGGCGGGCTTTATCGTTTCAATATCGGAGCGGCTGGGGGTTCTGAGATAGTCCTTCGCAAGGGCAAAGTCCTGGCCGGCGGCGTGGTGGTTAAAGAGGGCAGGAAGGCTATGATCGGGAACGGCGCTCCCGCCATCACACCTTTTGATAAGAAGGTTGAAGACGACTTTGACCTTTGGAGCAAAGAGCGCGCAAGAATCATCGTGGCCGCAAACAGGAAGCTGTCGGAACGCGCTTTGAGGCGGAGCAGCTCGCTGTCGATGTCAGGAAACGCCTGGGTATTTAACCCCTTCATGGGTTCATATACTTTCCTGCCGGGCTTCTGGGGAATCGTCTCGCCCTACGGATACGGCTACAGCTCGTGCAATCCTTATACGAACTGGCGGAACCGGAATCCTGGTTACACAGGCGGCGGCGGCTCAGGAGGCGGGTATACGGGCGGCGGCTCGGGCTCGGGCTCGGGCGGAGGCCGCAGCAACGGGGGCGGCTCAAGTAGCGGCGGCGGCATGGGACAGGGAGGCGGTAGAGGGTCAATGCCCCCGCCAGCCAGTCCGCCTGCGAGATCGGGGGGCAAGGCAAGGAATCAGTGATTCGTTCATGAATCTAAAGATTGCGATAGGGCGCGCCGGAGGGTAATCGGCGCGCCTTTCGCTTTTTTTTTGAGTATGAAAAGGACTAGAATTATCCTCTCAAACGCGAGCGGCAAGGCAGGGCAGGGGTGGCTTTTATCATAGACGGCAACAACGTGATGGGGCAGACGCCCGGCTGGCACAGGGATAAATCGGCCGCGCGCCGCAACCTGGTCCACCGGCTGGTAGATTTCGCCAGAAAGCGGAAAGCCCGCGTCACCGTCGTATTCGACGGCGAGCCGGACCGATTGATGCCCGACAGTTCGGCAATTCGCGGGGTCAGGGTTCTCTATTCCGACAAGGGCTCGGACGCTGACACGCGCATACGCAGGCTGGTTGAAAATAGCCCTGATCCGCGCGGGCTGACCGTAGTCACTTCTGACCGTCAACTGGCTTCTCTGGTCCGGTGGCGAGGGGCCAAAGTCGTCAGGTCGGGCGAATTCAGGCGGCAGATGGAAGAGGCCGAAAAATCAAGCCCGGCAGAACAGGACGGAGAGAAGTTTGAAATTGACGATGTGAATGAGTGGCTCAGGTACTTCGGCACTACGCCGGAAGATTAGTGCTGAGTGCTGAGTCCTGAGTGCTGAGTAAAAACCCTTATCAGGGAGCTACCCTTTTTCTTTCACTCAGCATTCAGCACTAAAGAATCACTGGAGGGGATATGACAAGGACGGAACGAAAGGAACGACCTCGCGCGTACCGCGACGTCAGGGTGGGCGAGTTGCTTACGCTGCTGGCTGAAGATTACCCACAAAACGAAGCCTTGATCTATCCCGACCGCAGGCTGAGGTACGACTTCAGCCAGCTGGAATGGTTTGCCCGGCAGGTGGCGAAGGGGTTGCTCAGCATCGGCGTCCAGCGCGGGGACCGGGTGGCCCTCTGGGCTCCCAATGTCCCGGAGTGGGTGGTCCTACAGTTCGCGCTCGCAAAAATCGGAGCCGTGCTTGTAACCGTGAATACGAGCCTGCGCGAGGCGGAGATCGAATACCTGTTGAAGCAGTCGGAGACGAGCACTCTCATTACCGTCGCGGGCTTTCGCGACGTCGATTATGTGCAGACCATCTATAACATCCTTCCCGAGCTTCGCTCTAGCGAGGAGGGGCGGCTTCATTCGATGCGGCTCCCGTTCCTGCGCAATGTGATCTACATAGGCGACGAGCATCCGGGCGGCATGATCCGTTACGATTCATTGCTCACGCGCTCGGAAAGCGTGACCGACGAGCAGCTCGACGCGCACTCTTCCATGCAAGACCTGGACGACGTTATCAACATGCAGTACACGTCCGGCACCACGGGCTTCCCAAAAGGGGTGATGCTCACTCACCGCAACATAGTCAACAACGCCTACTGGCTCGGGGAGGGGCTTGCGCTCACGCCGGCTGACAAGCTCTGCGTTCCCGTGCCTTTCTTCCATTGCTTCGGCTGCGTGATCGGCGTGCTCGGCGCGTACACCCACGCAGCGGCGCTTGTGCCGCTTGTGACGTTCGACGCGGTGCGCGTCCTCCAATACATCGAGCGAGAGCGCTGCACGACCGTCTACGGCGTGCCGACCATGTTTATCGCCGAGCTTGAACAACTGGACTATCATAACTTCGATTTGTCGAGCCTCAGAACGGGCATCATGGCCGGGTCGCTCTGCCCCGAGCCGCTCATGCGCAAGGCCATCGAGCGGATGAACCTGACAGAGCTTGTAATCGCCTACGGGCTTACGGAAGCTTCGCCGGGAATAACGCTCACGTCGCGCACGGATTCGGTCGAGCTGCGGACGCAAACCGTGGGTCAGGTATTGCCCGAAGTCGAAGTCAAGATCGTAGACCCTGCGACAGGCCAGGAGTGCGCGCCCGGCCGCGCGGGCGAGCTGTGCTGTCGCGGCTACAACGTGATGAAAGGTTATTACAACAACCCGAAGGCTACTGCCGAAGCAATCGATAAAGACGAGTGGCTGCACACGGGCGACCAGGCGACTATGGACGAGGCCGGTTACGTCAGGATCACGGGCCGCATAAAAGAGCTGATAATTCGCGGCGGAGAGAACATCGCGCCGAAAGAGATCGAAGACCTGTTGCGCAACCACCCGAAGATCGCGGACGTTTATGTCTACGGCGTGTCCGACGATAAGTACGGCGAGGAGGTAGCGGCGGCGATCCGCCTCAAGCCCGACGAGACGGCAAGCCCGGAAGAGATCCGCGCGTTCTGTGACGGGCGCATAGCGAAATTCAAAATCCCGCGCAGCATACGCTTCGTCGAATCATTCCCAATGACAGCCTCGGGCAAAGTGCAAAAATTCAAGCTCCGCGAAATGCACGGCAAGGGCTAGGCCGCACTTGCTTACGCGCTGAAGTGCCCGTGAAAAAGATCATCCGGGTCGTATTTCCGGCGGAGCGACTGGAGGCGTCGCCAGTTAGCTCGCGCGAACGACATCTCGGCCCGCTCAGGCTTTGCCACGATGTCGGACTCCCCCACGTAATGGCCCACGGCGAATGGGTCCAGCGCCGCTATTGTCTCGCGATGCCAGGCGGCGTTGGCAGCATCATCGTCTGGCTGCTCCCAAATTCCGTAGCACAGCAGCAGGGTATTGCCCGTCATAGAGAACGCGGCATCGGGCGGCGCAGCAACATTGTCCCGAGTCCCAGTGGAGATCACACAGACCGCAAGTGATTTCGGCGACGGCGCGCGCAGGAAATGCTCACGAGCAATGGCGAGAAGCTCGGCGGGCGGTGAATCCGACCAGAGCGTATCGGCCAGGTAGCGGTGGCGCTCGGGCCACAACATGCCGCCAAGATCAAGCAAGGCCTCAAACGAATTGGGCTGGTTCAATGCCCTTTTCAGAGAGTCGTGTGCGACGGGACAACTCTCCAGTAGGCCGAGCGCCGCCGTGGCCTCGCTCTCTGTGTCAAGGAATGCCGTCGCGCTCAGGATGCAGACGAAGCCGTTGGTGGACCTGCACTGCTCGGCGAGATCTGGGGGCGCTTGCGCGATGAAAAGCGTTAGCTCCACTTCACTCGGCAGTTGTCCGGCGATGCTCGCAGCCCACGCGCCGACCTCCTCGATGTGGCGCAACGGGTAATAGTATGTGCTGGTTGTGATGGCGCGCGGAGCCGGATGAAGCTTAAGAAGATATTGTGTCACCACCGCGAAGAAGCCCGGCCCGGCTCCGCGAACCGCCCAGAGCAAGTCGGCGTTTTGCTCCTTGTTTGCGACGACGAGGCTGCCATCAGCGGTGACGACGTTAGCGGCTTCGACGCTAAAGCAGGCCGGGCCCCACATGTTGGAGTTCCAGCCGAGCCCCCCATTCAGCAGATAGCCGCTGAGCGGTACCGACGAGCAGTGTCCTATGGGGAAGGCCAGCCCGTGCGCGCTCGACTGACGGTTGAGTTCCCGGCCTGTTACCGCCGGTTGAATCTTCGCCAGCCGAGCCCCCGGGTCAATCGAAAGCTGTTTAAGGAGTCCGAGATCTATCAACAGGCTTTCGTCGCGGAGCGAGAACCCGACCCAGCTATGACCTCCGCCGCGTACTGCAATCTTCATCCCCTGAGCGCGGGCAAACCGGACAGCCTCGACCACATCACGCTCCGAGGCGGCTTGCACGATCAGCCGTGGGTAGCGCGCCGGCGTCAGTTGATTCCAAATGATCCCGCGCCTGAGATCTTCGTACCCGGAGTCGCTCCGGGTTGTCACCTTCCCCTCGATGCGGCTCTGCAACTCTTCGAGTCCCATACGAAACTCCTCCGGCTGCGCAGTGGGCCTTCCAGTTTGATGTGAGCGCCAATCAAAAGATGACCGAAGGCAGAAAGACCCCGCTTGGTTCGTTGTACAGGCCCATGCTCATCAGCGTCATGGGCTGAACGACGCGCAGGCCGTTACCCAGACACCAGCGGAGAAGCTCGCTGTTGCGCGTCGGCAATAAGAAACCTGCGCCGGGAAACTCTGTGGCCGCGCCGATGAGCGCCTTCATATCCTCGTTGCTTTCACAGACTGTGTGGCCGAAGAACCCGACCATCGTTGTGTAACCAGTAATACGGCCATTGTGTTCGACTACGGTCGCCATCCCTTGCTTGACTGCGTCGAGCAGTTCCGGCGCGCGGTCGTGTCCATGTACTCTGAGACACAATCTGTTGCAGTCCGCCAGATCGCCTTCATTCGCCGGACGGACGCCGTGGCTGGATATTTCTAACCCGAGGGCAGGGCCCTGGACAATCGAAAGGGGCTCGCGCGTGTCGAACCCGAGTTTTGTATACAGCGACAGTGAGCGGTTATGATAAGCGGCTTGCACCAGCCTGACTCCCGCAAACCCGCGACTCTGCGCCCGCGCGAGTACGTCTTCCATCAATCGTTTCCCGACGGCGAGGTTTTGCACAGTCGGGTCAACAGTGATCGGCCCGACGCCAGCAATAATGGCATTCTCCCAAAGAAAATTGCTGCCGACTATTCGCCCGTCAACTTCGGCTACGACCGAGTAGACGTCGCTCCGGGGGAGGAGTTCAGACAAAAACCCGGCGGCAACTTCCGGGTTGGGAAAATCACGAGGGAAATTGTGCTGGTCGGCAATCGTCTTAAAGGCTTCATAACAGATTATGCCGCAGGGCCCGCTATCTTCCGGTCTACCAGCACGCAAACTAATGTCCATCGAATCTTTCCTCCAGTTTAGAATTACTCAGGTTGCTATGATCTGTAGATTCCTGGCATGACTCTTATCAAGACTCTCTAATCCTTGCCCCCGCCCTAGTGCGCGATCTTCTCCCAGTAGGCTTTGAGGTCGAACTTCGAGCTTGTCTCCGGCGTGTGACAATCCATACACGCGCTCCGCAGGTCAATCTTGCTGTAAGCCTTCGCCGGGTTGGCTATGTGGTCTTTCCCGGGTCCGTGACACTGCTCACAATGCACGTTCTGCATGGCTGCCCACTGGCTCGCCGTCGAGGCTCCGCTCTTATGCCCGCTCGCGTGGCAGGCAAGACAACTCGCGTCGAAATCGGCAGGCCTGCTCACAAGCGCGCTGGTAGCGCGCGAGTGGTCGCTCGCGTTCCATTTGATGTATTGCGCGAGGTGACACTTAGCGCAAGAGGCGGATGAGGCGTATTCGCTTACAGCGCCGTTGTGCGGCCTCTCCTGGGAATTCTCGGACGCCCTCGTGCTGCCGAGCCATTCTTTCAAAGAGGCTTCTGTCGCTTTACGGGTGTCGCTTTCGGCTTTGTTCACGGCGTTAACGTCTTCAAGCGCCTCGGGGTCGTCGGGCACAAGGCCGTTGAGCGAGATGAAGCGCTCCTTAACCGTAAATCGCGACCCGTCGTCGCGGTAGAATCGAAGCTCGCCCAGCATCCTGGTCTCGAACGGCGTGAAGGCGACCAGCGTCGTCCCAATTCGGAAGGGAACTATGAAATACTGCTCGTCGGGCTGTGCGTTACCGACTATGATGGCGTCTACGCCCGGCACTTCGCGCGCTATCCGCTCTGCCACCTCTGTCTTTACGTGAGCCAGCAGAACCGTCACGTCTGCGCGCTTGCGTGCCTCGGGCACTGCCAGCTTCGCCGCTTCGACGGGATCGCTGATCTTAAAGCCCTTCGGGGTAATTGCAAGTTGTTCGGCCAGACCTATGAAAGCGACCCTGATCGGCTTTGAGCCTTCTGCCTTTCGGTCCGGGACCTCTTTTACGATGAACGGCTGAGGCGAGATCACCTCCGACGATTGGCCTTGAATGTTTGCCGACACAAGGCGGTTTAGGATCGGATGCGCTGAGTTGTTGCGCGCCCAGACTGCTTTCTTGAATTTCTGCGAGACGAAAAACAGCTCGTGCGCAGAAAGGTTCGCCACGTCGACTTTGAAGCGATCATAGGCTTTCAGGACTAACTCGTTTCTTGCGGCCGTATCATTTCTCAGTCGCCCGTGCGCGCTTCGCTCGTCGCCGAGAAAATAACCGCTATCGACAGACAACACCGGCAGGTTCGGCAGCCTTTCTCTGAATGTTTTTATGTAGCTGACACGCCGTGCCAGTCCGCCTGATCGCGGGCCTTTTCAGCCGCAGGGTTCAAGGTTGCCGTGTATGTCGCCTGAAAAATGGACCACGAAGGCGGCCCCGTCGTCCGGCGCGAATCGCTCGTCGTAAGGCACCAGATCGCCTACGATGTCGGGCCGGCGGTACTCTCGCTGCTGAACACTGCTTGCGCCCGTGTCGTTCGAGGGCCACAGGTATGTGGAAAGAAGCATTACAATGGCGATCAGTTTTATCCGCTTAATCATTTCACGAAAACTCTAAATGATGGCAGATCATTGCGCAAGCACACCCCTTTGGCCCGAAAAGCGTCGCCGGAGATTAGTATTGATCGCCTTCGGGTTCTGTAGTAGGCTCGGGGAGATTAGAAGCGCCCCCGTCAGGCTCATAGCCTTGGCGGGGTTTAGTTTTTTTGAGGGAGAAGATGAGGCCAGATATTCTTAACCAGTTTCTAACCGTCGGCGTCCAGAACAAGGCATCCGACGTCCATCTGCAAGTCGGAGAGCATCCGCTTTTTCGCATCAACGGCCAGTTGACCCAGGTCAAGTACCACGCGCTCTCGGCAGAAGAGATGGCTTCGATCGTCACGACGCTCGCGGGCAGGGAACGATTCGAGAAGGAGTTTCACGACCAAAATGAGTTCGATGTCTCGTACGAGATAACGGGCATAGGCCGCTTCCGCGCGAACGTATACAAACAGCGCGGGTTTTACGGGGCGGTGCTGCGCGTCGTCCCGCTAGAGATAAAGAGCTTCGAAGATCTTCACCTCCCGAAGGTCGTCGAAAAGCTTGCTAATCTCCGGCGCGGATTGGTCCTGGCCTCTGGCGCTACCGGAAACGGCAAGTCAACGACCGTCGCGTCGATAGTCGAGCACATAAACCGTACTCGCAAGGCTCACATAGTGACGATTGAAGAGCCTATAGAGTTCCTGTTCAAGAATAAGACTTCGATCATCTCTCAGCGCGAGGTGGGGAGCGATACGGCGAGCTTCAAGGCCGCGCTCCGCTCTGCGCTCCGCCAGGACCCGGACGTGATCGTCATCGGTGAGTTGCGCGACCGCGAGACGGTAGACATCGCGCTCAAGGCAGCGGAGACGGGCCACCTGGTCATCTCGACCATCCACACGCCGGACGCACAGCGGACCATAGGCCGGCTGATAGGATTCTTTCCGACGGAAGAACACGTACAGGCGCGCGTCAGACTAGCGCAGAACCTGATGGCCGTCTTAAGCCTCAGATTGATGGCGAGCGTCAACGGGAGCGGCCGCCAGCCCGCCGTCGAAGTCATGCTCGTTACGCGCAGCGTCGAAGAATGCATACGCAACCCCGAAAAGACCGCAGAGATTCACACATACATTCAAAAGAGCCGGGAGATAGGCATGCAGACTTTCGACCAGCACCTGGTCGAGCTTCTTCAAGCGGGCAAAATCTCTCTTGAAGCGGCCAAGCTCGCCGCCACCAACCCCGCCGAGGTCGAGCTGATGCTTACGATAGACTGATACGATTTTAGATTTTGGATTTTGGATTTTGGATTAATAAGAAACACCTTGCTATCGCTGTTTTCTTGAATCCAAAATCGCGGCGTGCGTAAGCACATCATCCGCTATGAAAATCCAAAATCGGAGAGTTCTTTGATGAATTCTTTGACCGCTTGCGAGAGTTCTTCCAGACGGCCTTCAAAGAAATGATCGGCTCCGGCGATTATCTTCAGCCGCTTAGGCTCCGCCAGTTTTGCGAATAACCTCTCAATGTCTGCTGCGGGGCCGAACTCATCAAGCTCGCCTTGAACGAAAAGCTTTGGCTTCGCGCACGCTTCGATGTGTGCGAAATCGTATTTCGACACGGGCACGCCTGCGGCTACAAGGGCGAGCACGCGCTTGTGCTCGCAGGCGACGCGAAGCATCACTGCGGAGCCGAACGAAAAACCTGCTAGCCACAATTCTGCGCCTTCGTACTTCTGCTCGATAAAGCTGATGGCCGCGCGCAAGTCGTCCTGCTCGCCCAGGCCCTGGTCGTGACGGCCTTCGCTGCGGCCCGTCCCGCGAAAGTTGAACCGGAGCGCGGCAAAGCCCGATTGCTCGAAAGCCTTCGCGATTCGGAAAACAACCTTGTTATGCATAGTCCCGCCGAACAGCGGGTGCGGGTGGCAGACGATCGCCGCGCGTGTGACGGGTCCGGCGGGCTCCTTCAGTATGGCTTCGATTCTTCCCGAAGGCCCTTCAAAAAAGGTGTTGCCTGACAGATCGACCATATAATCCTCGTTGCCTGCTTATCCTAGCATGTCTTGATGGGGCGGGCGAGTTTGCGCGCATCGGTCGCGCGTGTTAAATTCAGCCGACTTCAATTAAAAGGAATTTCAGATGAGAAAGAGATTGGCGCAAGCTCTTATCACCCTTTCTGTTTTATCGCTCCTGACATTCGCCCAACCGCAAAGCTCGCGACAAGGCGAGCCCGACTGGAAGCGCGCGGGCGACGAGGCCGTTGAACTGCTCGCGAATTTCTTGCGAATCGATACGACCAACCCGCCCGGCAACGAACAGCGCGCGGCCGATTTCTTTGCGCGCATACTAGAGAAGGAAGGCATCGAGCACAAAGTCTTTCAATCCGCGCCGGGCCGCGCCACGCTTTACGCACGCCTACGCGGGAGCGGGCGCAAGCGCGCGCTCATACTGCTCAACCACACCGATGTTGTCCACGCGGACCGTCAGTTTTGGACTGCCGACCCGTTCAGCGGCGCGATTCGCAACGGCTACCTGTTCGGTCGCGGCGCTCTCGACATGAAGAGCCTCGGCGCTGCGCAATTCATGACTTTGCTGCTTCTCAAGCGCGGGGGCGTTGCACTTGACCGCGATGTGATTTTTCTGGCTACGGCGGACGAAGAGGCTGGCGGGCGCGAAGGGGCGGGGTGGTTCGTGCGCAACCACGCGGAGTTGGTCCGCGACGCGGAGTTTCTGATAAACGAGGGGAGCAGCAATCTGGTGGTGGGCGACCGCGCCATCTTTTACGGGATAGGGGCGACCGAAAAGACACCCTGCTGGTTGAGGCTCACGGCGAAAGGGATTCCCGGACACGGGAGCGTGCCCCGCAAGAACTCCGCGCCGTCCCGGCTGCTTCGCGCGCTCGGCAAGCTCGAAGCTTACGAGACGGAGCCGAAAGCGACTCCTGCGGTCGCGCGCTATTTCCGGTCCCTCGCCGACCTCCAACCCACTCCGGAGCTGATGCGGGCTTACGCAGACGTCGGGGCGGCGCTCAAGGATCGAAGGCTGCGAGATTTGCTTTTATCAATCCCGCAGAATGCCGCGCTGTTGCGCAACACCATACAGCCTACGGTCGTCAACATAGGCAACAAGACTAACGTGATACCCCCGATCGCCACGGCGGAGATCGATTGTCGATTGCTCCCGGGCGAGCGGCCCGAAGATTTTATCTCGGAGATCAAGCGTGTGATCGACGATCCGACCATAGAGGTCGAACCGCTTCTCGCTTTCGCAGCGACCGAATCACCTCTCGACACCGACCTGCATAAGTCGATTCTCGCCGTCATACGTTCGGATGATCCGCAGGCTCGCTTCTCGACCACAGTGCTGTCGGGCTTTACCGACAGTCACTTCTTTCGCGACCTGGGCATCACCTGTTACGGCTTCTCCCCGTTCTTGATTCCCGGGGAGGATTACGTAGGCGTTCACGGCAACGATGAGCGGATTCCGGTCGAGAGCTTCCGCAACGGGACCCGGCTGCTTTACAGGATAGTCCGTCATCTTTGTTACGCGCAGCCGGGAGAGGGAAACCAGGGGCAAGGAGGCCGAATCAGATGAAGACTCTATTGCTGTTGCGCCATGCGAAATCGAGCTGGGACGATGTTGCCCTGCGAGATTTCGAACGCCCGCTCGCCGACCGCGGCAAACGAGACGCCCCGCGCATGGGCGAAGAGCTGAAGCTGCGCACGCCGTTGCCGGACCTGATAATCAGCTCGCCCGCCACCCGCGCCCGCCAGACTGCTCAAGCCGTAGTCGACTCGGGCGGCCTGACTGCGCGCATGGAGTTTAACGACAGCATCTACGGCGCGACCTCAGCAGAGCTGATGAGGTTGATACGGCGGCTGCCGGATGCGGTCAACTGCGCGTTGATGGTAGGCCACAACCCCGGCTTTGAAGAGCTGGTCTCGCGTCTGACCGGCTCCGACGAGCGCATGCCTACAGCCGCGCTCGCCTCGATCGAGTTTCAGATCGATCACTGGAACGATTTAGAGGACGGGGCGGGACGGCTGATCTGGTTGTTGACTCCGAAGAAGCTAAAGGGAGAGGAGAGAGATTCAACGGAGGTCTAGATGGACGTTTCGATCTTGCGTAAGAACCTTGTCGAGTTATTGCAGGGGGACCAGGCCCACGTGAGTCTGGAGAAAGCCCTGGAAGGGGTTAAGCCTGAATCGCGTAACGCGCGGCCTGTTGAAGAAATGCACTCGGTCTGGGAAGAGTTTGAGCACATGCGCATAGCGCAAGAAGACATATTGCATTACACGCTCGACGCCAGGTGGAAGTCTCCAAAATGGCCGGAAGGGTATTGGCCCGCGAAGACGGACGAAGTCACAGACCAGATGTGGAAGGAATCGATGGCTGAATTCTTTGCCGACCTGCAAGAGTTGATCGACGTAGTGCAAGATACAAATCTGGATTTGACCGCACAGATTCCTCACGGCGAAGGGCGGACATATCTTCGGCAGATTCTGTTAGTCGCAGACCACAACGCTTATCACCTGGGCCAGATCGTTCAGATACGAAAAGCGCTGGGGGACTGGCCGGCTTAATTCACAGCCGAAAACCCCGGACTGTTGAATCGCGCTCCTCCGGGGCTTTTCATTCGCGCATGCCGATAACTTCGTAGAGCGTGTATTCGCCGCTCTTGCCAGGCAGCGTGACCTCGATCGTCTTGCCTACGCGGATAAGCTCTTTCGCATGATTGTATGTCGCTTCAGAGATCAAGAATTCCGTGCCCGCCTGTTTGTTCACCGACTCGATGCGGCTCGCCAGGTTCACCGCATCGCCGATCGCCGTCACCCTCTTCGTTTCGTCGTGCCCGATAGCGCCTACGACCACTTCGCCGTAATGCACCCCGATGCCTATTTGAAAGCTCCGCGTGTAGATGCTCTGCAAGTAAGGTCTGAGACGCTCGACCGCATCAAGCATGTCGAGCCCCGCGCGTATGGCCTGTAACGTTGCGCCGCTCGAATCATCGACCCCGAACAGCGCCATAAGCCCGTCACCCATGTAATTATCAATGCAGCCGCCGTTGCGCTGTATGGCCTGCCCCACCTGATGAAAATAACGGTTCAGCACATGCACAACGTCGTACGGGAGCAGCGTCTCCGCAAAGGTCGTAAAGCCGCGAATGTCTGCAAAGAGTATGGCGACCTCTTTCTCTTCGCCAACCGATCTGGGTGAGCCGCCGGCTTTAAGCAGACTGGTCAGCTCAATATCCTCTGCGTCGAGCACCAGCCGGCGCAACTCGACATCGCCCGAAACTGTCGTCTGACACGCGAGCCGGATGTCAGGGGTGAAGTGCAATCGCTCGGCTAGTACCGTCTCTTTATCATTTGGCGGCGCGCAATGCTCCAGCCCATCTATTATCAAGACGCGACACGTCGAACAGCGCGCGTTCCCGCCGCACGCGTGCGCGTGCGCGATGGAGGCTCTGAGCGATGCGTGCAGCAGAGTCTCGCCCGTCTCGGCGTCGACTCTCTTCTCGTCAGGCAGATAACAGACTCGTGGCATGATTGAAGCCTCCCTTTTCAAGAAGCGATCAAGGATTCGCAATTTCGCTCACGACCGCCGAGGGCTTGCTCTCATTCTTGAACCGATCCACTGCCGTGACCCTGTAAAAATACTTCTGACCTATGTTGACGCGGTCGTCGCGAAACGTGACGGGGCCGAGCGGTTCGGCGTTCAACCTGACCCACTCTTTTTCATCCGCCGTGGCAGAGTCCGCCCGGTAGACGTTATACCCGATCACGTCGCGCTCGGGGCTGGTCGGCCAGAACAGGCTTATGACGCCGTTGGCCGAAGCGATTGAGACAGGATCAGGCGCAGACGGCGGATGCTCATCCTTCGGCGTCAACTGCAAAGGCGGGCTGTCGGCGCTCTCAATCAACCCGCTCCTGCCTTGAGAAAGAGCCCTCACAACGTAAACGTAATCGGTCTGGTATTTGAAATTCGTGTCGGTAAAACGCGTCTCGGTGATCGGCTCGGCGTTGAGCGGCTTGTTGAAGCTATCTCGCTTCGCCGCGCGGCGGTAGACGTTGTACCCGATCACAGAAGCGGGGCGCGCGCCCGTAACGTCCGCATCGGGCGGGTCCCAGGCGATGGTGATCGCGTCTTGACCCTGGCTAGCAACGCTCACCCCCGTAGGAGGCTTCGCGATGCCCGGCACAGGCTCTATGACCACGCTGTTTGAGAATGTGGCGGTCTGCCCGCGCCCGTTCACGTATCTTATCGCGTACCGCAGCCTGGTGTTCGCCAGGTCAGCGGGCTGGCCGAGGTCCAGCGCATCTGTGAATTGCAACTGCCTTGTTGATTCGAGCTGAGCTTCGATCTCGTCGCGTTCGATGTCGCCTACCATGTCGGACAATTCCACAAAATCGTCCGGGTCCAATACGGGCTCTTCATCGCGCTGCTCGACGAGGCGATATATCTCGACGCGGGCGATGTAAGCGCGATCAGACTGGTCTTTGACGAGCGCGGGAGCCGGCCACGATAGCAGCACGTTGGCCCCGCGCTGCACGGCCGTGAGATTATTCGTTCGCTCTGTGAGCCGGACCGGAGGGACCGGCGCTCCCGGCTTGCCGCAAGAGAGACAGGCCACCGCCACAAAGGGGAACAGAAATCTTAGACGTAGAGCGCGCCGATTACCGGCGGCTCTCGGCGTGTATCTCACAATATGTACCGGCTGAGGTCTTCGTTCTTGACTATTTCCGCCAGCTGCTTTTGAACGTAGGCGGCGTCAACAACAACGGTCTTCTCCGCGAGGTCAGGGCCTTCAAACGAGTATTCGTCTAAGAGCGTCTCCATGATCGTGTGCAACCGGCGCGCGCCTATGTCTTCGGTCTGCTCGTTGACGGAAAAGGCGAATCGCGCGATCGAGTCTATCGCGTCTTCCGTGAAGGTGATGTCTATGCCCTCGGTGGCGAGCAGCGCGTTGTACTGGCGGACGAGCGAGTTCTTAGGCTCGGTCAAGATTCGCTTGAAATCGTCTACGGTAAGCGGCTTCAGCTCCACCCTGATCGGGAAGCGGCCTTGAAGCTCGGGTATCAAATCCGAAGGCTTCGAGACATGAAACGCGCCCGCAGCTATGAAGAGCACGTGGTCGGTCCTCACCATGCCGTAGCGCGTGTTGACGGTCGTCCCTTCAACTATCGGGAGGATGTCGCGCTGCACGCCCTCGCGCGACACGTCCGGGCCTTGCCCGCCCTCGCGCCCAGCTATCTTGTCAATCTCGTCGAGGAAGACTATCCCTGAGGACTCGACGCGCTCGATGGCTATACGCGCCACATGGTCCATGTCGATCAGCTTCTGCTCCTCTTCCTGCACGAGGTATTCCATCGCCTCGTCGACGCGCATTTTTCGCATCTTCGGGCGGCCCCCGAACATGTTCGGGAACATATCGCGGAGGTTGATGTCCATCTCTTCGATGCCCTGCGGCGTGTATATCTCGAAATGGCCGGGCGCGTTGCGCTCCTGGACTTCGAGCTCGACCATGCGGGCGTTCAACCGGCCTTCGCGTAGCTGCTGGCGGAACTTTTCGCGCGTCCGCTCGAAGTTCTCAAGCGAAGTGTCGGATTCGGCCTCTTCAAGCTGACGCGCGCGAGGCAGGAGCAGGTCGAGCAAACGCTCTTCGGCATTCTGCTCGGCCTTTTCGGCGATCTCCGTGATCTTCTCTTCGCGCACCAGGTCAATGCCGATCTCTACCAGATCGCGTATGATCGATTCCACATCGCGGCCAACGTAGCCTACTTCGGTAAACTTCGAAGCCTCGACCTTCAGAAACGGGGAGTTCGAGAGCCGAGCGAGGCGTCGAGCTATCTCGGTCTTCCCGATGCCTGTCGAGCCGATCATGATTATGTTTTTCGGGATGACATCCTGCGCCAGGTCCGCTGGGAGTTTCTGGCGGCGTATGCGGTTGCGGAGTGCGATCGCCACAGCTCGCTTTGCGGCGTGCTGACCTACGACGTACTTGTCCAACTCTTGAACGATCTGACGCGGGGTCATCTCGTCTAGGCGGGGCTGATCTTTTACTTCTCCTGAAAGATAGATAACCATAGTAATCAATCACTTGCGGGAACAGGGTAATCGTTGACCGTTCCTTTTGACGATCTGACCGGAGGACCTATGCTTGACGAGCTTTTCACCCTATTCCTCAAAGAAAAACAGTATATGCACAACAACACGCCCAAGACAATACGGTATTTTGAGTGTTCGTTCAAAGCGTTCAAGCGAGCCAATATAACCGAACTCTCGAAAGAATCAATCATAAACTTTGTTGCCCACATGAGGCAATCTGGACTCTCAGCCGTAATCGTTTCACAGAAGGTGGTTGAAAGAAAAGGATCTCGCTCCTACTATTCAGGCACAATAGGTCAGTCTCAGAATACCGTCACCAAACTTCGCTGCCACGGTTCAAAGGTCAGCAGTTTTTATTGACGCGGGGATGAGCAGAAGCTACTTAATCACACAAAGTATCAGCAGGTGTTGTATAATCTCTTACCTAATGAAGAAAGAAACCCAGAAAGAATGGACGGCTCTCTGCCGGAACTGTAATTGGAGCGGAAAAAGACATTCGGATCAGGCCGTAGCTCAAAAAGATGTGGAAACTCATCTCAAGAGCCATCCTAAGCACATAGTGCGTCTCATGGTAACTGGGGGGCAAGATACCAACACTCCTCCATACATACCCTTTAGCAAGATAAAGGAATAAATGTTGCCACTCTAAACAGTCAATTGCACAATAGTGGATTCATAAATGCGGTCATTGGGTAGGGTGTGGATAACTCAATTCTTTCCTTCATCCTCTTTAATGCGAGGATGCCCTTCAGGATTGAAAGCTGTGTGTTCCTTTGTTGGCTTATCATCCTCACACCCCTCACATTGCTCGTGATTCAGTAGCTCTGTTCGCAGTTTATCATACGCTTCTTGAGCTTCCTTGTGATGCTCCTCAGATCCGCACAAAGCCAGGTCACGCAACTCATCAAGTTTATCTAAATCGTCCTTAACTTTTTGATTCATATCTCCCCCTGTTCGTCCGATATGATTATACCATTTTTATTTATGAGCCGAAGTTCTGTCGACAGAAAAAAGTCCTTTCTCAAAAGGGATTTCCAGATCTGTGTTGACTCTCCGTCGACGAGATTTAGATTTTTTTGAAAGAGTGTCGGCGGGCGCGCAATGCCGACATCACACGCGCTGATTCCATTGACAAGGATGATAAAGGAACCTTTCAAGCAGTACAAAACCCGCATAGTGCTTCTTATCTAACAGCCATGTTATAGTCATAAGAAGGGGGATAAATGTACAGGGAACTAGAACAGAAAATGCGAGAGATAATCTGGAGAAGATGGACTGAGGGCAATTATCCAACCGTTGATGACCTTCATCCCAATGTATATACCAATGAGATTCATGATGAACTGGTTGAATCAGGCATTGATGTTCCTAATGGAGCGATGGAACAAATATTAAAGGGCTGGATGTTAGAGGGCTATATAAGGACAAGAGCAGTTGGTGGCAGTCCTGATGACAAACGAGAGCATGGGAGTATGAAAATCGTCGAGGTATATGAATCCCTTGTTAAACCCCATTGACGGGAGTGTCAAAGTTCTTCAATGATTAGATTTGAATTGGTGTAGATACAAATCTCGCCCGCGATCTTCATCGCCTCCGTGGCTATCTCTTTTGCCGATAGCTCCGTGTGGCGCATCAAGGCGCGCGCCGCCGCCGTGGCGTAAGCGCCGCCCGACCCGATGGCGACCACGCCGTCGTCCGGCTCTATCACGTCGCCTCCGCCCGAAATGACGAGCGAAGCTTTTTCATCCGCCACGATGAGCAACGCTTCGAGGTGGCGCAAGTATTTATCCGTCCGCCACTCCTTGCCCATCTCGACGGCTGCGCGTTGCAGTTGGCCGTGATACTGCTCGAGCTTTGCTTCGAACCTCGCGAAGAGCGTGAAAGCGTCTGCGGTCGAGCCAGCAAATCCCGCGATGATCTTATCGTTGTAGAGGCGGCGGACTTTTCTCGCGCCCGCCTTCATCACTGTCTTGTCGAACGTCACCTGCCCGTCGCCGGCCACTGCGACGTGGTTGTTTCGCCGCACTGCGAGGATCGTTGTGCTGCGTATTTGCGGCCTTTCATGCCCGTGAGAATTATCTCTCGTCATAAATGGCGACTATAATCCCGCGTAAGGCCCGTGTCAACTTTCGCCCAAACAACCTCTCGCACTACCTTTTAAGGCTAGGAATCTGGTATATTCTCCTGGGGCCGAAATGGCCGGGCCGATTCGAAATCGAGCCGGGCGCGCAATTTAATCAACTCAAAAAACTTTACCGAGCCGTATGCGACGATTCAATCTAGCAGCAGTCCATCTCGCGGTGCTTTTCCTGTTGGCGGGAGACGCCCGCGCAGATTCTGTGCCCGACTGGGTTCGGGCGACGCTCGAAACGGCTGACCGCTACGACAAAAACGCGCCGTTCGTCGTCTTGCTAGACGAGCGCATGACAACGGTCAAGGATAACGGCAAGGCCGAGACCCGCTCTCGCTATGTCGTGCGCGTGCTGACGCAAGAAGGCCGCCTCGCCGCACGGCGCGAGATACAATACGACAGCCAGACCAAGATTAGCGACCTGCACGCCTGGCACCTCCGCGCCGACCAGAAGGTCTTCGAGTTGGAGAGCGATAAGGTCATTGAGCAATCTATTCCCGACGATCTTTATAACGAGATCCGCTCGAAGGTCGTGCGGTTCGGCGAAGTGGACATAGGCTCGGTGGTCGCTTTCGAATGGGTGCAGAAGGAAAAGCCATTAGTAAATCAAGACTACCATTTCTTTCACACAGGGTCGCCCGTCGTCACCTCGCGCTACCAGTTGAACCTGCCCGCGGGCTGGCGAGTCGAGTCTTTCGTCTTCAATCACCAGCCCATAAAACCGGTCGTCACGGCCAACAGCTACACCTGGCAATTGCAAGACCTGTCGGCGATCAAACAGGACGTATGGACCCCGGAGGTGACGACGCTTTCGCCGTGCGTGGCCGTCTCTTACTTCCCGCCGGGAGGGGCCAAGAAGCGGACCTTCTCTACCTGGCAAGACGTCTCGCGTTGGGCCGAGCAGTTTATGCAACGACAATTGCGCGCGCCGCTCGTCGTCCAGGCGAAGGCTGAAGAATTGACTTCGGGCCTTGGGACGGAGTTCGACAAGGTCCGCGCGATCGGCCGCTGGGTCCAGAAAGACATCCGCTACGTCTCTATCCAGTTGGGCGCGGTCGGCGGCTACAGGCCGAACGCTGCGGACGCTGTCTTGACGAAAGGGTACGGCGATTGTAAAGACAAGACCTCGCTGATGCAGGCGATGCTTCGTTCGATCGGAATCGACTCTCACATCGTTCTAGTCTTTTCCGGCGACCCCATCAGGGTGCGCTCAGAGTTTCCGTCTCCGCTGCAGTTCAATCACGCAATAATCGCCGTCGACATGAGGTCGGACGCGGGCGTTATGCTGGGCCATCCACGGTTGGGCCGCCTCTTGTTTTTTGACCCCACAGACAGCGTCACACCTTTAGGCGATCTGCCTTATTACCTTCAAGGCAGTCAGGGGCTTGTCGTCAAAGGCGAGGTGGGCGACCTGGTCAAGCTGCCCGTCAGGCCGGAAGAGACTAACAGCGTGCGGCGCGACATCGCGGTCCGTGTCGAGGCCACAGGCGAAATCCTCGCCGAGATAAAAGAGACTTTCACGGGGCAACTGGCCTCCGTCACGCGTCACAAAATAGCGTCGTCAAGCTCGGAAGATTATGCGAAGGAGTTGTCGTCGAGAGTTGCGCGCGACATTCCTGGCGCCGAGGTGAGCGGTCTGAAAATCAACAGGGACGCAAGCCCCGACGAGCCGCTCGTTTTTCAGTACACGATAAAAGCCAGCAACTACGCCAATCGCCTGGGCCGGCTTCTCGTCATCCGGCCCGTGCTGGTCTGGGTCCAACAAGCCCCCGTCTTCACCAGGGCTGAAAGGGAGATCCCTGTCATGTTCGAGATGAAGTCGGTCAAGGAAGACACGATCACGATCACGCTGCCCGACGGATTCAAGCTCGACGAGGTGCCTTCCAACACGGAGATCAAGCGCGACTTCGGCGAGTTCAATCTCTCTTACAGGACGAGCGAGCGCCAGGTAATAGTTCAAAGAAGACTGGCCATCAGCAAGCAGATGGTTCCCGCCGCAGAATATCCCGAGATAAAAAAATTCTTCGACCACGCCCAATCGGCCTCGCAATCGAGCATGGTTCTTGTCAACCAGTAAAAGAGAGGCTCCCTTAGCTCGCGAAGACTTCGATCAAGCAGAACTTAGTATCTTCCGCGTACAACTGGTTGGGTCTAAGCAGGAACTTGCCGTGCCGCTCTTCGACGAGGATCGATTCGGAGTTGAGCAGGTTTATCACCCTGACGAATCGGCCAAGGGCGACCGCGCGCGCAAGCGGAGTGATGTCTAACGGGGTCGAGCCGAACTTGTGCCACGCCTCGGATATCTGCCCGAGATAGGCGACCGTTTGATCTTCGTTCCTCCTCATGAAAGAGGCGACGCCGTACGTGCCCGTGTCAAAAAGGTGGAATGAGCCGTCGCGAAAAACTCTCTGCGCGGTCGCCGTCAAAAGCGACGCGTACCTGGCTCTGAGTTCCATATCCGGCGGCTCCTGGGTGATAGGCTTTATTCGTTGGACGGGCAACCGCTCGCGCTTCCCCTCCATCTGGCCTTCGTGAATCAGAACGGAGCCGGGCAGCGAAAGTATCAACGCGGCCGCGGCGAGATTATCGTCGCGGTTGAAAGTGGCGGCAGCTCTCGGCTCGTCATGATTCTCGATAAAATAGAGCGAGCCTTTGAGCGCGCGTCCCAGGCTCAGCACGCGGCCTATGACCGCTTGAGCGTTGTGAGCAACCAGACCGTCATAAATCTTTTTCTCGTAGGCCAGGTCAAAGCCCAGACTCAATAGCTGCTGTTCCTTGTCCCAGTACGTCTCGGCGATGAATTTGAAATCGGGTCGCGCGGCTTTCACTTCGCTGATGGCCTGATCCCAGAACTCCCCCGGCATCCTTTCATCAAACCACGCGACAGGGGCGTTCGCATACCACTGCTGGCGAAAATAATCTCTCAGCACGAGCATGGCCATGTCGCAGCGCACGCCGTCAGCGATTGTGCTGATCCACTTTAGAACTTCTATCATTCGCCGTCTGAGATCAGGGTTGGTGTAGTCTAACTGCGAAGTGTCGTGCCAGGGAGGAAAATAAGGGTCGCGGCCAAACGCGATCACCTCGCCCGATGGGTGTAAGAAGTATTCCGAGGTCGTCTGTCTCCGCGCGCTCGCGTCGCAGCGTATGAAAAAATCTGGGCGCTCGGCAATCCACTGGGAGTCGATCGCCATGTGGTTAGAGACGAAATCGACGATGACGGCGAGGCCCGCGTCGTGAGCGCGTTTTACGAGGGCAGAGAAGCGGCTTTTGCCGCCGAGGTCGCGGTTAAACTTATAATCCGGGACGGCGTAAGGGGAGCCTTCATAATCGTCAGAGACGATCTTGGAAATCCTCTTTGCGCCCTCGCTGATCTGCCAGACGCCCATCAGCCAGACGGCGTCGAACCCGAGCTTGCTCAGCTCAACAAGCTCCGGGGTTGTTATTTGATCGAACTCACTCGCGTGCACACGGGTATTGATTTCGTAGATGCGCAATTGTGATCAACCACCTAGAGGCGTATTAGACTCAATGACCTGCAAGAACCTTGGAACGAGGAAAGCCGTTCGTCTGCTCCAGCCCGTCGAGCCAGGAAAATCGGACTGCCTCGGCCAGGTAGAGGCGTTTATCTGCCGGCAAAGAACTCAAATACTGGTCGCGGTTGCGCAGAGCGTCCTCCGTAATAGCCCTCAGCACTTCGCGCCCCCGCTCGCTTACAGAGACGAGCAATTGAGGGCGGTGAGAATTTGATTCGTATGTCAAATCCAATAACCCCGCTTGCTGCATACGTTTACAGAGCTGCCCGGAGGCAGTTCGGTCCCTGACAAGATGCTCGGCCAGCGCCCTGAGCGGCAGATTTGTCTCACCCAGGCAATGAACCGCCAGAAGCACTTGATAATGCTCGAACGTAGTATTATGAGCCGCCGCCGCCCGCGAGTAGATATCGTCGAGCGTCCGCAGATAATTCCGGGCCGTCGTGAGCTGTTCGTAAATATCTGTATCCGTGCTACTTATCTTACTATCCGAAGACATCCATTTCCCTCACATTTGCATCTAGATAATTCGACAACTATCTTGTATTATGTATGTTTACATGTTATATTATGTAATGCATTACAGGATGTCAACCATTATTTCTAGTTGACAAAGATAGTGGAGGCGCCGCTCTCGACGAGAGGGGGCGCCTTTTAGTGTCGGTTAAATTTAGAGTTATTCTAAATTTAGGGTTCTTCAGTTTTGGTGTTATCCTAGATAGGGGCGCATTCGGAAAGGTAAAATGAAAAGCAGAATGGACAAAGACATTCTAATAGACGCTCCCGACGAGTCCCAGGGGGATTTCGGTCCGGCGGGGGGGATCGAGCGCATTGTAGCTGAAATTGACGAGGATGCGACCGAGTCGCTTTGGGAAAGTGTAGCTGTAGAAGAAGAAGAGACTCCCGAGGTCAGCGAAGAATCCGTCGACGAGGTAGACGTAGACCTGGAGCCGGGCAAAGACGAATCGCTCGACCCTATGCGTCTGTACTTGCGCGAGATGAGCTCGGTCCCGCTGCTCACTCGCGAGGACGAGATTCGCATAGCCAAGCGCATCGAACGCGGCAATAAGCGCATATACAAAGCGCTCTCCCGGTCGTTCATAACCATAGAACAGATCAAAGAGCTTTTCTATAGGCTTGAGCAGGGCGAGATCAATCCGCAGGACATAGTCGATATTGCGACAGACCCCGAGGCCGAAGAAGCCTTAGAGGAGCAGCGCGAAGAGATACGCCAGCACGTGATGGCGGAGTTCACAGAGATAATCAAATCTCATGACAAGCTGCTGCAGCTTGCCGGTAAGATCGAAGCGGAGCCGAAGACTTCCCGTAAGCTGAAGCGGCTGCGCCGACAGTACGCCCACCAGATCATCGATCTGTCGAAGCGCGTCCGCAGCTTTACCTTCAGCGCGGAGATGCGCCGCCGCTTTATCGAAGCGATAGAAGGCGTCGTCAAGCAGATTCGCGAGTCTGACCAGGAGTTGGCCCGAATAGACCGCGCGCTGGAATCGAAACGGCGCAAGGACGTGAACGAGCTGAAGCGCCAGCAGCGCGCCGCCCGCAAGAACATCCGCGAGATCGAACGGCATTATGCGAAATCCGCTGTCGAGATCAAGCGCACGCTACAGACTATCGTCGCCGCCGAAGCCGAAGTCGAGCAGGCGAAGCGCGAGATGATCGAGGCCAACTTGAGGCTCGTCATCTCGATCGCGAAAAACTATATAAACCGCGGGCTTCACTTCCTAGACTTGATCCAGGAAGGGAACATAGGGTTGATGCGCGCCGTCGAGAAGTTCGACTGGCGGCGCGGGTACAAGTTTTCGACTTACGCCACCTGGTGGATACGCCAGGCCGTGACGCGAGCGATCGCCGACCAGGGCCGCACTATCCGCGTCCCCGTTCACATGGTCGAGGTCATCAACAAGATACTTCGCACGCAGCGGCTGATGGTCCAGGAACTTGGCCGCGAGCCTACGCACGAAGAGCTGGCGCGGCGCGTAGACATGCCCGCGTGGAAAGTTCGCAAGGCGCTTAAGATTGCACAGCAGCCCATATCGCTTGAGACTCCGATAGGGGACGACGGCGAAACGACTATTGCGAGCTTCATAGAAGACCGCCGCTCGGCCAATCCAGCGGAGACCGCTATTACGAACAACCTGCGCGAGCTTACGGAAGACGTGCTGTCTACGCTCACGCCGCGCGAGAAAGAGATCATCAAGATGCGATTCGGGCTGGACCAATCGGGCGAAGAGCGCACGCTTGAAGAGGTCGGAAAGCATTTCAACGTGACTCGCGAGCGAATACGTCAGATCGAAGCCAAGGCGCTTGCGAAGCTGCGCCACCCGTCGCGCTCGCGCCGCCTTCGCGCATTCCTTGACGGAACTGCCATCGCTTCATAAAACCAACAAACATGATCTGAGAGAGATTTAGGGCCGTCAAAAACGGCCCTATTTTACTTTACGCGCTCGCGCCTTTGACCGCGCTTGCAACCGCGCGCAAGTTGCGCTCGCTCGTGTCGGTTGGGACAGAGCAGCCGGGTGCGACTATTAAGCCGCGCGGCCCTGCTTCGGCGAGTGCATGAGAGATTTGATTTTGGAGTCCCTTCGGCGACAGGTGAGCCGCTGCCGTTTCGTCTATGCCGCCCAGGACCGTTTTCCCCCAGCGGCTGCGCCCGTCCGCGAGCGTAGGCCGAGTCGTGAAATGAGACCAGTTGATTGCGCTCACGGGATAGTCGAGCAGGGAATCGAAGTGAATCTGCTTGCCGTGTATGTGCAGCACGTTGAACGTTGCGGCGCGGACTGCCTCAACTATCTTCAGATCGAATGGCCTTCCCCATATAGCATACTCTTCCGCAGACATGATCGCGTTTGTGGCCGCCCCGAGCGAAAGAAATATTCCGGCGGCTCCTCGCGCTACGGCCTCGCGGGCATAGCCGGCAAGCGAAGTCGAGATCGCGTCCATAGCCGCAAGCAACGCCTGCGGGTGTCGCTCGCGCGCCTCGGCGAATCGGTCGGCGCGCGCCAGCCTTCGCGCAGTAGTCCAGGGGCTGAAGATCGTTTCGATAAACAGGGCTTCGCGCCCTATCTCTTCGTTGATAATCGAAAGAGCCGTTAACTGTTCTGACCAGCACTGGTCGCTCGCCTCTATCGGCTCTATTCGCTTCCAGTCGTCTTCAGTTTCGATTGCTTCCAGACCTCCGGGCAGAGGGAAAGCGTAGTCGTTCATCACCTTCAAGAAGTCGAGGTCGTATGCGCGGTAGAAGTCAATTTCCGCCTCCGCATGTTTTCGCCCAGGCATGTGCTGCAGCCCGAAATGATACCAGAAGCTGAAAGGCGGGCGGTCCACCTCTTTGCTTTCCAGCGCGCTCGCGACGCGTTCAATCTTGTTCAAGGCATCCTCCATTCAAGCTAAAAGTCCTCTGCAAGTTTATTGGCAGCCCTTTGAGGCGACAAGGTCAGTTGGCGCTTGCTTTAATTTTATGGCTTATGTAAATGTAGCGTAAGACAGCAACTCGAGACTCATTTATTGAATACAGCCCGGAGGCCGCATGACGTTAAAGAGTGTAATGACCTCAACAATGCTTCTGTTATTAATCTCTCTTTGCGCGACAGCGCAAGCGCCTCCCGATGATAAAGAGAAAAAGGACCGAGAAGCGGCTGAGAAGAAAGAAGCCGTTGAGAAGAAAGCCCTGGCCCTGGTCGACGAGACGGTTAAAGAGATCGCGTCGCTGAAGCTTGTTGATAACCGCATACGGATGTTTGCTCTGGCGGGAGACGTGCTTTGGGAGAAAGACGAAAAACGCGCGCGCGTTTTGTTCAAGCAAGCGATGAGCGGGTTTGCCGATATTCCTGAGCCTGCCGCGATCAGTTCATCAGACTATCTTGCGATGACGCAAAATGTGTCTCTGATGCAGTACCGCGCACAGTTGCGCCAGGAGGTCGTTCAGATAATCGCGCGCCGCGACGCGAAGCTCGCGCGCGACTTTTTGCGAGAGACCAACCGCACCCCTATGAATCCGGGCGGCTACGATGAAGAACTTCAGTGGGAATTAAGCCTAGCCTCTCAGATCGCGACGACAGAGCCGAAGCAGGCTCTGCAGATCGCCGAGGAGAGTTTAGAGAAAGGGCTTTCGCATGAATTGGTAGGCCTCTACTTCAAGCTGAAGCCGAAAGAGAGCGAGGCGGCGGAGAAACTCCTGAGCGGGATTATGAAGAAGCTGAAGTCAACGGACCTCAACGAGGACCCTATGTCCGCGGGGTTTGCGTTCGCGCTGTTACAGGCAGCGTTTCACCCTGAGTCGCAGGGCTCTAACGAGGCTGAGAGCCGCACGGCCGCCAAAACGGCTAAGTCTGGGATGGACGAAAGGTCATTGCGCGAGCTGATAGACCTGCTGACGCTGGCCGCGCTGCGGGAGAAGAGCGAATCACGGGATTCGGAAGACGATTACGAGGATGAAGAATATCCCATGCTTCTGATGCAGCTCCAGGCTGTCATGGGTGATCTTGAAAAGTACGCCCCGGCCCGCGCCGCCGCTTTGAAAAAGAGGATGAGCGACTTAAAGATAAAGGTCAGGCCCGAGAATAAAGCTTTGCAAGAGCTTGAAGAGGTAGTGGGCAGCGGCGACGTGGAGACGATAGTCAAGGCAGCCGCCAAGACGCCCGAAGAGTTTCGCGAACAGGTGTATCAACACGCCGCGATGAAGGCGCTCGAAGAGGGCGACGCTGACCGTGCGCGCCAGATTATAAACGAGCACATTCCAGAGCCTCAGCGCGCCACCTTGCTCGTCGACGTCGAACAGCGTGCGATCTTGCGCGAAGCCGAGCGCGGCAAGCTGGGCGAGGCTAAGACTCTCCTGTCGCACGTACCGCCCGAAGGGCGCGCGGCTCTCTTAGTGCAGGCGGCTGCGGCGATAATGGGCAAAGGCGATTATGAGGTTGTGAAAGAGCTGCTCGAAGAGGCGCGCAGCCTGTTCGGCGCGCAGGCGGCAAACTCGGTCGAGCTTCAAACGCTGCTTGAGATCGCTCGCACTTACGCAAAGGTAGAGCCCGTCAGGAGCTTCGAGATAATCGAGCCGGTTGTCGATCAATTCAACACGCTGATAGCCGCGGCAGCGATTCTTGACGGGTTCGAGTACTGGCGATACTTCAGGGACGGCGAGTTGATGGCGCAGGCGGGAGGCGTAATGTTGAGCCTGGTCTTTCAGTGCGCGAGAGACGCGACCGAGCTTGCCCGCAAAGATTTCGATCGCGCGAAAGCCGTCGCCGACCGATTCCAGCGGGCCGAGGTGCGTCTGATAGCCCGGCTTTACGTAGCTCAAGGAGTGCTTTCCGCAAAGCTTGCAGCGCCGGCCGCTATCCAACAGAGATCAGGTTTCGTATTCATGCGCTAGTGTTGACAGGCCGATGCGAGGAGTGAAATTTGCCAGGGTTGACACTGTTTGCAACGGTCTGTTAAGTTTGAGGCTTGGATTTTTAGGCGCGTAGCTCAGGGGTAGAGCACTACCTTGACACGGTAGGGGTCTGCGGTTCAAATCCGCACGCGCCTATTGTAAATAAAGAAGTTAGAGGCGGCGAAAGCTGCCTTTTTCTTTTTGGTCAATCATATGGTCAATCATTCGTGGGACATGCACATATGACGGCCTTTGGGCACTGAGTTTCACGGCGCTAGATTGCAGGGGGGCGGCAAAGCGGCTCGCGGCGGGGAGGGGTTTGCGGTGTGGCAACTAAGTTGAGGCACTCTGCTGGGTGCGGTTGTTTGACGCAGTTCGCAGAATAGTATTTCGTTGCATTTGAAATTAGGACTCGATTCCAAGTCACTATCTTATATTACTTAAATCCAACAGCTTTACCGAATTATCAAAGCTACCGGTTGCGAGCATATTGCCATCGGGTGAGAAAGCAAGTGCATATACTATACCTACATATCCTGGAACTGTTTGCTTCAAACCCCAGGTTCGTGCATCGAATAACCTAACCATACCTTCAGTCCGAGAGTCACCAATTATTCCCCTTTCCTCAAAAGGGATTTTAATGCGTCGACGAGCGCCAACTGCTATAATTTCACCATCAGAAGAGAAAGCTACAGAATCTATATAACCTACATCTTCATTTTCATTTCCCAACGGTTGCATCAGCGTTCCTGTCTGAAGGTCCCACATTTTCAGACCATTGCAAATAGCTAATAGTTTCTTGCCATCAGGTGAAAAAGTTATAGATTCTATGCGTTCCTCTCGGGTGGTGAGGTTTACACTTAACTCTCCAGTCTGTACATCCCATAACCTTATCGAATTGTCCTCCATACTGACAGTTGCTAATGTCTTTCCATCCGGTGAAAATGCGGCGCAAACTCTACTGATAGGGCGACGGAAATCAATGCGTGTGCCTGGTTTTTCGGGGAATATTGCCAACTGTGAAAGCGTTCGGATCAAAGTACCTCTTTCTATATCCCATAATTTTGCGGTTCTATCATAGCTACTGCTTGCAAGTATCTTACCGTCTGGGGAAAAAGCCACACTGGTAATAGCAGAAGTGTGCCCCATCAGCATCTGCTTTAGCTTGCCCGACTCCATATCCCACAACTTAACTCTTGGATCATTTTGAACTCCCACTGCTAGTGTTCTTCCATCGGGTGATAGGGCTATACGTTCTACGGCTGTGGTTTCAATCAGTTCTTGCCTTAGACTCCCTGTCGGGACATCCCATAATTTGACAGTATTATCTCCACTTCCGCTAGCTACTGTTTTCCCATCAGGCGTGAACACAACAGAGAATACGCCACTAAGATGTCCTTCTAAGACTCGCGGTGAGGTTGGTGTAATCGTCGGTGGGTTTATGTTGTCTCTGAAGATAACAATGATAGCAATGGTTAGTGAAATTACTATACTAATCAATCCTCCAAGTTTTAATCGCCAATCTAGTCTCCTAGAAGTTCTGAAAGCCCGGTTTGATGTTTGGCTGTCTACCTGTTGTGGTTTTACTGGATGAGGATTTTGGAAATCACTAGCTGGCAATGCTTGCTTCTTTCTTATTGTTTCTGAATGTAGAGCCGTAATTGTGTCGCGCTCACTAGCCGTATAACTAGAATAAAATGTAGAGGCATCTTGCGGTATATCTCCTTGTATACCACTAGACTTATGGTCAAGACTGGGCATACACGTGGTCGCTTGATCTTCGTTAAATTCGATTGATGAATTCTCAGGCACCATTTCTTCTTTGTTTTGTGATTGCCAGGTAGCTGTGATTTTAGGCGACGACCCTATTATGTCTGTTGAACCACCGCCTTTAAACGGCGATAGATGCCGTCCTGCTTCATTTAATAAGCCGCGCATAATAGATGCAGAACTAGGTCGTTGGTCTCGGTTAAGAGACATTGTCAGATACAACAGATCAGCGATCCCTTGAGGAACTTGAGGATTGATTTCATTAGCGCGATGCAATAAATCGGTTTGGCCGCTAGCTAAGTTCATAGCACGAGTCAGAGCATCAGGAGGCGTAGTGTTCGTAATAAGGAAGTAGATAGTAGCGGCTAGTGAGTAAAGATCGCTGCGCGCATCTGTACCTCTTCCCTGCATTTGCTCTGGGGGCGAGAAGTATAGGCTGTAACCGAGAATGCTACTGCCTGATGTGATTCGTGACAACATCGGTGCCCCTTTTGCGAGCCCAAAATCAAGCAGAATAATCTCACCGCGTTCTCCAAGTTTCAAATTCTGTGGCTTAATGTCTCGATGAATAACAGGTGGCTGTCGGCTGTGTAGGTATTCCAAAACATCGAGTAGTTGATCGGCCCAACTTATAACCTGTTCGTAAGTAAATGGAGATTGCCTTTGCTCAAGCAGTGCCGCGAGGTCATTGCCCGGAATGAACTCCATGACCATAAATTGACTATCAGCCTCGGTAAAATGGTCTATAACTTTCGGGAGCGCAGCGTGACGTAGGTTAGAAAGAAGTCGAGCTTCACGCTCTAAGGCTCTGCGAAGGGTATCATCGGGAGCTAAAGTTTGTTTAACGGCAACCCTGCTTCTGAGTTGTTCGTGAATGGCTTCATACACAGAACCCATTCCGCCTTGCCCAATTTGCCGTAGGATACGATACCGATTCTGTAAGACAGTATTAGGTACGATCATTTTCTTTTGTCTAGCTTAGAGCATTAGTGTAATAACTAGGCCAAATTGTGATATTGTTTCGCGTGTAAGATTTCATATCGTTCAGCACTTCGCAAGAACCTAACGATTCGCATCAACAGGACCGCGCGATGTATATCATATAATCGATAGATGGTTCAATAACGCAGTTGCAACGATTGGATAGAATACTCCAACTTACTTGCCGAGTTCTCTCTTTGATCGGGTTGGGGCTTTCTCTCTATACCTGTCCGAACTTTACATCACCAGCTCGCACGAATCCACTGTGATTAAATCAAGCAAGACCCCGCAGCGACACTGCATAAACGGCACGATCCGCGCGTCAACAAACCAAGCATTCATCTGCAAAGCCCTATCACGCGCCGCCTCACATGCCGCCAGGTCAAAGTCACTGCCGCCCGTGAAAACCAAATAGCGCAGCCCGCAGACACAGCGAATGCTCTGCTCTAAAGGCAGCTTGTACACCGGGAGTCCTGTTATAGCCATGCTCAATTCTCAAAGGTAGGACCATCGCGGCGGCGTCTCGGCATCGAGCCTCGCGCCGCTCGCAACTCGGCTCCATTTCGGGCCTTTGGATTGTGGCTGCTACTTCAGCTTGCCCACACCTTTGCTTCAATCCTTCCGTCGCGGCCTGCTCTTTAGCTCGGAAAGAGGCTTGCGCGGCCTACCCTGTTTAGGCTCCCACTGGTCAATCGTGCGGATCGCGTCAGCCGGAACAGCATACACCGGGCCGCGCGACTCTTGTTTAACCTCGACTCCAGGCACAAGACCCTTTCTCAGCCAGTACAAAACCGTCTGATAGGGTCTGCCGATTTGATCTGCGAATTCTTGCGGACTAATCATTTTCTTTGCCATATCACCAAAGTCACTCGCTTTCAATTCCGACTGCAAAGACAGCTTAAATCAAATTGAGAATTATGTCTAGCAAAAACTTAAAGGTGTTTTAAGATTTTGCTTGACAAAATCTTAAAGCTAGTTTAACATTATGACACTGGATTGATTGATATTTGAAAACAGAGCGCGAAGCCAAAAGGGTCTAGTAAGGCTTAATGCTGTGCTGAGTAGGCGACGGGCGCAAAGCGAGAGCGAGTAAGACACTCACACGCCGACAATATCGCAATCAAACGAGAGGCTAAAACGGTAAAGGCCCAAGATGCTGCAAACATCCTGAGCCTTGAATATCCCCCTGCTTCCACAGGGAGAAAGGACTTTTGATCCGATGTCAGAATACAACAAATTCCTTGAGAATGTCTATTCAGATGAACTCACCCAGATAGACCCGGATGAGTTTGATGAAGTCCAACAAATGATGGCCGATGAAGGCTACCACGAATTCTCCATCGAGCTTGAGCGACAGCTTGACGAGCAAGAGGCTTGGAAAGGCTCTAAGCAGTTTAACGAAGTCCTCATCAAGAAACAGTGTGAGCACACACACTGCCCGCACACACGCTGCGCGAGATCACAGAGGATAGGAGGCATTGAAATCTGATGACCTGCTATCTTTGCACTAAGCCTATCACCTCGCGCCAGAAGGTTGAGCATCACCATCCTGTTTACAAGTCGAGGGGCGGCACACAGACCGCCCCAACGCACCGCCGCTGCCATCGAGATCACCACATCAAGCAAGGTGACTTCAAGGAGTGGGGCAAGCGAGCGGCCTCAACAAACAGGTGGGCTTTCAACCTTCTGAACGTTCGCACACACCCCGCCTATGACTCAGCGAGACAGTTCTACCTGACGAATTATGCATACGCAGGATGGGGCGAAGGGATATGAACAGCGGGCAAGGGGAGAGGCGAGCTGAAAGCCTTTCCCCTTCTTTCTTGACGGAGGATTTATGGATAACACGAAATGGACAGAGCTTTTATCAAAAGCCGTGAGTGAACCCGGCTTAATTCTCAAAGCATATAGCGCCTTTCACGGGTATAGCTTAGGAAATCGAATCGCCGCGATGATGCAATGTGCGATTCGCGGAATTGAACCCGGACCCATTAACACATATCCCGGTTGGCAGAGCTTGAACCGCCAGGTTAAGAAAGGCGAAAAGGCGATCACACTTTGTATGCCATTGACTCGGAAAGTCACCGACGAAAGCACAGGGGAGAGCGCGCGAGTAGCAACAAACTTTGTATGGAAAAACAGGTGGTTCGTTTTATCACAGACCGAGGGAGAACCGCTTGAGCCGATCACAAGCCCCGCGTGGAATAAAGAGCTTGCACTATCGGCGCTCGGAATCACAGAGCAGCCCTTCACTCTGACAGATGGGAACGTGCAGGGGTATGCAGAAGGAAGGACGGTTGTAATCTCGCCACTGGCAGCGATGCCTCATAAGACGCTCTTTCACGAAATCGCCCACATAGAGTTGGGCCACACGGCAGAATCAAACTTCACTGATTCAGACTCTACACCCCGATCTTTGCGCGAGGCCGAGGCCGAAGGCGTGGCAATGCTGTTGTGTGAGTCTTTAGAGCTTCCGGGCGTCGAGTATTCGCGCGGCTACATTCAGAACTGGCTCAAGGGTGACACGATCCATGAAAAGAGCGCACAGAAAATCTTCGGCGCAGCAGACAGGATTTTAAGAGCGGGTCAGGAGGTGGAAGCATGAAACCAGCACCTGCCGCCCGCGAGCTTACACAGATTGACTCATTGCGCGCTCAGATTCGCGTTAATGAAACCTGGCAGGGCCGAAGCGTCGAGGACGCCGAGGCCCGCAGCCTTTCAATGTTTAGCTGCCCGATAGATCAACTGACCACAGAGCAAGCCTACGAAGTATTAAAAGCCCAGGCCGCAGAGCAGCCCGATCAGGAACCGCACGATGGTTACTGCATGACGTGCGAGCGCCCATCTTCATTGCGCCAATGCATGGATTGCAGGGAAGGGCGCGCGGAAGGGTATAGGCCACAATATCAATCAATCGTCTAATGACAACCGGGGGCGCGACCGGCCAACGCGCAGAAAGGCTATCACCATGAAAGACTCTGAAACCATGCCGACCAGTGGCCGCTTCCCGCTCGGCAGGTAGTAGCGACACCCGGCGCAATAGAAGCCCTGGCACAAGCGAATGTTGAACTTGATTGTTGCGGATACTATGTCACCTTATTTCGTTTTGTAAACGAGAATACATTGCAGTCTTAGAAATTTCAGGTAGAATAGGCACACCTTCAGTAGGCCGCCAGTTGTCCCGGCGGTAAGTAGTAAAATTGGTTGTCGAAACTAGGCTTTCGCTCTTAGATACAGCAGCACAGCTACTAAAAGTAAGCCTAGAGTAACGTCAGAATCAGGAGTGGATTCTTGAGTATCATCCAACACGACTCCATTCAAGTGACCTGCTGGATTGTCACATTCACAATAAACGCCAGATGCTTGCGTATGCCCTGCAAAAACGGGAAAGGACAAACTCAAAATGAGCATCAAGGTTGCGAGTAATCGTTTCATCACTTCCTCCTTAAAAGGATGGTTTGGATTCTATCAACAACTAATAAGCAATGTTTCAAGCTTCCAAGAGTTGGGAAGTGCTCTGGTAAAGGAAGCGGATATTGCACGCGGATTCCGCCAATCCGATAGGATGGAAGAACTTGGCTTGATCCTATCGAATATACCAATAAAAGAATATAACCTTATTGGACAGTACTACCTTGGTTGGGCATCATACTTAAAAGGGGAGAATCCGCGTGCTATGTTTGAGCAGGTCGCGGAGTACTCAAAAACCTACAAGGCAAAAGCGTTTGTAGCTCTGGCGGCAATTGAGGCTCGAAAAGGTGATTACTCCTCAGAAATCAAATGCTTTAAGGAAGCTCTGCGTTGCGTAACTAATATCAGTACAGCCGTAGAAGTTTTAAGAGCCATTGCGATAGTAAAGGCAAAAGAAGGGTTCCATCCTCAATCATTGAAAGACCTCGAAAGTATTCTCCCTCTTGCCCGCTATGCTGATATGCGAGCGTATCATGACTATTTAAATTCGCTGGCGGTTGAATTAATAGAAGTGGGAAGACTTGAAGAAGCCCGTAATATATCAAACATTGTCCTTGCATCTCCTTATGTGTTTGCGTATCCTGAGTGGCGCGAAACAGGGGAAGAAATACGTCTAAAGTTATACCGTTCTCGTTCTACTATATCGTTTTCTCGGGTTGCACCGCATAACGTTGTACAGCTTCCAGAGCGGAGCAGTGAAACGAAGTTTGCGGAAAGCCCAGCAAAACTACTCTATTACACGGACTGGATAAAGAAAATGGTCAAAGAACCCAACGGCGATAAGACCGATGACACATCCCTTGACGAGATGACCAATAAGGATTTGATTATTGAGATTGTCCAAAGAACTTCTAATAAAGATATGTCTGAAAAGAAGCTCCGTAAAATCCTTGAATATGTCATGGAAGTTGAGTCAGAGCCGGAAGATTAAACCCTAGTTCTTTTTCTTCTTGCATGATTGCTTTTGAGGTTCGCTCAAAGCCTCCATATACTGCAATAAAACTTTTTGCCCTTTAGCTGATAGCTTCGGCCACTTCTGTATGACTCCAACCAACTGTGGATCAGCTACAACTTTCTGCATAATATCAATCAGCAATGATGAGCTTATTTCACCGCCCTTTCTTGTTCTCCCCAACACCGCAGCAAAGACATCGAAAGGGTCAACATCAAGACCTTTAGCCAGAGCGACGATAATCTCAGCGCCAATACTGTTGACCTTACCATTGATGATCTTACTGAGATAGCTGCTGGTAATGGCTTTGTCAGAGTTACGCTCAACATCATGCAGGGATAGACCTTTCTGCCGAAGGATACGCTTGATAAATTCTGCGAGAGGTTCAGTCATAGTGTGTTCCTTAAGACGCAATCGTGTCATATTTTCATTGACAGGATACAACACATACAGTAATATACGCCACGCTTATGGGACAAGCGGACTTCAGGATCTCTTTTTCCTCCTTTCACGGCTGAGAGGGGATGCAGGGGTAGCGTGGAAAACTGGGGAAGCCACAAAGTCTTTGTGTCCCCTCCTTTTTGATTATGAAACTAGGACGAAGAAAACACCGCCTTGCTGAGAAGGGAAAAGCCTTGGCTGTTTCTGTACTCGCACAGAAGATAGGATACTTGCGGATAGATAATTTCCCTGAAAGTCTTCCAACCCAATCTTACAGTCCCCATAGAATAATACGCTGCAAAGACGAACTGTTTATCGTCAAAGAAGGTGTCGTTGAAATTTGGCACACCCGCTATGACAAGCTCGTAAAAGAACTGAAGCCTGGGGTGATGTTTGGAGATATGCCCCCTCTTGGTCAGACCCTACTCGGAACAAAGGCCATTGCCGGAAAGACAGGCGCTACCCTTTCTGTAATGGATATTAGAACAGCTAAGAAGTGGGTTGAAAGTAATCCTTCGATTTATTCTAAGTTAGGCCAAAGGCTTTACGATATTGAGACAGAACATTACAAGTCACGATTCCAATTAGCAGATTCTAGGTTAGCGACATTTCTGTTGGATACCGCTGGTCAAGGTTCAACCATCAATGGATTGACCCATGAGAAGATAGGGGAAAGGCTTGGACTCATCCGCGAAACTGTGACTGTAATACTTAATGCTATGAAATCAGACAAGCTCATTGAAGTTCAGAAAAAGAAAATTACGATACTTGATAAACGAACTCTGCGAGAGATGAGCGAATTGTGAAATTCCCCAAACAAGAACAAGCCACGACCTACGTCAAAAATTTACTCGCCGGTAGAAATATACGATTAGAACCAGGGATTATTATTCTTGGTGAAGCCGAGGAATGCCAAGTATTCGAGTACGGCAAGAAGTGTCTTGCGATTGATACTAAAGCTCAGATATGGATTGGGCCGAAAGGTGGAGACTGGCGAAGTTTAGGAACTTGCACCGTCAGTACAGCCCTCCAAGCAGTAGACTACCTGCTGAAATAACTTATGGCCTTTAAGAAAGTTTGCGTATATAGTTTTTAGCCTTTACCTGATTCTCAGGTGAGAGCTTCAGCCAGCCTTCCAATACTTCAAGTGAGTCTGAAACGGCAACAGCTCTCTGCATAATGTCTAACAGTCGAAGCGAGTCAATGCCCCTTACAAGTTGATACTGTGCGCCATAAGAGGCAGCAAATAACTCGAAAGGGCTTACGTCTAAGCCTTCAGCCAGGATGACGATCTTATCAACGCTCAGGTTAGTGACCTTGCCGTTGTAAATCCTGCTGATATAGCTTGCGGCGATATTCCCATTGTTACTTGCGCGCTTCTGCACGTCATGCATAGAAAGCCCTTTCTGTCGCATTATTCTCTGAACGAACTCACTCAAGTTTTCGCTGCCGTCTTCACTCATTATGTACCTGCCTATTGTGTGAAAAAATCGTACTTATTTTCACCGATTATATCTTGAAGCAATGTAGTGTGTCTAACGAAAAGAAAGACAAGAAGTTATAATGTTCTGACATTGTGATCAGAAGTGTGCCAGGTGTTTGAATATAGAAATAAGTGTTTGGCGATAGATACTAAATCAGGATTATGGATAGGCCGATCAGGTGGGGAGTGGAGGCAGATTTCAAGCTCTTGTACGGAGAGTTCTGCGCTTCAAGCGATAGAGTTCTTGTTGAAGGATTAGGCTTGCTTGACGGTGGCGGGGTAGCCCGCTGGCTGTCAACAGTTGAGAAACTTGCTTGTGCGGCTTCGGTGAATTTGCTTCCTATGAAAAGTCAACCAATGACCTGTTAGACGGGATCATCTCTTAAGGAAAGCCCCAAAGCATATGCCAACCCTTGTCTTATCTTTCTCACAGCTCCTGCGGGCAATGAATCTACTACACAAAGCCTTATCTTTTTGTCACTGGCTGTTAGACCCACGTGTGAAGCAAGCAGTAGCATTTTAGCCACAAGGTTTAAAGCAAGCTATGTTTTATGGGCAGGCTGAATGTTCGCTTTATTGATAATGCTGATCTGCTTCGGTTGTCTGATCTTAAAATGGACTCTTGTAGCCACGATTTCTCCGGTTGTTCCAACATCTTCAGGTTTATCACGCTTACCACTCACGCGAAGACACGCAACTTCCTCGAAACGAAGGGATAGAAGAATAGCAGCTAAAACGTGAGGCTTAGGTCCCATAGGTATGAAAGTAATATCTGCTTTGGATCTATGCGGCGAAATTAATTCAGCTAGGTGTCTAAAGGTGTTTTCAACGCTAGTTAACGGGAGCTCCAATTTTGCCCTAGCCTGATTAATCAATTCGATATTCTGAGACTCGGTTTTTTGAGTGTATTCAGCGTATGCTGCAGGATTTGCCAAGTAGACGTAAACTTCGTCAGGCTCCAAGCGATCTAAGACACATAGGGCAGCCAATCCCTCAAATCCTAGACCAAAAACTGCAACAGATTTATAGATAGGAACAGCGCCTCCTTCGCATCCAGGAATACAAAGAAAATCTGTAATGACCATAGGAGACCCAAAATGTGAGTGATCACCAACCGCGTAGACAAAATCGATTATAATTTCTTTAATGCCTAATGCGAATCTAGCCCAATTTAGTACTCCTGCGTACCAAAGTCGTGACATAGAGGAATAATCCACAAGTATGTGCAGCTTATCCACACTGTGCCTGGCAACCTGCTGGATAGATGTATATATAGCTCCATCATCATTTGTGCTTAGCTCAACTTGTTTATTAGACCAAAATTCTGCGAAGTATAAATCGTTCTTGAATCGCTGCTCATTATGGTTAATCTCTTTAAAGCCGAGCACAATAGTGTTGGCGATTCTCTCTTTGGCGAGACGCCTTGCAATATGAGTGCATCGCTCTTCATAACCGCTGGCGAAGAGGGCTAGATCATACATTTTCTCCAATACCTCACTGACTTGTATATCGCTTACTCGGTAAAGTTTCATTTGCTTTACTCTCCTTCCGTCTTAGGATCGTTTGAGAAGATGAATTCGATTTGTTGTGGTCTTACTGTTTCTTTCACAACAGATGGAACTTCTACCTGTACATTTTCCAGGATTTTAGACAGTCTTCTTGCTCGTCCTCTGCGAGGGAGGATTCGGAAATGAGGAGCAAGCACATAACCGAAGTGGAAAGTACCGTCCCTTTCAGGCATCTGATCAGGATTATTGGCATTAACGTTTGGAAAGAGAAGACCTAATCCTACAGCCCGTTGAACAAGATTCCAGTACAAATCAGGTATACTCGGCTCAATTATTAGTGATGAAATCTGGTCGGTAGTTAACGGCATTTCATGTAAACTTTTGTGCATATAGATACCCAGTGCTTGCAAGAACGAGTATAATTCGGGTCCGCAATCTGGTTCGCTTTGTACTCTAGATAAACTACTTGTGGAAAACGCTGTTAAGATTCTGGTTTGTTCCTTCGCCGGGATAGGGGCAACACTTCTGATATCCCCATATTCATTACGCCTCCAAATAGCTTCTAAAAGAAAACTGTTAAAAATCCGTATTAGTCGCCGCGGATTCATATCACTACAACGAATAGCCATAGTTTCGCCTGAATAGACATCTAATTCTCCACGTCCTCTTAATCTATCAACAGATTGCCGTAGGAGTATCGCACCATGCATTTTTCGAGCAATCTGATCCAAGAAATGAGACCTATTGCTTTTAAGTCTTTCAGCCCGTTTCTTGGTATCTTCAGAGGCGTAACGACGTAGTAAAGCCATATTACGAGATCCAGGAGTCCAATCGCTTCTCTTTGGATCTAGCAGTTTCGATGGGCCTAGCAAATCAGCTAAAGTAACTCCCTTATACTTATTTCCAGAGACTAGAGCTCTTTTGGTGAAGACTGTAGTAGCAAACCGCAAGCCTTCTTTGCCTTTCGTGCCCGCCCAAAGAATAGGATCTTGATCAACATAAACATATTCAAAATCATGTCCTACATTCAAAGAGGCCCCAGCATTTGTACCCAGTGTGTAGTGACAATACGGCATAGTTGTAATTTTAAAGAAAAGGTTACCTGAATATGCTCGCATGAGAGAGTTGAGAATTCTATGATGTATTAGTTCTAAGAACTCTGCTTCATCAAGACAAAGTAACCAAGTACAATCTTCTGGAAAATCCATTACTCGGGATGCCAGGGTTATACCTCTTCGGAGAGGTGAGAACAAATCCATATCGAAGGTTCCACCCACAGAATCTTCATTAATTAAAGCTCCGCCACGTGAACGAATGCGAATTATTTGTTGCTGTTTCTTGTGCTCGATATCCTCTAAATAGTTTTGTAATGAACGGATCGTATCGCATTTAAACTTGCCATCAGACCAGGAGTCGGCTAATTCCGCCGCAAGCTCAGATTCAATGCGAGCCCGATGACCTATATCATCAACATAGCTTTCCAGGCAGCTGCGAACAGTAAGCAAGTAAGCAAGACAGCTTGATACATTCAATCGCCACTGGAAAAATTCTTCTTTTTCACGCTCAGTCTGCCAGGGCTTGTTTTTTAGAGCACCTACCCATTCCAGCCGTGTTGGCACATACATACCAATAAATGCCTTCGACTTAACTATTTGTTGAGCTCGTTCATCCTGCAAACGGGAGAGGTGGTCATGAGAAACCATTTTTGCAAGAGCGGTTTTTCCAGAACCTCTTGACCCAAGTACTATATGGTTCTTTGCAGACAAAAGTCGCCAGAAGCCTTTAGTAGGGACAAAGGTGGCAACTAATTCATCACGGGTGAGATTACGCGCATTCTCAATTTCAAAAAGGTCTCTCCTAAAGGTTGGTTTACTGGTAGACATTAAAATCTCCTTACCTAAGTAATACCACTTCATCTGGCGGCTCCCCATGCCGTTGGAAACCAATCTCAATAGAGAGACTGTCCAGTATTTCAGTCATTCGCTCTGGGGGTAGATATTTCATATGAGGGGCTGCTGAAATTAAATCCGACAATTTAACATAATCTTTCTTCTTAAATCTCCTTTTGAGCACAGGCCGTAGGAGCTTCTTAAGTTCATTAGGCTGCATGTATGTACCAAAAGGAAGTTTGTGTCTAATGCCATTATTTAACTCACTAGGAAGCCAGCCTCGCCCGCACAAGTAAGTCCAGTTTTCAAGTAAACCAAAAATAGATTGGTTATTGGGATCTCGCCCCCCTACCTTTATCAAATGAAATTGATTATTAACAAACCCACTCCAGCGTGTGTCAAGAAGTGCTGAAAAACTACCTGATCCAAGAATTGCTAAAGGGAAAGCGGAATTGGTGCTATAAGTCCTGAAATTGGGCGTATGCTTGTGACCATGTACAATCAAATCGAACTGATATTTTTGCAGTAGACCTAATAGCTTGTCTGCGTTAGTCATTGCGCTGAAATCCGGCTCGTCTGGAATCGGGTCACTGTATTGAATAGGATGATGATGAACTAAGAAGATTCTCAACCTCGATGGAAGTAAATCCAGACCTGCGAGATACTGAGCAAGTTCACGTAAATGGTCATCCGCAATCAACCCATGGTGAACTACTATTGCAGGATCGTCATGCCAAGCGGAATTGTATCCTACAGCAATAAGATCATTGAATTCCCACGAAGAAAAATGGGGGGGATCGAGCAGATGTTTTTGCCCTGAGCGCATGATCTGATCGAATACCCAAGCCGGATTCCTAAGAGGGGCATATCTTTGTGTGCGTCTGAATCCCGTTGTATCTGGAATAGAAAGTTCAGACCAATCAACGTCATGGTTTCCCGGTACAAACAGTATCTGGTCTGGTTGTAACTGTAATCTTTCACCTGTCTCTTTAATGAATTCAGAGGCAAGCTGGAATTCATCAGGTTGGGCTCTATCGCTTATATCACCTGTGATAGCTAGGTAGTCAGCGTGAATCTTTTCTCTGTGAAGGAAGTTTAAAAACTTCTCTTTATACCCAGTTTCGATAGCCTTGCTATCGTCGGTTGGACAGAGATCTTTGGATCTGGCATTACGACCAATATGAAGATCGCTCATAATTGCGATCGTGATAGCTTTGTTCATCTTGATCCCATGAAATCTAAGATTAATAAGCAACTACTCAGGGCAATTTGAGATGATTAACTCCGCAGCCCTTCTTCTGTGCTTTGCAAACCCTGCGATATTACGCTGAATTAAAACTTTTCGCATTTTCCAATGACGGAATGTACTGAGTGCCTCGGAACAGTATGCATAACTCACAACAAAACGGACACCTCGTTTATGGAGTGTTCTTAAGGCAGCTTCTAATCTACTTAAATCTTCAATTCCAAAACAACTTGCGGCATACTGGCGAAAAACCCTTCTATTTGCGACTGCGTATGGAGGGTCGAGATAAACAAAGTCTCCTTCGGTCGTCTTTGCTAGCACTTCCTCAAAGTCAGATGAGTAAATCTCAGCACATTTTAAGGCTTGCGAAGCTAAGAGTAACTCATCATATTTTGGTAGATTCCCGGTTTTTGAGGAAGAAAAAGGGACATTGAATTCTCCATTTAAGTTAGTGCGGTATAGACCGTTAAAACAAAATCTATTCAGAAAAATGAACCTAGCTGCTCGGTCTATGGGGTTCATTGTACTAGTATCAGAACTTCGGACTTTATAGTAATTCTCTTTACCTTGTGGAATCTGAATATAAGCATTAAAGACATCTGATGGGTAATCTCTTACAGCAGTGAATGTTTCCACTAACTCCATATTGATGTCAGTCAAAAGCGCGTTTGTCGGTTGAATAGCGTAAAATAGACAGGCAGATCCCATAAAAGGCTCGACATAGCGACAATAGTTATTAGACCAATATAGAGAAAGTTTAGGTGTGAGCTTCTGCTTGCTTCCAGCCCATCTGAGAAACTGTTTAGGGCTTGTAGAGGATATTGGCATAAAGTTATAAAATCGCTTAGAAGATATAGGAGGAACAAGTACTGCGAGCATAAGTATAACATTGTTTTTGTTTATGTCACTATCATCACGCAATACAGAAGTAGCTTACAAGAGAGACCTCTTAGCTCTTGGTTTTATTCATTCCTCTCTGCTTGGTTTTGACTGTATGTCAGCCTTTTGAGTTAGCATTTTTCCCTGTATTGCTCATAGTATTCCTGGTGGTTGCATCATTGTTTGCTTTACTCAGCTTTCCATTGCGACCGCAAGGACAAAACGTCCAACAACACCGGGCCGCACATAAGATACTGATAAAATCAAACGAAACTTGCTTCGTGGCCTCTGCTTCATTGCCTTGTTGGGCGGCTCTTGGTGATCCTCTGACATTATTGCTTTTGACGTTTGAAATAGATAGAGTCTTGTTGACGCCCTAGGAGCCCAAGGATTCCTTATCAGACTTATTGGTGGAAAAGAATGGCTAGTATAATAGCAAACTGGTGAGGCTGTCCCACGCTAATTGAATTCCGTATGATATTCAAGTGAGGATGGAATCCTTCTCACCACTGTTTGGTTGGCTTTCTTACCAACCCAATCCATTGCTTGCACGCCTGAATCAAATAATAGAGCGGAAAATACATAACTAGATATACCGAGAACTTCACTGAGAATTGCCCAATAAACATCGAAGTCAGATCCACTTCACTTGCGCCACCATAGCCCAGCCAAATAAAAATCAATGTATCAATCACTTGACAAATAAACGTAACCACTGCACCAAGTACGACCGGTGATTTGGTCTCGAAATGTTTTGAAAGTACCATGAGCAGCGCAACATTCAGGATTATTGTAACGGCATACCCGCAGAAGCTTGCAAGATATAAATTAGCTATTTTGTCGCCCAGCAGAGTGTTGTAATTCGCCGTAGTCAATAGTGTTTCATTCAACAGATGTCCCCCCACACTCGCAGACAAGAAGAGCGATATGAAAACAACGACGTAGGATATCATGCCCAAGAAGACGGTTTTGATTGCTGCCTCGACGTCCTCAAATACTGTTATAAGATTAATTAACACAAATAGCATAATATAAAAGATTGAGCCATGGGCAAAGATCAGCCCCTTATAGTTTACCACTTTGAGGGAAAGCAGATTTGCTAGGATCAGCGACACCACAAAGAGCACTCGAAGCAGTTGCGTAAATAATGCCGTGCGTTTCTCCCGCTCAACGACGGCTTTCATGAGAACCTTCCAGGTATTGTCGCGTCGCCGCCTGTCTTGACCAATCCAGGAGTATGCTAATATATTCGCCCCAAATAAGCCGAATATAAATACCGTCAGGGTACCGACAAATGCCCCTGTTTCTGGGGACTCCCTTTGCATCTTTGTCAAAGATATGGCTTTCCAACTATCACTGCTCACAAACTGAGTGAGAAAAAAGAAAAATGCTATAGATGCGATTTGATACAGTCGGCCAAATAGAGCTGACAATGTTGTGAATCGTGCCTCATCATGTCGTGGATACCGATGAATTATGGACTCGTTCCACTCTTCAGATAGCCCGCCAGCAAAGCCTTTGATAATATTAAAGAGACCGTAGGCAACAACATCCAGCAAGCCGCTCCAGCCGAGGCTGTGCCAAACAACCACGTGCAGCACGAAAAAGCTGGCGGCAACCAACAGCGTTAGGAGCGAAGCATATTGCCTGCGCTTTATAGACTCCGTTCTCTTTGTGATCTCTACAGCTGGCAATCGCGCATGATATCGAGAGAATAGAAGTGATCCAATCTGTTCAATGCCGTTTACAACATAGAACATCAATGGAATTGCGATAAGGAGCAGGCTATAGTTAGGCACATTATCAAAGAGTGCCTTGATGGCGCTGATAGAAAAATAGAATTGAGAAAATTGTAACAATCCCTCCAGACAGCTTATCGAGATAATAGACTCAGTTATCTCGGTCTTATGATTCTCTTTTTCTGCCTCTGATGCTTTAGTGTCGATACTAGTTTGCTGTTTCAGTATCGGATGCGACTGTAACCGTTTATTCAGAAGTCGAAGGTAACGCAACAGAAGCAAGGCAGGAAGTATGTTCAGCGCGAAAAGTATAGAATACCATCCGGGCTTGGTGATCGCCGCAGGGTTTAAGAGTATAACAATGCACCAAGCCAATGCTCCCACCGCACTCGCCGCAGTCAAACCTGCCGCTTTGCAACGTCGGAACTCTGCGTTCGGGGACATTCCACCCTGCTCCAGAAACCTTATGGCCCGAAAAACAGATCCTGACAATTTAGAGTCGACTCCAGTAATTAGAGCAAACGGAATACCGGTAAACAGTTGAAGGAACAAATACGCTATGACTAAGTTATGGGATCGTAGGTTGAACAGCGCGGCACAGAGCAGCACCCCCCCCAGCAAGACACTCAACAGAATTGTTGCTATGGCTCCCTTCCTAATCAAATTTGATGGCTTGTCAGTTGTCCTCAATTTGTCGAAGATAATCAACCAGAGGATTATCGAAACGGTGCCGATAGCAAAGCTTATTAGCCCCCACGTCTTATCGTTTGTAAGGACAAAAGGAATCAGTGATAACACTGGAGAGGTCACAAACGCGAAACTCAGCAAACGTATGTTGATAAGTAAACCTACTATGGCTTTATCTTGTTCTTCGATGCTACGTACCAGATTAGAGCGGACTGTCGGTACACACCACAGTTCGCCAGCCATAATGTTAAGAACACTTTTCAACAGTGGATGATTCCTTACGCTAATTTCCTTACTTCTTTAGTCACTACAAGAACAAAAAGTACAAAACATTCAAATCATTAATAATGTGAGAAAGTCACCAAGAGCTTCGCATCAATGGGGGCCGCGAGCGACCTTGATAGCAATCTAACCATTACTTTAGATCTGCTGTAGCATATCAACGGCCCTCACTTTATCTGCTGATAGGACATCTCCCCTCTGCTGCTGGAATTGATCTGCCAGGTAGTTAGCGCCGGGGCTTACACACCCCACACGTCCCGCCATTCTTCGCGCAGTGCTTACAGTAGTTGCAGTTCTTACATGCACGGCAATTCTTTGCACCCGTGCATTTTGCGAAGGCCGGGGCTGACCCGCTGTGAGCGTTAATGTTGTCGGGTAATGAGAACATTCCCAAAGCCAGCACTGTCACTAATGCGATTCGTCTTAACATTGGGCCTCCTGTCTTTAGCCTATCGAGGCACATTATCTAATTCTTTTTCTTTGTCCCCGGCGCGCTTCGCGTATGTGGCCGCACATACGTCCCGTCTTTGCGGTAGTAGCCTTTAACATGCACGTCGGTTCCAGGTGTCGTACGTGGCGTAGAAGATGACGGTGTTTCAGTCGATGTGTCCGACTCGCTCTCGTTTGCGCTTACGAGCAAGGGCGGCCTGCATACAGGGCAAGGTGTGTATTTCGCTTTAGCTTTCCCGATCTCGATTGTCGAACTATTTCCAGTGGCGAGTGCTTGGCAACCAAGATTATGATAGTGTCGGTCGTCTTCCTTGATGAAGTACCTCGTCGCCACATTATTGGTCACTGGATAATAGATAGGTGGGTGACATGATGCGCAAGGAAGATAAGCAGCAGAAATAATGTGAAGTGGCATGGCCGTGTGGTTCGCCGATCTGAGCCGACAGTTCGGCAAATGATAGCTACGGTCGATATTGTGAACATAGACCCTCATCATCTTGGTGCCTTCTGATCGCGCGATGACTTGGTCGTAGGTATCTGGCTCAACATAATCCTGCTCCGAAAGCGCGTGAGATATGCCCGAACGCTCAGAAAGGAGCGCTATCTTTTGAGCCTGAAGCTCTTCGGCTTTACGGTCGATCTCGCGAATGGATGCGTCTATTTCGGCAAGCCTCTTTTTGTGCTGTTGATTTATCTCTATGTCTGATTGTTGTGCCTTAGTCGTCTCTTCGATAAGTCGGTCGGTTGCCGCAAGCCGATTGCGGGCCTCTTCTAGCTTGGTTTTGGCTACCGCAATTACCGCACTATCCGTCCCTTGCTTTATTTCGAGTTCTAATGTTTGGATCAGTTTTTCCAGGCTCGCCTTATACTGCTTGGCTGCGCTTATTACATCGCCTCTGGCTTTGTAGGACTCTTGGTTAAGTTCGGAATAAGACTTGGTTTGAGCCAAGCCACAACAAAAAAGCAGCAAAATCAGCACCACGACTGAAGACGTTCTATTTAGAGACATATCTCACCTCATAATCTTAAACGCTTGTAAATCATAGCTCACGTTTCTAGCAGCAATGGCGGAGCCCTGCCCGAACAATGCAAGTAGTCTGAGCCCTTCGCTCCACTATTGTAGATAGACGCCCCGGAAGAGAAGCGATACAGATTGCTCAAAACCGTAGGCGCGAAAGACAACCTCACCGATTCAATACTGGCTGAGAAATGACCGGGCGGCGAAATGAACCTATAAGGGCAGGTACGATATATCACAAACAAGGTGGGAATTCAATTCACATAAAAGAACAGGCGCGCCCATCTCTACCAGCCACGCCCTTGCTCGGCCCTGCTTCTTTCCTCATCATAGAAATCAATGCCGATCCCGTACAGATTCGGCTTGCGCGCTTCTCTCAGATCGCGGAGGTAGTTATACCTCATCGTCATTTCAAGGTAGCGGTCAATCGGCTTTCTGTCTTGTTCGCGTGGCGGTTCAAAGATTGGCGTCGGTTTATCACTCATCGCTGGCATCCCCGTAATACTTTCGATACTCGTCAGCGTAAGGCCCCCGCGAGCGCCGCCGCCTTGCCTGGTTTCTTTTCTCAAACTCTTTGGCTTCCCAATAGCGTTGATAGACACCTTGCAAGGTTACAGAGTCATCGCCTTTACGCTTAGAAGGCGCGGAAGGCATTTCAAAGATAGGTGCGGGTTGATTCTTCATCGCCTATTCCTCCATACCTCGCCCCTGGCCCGCTCATAGATATTGAGACACTGACTATCACGCTGCGCGTTGCGCCTTCTCTCGCGGTCCTTTTCTTCCCAAAAGCGTTGATACAATCCCGCCTCATCAACAGGCTTGCGCTCTTGCTCGGTCGGCACTTCATAGATAGGTGTTGGTTCTTTTCTGTCTGTCATTCGTCCCACCCGTCGAGCCTTTGCAGCCACGATTTAGGTGCTTCAACTTCATCAAGGAAACATTCAGACCTTTGAATCCAGCTCTTTCCCGCGTCCCTCATCTCTTCCTGTTCCTCCGCGAAACGTAGAGGCACGGCTGTAAGTGCGGCTTCACGCGCCGTAGCATCGGGGTAAGTAACACCCGCCGCCTCATCGCGGAGCTTTCTATACAAGAGTTTCAAGCGGTCCTCATCCGAGAGCCGCCCGATCATGTGAAAGACATAACCCATCAAAGCTTTGTCAGTGTCTACAAAGTCATCAAAGACCTTCGCGGCCTGCTTCTCTTCGCCATCGGCGGTTTCCCTCGGCCTGTGCAGTGGGTATTCATAGCGCGTTCGCTTCATGCCCCATTCATCTATCGCTGGCGCGGCTTCAAGCTTGCCGAGTGCATTTATTCTCAACTCGCCTTGCCCATCTGCGACCACAAAGAAGGCGCGGGGCCTGCCGAGCAGATGCAGCCCGTTATGACGCCAGCCGCATATATCGCAAAGATGCACCTCCACATACTCAGGCGTATCCGGTATCTGAGTGCGCGGGTCAACTCTGAAAGGGTGATACTGCGTGTAATCAACGTGCAGGAAGTCTTGAAGGTGTAGGATGCCCTCTTTGGCTTGCTTCGTGTCAATCGGCCAGAAGTTCAAAGGGTCGTCAAAATCTAAGCGATAAGCATTAGCCCCCTCCGGTCGCTCGTGACTGAACAGGCGATATTCTATGCTCAAATCGTCGCGGTCCCATCTCGAATGCAACCCTATAGACCTTTCGTATTCGAGGATTGCCTTATACAGTTGCTTAGGTGTGGGATTGGCGCGCGGATCGTCGTTTATCTTCGGCCAGGTAGGCCAGCACATCTCACGGATGAAAAAGATAGAATCCCGCAAAGGTACTCTTTCCCCTGGCCTCCAGAGCCAGCGAGTAGCGCACAAATGTTTGTGGTTATTTCCCCAATCTTGGGCCATAGAGACTTCGCCGCGAGGCAATATCAGCTTAGGGGTAAGCCCCTGAATGTTAAACGAGGCTTGAAGCGGTTGCAGATCGTTGTATGTTATCGCCTTATTGCCCACGTAGTACCGCATCATCTCAGATAGAGTGATGCAATGATAAACAGGATCGAACTCGCGGAACGTGGCATCATCATACGGGATATTTACATTATGCTGGCATTCCATCTCCCAGGAGCGAAGCGTTAAATCTTCGAGCCAGTTCTGGCACTCTTCGATAGTCATAGCAGGCCAGGACGGTTGACCGCTCACGATAATGTCAACGCTGTCTCTAGTCTCGACTTTCGCACCAGCCACCATCTCAACCGGGCCGCTAATGACGCGGTTCGGGAACAGCTTACCCTCTCCGCTCAACACGCGAGAAAAGACTGATTCTTTATGAATAAGATTTTGCAGCCCCATGATAGCCCTGTCATTGCTTCCCGCCGCGATGATTGAAGAAGTGAGCAAGGAAATCTTTTTCTCGACAGTAGCAATGCTGTCGCTCTTGTCGTCTATGTCGTCAAGGTCGAACAGATCGGGCCGGTAGTTTGCGACCCTCGCGCCGCGTATAGCAGCCTCTAAGCCTATCCCGGTAACAGTAAAACCATTGCCGCATTGAATCTGTTCGGCGCTCCATCGGAGCATGGTATTCGTGCGCTTGCTCCGCGCGGGCTCGGCCATCTCCGGGTAGTAGTAGGCAATCTGTGAGTTTTCTATCAGAGCGCGAATATTATTAACGTGGTCATTAGCCTGGTCCTGAGTGTTGCAGACGTAGAGAACATACTTGCGCCATTCGAGCGCACCAAGCATTACAGCAATCATTTCTCCGAGCGTGCTTTTACCCGCCCCTCTAAACCAGACCGCAAAGAAGGGCTTCGGCCTAATGCCGCGACGGATCGCCCAGGCGTGTGTTAGTAACTCGTGATGGAAGGGAGCAAGCTCGCGGTAGCCGTTCATCTGCTCAGGGAAGATAGCATTGAGCCACGTCATGTAATCGGTTTCGATTTCAGCGCGAGAGTTTTCAACCCCGCCGCTAACGCGAACAGCCCTCGCTCGCGCCGCAGCTCTCGCGCGAATGACTTCTAGGCTCTCAGGCATTTAGTTGCTTTCTCGGCTCAAGTAACTGTCTCGCGCCGGGTAGATCGCGCTCAACTTCAAGCAAGGCATCCTCGAAGCTCAGACCGGCATTCATATAATCGTCAAGATTCTGTTGTGCTACTCTGCGCCGCGCGTCAATTCGCCTGTTTGCGTCATCGTTGATCTTGAGCTTGAGCCAGATATTGCCGAGCGATTTCATCGCCTCTAATCGGCTGTAGGTTTCAATCTTGATAATCTCAGCAGGCTCGGCAGTCCCGTTTGCTTTCTTCTGCTCGACTGTGATCGATTTAATGAACCGGCCAAGCCCGCGCTCGCGTATGTCGTCCATGCTGATGCGGCCATGTTCATCAAACAGGTCTGAAATATCCGAGCGCATTATCTCGGCCATAGAGCCAGCAATCTCTTGAATGGTCGTAACGGTGCGCTCTGCCTGCTCCCTCTTAGCTAAGGCATACTCTTCGCTCAAGCAGTTGGATAAATGTATGTGCAGACAGGTAGTAGCAACTCCGTACCATTCCGCAATGTTCCGCAATGAGGCATTGAAGGATAGCAACTCTCTGTCTATCTCGCTCCTGAGTGGATGCCTGCATAATGAGCAAATGTTAGCCATGACGGTTCGTTTCTTAGGTAATGAAAGGGGTAAGAAGAAACAGGACAAAAGCGGGTATGAGTTTGGACGAAACTATTATACACGAGTTTGCTTAATTGAGATATAGAATCAAATTGCCCTAGACCTGCGTGGATAAATATCTGAACAAAACACTACATAGGCAAGGAAAAGTCCAACTAGGCATCTCAGTAGGAGCCGGGTAGAATTTGTGATACAAACATTAAGGAATTTGCTTGTTTCGCTATCTGGCACAAAGGAAAACAGGTATATTGTGTAGTACAGTATTAGACCGATTAAGTATAAAGTCTAGTTCAAGAGGGTGTAATCCGCGCTTTTTTGTTTGTTCACGTAGATTTTTTCCCGATTTTGCATATATCATCTCGACAGATTGAAAGGTAAAATACAAAATCTCTTTTCGGATAGAGACTACGTTTTTTCGGTTTTAGGATATTGCCGTCTATGAAAATCCTAATCCTGGCAGCGAACCCGAAAGGCACTACTCAGCTACGGCTCGACGAAGAGGTGCGCGAGATAAAGGAAGGTCTGCACCGCTCTATAAATCGCGACAAGATCACCTTGGAGGAGCGATGGGCCGTACGCATCAAAGACTTAAGACGCGCTATGCTCGATATTCGCCCACGGTTCGTCCATTTTAGCGGACATGGAGAAACGGAGGGATTAGTATTGGAAGATAAGGAAGGGCGAGCACAGCTAGTAAGTAATGAGGCGCTATCCAGTCTCTTCAAGCTGTTTACTAGCGAGGTCAAGTGCGTGTTGCTGAACGCATGCTACTCGGCAACTCAAGCTGAGGCGATTAGTAAGCACATCCCTTATGTAATCGGGATGAAGAAAGAAATTGGTGATCGGGCAGCCATCGAATTCGCTGTCGGCTTTTACGATGCAATTGGCGCGGGCCGCTCGGTCGAGGAGGCGTTTGAATTCGGTCGTAATGCGATCCTGTCAGAAGAGATACCTGAACATCTTACCCCAATTCTACATAATAGAGAGACTGAGCCTATCGTACAAGTCAACGATATTGAGCCAATTGAAGCCTCAGTAGACTATTCACAAGATAGAGAGGCACGGCAGCCGCAAGGTGGTAAGACTACAAATGGTTCCGTACCCCGTAGAATCCCGCCCGCGATCTGGGTCGCTGTAATCAGCGGTATAGTAGCAATCATAACTGCTTATTGGCAGGTCGTATATAAACCCGGCCAATCCGATTCGGGAGAAACAGTTCAATATGCAGGCAGAGTAATAGATGCTCGTACTCAACAAGTAATACCAAGCGCCAAGGTAAGCATCGACGCGCAAGGAGCCCCGCAGGTTTACTATACTGATGCGGAAGGCATATTCAATATAAAACTGCGCAGCTCAAATGATGCGGTTCGCATCAGGGTAGAGGCGAATAACTATGAGATTCTTGAAAGGAATGTCTCACTCGTGAGGTCCGGGATTGAAGATATTCGTCTTCAGCCGAGAGGAACTGTCTCGCCTCCGCCGCAAGAACACGATTTAACGGGTATAGTCAAAAGTCAGAATGACACTGTAGAGGGTGCCGAGGTAATTGATGTAAGGAGTGGGAACAGAGTACACTCAGATAGTGAAGGAAGATTTACATTGAAAGTTAATGAGACTAGTAATGGCTGGGCTAGAATACGAGTATCAAAAGGGGGGTATGTTGTATGGGAAGATTATGTGAGAATAGGAAGCAACTTAGTTGTTCCGCTTCAAAGGCAATAGTAATGAAATATCTTCTCATCGTATTGTTATTCTATTCTTTTTCACATTTGGTCTCTGCTCAACCACAAATGGATCTGATAGGAGTAGTCTATTCAAATACAAATCAACCACTCAAAGATGTCGAAGTAACGATTGTCGGTGTGGGCCGGGACGTTACGACGACATCGGGGCAATTCAGAATACCAATATCTAAATCTAGGGTTGGTGAACAAATTAGATTGAGTGTTGCGATGAGAGACTGGATTGTAACCAATAGAAGTGCCTTGACTTTTACTGTTCCGGAAAACCCCGAGCTGAGACCGATCAGAATAATAATGAAGAAATTTGCTGTAAACGCCGCTCGTCCAGTAATCAATCAAGCAATTAGAAATAGTGTTAGTGAAAGCGGGAATGCTACGAATACTAATTCAGCTATACTTAATTATATTAAGGCAATAGCTCGCGAGGCAGACGAAGTCGCTACTGTATGGGAAAGAATAAACGATGAACTTGTGTCCAGAGCACTAGAGAATAATCAACAGGAGGTTTACAGGACCCTGTATAGGTATGGTCTAGTGCGAAAACCTAATGCGCCCAATATCTCGCGTCTTACTCAGTTTTATGAGTTGCTCCAAGCAGAAGTAATCCGTAATCCACAGGATCGGGTTAAAGTAAATGATGTATTGAAAACAACCCAAAACCTAATAAAGTATCGGTGGCTCACTATAAATCAGCTTGACGAGATGAGGAATTCTGCCACTCCTAATACACCAACTAACCCTCTAGATTTACAGAAATTATCAGGGATTGTTGAACTTCTACGCCAAGAGGCTGCAGCGTTACAGGCATTAGCCGAGGCGATGGGGGGCTAGCTAAACAATAAGTGAATGCCAGCTTTGTAAGGAACTGGCAGATTGGAACCTGCTACGAACTAATTCTTTTTCGTCCACAAAGTTCTCCCAAATCGAGAATAAGATGAATACTCTACTGTAAGTTTCATCCCACTAACAGAACTTTATAGCAGTCTGCAAAAAAAGTCCGGCCACCCCGTAGAGCAACCGGACTAATGAGCCTTGCGAGTGTCCTTGCTCGCTTAACCTTGCTCAGTGCCTTCTTACCCTAGAGGCAATGGCAAGGCAGGCCCAAATCAATCTTAAATCCCGCGTATAACCTCGCCACATTTCAAACAATTACTGAAGCGTTCCCCCTTTCTCCCACAGATAGGGCAGCAGCCAATTCTGGAAGCTTGACTATCCCCGTTCGACCCCGTTTGCGCATTTGTGCAATCCCTTATAGGATTTGCGGATTGCGGAAACCCGCTATCTGTTGATTCTGTTGGCCGTTCTGCGCTCTCGGCGGAATCGCCTTCTTTGCCGTTGCGGAAACGCCAGGGAGCCTTCTGGTTCGCCTTGTAAATCAATCCCAGCCTTTCAGCATCCCTGATTCGATCTTCTATCGTTCGCCTCCCCGCTCTTTGCTCGAAATGCTCGCAAATCTCGCCAGTGCGCACTTCTGTCCGCTTCTCAACAAAGGCTGCTATCTCCTGAGCAGTCGGCGGTGCTGGTTTGGCCGAGGGGCTGTCGGAACACATCTCAAACCAGCGCGTGTCCGTATTGAGCTTTAGCAGGACAGGCTCAAACGGTTGCCCTTTGATTTTCGCGCAATTTAGGACTATATACCCCGGCCCCTTCTTTGCGTCCTTTTCGATGGTGAAGATAGTTCTGGACAATGCACCGAATGCTGATGCGCCCCGCCCTTTGTATGCAGCTTCGCCCGTCTGTGTTTCAGTCGCTTTGCCTATATGGTGTGTAAAGATCACGGCGCAATTGGCCTCTCGCGCAAGTCGTTTGAGCGGGTTCATCACGCGGCGGGTAATCTCGGCGTTACTGTTTTCGTCTACAAGCTCGAAGGCGCTTGCCGCCGTGTCAACTATGACAAGATCGGCCTTGCGACTCTTCGCGAAAGCTATGAGCCCATTGAAGTGGTCTGCATTGCTCAGACTTAGTGGTGAGTCTTTAATTAAAGCATCAACCATAATAGAGAAGTTCTCGCGCGCCGTCTTGTCGTCGGATATGCTGCCAATCATCGTTTGCAGATCGGCTTTTGAGCGGGAGGCAGGAGATTCGGAATCAATGTAGACGACGCGGCGAGGCTTCGGAACTAGGGGCGCAAGCGGCCATATTGTTTCCCCGGCAGCGATTGAGAGCGCGCTGTTACAGAGCAATGTGCTCTTGCCGTAGTTCGTGACAGCGAACAGGCCCGCGACTTCGCCGCGATGGAGGCCGAAAAGAATCTGCTCAGGCTCGTCGATCTGAGCGTTAAAGAGTGCGTCAAGCGTAGTGTATACGCCAGAGATAGCCCGCTTCTTACTGTTGCTCGCGGTTATCTTTGCCAGCTCGGATTGGATACGCTGAATGGTAGTATCTAACTGCTCCTCACCGTCAATAAGCTCGATTATGCTGGTATTGAGAAGGTTTATGGCCTTGCGCTCGCTAGCTTTATACTTGATGATCCGGCAGTAATGCTCAATGTTGTCAGTCTGCGGTACGCCGTCTATGAGCGATGCCAGATAGGTAACGCCGCCCACCTGCTGTAACTCATTACGCTCTGTCAACAAAGTGGGAAGAGTCACCGTATCAATAGGATTGCCGCTCTCTTTAAGGCTAACCATCGCATCGAAGATGCGGCTGTGTGAGTCGAGAAAGAAATCCTTCTTCTCCAAGTATGATAGAGCTTGAGTAAGCAATCCGTTGTTGAGAGAGATTGCGCCAAGGACGGCTTTCTCAGCCTCAACGTCCGAAGGCAAGCCCTTTTCTAAGAGTGGATCACGTTCCATTATGCTGCTCGCCCATTCTTGCCCGGTTGTCGGCGCGGAGTCGTGCACAGCGTCTCAACGTACCATCGGCATTCTGAGAGATTGGCACACAACCAGCGATGCGCCTGCGCGAGGCTGTAAAGCTGCGCTGTCTCAGACGTATAGTTGTAATTGTTAGGGAGAGGGCCGCCGCCGCATCCAAGTAAGAGACGATCTTCATGCACAAAGAAGTAGTAGCCGCTCAATGAGCCGACGGCGTAGACTCTCAATTTGCGTATTGTTTTTCGGTGAGAATTTGCTAAAATTTCCATTAGAATCACCATTTTTTAGAAACTAATTATTGGGGCCGCTGGCAGGCGGCCTCATTGATTTTCACCTCCATTCAAGCCGTCAGCAGAAACACGGGCTTCAACTCGTTGCGCACAATTGTTCTTAAACTCCTGTAAGCTCTTTTCGTCATACAAAACTCTGCGCCCCACCTTATAGTAGGTAATGAGTCGTTTTGATTTGTATTTATTGAGGGTTGCTCGGCTTACTTTCACCAATCCAAGAAATTCTTTTTCGGTCCATAACCCTTCCATTGTTTTACTCATTACTTGCTTTCCGTTTTGACTTGCTTCTGATGCTCGCGCTCGGCTACTAGGCGCTCAACATCTTCAGATCGAAAAACTCTTTGACCACTTGGCATCTTCTCAGCAAGCAGTCTCCCCTCGCGTTCTAGTTGCCGGACTCGCTCTGTCGAGCAACGAAGTCTCAATGCCACATCGGTTGTGCCTAGGATTCGACAGGCCATATGTTTCACCCCTTTCAACTTAGGATTTCTCAAAGCGAAATGGATAGTAAGCGATTCCTACACCTCAGTCATTAGGGCTTCAAAAGAATATTCAGAAGACAAAAAATCGAGCCTTATGGAGAGTTCATTTGAGTTTTGAGATTGGGACAAAAAGAGAGGGATTATCTGTTTTCAAAATAATTTTGAAAGCAGGACAAAGTGCAGGATTGCTAATTGCCTGTTATCGGTAGTATCGCATGTTCTTTTAATACATCAGGTGTAGCGTCGTACCGCTGATAGTTCGGTATGGTTTTACGTGCTGCCAATTCGATACGAATCTCCCAAGGCGCTCTCACCTTTTCCGGCATTTCTTCATCTGGAAGCTCACCAAACCAAGCTTCAATCTCATTTAATAAATCGACATGGCTATCAAAAAGCGGATAATCAAGAAGAAAGTGAGTTCGCCAATTCTTAGGATTCTTCTGATAATAAGTTTTGGCATCACGCTTTATATCACTTAGTTCATTTTGAAGCCGTACATACTCCGCGCCAAGAGCTTCTTTAATATGTTCAGGCAAGGCAGCAATCTTTGCATTACGTTTTCCACCACGCTCTTGAACTCGAAGATAATTAATCTTGTTCTGCGTTAGCTCTTTATATCGGGCAGCAGACACTTGCCCGTCTTCAGAAAGAACAAACTCTACCACACTAATAAAAAAGTTCCGCGCTGCTACAGCAAGTGCTCTTGTAATCCCGTCGCTCAAACATTGTTCCACCACGCCAGCAAACTCTTTGTCACTACGCTCAATCTCTTCCATCGAAATTCCGGCAATCTCATTAACTATATTTCTCAATTCTGGCGCTGCATCCTTCACCGACATAAAGGCTATATCATTATCTCCACCGCCCTCCTGCCTATAAACAACATCTGGCATCAATAAAATGCGTTCAAAAGCCTTGTCCTGCTCCAAACCATTCCCTCGCTCCGCGAACGGTCCAAGAATAAGCCACCCAAGTGTCTTGCGTTGAGCTTTTTCCTCATCTTTAGCCACTATTGCAACTGGAGCCAAATCCCTTAGGCGGGCTATGAGTTTTGCTCGATCATATTGCACATGAATGGTAACTACGTCATCGAAAAGAACCTCACCGATAAAAAAGTGTTTCCCGATAGGCAGCGAAGCAGGTGTCTCGTACCATTCAGGGTGAAAGTGAAAAAAAACATACTCATGCACATCATCCCATTTCATACCATGCTTTGAGAGAAACTCGCGCAGCTTGTTTCTTTTTTCCTCACTTCCCACCTCTGGCACTCTCAGGATTAGATCAACATCGTCAAGGTCGGGCTCATCTTTAACTGCTTGCTCTGCCTGTCTATTCCAATGTGTGCGTTCTTTGACTCTGTGCAGTTTTGTGCGACGGGGCCAGCCAACCTTCTCTCGGCATTCTTCTTGTTCCATCAACGATAGCTGCTCAAACTGATCTAAAAGCTCTGTGAATTCCTTAGCAAGCCGCTCGGCCCTACTCATTACAGCCCTCCCTATAGGCTTCCCCAATAATCACGGCTCGCCACTCGCATCAGGGATCACGCAAGCTGTCCTCACGTTAGCTGACGTGAGTAAGGCGAGCCGAACAATATCAGTGAATCACAGCCTTTTCGCTTTCATCCACTGACTTATTGAATTCATCAAGCGCAGCAGCAGCTCTTTTTGCAGTCTCCACATTGGCATTCACATACCTATAAGTTGTATTCGCCTGAGTGTGCCCTAGAACTCGCCCGACCTCAGAAAGAGGCAAGTGCTTTGATACAAGCCTTGTAGCGTGAGTATGGCGCAGATCGTGGAACCGAAGGTCAGGCAGACCTGCCAACACTCTCACCCTTGCAAATCCCTTTTTGGAGCTTGTCGTAATTCCAAACACCAGCCCGTCAGGGTTTCTATTGGAATTCTGCCATAGTGCGTAAAGCTCTTGAGAGAGCCGGGATGTTATTGCAACTTGCCTTTCGCGTAGCGTCTTTGTGTTAAACGCCTTGATATTGATAATCCCGTTTTCAAAGTCAATATCAGACCACATGAGCTTAAAGATTTCCCCCCTGCGCATTCCAGTATCCAAAGCACAAATGATGATAGCCTTGAGATGCGCATTCCAGCCTGTGCATACAGAAAGCAGTTTTTCCTCTTCTTCTTTAGTCAGTATTCGCTCGCGTGGTTTCTCATCCCCTGGATTGATAAGCGAGTCACCCATCTCAAAAGGATTCTTCACAAGCCAACCGTTTGCAACCGCCACGTTGAGTATTCGGCGAAGCAAGCTCAGTTCTTTATGAACTGTTGCAATAGACCTCTGACGAGAAGTAACATTTCCCGGCGCTTCAGTGCCACGCGTGTTTTTACCAAAGATAACAGGAGTTTTCAGTCTAACGGCTTTGAACTTCTTTATGTCGCCGTGAGTGATTTCTTTTATCTTTTGATTCTTGAAATAGCTTCTGAGAATCTTTAGATTTATCCCAAGTACATACTTGCCCCTGTAGCCCGCAACTTTTCTTCCGTCCACGTACTCAGGATCAATAAGGTAGGTTTCCTGGTAAAAGTCGGCCAAGTCTGCAAACGTCATATTGGCAGCATCAATCGCCCTCTGGCCCTGTCCCTCTACCTCCGCAAGCATTTGTTTGGCTAACTGCCGAGCTGCTGTCTTAGTGTTATCTTTGGGCCTTTTTGTCCATTGCTTGCGCTCATCATTCTCCCAGTAATGGATACAGGCATACCATTGTTTTACTCGTTTGCCTCCTCTTACTTTCCACTTCTGGATAGCTGCACCTGTCTTTTGACGTGCCATAGATAGACTCCTATTGTGAGAAAATGGTGGGGTTTCTGGTAGCTTATACTAGGTTTTTCATGTAGGGGTTTCAGAAAAGTGGTCAATCATTCGGTCAATCATTCAAGCCCGACATCGGCAAACTTGTATAGACGAAGGTAGATGAGAGTAGACCAAAACACTTGAAAAGAGAAGGGAATTGAGACTTCGGCATACGTCGAAAAACATCAAAATACATAAAACCCTTCATTGACACGGTAGGGGTCTGCGGTTCAAATCCGCACGCGCCTATTCCTTCTCTTATTGGCAAGAAAGAACTTACATCAAAGTTAGGTTCAGCTTCAACGTAATTTGTGGCGTAGTTTGTGCCATAACTTTCCGACTTCTTACCAGAAATAACTTCAAGAGCTTCCCGCTTTGCCTCCAGCCTAACGTGGCTGTAGCGTTCAAGCATGCTACGGGAAACGTGGCCCGCGATAGCCATGATGATCTGCTCACTAGCTCCAGATTCGGCAAGCTCTGTGATCGCAGTATGGCGCAAGTCGTGAAATCGTAAGCCTGGAAGTCCTGCCTTCTTAGTGAGCTTGCGCCAAGCGGTACGCCAGCTACTAATGGTTGAGTACGATCAAACGAGCCGTAGCGTATCCGTACCAGCTTATTGCCCCAGCACGCTCATCTCCTTGTTAACTATTGCTGGCCCCACACCTTGGGCGGCCCACCATTCACGATAGTCCTATCAAGGACTCAAGTCTCGATTGTCGGCATAATCACTATATGGTCATGCATTGCCGTCAGGCCAATGTCGTCCACATTAGGCGGTGATGCCTCAAGTATGATGCCGTTATCTAAGACCCGATCCAGAACGTCCTTGTAGTGTAATTGTTGCCTCTCCGGTTCGATATTCATACGGTTTAATGCCCCTTCACTTCATTCAACATAAAGTAAGGCATGTGGCGTGCCAATTCACGGGCGAGTCGGTTACTCTTCCTTTTATCAGATTTCGACCTTTGTTTATTTATAGGACTATTTTTGATTCTCAGGTGAGGAAGAACTGTATTCCCCTCACTGGCGATTGATAACGATTCGCAGAGCCGCTTGTTTGAGCGCCTGACTGACGCCTCCTGATTTGGCAATCTGTCGGATTTCAGGGTCAGGCAAAGTCGGTAGTAATTTGATGGCGAGCGGCGTCGGCGTTCGGGGGTTATGAACCAGAGCGGCGCGGATCTCCGAATTACCCGCCCAGATGGTTGTCTTAGCAATCAACTCAGCCGTTATCGATGAAAGCAAGGGAGAACGCGCGATGCGTATCACCTCTTCCGCAGTGATGCGGGGATTCTTTAGCAGCGAAAAGATTACTTGCGCGTCATTATCTTGAATCAACACTTGTCTTTCACTGCGGTCCGCTTTTGGCGCAAGCCATAGTTTCTCCGTGCGAGACAAGTTGCGAATTCTCTCCCAGGTATTCTGTTCCACGCGAGACGTGTCCTGATTGTTTTCAGCCATACTGGCGGTGAGCGTTGACCAAATCAAATCCGGCGGCTGTTCGAGCGAAACCGCCAGAGCCGCTCCCATCGAACGAACTACCGTGGCAGGAACCATAATCTGATTGCCCCCCGGCAATTTCAGAGTGAGTTGAATCGGCGTGAATTCCGGCAATTGCGAAGAGGTTTGAAAGAATAGACCTCCGGCTGAAATATTGGTGTCGTACTCAGCTTTGAATTCACTTTCGTTTTCAAACTCGATTGAAAAATGCTCTGAGGCAATCTCAGTAACTTTCAATTCGAAACCCTCACTCTCTATTATTCAGCACAGCTGCCCGGCCCTGATTTGACTCTGTCTAACCCCTCGCGTCACCGGGCCGCCGAACGGGAGTGATTTTATCATAGGCGACAAATTGATCTTCCCCTTCATTTTGGCGGCTTGACCATCAGGGAGCGCTACATTTACTCTCTGACCGCGATCTAAGGAGGCAAAGACTGAAAACGGTTGGATGCTGAGAAGCATAGAGGAGTTAATTCAGGACAAGGAGCATGACGACGGGCAGATTGTAACGCGATGACGCTGGAACTGAAGTCTGATACAGAGGAAAGCACATGAAGCTACTCGCTTTTCTTGCATTCGTACTGCTCGGCATCTTATCTCTGCGCGGCATCCGCTGGGCTTATTTTACCTTCGTCTTGATGAGCCTGCTCTATTTTCCCGTGAGCGTGGGTTTCAGGTTCAACCCTCAGCCGTGCGAACTCACGCCCAGTGTGCAATTGGCCATTCATTCTCTGACCAACTACGCACATATTGTGATGTTCGCGTTGTTCTTCGTAATGACGAGCGCGCAACTGCGAATGTCCAACTGGTCGGCGTACGGCTGGGCGGCCATAGCGACGATCGGCATGGGGGCGCTGGTCGAGATCGGTCAGGGCGTCACGGGTAAAGGACACTGCCGATTGCGAGACCTGATTCCCGACACCACGGGCATCTTGATAGGGGCCATCATCGTCTTGCTCTGGAATAGAATGCGCAGGAGGCCACATCCCGCTTGACCCCCGGTGATGCGGAGAAAAATAGACCATGTTAAAAATCTTAAAGAGAACTTCTTTCCTGGTATTGGCGCTAATTCTTTTGACATCATCGGCGGCCCCGTCACAGTCTGCGCAAGAGGAGAGGAAGCCGGGCGCCATAGCCGGAAATGACTTTTATTACATAGCCAATAGCCATGTCGACAGCTTCAAGGATGGGGTACTGGTCTCGCCAGCCAAGCTGCGGAATGCCACTATTCTGAAAGCGACTCTAGTAAACAGTCGGAAAGGACGATCCTTATGAAATGCGCAATTCTGTATCTCACTGCGGTCAGTCTCTTTGGAACGGCTTCATTCGCGCAGACGAAACGCCGCCCCGCGAATCCGCAGAAACCAGCCGCCGGCACGGTAAAACGCGCGACACCAAACAGCGCCAAAGTTACGCCGACGAATCTCGAACTGGGCAAGGCCAGCGGGCAGCTCATCGTTGATGGTAAAGCGACAAAGCTAAATCATGTTTACGCCCACATCGATTATGACTTTTTCGACCCGAAGAGGACCTCGACCTGGCTGCTCTTCACCGAAGCGCCGGTGGCGGACGACGATGTTGAAGAAATCGGCGTAACCATGAAGATGAAGGAGGCGGGAAATCGATACGTGGTCAAATATCGGATAACCGGCGAAGAAGGCGCGTTCAATACGATTGACATTTGGGAGGTAGGGACTTTATCAAGCGATTCGTCATCCATCTCTGCGACGCCGCTCTTTGATCCGAAGATTGATTTGTTGAAAAATGATGACAGCGTTGTTGAAGGACGCCTCTACCTTGCAGCGCCGGAAAAACGCAAAGACCACATCTATGAATTCAACGTGGCCTTTCATGCGGCGGTCAAGAGCGATCCCGCGAAGGTCCCGGTCACGGCAAAGAACGGAGTAAAGTTGCCGGTCGGCGGGGGCGCTCCCGGAGCGGCTTTTATGAAGATGGCGAAGGCGCTCGAAGCGGCGAAAACTGCCAGGGAGCTTGCCAGGGTGCTCCAGGTTTCACTTACCGCCAGAATGAACGATGAGATGCAGCTCAACCCGGATGCCGGACCCCTTCCTAAAGAATTGGAAGAAGTCGTGTTTCAACTGCTGAAGACGCAGGCCATCGAAAGTGCGCAAGTTACAGGCGGCTTCATCAGCGGCGACAAAGCGACGATAGCCGTTGTCGGGCTGCTAAGAATCTCCGGGGCAGACGAGGCTGTGAAAATGGGAAAGGTTTCGGCGCGCTTCAATATGCACCTCGAAAACGGCCAGTGGAAAAGAGGCTTCGGCTCCATGCAGAATGACCAATGATTGGTGTGAGGCGAATGGCTTGACGACGCGATAGCCGGCCAAGCCATTCACCTCAAGGGATTAGTTGATTCTTAGTTGTTAGGCCACGACCCCCAGATGCTGCAATGACCCGCGTTGTCCGTGCCGCTGAGTCCCTGTTGGACTCCGGTGTATCCGGCATTCATTACGGCTCGGGGAGCAAAGTGAAACTTGCCGTTTTGGGTCGTTTGGAATAGCTTCCCGAAATGAGCCTGGCTCAATCCATGACCCGCCTCGTGTAGCGCAACCGTCTCGACATCTATGTTCGCGTTTATTGCCCAGACGAAAGCATCGTTGTAGAGGATTTCCCGGAAAGCGACATCTGCCTTGTTGTTGTTGTCTATGTCAGTCAGACTGTCATCCGGATTGATGAAGACGAAAGTGAATGTGACTGCGATGACGTTGGGCGCAAGTATTCCCCCTGGAAGCCAGCCGGTGTGCGTGATGTCGGCGTTGATGTTAGGGCTTCCCCCCAGTCCATTAAGGAACTCGACCACACCCAGATCTTCTGCCGGGCTGGGCACCCCAACTATCGGAATGGTCGAGCAATTCGCTCCGTCCCAGGTAGCCATCGCTCTGTCTATCGCGGCGGTGGTCTGCGCGGTTGTGAGGCCATCTATTGCCCCCTCCGTTTGGTCTACCATATAGGTGATATTGGTGCCGCCTCCTCTTCGCGGGTCGCCCGGCACGAAGTGAGCGGCAAGCTGCCTGTTACCTCGGTTATTGAAGAAAACTGTCTGTCCTACTTCGCCGGAATCATCCGGGGTTATGTATTCGGCATGGTCAACCTGATAGCCGGCGCTGGACGCCGCTAATTGAGCATTCACCTGAGTCATCAGGGCTAGGATATGTTCACCTGTAGACAGAGTCTGAGTGGCGGGCGAGGGCTGTGTGCCCGCGCCAGAGCCGGTGACAGGTAAAGAAATAGATATGGTAATTACGATTACCACTACCAAAGGCATCAACTTACGTTTCATACTTCTTCATTCCTTTCTTTCTATAGGAGCTTTATGGTGTTGGAACAGTTATGCTCTGCTCAAGAACACGCTGCTGACAGAGGGCAGCCGTGGTGTGATGCCGCCTCATCAACAGGCCAAGAGCCCGAGCTTTACAATCGTTATTCGTTACTAAAATCATGGACGGTAAACTCCACCTGAGGCCCGGAAAGTCTAGCATGGCGGTGATGGAATCTCAATAGCCTCGCTGGGTATTTTACCGGCGACGGCAATGCAAAATATTAATCAGGGCCACTGAGAATTGGAATTCTAACGGCACCGGCGTCGCTATGGACTTCTATACGACTCCCAACAATACCACGACTCCGTTACAGCGAATGGTCATTACAAACGACGGCAGAGTCGGCATCAACAGGGGGTGAAATGTAGATCAGAATTAGTAAACTAAAGATCACTTATCGGCTAGAGAGTGAGTATTGCCGTCCCTCTGCTTTTGTGGTATCAAGCTTACTATTGCCTGGAAGTTATGACGAGCAACGATAAAAGCTCACTAAGCGAGCGAGACATCTGCACAAAGTACATCACGCCGGCCATCGAGGACGCCGCGTGGGACATCCACACACAACTTCGAGAGGAGGTCAGACTCACCAGGGGCAGTGTGATTGTTCGAGGCAAGACCATCTCGCGCGGGAAGGAGAAGCGGGCCGATTACATCCTCTATTACAAACCGAATCTTCCAATCGCCGTCGTCGAAGCCAAAGACAACAATCACAACATCAGCGACGGGATGCAGCAGGCTATCGAATATGCTGAGATGCTCGATATTCCGTTCGCATACAGCTCTAATGGTGACGGCTTTATTGAGCATGACCGAACTCTGAAAAAGGGCGTCATTGAACGCGAGCTTGCGCTTACTGATTTCCCTTCGCCGGAAGAGCTGTGGCAACGATACTGCGATTGGAAAGGCATTAAGAATGAAACCCGGGCTCTCGTCGCGCAGGATTACTACGCGGACAGCGCAGGCAAAGCGGCGCGCTACTACCAGACCCTGGCTATCAATCGCGCCATCGAAGCCATAGCCAGGGGCCAGGGCCGCATCCTGCTCGTGATGGCGACCGGGACGGGCAAGACCTTTGTCGCCTTCCAGATTATCTGGCGCCTGTGGAAGTCGAAGACCAAGAAGCGCATCCTCTTTCTTGCAGACCGCAACATACTTGTCGACCAGACAAAGACGAACGACTTCAAACCGTTCGGCTCTGCAATGACGAAGATTACCAACCGGACGGTGGACAAGTCGTATGAAATCTACCTTTCACTTTATCAAGCCGTAACCGGGACCGAAGAAGAGAAGAATATATACAAGCAATTCTCGCGCGACTTCTTCGACCTTGTCGTGGTTGACGAGTGCCACAGGGGGAGCGCCGCCGCGGATTCGGCCTGGCGCGAAATTCTTGATTACTTCTCGACAGCCACGCAGATCGGACTGACCGCGACGCCGAAGGAGACGAAGTATGTTTCAAATATTGATTACTTCGGCCCGCCGGTCTATACCTACTCGCTCAAGCAGGGTATCGAAGACGGCTTTCTCGCCCCGTACAAAGTGGTGCGGATAGATATCGACAAAGACCTGATGGGCTACCGGCCCGAGAAGGGGAAGCGCGACCGGTACGGAAAGCCTATAGAAGACCGCGTCTACAATCAGCGCGACTTTGACCGGGAGCTTGTCCTGGAAAAGCGCACTCAGCTTGTCGCTCAAAAGATCACTCAATTTCTTAAAGAGACGAATCGCTATGACAAGACCATCGTGTTTTGCGAAGACAGGGAACACGCCGCGCGTATGCGGCAGGCGCTCATCAACGAAAACGGCGATTTGGTAGCGAAGAACAGCAAGTACGTCATGCAGATCACGGGTGACAACCCGGAAGGCAAAGCGGAACTGGACAATTTCATAATGCCTGAGAGCCGCTACCCGGTCATCGTCACCACGTCGAAGCTGATGACGACCGGCGTCGACGCGCAGACCTGTAAGCTCATCGTGCTTGACCAGCGCATCGAGTCGCTGTCGCAATTCAAACAGATCATCGGGCGCGGCACGCGCATCCGTGAAGACTTCGATAAGTTCTTCTTTACGATAATGGACTTCAAGAAGGCGACCGAGCTATTCGCCGACCCTGATTTCGACGGCGAACCGGTGCAGGTTTACCAGCCCGGCCTTACGGATTCGCCCGTCCCGCCGGATGAAAGCACCGACGAAACAACGGGCGGCGAAGAAGAAGAGAATGAGCCGGATGACCCCACCGTGGGCGGCGCGAAAACAGGCAGGAGAAATAAATATTACGTCGGCGACGTTCCGGTTTTCGTCGTCTCGGAGCGAGTCCAGTATTATGGCAAAGACGGCAAGCTGATAACCGAATCGCTCAAGGACTACACCCGCAAGACCGTTAGCCGCCAGTTCGCCTCTCTGGATGACTTTATCAATCGCTGGGCAACAAGCGACCAAAAGCAAGCCCTCGTCAGCGAACTCAATGAGCGCGGAGTGTTGCTCGACGCCCTGGCCGATGAGGTTGGCAGAGATTACGATCCCTTTGACCTGATCTGCCACGTCGCTTTCGGACAGCCGCCGCTCACACGGCGAGAGCGGGCCGCGCAGGTGCGGAAGCGCGACTACTTTGGCAAGTACGGCGAGAAGGCCCGCGCCGTTCTGGATGCGCTACTCGACAAGTATGCGGATGAAGGCATCGAGAACATCGAGAGTTTGAGTGTATTGAGGGTGCAGCCTTTCAATCAAATCGGCACGGTCGTCGAAATCATCGACATCTTCGGCGGGCGCGAACAGTACCTTGAGGCCCTGCGCGGCTTGGAGCGGGAGCTTTACAAGGCGGCTTGACCGCTGCCGGTTTCTCTGCAATCAATAACGAGCTATGTCGATCAACACTACTATCAAAACTATTCAGGACATAATGCGTAAGGACGCGGGCGTGGACGGTGACGCGCAGCGCATCAGCCAGCTCGTGTGGATGCTTTTTCTGAAAATCTTTGACGACAGCGAAAAGCAGAACGAACTGCTTGAAGACAATTACCGCTCGCCAATTCCTGAGCGTCTTCGGTGGCGCAATTGGGCCGCAAACACTGAAGGGATAACTGGCGACGCGCTGCTCGATTTCGTCAACAACGATCTGTTCAAAACACTAAAAGACCTGGCCGTAGATTCCAACCGCCGAGCCTTCATCGTGCGCGGTGTTTTCGAGGACGCTTACAACTACATGAAATCCGGCACGCTGATGCGGCAGGTCACTAACAAGTTGAACGAAATCAACTTCAACAGCTCGAAAGACCGCCACATGTTCGGCGACATCTACGAGCAAATCCTTCGCGATTTGCAGAGCGCTGGTAACGCAGGGGAATACTACACGCCTCGCGCAGTGACTCAATTCATGGTCGATATTGTTGACCCGAAGCTCGGCGAGCGCGTGCTTGATCCGGCATGCGGGACTGGAGGCTTTCTGACCGCCGCGATCGAACACGTCAGAAAGAATTATGCTAAGAGCGTGGAGGATGAAGACCTGTTGCAACGGTCAATCTTCGGCGTAGAGAAAAAGCCGCTGCCGCACCTGCTTTGTGTGACGAACATGCTGCTGCATCAAATCGAAGAGCCGTCACAGATTCGTCACGACAACACGCTGGCGCGGCCTCTGCGCGATTACACACAGGCTGACCGAGTTGACGTGATTATGACGAACCCGCCTTTTGGAGGGATGGAAGAAGACGGCATCGAAATGAATTTCCCTGCGGCTTATCGCACGCGCGAGACGGCAGACTTATTCTTACAATTGATTATTCACCTGTTGAAAGATGGCGGGCGCGGCGCAATTGTTTTGCCCGACGGCACGCTGTTCGGCGAAGGGGTGAAGACGCGCATCAAGGAGAAGCTGCTGGAAGAATGCAACCTGCACACGATTGTCCGTTTGCCGAATGGCGTGTTCAATCCTTACACAGGCATAAAGACGAACTTGCTCTTCTTCACTAAGGGAGAGCCGACGCGAGAGATATGGTACTTCGAGCATCCGTATCCCCAAGGCGTGAAGTCGTACAGCAAGACGAAGCCGATACGCATCGAGGAGTTTGACCGCGAAAAAGCGTGGTGGGACAAGCGTGAAGAGAGCGAGCATGCGTGGCGCGTGGCGGTAGAGCAGATAAAGGCGAGCAACTACAACCTTGATGTTAAGAACCCGAACAAGGTTGATGACGCGCACCGCGACCCTGAAGAATTGCTCGCCGAGTATCGCCATTTGATGGACGAAGTCGCCAAGACGCGCAATGCGTTGAAGCAGGAGTTAATGACTGCCCTCATGCGCGACGCGAAAACCCATTCGTGATAACATCACTGCAAGAGCCGGTTTGATTGCGAGGCATTGAGATGGCAACACAATCCACAAAGCGATACACGATCGAAGAATATATCGAGCTGGATAAGAACTCGGAAGAGAAGTTTGAATACTTCGACGGCGAAGTATTCAACATGAGCGGCGTGCATCCCAATCACGCGCTGCTTGAGAGTCGTTTGATTACAACCTTCAATAACCAGACGGCAGGGCGAGGCTGCTATGTCTATCCAGCCAATCTGCGAGTGAAAGTTCCGAGCCTGCCGCCGTATCGTTATCCCGATCTGTCGGCGTTGTGTGGCAAGCCTGAGTTTGAAGAGCATAGCGGATTATTATGCTTGACCAATCCCGTGTTGCTTGCTGATATCCTTTCGCCCACGACCGAAGCATTTGATAGAGGGGAGAAATTCACGCACTACAAATCGATTACAAGTTTCCGCGAATATCTGCTGATCGCGCAGAGCAAGAAATACATCACTCACTATGTCCGGCAAACGGAACGGGCCTGGCTACAAAAAGAATATGGCGCGGGCGAGGTCTTGCAAATCGAGTCGCTCGACTGCGAGCTGGATGTTGACGCGCTTTACAGCGGAATCAATTTTGAGTCAGAAACCGGCTTTTGAATGAACCTTCAAACCTTCTTCGATAATTTCGACCTGCTTGCCGAAGCGCCGAACGGAGTACAGAAACTCCGCGAGTTGATTTTGCAATTAGCCGTTCAAGGCAAACTCGTTGAGCAAGACCCGGAGGATGAGCCAGCGTCTGTATTACTAAAGAGGATCAGAATAAACCAGGCAAGACTCATCAAGGACAAAGTAATTAAAAGGGTAAAGGATTTACCGGCTGTTAAGCCCGAAGAAGTACCGTTCGGCATACCGGAAAGTTGGGAATGGGTTAGATTAAATGATGTTGGAGATTGGGGAGCGGGTGCAACTCCTGACCGAAAGAAACACGAGTATTATGATGGTCCGGTAAGATGGTTTAAGTCTGGAGAGCTGAACGACTCTTATATCAGTGAGTCAGAGGAAAGGGTTTCTGAGTTAGCGTTAAAAAACTGCTCATTACGCAGTAACAAACCGGGTGACGTACTCATCGCAATGTATGGTGCTACAATCGGCAAACTTGCGATACTCGAAACTGAGGCCACAACAAATCAAGCCGTCTGTGCTTGCACCTGTTTTGAGGGCATTTATAACCGCTTCTTGTTTTATATCTTGCGAGCCTACCGAGATCGATTCACTAATCAGGGGGCAGGTGGAGCGCAGCCAAATATCTCAAGAGAAAAAATCATAAACACAATTGCACCATTGCCGCCGCTCGATGAGCAAATGCGCATTGTTGCTAAAGTTGATGAACTGATGAGGCTCTGCGATGAGTTGGAAAAGCGCCAGCAGAAGAGACGTGAAACCCGTGTACATCTCAACAACTCCGCGCTTGAACATCTGCTTGCCGCAAACAAGCCCGAAGAATTCAACACGCACTGGCAGCGCATCTGCGATAACTTCGGTTTTCTCTACGACTCACCGGAAACCACCGGCAAGCTTCGACAATCCATCCTGCAACTCACCGTTCAAGGTCAAATTGTTCCGCAAGATCATAATGATGAGCCTGCATCTGTACAATTTGACAAAGCCAGAGATGCAATCAACGTTCTTACTGAGGAAAATGGCCTTAGTGAGCGCGAAATGACTCCAGAGGACGTACCATATACTCTACCCATAGGATGGAAATGGATAAGTTTAGGGCATTTAGTAAAGTTTATCGGCGGAAGCCAGCCAGCAAAGAGCAAGTTCATTTATGAGCAGCGTGAAGGTTACACGAGACTTATACAAATAAGAGACTTTAAGTCAGATGGATTTCAAACCTTTGTGCCTAATGAATTCGCTAATCGCCCCTTCAAAGAGGACGATATAATGATTGGCAGATATGGCCCCCCTGTGTTTCAAATCCTAAGAGGATTGAAAGGAACTTATAATGTTGCGTTAATGAAGGCTAGTCCAATTGAAGAAGTGTTACGTAAAGACTTTCTTTACTACCTGCTACAAGAGCCAAGAATTCAACGAACTGTAATCGCTGAGTCAGAACGTACAGCGGGGCAATCTGGTGTAAGGAAGGAATTGTTGCATTCTTTTATTGTGGGTTTACCACCTCTCAAAGAACAAAAGCGTATCGTCGCTAAAGTGGATGAGTTAATGAAACTCTGCGATGCACTCGAAACGAACCTAAATCAGACTCAGAATCTCAGTGAGAGCCTTACTGCATCTATAATCAATTACATCTTTTCGACGGAAGAAAACACTACCGCGAGCGCGGCTCCGGCGCATGTCTTTGTTAGACGGCGTTTCTAGCCCAGCACATCGCTGACATCGAGGGTTAATGTTGTTATCGTTTCTGAGGTAAGAATCTCACCTCGCTTTACCATTCGGCATTTCTGATACGAACCGTTCAAAGGCTCTGTGTATATTTCAATTATCTCTTTAGGTAGGTTTACCAGCCAGGCTTCGGCTATACCCGCTTGTGCATAGAGCGGCATTTTGATGCCGCGGTCGTATTCCGCAGAAGTATCAGCCACTTCAATTATCAAGAGAGTGTCTTCTGGTGTTGGGTGCGATTGGGCGTAAAAGTCATCCCTTAGTTTAAGCAATGCCACATCTGGCTCCGGCTCTGAATAGTCATTGAGCCGCACAGGATTCTGTATGCTTATCAGAACAATCTGGCCCAGCAGACGAGTTAAGTGTATGCCAAGCCTCCTTACGCATGCGGCATGGCGGCTACCAATCGGGCTCATCTCGATAATCTCTCCCTCGATAAGTTCAACGTGGTCATTCTGGGTAAGCACACCGGCTTCGGCCATTCGGTAATACTCACTAACATTGAAATAGCGCCTTTGATATTGAACTGACATACTTCCTCGCTTCGTTATGACCGGACCCTAAGTCTTTCATTTGAGATCATATCACAAAAGGCTCACAATGCCGCTTAACTTAGAAAGAGATGCTGTAGCTCACTCCAGGGTTTTTGCCCTGCGCTAGCAAGAATGTGAAAACGTGCCGCCCCGTTGCGTAGTTGAGCGTAGGGTGGACTTTGACGCCATCGAAAATAATCTGCGACGAGAAGTTCTCTCCGAAGTTTATGTTCAGGCCGCCAATCGGCAAGAACCTGTCTTCGTAGGTGCTGTAGGCAACGCCCGCATACGGCGCAATCGGCAGCCTCAACTCATTCGAAAGATTCTTGCTCACCGTCGCGTAGACAGAGCGGCCCGAAGGCGTGCCGATCCGGTCTGAGCTTGTGCCGACAATCAATGCCGGCCTGCGCTCCGTTTCTGTGATCGCGACAAAGTTTGCCAGCAGCCCTACGTCATCCGCTCGCGGGTTATACTCGACCCCTACCGAAAGCCTGGGCAGCAGGTGATAGGTCAACGTCAGGCGCAGGCTCGCACGCGGGATCTGGTCGCTCAAAGCCCTTACGCCGAGCGTCCATCTATGCGGGTTTGTGTTTGCTGCCCCGCTCACGGCGCGGCCCTCGCCCGGTCAGAGCGGTCAACTGGGAACGCTTGAGGATTTGCTCTCTTTGCCTGCTCGCGCGATCTGCCCTTTGGCTCTTGATTCATCCTTAGCAACAAGCGTGTCGAGGTGCTTTTTGAGGTCCGCTTCCTTTACTACGCCCTTGATCTGAGCCACAACTTTACCGTCGCGGCCAATGATGACGGTCCCCGGCAGCGCCGAGCCAAGCCCGAACTTCCTCATGTCATCGGCAGAGGCCCCGAGCCAGACAGGAAAGTTGACCTTCGTCTCTTTGATGAACTGTCGCACCTTCGCCTGATCCGCGAGCGGGTCCGCCGCCGCGCCGATCACCTGTACGCCGAGCGCCGCGTACTCGTTTTGAACTCGCGCTAAATCGGGCATCTCTTTGCGGCACGGCACACAGTAGGTGGCCCAAAAATTCAAGACCACGATCCTGCCCTTGAATGCGCTTAAACGCTGCTCTGCGCCAAACAAATCCTTTAAGGCAAGCTCGACCTCTGTGCCTACGACGGAGGTGGCCGATGTTGCATCGGAAACGGGCCTGTCTTTCAAAACAGTCAAGGAATCGACTTTGATGATGTGCTGATCCTTCCTGGTTCGGATTGAGCCGCTGACTTCTACCTGCTTGCCGACGTAGTCGAGCCAGTTCTTGCCCGGCCGCTTGAATTTACCTTGATCGAGCTGGTAAAGCGTCCAGCCGCCCTCTTTATTCTCGACCGCAAGCAAGGTGGGATCACCATTGGCAATGCACTGCGCGGCCTTCTCTAAATCTTCTTCTGTGCCGTAGGGAACAGTTTTCCGGTCCGCTTCAGCCCAGCAGTCTGCGCAACATACGACGTGCCCCTGCAGCTTTGCAGCGCCCTCGGTCGGGGTCTGCGCGGGCGTGGCTACGAACGCAGCAAGCAAGACAATTATGATAAATGCCGATCGTCTCATTCGATACCCTCCGGTTCTTAGAAAACAGCTCTCGCTCTTCACGTTTGAATGCGAGTAGATTAATCGCTTTGTGTTTAATTCGCCGCAGCTTACTCAATTAGTATACTGTAAGAACTGGCCGGTTTCATACTTGACGATCTACGTGGTGGATTTCGATGGATGAATCTATGAACGAAGAGCGCGGAATCATCATCGCTTCCGAAGCAGCCATTTCTATAAGGTCTTTCAGAGATATCCCTGACGCGGTTGCTGCCTGCCTCAACGCAAAGGGGCTCATCCTCACCGAGGACGATTTAGCGCGAGAGTTTTTTGATCTTCGCAGCGGGTTGGCGGGCGAGCTTTTTCAGAAGTTTATGAACTATAAATTACGAGTCGCGATAGTCGTGCCGGACCCCACCGCCCACGGGGAGCGATTCGGCGAGCTCGCTTACGAACATGCTTCACACGGAATGATTCGCATCGTTCGGTCTAAAGATGAGGCAAAGGTCTGGCTGGATTCTTACGCTTAGAAGGTCGGCGTAATCAACGTCTACCAGCTATTTGAAAAGAGATTCAACGCCGCTCTCATTCCGCACCTCTGATACGTGTGGTATGCCCCGGCCGCTCGCTTGCGAATACTTTCTCCGCTTTCGTCGACAACCCAACCAGCGATGGCCGAGCTTAACACGTATGCTTCCGGCGCCATCAACCCCGTCGTCCATAAAAGCGGGTTCGCCCCCGTCTCGCGAATTGCCTCTTTAAAGTAGGCTTTGCTGGCGCAGGCCAGAATTATCACATCGCGCCGGCGGTCGTCGGATTTACGCGGGTACTGGGCGAGCGTGAAATCCATCAGCCCGTCATGGCCGACGTAAGCGACAAGATCGGCCCCGGCTCCGGCAGTAAAGGCGACTCGTTTCGAGTCCGACTGCACGTCTATGATTTCATCCTTTGTGCCTGCGGCGAACTCTAAGAAATCAATTGTCGTTTGGCGTATCTCTCTGCCGCGGTAGGCGTCAGCCACGAGATAGACATCTTTGCTGCGATGTTTGAAGACGACGCGCTCCAACACCGCCGGTTTGGGGTTCTGAATGCTCGCAATGAGCTTCCACTCCTTAGACCTCTGAAAAAAGGTCCTGACGCCGTAAGCGGCGCCCCAGTAAAGATTATTAGCCGGATCATCGCCATTGCCTATTCTGGCAGGGACCGGGACAATCCCCTGGTATTCGTTATCACAAAGGGCGACGACAACGTGAATCAGCTTGCCGGGGTTAGCAACTGTCTGTTTGTTAAGCGGCTTGGAGGCACTGCCGGATGAGTCTGTCTTTGAGTGAGAATCCCCGACGACCGCAGGTTGGGTATGACAGCCCGCGAGCGAAACGCAAAGGGCCAGTGCGAGAGTGACGAACCATGACTTTCGGTCTACATAATCCAAAGCAAGACCTTCGAATTCAACAGAGGCTACAGAGTATTAGACTCCGCCGGGCCACGTTTGTTCCGGTGCTTGCTTATAAGGCTCTCGCGACCATAGCCACCTCTGGAGGGCTATCGAACAGCCCTCCATACCAATCATTTGAACAGGTGTTTCCATTTCTTCAAGGAGCGATCGTTGCGACACGCCGACAACGGCCGCGCCTGCGAGCTTTTGATCTCCAGTACTTCCTGAGTATCACGATTGACTCGCACTCGCAGGCACGCGCAGCCGTATCCGTAGCTCACGCCATTTGTCCGCACCCACTGTCCACTTTTGAAAGCCGGCCAGTCCCATTCCGCTTCAATCTGATAAGCGCCTTGCACTCCGATGATCCATTCCTCGTCCCGGTCGTACAAAGAGATGTTGGCGGGGGTAGGGTTGCTGAGCCATCCGCACCGCGTTTCAAACTGACTGGCCGCCGGCGCATCAGGCTTCCCGGACTGCCCCTGTACAACGGCCGCTGTGTTTAACAGCATGTAGCCGACTGCTATTGAGAGAAGTTTCGTAAGGTTACTTTTCATAACGGTCGCCTCTGACTGCTACTTTAGATAATTCGCAGAACATTACTAGATTTCTCGCTGATCTGAATAGACCTTTCGGGAGTCGCTGCTTACGCAGCCGATTCAGTCGCCTTCCGCAGCAAGGACGCCGAACGTTCCAACAGTATCTTTTCATCCTCATCCAATTCGGGTTCGAGCACGTCCGTCGCCCCCTCAGCGCTGACGATCGTAGGTAACGACAACGCGACGTCATTCAGCCCTAACGCTCCGCTCTGTAGCCGCGAGACTGTCAGCACGCGCCTCTCTCCGCGCAGCATCCACCGCAGCAAGGCGGACGTTACTAAGCCTATGGCATGATTAGTCGCACCTTTCCGCCTGATGATCTCTTGCGCGGCGGTGCGGACTTCGTGGGCGATGGTTGCTTCCTGATCCTGCCGCCAGCCGGGCCACCTGCGTAGAGGCATGCCGCCGACGTACGCGCCTGACCACAGCACGACCTCAGAATCGCCGTGCTCGCCTATGACCTGTGCATGGACCGAGCGCGGGTCTAGCGACAGTCTCCGCCCCAATATCTGGCGCAGTCGGGCAGTGTCGAGCATCGTCCCCGTGCCGATGACGCGCTCCGGGGGGAGGCCGGACGTTTTGGTGAAGAGGCATGTCAGCACGTCGACAGGGTTCGTTACCACGACCACAATTCCCTTATAGCCGCGCATCTGGTGAGCAAGGTCACGCACGATGCCCAGGTTATCATTAAGCAAATCCAGTCGGGACTGGCCGGGAGTTCCTCCTCTGCCTGCCGCAATGACCACAGCATCTGTGTCGTACATCTCCTCAATGGTTCCACTACGCACCGCCGCCGAGGGGTAGAATGAGGAGCCGTGCGCTAGGTCCATCGCCTCTCCTTCCGCTATCTCCTCGCGCACGTCGTAGAGTATAAGCTCATTGGCTGCCCCGGCATGAAGAGCAGAGATCGCTACGCTGGAACCCACCCAGCCCGTCCCGATGATACCGATCGAAGTGCGTCGCGGCATATTTTGTAACCCTTCCGAGAGAGTATCGATCCTTACAGATTAATTTCCAGTGGTGAGAACGACTCTAAACCGTGCCTTGCCGCTCATCATCCGCTCGTAAGCCTCGGCCGCGCGTTCAAGCGGGAAGACCTCATTCATCGACCGCACGCCGCTCATCACGCTGAAGCTCAAGGTATCCTGCGAATCAATCGACGTGCCTGAGTACCAGCCCTTGATCGACCGGCTCCCCATGAGGAGGAGAAGTGGCGAGATCTCCATCGATTCGACTGCGCCAACAAGCACCAGGGTTCCCCTGACTGCCAGACCACCCTGTAAAGCGCTCATCGCGTCGCCGCTTGTTACCGTAGCCAGGATTACGCTTGCGCCCCCCAGCTTCTGTAGCTCCGCCGCGGCATCCTCTGTTTGACTGTCAATGTAACGCCATGCGCCGAGCTGCCTCGCCAGGGGCTCCTTGTCGCTTCCGCGCGCGATAGCGATGGTCCTAAAGCCCATCTTTGCGGCGAACTGAACGCCAAGATGGCCGAGCCCTCCGATGCCGAGAACCGCTACGACATCGCCAGGGCGCGCGCCGCTATTGCGGAGGGCGTTGAAGGTCGTAAGCCCCGCGCACATCAACGGCCCCGCCTCTACTGCCGACAGCTCTTCTGGAACCAGCGCCAGCGCGCTGACAGGAGCGACCATATAATCGGCGTAGCCGCCATCGTATGTAACGCCCGTAATCTGACCCGCAACCTGGCAGGCGAAAAAGTTCCCTCGACGGCAATCGACGCAATACCCGCAATACCCGCCATTCCATCCTACCCCGACACGCTGGCCGGCTGCCCATCCGGCGACACCCGGCCCAACGGCATCAATAAGGCCGACGACTTCATGCCCGGGAACTCGCGGGTACTCGATACCCGGGAAGGCTCCATGCTTTGTGAGTGAGTCGCTGTGGCATATTCCGCAAGCTTGCACTTTGATTCGCACCCATCCTGCATCAGGCTCCGGGATTTCGCGTTCAACAAGCTCGAAGGGTCCCTCAGCATGAGGGACCTGCACGACACGCATCTTCGACATAATTCCTCCGATCTTTCCTCCATCAGGCGTCGCACTGCTGTGGAGCAGCGTAGTCCAATGGCAGTATAGCGACTCGCCTCACCGGAGCATAATTCATCGAATCATGCGAGATTTGCTTACCTGACTCCGGCCAATGAAATAAGTCTTTCATGTAAAGCTGATCTGTTTGCGTGTTCTTCGTACAGTTTCTTTGATGACGATTATCCTCTTAGCCATCCTGCTCTCTAACGCATAACTGAGCTGCCAATAAAGACACGGATCAGTAGGCGCGGCGTGCGAAAGCGCCTATTTCTTTCGAGATGTTTTGCGACCAGGCACAGCCTCGGTTTGAGTTATCGTCTCATTTGTCTTTGTCCTTATCTTCAATTTGTTCCTTGGTGGTTTCGGGCGCGGGCTTGTCCTTAGAGGGTTGTTCCTGGCTCTTCTCGCGAGGCTTGACGGTCGAGCGGATTACAATGAACTTGTTAAGGAGATCAAACCAGAAAGGGGCGCCCTGTGAAACCGCCAGCGCAGTGAATAATATCCCTAGCACTTTCAAGAACCAGCTAGCGAAATTATTCTCGGGAAAACGCCGCGGATCGGTCAGATACGCTTCCAGGTCCTTATTATACTCCGCATTTTCCTTGTCATCTGCGTACTTCGGATCATTGGCCTTAGGCTCATGGATCCAACCAATAGGCAGAGCCAGTCTGTTTATCTCAGCCTGGACATCGTTGACTCTCTTAAGAGCATCTTTCGCCTGCTCTGCGGGGTTAGCGGCATCCTTGGGAACGACAGGCCCGCCCTGGGGAGGGGGCGCTGCCTGGGTTGGCGGCGGCTGATTTCCTTTAACGTAGGTGTCGGCGGCTGTCACGACTGATTTGCGCAATGTGTCGTCATACCAGAGAGTGCGCGTCACAGTGATGGTATCAATGTTAAGGATTCCCGCAGCCAGGAGACCGATCACCATTAGTATCCAGTGTACGCGTCGCTTGTACCAGCCCGACACGCGGTCCATCGCATCGTTGTACCACCCTTCGATGTTCGCACGCGCCCTGTTGATGTCGTTGCCCGCCTCATCAATCAGCGTGAGCAGAGATGCCTTGATGTTCCCATTCTTCTCGCCATCCAGGGATGCAATTAAATCTCTGATAGCCTTAAGGTCTTGCGTCACACCGGCGCTTATCTCTTTACCTTTCGCCGCCTCCGTAGTCGCCAAATTCCACAAGGTCAGGGTGAAGGTGCGCGCAGGGATGTACGAAGGCTTCTCTCCAAGCGGCTTGATGAGCGGGTGGTTAAAGAAATTCTTTGTCAGCTCCGGGTTGTTGAGTAGCTTACCGACGCCCTTCTCCAGGTCGCGAGCGCGGAACTTGATAAGAGATTCGATCAGCTCGCTGAGCGCAGAGCATAACAAACTCAAGAGCAGGTAAACAAAGATCATTCCTATTGCGACTTCAAGAAGGTTAGAGCCGAGTAGCATGGAGGATTCTCCTTTCACAGACTCAGGTAAGTCTGTCAGGCAAGAGTGGAAAGTCTGACCGTAAGCTCCGTGCAGCAGAGGAGTCAAACAGCCGCAAGAAACACTGAGGCGGTCATTACATTACCATATTAATCTTGATAAGCAAGCGCGGCTCCGCTGCATTCGCCTGTTAGAATTGGTCCTATGTTGATGAACCATTACAACTGCTTTGCGGAGTGAGGCGCGGATTGGGGTATACCTAATCTATTAAGCTCGAATGCCGATGTGTCAAGCGCTGCCCTCATGGCAGTGTGCGGAAAGCGATAAGATTATGAGAATACTAAGATACACGTTGATAGTCTGTTTCGCCTTAAACCTTTCGGCGCTAATCCTCCCCGCGCGCTCGTTCACACAATCAACAGGCGAGAATGCCCAACCCTTAATCAAGCTCAACGTCCTGGTGACAGATGTATCAAAGCGGCCGGTGACGGACTTGAATCAAGAAGACTTCCTCGTATTCGATGACGGAAAGCAACAACCTGTAGCTTTCTTTCAGAAGAAGGATGTGCCTATCAGCTATGCATTACTCATCGACAACACTGGAAGTGTTTGGCCCAGGGCGGACGACACGGTCCAGGCGGCCAAGAGTATTGTGAGCAGCAACAGGCCGGAGGACCAGACATTCATACTCAGGTTGATAGACAAGCAAGGACTGGTAGCGGCAGATTGGACCTCGGATAAGACCACCCTGCTCGACAGCCTCAGCATAATGAAGAATTCTCGTGGAAGGATGCCGCTCATCGATTCTATTTACGCCTGCTCGGAAGAGATTGCTAAACACCTGGCCGGGGAAGAGATCACTAATCGTCGCAGGGCCATCGTTCTCATAACAGACGGGCTGGAACACGGAAGCTCCAAGAAGATGGATGAACTCGTCAGCCATTTACTAAAGAACCACATCCAGGTTTTTGCGGTAGGTATAATGATGCTGCAAACCGTAACGGAAGATGAACGTCAGAAAGATATACGCAGGAAAGGCACCGAATTCATGAAGAGCCTTACGGAAGCGACCGGGGGCCGCACGTTTTACCCTGATCCTGGGAAAGACCTTAAGACATCTGCGGAGCTAATAGCCGGCTATCTGCGGTCACAGTACGTCATCGGTTACAGCCTTCCGCCTGGGGCAAAGAAGGATTCTGCGGGAAAGGTTCGCGTGAAGTTAGTCAACGCGCCTGGTCGGGAGAAGTATTCAGTAACTTCGCCTACGCGTTATGCTCAACCGGGCAAGTAAAGCGATATTCGTATGTATCGCTGCCGCCCGCGTGCCGAGAGATTTGTGCCTGAAGGCTAAAACTCGTCTTCCAGGCCGAAATAGAACATGCACCGATCCGAGCAGAATTTTTTGCCATATCGTTTTACGACACAGCCATTGCACACGCCTCTGGGACACAGGCTACATTTGAGCAGCTCGCCCTCGTCAAAGTCTCGCTTGCATTTCAAACAAGTCACTTTCGGCTTTGGGACAACGGTTGCGTTCATGATACTGAAAGATATTTCTGAATACATAAAAAACTCTTGGCAAGAGCAATGCCAAAGGCCTGGCTGCGTGATAAGTCCCGCGAGATGGCGTTTCTCGCCCGTTAAACTGTAATAAAGCCTTCAATATGACCGTCCGCGCTTGATCGTCCTGATCGATTAATTGCAATGTGAAATAACGCGGGGCGGCACCACAAAGGCAACGCGGTCTAACACGCCGTTGCGGCACCGGTTGATGATCAGCTTTGCGTCTGCTACTTTCATATAGTTGGTTGCTGAGCAGAAAGGATAATTTCGCAAATAAACAGGTAATACAGAACTGGGAATTGTTCTGTACGTATAGACTCAATATGGAAACAAGCTCGAATCATTATGACGTGATTGTGATGGGTGGCGGCCCTGCGGGCAGCAGCGTCGCAAGCATCCTCGCGCGCGAAGGCCGGAAGGTTGTGCTTTTCGAAAAAGAGGAATTCCCGCGCCACCACATCGGCGAATCGCTGATGACCGACACTTATTGGACGTTCCAGCGCATGGGTTTTCTGGACAAGCTGAAGCAGAGCCCGTTCGTCGTCAAATACAGCGTTCAGTTCGCGAACTTTG
>DASUNP010000089.1:0-1142 GCA_036277095.1 Blastocatellia bacterium
GGCCAGCGTTGCGGTGTCTAGCAGATGGCGATCAATCAGAGCATCGGCAATGTCAAGCGGGGGTGGGTTGGCGCGGCGGCGTAGCGATGCTGGCTAGCACAGCAAGCGATGCATAACGTCCGGTATAACCGGGCGCGAGCGTGGGTAATGTATGCATGCGAAGATCGATTACGCGCTCCGGTTAATGCCGTTGTTAGACCCCGCTGACAACCCTGCATGAAATACGACCGTACTGGAATGCATGTCTGAGCATCAAGCCGTGCAGCCGCGCGTGCTTGCACCGCCGCGTTCGCACGAGCGTAGCGAGTGGGTATTGCCATAGCATCGTCTCACGCTATGGCGAACGCGCCTGCGCGGCGGCAGGGCAAAAGACCGGGTGGCAGTCAGCCTATTCTGGTCTCGCCTTACCGATCACACTGACCTCTTTTTCCCAAAGGGGTCTAACGACGGAGTTGACCGGGCGCGAGCCGCACTGACAGATACATACGAATCTCAATTACGCGCTCCGGTCAAACGACTTGTTAGACCGCCCTCCCATCATGCTCCCTACCGCTAATATTCTTTTCGCCCGCCTTCACTCTGTTTCCATCTCCACTTCGAGATTTGATAGCTTCCTCTCAAATCCTTCCGCTGTGTTCAGCGTGTGTAGGTATGTTCCGTCCGTCCGGCTGTATGAGATTAGCCCTCCTTTATCCAAGCGAGCAACCACAACAGCATCCTCAGTCGCTGCAACTCGAAACAGCCTTAACTCGGCAGCAGGTCCGAGCAAGTACTCTGGCGAAAGATTAGCTGGCGCAGAATATATAATATATCTACCTGGGCAGTTGCGGATCGGTTTACAAATCCACTTCATCATCAATTCATCGAAGGTCATCATCTGATATTACCAGAGGGCGATCATATTCAAGCGAGTTACCTTGGGCGGTTTAACGGTTCGCATCAGCGGGGCCGCGAGCGGTGCTGATAGATGAATGCGAGACTCGCTTCGCGGCCTCCGCTGTATGCGCTTGATAATCAATAGAGGCGGTCTTGCGGGCGACTTATAATCACCCGCAGTGACAATCTAAACTTTTCAGAAAGGAGACCGCCCTCTATGTTCTACGCCGGTATTGATCTCTCCGCAAGAGATTCTCATCTCTGCG
>DASUNP010000090.1:0-51438 GCA_036277095.1 Blastocatellia bacterium
GGGCGAAGTCTATCGAGCCGAAGACACCAAGCTCAACCGCTATGTCGCGATAAAGCTCTTGACCGCCTCTACGGTCGAAAACGAGAATGCGCGCCGCCGCCTGCTGCAAGAAGCCCGCTCGGCCGCCGCGCTCAACCACCCGAGCATAGTTACGGTCCACGCCATTGACGATCACGAGGGGCTCGATTTTATCGTGATGGAGTACGTCGAAGGCGAAACACTGAAATCAGTAATCGAGCGCGGCGGCATCCCCCTGGCGCAGTTACTAGACATCGGCGTGCAGGTGGCCGACGCGCTCGCCTCGGCTCACGCGCTCAATATAATTCACCGCGACATAAAGAGCGCAAACATACTGCTCACCTCAGCGGGGCGCGCCAAGGTGCTCGACTTCGGATTGGCGAAGAACACTCACCCGCTCGTGGAAGAGCTGGACCTAGAAGCCCCCACACGGTTAGCGCTCACGGGCGCGGGCATAGTGCTTGGCACTGTCCCTTACATGTCTCCAGAGCAGACGCGCGGCGAGCCGTTAGACGGGCGGACGGACCTCTTCTCGTTGGCGTGCGTGTTGTACGAAGCGGCGACCGGAACATTGCCGTTCAACGGGCCGAGCTTGCTGTCGATCATTCACGACATAGCGACCGTCAACCCGCCGCCGCCAAGCCGCTTCAAACCGGGACTGCCGGCGGAGTTCGATATGATCCTGAGCCGCGCGCTGGCAAAAGACCGCGACCAGCGTTTCAAGAGCGCGTCGGAGATGGCCGACGCGCTAAGAAGCCTGGAAGGCTCGTCGGCAAGCTTCACGCCCATACCTGCGATCACAGGGCCGCTCGCCAATGACGCCGAGATCGAATCGTTCGTAGGCCGGGAGCCTGAGATGAAACAGCTCGACCGCCTCCTCGCACGGGCGAGCGAGGGCGCGGGCCGCGTAGTCTTTATCACGGGCGAGCCGGGCATTGGCAAGACGGCCGTCGTCGAAGAGTTCCTGCGCCGCTCGCGCAAGAAATACTCGAACATCATTATCACACGCGGGCGCTGCGTCGAGCAGTACGGCACGGGCGAGGCCTACCTTCCTTTTCTCGACGCCGTGGGCGCGATGCTCGCAGGGCCGGGCCGCGAGCGCATCGCAGCGCTGCTCAGAAACTACGCGCCTAACTGGTGCCTTCAGTTCCCGGCGGTCTTCGTCTCAAGCGGCATCTGGGAGAACCTGCAGCAAGAGACGATGGGCGTGACAAAGGAGCGCATGCTGCGCGAGATGGGCGACGCGCTCGCGGCGCTTTCGGCGGGCGCGTCGGTCGTGCTGGTGCTTGAGGATTTGCACTGGGCGGACCCGTCGAGCATAGACCTGCTCCGACACCTCGGACAGCGAATAGGCAGCAAGCGGTTGTTGATAGTCGGGACGTTCCGCCCGGCCGATGTCGAGCTGAGCGACCACCCGCTCAAGATGTGCCTGCTTGAGATGCAGTCTCACAACCTGTGCGACGAGATCGCTCTAGGCTCGCTCGGCCGCGAGCACATCGCCACTTTTCTCGACGCGCGCTTTTCGCCGAACGATTTCCCACCCGACCTGGCGGCGGTCATAGAGCGCAAGACCGAAGGCCACCCGCTGTTTGCCATCAGCCTCGCCGAGTTCATGGCCGAGAGCCGCGACATCGCAAAGCTCGATGGCCGCTGGTCGCTCGCCCGCGAGCTTTCCGGGATGAGCCTCGAAGCGCCGGAAAACGTCCGCAGCATGATCCGCAAAAAGATCGAAGCGCTTGACGAAGTCGACCGCCGCGCGCTCCAGTACGCGAGCATCGAAGGCAACGAGTTTCTCTCTACGGTCGTCGCGAACCTGCTCGGCATGGACGACCTCGAACTGGAAGAGCGGCTGGCGACGTTAGACCGAGTACACCGCCTCATCGTGACCGTGGGCGAAGAGGAGTTGCCCGACGGGGCGCTGGCGACGCGCTACCGTTTCGCACACGCGCTTTACCAGAACGTCCTCTACGCGGACCTCGTCAGCAAGCGCCGCATACTGCTCCACCGTCAGGCCGGAGAGCAACTGGCTGCGCACTACGGCAAACAGTCGCCTCGCATAGCCGCACAACTGGCGATGCATTTCGAGCGCGGTCGCGATTTCAAACGCGCGATAGATTATTTTATATACGCGGGCGATAACGCGATCCGCCTTTACGCGGGCGCGGAAGCCCTGGAGCATTACGAGCGCGGGCTCGGGCTTGCGGAAAAGCTGCCCGAAGACCAGCAGCCGGAATTGCTTTTGACGATCTACCAGAAGCGCGGCTCGGTCAACCTCGCGCTGGGGCGATTCCCACTGGCCGTCGACGATTACACGGAGATGCTTGAGCGCGCACGCCAGCTCGGTTTGCTCGCAAAAGAGTCTGCGGCGCTCAACGCGCTGACGATGACCTTGTTTTATTCTCACCGCCTCGATGAGATCACGGCCCGCGCAGACGAGATACTCCGCACCGCAGAGCGCGCGGGCAGCGAGGCGTTGCGCATAGAGGCGATGCAGGTAATCGCGCTCAACCACCTGGGGCGCGGAGAGCTGGACCGCGCGCGGCCCATGCTCGACGACATCATCCAGAGCGCGCGCAGGCTCAACCACCGCCCTGTCTTGCTCACGGGGCTGGCGTGGCGCGCGATACTACACTTCTTTCAAACAGAGTACGCCGAGGCCGAGCCTATGCTTATGGAAGCCCGCGCGCTGGCGTCGGACTTGAGCGACGGGTTTCTGCTGCTTGAAGGCTATTTCGTATTAGGCATGGTGCAGGGCAACCAGGGTCGAATGAGCGAGGCGCTCCAGACGTTTGAGCTCGGCCTTGAGATAGCCGCGCGCAACGGCGACGGCTTCTGGTCGCCGCGCATCCCCAACTGCATCGGCTGGGTCTACCGCGAGATTCAGGATTTCGAAAGCGCCATCAAGTACGACCGCCAAGGCGCGGAGATCGGCCAGCGCCAACATGTGCTTGAAGCCGAGGCTAACTCGCTCATCAACCTCGGAATCGATTACGGACGCGCGGGGCAGGGCGAAAAGACGCTCATAAGCTTTAGCGAAGTCGAGCGCATCTTTCAAAAAGATACGTGGTTCAAATGGCGCTACAACATTCGACTTCAGGCCGGAAAAGCCGAGCACTGGCTCGGGCAGGGAGAGACAGAGCGAGCGGAAAAATATGCCTTGCGGCTGCTTGAAACGGCCCGGCTGCACGAGGCGCGCAAATACGTAGCCGTCGCCCACAAGCTGCTGGCCGAGATAGCAATGAATAAAGGTGATCTCGATCTGGCCGACAAGGAGCTGCGCTCGGCGCTCGACACGCTCGACGCGCACCCCGTCCCCATAGTCGCGTGGAAGACTTACGCTGTGCTTGGTCGGCTGCGCGAAAAGCTCGAAGACCACCCGGGCGCGCGCGAAGCGTTTAACGAAGCCGCTTCTATCGTCGACCGCATAGCCGCAGGCCTCACCGACGAAGCATCAAGGCGGATATTCTTCAACTCATCGGCGGTCCAGAAAGTGTTGGAAGGGGCCGGCAGGCTAGAACAATTGGCGTGATCTTTCTGTAAATCCCGTTGAAGACTGTAAAAAGCGACTGACCACAGAATTCCCACCACCGGTACTTTATTCCCATAACGCTTGGTAAGTTAGTACCCAAATTAAACAATCCTTTATCGAATCAACCCGCAAAGCCCGGCTTTCATACTGGCATACGGCGTGCTATTAGATTAACCAAGGTTTAATCTGAAATTAAGGGTTTAATCTGAAATTAATAGAATCGTGGGTGGCGCTCTCTTTTGAGCCGGTTCATTGAACACATAAAGCCTAACACAGTCAGTTATCTTAATCAGAAAATGAGCGCCGAATCCGAAAGGTGATATTTAAATGAAGCCACAAATTGCCCCTGTCCGCACGCTCGCACTCCTAGTGTTGTTTCCTCTCCTACTCGCCGCGTCCTACTCTCTAACTAAACTCTCTCCGTCTGCAACCGCGCAGGGGGTCTCGCCTGCGGGCGCGCTTACGGAGCTTTCTATCGATGACGGGACGGCGAGTTGCGCGACCGGGCCGCCCGAGGGCCTGCGCGGGAGGCCGGGATTCGGCTGGGTCAACAAGCTCACGCCCACCACCTACCCCGCGACGTTGCGCAAAATCACCATAGGCTTCAATCGCTCGGGCGCGCCGGACCCCGACGTAAAACCCGATGCGCTATTTACGGTAGTAGTATTCAAAGACCCTGAGATGAACGGCCCGGCCAACAATCAACAGCCGGACGTCGCTTTCACGGGGCGCGTGCGCGGAAGGACCGATGCAATTATGACGTTCAACCTCGTCACGGGCGTGACGATCGAGCAGGGCAGCTTCGTCATCGGCGTCATAGATGAAGTCGGAAACGACATGGAATTCCCCGCGCTGTTCGACGTGCCGGGGAGATCCAACCCGCCCGGCTCGGAGTCCTTCGTCACCTTCAACGGGGGCGCTCTCTGGCGGCCGTTTCGCGAAGTGTTAAGCCCCGACAGCCAGTGCGGGGCGGGCAGCTTTCTCATCCGCGCGACGGTCGAGGCTAACCCGGTAGACGTGCTGAGTGTGACCAACACGATCAAAGACCCGCTGGCGGTTGAGCCGTGGGGCGTAGCCGTCAACGCCGCCTCGAATGGTGAGGTGTTCGTCACGAATTATGTTTCCGACAACGTGACGATAATCAAGAGGAGCGATAACAGCATTCAAAACCTGCCCGTGGGCGATGGACCGGGCGGCGCGCCAGACGGCCCGTTCGGCGTCGTAAGACAACAGCTCGACGCGACGACCTACGTAACGCTTTTCGGGTCGAATACGATCCCGACGAAAGAGTTCCCCATAGATTACTCGACGGTCGGAGATGGCCGCGTAGCCGTTTTGACCAAGGCTTCGGCAAATGCGCCTTTCGTCGTCAGCGCGACGATCAATGTCAACAAGGGGCCGAGATTTCCTTCGATAGCTTCGGCCAATGGGCTGAAGGTTTACGTCCCTTGCGGCGGCGCGGACACGGTTGACATCATAAACACGAGCACTAACCTTAAGGTCGGACAGGTCGCCGTGGGCGACGACCCTTCAAGCTGCACGACTTCGCTCACAGGCTCGAAGATCTACGTGACGAATTTCGGCGACGGGACCATATCGGTCATCGACACGAAGACAGAAACCAAGATCAAAGACATACAGCTTCCGCCCATCCCGCAGCCCGTCGGGTCGAATCCCTCGCGCCCCATAAATCCCTGGCGCGGGGCCCTCTCTCCTGCCAACGGAAATCTTTACGTCACGTACTGGGGCGCGGAAGGCAACGCCGCGCCTAACGGCGTGATAGCCGAGATAGACACATGCACGGACGAGTTTTTGCGCTTCATCATCGATGACACTACAGCCGGGACGCCTGCGGGCAGCGCGGGCGCGAGCGGCATCCCTGCCCCGGTCGCGCCGCTGGCGCGCGACACGGCTTCGGGCCTCACTCCCGGAGCCGGCGGGGGCGGGGGCGGCCCGTTCGGCATCGCCTCCTTAGCGTCACAGTTCGCGGTGGGCCCGTTTATCGTTAACGAGCCGCTAATGTTCTTCACCAATGACGGGAAGGGGTTTATAGGCGCCTTCGATTCGCGCATAGACCAGGTCGTGTCGGCCCCGCCGGTTTCGGTCGCGACGTGTCCAAAGCCGCGCCATCTCGCCTTAGTCCGGGACGCGAGTATCAACAGGGTGATTGCCTACGTAGCCTGCGGGCAGCCGGACAACTCCGTACTCGTCGTAAGCGCGCCCATCACAACTTTGCAAAGCGACCTGCCAAGCTCGATCGAGATCAATTCGATCACGGCCACAGACTCGCTGCAAATCAGAGGTAAAGGACTCACCGCTAATATACACGTAGAGATACTGAGCGCAGGTTCGACCGGTTGCTTGACCTTTGAACGAGCGGCGAAGATAAAGAAGATGGGGAAGAAATTCTTGTTGAAAGGGCCGTTGAGCGATGGTCGCCGCCTGTCGGACGTGATCGGCCAGGGCTCGTCCGTGATCTTGCGAATCACGCTGCCCGACGGGACGACGAGGCTTATATTCCTCTCGCCGGTTGCCTCGCCTTGAGCACATCATTAAAGGGTGAGTCAAACTCTCCAGTTTTTGATCGACGAAGAGCGGGCAGGCGTGCGGCTCGACCGGTTCCTCGCTTCCGAGCTTGGCGGGTTGAGCCGCATGCGCATAGCCAACCTCATATCTGCTGGCTCTTGTCTTGTAAACAAAACAGAGGCGCAGCCCGGCTATCACCTGCGGCCCGGTGACCTGATCGAAATCACGATTACCGACGGCCCGCCGACCTCGATGGACCCCGAGCCTATCCCGCTCGAAATCGTCTATGAAGACTCGCATCTTTTAGTAGTCGTCAAGCCATCGGGGATGCTGGTCCACCCGACCCGGAGCGTAAAGCGTGGGACACTCGCAAACGCGCTGGCCTATCATCTCAATTTCAAATCTGAGACTTCAGATATTAAATCCGTGGTGCGCCCGGGTATCGTGCACAGGCTAGACCGCGACACATCGGGGCTGATGGTGATAGCCAAAACGCAGCGCGCGCTCAGCATACTGTCGCGCCACTTCAATCGCAGGCTGGTGCATAAGCGGTATGTCGCGCTCGTCGAGGGCCGTCTGTCTATGGACGAGGGCGCGATTTGCGCGCCCATTGGCCGGGACCCCGAGCACAAGCCGCACTGGCGCGTGATGGACGACGGCAAGGCGGCAGAGACACGCTTTCGGGTTCTCGAAAGAAGAAGCGCCATTACTATGGTCAAGCTGGAACCCGTAACTGGTCGCACGAACCAGTTGCGTATACATTGCGCCTGGGCGGGCCATCCGATCTTAGGCGACCTGCTTTACGGCGGGGGCCAGGGAAAAGAGGATTTGAAATCTCAAATCTCAAATCTGAAATTACAAATCCCCGACCCCCGACCCCCGACCTCTGACCCCTCTCTTCGGCTGTGCCTCCATGCCGTCGAGTTGGCTTTTCATCATCCCGCGGGCGGAGAGTGGATGGAGTTTCACTCGCCTTTACCTCCAGACGTAACAAAAGTGCTGAGTGCTGAGTGAAAAAAACAGGAACGGTGTGCTGACCTTGTTTACTCAGGACTCAGCACTGAGTCGTGCGACCCGATGAATCAGCTTTTCGCCGCGCCGCCGTGTGATGTAGGATAAAGTTTTCCCTGGCAGCCGCTAAGAGCTTGTTTAGCGGGCTTGCACGCAGACTTGAAGAGGATTTTAGCTTTTAGGTTTTAGGAGACCTGCAAGATGGCGGACGATTTTCAAAGCGATCAGGATTTTGCACTCGGCGTCGAAGACTTCGCTTCGGAGAGCGAGTACCAGATGCACTGCTTGAAGCACTCGACTTCACACATAATGGCTGCGGCGGTACAACAGATATTCCCCGAAGTTAAATTCGGCATAGGGCCGCCGATCAAGAGCGGTTTTTATTATGATATGCAGCTTGCGCGCCCGCTTACGCCGGAAGACTTGACCGAGATAGAGCGCCGCATGCGCGAGATAGTGAAGCAGGGGCTGGAGTTTCACCGCGAGAACTGGGACAAGGATAAAGCCCTTGAGTTTTTCGGCTCGCGCAACCAGGACTTCAAGTTGGAGCTTATAAACGGCATCCCGGGCGATACGGTTTTGACCTACGCAATAGGCGATTTCACAGACCTGTGCGCGGGCCCGCACGTCGCGCGCACGAGCCAGTGCAAGCATTTCAAGCTCACTTCTATCGCCGGGGCCTACTGGCGCGGCAGCGAGCGAAATCCCATGCTGCAGCGCATCTACGGGACTGTGTGGCCGACAAAAGAGGAGCTTGAGGAGTACCTGCACAACATCGAGGAGGCCAAAAAGCGCGACCACCGTAAGCTCGGGCGCGAGCTTGAGCTTTTCATGACGCACGAGTGGATGCCGGGCGCTCCGTTCTGGCTGCCGAAGGGCACTGTCATCTATCACACGCTGCAAGAGGCCATGCGCCGCCTGCTCGTGCGCAATGGTTACGTCGAAGTCAAAGCGCCGCTGCTCGCCAGCTCAGAGTTGTTGAAGACTTCGGGCCACTGGGCACATTACAAAGATAATATGTTCTTGGTCCAGGAAGACGACGAGCAGTACGGGCTGAAGCCTATGAACTGCCCCTGGCACATGATCATATTCGGCTCGAAGCGGCGCAGTTACCGTGAGCTTCCCCTACGCCTGGCCGAGCAAAGCGTGCTTCACCGCAACGAGCGCACGGGAGTGCTCGCGGGCCTCACGCGCGTTCGCCAGTTCCAGCAGGACGACTCGCACATCTTTATTACGGAAGACCAGATCGGTGAAGAGATCACCCGCGTCGTTGGGTTGGTCAATCGCGTTTACAACGCTTTCAACATGCCTTATCGCTTCGTGCTGAGCGTGCGCGGCGATGATAAGAGCAAATACATGGGCGACCCCGAAGTCTGGGAACGCGCCGAAGCTCTGCTGGCTCAGGCGCTCGAAGCAAACGGACTCGAGTACACGGTCGAAAAAGGCGAGGCCAACTTTTACGGTCCCAAGATCGATCAGATGGTGCAGGACTCGCTCAAGCGCGAGCACCAGCTCGGCACGATTCAACTCGATTTCCAGCTACCGCAAAACTTCGGGCTGAGCTACGTCACCGAGCAGAATCAGGAAGCGACGCCTGTCGTGATTCACAGAGCGGTTCACGGCTCGTATGAGCGGTTCATCGGGATACTGATAGAGCACTACGCAGGGGCTTTTCCCGTGTGGCTCGCTCCTGTGCAGGCGAAAGTGCTTTCGATCTCGGAGAAGACCGCCCCGTACGCCCGCGAAGTCTACGAGCGGTTGATGGCCGAAGACTTGCGCGTAGAGCTTGACATCCGCGACGACAAGATCGGCGCAAAGATTCGCGACGCGCAGCTTGAGCGAGTGCCTTACATGCTAATCACGGGGGCGAAAGAGGCCGAAGCGCGCTCGGTCGCCGTCCGCTCGCGCGAGCGCGGCGACGAGGGCGCAACGGGGCTCGAAGATTTCGTCGCTCGCATCAAGCGCGAAGCAGACTTTGATTATTAGGGGCCATCTGAGATTTCAAATCTCAAATTTGAAATTACAAAATGACGCAAGTCATTCAAATAGACCCGGCGCGGATCGATTCTCGCGCGATCGAGCAGGCCGCCCGGATCATTCGCGGCGGGGGACTGGTCGCTTTCCCCACCGAGACTGTCTACGGGCTCGGCGCAGACGCGACCAGCGAGCGAGCGGTGCAGAGAATCTTTGAAGCGAAGCGGCGGCCCGCCGACAACCCGCTCATCGCGCACGTCTCAGACCGCGAGATGCTAGACCGTGTTGCAAGCGGGATCGGCACAACTGCCGAGCGGTTAATAGAACGGTTCTGGCCCGGCCCGCTGACAATAGTGCTTAAGCGAAAGCCGATTCTGGCTGAATCGGTTTCTGCGGGCTTAGACACAGTTGCCGTACGAATGCCTGACAACCGTGTGGCGCTTGAATTGATTCAAGGGGCGGGCGTACCCTTAGCCGCGCCGAGCGCGAACCGGTCGGGGCGGCCCAGCCCTACGACAGCCGAGCACGTCTTACGCGATTTAGAAGGGCGAGTCGATATGATCATTGACGGCGGGGCTACGAACATAGGAATCGAATCTACTGTGATAGACATGACAGTGGACCCGCCCGTCATTCTGCGGCCCGGCTGGATCACGCGGGAGCTTTTGATCGAAGCCCTAGGGCAAGTCTCAACGCCTGCGTCCATCGAACAGTTGCAGCGCTCGCCCGGCACTCGCCATCGCCACTACAGCCCGCGCGCCCGCGTCATTTTAGTCGAGCAGTCTTCGCCTCACTTATTAGCTCAGCTTTCGAAAGAGCAACTTCAAAACGGGGCGGTCGGTTTTATAGGCAGCTCGCGAATCGATATTGACGACCCGAAGTTTTACGCGATCAATTTGGAAAGCTCAGCCGCGGATTACGCCCGCTCGATTTATGGCGCGTTGCGCGAGCTTGACCGCAAAGGCGCGCGCGTCATCGTGATCGAAGGCATAGACGAAGACCGCGAGGGCGCGGCCGTTATGGACCGATTGCGCCGCGCCGCGTCCGAGATAAAAACAGGCCACAGAGACACAGAGTCACAGAGGACAGAAAAGAAATAATTATTTCTCCGTGTCTCTGTGTCTCTGTGGCTGCTAATTCAGGAGATAGGATGCAAGCACTCAAGAAACAGAGTCTCATAGAAGACGGTCTGCAGTATGTTGATAACGAGCCCGAACCGAAGGTCGGCCACCAGGACGTATTGATTCGAGTGCAGGCCGCCTCGATATGCGGGACCGACCAGAGCATATATCAGATCACCTCAAGGCCCGGAATGCGCGACGAGATGCTTGCATATAACGGCGGCGACGTGTCCGGTTACCAGCCCATAGTCATCGGACACGAATTCTGCGGCGAGGTAGCCGCAGTCGGCGAAGACGTTGATCCCGGGCTCGTCCACGTGGGCGATTACGTCACGGCTGAGATGCACATCAATTGCGGCCACTGCCAGCAGTGCCGGACGGGCCGCCAGCACATCTGCAAAAACATTCGCGTCAAAGGCGTTCACATGGACGGCGCGTTCGCACAGTACGTAGCCGTGCCCTGCGGCAACGTCGTAAACCTCGAACGGTTCGGCGGGCGAGATGTGATCCCGCCGCGCTTCGGCGCGTTTTTAGACGCGCTCGGCAACGGCGTTCACACGGTGATGGAAGGCGATGTCGCGGGCAAGACCGTCGCGGTTCTCGGGTGCGGCGCTCAAGGGTTGATGGCCACCGCCGTCGCGCGAGTGTTGGGAGCCACGCGAATCTACATCACGGATTTTTCGAATCCTTCGGGCGGGTTCGACTCCGCCCGCCTGCAAAAGAGGTTCGAGACGGCCAGGGAGCTTGGGGCCGATTTCTGTTTCGACACCAACGAAGAGGCTGCGCCGAAAGATCGCCGCGAGTTGTTCGAGCGCGCGCGCGACGAGCACGGCGGCGGCATAGACGTGGTGCTGGAGATGAGCGGCGCGGAGGCGGCTTACAACGACGCGGGCGCGCTGGTAAAAAATAGCGGACAGATACTGTTGCTCGGGATACCTGCCCGCCCCCTGCGGTCGTTCGATTTCGGCAAGTACGCCGTCTGGAAGGGCGTGACCATCCGGGGCATTTTCGGGCGAAAGATGTTCGAGACGTGGTACGCGATGTTGGACCTGCTGGCCTCTGAAAAAAGCGGCCTTCGCGCCAGGCTCGAAAAGATCATATCGAGCGAGAGCGTGCCGCTTTCAGATTTCGAGCGCGGCTTTGAGCTTGTGCGCACGCACGAAGCCGTTAAACTTCTGCTTGTCCCCGATAACTAGAGTGCTGAGTGCTGAGTCCTGAGTCCTGAGTTCTAATCTTTCACTCAGCACTCAGGACTCAGGACTAAACTTGAGGAGGCGTCGATGAACCCCAACGAATTGTACGCTCAACTTGATCGCGAGCTTGGAAAGATCAAAGAGGCTAAGACATTCAAATACGAAGTCCCGCTCGAAAGCGAGCAGGGCGGTCTGGTGATGGTCGAAGGCCGAAAGTGTGTAATGTTGGCCTCGAATAACTACCTGGGCCTTTCAAGCCACCCGCGCATCAAAGAGGCCGCGCATCGCGCTATAGATGAGTGGGGCTATGGGCTGGCGTCGGTCCGTTTTCTCTGCGGGACCGAGCCGATACATTTTGAGCTTGAGCGCCGGATTGCCAAATTCGTCGGGTGCGAATCGGCCATACTCCACTCTTCGTGCTTTGCTGCGAATGAAGCGTTCTTCGCCGCGCTGCTCGCGAACGATTTCGGCAATACTGATTACCAGGACGTCATCTACAGCGATCAGCTCAACCACGCTTCGATCATCGACGGCGTTCGGCTCTGCCGCGCCATCGCGAAACAGACCGTCTCGCGGCTCTATCGTAACGGCGACGTTAAACAACTGCGCGAGATGCTGGAAGAGGACCGCGACAAGAATTACCGCGTGAAGATCATCGCCACCGACGGCGTCTTTTCAATGGAAGGGCTGCTCGCGCCTCTGCCCGAGCTTGTGCGGCTCGCGCGCGAGCACGGGGCGCTGCTTTTCGTAGACGAATCGCACGCCACGGGCGTCCTGGGCGAGACGGGGCGCGGCACCCCCGAAGATCTTGATGTTTATGGCGAGATAGATGTCATCACAGGCACGTTCGGCAAGGCGCTGGGCGGCGCGTCGGGTGGGTTTATAGCGGGCCGCTCGCCGCTCGTAGAGTTCATTCGACAGAAGTCGCGCCCTTACACTTTCTCAAACACGATGCCGCCCCCTGTCGTGACGGGATCGATCGAGGCGATAGACCTGATTGAAAACGATCCTTCGATAGTCAATCGCCTGCACGAGAACACGGAATACTTCCGTCGCGAGATAGTGCGATTAGGCTTTAAGATCATCGAGGGCCGCCACCCGATAGTCCCCATCATGCTGGGCGAGGCGGCGGTGGCTCAAGACATGAGCCGCGAGCTTTTGGACGAAGGCGTCTATATCAAGGGACTCTGGTACCCTGTCGTGCCGAAAGGCGAAGCGCGGTTGCGCGCGCAAATATCGGCCGCACACACGCGCCGCGACCTTGACCGCGCGCTTGAGGCTTTCAATAAAGTCGGCAAGCGCGCGGGCGTGATCTGAGCTTCCGATTCGTCAGGGCTTCTTCTGCTTAACGGTGAATGTCAGCCCCGCTATCGTCATAGTGCCTGTCCGGGCGCTGGTCGTGCTCGCAACCGAATAGCTTACCGTGCCCGACCCTGTGCCGCTCGCGCCCGACGTGATGGTTATCCAGGTGACATTGCTCACAGCCGTCCAGTTGCACGCCCCCGATACCGTGACGTTTACGGTCCCCGTGCCGCCATTGCCGTTGAATGATCTGCGCGTGGGAGAAATCGAGAACGTGCAGTTGCCCGCCTGGTGCACGGTGAAGGTCTGACCGGCGATGCTGAGTGTGCCCGTGCGAGAATTGTTTGTGAAATTCTCTCTCACTACGTAGCTGACAGTGCCTGGCCCTGTGCCGCTGTCGGCTGACACGATGACTATCCAGGATACATTGCTCACGGCCGTCCAGTTGCAGTTGTTAGATGTATTAACCGTTACGCTGCCTTCACCGCCGCGCGCCGGGAATGAACTGCCGGTGGGAGAGATGGAATAAGAGCAGCCGCCGCCACCCCCTACGAGAAAGCACCGGGCAAACTCGGAAGTGTTTGAGTCCGGATCGATCGCGGTGGCGGTAATAAAACTGCCCGAAGAAACCGAGACGGGCAAGCTGGCTGTAAAGCTCGCGCTGCAACTGCCGTTTGTAGTCACGGTCGCAAAGCCTATGAAGCTTTGACCCTCGCTGAGACCCGAGCCTTCGCAGGCGCTGTTAGAGAAGAACTCTATCCTGAAAGTAGTGTTGGACGTGCTGTCGAGCGTCCCCTGTATAGTTGTGCTGCCGCCCGAGCTGTTTGCAGAAGTGATCACGGGAAAGTTCTGCCGGTTGTTTCCGCCCGAATCGTTGTCACAGGCGTCATTCGGCGTCGCCCCATCCATTTCAAGATTGATCCCCAGCCCGGCGTTGGAAAAAATAGAATTCGATGAGATGGCGTTGGCCGGGGCGGTTACGACCAGCACTCCGTCGCCTCCGTTAAAGGCTATAATGTTTCCCGCGCCTGCTGCGGCGCCGCCCACTGTGTTTCCGCCGACAAAATTGAGAAAGATGCCGTTCGAGCCGTTCCCTAAAGCGCCGACGCCGTCCGATCGCGTCCCTATGGAGTTGCCCTGAAATTGGTTGGGGTGATAATCACAACGAATGCCGTTTGCGCCATTGCCCGAAATTATGTTGCGCGCGGCAGGCGTAGTCCCGCCGATCGTGTTATTCAAAGAGCCGAAGTTGATAATCACGCCGTTGGTCAGGTTGGCTAAAGCACTGCTGCCCGTGGCGGTCGTCCCGATAAAATTCCCTTGCACCAGGTTCCCTACAGTTGTGCCGCCGACAATGACGCCGTTCCCGTTGTTGCCCGATATTACGTTGCGCGCGCCCGCCGCAGTGCCCCCGACCCTGTTATTTGCGGCGGTTCCTGATTGTCCTCCTAAAGAGACGCCGCCGCCGTTGCCGATGGCCGAGGTCCCTGCGGCGTTCGTGCCTACGAAGTTACCTTGAACCAGATTCCCCGATGTTCCTGCCAGGAGAGAGATGCCGGTATTGTCGTTGCCCGAAACGACGTTGCGCGCGTCAGGCGTAGTCCCGCCAATGATGTTGTTCGAACTCTGTATCAAAAGCCCGTGAAAGGCATTCCCCAGGTCTGTGGTGCCTGCGGCGTTCGTGCCTATGAAATTGCCCTCGATGCGGTTGCCTCCGTTGCTGCTCAATTCTATCCCATCGCCGCTGAATCGATTTATCACCAGGCCGCTCACCGTGCTGTTACCGGCAGTGATCCTCAACCCGTCCGCGCCGCTGCCTGCGCCCGCCCCGTTCAACTCGATGATCGGAGAGCCGCTGAAGCCCTGCTGCGAGGAGCCGGAGATGGTGACGGGGTCAGAGATCGTTGGCAGCGCCGACGCCGGAGAGATGGTGTGCGGCCCTGGTCCCGGAATATTGAATACAATCTGGTCCGGCCCTGCGCTGGAATTGGCGTTGAGAATTGCTTGCCTGAGCGACCCCGCGCCGCTGTCGCCCGTGTTGGTGACGGTGAAGGTCGCCGCCGCAGCGGACGGCGCGACCGCAAGCGGACTCGGGCCTGATTTGAAGATTATCAGATCGCTAAAAGCATCCGCGTTCAAACGCATCGCGAGCACCGCTACTGCTTCGCCCTCTAAATCAAACGACGCTACGGGAGCGCCCTCTGAGATTTCAAATCTCAAATTTGAGATTTCAGAGGGCGGTTGATTAAAGACGTGCAGTTGGCGGTTGGCGCGATCTAAGACCAGCAGATCATCTTGCGGAAGCGTGGAGACGCGCGCGCGGGCGAGAATGATCTCGCGGCCGGCCTCCCGTGTCAGGCGCAAGGATTTTCTTATCTGCATCTCGCCGCCCACAGTCTCTAAATGATGTACCGTTGCTGTGTCGGACAGCAGCGCCAGGTCCGACGAGGCGTCCGCGTCAAAATCGCCTGCGACTACCGACGTGAGGGCGAACGGAAACGACTGTTGAGTGATTGCGGCTTGAGCGACTTCGCGCCGGGCGGCCTCCGCCAGCGACAGCTTGCGATCGCGTCCATGCACTATCAATAAATCATGGCCTGCGGCGATAGCCAGGTCCGTGTATCCCTCATCGAATTGCCCTATCGCGAAGGCCGTCGCCTGTGCGGGCAAGCTGAAATGTTCGGGGCTGCTTTTGAGCGCGCCTTCAGGTCCCTCGAAAACGACCGCCTCCGGCCCGCGCGGCCCAATTATGCCTACCACAACATCAATCAATCCGTCGGCGCGATTGATCTCTCCGGTCGCAAGCGCCGTCACCGGTCCGGCCATCTCTATCGGCGCGGCCTGACCGAGGGCTCCCCGACCGTCTCCCGCCAACAGGTAAAGCGCGCGGCTTTCGACCGCCGCCGCCACAACGTCGACGTGGCCGTCGGCGTCGAAATCACCCGCTGAGAGAAAATCCGGCGCCTCGGCCATTTCAAAGACTCGCGCGGGCGACGAAAACGGTCTGGAGTTGATTGAGTCGGCATCGCCTCTGTGGATGACAAGCAAGCCGCCGCCCTTCGCGCTCTTGTAGCCGCATAACAAATCGGGCGCGCCATCCTCGTCGAAATCGCCCGACGAGAGCGCCAGCGGTATTGCCCTTCCCTGCTCGATTTCGGCGGCCTCTTCGTAGACGGTAGGAATATCGCGACCGTCGCTCAGATTGATCCAGGGGCCGCCCCTCCCGGCAGCCCTCACCACGACGGGCGCGCTCAAATCAGTCTGATGACTTGAGGCCGAGTCGTCCGTCGATGCCTTTGTGTGGATTGAGCGGGTGGATTGGATCAGCGAGAAACCGAGACACAGTATCAAAAGTAGCAGCAGGCCCTGCTTGTTCATCTCTCCTCCTTGAGCGAGCGTCCTGCGTGATAGACCTCGTTAGAAGAAGGTTCGGAGATAACAGCTAATTACTCAGTAGGCGCCCGGGGAGGAATCTCTAATAAAGAGTACTATCGATCTTATAAACGAAGAGGCTTCGATGTCAATCTTCGAGTGAAGCAAATTACTTGTGGTTTCGCCAGATCAGGGAGGGAGATCTCCCTCCCTGATCTGTGCTCGACCGATTGCTTCCTCACACGACCGTGATCATCGCGGTGGAGGAGGATAAAAGCGTCGTCCCCGAAAAGACCTTTACGGTGATGGCGTAGTCACCTCGGCAGAAGAACGACGGTATGCGGAAAGAGAAGCTCGCAGAGAACGACGCTCCCGCATCGAACCTGACCGGGATGGAGAGCAGCACCGCGCGCGTGCAGGGAGTAGTCAGCTCGTATTTGATCGTATAGCGCTGGCGCGCGGTCGAACAGTTCTCGATCGAAGCGTCAACGTTGACGGTGCCGCCTCGCGCCACGACGGGCGGCGAAAGACTGATAGAGACGTTGGCGCAAGGCTCTGATGTTTGTGGCAGCGCGGTCGCAGGCATCGCGAGCGTTACTAAAGCTGCAATGACGATAATCCATCTGAATGAAATCTTAGACATAGTTTGCTCCTTTCTTGATCTAACCTTAGTGTTCGTCGGTGAGGTGTTCGCGTAATGGGCGTTTGCAATAAGACCTCGCGCCGCCGCAAGCTGTGCGTTGAAATGCGGCCGGGATGAAATAGATTATTAATGCTCTTTCATCCCGGCCAAACGCTGCACACGTCGAACTGCGGCGTGGCGGGCATTGCTTTTTTATGCGCTAGTTGACCATATCGTTTTTCGCCGAGTTCTTCAGCGCGATGGCCTGATTGATCAGCGCATTCCTGGTGCCTTGGTGACTGGTAATGAGCGCCAAGGCGTCGATCGCCGCAGCCGCAAGCAGCTTCTTCTGGGCGTCCGGATGCAGCCCGGCGCAGTCCAGAACCTCTATCGCGTCGTCAAGCTCTGCGATAGAGAGCTTCAGAAGCTCCTGCGCCTGCGAGAAGCTGGTCGCGTTCTTGGCGCGGTTCTCCAGGTCCACAGACGACCTTATGTTCTCAAGCGCGTTGATGACTCTGAGGAAAGCTGCGACCGCTTCAACCTCAGTGGCTTCAAGCCTGATGCCCCCGATGAGCGAGCCGAATCCGGGGGCGATGTTAAAGGCTTCGCTGTTGTAAAAGTCTACAGCGCCTTCAATGGTCGTGATCGCGTTGTTGTGGAAGAAGGGACCTGAATCCGCCGCCTCGACCACAACCGGCGTGTTGAACGAGCCGTTGCCGAAGCCGCCGGTCGGCCCGGGGCCTCCACCGAATCCACCGTCCGGAGGATTAGGCTGCGGCGGGGTGACCAGGTCCGCCGGTTGTGACGGGAGCGACTCGACGTTTGTGTTGAAGTTGGCGTTCTGGCCGGGGAAGAAGAAATCGCTCGCGCCCGCGTTGAGGTGGCAGAAGAAGCACTTGCCTGCGCCCTCGTTCGAGGCGTTCGGATCTAAGGTGTTGCCGGGAGCGAGGAAGATCGCCTGTCCCCTGGCGGCAATCTCGTTTTTCAGGTTCAAAGGCAAAGCGAGGTCTGCCTGCCTGCCCGTCGACCTCTGGAATGCTTCCATCGCGTCAAGCTCGGCATTTGTCGGCAGACGGAAGTCGACGCCCGGCACGCGATTCAACCGCTTGGTGAAGTGCTGCGTGACCGCGCCTATTGCAAACTCCCTCAGAGTTCCTGTGCCGGGGGCGCCGTCGCCGCTCCAGCCCGTTCTCTCGTTGGGCGGAATGGTGGTGCCATCAGCCCCGCCAGCGACAGGCGTAAGCGTGTTCTGGAGCAAGGCGAGCGTGTGAGGTACGCCTCGCATAACGCCCGGGTTGCTGAACCCGTCGAGATTCTCCAGGATCAGCCCGACTTTCCGCATTAGCACCGGATTCTCGAAACAGGGGATTCCTCCGGGACACGCACTCGCCATAAGGGCCGGAGTGAACTCGGCGACGAACAGAGCGTCGTTTGGCGGTAGCGTCGAGATGAATTCCGGGTCTATCGTGAGGTTGTTGCTCTCTGCGTGACAAGTGGCGCAGGTCCTCCCGTTGCCGTTGAACTGCTGGTTGTTAAACAGGTTCCGTCCCTGCGTGATCAATATCTGCAGCGGGGTAGTGGGGTTGGGGATCGGGCCGATCTGCGCTTCAGCCGTCGGGATGATCGCGCCGATCAGTTTCTCGAAAACGCCCCGCTCGTCCGTAGCGGGAAGCTGCTGCTCGGCATCGGCGAGGACGCCGAACTGGCCGCGCTGGCCGCTGCGATACAATCTGTGGAAGAGCGTAGTCGTTCCGACTATGACGCGGTCTTCCGCAGGGGTCTTGCCCGCGCGAGTGACAATGAAGAGGTCAGGGTCGAAATCGGCGAAAGCCTCGCTGCCGAGGTTGGCTTCGAGCTTCGCGACCTTACCCTCCCGCTTCAAGCTGCCTACGCGGGTCATAGCGTCATCAGGCTCGGGCAGCACGCTGCTTCCAGCGCCATTATCTACGAGCCAGAAGTCATAGGTCCCCGAGGTGTCGAGCCCGTTGGCTTCGACCGAGATCGTTCCGTCAACGAGATTCAGCTTGGCCACGCCGTGAGCTGTAGTCTCGATCGTAGATAATCCTTTAAAGCCGCCCATCGACACGACCATGTTCCGGTCGCCGCCGTTTTTTACGTACTCTGCTTCCCATGCTCTGTAACCAGCCTCAAGGCTTTCAACAGTGCCATGCCCCGTGCTGGTCAACTGGTCATCTGCTCTCGAAGGCGCTTCACTGCTGGAGAAAAGTGTCAGCAGCAAACACACGAGCAGAGCAGTGATTGTAGCTAACTTCAGAGTCTTGATCCTCATTTCGCCTCCTTAAGTGGTTGGACAACGAGTTTCACATCAACTCGGCTGCAGGTTAACCCTTTGCCTAGCGAGACCCTTTTGTTCCCACCGATGTGTTCGTACCCAGAGGCATGCTCGTCCCTAAACCGAATGATTTCGGGTTATGTATAGAAAGAGGCAAGGCCGGGATGATTTATCATCCCGCTAAGAAGCTAGTAACCTAAACGAGGCAACCTAAAAGAGAAAACTGGAAATCAAAAACCGATTTGAACGCTAAATCATGAGGCAACCAGGGCCTGAGCTTAATCAGGGTTTTTTCATCCCCACATTTTTCTGTTTGATAAGCACCGTAGCTTGTATCACAGCCTAAGCTTGATTGCAACAACAAAAGAATCATTAAGATCAAAAAGAGATTTCAAAGGCCGAGAGGGCTTCGAAGGCCGCACTGAATGTAATATATTTAACATTGTATGTCGCCGCCGAGGAAGGGACCGCGAGAGCCCGGTTTTGAGAATGAGTCTTTAACCGAGCCCTGTTATTGCGCGCCGGCTGCGCTCTTTAATAACTTGACCGCTTCGGTGTGGCCGCGCTCCTCGGCGACCTTCAAAGCCGTCCTGCCATTGTTGTCGGCAGCCTCTAGGTCCGCGCCTCGCTCGATTAGGGTGCTGACCAACCGCGCGTGGCCGCCGTCCGCCGCGCGTATCAAGGCCGTGTCGCCGTCAGGAGATTTCGCATTCACGTCGGCGCCTCGCTCGATCAAAGCCTCTGCGCTCTCGACATAACCTTTGAAGGCGGCCCTTATGAGCGCAGTCCATCCGTTCTGATCTCTCGCGTCTACTTCAGCGCCCTTGGCGAGCAGCATTCTTACGACCTCCGCATGGTTTTCCCACGCGGCGAACATCAAAGCCGTCATGCCTCTATCATCTTTTATGCTGAGGTCTGCGCCCTTGGCGACCAGAAGCTCGACTATGGCTGAGTTACCCCTCCAGGCGGCCGACATCAAAGCCGTGCCGTTGAACCTGTTCTTCGCATTCACATTGGCGCCGCGATCAAGCATGACCTGAACGACTTCGATCTTTTCGGCGAGCGCCGCCGCCATCAGGGGTGTCTGCCCCTGATCATTCTTTATATCAGGGTCCATCCCAGAGTCTAAGAACAGACCCACTACATCGCTATTGCCCATGCGCGCATTGTCGATAAAGGACGGCTCCGAATAAACGATATTCATCTGCGCCAGCTCAACGCGAGCCTGATCCTCGCTTTTACCGCATCCTGCCAGCGCTACGACGAGTGTGAGCAATAAGAATAGTCGCCGCATAATCTCCTCCTCGGTCTTGAATTGAATGGGCCTGATGCAGAGTGATATTTACTCCAAAGCTAGTCACTATTCAACCCTTCGAGAGAGAATTAGAGCGGTGAGAAGTAGAGATGTTGATAACGAAAGCCGGATGAAGGTGGCGGAGGGGACAGGACTCGAACCTGCAAGAGCTTTCGCTCGGCGGTTTTCAAGACCGCTTCCTTACCATTAGGATACCCCTCCATAAAACACGGCAATCGAAAGTATAGGTGATGATCGGAAAGCTTTTCAAGATAGACCTGCCGACGCGCTCGATCATAACCGGCAGATGCAGGGCGATGTGCGCGCAAAAAAATAACGGAAGGGGTTCCTCTGGCGAGTAATCCTTCCGTTTCTGCGTCCCTTCAATGGTTGTGTCCCTCAACCAGAGAAGAAGAGGAGGTTATTTGACAGCCACAATCCAAATTCCCTCATGGTTGCCGAGTTGACGGCACTATATCAGACACCCTTCCTTTAAGGAATCGACACTCAGGCAAAAGCAAAGTAAAGTATCCTCATCTTCAATCAGTAAACTTCGGTTTCACAACCCGCTCATGCGCTTCAAATTATTGGATTTACCGGAAGTTAAGCAATGACTAGATTTGTTTGCTCTCCTACAGATTTGCCGTCCCGGGCGGCTATTACGCCTTGAGACTCGGTCCAGGCAACCAGTGCTTAAACCCGACATCAAAGTCCACGTCCGGCGCGCAGTCGCCGGTTGATACTTCTTCTGACGGATGACGTCATTGTGTTATTATCTGCGGAGAATCGGCGAGATGGTTCGACAATCTCTCACTCGCCGGCGATGCCCGTGCCCTTTCTCGGAGTTTAGAAGGAGAGTAAATGCATAGGTCGAAAAGCGCGAACCGCCTGCTATCTCTGTTGCTTGTCGTTTTGCTCCTCACGTCCGGGCTCCTCATCACGCGGCAAGCGACCGCCGCGCTCACACATAGAGATGACGACGAGCAGGAATCCTTGACCCTCGACGGCCTGCTCGGGGCAGACATCTACATGCTTTATGGAGAGCTCAGGAATGTCGGCGCGCAGGCCCAGGCGGGCGGGCTGATGAGTCTTGTCGAGCCTTTGATCCCGTTGCTGGGCGGGGTGCCCAAAGAGCTGACCGGAATTACCACTTTCATATCAAAGCATTCAAACACGCTGTCGCGCTCGCGTATGATCATTGCCGCGATGCCTGTAAAGCCCGAGCTGCCACAGGTGATCCTGGCCGTCGAGATGGCCTCGCCCGACGCAGCCGAACAGTTCGAGCCGGAGTTCCGACAGTTCCTCTCTTCGATCATTATGGATGCGAACAAGAGATCGCCGGGTGTCATCCCATCTTTCCAACATGGCAAGCCGCCTCCGTTCGCCATCAAGCGCGCGGGCGCCCTCTTGATAGTTGCCGAGGCTGATTTTGAGATCAAAAGTATAAGGCCGGAGGAAGGGAATCTTCTCTCAGGAAACCTGAATTTTCAGGCAGCGCGCAACCGCTTTTACTCCGAGCCGCTGTTTATCTATTTCGATGTCGGCCTCAGCGAGCGAGCGCTCAAACAACGCTACGGAAGTAACACAGGCGAGCACAGCCCGCCGCCGGATGCTATTCGAATCTCCGAGCCCGAAAGCCCCGTAACACTTCCGCCGAGCGAACCGCCTGTCATAAAGCAATCTTCGCCATCTCAAACTTCGCAGGCAGCGGCAAAGCCTTCTCCGCGCAGGCCGCGAAAGACACGCGCCTCCGCGCAACCCGGCAAGGCTAAAGCCGCTCAACCAAATCGGGCGCGCTCGCGTCCGGCCAAAGAGGCCGCGCCACCTTCGGCCAAATCCGTCGACACGGCAACAAGCGAAGCTCTCAATGAGGGCGAGCAGCAAGACTTTATGTCGAGCACGATTATGCCTCTTGTAATCGGCGGTAACAGGGTAGAGAAAGAACCCGATGTTTTAGCCATAGCTCTGGCCTATGAGGCCGACGCGCTCATTGTGCGCATACTCATCGCGAGGGAGCCCGGCCTGACGGCCTTCGCCATTCCATTTATCTCTATGCTTGCCTGCGGCTCTCCGGTCGCGCCCGAAGGTGCAAGCTACGTGCCTGCCGATACGGAAGTTTTCCTGACCGCTTCCGTAGACCTGCCGCAAATGTTCGACCTCATTCTGGCGATGCGCGGCAGTCACCATCATACCTACCGGCCGCAGGTCAAAGTCCCGAGCCATGCGACGATCACTGAGCTAGAGAAAAAGCTCGGCCTTAAGATAAAAGACGAGTTCTTAACCGCGTTCGGCACCGAGGTGGCCTTTAGCCTGCCCGCGCAGTCGTTTCTTCCGCCGACTTTGAGAGGGCCTGCCCAGGCTCAGGCGAACCAGACCGCGATGGTGATGTTAATCTCTGTTCAAAACAAAGAGGTTGTCAAAGCGAAGATATCGCCCGTCCTTGAAGCCCTGGGGCTGCGCGGGCGCGGCGAGAAGGGAGTTACAGAGAAGCGCGGCGCGTTCGAGATAAGCGCCTACAACAAGGTCGCCGTAGCTTTCATAAATAATTTTCTCATCCTTACGTCGGACCTCCCAGCAATGCGACGAGTCGTCGACGCTGTCGCCACTAACCAGACGCTTGCCGCAACCCGTGATTATCACGACTACATGCGCTGGCAGCCGCGACAGACCCTGGCGCAGGTTTACGTTTCGAGTGCGGTCATAAAAGGCATCTTCGACGGCGCGCGACAGTCGGCTGAAAAACTGGACGACGACATAAAGCAGTTCTTCAGCGAGTTCCCTTTCGTAGCCGAGCCTGTCACATACTCGGCCACCTCGGACGCCACCGGGCCGGTCTACGAGCTGCGGCTCCCGAAGGGATTTATCGCGATGCTGCTGGCCCAGCTCAACTCGGACGAGAAGCGCGCACAGGTTTTCCGCAATGAACACGCCGCCATGTTCGTATTGGAGAATATCAAAGAGGCCCAATCGATCTACCGGAACGAGAAGGGAAGGTACGCGACTCTCGAAGAGCTTATGGAGACGGGCGTGATGGAAAAAGATGGGCTCGACGGTTTCGGTTACAAATTCGAGATACGAGTTGCCGGGGGCAGATACGAAGCCCTGGCCACGCCCACCGAGTACGGAAAGACAGGGCTGAGGTCTTTCTACATGGACGAGAGCGGAGTGCTGAAAGCGGGCGACCACGGCGGGCGACCCGCGACATCTGCCGACAAGCCTCTCAGCGGCAACCCGAACGCGAATTAGAAACAGCCTTCGGGCGTTCAAAGAAAGAGATGTTGACAATTGGTTTGGTGAGTCGGTAACATTCTCGCGTTGACAATCTGTCTGCCGAAGTTGTTCGTCGCACAGGCGAGCAACGCGGGGGAACCAACTCCGCGAATAGTCGCGGAACGGGGCGAATCGCGAATATTTATTTCGCGTAGGACACTTCCAGTCCGAGCCCGTCAGCTAACCTCGTAGGCATAAAGGGAGGGCGACTATGACTGCGACCAGCTTATAAGGGTTGCGGAGTAATGGCTCCGCGACCCTTTCCATTTCTAATCACACGATAAAACAATAGCAATCTCTTGCTGCGACCTGACGTGCGGCCCGTGCCGCTTCTTATCCCTGGGCGGAGACTTTGTGGAAGCCTCTACGGGAGTCGCGCGGTCGGGCAAGCTATATCGACAAAAAAGGAAAGCTAGCGCCATGAAACATGAAAATGTTGATCGTTGGGATCGCCAGATCATAATTGCCCTCTTTCTAGCCGCATTGGTTATGACGCCGTTGTTTCAAGCCTGCGGCGGGAGGTCTGGTTCCGAGGCAGGCGCGGTCACTCTAATACTCGGAGCCTACACCACGCCGCGCGAGGCTTACGGCAAAGCGATCATCCCCGCTTTTCAAAAATACTGGAAAGAGAAGACCGGACAGACCGTAGAGTTTCAAGAGTCTTATCAGGCGAGCGGCGCGCAGTCGCGCGCCATCATCGGCGGGTTTGAGGCAGACATCGCCGCGCTCTCCTTAGAAGGCGACCTGGACAAGATAGCCGAAGCCGGCCTCATCACACACGACTGGAAGGCCAAACCTAATAAAGGAATGGTCAGCACTTCGATAGTCGTAATAGCCTTCAGGCAAGGCAATCCAAAGAACGTCAAAGACTGGGCGGACCTCGCCGAGCCGGGACTCAACGTCTTGACGCCCGACCCGAAGACTTCCGGCGGCGCGCAATGGAACATCAACGCGATGTATGGAGCGGCGCTCAGAGGCTATGCGGGCGTGCCGAAAGAAGACCCCGATGCCGCAGCGGAGTTCTTGAAGAACGTCTTTCGCAACGTCTCGATCATGGATAAAGGCGCGCGAGAATCGATCACCAATTATGAAAAAGGGGTAGGCGACGTAGCCATTACTTATGAGAATGAAGTTCTGGTAGGAAAACAATCGGGGCAGACCTACGAGTATGCCATCCCGCGCTCTACGATCTTGATCGAAAACCCCGCAGCGATCATAGACAAAAACGTCGACAAACACGGGGTGCGCGAAGTGGCCGAAGCCTTCATGAATTTTTTGTGGACCGAGGAGGCGCAGCGCGCTTACGCGAGATACGGGCTCAGGCCCTTAGACCAGAAGGTCGCTCAAGAGGTGAAGTCGCAGTTCCCGCCCGTCGAAGATTTATGGAGGATAGATTACCTCGGCGGCTGGCAGAGAGTGACTGCGGAGATTTATGGCCCGCAGGGCGTCTATACACGCGTCATAGAGGAGCAGCAAAAAGCGAGATGAGCACTCTGACGACAGAGCTAAACACTCCGAAGCCGCGCGCGCGCGCCGCGCAGCCCTGGGGGAGATGGGGGTTGCGCTTTGCCGCCTTCAGCTACCTCGCCTTCATGATCGTGCTGCCGCTTTCAGCGATCATCGAAAAGGGGTTTAACGAAGGGCTGACGGCTTTCTGGAGCGACATCACGCACCCTACGGCCTTCGACGCGATGCGACTGACGATCATAGCCGCAGTCATTATCACGATTATCAACGGCGTGATGGGGACGCTCACGGCCTACGTGCTGGTGCGCTATCGCTTTCCGGGTCGCGGTCTTCTGAACGGGCTTATCGACATGCCGTTTGCGATCCCGACCCTGGTCACGGGAGTCATGCTGGTCGCGCTTTACGGGCCGCAGCGGACGCTCGGCGCGTGGCTCACCTCGCACGGCGTCGATGTAATTTTTGCAACGCCGGGCATAGTGCTGGCGCTTCTGGTCGTCACTTATCCTTTCGTCATACGCACGGTCCAGCCGGTTTTGATGGAGGCCGAGCAAGGTCAGGAAGAGGCCGCCTACACGCTCGGCGCGTCGAAGTGGACTACGTTTCGTCACGTAGTATTGCCTACGATCACTCCGGCGATAATAACCGGGTCGCTACTCAGCTTTGCCAGGGCGCTCGGCGAGTTCGGCTCGATCGTCGTAGTCGCGGGCAACATACCGGGCCGCACACTGACGGCGCCCGTCTACGTCTACGGGCAGATCGAATCGCACAACCAGCGCGCGGCAAGCTCGATGTCGATATTGCTGCTCGCGCTTTCGTTCACGTTGATACTGTTGGTCGAGTGGATGCAAAACCGCAGCCGGAAAGATTATGTCGCAAGCTAAAGCTGAAACAGTGCCGGGCGGCGCAACGCTCCCGCGCCGTGCGGCCACAAAAGGGTCGATCACAAAAGCGCGCGCGCGCGCGGTCGAATGGCTGTTGATCGCCCTCGTCGTGCTTTATGCCGCGGGGCTGTTAATAGGCCCGCTCGTAGCCATATTCTGGACGGCGTTTGGCGAAGGGATAACAGCGTTCGCGCGCGAGATCACGAGCCGAGACGCGATGGAATCACTGAAGCTTACGATGATAATTGCGGTCGCAGCCACGGTGATAAACACGGTCTTCGGCATGGCTGTGGCCTGGGTACTTGTGCGCGACGACTTCCGGGGCAAGCGTTTTATCAACGGGCTGGTCGACATGCCGTTTGCGGTCTCGCCCGTCATCGCGGGCTTCATGCTGATCCTGTTGTTTGGCCGCGAAGGCTGGTTCGAGCCAATAGGTGAAGCGCTCGGAATAAAGATCGTCTTCGCGGTGCCGGGCATGTTGTTGGCCACGATCTTCATATCCCTGCCGTTCGTCATTCGAGAGGTGATGCCCGTGCTGGCGCAGGTGAGTGAGGACCAGGAGAACGCGGCTTACACGATGGGCGCAAGCCCCTGGCAGACCTTCTGGCATGTCACTCTGCCTTCGATCAGGTGGGGGTTGCTTTACGGCGTCTCGCTCACGTTCGCGCGGGCGGTCGGAGAGATAGGCGCGGTCCTGGTCGTGAGCGGCGGCGTGAGCCGATTGACAGAGACATCTACGCTTTTCATCTTCCGCTCGCTCGACGACCGCAATTACGTCGGGGCCTATTCGATGGCCGTGGTGCTTGCGGCCATATCTTTCGTCATATTGATGGCAATCGAGTTCTTGAAAAAGAGGACCGAAGAAAACTGACTCACCGGATCACTTAAGTAAGCTGAAAGGAGAGCCGATGATCACTCAGAAAAAAGCTTTTCGTCTTTATATAGGATTCGTTCTGGTAATGCTGCTGCCTTTTACTATCGCGCAGGCGCAGACAAACGAAAAGTCCGAACCAAAAGGTCAATCAACGAATGAGATCGAGCAGTTGAAATCGAAGCTGGACGCTTTAGTCTCGCTCTTAGAGCAACAACAGCGACAGATGGCAGAGATGCAAAAGCGCATCGACGTGATCGATTCTAAGACTAAGACTGCGAGCCTTGAAACCGATCTTAAACCGGCGGCGCTCGAAACGGCTCAGACTCAGAAACAGGAGCCAGGCTCTTCTCCTGTGCAGAAAGAGGCAAAGGAGGCGGGCAAGCCCGCGCTGCTTGCCGGTTGGGACAGAAATCATGCCTTCTTCAAGAGCAGCGATGGGCGATTTGAGACGCAAGTGACCGGGTACGGCCAGCTCGATTGGCGCGGTTATCAATCGGGCAATGCTCCGCCCAACACCTTTCTTGTGCGTCGCGCGCGGTTGGCGCTCGAAGGCAAGATCGAGCGCTATTATGATTTCAAGATCGAAGGCGATTTCGCGGACACGGCTTCGACGCCGCTGCGCGATCTGTTCGTCCGCGTCCACCGCATAGACGAGCTTATGGTGAGCTTCGGGCAGTTCCGCGTGCCGATTAGCCAGGAAGAGATTCGCACGGACTCGTTCCAGGATTTCGTCGAGCGGTCGATGGTCAACAACCTCGTCCCTTCCCGCAGCCCAGGCGTGATGGCTTCGGGCATCATCAACAAAGGCGTGTTCGAATATCAGGTCGGCACATTCAACGGCAAAGGGTTGCTCGCGGCTAACAACAACGACACGCCCGAAAGCGCGATACGGTTGAGATTCGCTCCCTGGAAAAACGGAAACGGATTTTGGACGAAAGGATTGGCCTTCGGCGGCGCGTACACGCAGGGGCAGTCGCTTGGCGGCGTGAGCGTGCGCGGGCGGACTGAAAGCCAAAGCTTCACCTTTTATGCACCCGACGCTATCAACGGCCAGCTCAACCGCGCGAACGGCGAGATCACCTGGCTGCTGGGACCGGCGGCGATACGCGCCGAGTACGATCAGACGAATCAAGAGCGCGAAAACCTCGGGCCTAATGGCACGACGCTGCCGGGCGTGGTGGGCAAAGGCTATGTAGCGCAGTTCACATATTTGCTGACGGGCGAAGCGAAGCCTGACGCGGGGGCCGTCTCGCCTAAGCGCAATCTGTTTGGCGACGAGACGGACTCGCACGGGCTGGGCGCGTGGGAGCTGAAGTTCCGTTACGCGAATCTCCAGATCGCCAACGGGACATCGAAATCGAACCGCGCCGAGTCGATATACTTCGGCCCCAACTGGTATTTGAATCGCTTCGTCCGTTACATGCTCGATTTCGGAATCGAGCGATTCAAAGACCCGCTGCGCACGCCCAGACCGGGCGACAACAATTTCTTCGTCGTGCTGAGCCGCTTCCAGGTGGCTTTCTGAAATCTCAAATTTGAGATTTCAAATTTCAAATTATGTCGATAATCCTTGAACAGATTAGCAAGCGCTACGGCAACCTCTGGGTCGTAGATCAAGTCTCGCTTGAGATAAAAGATGGCGAGCTGTTCGTGCTGCTCGGTTCGAGCGGCAGCGGCAAGAGCACCATACTGAGATTGATCGCGGGGTTGGCTGAGCCCACGAGCGGGCGGATACTGCTGGGCGGGCGAGACGTAACACACCTCACGCCGCAGGAGCGCGGGACGGGGTTCGTCTTTCAGAACTATTCGATATTCCGACACATGAGCGTGGCCGAGAATATCGAGTTCGGCCTCAAGATCAGAAAAGTCGCTAAAGCCGAACGCCGCCGCCGGACCGATGAGCTGTTGGAGCTAGTGGGCCTGGCAGGGCTGGGCCGCCGGTACGCTCATCAACTGTCGGGCGGCCAGCAGCAGCGCGTCGCGCTGGCTCGCGCTCTGGTTTACGAGCCGGACGTGCTGCTGCTTGACGAGCCTTTCGGCGCGCTCGATGTGAAGATCAGGGCTCAGCTACGGCGCAGCCTCAAAGAGATTCAGCGCCGCCTGGGCGTGACGGCTATCCTTGTCACTCACGACCAGGAGGAGGCGTTCGAGCTTGCCGACCGCATCGGCGTTCTGGAAAGCGGGCGGCTGCTTGAGGTAGGCGCGGGCGAAGAACTTTACGCCGCTCCGAAGTCGCTCTTCACGGCCACCTTCCTCGGGGCCGGGACGGTGATAGTAGGCCGCGCCCGTCAGGGTGAAGCGCAGTTCGGGCCTATAAGCCTGCCGATCCCGCCCGATGTGCCGCACGAAGAAGGCGCGCGCGTGCGGCTGTTGTTTCGCCCTGAGCAGGTGGCGCTCAGCGCGGACGGCCCGCCTGCGGATTTGCCCGTCATCGGAAAAGGGCGGCTCGTAGAAGAGAGCTTCACAGGACCGTTGCGCCGCGTGCGGCTCCGCCTACCGCGCATGGCCGGGACTCGTCAGATCGCGCCCGCTCCCGCCTTCGGTGAAGAGGAATTGCTCGTCGATGCGGCCTTCTCTTCCGAGACAAATCTTAACGGGCAGGAACTCTGGGTGGCCCTTCGCGGGTGGACAATTCTCAAGCAGCCGCAGATGCGATTGCTCGTGTGCGACGACGGCACGGGGCCGACCGCGCCGCTTTCAATCTCGCGGCTGCTGGTTGAGCGGTTGGGGGCTACGGCCACGGTGCTGGCCGTAGCCGAGAACGCAGAAGCGGGAGAGCAGTTGCGGGCGACGGTCAAGCAGAGGCAAGCGGGAGCGGAACTCGAACAAGAGGACTTGCACATAAGGTTTGGAAACGCGTCTGAACAGATCGCAGCCGAGCAGGCCGAATCTCTTTACGAAATGCTTGTGCTCGCTACGCGGCCCCGCCCGCGAACAGTCAGAAGACCTGTTCGCGATTCAAAGGCTTTCGCGCGGCTGTTGGGCGAGACGGTCGTGACCGCGCTTGAGCGCGCGGATATTCCCGTGCTGGTTGCGAAATCAGAGCGGGCCGGTATTGAAAAGATTCTGATCTGCACTGCGGCGGGGGAGCCGGGCAAATCGGATGTTCGCGTGGGCGGGCAGCTCGCGAGGCGGTTGAACGCGAAGGTGACTCTGTTTTACGTAACAAGAATGGCGTCGTCGCCCGATTTGCTCACCAGCGATCATCTCGAACGCGCGGCGCGCACATTGCGCGCGATGGATGTCGAAAGCGACGTTCGCATACGCCCGGCCGCAGGCCCTGCGGCGGGCATCATGGCCGAGGCCGAAGAGGGCGATTATGATTTGATAGTGATGGGGAGCCACGGCCCGCGACTCAGAAAACTTTTCAAGCTCGACGATGTGACGCTGCAAGTGCTGGCCGAAGCCAACCGCCCGGTGCTCGTCGTCCCGGCTGAGAAAGCATAGAGAAACCGCGACTGAAGAGACGCGCTCACCGCTTCATTTCGTTTGCGCGAGTGCCGGTCGCAGAAGAGTTTCTAAGAGGCTTCGCTTTACTTAACGATAGACACAACCGCCTCAATTGTGAAACGCGTTTGAGGCGTGCTGTAACTGCTTTTGCCGACATATCAACTTTCATATGCCTTTATTTCAAGCGATCTTTCTCAGGCCCCAGCGGTATAGCACCTTCATCAATGCCTTGAACCGGCCGTACCAGCGGTCTGTGTAAGGGAACCACCACCAGTTGCTCTTCATAGGGAGCAGGTCCCAGTTGACATGCTTCATCCGAACGAACTCGAACAACCCCGCCCGCCCGTGCGTTACGCCCGTGCCGCTCTCTTTCACGCCGAACCACGGAGTCTGAGCCGCGCCGTGCGTGTAGAGCGCGTCGTTGATTATCACTGTCCCCGCTTCTATCCTCCGCGCAATACGACGGCCGCGCTCGTTATCCGATGTCCAGACCGAGGCGAGCAACCCGTAACGAGTGTCGTTGGCTTCGCGTATGGCTTCCTCTTCGTCTTTGACGACCATTATGGGCAATACCGGGCCGAACGTCTCTTCGGTCATTACCTTCATCGTGTTGTTGACGCCCGTCAGGATCGTAGGCTCGAAGAAATAACCGCCCAAGTCTTCGCGGCGGCGCCCGCCCGCCAGCACGCGCGCGCCCTTAGCCACCGCATCCGCGACGTGGTCAGAGACTATGTTCAACTGGTTCTCATTTATGAGCGGGCCGATGTCCGTCTCGCAGCCCGAGGGCGGGCCGACTCTCAAACGATTCACTTCATCGACTACCGCCGAGATGAACTTTTCGGCGAGCGGCTCGACCACGTAGAGCCGCTCGACCGACGCGCAGACCTGGCCGCAATTTGCGAACGCGCCCCAGACAGCGCCCCTCACCGTGCGCTCGAACGGTGCGTCGTGGCATACGATCATAGGGTCTTTGCCGCCCAGCTCAAGCACCACGGGCAGCAGCCGTTTTGCCGCCGCTTCCGCGATCCGGCGGCCCGTCCGCACGCTCCCTGTGAAGAAGACCTTATCGATGGCCGAATCGACGAGAGCGGCGCCCGTCCCGCCGTCGCCTTGAACTATCTGAAAGACGCCATCCGGAAATCCTGCTGCGGCAAACAACCGGCGTATGGCGTCGGCCACCATCGGAGTGAACTCCGAGGGCTTTAGCACGACGGTGTTTCCCGCCATCAAAGCCATGACGACTTCGCCGGTCGGGATGGCGAAAGGGAAATTCCAGGGGCTTATCACCGCCACGACCCCGAGCGGCTCCGAGACGATCATTGAGCGCTTGTTGCGAAACACCGCGAGCGTGAACCGCTCGTCGCGCAGTATCTTTTCAGACTTCGTGGCGTAGTAGCTCATCAAGTCCGCCGAGGGGAAGACCTCTGTCGTGAGCGCCTCGAAGGGGGGCTTTCCGGTTTCGTCCGAGACTATATTGATGATCTCATTCTGCCGGTCGTAGAGCGCGCGGCGCAGCTTGAGTATGTATCGCGCGCGGTTGCGGTAAGAGAGCGCGGCCCACTCGCGCGAGGCCGCGCGCGCACGCGCGACCGCCGCGTTGACTTCCGCCACGGTCGCTATCGGGAAACGGCCAAGCTCTTCAAGCGTGGCAGGGTTGATAGAGATTATCTCTGATGTCTCTCGGTTCGTACTCGTAATGCTTGCCGTCATAACCCCTCCATTCAAAGTGCTGAGTGCTGAGAAAAAACATTCATTCGCGCACTCTCCTTTTCTTTCACTCAGCACTCAGCACTTTGATGAGATCAGCGGGCGACGCGAGCGCGAAATCGGGCGCTTCGGCCATGAGGCGGTCGCGGCTCGACCCGCCCCACAGCGCTGCCGCCGTGAGCGTTCCCGCGCGCTGGCCCATCACGATGTCGGCCGGGCTGTCGCCAATGACGAGCGTACGCTCGGGATCGGCTTCCATTTCGCGCAAGGCGCGCAGCACGCCGTCAGGCTCGGGCTTGGGCCGCGCCACGTCGTCGCCCCATACGCGCGAACCTATCAGCGGGCGCAGCCCCGTTATGTCAAGCTCGCGCTCGCCAGCCCGCCGCGGCTTGAGCGACACGATTGCCGTTCGAGCGCCGCGCGCGTACAGGCGGTCAAGCACCTCTGAGATGCCTTCGTAAGGGGTGAGATAGTGATGATGGTTGGCGTAATAGTGCTCCTCGAAGCTCACGAGCATCTCTTCGAGCAGCTCTTCCGAGTAGCGGCGGAGGACTTCCTGGGGCGTTGTGTTCCAGTAATCGCGGAACTCTACCTCGGTCACTTCCAGCCCCGTGTGCAGCCTTATCGAATGGCGAAACGCCTCTCGGTATGCCGGCTCCGAATAGGCCAGCGTCCCATCGAAATCGAATATGAAGCAGTCCAATTTCATTGGAATGTAGAATTGAGAATTACGAATTGAGAATGAAGAGCAGGCCCCGCCAATTGATTCTTCATCCTTGATTCTCAATTCTCAATTCTGAATTCTAATCGTAAACTTTGCCGTCTCTACGAATGAGCCTTCTCGCGAGCGCGACTTCTCGCCGGTCGCCGAGGGGACCACGTTGGCGAGCCTGCCTTCAAACCTAATTTCGGTCTCGCCGCTCAGCATACGATTGCCCGCCACGTCGTACTCGAAACGGCTTTTTCCTTTTCCGGCCCCGATGGCGTTGACGTTCAGCGGCCCGTCAACGGTAGAAACCCGCGCGCCGCCGCTCTGGTTGATCGTGATCGCTCCGTTTATGACCGCCGTGTCGCCGTCAACCGACACGAGCTGATAGGTAGTATCTAATGTCCTTCCGATTCCGGACCGCCCGCCGGAATAGACTGCTGGCTCAGTGGAATTCCAGGATTGACCGGTTGATACATCGTGCCCCGGAAACCAGCGCAACAAACTGACTAGCATATCGGCCAGCCCCAGATCGGCGGCCTGTTTTGGGATCGAAGCCTTCAGCAGATTGCCCGGTCCGGTAAATTTAAGATGGACCGACTGGCCGGTGAGCGCGTTCTCGCTTGAGGGGCGATCTTTGCCTTCGATCAGGTCGCGATAGGAAACCTCTTCAATAGTCGCTTCCTGGGTGATTATCCCTTTATCGTCGACGCCGACAGTGCGCCATAAAACCGTGGCAGTGAACTCCCTATGAACGTTGCTCGATATGCCGTCGCCGCCTGTAGGGGTGATTACCTGATCTACCTGCGCCGTTATCGTGTATCGCTCCTGCTGACCCTGCTTGAATGCCGGGGCGAGCTTGAATCGCTCTTGCGCCGCCGCGCTCGTTAATGGCATTAGCATTACAAGAAGGATAAAGATTACTTTAGCTCTTGTCTTCATTGCTCTCCTCTGTTCGATTTTTTAGGCTAGATCGCCCATGACTCGGAACTTGTCGTACCTGCGGGCGACCCTTTCCGAAGTGCTGAGGCGTTTTACCGAAGTGAGCGCGTCTGCGAGGTACGCGCCAAGCGTGTCGGCCATCTCCCTGTGGTTGACCTGAGCGCCGCCCGCCGGCTCCTCGATTATATGGTCGACCAGCCCCAGCTCTAGCAGATCGGGCGCGGTGAGCTTCAAGGCCCGCGCCGCCGCTTCGGCGAAAGACTGATCGCGCCACAAAATCGAGGCGCACCCTTCGGGCGAAATCACGGAGTAGATGGCGTTTTCGAGCATCATCACGCGGTCGCCCACGCCTATGGCTAAAGCGCCGCCCGACCCGCCTTCGCCCGTCACAGTGACTATGACAGGGACACGCAGCCGCGCCATCTCGCGCAGGTTGTAAGCGATGGCTTCGGCCTGGCCGCGCTCTTCGGCGTCTATCCCCGGGTAAGCGCCGGGCGTATCTATGAAGGTGAAGACGGGGCGATTGAATTTTTCGGCCAGCTTCATCACGCGCAGCGCCTTGCGGTAGCCCTCGGGCTTGGGCATCCCGAAGTTGCGCTGCTGTCGCTGCTTGATCGTGCGCCCTTTTTGGTGGCCCACGACCACGCACGGCTCGCCGTGAAACCACGCGAAGCCCGCGATTATAGCCGGGTCGTCGCCGAAGCGGCGGTCGCCGTGAATCTCTGTGAAATCGGTGAATATGAGTTTTATGTAGTCGAGCGTGTAGGGGCGGTCCGGGTGGCGCGCGAGCTTGACGCGCTCCCAGGCGTTCGGCTGCCTGGGGTCCGCCGTCAGATTGGCCGCGCCATCTTGCTGCAGGCGGCGATGAATCTCGTCCATCTGATCGTCGTCTGAAACAGCTTTGCTCTTCTTTTCAGCCATAAGTCAGTAGTCAGAAGTCAGAAGTCAGGAGTCAGAATAATCTCAGGCGCGACGGCCTCTATTCTGTCTCCTGACCTCTGACTTCTGGATTCTGTCTTCTGCATTCTAAATCAAATCGGCAATCTTGACACCTCTTGCGCGCGGTTGTTACATTGCGAGCGCGCTTGCGCACTCCGCACGCACTATACAGGAGGATCGAATTAATGGCGACGTTTAATGGTATAGAAGTTCCCGCCGAGGGTCAAAAGATAACCGTCGACGGCTCGCGGCTCGCGGTGCCAGACCGCCCCGTGATCCCTTTCATCGAAGGCGACGGGACGGGCCGCGACATCTGGCGCGCTTCAGAGCGCGTCTTTAACGCGGCGGTCGAGCGGGCCTACGGCACGTCGCGCCGCGTAGTCTGGTACGAGATATTCGCGGGCGAAAAAGCATTCAACCAGTTCGGCGAGTGGCTGCCGGAAGACACAGTGAAAGCCATCGCCGAATACGTCGTCGCGATCAAAGGACCGCTGACTACGCCCGTGGGCGGCGGTATACGAAGCCTCAACGTCACCTTGCGCCAGGTCCTGGACCTTTACGCCTGCGTGCGCCCCGTGCGCTACTTCGAGGGCGTCCCCTCGCCCGTCAAGAACCCTGACAGAGTCGACGTCGTGATCTTCCGCGAGAACACCGAAGACGTTTATGCGGGCGTCGAGTTCGTGTCGGGCAGCGACCGCGCTTTGGAATTGTTAAGCCTGCTCAACGAGAAGTATGGCTACCGCGTCCGCACGGACAGCGGGATAGGCATAAAACCGATCTCGCCCACGGGCACAAAGCGGCTCGTCAGGCGCGCGGTACAGTACGCGCTCGATTTCAAACGCCCTTCGGTGACGCTGGTTCACAAAGGCAACATCATGAAGTTTACCGAAGGGGCGTTCCGCGATTGGGGCTACGAGCTTGCCAAGGAAGAGTTCCGAGGCGAGATCGTGACCGAGCGCGAAACCTGGATACTCGAAAACCGCGAAAAGAACTCCTCGATAAGCGCGGAAGAGAACGCCCGTTTGATAGAGCCGGGTTTTGACCAGATGAGCGACAAACAGCGCGCTTCGGTAGTCGAAGAGATCGAACAGACCGTAGGCTCCATCTGGGCCACGCACGGCGCGGGCGAGTGGAAAAAGAAGCTGCTTATAAAAGACCGCATTGCAGATTCGATGTTCCAGCAGATACTGATACGCCCGGACGAATACTCGGTCGTCGCCACTCCGAACCTGAACGGCGATTACCTGTCCGACGCGTCCGCGGCGCAGGTGGGCGGCCTGGGAATGGCTCCAGGAGCCAATATCGGGGACCGCGCGGCTGTCTTTGAAGCGACGCACGGGACGGCCCCGAAGTACGCGGACCAGGACATGGTCAACCCATCATCGGTCATTCTGTCGGGCGTGATGATGTTCGACCACATGGGCTGGCGCGAGGTGGGCCAGACGATAATCGACGCTCTGACAAAGACCATCGAACAGAAGCGTGTGACTTATGATCTGCACCGGCAGATGGAGGGCGCGACTAAACTGAAGACCAGCGAATTCGCCTCGGCGATCATCGAGAATATGTAATTACCTGACGGTTTTGCGCAGATCGCCGCGTAGCGGCGCGATGATTTTAGCCCGGCTTTTCAAAGCCGGGGATTTCGGTAGCCCTCCGCACATCGTCGCGTCAGCGACGATTGAACCCAAGATAATCACTCGTCGCTAGCGCGACGAGATGGTCTGACTAACCGCACACCGTGAGCTAAAGCACACGGCTAAAATCAGAATGCCGCTACGCGGCAGATCGTTTTCGAGTATTGTGACTGCACATGGCAAAAAAAACTCGCTCGGCCACGGGGCCGGGCACGTTGATGTTGATAGGCGGCGCGGAGGATAAATTCGAGCAGAAGTTTTTGCTCAAGACTTTTTTCGAGCGCAGCGGAGGGCCAAGGGCTCGGCTTACGATCCTGCCTTCGGCTTCCGAGTCGGCCGATAGCGGGGCGATCTATCACCAGATCTTTACAGACTTCGGCGCGAAATCTGTCCGCGTGCTGCCGCTTTTCAACCGCGAGGAGGCGAACCTCAAGGAAGTCGCCCGCGAGCTTACCGCGTCGAAGGGAATATTTCTTACGGGCGGCGACCAGAGCAAGATCGTCCGCATACTTCAAGACACGGCTTCGCACCGCGCCATCCGTTCGGCTTACGAGCGCGGCGCGGTCATAAGCGGCACGAGCGCGGGCGCAGCGGCGTTGAGCAACCCCATGATTGCCAGCGGGCTGGTCGGCAGCCTCGCCCGCAGCGGCATGGTAAAGCTGGCGCAGGGCCTGGGGCTGACGGAAAGCCTGCTCATCGATCAGCACTTCCATCAGCGCAACCGGCTGGGCCGACTGCTCACGGCCGTCATGTCTTACCCACACATGCTCGGCGTCGGCGTGGACGAAGACACTGCCGCGATGGTCGCGCCCGAAGGCGTGCTTTCGGTCATAGGGCGCGGGACTGTGACGATCGTAGACCCGAGCGGGCTGAAGTGCGCCAACCTTGCTACGACGCCCGACAAAAGCCCCCTGCCGTTTTCTCACATGGTGCTGCACACTTTGGTCAACGGCGGCCGGTTCGATCTGAACAAGCGAACGATCATAACCGAGGAGTGACGTTATGAAGATTCTTGAGACACAGGTCTTTCGCGGGCCGAGCGTTTACAGCCTCAACCCCGTCATTCGCATGAGGCTCGACATAGAAGAAATGGAAGCGCGACCCTCGAACCTCATCGAAGGCTTTACAGACCGGCTGATGGAGATGATGCCGACGCTCTACGAACACCGCTGCTCGGAGGGGGTCGCGGGCGGCTTCCTCACGCGGCTGCGCGAAGGCACATGGGCCGGCCACATCGTCGAGCATATCGCGCTGGAATTGCAATGCCTGGTCGGGACAGAGGTCGGGTACGGCAAGACGCGCTCTTCGGAAAAAGAGGGAGTCTACAACGTCATCTACTCCTTCATCGAAGAGAAAGTGGGTGTGGAAGCGGGCCGCGCGGCCGTGCGCATAGTAGAGCATTTGGCCGATGGCGCGCCGCTCGATTACGCAGCAGAACTCGCGCGGCTCAGTCGCATCCTCGACGACGTTGCTTACGGCCCCAGCACTCAATCCATAATCGACCGCGCGCGCGAACGCGATATTCCGACCATCAGGTTGAACGACCGAAACCTCGTCCAGTTGGGTCACGGCAAGTATCAAAAGCGGATCGAAGCTACTGTCACTTCATTGACCAGCCTGATCGCGACCGACATCGCTTGCGACAAAGAGTTGACCAAACGGATGCTCGACGACGCGGGCATATCTGTGCCCAAGGGGCGCGTCGTCGAATCGGTCGAAGAAGCCCTGGAGGTGGCCGAAAGTATTGGCTTCCCGGTCGTCATCAAGCCCCTGAACGCCAACCACGGCAAAGGCGTCGCTATAAATCTCAATAGCAAGCAAGAGGTGAGCCGTGCATTCGAGCGGGCCTCGGATTACTCCCGCGACGTGATAGTCGAGCGGTACATCGCTGGGCGCGATCATCGAGTCTTGATAGTCAATGGCGAGGTCGTCGCCGTCGCCGAGCGCGTCCCCGCGCACGTTAAGGGCGACGGCCGTTTGCGGCTCGGAGAGCTGATAGAAAAAGAGAACAAAAACCCTATGCGCGGCGAAGGGCATGAAAAGGCCCTTACAAAGATCTTTATCAACGAAGAGTCAGAGCGGTTGATAGCCGAGCAAGGCTACACGATCGACTCTGTCCCCGAAAGTGGCGTCACGGTCTGGTTAAAATACACGGCTAACATCTCGACAGGGGGGACCGCCGTAGACCGCACGGACGAGATACACCACGCAAACGTCGAGACTGCCCGTCGCGCGGCGCGCATCATCGGGCTGGACATCGCCGGAGTCGACATGCTGACGACAGACATCACGCGCCCGCTCGAAGAGACAGGCGGCGCCATCTGCGAGGTGAATGCCGCTCCAGGTTTTCGCATGCACGTGCACCCTACGGTCGGCAAATCGCGCGATGTCGCCGGGGCCGTTTTGAACATGCTCTACCCGCCGGGGTCGCCAGCGCGCGTCCCCGTAGTCGCGATCACAGGGACGAACGGCAAGACGACCACCTCGCGCATGCTCGCGCACGTACTGAAGATGTCGGGCAAGAAGGTAGGACTGACGACTACCGACGGCCTCTACATCGACGGCAAGCGCATACTGCAAGGCGATCTGACGGGGCCGTGGTCCGCACAGATGGTGTTGCGCGACCCGACCGTAGATTTCGCCGTGCTCGAGACTGCGCGCGGCGGGATACTGCGCGCCGGGTTGGGGTTCGATTATTGCGACATTGGCGCGATAACGAATGTTTCGGAAGATCACCTTGGGCTCCGAGGCGTCGAGACGCTCGAAGAGCTGGCTTACGTCAAATCGATCGTCATTGAGGTCGTGCGCCGCGACGGCTATTCGATTCTCAACGCAGAAGACCCGCACCTGGTCCCGCTCGCCGAGCGCGCGCGCGGGACGCTCTGCTACTTTTCGCTTGATCCCGATAATGAAGTGCTCAGGAATCATCTTGAGCAAGGCGGCATCGGGGCGACGCTCAGGGACCACTCGATAGTGATCCGCCGGGGATCGTATGACCTGCCCGCGCTCAACCTGAACTCGATACCTGCGACCTTCAACGGGCGCGCGATGTTCAACGTGGCAAACGCTATGGTCGCCGCTCTGGCGGCGCATCTTTCGGGCGTGAGCCTGGACGATATTCGCGCTGGATTGAAGACTTTTGACACCCATTTTTATCTTTCGCCGGGCCGCCTCAACATGGAAGAGGTAGGCGATTTCCACGTCCTGCTCGATTACGCGCACAACGTCGCGGCCTACAGGAACGTAGCGGCGTTCATCGCGAAGCTCAACGTCACCCGCCGCGTCGGAGTGATCGCAGCGGCGGGCGACCGCCGCGACATAGACATAGAGACTATGGGCCGCATCGCCGGTGGGGCGTTCGACCGGCTCATAATCAAAGAGGACGACAACCGGCGCGGGCGCGAGGCGGGCGAGACGGCTGAGATAATGAAGCGGGGCGCGCTTGAGGCAGGGCTCGCGCCCGAAGCAATAGCGATATATCTGGACGAGCGTGAAGCGGTCGAGCGCGCTTTAGGCCAGGCCCTCAAAGGTGATCTGGTAGTGATAACAGCCGACGACATCAAGCGGACATTCGACCAGATCGTAAAATTCCGCAACGAGCGCGCCGCCCGCACCGCGTTATAGAAAAATATGATCCCCAGATAGAAAACGTTTGATCCCCAGCCGCGTTATAGAATGCGAATGATCCCCAGCCGCGTTATCAGGTCGGCTTGAGCCATCTCTGCCGCGTAGCAGCTTACGCAGAGATGCGGCAAGCTCGCTTTGCCGCGTAGCGGCAGATGAGTTTAGGCAGGCATTTCAATGCCTGTATAAAATGCCTGTATATAAGCCGCCGACAATGCCTCGTCGCGTCAGCGACGATTGAAGAAACCCCAAAGAGGCAATCAATGGCAAATACATACACAGCCTTGTACTATCACATCGTCTTCAGCACCAAGAACCGCGTGGATTATATCAAGCCTGATATTGAAGGTCGCGTCTGGGCCTACATCGGCGGCGTTGCGCGAAAGCACGGCTTAATAGCATTGCAAGTAGGCGGCATGCAAGATCACATTCATGCATTAGTATTAGCAGGGCCGACTTTCGCGCCTAGTGAGATTGCCAAATTCTTAAAAGGGGATTCATCCAGGTGGATTCACGAAGAATTCCCTCGCTTGCGAGATTTTGCCTGGCAGGATGGATACGGAGCATTCACAGTCAGCAAATCCAATATTGGATCTGTCATCGTTTACATTCAGAATCAGCACGAGCATCATCAAAAAAAGACATTTCAAGAAGAGTATTTAGAGTTCTTAAAAAAGCACCAGATTGAATACGATGAACGATATTTATGGGGATAAATCAATCGTCGCTACGCGACGAGGTATTGGTCGGGCATTTTATACAGGCATTTTATACAGGTATTGAAATGCCTGCCTAAGCTCAGACGCCGCTACGCGGCGGTTGTTTCTGCGCAGGGACGTTGGCGTTTCCCAACATCTCCTTCACGCTCACATAATTATATTCATCAACCATCTGCCGTGTAACCTTTCCGCAGTCTCAAACGTGTTATCTGTAGAATGGTAGAAAGGAGCTAATATTATGCAATCTAATGAGCAAAACCCGGATGTCATAATCATCGGCGGCGGCTTGGCGGGATTGGCGGCGGCTACCATGCTTGCACGCTCGGGCCGCTCGGTGCGTCTCTTCGAGCAGTCGGCGACCCTTGGCGGGCGCGCGCGCACTAAAGAGCAGGGCGGCTTTTACCTCAACCTCGGCCCGCACGCGCTTTATCGTTCGGGGCAGGCTAATAAAATTCTCCGCGAGCTAGGCGTCGAGCCTGGCGGGCGAGTGCCTTCCGTTTCGGGCGCGTACGCCGTGCGCCGAGGCGTAAAGCACACCTTTCCCGCGGGGCTCGTCTCGATGCTCACGACCAGCCTGTTCGGCCTGTCTGCAAAACTGGAGGCGGCTCGAATGCTTGCCTCTCTGCCAAAGATAGAGACCTCGCAGCTCATGGGCGTAAGTGTCCAAGAATGGCTGGACAGTCAAATCTCCGATCAGGTCGTGAAAGAATTTTTGATGGCGGTGTTCCGCGTCTCGACCTACACGAACGCGCCCGACCTGATGAGCGCGGGCGCGGCGCTTGAACAGTTGCAGATGGCCTTCGATAAAAGCGTTCTATACCTGGACGGCGGATGGCAAACGCTGGTAGACCAGTTGAGCCGGCGGGCTACGGACGCGGGAGTGATCGTCGAAACCGGAACAAAGATAGACGCAGTCGAGCGCGACGCGGCGGGCGCTGTGCGCGCGGTGCGACTCAATGATGGCCGCAGCTTTTTCTCCCCGGCTGTCGTCATAGCTTCCAGCCCGCAGGTCGCCGTCTCGCTCATAGAGCGTGGCCGTGAGAGTTCGCTCGCCCGCTGGGCGGACGAGATGGTTGCTGTCCGAGCCGCTTGCCTTGACGTGTCGTTAAAGCATCTGCCCCGACCGAAAGTTACCTTCTCGCTCGGCATAGACCGTCCGCTTTACCTTTCGGTTCATTCCGCCACGGCGCGGCTCGCGCCCGAAGGCGGCGCGCTCATACAGGTGGCGAAGTACCTTCCGCCCGATCACTCGGAGTCGGCGGACGATGACCGCCGCGAGCTTGAAGAGTTGCTCGACCTTGTGCAGCCGGGATGGCGCGAGGCTCTTGTAAACAGTCGTTTCCTGCCTGATATGATTGTGATGAACGCCGTCGCCACTGTTGGTCTTAGAGGCACAAAGGGGCGACCGTCTCCCGAGGTTCATGATGTGCCGGGGTTGTTCATAGCGGGCGATTGGGTAGGCCAGGAAGGGCTGCTCGCCGATGCAAGCCTCGCGAGCGCAAAACAGGCGGCGCAGTTGATCGCTAGCAAGCGAAACGCTTCTGTCGCGGCGAGCGTTTGATTATCCGAGTTGGTAAACGGATTTATGGCTATACCGGCTGAGGTTCTTGAGATAGATCGCAAGCTTTTGTGGGGGCTGTGCTACCGCATGACGGGGAACGCGGCTGACGCGGACGACATCGTTCAAGAGACGTTCGTCCGCGCGATAGAAAACCCGCCGCGCCGCCTGGACCAACCGTTGCGGCCCTGGCTCGTTCGCGTAGCGATGAACCTCAGCCGAGATTATCTGCGCCGCCGTCGCCGTCGCGAATACGTCGGTCCCTGGCTCCCTTCGCCCATCCCTACGGACGAAGCAGATAGCCCCGCTTCGTATGAGCCGCCCGCCCCGACCGAAGACGAACCGGCGGCCCGCTACGAGATGCTCGAAAGCATCTCGTTCGCTTTCCTGCTCGCGCTCGAAGCGCTCACTCCTACGGCGCGCGCGGTGCTCCTGTTGCGCGACGTGTTCGATTATTCGACGGCTGAAACAGCCGAGGCGCTCGACATCACGGAGGCGAGCGTCAAGGTGACTCTCCATCGCACGCGCTCTCGCATGCGCGAGTACGACAAGAACCGTCATGAGTCGACCTCCCGGCAGAGCGAAGAGACGCGCCGCGCGCTCGAACAGTTTCTGCGCTACCTGAGCACGCGCGATACGGAAGGCATGGAGCGACTCTTGACCGAAGACGTAGTCGACCTGTCGGATGGCGGCGGTCAGGTGGCAGCCGCGATGCAGCCGATTCGCGGGCGCGATAAAGTCTTGCGCCTGATATTCGGGCTGGCTGCGAAATTCAAGACCTTGCCGCGCTTCACGTTCCGCCTCCTCAACGGAAAGCCCGCCTTCCTCATCGAAGGTGATTACAACCATCCGGGCATCGCCTCTCGCTTCACCCTGCACGTAGAAGTAGATTCCACTGGGCGAATAAGACAATTAAGCTTCGTGCTCGCGCCCGACAAGCTTTCCGCCCTTTCTAAGTCCTGAGTGCTGAGTGAAAATCGTATATGTGTGCTAAACTCAGCGCTCAGGATTTTAGACTCAAGATCAGGTCTGTGGCACGCGCTTTGAGTTTTTAGAGATATTGAACTTAAAGCGGGCCGGTTTGGTACGAAACCGTACCGTCAGCCTCGCGCGGTGAATTATTGAAATACACCGCGTAAGATTTTTCTCGCCCGCTCGTCTCAAATGTTGTCAGCGGCTAGCTCAAGCCCAGCATTACCAGGACTCAGGCTACCAGGAGCCGCGCGGGGAGTTGCGATGGCCGAAGTGATGATTCCACCAAAACGACCGTTCAGCGGGTTCAAGCGCTGGTTTTTTGAAGGACAGGTTAAAGAGATGGAAGGCCCTCACGAGAAAGAGGGCATACACCACACGCACACCTGGTGGCAGGTGATGTGTCTTACTGGCGTCGATTATTTTTCAACCCTGGGCTATCAGCCGGGAATAGCCTTTCTTGCAGCCGGCGCGCTCTCGCCCATTGCGACGCTGGTGCTGGTCTTTTTAACATTGTTCGGCGCGCTGCCGATGTACAACCGCGTAGCCGAGGCCAGCCCTCACGGAGACGGCTCGATCTCGATGCTTGAGAACCTGCTGCCGAAGTGGAAAGGCAAGCTGTTCGTCCTCGCGCTGCTCGGTTTCGTCGCCACGAGCTTTATCATCACCATCACGCTGTCGGCCGCCGACGCCACGGCCCACGTGATCGAGAACCCATACGCGCCAGACTTCTTCCACCATCAGCGGATAGGGCTGACAATCTTTTTGATAGCCGGGCTCGGCGCGGTCTTTCTTAAAGGGTTCAAAGAGGCTATAGGAATCGCCGTTTTAATCGTAGTAGTCTTCATTCTGATGAACCTCGTCGTCGTCGGCGTAGGTTTCTATCACCTCGCGATGAACCCGCAACTGGTCTCTGACTGGACTCAGAGCATGCTGGCCCATCCGCAGGTGAACGGCAGCCCGCTGCTGGTAATCGGAGTAGCTCTCTTCCTGTTCCCCAAGCTCGCACTCGGGCTTTCGGGATTCGAGACGGGCGTCGTGGTCATGCCGCTGGTCAAAGGCGACCCGACCGACACGGAAGAAAAGCCCGCAGGCCGCATACGTAACACCAAGAAGCTGCTCCTATCGGCGGCCCTGATAATGAGCGTCATGCTGATCTTGAGCAGCCTCATCACGACGACGTTGATCCCGCCCGAAGAATTCAGGCCGGCTACCGAAGGTCAACCCGCAGGCAAAGCTAATGGTCGCGCGCTGGCTTACATAGCTCACCTCTACCTCGGCGATATTTTCGGCACGGCTTACGACTTGAGCACAATCTTTATCCTCTGGTTCGCGGGCGCGTCTGCACTCGCGGGCCTGCTCAACATTGTGCCGCGTTATCTGCCTCGATACGGCATGGCGCCCGAGTGGGCCAGGGCCACGCGGCCGCTGACGGTTGTCTTCACGGCCATCTGCTTTCTGGTAACGGTCCTGTTCGCCGCCGACGTGAGCGCACAGGGCGGCGCGTACGCGACCGGCGTCCTTGCTTTGATGACCTCTGCTGCGATCGCCGTCACGCTGGCCGAATGGAAAAGAGGGCGATGGACCGCCTGGGCATTTCTGTTGATCTCGCTCGTTTTCGTCTACACGACTCTAGTCAACGTGTTCGAACAGCCGAGCGGCATCAAGATAGCCTCTATGTTCATCGTAGGAATCGTCGTCACCTCGATCGTGTCGAGAATCTGGCGCACCACGGAGTTGCGCGTCGAGCGCATAGAGCTTGACGAAGAGGCTGAAAAGATTATCTCCGAAATGTGCAAAGGCGATATACGGTTGATCGCAAACCAGTGCGACACGGGCGACGCAGATGAGTATATGCTTAAAGAGAAAGAACAGCGCGAAGATAATCACATACCGAAGGAAGACCCCGTATTCTTTTTCGAGGTCAGCGTCCCCGACGCTTCCGAGTTTACGGACGTGCTTGAGGTGAGGGGAAAGAACATCGACGGCTATCACGTGCTGCGCGCCGAAAGCTCGGCGGTCCCCAACGCCATAGCCGCGTTCATGCTCTACCTGCGCGACCGGTGCGGGAAGACCCCGCACATCTATTTCGAATGGACCAAGGGCAACCCGCTTCCGCACCTTTTCAACTACATCATCTTTGGCGAAGGCGACACCGGCCCCGTCACTCGCGAGGTGCTCAGGCAGGCTGAGCCGGACTATGAGCGCCGGCCTTTCGTCCATGTAGGCGGCGAATAATTAGTGACTAATAACCGGCCCCGGTTGCGATTTACGATCAGCCACAGTTGGTATAAAATCTCTGCGCATATGTAGGAGAAATCTTATGCGCAATAAACGACTTTTAATCGCTTTTCTTGCTGCCGCTATGCTGATCGGTGCAAGCTCGCTGTCGCGCGTGCGCGCGCAGGACCCGCTGCCCGACGCGGCCACTCACCTGCCCGGGACCTGGGCCATCAATTTCGTCGCGCCCGAAGTCTCGCCCAAAGGCAACCGGTTCGATCAGCCGCACCGCCACCGCTTCAGCTTCAGCGACACGGACGGCCAGCGAATCACGCTCGCGCGCGAGGTCTTCGAGTTGCGCGTTCCGGGGGCATGGCGCACGTCGGGCCACGAGTTCAGCGCGACGTTCGAGTTCGTCTGCGACCCCGGTCTGACCTGCGGCTCGATCATCATGCGCGGACGTCTCGAAGACGAGCACAATATGAATGGCCGCATCATTATTATCTACGACACGCTCGACAGCTCTACGCCGACGGGCCGCGACACGGTGGCCGGGACGTTCCGAGGCGAGAAGTGCAACGACAGAACGGGCGGCATCACCCCCCAGCACGACACGGGCGGTTGCGAATAGAATTAGTCGATCTATACCGAGAGGCTTTATGAAGTCGAACACGCGTCATTTTATCTTGCGGGCAATGGCGGCCGCCGCCGTGTTGATCGTCTTAGCGGGACAGGTCCCGACGGCTTCCGCCAAGAAGTTATTTAAAGGCGAATGGGTCATCACCATAACCGTGCCCGATTCGCCTACTGGGAATAGTTTCGGCACGCAGACCTTTAGGGTGCTCGCGCGGAAATTCGATTTCCCCCCGTCGCCGCTCCCGCTCAACAAGCTGACGGCGACCGCCGAGGGCGGCACGGCGGTCCAGGGCGTTTGGCGACAGGTGGGGAAGAATTTCTCCCTGACCTTCGAGATGCCGTGCGAAGCGGGCGCTACGTGCGGGACGGTCATACTGCGCGGCAGGATAAAGCCGAAGGATTTCATGAGAGGCACGGCAATAGTGGTCTGGGACACGCGCGACGATTCGAACGTCGCCCGTTTCCAGACCGTCAACGGCACCTTTGAAGGCTTTCAACAATAAACAGGGGTCGGGGGTCAGGGAACAGGGATCAGGGAAGAAGTTATCTGAAATCTCAAATTTGAAATCCTCAATCCTTGACCCCCGACCCCTGATCCCTGCACCTGGAGGATTGATGGCGAGGAAGAAGATTACAGTTGTTGGCGCGGGCAACGTCGGAGCGACAGCCGCGCAGCGGTTGGTCGATAAAGAGCTTGGCGACGTCGTGCTGGTAGACATCATCGAAGGCATGCCGCAGGGCAAGGCGCTGGACCTGGCCGAGACGGCGCCGGTCGAAGGTTACGATTCGCGGCTTGTCGGCACGAACGGTTATAAAGAGACTGCTGATTCGGACGTCGTAATAATCACTTCGGGGCTTGCGCGCAAGCCCGGCATGAGCCGCGACGACCTGCTGCGCACCAACGCCGGCATAGTCGAATCGGTTACGGGCGAGATAATGAAATATTCTCGCAACCCCATACTCATCATCGTCTCGAACCCGCTCGACGCGATGTGCCACGTCGCGCTCAAAAAATCGGGCCTCCCGAAAGAGCGCGTCATAGGCATGGCCGGAGTCCTCGACTCCGCGCGCATGCGTTGCTTCATTGCAGAAGCTCTCAACGTCTCTGTGGAGAATGTGACCGCGTTCGTGCTGGGCGGACACGGCGACACGATGGTCCCGCTCCCGCGCTATTCGACCGTCGCGGGGATTCCGCTGCCCGACCTCATGCCGCCGGATAAGATCGATCAAATCGTGAAGCGCACGGCCAACGGCGGCGCGGAGATCGTGAGCTTGCTCAAGACGGGCTCGGCTTACTACGCCCCGTCGGCCGCAGCCGTGGAGATGACCGAGGCGATCTTGAAGGATAAGAAAAAGATTCTTCCCTGCGCCGCGTACCTCGAAGGCGAGTACGGCATCAACGGCCTGTACGTGGGCGTGCCTGTAAAGCTGGGCGAGCGCGGCATAGAAGAGATAATTCAAATCAACCTCACTACCGACGAGCGCGCGGCGCTCCACCGCTCGGCCGGCGCGGTCCAGGAACTGGTCAACGTGCTTGGCCGGTAACGACTCTTCGCCGGGACGACGCGGTCGAAGAGAGCCGTGGTCGTCCCGGCAACCATCTTGAAATGGCAGCCGATAACACGCCTCATTACCTTGACCACCGCAAGCGTTTGAGAGAACGCTTTCACAAGGCCGGCTCCGACGCGCTCCACGATTACGAGATACTCGAACTCCTTCTGACCTACGCGATCCCGCGAAAAGATGTGAAGCCGATCGCCAAAGAGCTGATAAAACGCTTCGGCAGTTTAGCCGGCGTCTTAGACGCCACACATGTCGAGCTTGAAGCGGTCCCCGACCTCGGGCCAAATTCGGCGACTCTCATCAGGCTGGTCAAAGAGGTGTGCGGCGTCTACCTGGCCGAAAGGATGCAACGGCGCGACGCGCTCTCAAGCCCGCGCGCGGTGATGGATTTCGCCCGCATGAAGCTGGCGGGGCTGCCGCACGAAGCTTTTATGATCATCTACTTGAACGTCAAGAACGAGGTGATCGAGCAAGAGGTGATAAACGAAGGGACGCTCGACCGCGCGGTCGTCTACCCGCGCCGAATAATCGAGTCGGCGCTCGCGCGACACGCGGCGAGCCTTATTCTTGTGCATAACCACCCGAGCGGACATACGGAGCCTTCTGAGGAAGACAAGCGATTGACGCGGGCCATCGCCGACGCCGCGCGCACGCTGGACATTCGCGTAGTCGATCACATAGTCGTAGGCCGCGGCGGGTACTACAGCTTCATGGAGAACGGCATACTCTACGGCGGATAGAGAAGGTAAAAGGCAAAAGTGCGGCCTTAATCGGCCACTCGTTTTTGTGAGCCGAGATTCTGGCAAGGGTAAACGTCGCGCGCCTGAGGCTCTTAACTTTTGCCCTTTGCCTCTTGCCTTTTGCCTTTTGCCTTTGCCAGAATATCTCTTACTCTCCTACGAACTGGCGGTATGATTAAGTTCATCGAATCAAAGCTCCGCCCGCCCGTCCTCAGAGCGAGCCTCATCAAGCGCGAGCACCTTATCAAGCGCCTGACGTCGAACCTCGGCCTGAGCGCGTCGTTCATCTGCGCGGGGCCGGGGTGGGGAAAGACTACCGCTGCCGCAGAATTTCTTTCAGCGACCGACCGCGCTTCTGTCTGGTACGATCTCGACTCTTCGGACGCCGACATAGCAGTCTTCTTTCAGTACCTCGTGCGCGCCGTCCGCACAGTGGCCCCAGCCTTTGGCCGGGGCACGCTCGATATGGTGCGATCGAGCGATGTCACGCGACCGGAACAGATCGCGGACCTCTTCCTATACGAGCTTTCTGAAGACGTGAACTCGCACGTCGTTATAGTGCTCGACAACATTCACCACGTCTTCGCCACCGACTGGAGCGGGCCGCTTCTTTACCGCGTCATAGAGTTGCTGCCCGAAAACGTTCACTTGATATTGCTCGCGCGCACCGCGCCGCAGTTCACCTTCTCGCGCGTCCGCAGCAAGCAGATCATGAACCAGATCGATACCAGCGCTATGGCCTTCGCGAAAGCCGAAGCGACGAGGCTGCTTGAGGGTGTGATCGCGAGCGCTGACGCGATAGACCGCCTGCTCGATTGGACGCAAGGGTGGGTCGCGGGGCTGCAGATTATTCGCCACGCGCTGGAAGCCGACCCGGCGCTCCGGGGGCAAGAGATCGACCGCATAATCACCGAGTCGCAGGCGGAGATATTCGACTTTTTTGCGCGCAAGGTTTACAACGCGGAGCCTGCCCCTGTGCGAGAGCTGCTGATGCGGTCGGCGCTGCCCCGGCGCGTAACGCCCGAGATACTCTCTCAGGCGCTCGGCATCCGCGTGACCGTCGACGAGCTTCAAGCCATAGTGAGAGAAAACATCTTCTTGAGTCGCGTCGCGGGCGAAAGCGATACTTTTATCTATCACCCGCTGTTTCGCGATTTTCTCTGCAAGCAGCTTGAAGCAGAGACTACCGAAGGGGAGCTTTCCGACCTGCACCGCCGGCTGGCCGAATATTACGCTTCGCACGAAGACGTAGACCTCGCCTTAGATCACTTCTTCACTGCCGGCGACGAGCTTAGCGCGGCGCGCACGCTTCTTGCCGCAGAGCGCCAGCTTCTGGCTAACGGCTTGACTTTGACCGTCAGCAAATACTTCCCTCGATTCCACGCCGCGACGCTCGAAGCGCACTCGCACCTCTATAACCTCATGGGCGACATGCACGTGATCGAGGGCAAGACCTCTGCGGGCGAAGCTATGTTTCAATCGGCGCTAAAGCTTGCGCGCTCGCGCGCGGACCGCTCGACGGAAGCGGCTGCGCTGGCGGGGCTGGCCCACACCTCTGCGCGCAATCACAATTTCAAAGACGCCATAGGTTATGCGCAGCAAGCCCAGGCGTGCGCGCCGATGCAAGCGCCGCCTCTTGAAGCGGCTACGCTCGGCGCGCGGCTTAAGAACGTTATGGGCGCGGTCCGCATTTTTGAAGGCGAGTACACGGAAGCGAACGATTTGATGGAAGAGGCGCTCCGCCTCGCGCACGAAGCGGGCGACGCCAGGCTGGTCAGGTCGATATCGCACAACCTAGCGCTGCCGGCTTATATGGAAGGCGATTTCCGCCGCGCGCTTCGCTATTTCGCGCGCAGCCCGATCTCTGACGCGAGGGGCGATCACGGGATTCAGATGCACCCCGATTCGATCACGCTCTACTTGAACCGCGCAGCGGTCTACACGGCGCGCGGCGAGCTTGACCTGGCCGAAGCTGACCTGGACCGCGCGGCAGAAGTAGCAGAGGTCTTCAAGCTGCGAGGCTTTCTTCCCGGCATGTTGGAAGGCAAGGCTAACGTCGCGCGCGAGCGAAGAGAGTTCGACCGCGCCGACGAGTTATACAACAGCGCGATAAATGAGTATCGCAGGGTTGACGCCGACCCCGTAAAGACCGATCTTTATTACGAGCGGGCATTGCTGGAGCTGAGGCGGGGCAACTTTGATCAGGCGCTCGATCTGATCAACCATATGATTGCCGACCGAAAAGAGAGTAACCGCGAAATTGAGGAGGCCCTGGCCCGGCAGATGCGGGGCCGCATCCTGCTTGAGGTGAAGCGCGAGCGCGCGCTCGCCGACGCAGACGCCAGCGAACATCTTATTCGCCGCTTAAAGTACAATTACTATCTCGCGATAAGCTGTTACTTGCGCGCGCGCGCGCTTGCGGGCCGCGATTTCGATGGCGGGCGCCGAGCCCTGGTCGAGTTTTTCACGCTTGCGGAGCGGTTCGATTACAGATATTTCATCGCCTGCGAAGAGTCGTATAGCCCGGCGCTCGACGAGCTTTGCCGACTCTACTCGGTATCTTCTGAGTGGCAGGGAAAAGCAGTCCTGAGCGCCGATTAATAATTTTCACTCAGCACTCAGCATTTAGAATTATGTTGCCGCAATTCTTCTTAAGGACAAAGCTGTTGCCCCCGCGCTCCGGCAGTCGTGTGCTGGCCCGCCCCCGACTGCTCGAACGCATGCGCGCCTCCCTCGACCGTCCTGCAACCATCGTCTGCGCTAACGCCGGCTGCGGCAAGACCACCCTCGTCACCGACTTCGTTCGCTCCTCTCGCCTCCCCTTTGTCTGGTACCAGATCGACCCCTCCGACCTAGACCTCGCCGTCTTCTTCGGCTACCTCATTTACGGCATCCGCAACCAGCGCCCTGAGTTCGGCCAGGTCGCCCTCGGCTTCATCTCCGAGACCGAGGACCTCGCTAAGAAGACCGACCAGCTCGTAGACGTATTCGTCAACGAAGTCAGCGAGCAGGTCGAGGAGAAGACCATCGTCGTGTTGGACGATTACCACCACGTGGATTCGAGTGAGCCGATAGCGGCCGCTGTAGACCGCCTGTTGCAGTACCTGCCCGACGTGTTGCACATAGTCATAACGTCGAGGAGCATGCCTAACCTTGGGGTGACGAGGCTCAGGAGCAAGGGGCTGGTAGGGGTGGTGGACCGTAGGACTTGTTGTTCACGCAGGGGGAGGTGCAGCAGCTATTCGCCGAGACTTTCGGCCAGCCGCTTCCGCTCGATC
>DASUNP010000091.1:0-163211 GCA_036277095.1 Blastocatellia bacterium
AGCTACCTCGCCCGGGTTCACCCACGCGTTGGCCGATAGGTCAGGGTGCGAAAGGTCCGCGCCCGTGTCCACGACCGCCACGACAACGTCCTGGCTCCCCTGTGTTATGTCCCACACTCGCGTTGCGCCTATGTCCGCGCCTGCCGAGCCCGAGTTATCGCCGTTATTGGCAAGGCCCCACATCAGATTAAAGAATTCGTCGTTAGGCACAGTCTCCGAGAGGCGAAGCAGGTAATTAGGCTCGGCATACTCGACGCGCGGGTCCGCAAGCGTATTGCGAATCGCGTCTTGAACGCTGATGCGGGAATCGAATTTGAAGTGAAAGAGATCACCGCCCCCGCTCGCTTCAAGTCTCTCGATTTGCGGGAAGCGGCCGGGCATCAGTTGGTCCGCAATCTGCTCAAGGCTATCTCCGGGCAGCCCCGGCCTCAGCTTGACCAGTATCTCGCCTTCGACAAAGCGCGCCCGCGTTTGGTCAAGCTTTTGAGAGTAGACGGGTGGCGGCGGCGCGAAGGCAACAAAGAGGTAAACAAGGACTACGAAAGCTGTCGCAACTCTTCTCATCACATCACCCAGTAGGGGGCGTCGGATTTTCGTCTGAACGATTAGGCTAATAGAACTAGCCTTTGAGCTGCTTCCCGGGAAGCAGCTCAAAGGCATCATTCTCTCCCGTTCGGTTGTTGCTGTTGCTGCTGTTGTTGCTGTTGTTGGGGCGTGCTGCTGCTCGGTATCTTCTTCGATATGTCGTTGAAGATCACAAAGCCCATCAGCAGTATCAAGACTACGAAACCGACTTGCATCATCCGCTCTTTGACGCGCAAGGAGAGCGGGACGCCAAACACTCCGAGGAGCGATTCAAGCAAAAGCATGAAGATCAGCCCGCCGTCGAGCACAGGTATGGGAAGAAGGTTGAATATCCCAAGATTGAGCGACAGCAGCGCCATCAGATTAAAGACGTACCACGCGCCGCGATCTGTCGCTTCCTGCGTGATGCCGAGAATGCCTATCGGGCCTGTAAGCGTCTTGCCCGGCGAGCGCGTCCCGGCGAACATCTGCATGATGGCCGTCTTTGTCAGCTTTAATATGCGTTTGTTCTCGTCGAGTGAAAACTTCATCGCTGCGATCGGGCCTAACCGCGTGACGATCTTCGGCACGTCGGCCAGCTCCTGCTCGAACCCCAGGCGGTATTCGCCCGCGTCCATCTGCGGAGTTGCTGTTATATTCACGATCTCATCGCCGCGCTTGAGGGTCATGGCTAGAGGCTGGCTGTTGCTTTCTCGTATCGCGCGTATGACATCATAATTGCCCTGCACGCTCTGCTCGATGGGCTTGCTGTTGACGGCGATTATCTGATCTCCGGCCTTGAGTCCCGCCTTGTCGGCGGGCGAATCCTTGTGGACTCCCCTCACCATGATTTTCGCGTCCGGACCGACGTCGGGTTTAAACCCGGCGTAACCGATCTCTTCTTGCTCGTAAGGGCGTGAAGCGACCGGCAGAGTGAGGTCTATATTCTGATCGCCGCGCTTCACCGTCACGGGAACGCTCTGGTCGGGGTGTACGAGAATCACATCTTCGACATCGCGCCACATCGGGTTCTCTTCGCCGTCTATCTTAACGATCAGGTCACCGCGCTTTATCCCAGCCTTATCAGCGGGAGAGTCCGGCTCTACTGCGTTGATCTGCGCGGGCCATGTTTTATAGGCTTCGGTCTCGAAATGGATCATCGCGAGGATGGCGATGATGGCAAAGGCCGTCAAAACATTCATAACAGGCCCGGCCACTGCTACAAGCAGCCGCTGCCACCTGGGCTTAGACATGAACTCGTCCGGAGCGCCGGTCCGTTGCTCGTCAAGGTTTTCGCCCGCCATCTTCACGTACCCGCCCAGCGGTATCAGGCTGAGACGATAATCCGTGTCGCCTCTTTTAAAACCTGCGAGACGCTTGCCGAAGCCGACGCTGAAGACTTCAACGCGGATGCCGAACAGTTTAGCGACTATGAAATGGCCGAATTCATGAATTACGATCATCCCGCCTAAAACGAGTATAAATACTATTATGCCTAACACAGAGATTCTCCTTCGGGTCAAATAGAGCTACGACTTTAAGTTTATCGCAGCCGGTTGAGAGTGTCTATGCTCCGCCAACGCTCAACCCCGCCGCAAGGAATTTAGAATCAATGGGATTACAGGGAAACCCTTTCAGATGAAATCGCCCGCCGCCTGCATTCGGCTTCGGCGTGGGCGCGCGCCCAGCGATCGGCTTCAAGAATCGCTTCGATGCTCGTGCAGGGGCGCGTCTGGTGCGCGCTCATCGTAGCGGAGATCACGCGGGGAATATCCATAAAGGCGATCCTCTTATCCAGGAAATGGGCGACCGCCACCTCGTTAGCCGCGCTCAAGGCCGCAGGCATCGTTCCGCCTTCGCGCATCGCGTCATAGGCCAGCCTCAAGCATGGGAACCTCTCGAAATCAGGCTCGAAAAACTCCAGCTTCGAGAGTCGCTCGATTCCTAGCTGCGGCAATTCGGTCGCCAACCGTTCGGGGTACGTCAGCGCGTATTGAATCATCAACCGCATATCGGTCACGCCCAACTGCGCGATGATCGAACCGTCGATCATCTCTATCATCGAATGCACTATGGATTGCGGGTGGACCATAACCGAAATCTCAGGAGCCGAAAAGCCAAAAAGCCATGAAGCTTCGATGACTTCAAGCCCCTTGTTCATTAGCGTGGCGGAATCAATTGTGATCTTAGAGCCCATCTGCCAGGTTGGGTGCGCGAGCGCCTGTTCGACAGTCGCTCGGTTCATTTCGGCGAGCGAGGTCTCGCGGAATGGGCCGCCCGACGCGGTCAATATCAGCCGCTTCACTTCGTTGGTCCGCTCGCCCCGCAGACATTGATGCAATGCGTTGTGCTCGCTGTCTACGGGCAACAGTTCCGCGCCCGACTCCCGCGCGGCCTGGGTCATAAGCTCGCCCGCCATGACGAGCGTCTCTTTGTTCGCGAGACAGACGCGGCGGCCAAGTTCGAGCGCTTTATAAGTGGGCAGAAACCCTACTGCGCCGACCGTAGCCGAAACAACTACTTCGGCATCCTGCACGCAGGCGACTTCGACCAGGCCCTGTGCGCCAAAGACGATCTCGGGCATCGAGCTTACGCCTGCCTCTCCGAGCCGCTTCCGCAATTCAGGAACGTCCGCCTCTTCGGCCACCGAGACGAGCCGAGGCTGAAACTTCGCGATCTGTCGAACCAGACCTTCGAGGTCGCGGCCCGCGGCGAGCGCGCTTACAGAGAACCTATCGCTTAGCGAGGCAATGACGGAGAGCGTGTTTTGACCAATCGAGCCGGTCGATCCAAGTATAGTTACGTTCTTCATAACGCGATTGAAGTGGGGCCGGATAGCGACGGCCCCACTATGACCTCAGAAGCGGACGCCGACCCCTATGCTCAACGTCGAAGAGCAACTTCTTTAGCCTATGCTTTCTCTTATTTCGATTCTCTTATTCAAAGTCGGATCAGGGCAACACATCACAATGACTGTTTATACATGCGGACTCTAAGGTAAGTCAATCAACCATGAATCTGGTTACGCAGGGCTTGCGACTGACGGCGCGGAGGGCGTTAATGTTATAATCCCGCTTCTACAGAATGCGAATTCTAATCGTCAAGCTCAGCTCCATAGGCGACGTGGTTCACACGCTGCCGGCGGCGGCATTGCTCAGGAGGGCGATGCCTGGGGCTCATATCTCCTGGGTCGTCGAGCGGCGTGCGAGCGAGATACTTAAAGGCTCCCCCGCGATAGACGAGCTGATCGAGATAGACACTCGCGCGTGGCGCAAGAAAGCGCTGAGCAAAGAGACCCTCGCGGACATTCGCAGCAAACTCGGCCGCGCGCGATCCGGCCCAAGCACGAACGGCGCGAAGGCCGCTCAGATCGACGTTGCTATAGATTTCCAGGGCCTCATCAAATCCGGCATAGTCACACTGGCAACGGGGGCGGCTCGCCGCATTGGGTTTGAGACCGGCGAGCTGCGCGAAAAAGCTAGCCGGGTCTTTCTCAGCGAGCAAGTCGCCACGTCTCACGAAAAGCACGTGATTGAAAAGAACATTGCGCTGGCTCGAAGCGTCATAGAGGGCGAACCCTCTGGTGAGACTCGTTACGAATTCCCGATCCATGTTTCACCCGAAGACGATGAGTACGCCGAAAAAATTATAGCCCGCATCCAAAGCCCGTTCGCAATCATCAACCCGGGCGGGGGCTGGCCGACCAAGCTCTGGGCTACAGACCGTTACGGCGAGGTTGCAGATTGGCTTTCGAGCGAGCGCAAGATGAAAAGCATTGTCACCTTTGGGCCTGGCGAAGAGAGGATGGCCGAGGCCGTTGCCGCAAGCTCGCAGTCAGGCTCGGCTCAACCTGCGGCTTCGACCTTGAAGCAGTATGTTGCGCTGGCGCGGCGGGCAAGCCTCTTCGTCGGAGGCGATACAGGCCCGCTGCATCTAGCCGCCGCAAGCGGAACGCCCATAGTCGGGATCTATGGTCCGACCTCGCCTGAGCGCAACGGCCCGTTCGATGATAAAGACATAGCCATAGGCCGTGATCTGTGGTGCCGCACGGATTGTCATCGTCGAAGCTGCTGGCACTGGGAATGTATGGACATCCCGGTCAGCGAAGTGGTTGAGGCCATATCAAGTAGGCTTTCAAAGTGCTAAGTGCTGAGTCCTGAGTCCTGAGTAAAAGACATAAGAACGCTATCTTTGATTCTTCACTCAGGACTATTCCAATGTGAGAAGAGAAAGAATTACATTTCGCAAGTTCGCGCAACGGATAAGGGTGCCCGCAGGGTTCCTTCTCGCGCCGCTTCTGCTTATCGCAGCGCGCCCCACGCGCAGTTCGTTGATAGCTGGCGTTTTGCTCGCTCTTATAGGGCTTGCGATTAGGGCGTGGGCATCCGGTCATTTGAGAAAAAACCAGGAGCTATGCGTCGCCGGCCCCTATGCTTTCACGCGAAACCCACTTTACCTGGGTACATTCGTGATGGGAACTGGTGTAGCCGTAGCTACAAGCGCGCTCTGGTTCGTGGCCCTTTTCGTTGCCTTATATCTCTTGATCTATCTGCCTGTGATGTCGGCGGAAGCCGATTATATGAGAGAGCTATTCCCTGACGATTACCAGACATACAGCCAGCGGGTGCCGCTCTTTTTTCCGCGACTCACTCCGTACAGGCCGACGGGGGTTCAAGGCCGATTGTCACAGAGATTTGATATGTCGTTGTTCGTGCGCCATCGCGAGTACAGAGCTGCGATCGGCGTAGCTTTTGTGCTTGCCCTGATAGCCGCGAGGTATTTTTTTCGCATCTAATCCCTTGTTCCATAGCTCAATCGTTGCGGGTATAATGAAACTATGATTAAGAAGTTGTTAATCGTCGTAATGTTTGTAACACAGAGCGCGACGCTGGGCTTCGCGCAGAACACGACTGATAAAGTCGCCAGCGTAGCTGCCCCGAAGATTTCTCAGCCTCTACCTTTCAAGGTCGGAGAGACGCTCACCTATGACATTAATTTCTCGAAGCTGATCTTCTCCGGGACTATCGGTGAGTTGAAGCTATGGGTATCAAAACCGGCTGAAGCTCAGAAATCGGACTTCATAGAATTGAAGGCCGAAGCCGTTTCAAAGGGGTTCTTCCCGAAATTGTTCGGCTTGAAGGTCAGGGACCGCTTCCATTCATTAGTCAACACGAATGACCTGGGCCTGCACACGTCTACCAAGCACATCGAAGAAGGAGCGGTGCGCCGCGAGCAGAAATCCGTCATTAATCGCGAAGCCGGGCGCGTGACTTACATAGACAAAGACCTTTCGAAAAGCGAGGGAGAGATTAAGGTAAAGGAAGCCAGCTCGCCATCCTGGATTCAAGATATTTTATCGGCCACATATTTTGTTCGGACACAGAAGCTCAACCAGGGCGATGTGATACAGGTCCCAATCAGCGATGCCGGTCAGGTTTACAACATCGAAGTCGTCGTCGGCAAACGCGAAGAAGTGAAGGTCGACGCGGGCAAGTTCAAAACAATCATGCTCGACGCAAAAGTGTTTAACGGGCGTTATGTGAAGCGCAACGGCCAGATGTTTATTTGGGTTACTGACGACGAAAAGCGAACGCCAGTCCGGGCGAAGATAAAGACTTCAGGCGCTACCGTGACCATAGACTTGAAGCGCCAGCAATAATTAAAAATCATCGCGGTATTGTCGAATCTTGATTAAGCTCCGCGCGGCAAGTCGCCGCGTTGAGCGAATAAGGAAAGCCGTCAGGGTCGACAGGCATCATCTCGTTATTGAGCGTCACCCCTTTCGAATACAGCTCCCTCGCAACCGCCCGCAAGCTCGCAGGGCAAGCGCCTGTTTGTTCAACACGCTTTCGCAATACTTCGTTAATCACATCGCGCTGATCCAGCGATTCGATCTGCCTTAACCTGGCCTCTGCTTGCTTGCGTATGTGCGCCTCTTCGCTCGTCAGGTACTCTTCGTAAATCTTCCGGGCCGTAGCGCGCTCACCGCCTTGTATAGTCATCAGCCCGGCCATGTCGGCCATCCAGTCGCGCGCGCCTTCGATACGGCTCCCGCGCCCGTACCACTCGGCGGCCTTCGCGTAATAGGCGGCCTTCTCCGCGCCCGTCGCCTCATTCCCTGCTTGCCAGTAGATGTAGCCCAGGTCTTGATAGAGCCGCCACTGTTTCGGGTTCGCTTCGATGCCGCGCTCCAGCAGGCTTACAGCGGCGGGCATGTCACGCTCGGGCAAAAAGATCGCCCCGAATCGGTAAGCGGCGATATGCTGAGGGTCCAGCGTGACGACTATATCCAGCAGCGGCGCGAGCAGGTCCATTCGAATCTCTTTGGTGCTCCCAAACGACGGAGGCTCGCCCGGCGCGCGGCTATCGATCAGCTTGCGCCCGAAATACTGCACGGTCCTTATCCAGTAGACATCAGCCGCAAGCCCATGCAAGCCAAGACTCATCTTCTTTATCGACTCGCCTGACGAGAGGTAGAGCTTCTCTTCGCTCACAACCTCGCGCGGCGCGTTGGCGTCAATGTACCGCTGCAAAGGGTATATCAGGCAGAACCCCACGACGATAATGGCGAAGGGGATCGCGCGTCTCTTCATTTGAAATTCCGTTTCTGAAATATCAGCACAGCCGCCGAAAGCAATATGCCGATGTAGATGATCGCGTAGACGGTTGCCCAGGTGATTATCGATGCGGGCGCAACGGTGCCGCGCGAGGCCTCGGTGATGAAGCCGAAATTTGCCAGATTCGGGAGCAAATAATAGAGCACCGTCAGCACGACTCGCGTCAGGGCAGAGTCGGTCAACTCCGCAGCCAATCGCAAATCGCCGCTTAACTGGCCTATCACGTAGACCGCGAACGTAAAGAGGGCGGCGAGCATGGGCGTGGAGAAGCTCGAAAACATGAGCGCCACGGCGACAACTATCGCCAGCTCAAGAAAGATCAAGTACGCCGCCGGCAGCAGCGTCAACTGCAACGTGACAAAGCCTCCGTTTACGTACATCAAAGCCAGCTCTATCCCGACGATCATCACTACGCAGTTGACCAGCAAGGTCATGCAGAGGCCGAGGAACTTGCCTATGATGAACTCGTGCCTGTGCACGGGCTTTGATAGCAAGTTGTAAATCGTGCGCTTGTCTATCTCTTTGAAGACCAGACCGACGCCTATGAAGATCGCTATCACCGCTCCGAACACGAGCATCAAGCTCAACCCAAGGCGCATGATGAACTCGCTCTCCTGGTCGAGCGACAGCTCGCTGACGAAGACTGACGCGCCGATGAGTATCAGCACGAAGAGGATCAGGTTGTAAAGCACGCGGTCGCGCACAGACTCCCTGAACGTGTTGAGAGCTATTGCGGCGATCTTCCCGCCCATCTTTGGCTTCAAGCGCTCGGCCGGTTCGATTACCTTCTGCCTTGTGATTTCCGATGTAGCCATTCGTTTAACAGTAATCTAGATGCCATGAATCTCTTTCATATGCATCTATCGTTTTACCCCTTTCAAGCTCTTCAAGATCGCTTCTTCCAACTCTTGTGATCTTGTCAACCCAAGCGCCCGCTCGAATGCCCGCACGGCGTCTGCCGCACGTCCCATTTTTTCATAAACCAGGCCAAGTTCATAATGGGCTTCCGCGTCATCGGGCGATGATTTCAAGAACTGCTCAAACTCCCGCGCGGCGTTGTTGTAATCCCCCGCGCGCGCGCGGCATCGGGCGAGATTGAACCGCGTCGCGGCCGCCCGGGGGTTGGCGCGCAGCGCTTCCATAAAATACTTCTCGGCGTTCGCGTAATCCTTCGCTTCGAAGTAAACGGTGCCAAGATTGTTGAGAGACTCGAACATCTCAGGGTTGAGTTCGAGCGCTCGTTTTAGCTTCTCTTCCGCGGCCCCGAAATCGCGCAAGCCAAGATGAGCGCGCCCGAGCGCATCATAGATCATGGGCTCGTCGGGCTTGAGCGAGGCCGCGCGCTCAAGCTTATCGCGCGCCTCGTCAAACTGTTTTAGCTTTATCAATTCGAGAGCCGTGTTGTAATGAGGAGCCCAGTATTTTGGGCTCACGCGGGCGGCATTTGACCAGACGGCGTATGAATCCGCCCATGCCCTGTTCTCGAAATGTGTCCCGGCCACAAGCGCAAACACGAGCACAGCCGCTGCGGCGAGACTCAACTTTTCCGATTGCGCTTCGGCAAGTTTCGCCAGCGCAAGCCCTGCAAGGTAGCCGAGGCCCGCGACCGAGATGTAGAGATAATGATCGAATACAAGGTACTGCTCTTGCGAGACCTGTCCGAGATTCAGCACGGGCAGGAGCGGCACGAAGATCAATAACAATGCCACCCAGACCTGGCGGCTGATGCTTCGGCGAAAATAGATCAGCAAGCCCACAAGCACTGTTAGAACGATTACGGGCAGGATGAATGACCGAGACGCGAGCGTAGTTATGAATCTTGTATCATAGGTAACGCTCAATCCGACGGGCCACACGAGGTGGAGCAGATAACTACAGACGACGAACGGAAGCGTCAGAAGCGTGTAAGAGAGCGGCCTGTCGGGCGCTTGAGGGTTGCTCAACATCCTTTCACCGAGGACGGCGTAGCGCGGGATCAAATAGATCATTGATGCCGCGACAAAAGGCATCGCGGATTTGAATGCTCCAATCAACCGCTGTTTCAGGCTCTCTTGAGAGACGACCATCTCGTAGCCGAAGATCAGAATGGCAAGGCTGAGAGCCGTCTCTTTTGCGAAAGCCGCGATGACGAAAAACAAGAGCGAATATAGGAGATACTTTCGCTTTTGCGGCGATGCGGTCCTCTCCTCTCTCTGCTTCAGATAAAAATAGAACGCCGCAAGGAAGAATACACCGAACAGCGGGTCGGTCATTCCGCTGATCCAGCTTACGGATTCAGCATGAACCGGGTGGACTGCGAAAACGAGCGAACAGGTCATGGCAACGAACTTTCGGCGTGAGATCAAGAGGATGATAAAAAAGAGTTCTATTGAGCAGACGATGTAAAGGAGCAGGCTGACCAGGTGCCACAACTGCGGCTGAAGGCCGAAAAGCTGGTACTCGATTGTGAGCATCGCGGTAAACAGCGGCCTGTAATACGGCAGAGGCGCGGGAACGTTCGCGCTGTCGCCTTTCTCGCGAAAAGCCCAAACGTCTGTCGTAAACCCGCGCGCGATGTTATCCCACGAACGTAAATCCTGGTTTTCGACTATCTGCTCGTTGTCGTCGAAGACGAAATCTCCGCCGAGCGAGTTCGCGTAAGCCAAAAACGCGAAAAGACAAATGAGCATTATGATGCGGCCCGTGCCGAGTTGATCTAGAAACGAGAACGAGCCTTTAGCTTGCGCGCCTACATCGGCCTCGCGCACGCGCTTGCTTGCGGCAGTGGTTTTCTTATGAGCGGTTTTCAAGATGATTAAACAGAGTCAATTTTTTTCTGGCGGGGGCGAAATCAGTTGAGGGGGCAACTGTCTAAACGTGAGGGTGATCCTCACGACGTTACAAAAAGCTTCCGTCTTTACCTGACCGGCCTGCCGGTCGTCGGCTTGCGGTCTTGAGGAGTGGCCGAGGGCGGCTCTCCTCCATCCGCTTCATAGATAACGTTAGCCTCATTAATATAGTAAGAGAGATTCCCCGTACCGAATTTTCCGGTAGAGCTGGGTTTGGCCGTCACATCAAACATCGGCGGTAAGCCCGCGATGTTAATCGGGGTGCAAGAAAAGATGTATCCGCCCCTTTCACCCGAAGCCAGGTCTGAGCTAATCAATCCTTCTCTGGCAAGCGCCTGCATGTCGCCAAACTTGCCCGCGCCCTTCGTCGTCTGATATGTGACCTGGGCGTAACCGATATTTCTAACATTCTCAAAGGCCAACGTCTCTCTTGCGGCCTGCTGCGACTTTATCAAGCTAGGTATCGCGATTGCAGCGGTCAACCCCACGACGGCCAGGCCGGCGACGACAACAATGAGTATGATCTGAATCGTTGTTAAGCCGCTTTCTCTGCCTCTTGCCATAGAAAGCCCTGAGTGCTGGTTGAATGCTCGGCCAAGAGTTGAATGGGCGGGCTAGAAGATTCATCTGCTTGCCCGCCTGATGAATCTTCTTTACCTCGTTGCGACCTGCCCGTCCTTCGGTATTCGATCCTGCGGAGTCGCTGTAGGCGGCGTGCCTCCCTCCGCCTCGTAGACAACATTACTCTCGTTAGAATAGTAAGATAGATTGCCCGATCCGAATTTCCCAGTGGACTCAGGCTTGGCACTCGTGTCATACATCGCCTGCAGCCCCTCAACGCTCACCGGTTCAGAAGTGTAAATGTATCCGCCCTTGGTCCCGCTCGCCAGCGCTGTATTGAGAGCCCCGTCTTCGCCCAACTGCGCGAGCGTTGCGAACTTTCCGCGCCCCGTGGTCACCTTGTAGGTGAGTTGCGAAGTGCCTATGGCCTTCACCTCTTCGAACGCAGCCGTCTCGCGTGCGGCTTGTTGGGATTTCAGCAAGCTCGGTATGGCGAGCGCGGCGATTATACCGATAATAGCAACCACGATAAGCAATTCGATAAGCGAGAAACCTCGCTCCTGTCTCTTCTTCGTCATAGTACTCTCCTCAGCTCCAGAATGAGCTTCCCCGAATGGGGAAAAGCTATGTGCTCTCTTACAGATTCGAACGCGGGCTACCATGAACGGTTCCGCATAATTTTTGAGCTGATGAGGCTACTATAACACAAACGGGTGAGCCTCTGAAAGGCTCACCCGTTTTTAGTCGGATGTGATTGGCTCCGATCAAACGTTATTCAATCGGAAGCATACCGGCAGGCGCGCGGTTGCCCGGAGGCGCCGCGCCATCGACCGGCACACCGCCGTCAATAGCGTAGATGACGAACGTCTCGTTGGACGAGAACGATCTATTACCCGTACCGAACGTACCTACCGACTGCGGGAAGGCGCGCGTGTTGAAATATGACGGAAGACCCGCCGCCGCGTAGAAACCGTTGCATGCGAAGTTGTAACCGCTCTTGGCGCCGGCGCCCAAAGTCGCGTCGACAAGACCTTCTGCTAACAGACCACCGGCGAAAGCGTCGCCGCCGCCAGCCGTGCCGGCGAAGTCACGACCGCGACCGCGCGTCGACTGGTAGGTCGCCTGCGCCGTGCCGATCGTTCGGACAGAGCCGATCGCTGACGACTCGTTGGCCGCCTGTCGGGACTTGAGTAAGTTGGGTATCGCGATAGCGGCGATGATGCCAATGATGGCGACCACTATCAGCAGCTCAATCAGTGAAAAGCCTTTCTCTTTCTTCATAAAACTCCTATTGCTCCTTTTTTTTATCTTTATGTCATCGCCGTAGGTCGTTTGTCCCTAGCGGCCGAACTACGACAGATCGCAACTGGAATAAGGGCAAAGCTCGTGCCAAGCAATGTTTAATAGCGTTGCAGATGCCAACTATTGAGCGCAAAAGCCATAATCCGAGACTGCCGACTGGCCGTGTCCTAATCACACAAAGATCTAACAAATTGCGGTAGAAATCGTTACCACTTTTTGTCAAAGACATAGCTTTACCTGGGGATCGGAGGACTGGCGACGGTGGCGGGCGCTCCCTCGTTATAACGGATCACGCCACTGTCATCTACGAAGTAATGAGTGAGGCTTCCCGGGTCATCTACCGGCGAAGCGGAAATTGAAAAGTGCTTGTTCGCAGCCGTGAGACTGAGAGTAAAAGTGTAACCGCTCTTGAACCCGTTCGCGATGTGAGAGTCGATAGTCCCTTCCGGCGCAAGCTGCGCTAAGGTCCCGTATTGGCGGAACTTCTTCTCGTACAGGTACTCTGCTGTGGTGAGCGTTCTGAGCGATTGCACCGCCGACCCTGCGTTTGCGTTGTTGCGCGCACGGCGAAGCCCCGGTATGGCGAAAGCCATGATTATCATCAGGATGCCGACCACTACCAATAATTCGATTAATGAAAAACCCCGCTCATTTTTCATGACTATCTCCTTGCCACATAATCAACCCGTCTGCTCGAAGAAACTGATGAAAGGTCAGCAAGGGTTATGCCAGCTCAATAACCGGGTCGAATTTGATAAAGGGGTGATCGCAGGAGAGCGTGTCGCAGCTCGGGAATGTAAAGAAGGGGAGTATCACTCCCCGCCACGGGGATCAGGGAAATCAAATCTCGTATGAATGAATGGAACTCTCGCCAGCGAGGCGGCGCCCTCCAAAGCTACTTGTTCGCGACACCATCGCTTACGGCCGTAGACTCGCGCAAGAGGCTCGCGGTCTGGCGAATCTTGTGTTTGTCCAGAAGGTGGCGAAGGCTGCGCACGGACATGTTCAGAATCTCGGCGGCGCGCGTCTGGTTCCCGCCCGTGCGTTGGAGCGCGCGAATAATGTAATCCTTCTCCAACTGCGACAGGTATGCTTCAAGGTCCAACCCGTCTTCGGGCAGGTCGATGTCAGTGATGTTTCTAGGCTTGTATTTCAAGATGCGCTCGGGCAGCCACTCGGGCTTGAGCCTCCGTTCGGGCATGCCTGGGAGCGGGCCTGTGTCTTCTTTGCGGCGGTCGATCCCGGCTATGCGGCCGGGCTCAAGCGCGACAGCGCGCTCGATGGTGTTCTCAAGCTCTCGGACATTACCGGGCCAGTCGTAGGATTCGAGGTAGCGCATGGCCTCTTCTGAAATCTCAAGCGTCGCCCGGCTCGCGGCCGCGCTGTATTTTTCAAGAAAGTGGCGGACTAGATCGGGAATGTCTGCGCGCCGCGACCGCAGCGGCGGCATCTCGATCGGGATCACGCTGATGCGATAAAAAAGGTCGTTTCGGAAAGTGCCGTCCTCGACCATCTGCGCCAGGTCGCGGTTTGTCGCGGCGATGACGCGCACGTCGACTGGAATCTCCTCGATGCCGCCCACGCGGCGTATGCTTCGCTCCTGAAGCACGCGCAGCAGCTTCACCTGCATGGCGGGCGTCGTCTCGCCTATTTCGTCGAGAAAGATCGTGCCTCCTTCGGCGGCCTCAAACAACCCCTTGCGGTTAGATACGGCGCCCGTAAATGAGCCTTTCATGTAGCCGAACAGCTCGGATTCCAAAAGCGTTTCCGTAAACGCCCCGCAGTTTATAGAGACAAAGGGAGCGCCCGCCCGGTTCGACATGTTATGTATTGCGCGCGCGACCAGCTCTTTCCCGGTCCCCGACTCGCCCGTTATCAATACGGTCGAAGTCGTCGCTGCAACAGTCTCTATCATCTGATAGACGGCCTGCATCTGCGGCGAGCGGCCAATGATGTTGTCGAGCGAGTTTCGCTGGCGAAGCTCGCGCTTCAGCAAGACGTTTTCCTGCCGCAGGTGTTTCTTCTCCAACACCTTGCCGACCGTTACCTTCAGCTCTTCGACATCGAAGCCAGAGTCTTTTATGACGAAGTCTTCAGCGCCCAGCTTGAACGCGCGCCGGGCCGTGTCTACGGTGGCGAACGCGGTAATCATTATGACCATCGTTTCAGGAGAGATTTCGCGGACGCGCTCAAGAAGATCGATGCCGTTGATGTCGGGCATCTTTACATCCGAGATGAGAAGGTCATAGACATTTTGGCGCACGAGCTCAAGCGCGCGGGTCCCATTTTCCGCCGTGTGGACGCCGTAGCCCTCGCGCTTCAAAACGAGTTCGAGCAGTTCGCGCATGCTGCGCTCGTCATCAACTACCAGTATCTTCTCCATCACGTTCCCTTCTCTGTTCAAACCGGCGTTGCTACTGCTTCGCTGACGGCGGAGTCGGATTCGCGTATGACCCGACCGCTACCCGGCAGCCTAATCGATATGTGAGTGCCGTTTCCAGCTTCGCTTTCAACATCAATCTTGCCGTTGTGGTCCCGCACGAGCTGGTAAACAATTGCCATGCCCAGCCCTGTCCCGCCGCTCGAAGAGTTGAACGGCTCGAACATCCTCTCCTTCTGGTCCCGGCTCATCCCCTGCCCCGTGTCGCTAAATGTTATCGTCACCTCGCGCCCCCGGTCGGCTTCGAGCCTGACGCGAAGCTCGCCGCCGCGCGGCATTGCCTGTATGGCGTTGCGCGCGAGGTTCCAGAATATCTGCCGAACCTGATTAGGGTCGGCGTTATAGTGGACGGGCACAGAGGGAAAATCCTCAGTCACCTGGTGGTCAGGAGTCAGTTCCGGGCTGTTGCGGAGCAAGGCTACGGTCTCTGACAGTATGCTCGACAGTTCGACGACAGTCCGCTCGATGCGGGGCGGCCTTGCGTAGGTGAGAAAGTCTGAAACTATTCGATTCAGCCTGTCGCTCTCGCGCAGAACTATCTCCATCAGTTGTGACTGATCGCGCGACAGGGTCAGCTCGCTGGCAAGCACCTGGACGGACCCGCGCATCGAGGCGAGCGGGTTTCGGATCTCATGCGCAAGCCCGGCAGCCATCTTACCCAGCGCCGCCAATCGCTCCTGGCGGCGTACCTCGCGCTCAAGCTCCATGACCTCCGTCAGGTCCTGGAAGGTCAAAACATACCCCCGAAAAGGGAAGCCGTTGGAGGTCTTCTCGGGCTCCGGCGCTTCGTCAACCAGCGGCGCTACGGAAAAGCCGAGATGCAGGTCGCGCCCGTCGGCGGTCTTGCAACCTATATCGAACCGGGGCAAGCGCGACCGCGTTCGTATGGACTCAAGGCCGACTTCAATCTGTTTATCGATGTCGCCGAAGATCGAAGAGATATTCTGTCCCTTAACGTCTTGCGCCTTGTAACCGGTGATCTCCTCGGCAGCGCGGTTGAACGTGAGGATGTCGCCGCGCAGATCGGTCGTCACCAAGCCGCTGCGCATGCTCTCAATAATGCGGTCGTTAACCAGGCGATTATCGGCCAGCTCTTTCGTGGCGGTTGCAAGCTCGGACGTAGCGGTCGCAAGATCCGACTCGCTGCGGCGAATACGCTCCGCCAGCTGGCTGGAAAGGGCCGCGATGGCGAATATCGCCATCAGGTTCAGCGAGAACATGAACTCCGCCCACGCAAGGCTCTTAAGATCATATGCCTGCCAGCCCCTGGCGCGCTCGATCAATCCGCTCATTGTGAGCATGCCTATGGTCGCATACAACACGGCCGCCGAGGCTCCGAGCATCGAGACGCCCGGCCTGCCGAACAGTGTGCTGGCCGCGAAAATAATCACCAGGTAAAGAGCCAGGAACGACGATTCGACATCGCCCGTCAGATAGACGAGCCACGTCACAAGAACGAGATCGATCGATAGCTGTACGTAACCTTGCAGCTTGAACCGCGTCGAGGCGCGCAGGGCGAGGAAATAAAAGACCGATAAAAGAACTACCACGACCGCGAGTACTGAAAGGACTGGGACGAATGAACGCCCAGTATCATTGCGCTCGAAGGGCGCTACGACGAGCAGTAGCCCAACCGCCATAGCCAGCCTTGAGACTATTAACAATTGGAGTTTTCTACGCATGTCGGTTGCCTGTTGCCAGTTGTCCGCTGTTGCTCAATCGCCGACCTAAGTTAGGAAACTTGATGCAGCAATCAGATCACAAACGCGCGGCTACGGACAAGTGGTCGACCAACTCTTTTCCCAACGGGATTAAAAAACTTAGAAACGGGGACTCGAATAACCTCAGAATTCCGGCTATCTCCGGTATTTAGATCGTGTCATGTGAAGCTAAACCGTCTAAATAGTACGGATAAGGGCATGAAAGCTAACAGGGTGGAATTTATCATACGGCAATCGCTTACTCAATACTTTATTCTTCGGATACACCCCGATAGTCATGCCGCCGGATTCCAGCCAGCTATGTTAACACGAAGGCTCCGCAAACCAAAATCGAGGTTGTATCCGTTGCTTGGGGAGCTTGACAAAGACGGGAGTTGTCTGACGACCGCAAGTAGTATTCAGAGGCGGGCCGAGCCCGCCTCTGAATATGGGGAAACGCAATTGCGAATCGAGCTACTTTCCGCCGCCTGCCAGCTTGCCGATGAGCGTGAACAGTGGCAGATACATCGCGATAACTATGGTGCCGATCGTGACGCCGAGAAACAGGATCATGGCCGGCTCCATCAGGCTCAACAAGTTTGCGATCGCGGCATCGACTTCCTGTTCGTAGAAATCGGCTATCTTCGACAGCATCGCGTCCAAGGCGCCCGTCTGCTCGCCGACTCCTATCATCTGGCTGACCATCACGGGAAATATCTGGCTCGCCTTTAACGGCTCGACGAAAGTCTGGCCTTGCTCGATGCCTGTGCGCACCCTCAAGATCGCCTCGCCGACGACGACGTTGCCGGCGGTCTTTGCCGTTATCTCAAGCGATTCGAGAATTGGCACGCCCGAGCTGAGCAGCGTCGATAGCGTCCGGCTGAACCGGGCTATCGCTATCTTCTTGAGGATCGGTCCGAAGATAGGCATCTTCAACTGTATGTTGTCGATCAGGTAGTGCCCCTGATCTGTCTTGTAATAGGCTTTAAGCGCGAAGACTATGACGCCGACGACGATGGCGATCAACCACCAGAACCCGGCGAGGAATTGTGATATCGATACCACGACCTCGGTAAGCCACGGCAGCTTCTCGCCCGGACCCAGAAGTCCTTCGAAGATGTTCTTGAAGGCTGGGATGACGACTATCATGATGATCGAGATGACTATGATCGAGATCACGATGACAGCTATCGGGTAGATCAGCGCGCTCTTGACGTCGCTCTTGAGCTTGACCATCTTCTCAAGGTACGTAGACAGTCGCTGCAAGATGATATCAAGAATACCGCCCGTCTCGCCTGCCGCCACCATGTTAGTGTAGAGCGGCTCGAACACGCGCGGGTGTTTAGCCATGGCGTCAGCCAGCGTCATGCCGGCTTCGACATCTGCGCGCGTCTGGAAGATCACTTTTTGAAAGTTCTTGTTATCCTGCTGCTGGCCCAGTATCTCCAGGCACTGGACGAGCGGAAGACCTGCGTCGAGCATGACCGAGAACTGGCGCGTGAACAACGCCAGGTCCTTGCTCTTGACCTTCTCGCGCCCGACCTTGGGCAGGCTGATTTCGCGCCCCTTCTCGCGCGCACTGGTCAGGATGACCTGCTCGCGGCGGAGCATGGCTTCGAGCGCCGCGCGGTCGGCTGCCACGCGCTCGCCGACTACCATTTCATTCATTCGGTTGCGGCCTTTAAAAACATAAGTAGGCATCTTGGCTTCCCCACTTTTACTCTTTTCTCAATTTACTATCGAAGGGGCTTTCTTAGTCCTGAGTGCTGAGTGCTAAGTGAAAGATATTACTCAGGACTCAGGACTCAGCACTCAGCACTATCGTTTCACCTCCCGACGCGGCCCAGCGGGTTTACCGGCCTGTTGGGCTGCGCGGGATAGCCCGGCTGTCTCATGCCCGGCGGGGGACCGCTTTGCAGCGCCGCCGTCCCACGGTTTATCAAATCCTGTAACTCGTCTGAATTCGATGAGCGCGCCATAGCCATTTCAAGCGTGATCTGCTTCTTGAAGTAGAGGCTAACCAGGGCCTGGTTAAAGGTCTGCATACCGTATTTCTCCTGGCCTGTCTGCATCATCGAGTAGATCTGGTGGATCTTGTCTTCGCGGATGAGATTGCGAATGGCCGCGTTCGGCACAAGTATCTCCATAGCCAGCGCGCGGCCCTGGCCGTTGGCCTTCGGGAGCAGCGCTTGCGTAACTATGCCTTCGAGCACCATCGATAGCTGCGTCCGAATCTGCGACTGCTGGTGCGCGGGGAATATGTCAATGATTCGGTTGATCGATGACGCGGCGGAATTCGTGTGCAGGGTCGCGAAAGTCAGGTGGCCCGTCTCGGCTATTCTGAGCGCCGTCTCGGTCGTCTCAAGGTCGCGCATTTCGCCTATGAGCACGACGTCGGGGTCCTGGCGGAGCGCGGCGCGCAGAGCGTTTGCGAACGTGTGCGTATCAGCGTGGACCTCGCGCTGGTTGACTATGCAGCCCTTATGCGCATGCAAGTATTCGATGGGGTCTTCGACCGTGATGATGTGCTCGTGGCGGTCGCGGTTTACCTTGTCGAGCATTGCCGCGAGCGTAGTCGATTTACCCGACCCGGTAGGCCCCGTGACCAGTATCAACCCGCGAGGCTTGTCGCAAAGCGTAGTGATAACCCCGGGCAATCCAAGCTCCTCGAACGAGCGAATCTCGTATGGGATCGAGCGGAATACTGCGCCGACCGCGCCGCGCTGGTTGTAGATGTTGGCGCGGAAGCGTGACAGCCCCTTGATGCCGAAAGAGAAGTCCAGCTCAAGCGTCTCTTCAAACCTGTGCTTTTGCGCGTCGGTAAGGACCGAATAGGCGAGCTGCTTCGTCTCAGCCGGCGTCATCTCTGGATACTCAAGCGGCCTCAGCACACCGTGAACGCGCACCATCGGCGCGGAGTTCGTCGTTATGTGCAGATCCGAGCCCCCCAGCTCTATCATCTTCCTCAACAAATCGCTCAATGCAATCTCTGGCATAAAACCTCCGGCGATTTTGGATTTTGGATTTTAGATTTTGGATTAAAGAAAATGCGAGCGCCGTTTCTTCAATCTGCAATCCAAAATCCAAAATCTAAAATCCAAAATCATTTCACCGTCTCTCTCACAACTTCCTCAACCGTAGTCAATCCCTGCCTGATCTTTTCAAGTCCGCTCAGGCGGAGCGTCAGCATCCCTTCCTCTATGGCCTTGCGGCGAAGCTCAAGCCCCGAAGCCCCGACCAGTATCAGCTCGCGTATCTCGTCGGTTATCTCCATTACTTCGTAGAGGCCGACTCGGCCTTTGTATCCCGTCCCGTTACAGTTCCCGCACCCGGTCCCTTTGAAAGTCTTTACCTCTTTGACCTCTGTGGCCTGGAACCCTACGTCTATCATCGCCTCCGCCGGGGCATGGTGTTCAGCCTTACACTCTTTGCATATCCTTCGGACGAGTCGCTGAGCCTGAATCAGGTTCACCGAAGTGGCTACGAGGAAAGGCTCGATGCCCATGTTCATCAACCGGCTGATGGTAGAAGGCGCGTCGTTGGTGTGGAGCGTCGACAGCACAAGGTGGCCGGTCAAGGCCGCCTTCACGGCAATCTCCGCAGTCTCGAAGTCACGGATTTCGCCGACGAGAATGATGTTCGGGTCCTGGCGCAAGAACGATCTGAGCGCCGCCGCGAAATTAAGCCCGATCGATTCTTTCATCTGCACCTGGTTTATTCCCGGCAAGTTGAATTCGACGGGGTCTTCGGCGGTCATTATATTTGTTTCCGGCGTGTTCAGACTTTGCAGCGCCGAGTAAAGCGTCGAAGTCTTTCCCGAACCCGTGGGCCCAGTGACCAGCACCATCCCGTAAGGCTTCGAGATGTTCCGCTTGAACTTGTCGAGGCTCTGCGGCTCGAACCCCAGTTGCGTCATGTCCAGCCGAAGGTTCTCTTTGTCGAGCAGTCGCAGCACCATCTTTTCGCCGAAGATCGTGGGCAAAGTCGATACGCGGAAATCCAGCTCGCGCGAGCGCCCGTCGAGCCGGACTCTTATCTTTATTCGGCCATCCTGCGGAAGGCGTTTTTCGGCTATGTCGAGCCGAGCCATGATCTTCATTCGCGACGTGAGCGCGTCGCGCATCTTCAGAGGCGGAGCCATTATATTGTAGAGCACTCCGTCCATTCGGAAGCGCACGCGAAACTCTTTTTCGTACGGCTCAATGTGAATGTCTGACGCCCCGCGCCTGAGCGCGTCTACAAGGACGACGTTCACAAGCTTGACGACGGGCGCGTCCTCGGCCATCCGTTCGAGGTTCTCTAAATCTATCTCCTCTTCCTGCTCTTCCAGGTCGAGCTGGTCTATGTCCTCGCCGTAAGGGTTCTTGTTCGTAGTCTCTGCTACGAGGTCTTCCATCACGCGCGCAAGCTCCATCTCGCGCGTCGTGCCGTAATATTTCTTTATGGCTGCGGTGAGCGTCGTCTCGCTCACGACGACGGGCTCGACCGAAAGCCCTGTCATGAATTTTATGTCGTCTATGGCGAAGACGTTCGTCGGGTCGACCATGGCGAGCGTTAACGTCGCGCCCACGCGAGAGAGCGGTAGCACCGAGTACCTGTCGGCAGTCTCTTGCGGCACGAGTGCGACGGCGGCCTGGTCGACTTCAAACAGATCGAGGTTTACCGACGGAACCCCGTACTGGCGGCTCAGGACCGCTGTGACCTCTTCATCCGAGAGCATCCCCAGACGCACCAGTGTAGAGGCCAGCCTTCCGCCGTTGACTCTCTGAAAGTCGAGCGCTTCTTTGAGCTGCTGTGGTGTGATGAGATTGTCTTTTAGAAGGGTCTCGCCCAGTTTAGCCGACATAATTTACCAGAAAGTTCCGTCTTGTTCATCCTGAGCGCCCACTCGCGCTCACCCGATGCTCCTAGTTTTGGCAATAGCACGCGCCGTGGCCTGTCCAGACGGTCGAGCCTTCGTCCTAAAAACTTGACCGCAGAGCTGCTTGCTAATGCTGAGAGAGGCAAACGAGGGGAGCAACGAACCGACAGATACAGAGTCGACTATTTAAGGGGCAGGAGGCGGCGCATAACAGGAATCGAGGCATTGCTCGATGAGGGACCTGACGCCGTGGGCCGTACAATACGGCGAGGCTTCAATCAAACTTTCAGCCGATTATCCTTGTAACATCTGCCTTGAGGCATGTCAACAATAAACTACTCGGAAATCCAGGATGTGGGAAAGCAAATCTCAACTCACCGCAAAGATACTGGGAACACAGAGCGACCGCAAAGCAGAGAGCTGTTTTCTCCGCGTGAACTCTGTGTACTCTGTGTCTCTGCGGTGAAGACCGCTTTTACGACGACCGTATCAGATATGTATTCTGTAATACCTCGTCACCAACGGCGTCACGCGAATATTCGGCATCGGCGCGATGGCCGGGACCACAGGAATCTCGATTCTCGGCATAGGGATCTCGAAGGTCACTGCGGGGATAACCAGGTCCTCAAGATCGCCTGGCTCGATCGCCCGCGAAGTCGTCGTGCGCTTATCAAGCTGCACCGTGAAGCTCTGTTCTCGCCTGTCGCGCATCACTTTTATCTCAACGGTCTCGCCGGCCTTTTGTCTGAGCGTGCGCCAGGCCTGCGCCGGGTTATCGACCGATTCGCCGCCGATGGTGAGGATCACATCGCCGGCCTTGAGCCCGGCCTTTCCTATCGATGAATCCTGGTCCACCCAGGTGACCAGAGCGCCAGACCTCTGCCCCAGGCCGAAGTACTCGGCCATCTGCGGCGTCAGGCTCATCATCTGCATCCCTATGCTCCTGATCGTCCCGCCCCTTATCACTCTTTCCGGACGGTAGCGAGTTCCGGCGATGCGCGGGGCGTAGCCCCTCCCCCTGACTCTTGTAACTCGCCGAGGTCGTTCCGACAATTGCACGCTCACATCCATCTCGTGACCGGCGCGGACTATCCCCAGTCGGACCATGCGGCCAGGAGGGGTCTCTCGTCTCAGTCGCGAGAGCTGGATTGCGCTTTCAATCTGCTCGCCGTCCCAGCGGACTATGACGTCATCTTTTTGAAGGCCCGCCTTGCCCGCAGGGCTGTCTGCAACTACGTCAATCACGACCGCGCCGCGCTCCGCCTTTAGCTTCAACCGGCTGACGGTTTCGGGCGTAACTTCGTCCAACCCTACGCCGAGATAACTCCCCTGGCCTTGCACCGTAGCCGCTATGGGGGCTTCGGAGATCGTCGCCTCCTGGGGCGCCGCCAGCCCCACCGAAGCGCAGGAGAGTAGAAAGGCTACGAACAGCAATGAAACTCGCTTCATACGTTCAAGTCCTCCTTCTTGTGTGATTGTTCGTCTGGTAATTACTCGCCCGGCACGACCGCTAAGTTCCAAATTATTCGCCTTGCGCCACTTGTCGCGGGGAGATGGGACTCGGGGCGCACGGCTGGTATGCCTGACACTACAGTCAGTGACACCAGCCGGCGGAAAGTTTCAGAAAATGCTTCGAGCTAGAGGCTGCGGCGGAATAAGTAAGAAGTCTTTATAAAGAACGTGCGGCCGTTGAGGCGCAGCCCGTCTTCTCTTATGCCTGTAAACGGGCTGAAGCCGTTGTAATTCATGTCGTCGTTGTATCCGGCGTAGAACGAAGTCCCGGGGCTGGGGGTCCACCCGATCAAATACTGTCCGCGCACTCTTGAGCTGAGAGTGAGGTAATCGAGCCGCGCGCGCACGAACAGGAACCGTGTGAACTGATAGGTCGTGCGCGATGAAAAGAGATTGTCGTCAAAGGCCACCAGGCCCGTGTCGTATCGTGTCAACCGGTTCCTCACAAAACTGAACGTCGTATTCAGCGCGTCCGACGGCTGGTAGAACATGCTCGTTCTGAACTCGAACAGCCCGCCTCGACCGGGGTCAAGAGCCGCCTCCGGGTCGAGGAGCGCGGCGGGGCTCACGCGCGGGAAACGGCGTCCCGCCCCAAAATCGTAATCGAGATGGCCTGCGCGATACACAACTCTGAAATCCATGCCGAATTTCTTGCTGGGCTTTGTCCCGCCCCACAAGAAAAAGTGATGCTTGTTGGACGAACGCTCGGCGTTGTCCCCAAAGAATGCGCCCGCCCTGGTAGCAGTGCGGATCGCCCCGAACTCTTCCTCAAAGACTCTCTCGTAGGCTCGCTCGTACCCGCCGCCGATGTAGGTCTGGCGGCTCAAGCCCAGCTCGGCGGCGAACTCGCTCTCCCATATCTGCATGCGCCCCTGAAAGTCATAATCGATGTGCGTGAAGTTATGCACGTGGTACGAGATCAGAGTCGCCTTCGGCTTCGGCGTCGAGTTATAGCCGAAAAAGAGGCTGTTGAAGTTTGTGTTTGTCTGTGAATTGAAGCCTACGTCTGCGCGGTAATCCCGCGTCTTGCCTTCGCCGTAAAGCTCCCACGAGAAGTTTCGTCCGCCGTAAAAGTACGCCGCGTTATAAGCAAACCCGTTGCCGGTTCGGAAGATGTTCCGGTCCTCGTCAGGCTCGTAAAAGAACCGGCGCGAATTTGTCCCCAGCACCTGGAAGTTCAATGTAGTCTGCTTGTCCACCTTGAAACGACCGTCGATGCCCGCGAGATGATTATGCCTTTCGATGAAATTGTAAGACGTGCCTATCAGCCCTATGCTCGACTCCTTGCCCACGTCGCGCTTCGCGCGGAGCACGCCGATATAGGCATTCTTATCAAGAAACCTTTCTATGCGCGGCAGAATGTCCGGATTCGCCCGCTCCTCTTCCGTGTAGTTGCCCGGCGCGTTGTCTGACGCCAGCAGCACGCCGAAACTGTTTCGACCGACCTTGCCCGTGAGCTTCGCCGCGTAGTCCGGGTCGACGATGGCCCGCGTGTGTACCGCCGTCAGGGGCGTCTGAAAAATGTCAATGCCTTCGAGGAAGAAGGGGCGTTTTTCGGCGAAGAATATGGGGAAGCGCTGGTTGGCCGTGATGACGGGCTGGTCTGCTTCGACCTGCGCGAAGTCGGGGTTGGCCGCAAAGTCGAGGATCACGCTCTGAGTAATTCCCAGCTTCACATTCACGCCAGGATCGAATTCCGCGGGCTTGTTCAGGAAGCGGCCACGGTCCGCCAGCAGCGGATCGGTGAGCGAAGCCTGAACAGCAATTCTCTTCCCCGTTTCGGAGATGGTAAACGTCGGGATGATCTCTAGCACGCGCTCAGAGGCGATGTTCTCAAGGCCCGTGATGCGTCCCGCCTGATTCAGCAACCCGGAGATGTCGCGCGAGATGGGCATCCATGAATTAAGCTCGTTGTCGAACCGCTTGATCCGGCGGAAGGCATGCACGCCCCAGTTCTTGCCTTTGCCCGCCGCGTAGCGCAAGGATTTGAAAGGGATCGCGACTTCGACGAAATACCCGTCTTCGGTCACAACGCCTTTAGATTCCATCACGACGTCGACGCTGTAATCTTCGCCGCCCCCTTCGGTCAGTATGCCGTCGGCCTGAACCCCGAACGGGTTGAAGCCGAAGATGTACGCCTTGCGCTGGTCGTTAAACGTGTCGAGCACGATTCGCACGTTGTCATCGTCAAAGATGGCGTCTCGCTTAGCCACGGTCGCGCGCACTTTCCCGGCCTCGTCATAGGCTTTGAACGCGACGTAGAGAAACTTGCTGTCGTAGCCCAGGAGCACTTCTGTGCGCTGCGACGGCGAGATGTTGTCGCCGGGCTGCGTCTGGTAGAAGTCCCTTAACACGGATGCCGATTTCCATACTTCTTCGTCGATCTTGCCGTCGATGGCGGGCGGTTTGTCGAAGCGCGTGATGTCGACGGGTTGCGCTTTTTCGGGCGGCACGGTGATGGTTTTTGTCGCGGCTGGCTTCGTGGCCCTGGCCGCGTTGACCGCAGGAGGGGCGGCCAGTTGTTGAGTCTGCGCACAGACCGAAACGGCGCTCAATAAGAGCGCAAAAAGCATAGAAATATTCTTCATGAGCATCATTATGTTAATACAGAACTGAAGGGGCCTTGCGTTACCTAAAATATAATTAAGCCAGCTTTGATCTCGATCAATCAACCCCGCCGCTAACTTATAATTCAATTGCAATCTTTAATAGTCGGTTGCTCGCGCCCTCGATCTCTTAACAAGAGTGAACCGCAGCGCGATATGGGTCAGAGCTTAAAGGAGGGTCCCTGATCTATGATCTCCAGCCTTTAAGCCCCGACCACTAACTCGAAGCGACCAATAAATCAGAGGCTTCGACGGATCAGGTAGGACGTCTTTATAAAGAACGTCCTGCTGTTGCGCCGGAAGCCTGGCAAGTGGTTGCCCGTGAACTGGTCAAACCCGTTATGGCTCAGATCGTCGTTGTAGCCTACATAGAAGGACGTTCCGGGGTTCGGGGTCCATCCGAACAGGTACTGCCCGCGCAGGCTTGAGGCGAGCGAGTCATAGTCGAGACGCGCTCTCAAGAAGATGAAGCGAGTGAACTGGTAAGTCGTTCGCCAGGAAAGGATGTTATCGTCGAACGCAAGCAGGGCTGTATCCCTTCTCACAAGCCTGCTCTTTACATAGCCGAGCGACGTATTCAAAGCGGCTATAGGCTTATAGGTTGCGGTCGCCTCGATAAAGAGCGTGTTGCCTGCTCCGGGGTCGAGGGGTGCATCCGGGTCTGCTATAGCAGCCGGGCTTACACGCGGAAAGCGCGGGCCTCCGCCAAAGTCCAGATCAAAGCCGCCCCAGTTTCTCGACATGAAGGTAAAGAACGAATACTTCTTGCTCGGCGCGCTTTCGACATACCAGTAGATTCCCCTTCGGTAGGCTGAACGCTCAGAATCCGGCCCAAAGAATGCTCCACGCTGTGAAGCGGTTCGTATCGGGCCGAACTCTTCTTCAAACAACCGCTCGTAGCCTTCTTCAAGGCCCAGACCGATATAAGTGTTCCCCTTGGTCCTGATCTGCCCCTGCGATTCGTTGAACCAATTCTGCATGCGCCCCTGGAAATCGTAATTCACGCCAAAAGCGTTGTGCACCCGCCAGCCAATGAGCGTCGCCTTCGGTTTCGGGTCGTTGTTATAGCGCATGAAAAGAAAATTGCTGTTCGTGTTCGTGCGGCGCGTGAACCCCACGTCCGCGCGATAGTCGCGCGTGCGCCCGATCGCTTCGAGGTAGTAGCCGAAGTTGCGTCCGGTGTAATCGAGGCCCGCGAAGTAGACCAAACCGTTGCCCGTTCGATAGATATTCTGGTCCTGCTCAGGCTCGTAGAAATGGTTGCGCGAGGTCGTGCCTAATACTTGAAAGCTTAAAGTGGTCGCTTTATCCAGCTTGAATCGCCCGTCGAACCCCGCGAGCTGGTTATGCTTCTCAATAAAGTTATAGCTCGTAGCCAGAAAGCCGAGGCTCGACTCTTTGCCCACGTCGCGCTTCAGCCTCAGCACGCCGATATAGGCATTCTTGTCTATGAACTTTTCTATGCTCGGAAAGATCTCCGGGTCAGCTATCTCTTCGTCGCTGAAGTTCCCGGGAGCGTTATCGGAAGCCAGCAGCAGTCCGAAAGTATTACGCCCGATTTTGCCCGTGAGCTTCGCCGCGTAGTCGGGATCAATTATCGCGCGAGTGTGTACGGCGGCAATCGTCGTCTGAAAAATGTCAATGCCTTCGAGAAAGAAGGGGCGCTTCTCGGCGAAGAATATGGGGAAGCGCTGGTTGGCCGTGATGACGGGCTGGTCTGCTTCGACCTGCGCGAAGTCGGGGTTGGCCGCAAAGTCGAGCGTCACGTTAGGCGTTATGCCGAGCTTTACCGACAGACCCGGATCAAAGATTGGCGCGCTGTTGACCATTCGACCAGGGTCTACAAGATTCGGGTTGGCGACGATCGAGGCGTTCGGGAGTGTGGGAACCCTGCGGCTGGATTGCGATATCGTGAAGGTCGGTATTACTTCGAGCTGTCGCTCGGTCGCGATGCCTTCGAGCCCCGCGAGATGGCCTTCTTGAACGATCCAGCTAGACTTGCTGCGGTCGATAGGCATCCACGAATTCAGCTCGTTGTTGAATCGCTTTATGCGGCGAAAGAAGTGAGCGCCCCAGAGCTTCCCCTTGCCTGCTTCGTACCTGAGCGACTTGAAAGGGATGGCGATCTCGACTGTGTACCCGTCTTCGGTCACCTCGCCCTTCGATTCCATAACTATGTCGAGGCTGTAATCTTCGCTGGTCTCTGTGAGAGTCCCGTCGGCCTGGATGCCGAGTGGGTTAAAAAAGAGCGCGTACGCCTTGCGCTTATCGTTGAACGTGTCGATAAACATCCCGACGTTATCGTCTTCCCAGATGTTATCGCGCTTCGATACTGAAGCCCTCACTTTGCCGGCTTCGTCGGGGCAACGGAAGGCTATGTACCATGTCTTACTGTCGAACCCGAGGAGGACTTCGGCGGGCTTGGAAGGCGCGATGTTATCGCCCGGCTGTATCTGATAAAAATCCTTCAGTACGACCGCAGACCGCCACACTTCATCATCGAGCTTGCCATCGATGACCGGCGGTTTTTCAAATCTGGGTATCGTTATCGGGTTTGCTTTTTCAGGTGGGAGAGCTACGGTTTTCGTGTTGGGGGGTTTTGCTGCGCTGGTCGTTCCGTTCGACGCGCTTGCTTCCTGCTGTGCGACGCAGATTCGTGCCGCCAGCAGGCAAAAAACCAATGCAAGATTTACCAATACGAATTTCTTCATAACAACCTCTCCAACACCCCAACTGCTTTTCAGGAAACGCGCCTCTTAATTTATTGAATGAATGCGTGCTTGATTTGCACTTTTGTTAGACGAGCGGACACGCATAAATGTTCCATTTGTTTGAATAAACAATCTTTTTTTGAACCGTAATAGGGTCTTTGCGCAAGGCTTCTCCTTACCGGGCAAGCCAGGGTCGATAATCGGCTCGCGCCCGAAAACTATCAAAAACTCACCTTAGGTTCAGATTCCCCTTACCTGCGATTTTCGTTCTTGCGCCACAATACGTTATCTAAGACGCGGAGCTTCGATCATCTGTTAACACGAAAAACTCGCGCCGCGTTATGCGCCGGAGCGGCGAAGAATTATTCGCCCGTCTCCCGTCCGAAGCGAAAGGACTGTCCCGCCCGCGCCTATTTTCCAACGCCTCAGCCGGCTCGAAGAATCAGCCTCCTCGCTCACGCTGAGTCCCTCGATTATGATCGATTCGGCCACCGTCTCAATCGTCGCGTTAAAGCGCGCGGGGACCGACAGCGTTATAGAGCCGTCTCCGGTCCGCGCGCTCAGAGAGCTGAAACGGCCTTCGAGATCGATCTGCCCGTCGTTCGTCCTCGCGTCGACATCGCCGCTGAATTTCGTTATCTGGACTCGGCCATCGCTCGTGTTCGCGCGCAGCCGACCCGACCCGTTGTCGACCTGAATTGCCCCGTCATCGGTCCTGAGCTCCAATTCGCCCGAAACGCCCTCGACGAAAAGCTGGCCGTCGCTCGATGCTAGCTGAAGGTTCGCCTTTCGCGGTACGTAAGCTTCGAGGTAGACCTCCGCGTCATTGCTGGTGCGCTTGCCGTCCGTGTCATCGAAACGGGCGATAGCGGTTACCTCGCCCGCGACTTGCTCGAACTGGACGCGGGCGCGACGCATAGACTCTTCATCGCGGGCCTTCTTAGCAGCCGTTATCATCACCTCAGCCTTGTCCCAGGCGCGAACCGTGATCTGGCCGTCGAAGGTGTCGAGATTGATCTTCGTCACTCCGCGCACTGTAAAAGATTTCGACTCCGTTTCGCTCACGCGGAAGTAGCCGGGGTCCGCGTAGTCCGTCGCAGGTAGCGGTTCAGGCGGATCGGGGCGAGGCGGGGGAGTGACGCCGGGAGTAGGAGAGACACGGGGCGGGCGCGGCGCGCGAGCCGTGCGCGGCGGCTGCACGACGGGCGCAGGCGTCGGGTTCACGACTATGCGCGGCAACGTAATATTGATTGCGATCGGTAGGCTCTCGCGCATCGCGCGGGCGACCTGACGCTGCACTTCGCGCATCGCCTGGGAAATGTCGTTCGAGTTAACTATGGCCTGCTCGGCCTGTATTCGCGCCCTGACGCCGATGCGGCGCGCGAGCGTCTGGCTTCTGACGGCGTCCGCCTCTGTCTCAGCCCTCACATCCTGCGGTCTAAGATTCGTCGCCACGCTCGGCGAGCGCCCGTCCGACAGACGGCGGATAGCAATGTTGCCGGTGATGTTATCCAGCGTCACTCGCGCGCCGCCCCGCCCTAGCCTGCCCGCAACGTTGCGACCGATATATTTTCCGCGATTCATCGTCAGCCCGAAGTCGCTCTTTATCTCGCTTGAAAGCGAGCGGGCGATTATATGGGCGTTTGAATCCGAAGGGATGAAAAGAACAATGCCGCCGGTGAGCGAGCTTAGCGTAATTGAATTAGCGTCCGAGAGACGATTCAACTTAGCTTCAAGCTCGCCGAGGATAGTAGACGCGCTGATGGTACCAGACAGTCCTTCTATCTTTATGTTGCCTTTTATGACGTCGACAGATTCGAGGCGAGCGTTGCGCGGGACCATAAGAGTGTATTCGACTGCGGCGAGCTGGGATTCGCGGCTCCTATAAAACCGCTTTTCACAGCAGTCCTCAGCGTAAAAACAACAATCATTCGGGTAGCTCGTCTTTATATGAATCGCGTTGGCCGATGCTTCTACTTTGATCTCCGCTTCGTCAAGGCTCTCCTTCGAGCGCGCGGCCTTTACGGCGTCGAGCTTGACTTCGTTGCGGTCCCAGCCGCTGATGTGGACCGACCCGGAAACATTCTTCAGGCTGATACGCCCCGTAGCAGCGAGCGGGTATGTCTGATGAAATTCCGCCCTGACCGTGTCTGCCGCCTGCTCTTTCGCGCCTGCCGCAGGGAATATTAAGAGATTCACCGCACAGACGCAGAGCACACAGAGAATGCGTAGAGACAATCGTCTTCTCTGCGCCGACTCTGTGCTCTCTGCGTCTGTGCGGTGAGAAATCTTACGCATTCCAGCCACCTGAAAGTAAATAGGCTTAGTTAGCGCCCGTAGCGCGAGCCAGGCGCACGCCGCCGTTTATGCCTGACACCTGGATCGGCGTGCCGCCCGACCCAATCTTCGCACGGAAATTATCGCGGCTTATCTTGCCAAAGACCGTGACGTTCGGCATGTCTGCCTGGACGCTCCCGTTGATGCCCGTCACGTCGAGGTCCGCGTTTATGTCTTCGGTGAAGCGAAGCTCTACGCGACCATTGATGCCGCTCGCGTCGATGCCGCGAGTGCTGAGCTGCGCTATCGTTATCGTCACCGACCCGTTGATTCCTGAAAGCTCCGTGTAGCCGACGGCCTGCCCGACATTGACCTTGCCGTTGATGCCGCTCACTTTAACCGGGCCGTCGACTTCGCCAATGTTGACGCGACCGTTGACGCCGCCCGTCGTCAGGTCGACGCGACGCGGAATCTTCATCGTGACCCGGTGGCGAACCCTGCGGTTGCGCTGGTTGCGGTCGCGCTCATTCTCGCCACGGACCACAAGGCGGTTGGCCGAGTGCTCGACGAGTATCTTGTGATAATTCAAATCCTCTTTTGTCGCCGCGAAGCGTAGTATGTGGACCTCTGCGGTCTGGCCGTCGGTCGTCTCGATGTCGACGGTCCCGTTTATGCCCTGGACTTCCACGGTCGCTCCGGGCGAAAGCTCATAGCTCTGGCGAATCTCTTCGCGCTCCTGCATCTCGCCCTGGTAATCGCTGTCGTTATGGTCATGTTTTTGGGCAGACGCTTTCGAAGGCTGATAAGCGATTGCCAATAAGAAGACTGCTACAAGCGATACACCAACCAGCTTGTCGATTCTTTTTCTCATTTTTCACCTCTCCAAGTTTAGAACATGAATAGCCTTAAGAAACTACTTGCACGCCGTCTGAGTCCCGGCCGCCGCCTTGACGATGCTCACGGTCCCGCTAAAGGAATCGAGCGCCACCTGCGTCTGGCCGTCTTTGTACACACCGACTATGCGCCGGTTGATCGGCCCCATGAGCGGCGTATTGACCGTCAGGGGGAAATCCGTTTCGATCTCGCCGCTGTAGGTAATCAACGTTGCGGTGAAACCGGGCGGGTCGGGCTGGATTGCCATCTCGACCTGACCCGAAATTGTCTTTAATCGATAACTGCCGCTCGCGCGCATGATGCCTTTGAACATCACGTCGCCGCTCGCAGTATTGGCATCTACGTTTCCGCCGACGCCTACGAGCGTGATCGCCCCGCTCGCCGTGTTGACGTTGGCGTTCGACTTGACGCAGCGCAGCTCTATGTCGCCCGAGGCGGAATTCGCCTGGACGTTGCTCCCCGCGTTGCGGACTATGATGTTGCCGTTGGTCGCCGCCAGGTCTATGGCTCCCGAGACGTTATCGAGCGTCAAATCGCCGTTCAAGCTCCTGATCGATGCGTCGCCTTTGACGCCCGCGACAGTGACCTCTCCGTTGCGGGTCCCCGCCTTGAGCGGACCGACATTCCTGGCCGTAACTGCGCCATGATTGGTCGAGACCGAAACCGCCCCCTCGATGCCCGTGATCTCTATGTCTCCCCGATAGCTCTCAACCGATTCGAGGTCCGCGTAGCGCGGCAACTTGATATCAAGATTGACCTCGCGATTATGACCTCTACCGCCTGTGGCGGGAACGGATAAGACCACCCTCGACCGAGGAGCGTCGCCCGTGACGCGCACCTGAACGGCTTCTGGCCCCTCTTCCCCCTCGGCGCTGGCTTCGACCATGTCGCCGTCCCAACCTGTGACCCTGATGAGGCCGTTGCGGTTGCTTACTATCACTTTGCCGCCGCGCTCGAGCTTGAGCGACACCTTGCCCCCCTGTCCTGTCGCCGTCGGGGCGACCTGTGGGTCAACGTCAACGTGAGGCTTCACAGTGATCTTGGGCGCCGCTTTCGCGGTGGCCTTCTCTTTCTGGCGTCCGCCGAGCGCCATCGCCCGAGCGGTCTGTTCGCCTGTCGCCGCGAGGCTTGCGGCGAACACGAAGAGTATTAATGTTGTTATCGTTCTTCTTTTCATAAAGCTTTACTATGAATCCAGGCCCAATCTATGCCTGAAGCACATCCTTAGAATCTACCGTCTGAACCGGAAGCATTTTAATTGCTTCTCGCTATCTCTCTTAGCACATCGATCTTCTTCGCGTAGGCCGAGAGCATGTACTGTAATGCTATCGGGTCTTCGGGATTCTCGCGCACGGCCCGCCGCGTCTCTGCGATCGTGTTGTCAATATCGACCATAGCCTTCTCGAACCTGACGACCATCATGGGATCGAGCTTCGATTTGTTGCGAGTGACATCTTTTTCAAGAATCGCAATCGCGCTCAAATATTTCTGCTCCGCTTCGCGCACGAGTTGTTCCGGAGTAGGAGCAGGCTTGGCGGCAGGCTTTACGGCTACCTTCGGCCGCTCCGGCGTTTTCTTCTCTACTTCAACAACGGGGGTTTCTTCGACCTTCGTAGGCTGATTCTCTCCCATGACAGCCGGAGGCTGCGTTGTCGGCGGCTGCGGCTGTTGATCCTTGTTCACTTCATCCGGACGCGATTCAGCGATCTCTTTGCGCTCAACTGCCGCAGGCGAATTCAGATACTGCATCACGACCACTGTCGTGCCGACGGTCGCGATGATGAGCGCGGCAGCAAGAGCAGGGCTCAAGCGCGGCGTTCCCATCATTCCAGCGAGCCACTTGCTCACGGACCCAAGGAGGTTCGTTGAGCGGACGGGCTTCTCTTTCTCAATCCTGGCGGCGACGGCGGCCCACATCGCGGGCGTTATGTCGACCTCTCGGTTGTAAAGCGCATAAGCCTCTTGCTCCTGCCTCAGCTCGGCCACATATTCCTGGCAAGAGTCGCACACAGCCAGGTGCGTTCGGACGCGCTGGGCGGTCTCGCCGTCTAGCTCGCCGTCAACATACATTTCAATAATCGGAAGATAATCTTCACACTTCATGGCTAGCTCCCAGGTACGGACGGATGCGGCGGCGCATCTCCGTCCTCGCACGGTGCAGGTCGGTCTTGAGCTTTGGGATCGAAAAGCCCGTTATCTCGGCTATCTCCTCGTAGCTCCGCTGCTGAAACACCTTCAGCGAAAAGACCAACCGCTTATCTTCATCCAGCGCACCGAGCGCGCTTTGGATCACTCCGTTCAGCTCCTTGTTCAAAAGCGCGCTATCCGGAAGAAGATTATTATCGCTCAATTCCATCACTCGGTCATCATCTATGCCGACTTTGCTGTCATCTTTATACCGCGAGCGGATCGATTCGCGCGCCACGTTCTTGGCGATCCCAAACAGCCACGTCGACAGCTTCGTCTCGTCCCTCAGACCGCCGATGTTTTTGTAAGCGCGCACGAACGTCTCCTGCGTCAACTCTTCGGCCAGGTCCCGCTGGCCCACCATATCGTAGATGAAGCTGATGATGGGCCGCCCGTACCGCTCGAAGATAAGGCGGAATGCTTCATCATCGCCACGGCGGGCGCGCGAAATGAGTTCTTCTGAACTGTTCATCAGAGCCCCGGCGCGTCCGCTCGGCTGGCCCACCAGGCTAATTGCTTCCAGCATTTGCCACTTCATCCTCTGTTCAACCAGTAAGTGGCGGACGCATCGAAAAGGTTGCAGCTTTCTTAACCGGATAAGCTAAAAATGCGGCTCGGACGGTTAAGGAAAGTTCGATAACCGTACGAAAGCCGCACCCACCTCGTTTCAAACTTCATGATAAAGACCGCGCGCCCCTCTACACAAAATTTTTTTGCGAAACTTTTTTTCGCTTCGCGCCACTCACTGAAAGTGCCCAGGACCGGCGCAGTGTCTCAGGAGCAAATCTCGACAGGGTGCCTCGGTTTTGCACCCTGATAACAGAATGGATCGTAATAACGTCTTAGCTTGCAAGTACAGATTCGCTTGAGCGGGATAAGTTTGAAAAAAAACCTTCGGAGGACAAGAAAGTATGAACTCTGCCGATCATCCGCTTATTCGCCTGGAAGGGGTGACTAAAGTTTTTCTAACCGATGAGGTTGAAACTCATGCATTGTCGGGCATTCATCTGGAGATAAAAAGAGGAGAGTACGTCTCGATCGCGGGGCCTTCGGGTTGCGGCAAATCGACTCTGCTTTCGATACTGGGCCTGCTCGATTCGCCGACCGGAGGCGACCATTGGCTAGACGGCAACCCCGTCGCAGACCTGCCGCTTGCGGAGCGGGCGCGAGTCCGCAACCGCGAAGTCGGATTCATATTTCAAAGCTTCAACTTAATAGGCGACCTGACGGTCTTCGAAAACGTAGAGCTTCCGCTCACCTACCGCGGGATGAGGGCGCAGGAGCGCAAGCAGCGTGTGATGGAAGCGCTTGAGCGAGTCGGCATGTCGCACAGGGCCAAGCACCTGCCGAGCCAGTTGTCCGGCGGCCAACAACAGCGCGTCGCCGTGGCGCGCGCAGTCGCGGGCGACCCGCTCATACTGCTGGCCGACGAGCCTACGGGCAACCTCGATTCGACAAACGGCGAAGCCGTCATAGACCTCCTCGAAGAGCTTCACCGCGCGGGCGCGACCATTTGCATGGTGACACACGATCCACGTTATGCGCGCCACGCCGACCGCCAGATTCACCTATTCGACGGGCGAGTCGTGGAAGAAAGTCTAGAGGTGGCTTGATGGATACGTTTTTGCAAGACCTCCGCTACAGTCTTCGCCTGCTGACCAACAAGCCGGGCTTCACCGTCATCGCTGTGATCGCGCTGGCATTAGGCATAGGGGCCAACAGCGCGATCTTCAGCGTCGTAAACACTGTCTTGCTGCGACCGTTGCCGTACGAGAATCCTGATAAGCTCGTTCTGGTCTGGACATACTTCGGGCCTGACCTGCCTCAAAACTGGGTGTCGGGCCCGGAGCTTGCCGACATGCGCGAGCGCAGCACGATGATAGAAGAGTTCGCGGCGCTCACTTACCCGAGCGTAAGTCTTACGGGCATAGGAGAGCCAGAGCAGGTGCAGGGCGCAGCCGTCACCGCGAATTTCTTCCCTACTCTCGGCGTCCAGCCGTCTCTTGGGCGCTCGTTCACCGAAGCCGAAGATCGTCCGGGCGGCGAGCGCGTCGTGATCTTGAGTCACGGTTTTTGGGAACGCCGTTTCGCTTCCAACCCCGGCGTCATAAATCAAACCATCTCACTCGAAGGGCAGAACGCAACGATCATAGGCGTGATGCCCAATGGCTTCGGCATATTGCCGCCTGATGCACAGTCCCCGAGGAACATTGAGATGTGGGTTCCGATGGCGGCGGACTTCCGGGCGCAGAATCGCGGCAACCACGGGATGCGCGTCATCGGCCGCATAAAGCCTGAGTTCACTATCGAGCAGGCCCAACAGGAGTTGCAACAGATCTCTGCCGCGCTCGATCAAGAGTTTTACGGATTCGGGTTCGGCATCAACATCGTCCCGATGCACGCGCACGTGGTCAAGACCGTCCGCCCGATGCTGTGGGTGCTGCTGGGCGCGGTAGGCTTCGTATTATTGATTGCTTGCGCGAACGTCGCAAACCTGCTGCTCGCGCGGGCCGTCGCTAGAGAAAAAGAGATCGCTATCCGCACGGCGCTCGGAGCGGGCCGCTGGAGGTTGATGAGACAACTCCTAACCGAAAGTGTCGTGCTCGCTACGATCAGCGGGGCTTTAGGCTTGTTGCTGACTTATATGGGTCTTAAAGCATTAATCGCCCTGGCTCCGGACAACGTGCCGCGCCTTAACGAGATGTCGATCGACGCCCGCGTGCTCGTTTTTACTATTCTAGTGTCGATGATCACAGGGATCATCTTTGGTCTGGTCCCGGCCTTTCAGTCGTCAAAGCCAGACCTAAACGAGACGCTCAAAGAAGGCGGTCGTGGCTCGACAGGCGGCGTACACGGGCGGCGGGTCCGCAGCATACTCGTAGTTGCCGAGATAGCTTTCGCCCTCGTACTGCTGACGGGCGCGGGGTTGATGATTCGCAGCTTTCTCCTGCTTCAGGAAGTAAAGCCGGGATTCAACCCTGAAAACCTCCTCACGATGCGCCTGAGACTCCCGCAGACCAAATACTCAGATGCCGCGCAGCTCACTCCGTTTTACCAGCAACTCATCGAGCGAGTGCGCGCGCTGCCCGGAGTCAAGACCGCAGGCACTGTCTCGCACCTCCCGCTGAGCGGCGCTTATCAATCGGGCACTGTCACCGTTGAACAGCCTTCAGCGAGCATAGACAACGCAAGCTTTGAATGCGACCGCCGCGTGGTCAGCCCTGACTACTTCGAGGCGATGGGAATACAGGTGATGAACGGCAGGCCGTTTAACGACCTCGACCGCCAGGGCTCTCTGATGGTCTGCCTGGTGGACGAAACATTCGCCCGACGGTTCTGGCCTAACGAGGACCCGCTAGGCAGGCGCGTCAAGCTGGGCGGCTCTCAATCGACGAACCCCTGGCTTACGATCGTCGGCGTAGTCGCACACGTCAAACACTACGGCCTGAACGCACAGGGGCGTGAGTTCATCTATTTCCCGTACACACAAACGCCTGCGAGACAGATGTTTCTTGCAGTGCGAACCGAAGGCGACCCGTCGAGCCTCGCAGGATCTGTGCGGAACGAGATCGCGAGCATGGACCCGGATCAGCCGATTGCAGACATTCGCAACATGGAGCAGATCGTTTACGGCTCGGTCGCGCAACCGCGATTCAACACGATGATGCTCGGCATATTCGCCGCCGTCGCCTTGATACTGGCCGCCGTGGGCGTCTACGGCGTGATGAACTACTCCGTCGCCCAACAGACGCACGAGATAGGCATACGGATGGCGCTGGGCGCGCAGCAGAACCACATTCTGGCTATGGTGATACAGCAAGGCTTCGTGCTGGTTAGCATAGGCGTGGCGATCGGGCTCGCCGGCGCGTTCGTGATAACTCAATTCATGTCGAGCCTGCTGTACGGCGTAAAGGCAATGGACCCGATCACCTTCATCGGTGTCGCCGTCATCCTCGCGCTCGTAGCCCTGATCGCTAGCTACATCCCCGCGCGAAGGGCTACACGTGTAGACCCGATGATCGCCCTGCGGTACGAATAATCCCCGGCAAATCTCAAATCTGAAATTTCAGATTTGAGATTTGCCCGCTGGTGCTAAAAATTTAGCATTTTCTTGTTGACTTGAAAAATTCAACGTGCTAATTTTTTAGCATGTTGAATCCGAGCCGGAGAGGGAGCCGCAGATGACAAAGCAGTTGCACGCGAATCTGAGCCGCCGCGAGCGCCAGATCATGGACATAGTTTACAAACGCACGCAGGTGACGGCCGTCGAAGTTATGGATAACCTTCCCGACCCGCCCAGCTATTCAGCCGTGAGGGCGATGCTTCGTCTGCTGGAAGAGAAAGGCTATTTGAAGCACCAGCAGGACGGGTTGCGATACGTATACTTGCCTACGGTCTCGCGCGAGAAGGCGAGGCAGTCGGCGTTGAAACAGATGTTACAGACCTTTTTTGACGACTCGACAGAAGACGCCGTGGCGACGCTTCTGGACATATCGAAGTCGAAGCTGTCAAAGGCGGACCTCGACAGGCTCTCGGCGCTCATAGAAGAGGCAAGAAAGGAGGGGCGCTAATGACATACGTCTCTTTTGAAACTCCGCAGCTACTGACAACCGGAGACGAACCTGCGCTCTTTCTTATAGACATGGCTTTAAGAGCCACAGCCATCATTCTGGCCGCAATAGCGTTGAGCATAGCATTGCGGCGCGCGTCCGCCGCAACTCGCCACCTGTTATGGGGCGCGTCACTTCTTGGACTGTTGGCGCTTCCCGTTCTCGCCTATGCGTTGCCCAACTTGCGCGTAGCCGTTTTGCCCGAGTCGTTTTCGATCTCTAAAGACATTTCAACCGCTCCGAAATCTGAAACCATCTCGCGGCCGTTGCCTGAACCAATCGAGACGCGGGCAGCAATCAAAAACGAACGCGAGTCTGCGGCAAGGCTTGCGGCTCCGATCGAAAAGCCTGGTCGTGCTGACTCGGACAAAGCCGCTTTGACTGCGCAACCACTTGAAGCGACGGAAGCAGCGGCTCCGGTTCCGACTCGAACTTTTCATTGGAGCCAATGGATTCTAATGATCTGGCTCGCAGGGTTCGTGGTTTCGATCGGGCGGCTTGTGATTGGAATCGCAACCTTATGGAGACTCTCACGCAAGGCGAAGGAGATCACCGATGCGAATTGGACCGGTCTTGCTTGCGACATAAGGCGGCAGTTGAGTCTACATCGAAGAGTCGCCTTGCTGAAGAGCGCCCGAATTGCGATGCCGCAGACCTGGGGAACGCTCAGACCGGCGATCCTCTTGCCCTCAGACGCAGACGACTGGTCAATGGAGCGCAGGCGCGTTGTCTTGATGCACGAGCTTGCGCATGTGAAGCGCAAAGATTGTCTGACGCAGGTGATGGCTCAGATTGCTTGCTCGTTCTACTGGTTCAATCCGCTCGTCTGGATGGCTGCACGCCGGCTTCGCATCGAGCGCGAGCTTGCGTGTGACGATCAAGTGCTGGAGAAAGGGACAAGGGCGTCCGACTATGCGGACCTTCTGCTCGACATCGCACGCACGCTGCATTCGGGGCGGTGCTCGTCTTTGACTGCGGTTGCGATGGCGCGGCAGTCGCAATTGGAAGGGAGATTACTCGCGATCCTAAACCCGAGCTTGAACCGAACAGGTCTGAACCGGATCAAGACATCGCTTCTGGTCTTCGCCCTGGCGTTAGTGATACTCCCGCTCGCGAGCCTGCGCCCGACGGCGCAGGCAAAGGACTCGCAGCGAGCCGAGATAATTAGTCTCGGACCGGGCAATGCATCCGGCAAGCAAAGCCATGCGAAATTCGATAATCAAATCTCAAATGCATCCGGCCTCACAACAAGAGTTGAAACAGAAGGCCCGTTAGACGAATCGACCGGAGACCCGGTTGCGGAAGAGACAGCCGAGCAAGAACAGCTAGAAGCGGAAAACCCCGCTCAACAGGAGCAATCGTCTGCGGATCAACCGCCCAGCAGCGCGGTTCAGGCTTTAATCGACGCACTGAAAGATCCCGACCCCGAGGTCCGCGAGCAGGCGCTGAACGCACTAGCGCAGGTGGGCGGCAGCGCCGCCGTCGAAGCGTTAAAGCAGGCCATAACCAGTGACGATTGGCGCGTGCGCAAACAGGCAGCCTGGGGCCTGGGCCTGCGAGGAGGGCAGGGCTCCACAGATTTGTTAATCGCCGCTCTCAGAGACCAGCACCCGGATGTGAGGGAACAGGCTGCCTGGGCGCTCGGCTTGAAAGGTGGCAGGAGCGCTGTAGAACCGTTGATAGCCGCCTTGAAAGATCAAGACGAGAGAGTTAGATCGCAGGCCGCCTGGGCGCTGGGAATGAAGGGCGATAACAGCGCAGTCGCAGGCCTGATCGCTGCACTCAGAGATTCGAGCGCGCAAGTAAGATCACAGGCGGCCTGGGCGCTCGGAATGAAAGGCAATGACGAGTCAGTTGATGGGTTGATAGTAGCCCTCAAAGATGCGAGCGCGCAGGTGAGGACGCAAGCCGCGTGGGCGCTCGGCATGAAAGGCGCTCAACGCGCGATCGAGCCTCTGAATGCCGCGATGAAGGACGAGAACAGACAGGTGCGCCAGAACGCGGCCTGGGCGCTCGGAATGCTATTGATGAAGAATCGCGGCTTGAAAATCAACGTGACGCTCGACAACAAAATAAAGCTCGACTCCAAGATGAATCTCGATCCGAACGAGATCGAAGACGAGCCTGACAATATCGATGTCGACCCGGAATCGGACCCGGACCCGAACCCGAATCCAAAGCCGAAGCGGCAGAGGCGGCGCGGCCAGAACGACGGCAACCTGAAAGACAAATAATATTCCTAACCTTCGCGCTGTGACCTGAATGGTCAAAGGAGATGATGATGAAAAGCACGGCAATGATAGTAATGCTCTTTTGCTTAATTCTTGGCGCAACCATTCCGGCGGCCTCTCAGGCCGACCTGGGTAGACTGATCGAAGCGTTGAAGTCTTCGAACGCTGTCGAGCGCGCGACGGCAGCCTGCGAGCTAGGAGCGATGGGCGAGAGCGCCGCTCCCGCCATCTCGCATTTGGTCCGCCTGCTCGGCGACGAAACGGCTGTAAGAGTTCTCGATTGCGGCGGGAGGGGTCGAGGCAAGTTTCATGACGACGACGATACTGTGGGCAAGGAAGCTGCGATCGCGTTGTCAAGAATAGGGCCTCTCGCGGTCGACCCGCTGGTCCTGGCGTTGAAGACCCAGGAGTGGCAGGCGCGAAAGAATGCGGCTTTCGCGCTGGGGTTGCTGAAAGACGACCGATCGGTTGAACCGTTAATAGCCGCATTGAATGATTCAGCCTGGCAGGTGCGCGCTCAAGCGGCCTGGGGCCTGGGCTTGAAACATGACTCGCGCGCGGTCGAGCCGCTCATCAACGCGCTCAAAGATGCGGAATGGCAAGTGCGAGAGCAGGCCGCGTGGGCATCGGGCCTCGTGGGCAACAGAGATTCCGTCGAGCCGCTTTCGACGGCGCTGAGAGATTCTAACAGCCGCGTTCGCGCGCAGGCCGCGTGGGCGCTCGGACTGAAGGGCAATCGAGACGCGGTGGAACCTTTGATGGCCGCGCTCAAAGATTCAGACTCGAACGTTCGCGCGCAAGCCGCATGGGCGATCGGGCTCAAAGGCGATAGCCGGGCGGTTGAGAGCCTGATGGATGTATTAAAAGATACAGACGGCAATGCGCGCGCGCAGGCCGCATGGGCCTTGGGGCTTAAAGGCGATTACCGCGCCGTCGAAGCGTTGAGCGCTGCGACTAAGGATGAGAATAATCACGTTCGTAAGCAGGCGACCTGGGCGCTCGGGTTGATTCTGATGCGTGACCGCCGCGCCGCGAACATGAACATAAAGATCGAGGTTGACCCGGACACCCAGGACGATGACTCGCAAAACCCGAGCCGAAACCGGGACCGGCAGCGTGTAAGGAATAAGACCAAGGACAAAGATAACGATTAATCTTTAACGGCTCTCGATTTGTCGTGACAGCGAGAGGCTGCTGAAGGACTCTTGTCTTTGGAATCGGAGGAGTATGGAAAGGGTTGTACAGAATATTCGTTACGGTTTGCGCATGCTTCGCAAGCAGCCGGGGTTTACCGCTGTAGCGGTCCTCGCGCTGGCTCTGGGAGTCGGCGCAAACACTGCCATCTTCAGCGTAGTCAACGGGGTGCTGCTTCGGCCACTTCCTTTCGCGGACCCTGACAACCTGGTGATGGTTTGGGAGAGGAACATTCCAAGAAACCGCATGACGAACGTTGCCTCTCCGGCCAATTATCTCGACTGGAAGCGACAGACGCAGACGCTCGATCCGATGGCGGCGCTCGTGCAGATTCAACAGAACTTGACGAGCGAGGGCGATCCGATAGAGCTTGACGCTCAATACGTAACCACTAACTTTTTTGACACGCTGGGCGTGCAGCCAGCGCAAGGACGCGGTTTTATCGAAGAAGAGGGTCTCGTCGGAAAAGATCAAGTTGCCGTCTTGAGCCACAACCTCTGGCAGCAGCGGTTCGGGGGCAGTGCTGCAATCCTCGGGCAGCCCATCACACTCAACGGCAGGAGCTTTACGGTAATCGGCATAATGCCCGCCGATTTCTATTTCATGAACCGGGAGATATCGCTCTGGATACCGATGGCTTTAGACCCCGCGACGGATTACAGAGCCGTCTCCGGGCGCTTTCTTATGAGCGTCGCCAGGCTCAAACCGGGAGTTACGCGCGATCAGGCTCAGGCAGAGATGGAAGCGATAGCTGCCCAGCTTGAACAGACTCACCTCAAGTTCAACGCGGGCTGGTCAGTAAACCTCGTTCCGCTCCACGAGCAGATCGTGGGCGACATCCGCCCGATCATCCTGGTCTTGCTCGGCGCGGTAGGCTTCGTATTATTGATCGCTTGCGCCAACGTCGCAAACCTGCTGCTGGCCCGCGCCGCGACAAGGCAAAAGGAGCTGGCGCTGCGAACAGCGCTCGGCGCTGCAAGGTCACAGATAGTCGGCCAGCTTCTCACAGAGAGCGTGCTTCTCTCGTGCTTCGGCGGCGCGCTCGGACTGTTGCTCGCTTACTGGGGGCTGAAGCTTCTTGTAGCCGTGAGCCCAGACAACATTCCTCGCCTGAACGAAATCGCGATAGATTGGAGAGTGCTTGTTTTTACGATTATCGTCTCGTTCATTACGGGAATAATCTTCGGCCTGGTCCCGGCGCTTCAATCTTCAAAGCCCGATCTCAACGCGACGCTCAAGGAAGGGGGGCGCGGCGCTAGCGTCGGCGGCAGCAGCCGCATAATTCGAAACCTCTTCGTGATCGCCGAAGTGGCATTGTCGCTGGTGCTCTTAATCGGCGCGGGGTTGATGATTAAGAGCTTCATGCGGTTGCAGAATGTCACCCCCGGTTTCAGGACCGAAAACATTTTGACACTAAGGCTCCAGCTCCCGCGCTCGAAATATCAAGAGCCCGCGAAACGCGCCGCTTTCTTTAAGCAGGTGGAAGAGAGGCTGCGCGCGTTGCCGGGCGTCGAGTCCGTAGGCGCGATAAACTTCTTGCAGCTCGCGGGGCAGCGCTCGGCCACGGGCTTTACAATTGTGGGCCGCCCGGAGCCACCGCCGGGCGAACACCCGGTCACGGACGTTCGTGTCGTTACACCGAGCTACTTCGACGCTATGGCTATACCTTTGATCAAGGGCAGACTTCTAGACGAGCGGGATACTGCGCAGAGCCAGAGAGTCCTTTTGATAAACGAAACGATGGCGCGGCTCTACTGGCCCGACGAAGACCCTCTCGGAAAGCGAATCAGCGTCAGTTGGAGCAATCCTGGAGAGGACGAGATCGTTGGGATAGTCGGCGACATACGCGACATGGGGTTGAACCTTGAAGTCAAGCCGACCATCTACTGGCCGCACGCGCGTGACTCTTACGCTTTCATGAACCTCGTGCTACACACTCGCACAGACCCGAAGGGGTTGGCACTCGCGGCGCAAAACGAAGTCCACGCCATTGACCCCGAACAGCCAGTCGCCGATATTCGCACGATGGAAGACGTGCTTTCCGATTCGATATCGCGGCAGAGATTCAACATGCTGCTCTTCGTAATATTCGCTTCAGTCGCCCTCGTCCTGGCAGTAGTCGGCATCTACGGCGTTATCGCGTATTCGGTAAATCAGCGGACGCATGAGATTGGCATAAGGATGGCGCTCGGCGCGCAAACCGTGGACATACTGAGGATGGTCATCGGCCAGAGCATGCTGTTAACGGGGATAGGTCTTGCCATAGGCATCGGGGGAGCAGTCGTACTGTCACTGTTGATATCCAACCTGATGTCGAGCCTTCTTTTTGAGGTGGGCTCGACAGACGTTACGACCTTCCTGCTGGTCTCACTTGTTCTAGCAGCGGCAGCGATGGTTGCAACCGTTTTCCCCGCTCGAAGGGCTTCGAAGGTTGACCCCATGGTAGCGCTGAGGTATGAGTGATCTGATTTTGGATTTTAGATTTTGGATTTTGGATTAACAGAGGCGCTCCGAACCTCTTAAACAAATATCCAAAATCTAAAATCGATTTGGGTTGGAACTTTTCCGGTATGAAATCGTTTTCTAAACGGGAAGCTAGAATGTGATCTTGCTCTTGCGGGCGCGCTTTCATGTCTTCGCAGCAGCACGGCGCCGGCAAGCGATGTCATACCTCTTCCTCTTGTGAGCAGTGAAACCCTCCTCTTTAAGCTCTTAGGTGCGCCTTGACCGGGCGCACCTTCTGTTTTTTCTCCCGCCGTCAAATCTTTTATAATCCCTGTATGACAACGACCCTTATTAGTGATCCCGCTTACCTCGATCACCAGACCGGGCGCCACCCGGAGAACGCGGACCGGTTAAAAGTCATCCTCGCCGCTCTCGAAGCCGACCTGGAGCTGTGGTCGCGCCTCAAACACATAGCGCCGCTACAGGCTTCAGACCTGGACATCGAGCGATGTCACGGACGCCGGCTCGTAGATCAAATTCGCGGCCTGTGCGAGCGCGGGGTGCCTTTCGTCGATCTGGACACGGTCATCAGCAAAGAGTCCTTCGAGGTCGCGCGGCTCGCGGCCGGAGCTGCTATAACAGCAGTCGATCAAGTCTTCACGGGCGAGGCCCGCAACGCATTCGCCCTGGTTCGTCCGCCCGGCCATCACGCCACTGTGAATCGCGCGATGGGTTTCTGCCTTTTCAACAACGCCGCCATCGGCGCGCGATACGCTCAGGCCACGTACGGGGCCGAGCGCGTTTTGATAATTGATTGGGACGTGCATCATGGGAACGGCACTCAAGACATCTTCTGGTATGACCCATCGGTCTTCTACTTCTCGACTCACCAGTACCCTTATTACCCCGGGACAGGGGCCGCCACCGAGCGCGGCCAGGGCAAAGGTGAGGGGACAACTTTGAACATCCCGCTGGGCGCGGGGACAGCGGCCCGCTCTCACCGCGAAGCATTTAGCGATGCGCTTAAAGAGATTGAAAAGGTCTCGCCGCCCGATCTGATCGTAATTTCAGCGGGCTTCGATTCGCGCCGGGGCGACCCTCTGGGAGGGCTGTTGCTTGAAGACAGCGATTTTCGAGAGATGACGAAAGAGGTGATGGAGATGGCAGACCGACACGCCAGGGGACGGGTCGTCTCGATCCTCGAAGGCGGGTATAACCTTCAAACGCTCGGCGAAACGGTCAGAACACACGTCACGGCGCTGACGGATTGATCTTAAAATTAGAAAGTCATTGTGAAGGTATTTGACTGCCGCCCGTCGGTTCTTATCACTTGAACTGAGCGTTAATAAAAATGTTTCAAAAAGGTAGGTTCAAATCGATCTGGTAAATGTCTCCTGGCCTTGGCAACTCTCCGATGATTCGTCGAACGAAGAATAGCTTGCGGCGGTCCGCAGATACGGACGGATGATACTCGTCGTTTCTCGTGTTGATGCGCGGCCCGAGGTTTTGCGGCGGGTACCATCGCTCGCCTTCACGATGGCAAAGATATAAGTCGCCGAGGCCGAATCCTCCCTTGCGATTGAGAGCTGTAAATAGCAGCGCGCTTCCGTCCGCAGAGATCAGCGGGTTGAATTCCCACCCTTGAGTGTTGATGCTCTCATCCAGGCTCTTGATGTTCGCGTAGCGACCGTCTTTCTTACCCTCAGCCTCGTAAATGTCCCAGCCGCCGCGACCTCCCGGGCGGTCGCTTCCGAAAAAAAGCTTTCCCTTGCGAGTGACCGACGGGTAAAGCTCGTCCGCCTCTGAATTGACCTCGCGACCGAGGTGGCGAGGCTCGCCCCAGGCGTTTTTCGATTTTTCAACGACCCAGATGTCAAAGTCGCTACGTGCAGCGCCGTCAACGGGGCGGTCTGAGCAGAAGAAAAGCTTCTTGCCGTCGGGCGAGATGAACGGGTCAATGTCGCTGTGCTTGCCCGAAAAAGGAGCGACCTGCGGCGCGCTCCAGCGGCCGTCGCGCAGCGTGGAGACATAGATCGTTGCTTTGCGCGAGATTGGGAAGAAGGCGTCGCCCCGCCCGAAATAGGCTTCCTTGCCGTCGGGCGAGAACGTGATCCTATACTCTTCGGCGTTGGTCGAGATTATTCCCGGCCCGAAGATCTCTGCTGCATACGGGCTATTCTCTGTCTGAGCGTCGTGGCTCAAGGGGGAGAGGAGGATCAAGAAAACTAAAACTAAATTTCGCATGGTAGTGTGGCTCACTGCTCCGCTTTTTGAAACCACTCGACAGTGCGGCGAAGGCCCTCATCAAAATCGACCTTCACTCGGTACCCTAATGCTTCCGCCGCTGCTTCAATCCCTGCCTGCGAGTCACGAACGTCGCCTGCGCGTGCTGGTTCGTGGATGGGATCGATGTCGCTGCCGATGATCTGTTTTAGCTTGCTAAGAAGTTCGAGCAGCGTGAACCGACCGCCGCAGGCTATGTTGAATACACCGCCCGCGACGTTTTGGGCCTCCGACGCCAGGAGGTTTGCTTCGACTACGTTCTCGACATACGTGAAATCGCGCGACTGTCCGCCGTCGCCGTAGATGATCGGTTGATTGCCTGTCTGTAACGCTGTGACGAACCTCGGTATCACGGCGGCGTACTGAGACTCGGGGTCCTGGCGCGGGCCGAATATGTTGAAGTAGCGAAGCGACACGGCCTCAAAGCCGTAGACGTGGTTGAATATTCTTATGTAATGCTCGCCCGCGAGCTTTGACAACGCATACGGCGAAAGCGGCTGTGGTTTTATCTCTTCAACTTTAGGCAATTCCTTTGTTTCGCCATAAACCGACGAGCTAGACGCGTAGACGACCCTCCGCACGCCCGCGTCACGCGCCGCGAGCAAAACGTTCAGCGTCCCCGTGATATTCACGTCGTGCGTGGTCACAGGGTCTGCGACCGAGCGGGGCACGGAGCCGAGCGCCGCTTCGTGAAAGACTACGTAGACGCCTTTCATCGCGTCGGCCAGCACCTGGCGGTCGCGTATGTCGCCGCGAACAAGATCGACCTCGCCGCCGATCTGTTTCAGGTTCTCCTCTTTGCCCGCGACGAAGTTATCCAGCACGCGGACGTTGTGACCGTCGCGAAGAAGACGCTCTGCGATGTGACTGCCAATGAACCCTGCTCCACCCGTCACCAGGTAAAGACGCTTTTCCATCACTCTCCTATTTCTTTATCAAGAAGTTCTCTAATGCAAGACAATCGAGCCCGGAGCAGTAAAACCCGCGCACGGCCTCGCGTGGCGTCGAAACGACCGGCTCGCCAAAGAGGTTGAACGAAGTGTTGAGCAGCACGGGAACGCCCGTCGCTTCGCCGAATCTCGTGAGCAGCTTCCAAAGCGACGGATTCGTCCCGCGATTGACGCTTTGCACGCGCACAAGGTTGTCGCCAAAAACGGCGGCAGGGATAAGCGCGCGCTTCCCTTCCCTGACGCGGCTCACCCCCTGCAAGAATTCTGTCAATGCGCTCGGCTCGAAAAACTCTGCGGCCCGCTCTTCGGGCACGGCGGCCGAGAACGGGCGGAAATCTTCGCGGTGCTTTATATACGCGTTCAAGTTATCGCGCATGTACTCTACGGTCGGAGAGGCCAGTATGCTTCGCGCGCCGAGCGTGCGCGGCCCGAACTCCATCGAGCCGCGAAACCACCCTACGATCTTCGACTCCGCCAGCAGCCGCGCGACTTCCACGACCAGCTTGTCTTCGGTGAGAAAATATTGGTAACTGATCTTGCAATTGTCGAGCACGCTCTTGATCTCCTGATCGTCGAAGCGCGGGCCGAGAAATGCGTGGTCCATCTTGTAGACGCGCTCTCGATTGCCGAGTGTTTCGTGCCAGACATATAGCGCCGCGCCGACCGAGCATCCGGCGTTCCCAGCGGCGGGCTGCACAAAGATTCGCTCGTACCCCGCGCGACGCTCGATCGCGGCGTTCACCATGCTGTTGAGCGCGACGCCCCCGGCCAGGCATAGGTTCTCTTCACCAGTCTGCTCACGGTGGCGAATCGCGACTTCGCACATCACGTTCTCGACCGCCGCCTGCAAACTCGCCGCGACGTTGCGATGCCTTTCGGTCAGAGGGTCGTCCTTAGCTCTGGGCTTTAATCCAACCTTCTCGTAAAACCGAGCGCCGAGCGCGGGCACACCCTTGAACGGCAGATCGAAGTATTCGAGATTTACTTTCGGCAATCCGTTTGAATCTATGCTCAACAAATCGTCGAAGAGGTCAAGCTGTTGGGGCTTACCCGACGGAGCGAGCCACATAGTCTTGTGCCAGTCGCCTGAAAAGTTGAACCCGAGAGCCGCCGTCACGGCGCTGTAAACGAGCCCGACGGAGTTCGGAAACTGAGCTTCGAATGAAAGGGTTATGCTCCCGCCTTTGCCCGTCATCAACGCGGTCGAAGTCATATCCCCGCGATAACCGGCGGCGATGACAGCCGCGCTGTCAAAGCCTGAACAGTAAAATGCGCTTGCACCATGCGCAAGCTGATGATTGACTTCGATGAAGCTGCCCTCGCTGCCGAGACTTGATTCAACAAGACGGCGCGTCTTTATCCTCTCTCTCAGGTTGTTCAGGCTTTCGACAAAATAGTTCGGGAATGCTTCGAGCGCCGATTCGGCGGGCAGGTCGGTCGCGTGCGTCGAGTTGAAGGCGACTTCGCGATGAAAGAGCTTATACGGCTCCAGGTAATAAGCGACGTAATCGATCTGGTCGAATCTTATTCCCGCGCGCTCCAGGCAAAAATTAATCGCGCGGGTTGGGAGTCCGCCCGCGTAATTCATCCCGACGTGGCGTATGCGCGCGAGCTTCTCTTCTTCGATTGCCGCGACGACGCGCCCGTCTTGAACCAGCGCCGCAGCCGCATCACTCTCCTGCCCTGAGATTCCGAGTATGTTCATATTGTTAGTTTCAAGCTAAATACCATTAACATCTGAGACGCAGCATTTCAAGCAAGCTCACTCGTCTTGAGGCCCACGCGCATGGCGACTGCCAATAGGATCAAAACCGACGCCGTCAAGATCAAAGATAAGGCCGAGCCGAACGGCTGATTCAACAGCGTGAACTGGCTCTGAATCAGATTCCCGATCATAATTGATTTCGCCCCGCCTAATAGATCGGGGGTTATAAACGCGCCGAGCGACGGAATGAAGACCAGCACTATTCCCGCGATAAGGCCAGGCCGCGCCAGCGGCAGCGTCACCCTGACAAAAGTCCAGAAACGGTTCGCGCCCAAATCCTGCGCGGCTTCCAGCAACCGTTTGTCCAATCGTTCGAGCGCGACATAAAGCGGCAAGATCATAAACGGAAGCTCGCCGTAGACCTGCCCGACCAGAACCGCGAAGTCCGAATAGAGCAACCCAAGCGGCTCTTTGATTACGCCCGTGCCTACGAGAACAGAATTGATCAGCCCTTCGCTGCGCAGGAGCAAGATCCACGCGTACGTGCGAACTAGGAAGCTGGTCCAGAACGGGATGACCGTGAGGACGAGCAGGATTCTGCGCCACCTCAAGGGCGACTTTAGAGCTATGTAGTAGGCGGCGGGAAAGCTCACGACCGCCGTGATTACCGTTGTCGCGGTCGCGACCCACAGGCTCCGCCAGTACGCGGGCAGGTAGAGGCTGTCGAGCGCGCGCAAGTAATTATCACCTGTAAGATCGTACACAGTCGCGCCGTATGGGCCACGCCTCGCCAGGCTGACGACGAGTGCGATCAGCAGCGGCGCGACAAAGAAGACGAGCAGCCATATAAGCGCGGGGCTAAACAACAGCCTCGCGAGCCTGTTATCTTCGAGCTTCTCTCGTACTCTCGCCGTCATCTTTTTAATATAACTGCGCTATCCGGGTTCCAGCTTACTCGGACCTCGCTGCCGATGCGATCCTGGACCGGGCGCGAGGCCGCGCGATTCTGCTCCAGGACCGTCATCGACTGCCCATCCCGGAGCTTGAGCTTCCAGTGCGTGCTCTCTCCGAGATAAACTGCCGATTCAATCGTGGCGGCGAGCGCGCCGTCCGAGCGATCAAACGTCATCACTATCTTCTCGGGACGCACCATCAGGCGGATTGCGTCGCCAACCTTCGTATCGTTCCCCAGGGCTTCGATCTCACAATCGCCGAGCTTGATGATTGAATACTCTTCTCGCCTGGCCGTGACTGTCCCTTTTATGATGTTAGAGACGCCAATGAAGCTTGCGACAAACTCGGTTTGCGGCCGCTCGTAGATTTCGTCTGCGCGCCCGGTCTGCTCTATCCGGCCCGCGTTCATCACTACTATGCGGTCGCTCATCGTAAGCGCCTCTTCCTGGTCGTGTGTGACGTAAACGAAGCTGATGCCGACGCGCTGCTGCAAACTCTTCAGCTCGACCTGCATCTGCTTTCTCAGTTTTTGATCGAGAGCGGCGAGCGGTTCGTCAAGCAGCAAGACTCTCGGGTGCAGGACGAGCGCGCGGGCCAGCGCCACTCGTTGTTGTTGTCCGCCCGAAAGCTCGTAAGGTAGCCGGCGATCAAGCCCGCTCATCTTTACCATCTCAAGCGCTTCGGCGACGCGCGCTTTCACACTCTCACGCGCGACTCGCTTTTGCTTCAGCCCGAAAGCGATGTTCTCGAAGACGCTCAAGTGAGGAAAAAGCGCGTATTGCTGAAAGACTGTGGTCACGTCGCGCTTGAACGGCGGGACGCCTGTCACATCTCGCCCGCCGAGCATGACGCGGCCCTCGTCAGGGATTTCAAAACCCGCGATCATTCTCAACAGCGTAGTCTTGCCGCACCCTGATGGCCCTAGCAGAGTAAGAAACTCGCCGCCCATCACGCGCAGAGTTACCGAGTCGACGGCGACCGTGTCGGCGAATCTCTTGGATACGTTTAACAGCTCGACTTCATGCTCTTCTATCATCGCATTATGCGTCCAGGGTCTCACATGCGGGTCGTTATCAGCCGGACCTGCTCGAAGTGAAGCTGCTCGTGGTCGAGCATATCGTTCACGACGAACTCGACGGTGAAATCGGGGTTCATCGGGTGACGGCCCGTGCGACTCCACGCCGAGTCCCCTGCGACCTTGAGTGCGGCGATCAGCTTCTCACGAGTGCTTACGAAATTTGATTTCGCCAATCCCATGTCGTCGTTGCGATGGTCACGCTCGCGATTCTCGCGCTCTTCGTCGTAAAGCTCTATTGAGGGATTCTCTTCCGCGAGCAACTTCTGGACTCGGCTCAAAACCAATTCTTGAATGTCTGCGAGATGGCAAAGGATCTCCTTGATCGACCAGTTATGCTCGCCCGGCCTGTGAGAGATCGTCGGCTCAGGATAGTCACTCACGATCTGCTCAAAAAGTAGCCTGTTGTCATTCATCTCATTTAACGATTGATCGTGTGTCCTCATAATCAAGCCTCAAGGGTGTGCATAAATAGCCGCGTAGCGGCGTTATGAGTTTAGCCCGGCGTTTCAACGCCGGAAACTCATCGTGACCCTGACCTGGCGTCGCGTTAGCGACGGATGAATTCAGGCGTCGCTAGCGCGACGCGGAACCTTATGATTTAACCGCCCGTGCGCTAAAGCACATGGCTAAACTCAACTTGCCGCTACGCGGCAGATCGTTCTCGATACTTGGACAATGTTCAATCAAACCCTACATCAATCGATCATAAACCGAGCAGACTCACCACAGCCTCTTCGTCCAGCACTTCGACGCCAAGCTCGCGCGCGCGGTCGAGCTTCGAGCCCGGCTCTTCGCCGACTACGAGATAGTCTGTCTTCTTTGTTACAGAGCCGGTCACGCGACCGCCGCGCTGCTCGATCAAATGTTTCGCCTCGTCGCGCGAGAAGCGCGCGAGCCTGCCCGTCAATACGAACTGCTTGCCTTCGAGGTCGCGCGCTATCTTTCGCCCGTCGCCCGCGCCCGGCCTTAACCGCACCGTGTTGACGCCCGACTCCTTGAGCCGCGAGATAAGCTCGCGATTCCTCTGCTCGCGGAACCACTCGGCGATCGACGCGGCGACCACGGGGCCGATCTCGAATATTCCCGCCAGGCGCTCTTCGCTCGCCTCCATCAACTCGTCCAACGAGTCGAACGCATCGGCAAGTATCTGTGCGGTGCGCTCGCCGACGTGTCGTATGCCAAGCCCGTAGATCAAGCGGTAGAGATCATTTTTGCGGCTCTCTTCGATCTGTCTGAGCAGGTTGTCGGCGGACTTCTCGCCCATTCGCTCAAGCGCGATGAGTTCATCCCTCTGCTCTTTTAAGTGATAAAGGTCGGCGAAGTCTCTTACGAGCGGAGGAAGCTTCAGCGGCTCGCCGCGTTTGCCGAACAATGTTTCGCCCTTCTCATCTTTCTGCGTGCGCTCAGAGATCAACTGGTCTATCAACGCTTCGCCCAGCCCTTCGATGCGCATCGCTCGCCGCGAGGCGAACTGTTTCAGCCCCGCTTTGATCTTCGCGGGGCACGCGGAATTCACACAGCGCCACGCGACTTCCCCGGGCAGCCGCGTCACCTCCTCACCGCAGGCCGGGCACTCGCGAGGCATGACGAACTCTTGCAGCTCTTTGCTTCTCCCTGCCCTGCGAGATTCAATCACTTTTATGACCTGAGGGATGATCTCGCCGCTTTTTTCTATCAGCACGTAATCACCGATCATCACGCCGAGCCGCTTGATCTGGTCTTCGTTGTGGAGCGAGGCGCGCGAAACGGTCGTGCCCGCGAGCAACACGGGCTCAAGCTCGGCCACGGGCGTGAGCGTGCCTACGCGGCCTACTTGAACCGTGATGGCTTTGAGTTTTGTTGTCGCCTGTCGCGCGGGGTATTTGTAGGCCACGGCCCAGCGCGGGGCTTTTGAAGTAGAGCCAAGCTCGTCTTGAAGCGCCGTGCTGTTTACCTTCACAACAACGCCGTCGATCTCATAACCAAGCTCGTCACGAAGACGGCCCCACTCTTCACACGACTCGATCACATCATCGATAGACCGGCACAACCGCCGCAAGCTGTTCACCCTGAAACCGGCTCTGGCAAGCCATTCCAGGGCTTCCCAGTGTGACGAAAACGGCTTTCTGCCGTCAATCAATAGGTCATAACAAAATATATCGAGTTTGCGCTCGGCGGCGACTCTCGCGTCGAGCGATTTCATAGTCCCGGCTGCCGCATTGCGCGGGTTGGCGAATAGCGCGAGCCCTTGTTCAGTCCTCTCAGCGTTTATCCGCCGAAACTCTTCGTTAGGCAGATAGACCTCTCCGCGCACTTCAATCTCGCCACTGATCGGAAAAGGGTTGGAAGCTGCCGCATCGCTGCTCGCAGGAGAAAAGAGCGATGCCTGGCGCGAGGCCGCGCGCTTCTTTTGAGGCTTGCGCTTCGCTTTTTGGCCGGCGTCCGGGTCGAACGCTTCCGCGCGAATCCTGAGAGGCAGTGAGCGAATCGTGCGAACGTTTTGAGTAACGTCCTCGCCTATGAAACCGTCGCCGCGCGTCACCCCTCTCGCCAGCGCGCCCTGTTCGTAGATCGCCGAGATGCTGAGCCCGTCGATCTTCAGCTCGGCGACGTAGTCGACGCGCTCGCGACCGACCCCGCGAAGGACTCTTTTATCCCATTCGCGCAGATCATCTATCGAATAGGTATTATCGAGCGAGAGCATAGGCCGCCGGTGTACGTACTCGGCAAAGCCTTCGGCGGGGCGACCCGCGACGCGCTGAGTCGGCGAATCCGCGGTTATGAGGTCCGGGTTAGCTTCTTCAAGCTCGCGGAGTCGGCTCAACAACTGGTCGTACTCGTAATCGCTTATTTCAGGGTCGGCGTGTGTGTAGTATCGCTCGTCGTGGTGGCTTATGATCTCCCGCAGACGCGCGATCTCGTCATGCACGCGCTCTTTCTTTGTTCGCATAGCTCAAAAACAGTATTCGCGCTCTATCAGCTACACACCTGCGCGCGGCCGCTCTCGGAAACCGCGAGCGCCTGTCGGCGGCAGTCGCGCTTCAGACAAAAGATGAACGTAAGCGTAGACCTGGCCCCTGTGGTGCGAGGCATGTGTGAGCGTGCTCAACAGTATCTCGCCCACAGTCGTCTCGGTCGCGTCGGGATAATAGACGCGCTTCGGAAGGTCTGCGTCCGTAAGCGTGTCGAATGCGACTCTCCGGCCGCGAGACGCCTCTTCGAGGTACGCCGCGACGTGCGCCCGCGTGGGCAAGACCTCGCGTGTGATCCACTCGAACGGCTCTTCCCAGAAATTGCTGGTAATGCCGTTGAATGAATACTCGATCAATCCGCCGATGTGACTGATCAACTCGCCGCAAGAGTAGACGCGGATGAAGTTCTGGCTTTCAAATGGCTTCCAGTAGAGCTTCTCTTCCGGGATGACGTTGAGAACCTCTATCAAGTTGTTGTGGATAATCTCGAACTCAGATCCGATGACCTCGACTGTCGCCAATCTGCTGCCCCCTTTACTTTCAAGAAGAGCTGCTTTCGATCAATTCCAAAAGGCTCAGCGTCTCGCTATCGGCCCGGCGTCTAGTCTTACGCCGCCTGGTTGCGGGCGACGCCTTCTCGCTGTACTCGTGCAGGTGCTCCGCGTCCACGCCGAGCTGGCGGAGGTGCGACGCAAAAAAATGATCGCCGTATAATGTGTACACTTTCTTTGCGCCCGATTCAATCACGTAACGATTCAAATCGTCGAAGCCCGCATGGTCTGAAAGCGGCAAGACGGAATTCGTGCGATAACGGTACCGCGAGCGCGGGTCCATGCCCCAGCCGCTCAGGTATATCGTATAAGCGTTTCGAATGGATTGAACGGCGTAGCCGCGCATCGCCCCCGGCGGCATCATGACGACCATCCCGTCCATGTCTGAAAGGTCGAGCGGGCGGTAATCGCCTTCGAACTCAATGCCCATCTCTTTGTAAATATCTACGATCTCGGTTATCGAATGATGAAGCGCGACCGAGTAGCCGCCCTTGAGCAGCACCTTCAGCGCCTCCTGGCTCTTTCCGAGCGAGTAGGCCAGAACCATCGGCTGCAACCCTTGCACGAACGCGCGGTCGATCTCTTCGTAAAGGAGCTTGTGGACCTGTTCGTCGTCCGGGAACTGAAACATCGGGTGGCCGAACGTGCACTCAGTAATCAAAGTGTCACACTCGACCATTTCGGGCGGCTCGCACGACAGCCCGCACCGCAGCTTGAAATCACCCGTGTACAGAAGGCGCTCGCCGTTACGCTCGATCAATGTCTGGGCCGAGCCGAGGCAATGCCCCGCCGAATAAAAAGTGAGCCGGAAATCGCCGAAGTCATGAGGCTGGTTATAATCGAGCAGCAGTGCACGCGCTGCGCCGACGCGATGCTCGAAGAGCTTCGCGGTCGCGGGCGTAGCGATGATCTCGGCGTGATTTTGTATGTGATCCGCGTGCGCGTGCGATACGACCGAGCGAGCTTTTGGCCGCTTGGCATCCATCCATAAATCAATTTCGGGCAGGTAAATTCCCTTATCGTAAACTACTTTCAAGTCAATTTCCTTTCTCAAGAATTATAACATAATGACGCGCAGCCGACGGCCCGCGCGCGGGCTTCATCGAGCTGAATTGTTGTGCTAGAATCGGGTCGAGGAGGGGGGATGAAAGATCAGATAAAAGTTTATCAGAAGCCTACCTGAAGCAAGTGCAGAGAAACCGTTGGTCTTCTCAAAGAGAGCGGCGCTGAGTTTGAACGGGTCAACTATTATGATGAGCGGCTGACAGCCGCCGAGCTACGCGATTTGATTCAGAAGCTAGGCATAAGCCCGCGCGATCTGCTGCGAAAGGGCGAGCAGGCATACCGCGACCTCAAGCTCAAAGACCGCGAGCTGTCGGACGACGAGCTGATAAACATCATGGTCGAGAATCCCGACCTCATCCAGCGACCTATAGTCGTGCGCGGAGCCAAAGCCGTTCTTGGCCGCCCGCCTGAAAACGTCCGCGAGCTTTTATAAGTCGAGAGCGCATTCATCGGGACACCTTTACGAGTGCAAGGCTTCTAGACGCCGCCTCATATCAACCATTTCACGAAATCTTTAAATCTATCTTCGCGCTTGCTGTACCGGTCCATCCAACTTCCTGGGGGGTAAAAGTTTTGCCTACGCAAGAAGGTGTCAGTATCATTGGCCGGACGGCATTATTGGCATAACCATTTGGGGGAAAGGAGAATGTGCCGTTGTTGCTCCTGGGATGACTCGTACCAGGACCATCGGACCCACTTTGCACGCGATAGTCATCGCTTTTGAGATTGTCTTTGAAGTTCAAATCTTCGACACCTGTCCAAACGACTTCACCGAGATAAGGCGTACCATCCGAATTGGATATAGTGCCCGAGATGCTCGGGATTTCATTGAGCTTATTTGCAGTCGCGACTGTGTCGTAGGTGTCTTCTGGCTTTGCTCCCTTCAGAGATCTGAAGAAATCCACCGACAGAGTGGGGCGACATGCCTGCATTCTCCACGCGATAAGCGCTCTGGCAGTTAGGTAGTCATCCATGTTCATGCCTTGAGCAAATCCCGCGGAGCCGGAGCCATGATAACCTGTGTTGACAAAATGGTTGAGGCTGAAGAAGGAGGCCGTTTCCTTGTTGCCGCGCAGGAGTTGGTATGTATGGGTCTGTATGTCATCCCAATTACTGTTTCCGTAGGGAGTCTCAATCCAGTAGTCCCACATGTCATGATACCATTCCATATCGGAGCCAGTGACACCCTTTCCTTCATCGGTTTCTCGGAAGACTATAACGCGCTTGCCAGCGCCGACAAGCTGATTGATGGTGGGCCACGCACTACTGTTGTCAGGGTGGCAGTACAGCAAATCCTTCAGATTATAGTCGTCACTCCTGGTTATTGGCCCCCCACCGTAGAAAGTATCCTTGATCCAAGTTGCGGGTACGTTGTTAGCCACTTCCATCATAAGAATTATGATTTCGTTTGTGTTGTTGTTGAGCCACGTTTTGTATTTGATCAGCAGATCACACAAATCCTCGTAGAATTCCCAGACGCCATGACAGACGCGAGGCGCATTGTGGAAGTTGTGAACGTCGATCATGAAGGCGCGTACACCATTCCTCAGTTGAGAAGTAATCGAGAGATCCTGGTTGGTACCAGCCGTGGAGGCCGCTGATGTGCCAATTTCTCCCTCGCTGTTGTATGCATTGTGGGTACACAGCCAGCTTAATTCGTTTATCGCAGTATTGCGGTCCATAAAGTTTCTCCTTTACACAAGAAGGGCCTATTGTGAAGCAGAGTGAAAAGTATCTGGGAATTAAGTGTCTGTCAAATTGATCCAATCGCCTTGTTTGTCGATCGCGGTGGTGATATCTATAGCCCGCTTCTACTCATCCCTTTGCATTTGACGAGACGCGCCTGTTTCGGTTTTCATTTACTTGTGGCGCTACTTCTAATGGAAGGAGCGAATCAGTGGCAAAGTGCGAAGTCTGCGGGAACGATTACGACAAATCCTTCGAGGTTATCACAGCAGGCGGCAGTCACACCTTCGACAGCTTCGAATGCGCTATTTATAGGCTCGCGCCGGTGTGCGATCACTGCGGCTGCAAGATCATCGGGCATGGTATCGAAGCTGATGGGGTGTTCTACTGCTGCGCTAACTGTGCCAGGATCTCTGGAGAAAGCGAGGCGCGCGACAGAGTGTGAGCTGAAGGAGGGTTATTGAATGGCAAACCAGGAGGCAAGTAATAAGTGTGCTCGCGACACCTGTAGATGCGCTGCCGACGTAGGGCAGCAAGTATTGTAGCCGCGAGTGCGAGGATGCGGCCAAAGTACACATAATGGAGATCGGCTGTAGCTGTCATCACGCGGCGTGCGCATAGTATCGCAAAGTAGGTAATCAGTACGGCAGTTAAAGTCGAGATGAGACTCCGAGCAAAGGCAGACAACTATCAGTGTGTCCATCGCCGCCCTTCTCATTATTTTCATCACATAACCTCACAAGTAACATCTCCCAGGTAAGCCGGAATGAACGGCAGCGAAAGAGCATAATCAATTGAAAACAAAAAGCGCGCAGAAAGATAAAATTATTTGCAGCAAACCAGTTCTACAAATCGTCTAATGATGTGAGGGAAAAAAGATGAAGATACTCGCTTTTCTCAAAAACCACGCGCACTACTGGGGGGTTCCCCATCCGCGCAACGTCGACAACCGATTAATACAGGTCTGCTACGAGTGCGGGGCCGAGCGCGAAATTAAGATCGAGCTTCGCCCGTCAGCTTCGACAGACGTAACAATCCCGATTAATGGGGATAATCTCGCCGCTTGAAGTCCCGCTGCGTCGGGACTTCTTAACCGCTCGATTCCCGAGCGGTGCTTTCGTTCGGATAAACCTATTCTATTCCTTGTCGTCCGTGTGACCAGTCGCCGACAGGCTCACAACGCCCGCCCGCTTCGCGTAGCCCTTGCCGCAGGCCATGCAGGTAGCGTCTTGATCTTTGTCGAGATTGCTAGTCAGATCGAGCTTGATGCCGCACTCACACATCCAACCGACCACGCGGCCCGGGTTGCCGACCACAAGCGCGTAATCGGGCACGTCGCGCGTGACGACCGAACCCGCACCTATGAAGGCGTACTGCCCGATTGAGTGTCCGCAGACGACCGTCGCGTTTGCGCCGATCGAAGCCCCGCGACGGACCAGGGTTTCGCGATACTCGTCCTTGCGAGAGACTGCGCTGCGCGGGTTCACTACGTTCGTAAAGACCATCGAGGGGCCGCAGAAAACATCGTCCTCGAGGATCACCCCTGTGTAGACAGAGACGTTGTTTTGTATCTTCACGTTGTCGCCTATGCGCACGTCAGGCGAGATGACGACGTTCTGCCCGATGTTGCAGCGGCGCCCGATCTTTGACCCACGCATGACGTGCGAGAAGTGCCATATCTTCGTCCCCTCGCCGATCTCACAGGGCTCGTCAACGTAGCTCGATTCATGGACGAAATAATTCTTGGTCATCTTTCAAGGTCACGGGTTTGCCGCCTGCAGAGAGTGAGGCTTCAGCCGCGTCCAAAGTCTTCTCTTTTATCCTCAAGAGAGAATCGCTGCTCGTGTCGCAAACTACAGAGCGCGCGCCCAGCTCGTAGAAATTGCGGACGTGATTAAACCCCCGGTAGCCCGCTCCGACGACGGCAACTTGCGGCCTCTTCTCTTCAAGCTCGAATGGTCTGTCCATCGCTTTAGGCAATCTATCACTGCCTCACGCCTTACGAATGCCTGTTCCGCACTTGGGGCAGAAGACTGCCGTAGCCGGAAGATTTGCCTGGCAGTTAGGGCAGACATTCGCAGGTGCGGGCGGCTGTGCCTGCGCAACCGGAGGAGGCTGCGGCGGCGGATACTGCTGCGGCATCGGCGGCTGCTGTGACATTGGAGGATGCTGTGACATCGGCGGTTGTTGCGACATCGGCGGTTGCGGCGGCGCGTAAATCGATGGCGGCGGCAATTGCTGAGCGAAACTCCGCGCGCCCGGCACCCCGAAGCAGTCTCTAAAAGCGACTGCGTGAATCGTAAACATCAACGGATATGTGGCGAGAAGGCCGATGTAGCAGGCGTATGCTCCGGCAGACCCGATCAATTGAACGACGAAGGCAAAGAGAGTGAACATCAGCAGATTTGGCTTCGTCACCTCGTAGCTCATCTTCATTGCATCGATCACGCCCATGTTACGTTCGACGATTAACGGCAGTGTGAAGAAGAGCAGACCGGCAGCGATCAAACCGGGAATGAAGCAAAGCAGGTTCCCGATCATTATCACCATGTACAACAGCAAGGCTGCTCCCAACAAACGCAAGTAGCAATCCTTCGCCGAAAAGAGGTCTTTGAATTCGATCGTGCCGCCGCGCAATTGCTTGAAGGCGGCGCGATACAGCCCTCCGAGCAAGAATACCGTAAGCGGCATCATTACCAGCACAATGCCAATGATCCCTAAGTAGAAAAGGAAGAAAATGGCGGGGTCACCAGGGTTTGAAGATGGCCGGCCCGCTTGCGCCATCGCTTGCCCTAAGAGCACGATGTAGAGAAAGATCCCTAAGATGGTCCCGGGAACTGCGACGCCCGCGAAGAATCCGAGGGCGAGCACCACCCACCCCTTCCACTGTTCTGTGAACATCCTCCAGCCTTCGCCTATCCATTCTCCGAAGCGAACCGGCGGCGCGGCAGGCCCCTGCGGCGAAACGTTATACCCCATTGGCGGACCAGGATTCCGGTAATTAGATTCCATATCCTTACTCTCTCTTTGATAAATTTGAAAATGCTTGCCTGAGAACTAAAGGGTGCGCTAAGAACTACAACCTGTCAATGAAGCGTGCGATTCGGATCATCCATCCCGAACACATCGCGGTACGCAACGGCGGCCGCAGATATTATCCACGGCGTCGTCACCAGCACGCCCACAAAGCAACCGAACAACCCGCCCGCGATGATCGTGGCAAAGACGAGCCCCACCACCCACCACATCAGCCTGTCGCGCGAAAAGATCAATCGAACTACATCGTTGATCGCAGCGGCGATGTCCGCCTTCCTGTCCAGCAGGTAAGGCATGACGAGCGCGAGTATTATAGTCAAGATGGGAGTGATTACCAGACTGAGCAAACCTGAAATCGCGGAGCCTTGACCGATCCTCGTCACGCCGCCGTAGATCGCCGAGATTATTAAGAAGGCGAGGAACGATTGCAAGAACCTTCCCTCCCAGTTGAACAGGTCGCCCAGCAGCGGCCGCTCCCCTCGCATGGTTTTGAATGCCATGCGATAGAGTCCCAACAGCATCGGCCCGCCGAGTATGCCTACGGTGACAATGGTCAGGAATCCGGCGAGCAGCGTGGCGAGCGTCATCAACAGCCAGTTCTCTTTATAGACTTGCCAGCCGGTTGAGAGCCAATCGCCGATTGAGATATTTGCTTGCCCCGATTCGACGGGCGGCTGATACTGCGCAGTTGGCGGCGCGACGGGCGCGGGATAATATGGCACGGGCGCGACGTATGCTGTAGGCGGTGTTGATGGCGCTGTGTGGCCGGGCGCGACAGGCATCGTCGCGCGAGGCTGTTCGGACTGCGCCCGCGTCTCAGGCGGCAGCCGCCACGTAGCCGCCTCTTCGGCGACCTGGGGCATGGGCTGGCCGCAATTTCGGCAGAACTTCTTACCTTCTTCTATATCGGTTTGACAGTTCGGGCACTTTACCATCCCGCTCGCTCCGTCACTCTTAACGATTATCGCTGCTCGTTTGTTGCGCTCTATACTTTCGCTATTCAACTAATCGTCACTCTTTTATTGCCTGCAACTATCCTTCCAATATCGTAGTGCTTTTCTCCGCGCTCATCAAGATAGGCCAGCAGGCGATCACTCGATTCCGGGCCGACGACGACGACCATCCCTATCCCCATGTTGAATGCCCTGTACATCTCTGCGTGACTCACATTGCCGATCCCGGCAAGCAGTCTGAAGACGGGCAGCACGGGCCAACTGCCTTGCCTGATTTCGGCAGCGATCCCGTTGGGGAGTATTCGCGGAAGATTCTCTAATAAACCTCCGCCCGTGATGTGAGCGAGGCCCTTGATTATTCCTGATTCGAGCAGGCCGTCGAGCGCGCCGAGGTAGCTGCGGTGCGGCTTGAGCAACTCTTCTCCTACCGTGCAGCCAAGCTCTTCAACATGCGTGTCGACAGTGTAGCCTGCGACTTCGAAAAAGAGCTTGCGCGCGAGGCTGTATCCGTTCGTGTGCAGCCCGACAGAAGGCAGCCCTACGAGCAGATCGCCCGGCGCAATCCTAGAGCCGTTAATGATGTTCGGCGCGTCGACTGAGCCGACGATGAACCCGGCGATATCGTATTCCCCGTCGGCGTAAAAGCCAGGCATCTCGGCGGTCTCGCCGCCGATGAGCGCGCAGCCCGCCTCTTTACAGCCACGCGCGAGCCCCTCTATCACCTGCTCGACAGTCTCGGGCACCAGGCGGCCCGACGCGATGTAGTCAAGGAAGAAGAGCGGTCGCGCGCCTTGAACAAGTATGTCGTTTACGCAGTGGCAAACCAGGTCGTATCCGACCGTGTTATGAATATCAGTAAGAAAGGCTACGCGGAGCTTCGTGCCCACGCCATCGGCGGACGAGACGAGCACCGGGTCATTCATGCCCGCGAAATTTGCTTTAAACATCCCGCCGAACGAGCCGATGTCGGTCATCACGCCCTCGGTGAACGTCGAGCGCGCGAGGCGGCGGATTCTCGCGGTAGCGTCATTAGCGGCATCAATGTCGACGCCCGCGTCGCGGTAGCTTATCTCTTCTTTCATCTCTTTCGCTTCAGTTTTTCCAGCAGATCTTCGACCTCTGCGGCCACCTCTTCGGTGAGCTTCCGGTCTATCTTGAAAGTCACCTCCAGATGGTCGCCGCTTTTCACGCCGTCGGGGAGGAGCTTGACGGGCAGGCTGAGCTTTACTTTTTCGTCGTCGCCCAATACGAGCGCCGCGCGATCATCCTCTATACGGTCTACAATCATGCTCACACTCTTTTTCATCGCGAGCCTCTCGCCGCGCGCCTTCTACCCGCGCCGTCTCGACTGCCGTCGCTCGCCACCTTACCCGCCGCCTCATCGCCGGTCAAGTAAAGTCTATCTTGAGACACGCTTTTCTCGGTGCTCATCTCGATGCTGTTACCGTCGCACGTCGCCGTTATAGTTCCCTGCAAATCTGTGCGAAAGGGTTTGATCTGCGACTGTCTCTCTTCCAACATCCTCACCACTCTCGGGTGCGGGTGATGGTAATCGTTCCCGACGGCGCAACTGATCGCCACAATCTCAGGCCGCACCGCGTCAAGCACGTAATCGGTAGTCCCGTTAGAGCTGCCGTGATGCGCCGCTTTAAGAACGTCCGCGTGTAACGAGTCCTTGCTCGCCGCGATCATCTGCCGCCACGAAGCCTCTTCGGCGTCGCCGGTGAAAAGGAATCGTTTATTGCCAAAAGTGAACCTCACGACCATCGAAGCATCGTTAGCATCATCGCGGTCTTCGCTTATGAAAGTCGGGCCGGGGTTCAGCACTTCGAGCGTCACATCGCCGAATGCGCGCGTCTGGCCCCGCCTGGGGTTTTCGAACTTTATGTTTTGAGCGTCAATCGCCTGAAGCATATTGAGATAAGTTCGAGTCGGATAGCTGAATCCGGGGTCCCATATCTCTTTGACCTTGAATGCTCGCATCACGTCAGGCATCTCGCCTATGTGATCTTCGTGTGGGTGCGTCGCTATGATCAGGTCAATCTCGCCCACGCCGAGCCGCTTGAGCATCTCCACGGTCGGCGCGCCCCTCGGCCCCGAATCGATCAGAATTGTTCCGCCCGAAGGCAGGCGAATCACTTGCGAGTCGCCCTGCCCCACGTCGAGGAAATGGACTACGAGGCGGCCCGTGACCGGGGCGGGAGCGGGCTCCTGCTCGCTGCGCTGGCGAAAGATGTAGTAACCGATTGCTGCGGCCGCCAGCAGCAATAGAATCAGGAACGATCTTGAGCTTTTTCTCATTCGCAGTAGGCGGGGTCAGGTGCGGGGCCAGACGCTTTCGCGCGAGAGCGCGCCCTCCTCGCGCTCGGTCTTGGTCCTCGCGGTTGAAGTGACGCGAATCGGGTAATTGGTCGTGTAACAGGCCGTACAATGCCGGTTGCCGAACGGGTCGCTAACGGCGCGCAGCAAACCTTCGAGGCTCAGATACCCCAGGCTGTCAGCGCCTATGAACTCGGCAATCTGATCCACAGAGAGATTAGCCCCGATCAACTCTTCTCTGGTCGGCGTGTCGACCCCGTAGAAGCAAGGCGCGATCGTTGGCGGGCAACTGATCCTGACATGAACTTCTCGCGCTCCGGCCTGACGGACCATCTGAACGATCTTCTTCGAAGTCGTCCCGCGAACGATCGAATCGTCGATCAGCACCACGCGCTGGCCTTCGATAAGGTCGCGCACAGGGTTGAGCTTTACCTTGACCCCGAAATGACGGATAGATTGCTTCGGCTCGATAAAGGTGCGGCCCACGTAGTGATTGCGAACCAGCCCGAAGCGGAATTTCAGCCCTGATTCCGAAGCGTAGCCGATTGCGGCGGCCGTGCCGGAATCGGGCACGGGCACAACTATGTCCGCGTCCGAAGGGTGTTCACGCGCAAGCTGCTGGCCCATCTTGTGACGGCTCTTGTTCACGGAGCGGCCAAAGACCAGCGAGTCGGGGCGCGAGAAATAGACGTGCTCAAAGATGCAGTGTGCGGGCTTCTCTTTTTGAAGCGGGAACGACGAGTGCAACCCGTCGCGGTCGATGATGAGAATCTCGCCCGGCTGCACATCGCGCAGGTAGTTCGCATCGATCAGATCGAATGCGCATGTTTCGGAGGCTACGACGTAAGAATCTCCGAGTTGACCCAGACACAGCGGGCGAAAGCCGCGCGGGTCGCGCACGGCTATAAGAGAGTCTTTCGTCAGAAAGAGCATCGAGTACGCGCCTTCGATCTCGGTGAAGGTTTCGACTATTGCGCCCACGAGATCTTCGGCTCGCGAGCGGGCAATCTTGTGCAGCACGACTTCGGTGTCAGAGGTCGAAGAGAATATCGCGCCGTCAAGCTCCAGTTGCGAGCGGACCTCCGAAGCGTAAGGAAGATTGCCGTTGTGGCAGAGCGCTATCTGCCCGCGATAGCCGTCGACGAGAAAGGGCTGAGCTTCGAGCAGAGAGACGCTACCGGCAGTCGAGTAACGCACATGACCAATGACGGAGCGGCCCGGCAGCCGCGAGAGTTGTTCTTCCTTGAATATCTCGCTGACATAACCCATGCCTCGCGCGGCGTACATCCGTTCGCCGTCAGACGAAACCATCCCGGCCGATTCCTGCCCACGGTGCTGCAAGGAGTACAGCCCCAGATAGGCCAGCCGCGCGGCATCCTCATGGTTGAAGATACCAAATACGCCACACTCTTCCTTTAGCTTGTCCATCATATTGTGGTGCCGGATTACTATCTAATTGTAATGGGATTTGGTGTCGAGAGGCAATCAAATTGTGGGGTTGGGAAAGACGCGCCGCGTAGCAACTCAGTGAACTTAGCATTGATCGCCGCGTTGCGGCGATCAATGCCATAATCAGCTTGTTGCCCCGCTGCTGTTTAAGCGCAGAGATAAGCGATTATTCAGGACCGGGCTTTGCTTAATCTACTTTGCTTCGATCCACTCGCTGGCCGTTCCCATCTCTCCGCTCTCTTGATCGATGACGACGACGCGTATGTTATAAAGCCCCGCTTTCTTAAGCTTGATCTCGCCGGGGATGACGATGCCCCTGGCCAACAGCCGCTGGTACGATTCGGGATTAGGCTTGAACGTCTGGCTGAACCCTTCCACCAGCTTGTTTTTCAGGTCATAGATAAACCCTATCACTTCAAACGAGCCGGCTTTGTTATTCCCTCCTTCCAAAAAGGACAGAGAGCGAGGATCGATTTGAATCGCCATCTTCACGGACCGCTCGCCCGTTTGAGGGTTGCTCATGGCCGCAGCCCTTGCTATCACAACCTTGACGTTGCGAACCGGAGCGAGCGAGGCTAACGACCGACTTATGCGGTCCTGCTTAGAGTCGCTCTTAGGCTTTTGATCCTTCTCTTTCACCGCAGTGTAGCCTTTGCGGGTCCTCACGACGAGATCGGGCTGGTCTTTCACTCGGACCTTGATGTTGTGGAACTTGCCATCCGGCGAAGCATTCTGGGGATAGTATGCCAGCATGTAGTACGCTTCGTTCTCGGTCATGATCCGCTGCAAGCCCGCGCGGACATTATTCGTGTCAAAGATCGAAAACCCACCCGTCGCCGCCGCAAGCTCCCTCATTCCCCCGCGTGAAGAGATTAGCCTGTCTGCGCTCGCGCCGGGGTCTTCAAAAGAAGTGGTGCCGCCGCCCAGCGCGCTCTTTCCGACAGCTTCAGCCGCTGTGCCGCTGGGAATCGCCACTGCCAAACCGCGCGGGTCTACGGTGTAGAATGTTAAGCCGCCGCGTCGGGACCTGCTTATCACCTGGGTCAGCTCGTACGATATGTTATCGTCAATGCCTGCGGAGCTGGTGAACTGAAACGGTAGATTCTCCGAGACAAAGATGGCTATCTTGCGGCCCGGGAGTTCGCTGACGCCTTTGGCTATGTCTCTAAGCGCGCTCAATGTTTTTCTGAGGATGTATTCCTGATACGCCCCGCCGCTTTGCGAAGCGGTGAGGCCAAGCTCTTTTTGCGCATCGTTAAGCGCCTGATCTACAGCGAGCGCGGACTTGAGGTCCGGACCGACGCTCAGGAATGCTTCGATAGCAAGCTCTTGCGCGCGTCGGTTTCTTGTCGCCTGTTGAAACACGACGAGGCTCCCGCTCGTCCCGATGATTGCCACATGGTCTTGCGACCCTACGTCCTCGGCGATGAAACGCAACAATGATTCTCTCAAACTCTGGCGGTTAGTCGGGCTGATATTATATTGATCGAGGATAATAAAAATGAATCTTCCAGGCTCAGGGGCCAGAGATGGATCGCGTTTCGCAGCCTCCGCCAGTTGGGCCTCCGTGGCGCCCGCGCCGGAGGCCCTGTGTAAAGCGAAGAAGCTTATTTCTTGCGGCTTCCCGTCTTCCTGGAGAATGAAATCCTCTTTCTTCAAGCCGAGCACGGGGCGATTATTCTTATCGGTGACGACAACGTCGATCTGCACGAGATCGGCTTTGATCCGCAACGGCTCGTCTTGCGGCGAGCTGGCGCTCTGCGCGCGCGCGATTGTTAGTGTGAAGCCGAGCAAAATTATTAGAGTGAAGGCGCAAATCTTTTTCATGATTTCCTCCGAAACTATTATACGGGTAGAAGTGATCCTGAGTCAGTTATAACGCCCGTGTCGCGCAGGCATCAAGGCTCTGCCAGATAGACGACATCGGCGCGCTGACGGGCGGTCGACAGGTATCGATCCAGCTCCTGGCCGATCTTCTCCTGTTTAAGTATCTCTGTGATCTGCTCGCGGACCTGTTCGAGCTGGGGCGGGACCTGTCCCGCTTTCTGCATTCTTGGCACAAACACATCGTTGTAGTAACGCTCGATCTCTTGCTGCGATACGAATACAAATGATTGGAAGCGAAACTCTATGAAGCGCTCTATCAATATGCGCTGGCGCAGCATCTCGTCTATCCTCTCGGGTGTAAGCCCGACCGATTCCACACGCCGGCGAAACGCGGCTTCGGAAGAAAACTCCGCAACCAGCTCCGCGCGCTTCTTGCCGATCTCATCTTGCGTGACATCGGCCGTAGGTATTCGCGCGACCTCTTGTCCAACAAGACGCTGGTCGATCACCACGTCAAGCATTCGACGAAGCACGTCGGAGCTGATGTTTCCCACCGGATCGGGTGATTTGGGGTCGAGCGCGATGGCCCAGAGCAAATCCGATTTTGTTATAACGTCGTCGTTGACCAACACCATTATCTGGTCGACAATCTGCTGCCCGCGCGCAGGCAGAGGCAAAAGGCAAAACAGAAGAGCCGCTATAATTATTCGAAATCGCTTCATATGAAACCTAATTTGAGATTTGAGATCTCAAATTTGAAATTCGACTTAGAACGTCTGACCTATCGAAAAATGGACGCGCGGGGTTCGTGAGCCTTCCGGCTTGTTGAAGACCAGGTACCCCACGTCCAGGCGCACAGGACCCACTGGCGTCTTCACGCGGAAGCCGAAGCCTATGGTCTGAGTAAGGTCTTGAGGCCGAAAATCTCTTACGCGGCGAAAGACGTTGCCCGTGTCCGAAAAGACCGCGCCGCCGAATATCCTCCATATCGGAAATCTAAGCTCGTTGTTTATGATGAAGACTGCGTTGCCGCCCGTCACGCGGCCACTGCTGTCGCGCGGCCCGGCTTCTTCAAAGCCTAGCCCTCGGAGGTCGCGCGCCCCGCCCGCAAAGAATCGCTCCGAGATCGGCAGCGTCTGCCTCCCGCCGAACGGAGAGGCCAGCCCCAATCGGCCCGACACGGTGTATACAGTCTCACGAAACCTCTTTATCGGATAGTAACGGTTGTGCTCCGCCAGCAGCTTGACGAATTGCTCGTTGCCGCCAAATATGGTCGAAGCGACATAGAAGCTGCCGACCGTGAATGTTCCTGTTGTCGGATCGAACGCGTTGTCGCGCGTGTCGCGAGCAAAGCTGGGCCCTATGCGACCGAGCCTTACGGACTGTCGATTGCGCTCCAGGTCTTCCTCGTCGCCGTCTATATTATAGTTGCTTATGCGTTCGAAGTTATAACTCGCGGATACGATCGTCTGCTCCGACAACCTGCGCTCGGTTTGAATGACGGCCGTGTAGCGATCCGAGTTGAAAGTCTTTTCCGCCAGCCGCCGCGCGAACAGAGAGATCAAGGTCGGGTAATTCTTGCCGAACGGTCGCGGGTTTTGAAAAGAGATTGCTCCGAGCAATTCGGTCTGGCTTACCCGGAATTGAGTGCTCCCCGTGTAGAGCTTCCCGAACAAATTCACGTTCGTAAGCTGCACTAATCCGCGAACGCCGTTCAAGGAGCTTAAGCCAGGGACGGTCTTCTCGCTTTCAACCGTCTGATAGCCGAATCCGTATACCAACAAGTAAGACTTCGCCTCCACCAGATTGATCGTAACGTCGTGCTCTTCCGTCCCGTTCGCTGTTCGCCCCACGGCCTCGGATGTGATCTGCACGGAGGTGAAAGCGTCCGTCTCATAAAGCACGCGCTCGGTTTCTTGCAGCAGGTCCGTGCGGAGCCAGTCGCCCTCTTTGAACAGGTAGAAGTCGCGCTCTAGCCTCTCAGTCTTGGTTCGCGCCGTTCCCCGCGTTATCACGTTTCGTATCCTAACGCGCGGGCCTTCGGCGACGTTGTAGAGGAGCTGCACGCGGTCCTGCCCGTCGAAGCTTCCCATATCGATCAGCTCGGATACGACCTCTGCCGTCGCGTACCCTTGCATGTTGTAAGCAGTCAGCAACTGGTTGGCGTTCCGAGTAACCTCCGTCGTGATCAGGGGATTGTCCTGCTCTATGCTGATCTCCCCGCGCAACTGGTCGGTCGTCAGCACGTTGTTGCCGCGTATGCCGACCTCTTCGACGAAGGTGCGCGGGCCTTGCTCGACGTTGAACGTGATGATCAGGTCCTCGCCCGTGACAGAGACGCCTCTCAGCACTTCGACCTGCGCGCGACGGTAACCAATCTCTCTGAGGCGCTTGAGGATCACGTTTGAGTCCTGGCGGAGCATGTCGTTGCTCGTCACGCCGCGCCCGAGCCCGAAGAATGGGATGAACGAGGCGACCTTTGATTTCATCTGCCTCTGAAGGTCTGCCGACGGAATGGCGTCCAGTCCTTCGATCTCGATGTCGCTCAGCTTGTAGCGCCGGCCCGTCTCTACGACATACTTCAAGGTCGCCGTCGGCGCGGACAGATCGGGCGGGTCGGGCCTCGACACTTCAGCGAAGAAATACCCTTCCTTCTGGGCGAACTCCTGCAAGCGGCGGCGGCCTTCTTCAATCGAAAACTCGTCTACGCCGCCCTGCGTGTAGAACGGCAGCTCCTCTCGCTTCTCTTTTTCGTCCAGCTCCGCTAGCCCTTCGACCTCGACCGCGATGCGCGGCCCCGCCTCGACGGCTACAGTCACGGCAACGGTATTGGACTCCTGGTCGGGGGTCACAATGTTGTCCAGCCGGACGGCGAGGTAATCTCCCTTGAGATAAAGTTGCCGTATGCGCTCCATCTCGTCGCCGACCAGGGTCTGGGCGAAAGGCTGTCCTTCAACTATTCTTGGCGGCGGTTGGCTTAAATCGATATGAGCGCCTTGAATATTTATCTTGTACTTTGATACGCGAGCCTGCTGGCCCGCATTAACGACATAGACGACCGTTGCGCGTGTTCCGGTCGCGTCTAGCCTGACATCTGAATTGATGCGCGCCTGAAGGTATCCACGCGATGAGTAATATGCCTGTAACTCGGCCAACCCGCGCGTGACGGCCCCCGGTGATAGCCTGTCGCCGGGATCAAGTTCATTGAGCCTCGACCTCAGCTCTCCTGCCGGGAATTCAGTCTCTCCTTCAAAGACAACACTATCGACGCGCGCCTGTGGCCTAACGACGAATTTCAGAGCCACGCCGTTTGCGCCTACGGCTTCGGCTTCCACTCGCGCCGCAGAGATGAGCCCGGACTTATGAAGCCTGACGAGCGAATCGTGTATGCGAACGGGCGAGTAATCCTGGTTGGCGGAGACTTCGAGCAGGTATTGAAGCTCACCAATGCTGCTGCCTGGGGCGCCTTCAATCTCGATGGTAACTCTGACGACCTGGCGGCCAATGAAATCGCCCAGATCGTTCGCCTCGGCGGCGAGTGGGAAAAGGAAAAGCATGGCGCATAACACGCCAAGACTTGCCTTTTGCCTTTTGCCTTTTGCCTTCACTCTCAAAACCGTTTTCTAACTCGAACGTCGAACCCAAGCTCGCCCCGGTCGTTGCGGAATCCAACGACAGAGAAGCGGTTGCTCAGACGGTACTCGACAAGGACTATGCGGTCGATTCCCGAAGGGCCGGAGGTCAAGTTCTGCGAGTACGTGATGGTCAGGTTCTTTGTGATCTGTTGCCCAAGCGTTACCCTCGCCGTCGGGTCGTTGCCCCTGCCAACTATCAGCGGGTCGATCGAAAACCGGCTAAGCCCGAAAAGCCGCTGCGTGCCGCGCTGAAGCGTCTCGGACAACGACGCGGCCAAAATCGATTGCGCCAGGCCGAGCCCTGTCTGTTTTGCGGCTGCGTATGTGCTCTGATCGCCCGTGACATTACCCGTCAGGACGAGCGAGATTATGTCTCGCTCTGGCAACTCGGGTTCCGATCTCAAGGTCGTCTCCAGCTTTGAAGGAGTCCCGCTGAAGCTGATCGATATTCTATATCCGCTTATGTCGGCTTCGGATTCAAAGTCAATTATCGGCTCGGCGCCGCGCCTGGGAGGCAGGGTTATGAGCCCGCGCACCAGCTCGTGGCGGTCGTTGCGGAATTGGAGCGTGCCTCGACTCAACACGATTCTCCCGGACGGCACAGGGTTATCGATGCCTCCGCGCAGAGTGATGTACGCGCTCCCTACGGCGTCGGCGAGGTTGTTACGAATGACGAGCGTGTTGTCGGCCTCGATTCTGATGTCGAGAGTTATGTTTGGACCCGCGACCGCGCCGCCGCCGCCGCCCGGCCCAACGTCGAGGAACCCTTCGCTCAGCGGGCCGCCGCCTGTAATCAATTCGTCGAGCGTGATGTCGCGAGTGTAAGCCGCGCGGCGCACGTTCACATTGCCCGACAAGACCTGGACTCGTCGATTCCCCTGGAGCGCGAGATCGGCGTCTATGACCGTCTGAGTCTCGCGCGGGTACTCGACACCGACTTGATCGGCGTTCACTTCGAGCCGCCAGCGGTCGGGCGCAAGCCCCGCAAGCGCCGCCCCACCCGCGACCGAGATGGTGCCGCCGCCCGGCGTTGAAGCCGTGAAGTTCTCTATGACCGCCTGGTTCGATGTGAACCTTATGGTCCCGTTCCCGCGCGCGACCGAGAGCGGGAAATCGACTACGCGGAGCCCCACTTCCCTCAGATTCACCGTGCCCAGCAGTTGAGGCGAGTCGAGAGTGCCTGCTATCGAAGCCTCGACGCGCGCCACGCCCGTAGCAAAGAATAGATCAGTAAAAGACGAGAGGAAACGAAGGTTGATCTCCCCGTTAACAGTCAGGCTGGAGCGCGTATCGGGGTCGCGCGCGAGCGTGCCACCGAGCGTAACGCTCGTGCCTTCGCCAACGAACGTCACGCTTTCAAGTGTCACCTGTTTCGGGCTCGCTGATAGAATTATGTTTCCCTGGTTTCTGATCGTGTATTGCTGCCCGCCCGCGATCTGACCCCCGAACTCAAGCCTCGTTAGAGTCGCTACTGCCTGTATCTGGTCCGGTTCATTAAGCGGCCCGTCCAGCTTGATCGTCCCGGTTGCAACGCCCGTGATGCCCGACAGCTCGGGCGAGACAAGCCCGAGGTAAGGGCCGAGCTCCGTGTCTGTAAACTCAATGCTCGCGCTTATCGGAAGATTCTTGCGGTCGCGCAGGTCGATGGTCGCGGCCAACGTGCGCGGTTGATCGAGCACGTTGGCGGTCGCCTCTAGTTTCACCAACCCGTTTTCAGTGTAGGCCACGAGCTTTGCATCGCCCAGCTCGCGCCCGTTGAGCATTACGTTCTTGCCCTGGATGGTTGTGTTGACATTTATATCGGACCACTCGTCCCATTTACCCTGCCCGATGATTGTTAAATCTGCTGTCCCTGTAATACGCACAGTGTCGGATGCGGCGGCTGACACCTGGCTGAGGTCGATATTCTTCCCTTCGGCGTTTATCGAATACTCATATGTGTCGAGGTTGAACGAGCCCTGGCCTGAGATCGTGCTGTCGCCGGTTTGCAACTGAAGGTTCTGCACGCTGACGACGCTGTTTGCGAGCGTCAGTTTTCCGGTGAATACCGGGACGCTGATCTTTTTCGGCTCCTTGCCCTCTTCCTCTTGAGGCACGTTGAACTCTCCGGCGCTGAGCGAGATGTCCGCAGTCCCTTCGGTAGTGCGCGCGCCGGGCAGCCCTCTCAAATCGACTGTGCCCGTGACCGTTCCGCTGCCGATGAAATCGGCCAGCCCGGGCGAGACGGCGCGGACTATAGAAGGCAGATCGAAGTTCTGCACGTTCGCCTTCAATGAAATATTGTTCTCGCCCGAAAGCGGCGCGTTAACATCAAAGTCCGCGCGCGACCCGTCGGGGCGAACCAGCGACGCATTCTCCACACGCACGGCGGAGGGCGAGTAAGCGATGTCGCCTTCGAACGAGCCTACGGTTTCGTTGTGCGCCTGGATGTTCGATAGGCTGAGGTGCCCTGTCAGATTCGGGTTAGATAGATTACCCTGCACGCGGCCCGCGAAGGCGCCGGTTCCCGCGAGCGCGATCTCGTATTCCTGCTTGATGTCATCGGGTATTAAGCCGAAAGTATCGATGACGCGCTGCACTTCGGCCATATCGTCCGACTTAAAATTGACATCGAGATTGGCAGCGCCGTTCCAGCCGACGCTTCCGGTGGCAGTGATATCGCTTGAGGCCGAGCGAACGTAGGCGCGCTGCACGTTGAAGCCGCGCCCCGTGGCGATGAGGCTGACTTCGCCCTTCGCGGGCGCGCTCTCGGTCGTGGAATCGGGCGGTGAGATGGCCGCGTCAAACGTCGCGTTTATGCGGCCCGTCGCGGCCTGATAATTCATGCCGGGAAACGACAACTGCGCGGTGCCGTTTGCCGTCCCTCGCACGTCAACATTCTTTGCCGCAGCAAGCGAAGCCGCCTGGCTCAGGTCTATCGATCTGAATTGCACGGCGACCCGAGACTGCCCTCCGGAGTAAGCGACGGTGGCCGACCCCGTCACGCTCCCGCCAAGGGTCGAAGCCGTGAAGTTTGATAACGTCACGCTCTGCTGATCGGCCGAGAGCGACCCGCGAAGTCCACTCACGTTGATCTTGCCGCTCTTGAGCGACGGCAGGTTGAGCGCGCCCGACACTTCAAAGTCCTCGCCCTCACCCGAAACGTCGGCGTCGCTCAATTGAATGGAGCTGATGTTGAGTCCCTGCCCGCTGACAGCGCCCGTCGACACGTCTGCGGTCGCCGTGTATTTATCGAGGCTGCCCATCGAAGCAACGTGAAGGTTATTAATATTCAGATTCGCAATTCGAATACCTTGAGCGGCCAGTGCGGGCGAAGCGAGGCTTCCGTCCAGACAGTAACTGAGCGTGTCCGGGGCCGGCGCTCCGCCACAGGTGTCTGTGACGGTCGCCTCGAAGAAAGCCTTCCCCTCCATTGGCGTGTCGGGCATAAAGACGCGAGAGATCTCTTTCAGATCGACATTCGTTTTTTCGATCTTGATCTCATAATCAAAAGGCGAGAACTCTGCTACCCGGCCGCTCGCGTTGAACACTCCTAATGGCGAACTGAGATTGAATCTCTCAAAACTCGCATTCTCTTGGGTGACATCGCCCTTAACTTCAAGCGTGATGTTTTCGATTGGGCGGCCCTGGTACTGCACACTAGCCGGATGGTTAAATACTGCGTACAGAGAGTGGTTGATCTTATCTTCGAGCGCCTCGCGGTCCTTCGGATCAAAGGTTATATCCACATCAGGGACGGTCGCAATTATGTTCCGTTTACGATCTTTATAGTTTATCTTCGCCTGGTCGATGACAAAGCGAGCTGTGAGGAATGTAATGCCGGCCTTCTCGGCTTCGCTCTTTGGAGGCGCATGGACAGGGTCAATGTTCGACCGCCCGGCTTCGTCATATTCGATCCATATCTCTGGCTCGGTGACGGTCACTTCGGTGATATTCGCTTCCTGACGGAGTAAAGAAACAATCGAGTAATTGGCTTCGATCTTTTTGATTCGTCCTAAGGGCTCTTGCCCGTCCTCCGTATAGAGCTCGATATTCTCCAGCGTGACCTTATCGCCAAAGAGTTCAAGGTGAGCCTCTCCTATCTCGGCGCGTATGCCCGAGTCTTTGAGGGCTTCGATGATCTGCGCTTTGAGCAAGAGGTCCAGCCGCCCGCTTCGCACGTACCAGATGGCGGCGATGACAAGTATCAAAATTATACCGAGCAGGGAGAGCGCGCCAATCAATAGCTTTTTGCGCATAAGGGTTCCGTGACCGAGTTGCGACCGGGTCGCTGCGCGGATTCAAGGTCTATGAATTAATATTCAAAAACGCGAATGCTAAACTTTTGTGAGAAGGTGTCCGAGCTTCTCTTTCCTGGCGCGCAGCACTTTCTCGTTCGACTGGTTAGGCTCTATCTCCATCGGCACGCGGTCGGTGATCTCCAGGCCGAACCCTTCGATTGCCGCGCGCTTCACGGGGTGGTTCGTTATGAGCCGCATCTTTCGCACGCCGAGCGTATGAAGTATCTGCGCCCCTATGCCGTAATCGCGCGGGTCCATGTTATGGAGCCCGACGATCTCGGCGTCCGCTTCGACAGTGTCTTTGTCTCGCTCATCCATCAAACGATAAGCGCGGAGCTGGTTGATCAGCCCCAGGCCGCGCCCTTCCTGGCGAAGGTAGAGCAGGACGCCGCGCCCCTCGGCTGATATAAGCTCAAGCGAACGGTGGAGCTGGCCCCCCGTGTCGTCCCTGAGCGAGCCGAACACGTCGCCTAACACGCACTGCGAGTGCACGCGGACGAGTATGCTTTCATCAGGGTCGATCTCTCCCATCACTAGCGCAAGATGGACATCGCTGTTGATCTCGTTTGTAAAGGCCGTCGCGCGAAACTCGCCGTACACCGAAGGCACAATAGCCTGCCCTGATTCACGGACAAGAACTTCGTTCGCCATCCGGTAGCTCACAAGGTCCGCCACCGAGATGATTTTTATTTTGTGCTCGGCGGCAAAGGCGCGCAGTTCGGGCAAGCGCGCCATAGTGCCGTCGTCAGTCATTACTTCGCAGATGACCCCTGCGGGCGTCAGCCCCGCGATGCGGGCGAGGTCGACTACGGCTTCGGTCTGGCCGGGTCTGACCAGCACGCCGCCCCTGCGCGACCGCAGCGGGAATACGTGACCCGGGCGAGCCAGGTCCGACGGCCTTGAGCGTGGGTCGACCGCGACCTGAATCGTAGTGGCGCGGTCGGCGGCGGAAATTCCAGTCGTTATCCCCCGCCGCGCCTCAATAGAGACGCAAAAAGCTGTCCCGCGCGTTGCCGTGTTGTCCGCCTCGGAAATCTGCAAAGGGATTTGAAGCTCATCCAGCCGCTCGGGCGTGAGCGATAAACAGATGAGGCCGCGCCCATAGCGCGCCATGAAATTAATGATCTCAGGCGTCACCTTCTCGGCAGCGCAAGCCAGATCGCCTTCGTTCTCGCGGTCCTCGTCATCCACGATAATAACTAAACGTCCCGCACGGAAATCATCAACCGCTTCCTGTATAGTCGCAAAAGGCATCGTCTTCTCCAGTGCTGAGTGCTGAGTCCTGAGTGCTGAGTAAAAACATCAGCGCGTTGGTTCTGTTTTTCTACTCAGCACTTCTAATATCCTCGTTCGGTCAAATACTCGACCGTCAACTCCTGCGCGCCTCCGCGCTCAATGCCGTGTTCCAAAAGTCGCTCGACGTACTTCGCCAGCACGTCCACCTCGATGTTGACTCGGCTGCTGGGCTTCAAATCTGCGAGCGTAGTCTCGCGCCAGGTGTGCGGGATGATCGCGACCTCGAACCAGTCCCGGCCGAGCCCCGCTACGGTCAAGCTGATGCCGTCGACCGTGATCGATCCCTTCATTGCGATATAGCGGCCTAACTCTTTCGGGAAGCGGAAGCGCATGCGGTGCGCGTTCCCCTCGGGGGTTGCGGATACGAACTCCGCCGTCCCGTCGACGTGCCCCTGAACCATATGGCCTCCCAACCGCTCGCCCACCGCGAGCGCGCGTTCAAGGTTGACCTTGCCGCCCACCTTTTTATCACCGAGCGTAGAGCGCTTCAAAGTTTCGAGCGAGGCGTCGGCGCTGAAAAAGTCACGCCCCATTTCTATGACGGTCAGGTCTACTCCGTCGATAGAGATCGAGTCGCCTATGCGCGTGCCTTCCAACACCGCGTCGGCCTCAATTACAAGGTAAGCGCCGTCCGCCCTGCGGTCAATGCGGCGCACGCGGCCTACCTCCATTATTAATCCCGTAAAGATTCCCATTTATTCTTGCGAGACGCGCCCATTACAGTTCGCCCTCTGATCTTAAAGGCAAGCGCGGCTGTGGTGGCGAGTTTTCGGTTCAATGCCTGACAATATCCGCTAAGAGATTCAGAAACTCAAGCGTTCCGACCATAACGCCTTAGAAGTTTACCGTCGCGATTCTACAATTTCAAGCACACGTTCGATCACGCGGTCCAGGTTCATTTCCGAAGTGTTTATGAGGATAGCGTCCGCAGCCTGGACCAGCGGCGTGGCAAGGCGCTGGCTGTCTCTGCTGTCGCGGGCTTGAAGCTCCTGCCTGATTTCGTCAATGGTCACATCGCGCCCGCGCGCGCGATCCTCTTCCCACCGTCTGAGCGCTCGCACGTCCGGCGCGGCGTCGAGAAAGAGTTTAAGCTGCGCGTCGGGAAATACTCGCGTCCCAATGTCGCGGCCATCCATAACGACGCCACGGCTGCGGCTCATCTCTCGCAGTTTCAAGACCACGGCCTCGCGGACTTCGGGTATCGTTGCGATTATGGAAGAAGCCTGGCTCGTTTCCGGAGACCTGATCTCGCGCGTCACATCGTGCCCGTCTAAGAAGACCCGCAAGTGGTCCGGGTCGCCTTCAAGCCGTATGACAGATCGCAAAGCAATATCGGCGACAGCAGCCGCATCATCGAGTGACACCCTCTGATCGAGCGCCTTTTGAGCGACCGCGCGATAGACTGCGCCGGAATCTATATAGAGAATGCCGAGCCGCCGAGCCAGCGCCTTTCCCAGACTGCTTTTGCCGACGCCCGAAGGCCCGTCAATCGCGATTACCAATCTCTCCATGAGTCCTGAGTGCTGAGTCCTGAGTGCTGAGTCCTGAGTCCTGAGTGAGAGCAATTAACTCAGGACTCAGGACTCAGCACTCAGCAATTCTTTAATGGCTCCCAGAGCCGATTCGCAGTCTGAGCGGCTGACGTCTTTGTGAGTGACAATGCGCATTTCGCGCAGGTTTATTCCGTTTGCGAGAACGCCCCGCTCTTTAAGCGAGGCCGATAACTCTGACGTGTCTTTCCCGGTTCCCGAGATGTCGAAGATGACTATATTGGTTTGCACTCGCTCAGGGTCGATCTTTATGCCGGGGATTTCGGCCAGCCCGCGCGCTATCAATTGCGCGTTGGCATGATCTTCTTCCAGCCGCGCCGTCATCTTTTCAAGCGCCACCAATCCGGCGGCGGCGATCACGCCGACCTGTCGCATCGAGCCGCCAAACATTCTGCGAACCGCGAGCGCCCGTTCGATGAAGTCACTGCGGCCGACGATGAGCGAGCCGATGGGCGCGCCGAGCCCTTTCGACAGGCAGAACATCACAGAGTCAAACGGGCGGGCGAGCTCCGCAGGGTCGCGCTTGAGCGCAATCGAGGCGTTGAATATTCGAGCCCCATCCAGGTGCACGGGCAGACCGGCTTCGTGCGCGCCTTCGCATATCTCTTCCATGCGCTCAAGCGGCATGCAGGCGCCGCCGGCCATGTTGTGCGAGTTTTCAAGCGTCACAAGACCCGTCTGCGCGACGTAGTAAGCCGAGCGAGGGCGAATCGCGGACTGAATCGAAGGCCAGTCGAGTATGCCGTCTTCTCCGCGAACGGGGCGCGCGAGAGTTCCGCTCACCACAGCCATCGCGGCCATCTCATAATTGAATATGTGGCTGCGCTCTTCCGTGATGACTTCCTGGCCGGGCTGCGTGTGGAGCTTGACGCATACCTGATTCCCCATTGTGCCGGACGGCACGAACAGCGCGGCCTCCTTGCCCAACATCCGGGCGGCTAGTTCTTGCAGGCGATTTACAGTCGGGTCTTCGAGATAAACATCGTCCCCGACTTCGGCCTCGGCCATCGCCTGGCGCATCTCGGGCGTCGGCTTTGTAACGGTGTCGCTGCGTAGATCAATATATTCCATCGCTTCACCCGTATAATGAGTTGGACCAGACCGGAATAATAGCACAACCGGCGGGTGACTCTAATCAGTCTTCGGAGTGGCGCAATCTTTCACAAAAGAGTTGTTTTTCTTGGTATCAGGGCTTCGTTCGGCGGCGCTCCTGGCCGGCAAGGTCCGAGTAGATTCCCCAACGCGAGCGGACCTCGGTTCCTATGCGAGTCGTAAAGACTTTGACCAGATGGAAATCTTCCTCTTCAAGGCGGCGCTCAGACGAATACGCGATTACGACTTCGCTTCCTATCTCTGTGGCAATCGTTCTCTTAATCGACTCACAGTCGAATTCCCCTTCATCATCTTTCAGCCCATCGTTCTTCAGGAATAGACCATTCTTCGGTTCCTTACACTCGACGCGCGTTTTGAGATTAATCATTATTCCCCCGGTCCCTGCGGCTATGCCTTCGAGCATAGCCTGCGCCGCCTGGACCTTTCGGTAATAGTGCCGCTGCGCGTCGATTCGCTTGCGCGCTTTTGGGTCGAGCCGCTCATACCAGGACAGGGGGTTATATGTCTCCGGTTTCAGTTCCTTCAACAGCCTTGCATTCTGGCAGACTATGTAAACAATCGCACGAGCGCGATGGAGCGCCTCAAGCGCGTCGTCGAAATAGTGCTTGTGCAAAGAATCAACCCCGTCGGACAAAAGCACCAGGCTGCGCCGACCCGTGGCCTCGGGGAATAACCTTTCTGATGCGAATTTCAAGCAGTCGAGAAGAGAGGATTCAATGCCCGGCTTGAGCTTCCACTTAAGCGCCTGGCGAAGCTCGGCTTTATCGCTCGTCCACCCGGACAACAGATTCACGCTGTCGCCATAAGAGATGATGGCGGCGCGATCCTTCTCCCCAAGCGAATCAATTATCTTAAGCGCAAGGTCGCGATTCAGGTTGTTGTCCTTCAAGTTCATCGCGTCGCCGCTCGCATCGATTACCAAGACAACGTTCGCGGGCGTCTGCACGACGGACGTAACCTGCTGCTTCTTCCCGTCCTCCGTCACTATGAAATCCGAAGGCGTCAAAGTCGAGGCGGGTCGCCCTTCCCTGTCGCGCACGTTAATTGATAGTAACACCTCTTCGACGCGGAGGCGCACCGTCGTATCGTCTTCTTTGGGTTTAGGCTGAGGAGTCGTACGGACGCGCCCGCTTTGAGCGGAAAGATTGCTTGCGGCACACAACATCATCGAGAAGGTAAAGAGAATCCTTACACCTTGAGCCATCGCTTTATCTCCAGACCATTCCGTTCACACGAAGCATACAAAGACTTCGTTAGACAACAGCAAACCCCTCGCGGTCAGCTTCATATTGTTTCCGCTGATCTCTACGAGTCCGGCTTCCTCTAACCGGGCGATCTCCGATTCGTATCGAGCCGCGACATCAAGACCGTACTCTTGATAATAATCATCAAGCCGAATACCGTCTATCAACCGCAACCCCATAAAGAGCGCTTCCGTAGCTCGGCTTTCATGCGTAAGCTCGGTCCGCTCCCCCGTCGCATGACCGTTTGAATTAACGGCTTCTATATACTTCTCTGTCTGCAACAGGTTTACCCGCCGCGTTACCCCATCATAAGAGTGCGCACCACATCCCATACCATAGAACGAGGCTCCGGTCCAATATTTCATATTATGTTTTGACCGCAGGCGGCCCGGCGAAGCGTCATCTCTCAATGCGAAATTAGATATTTCGTAATGCTCATAACCTGCATCCCTGGCCGAGGCGCAGACGACGCGGTACATCTCTGCCGCAAGGTCATCGTCGGGTCGGGGCCGTTGGCCGCGTTTCAGTTGCGCGTAAAGCTGAGTCCCTTCTTTGATTTCGAGCAGGTAAAGCGACAGGTGCGCCGGGCGCAACCCGAGCGCCTGGTCGAGATTGAACTCCCAATCCGCGAGACTCTGTTCGGGCAATCCCGCGATTAGATCGAGGCTGATGTTGTCAAAGCCCGCTCCGGCGAGCGCATCGATCGTGTCGCGAGCCTGTCGGGCAGTGTGTGTGCGGCTGAGCGCGGCAAGATCGCTGTCGAGAAAAGACTGCACGCCTACGCTCGCGCGGTTTATTCCCGCCGCGCGCCACTCGTCGAGCTTCCGTCTTGACAGAGTGGCCGGGTTGATCTCAATTGTGATCTCGGTCGCAGGAGCAACGTCAAACGACTCGCGACAAGCTTCGATCAATCGCGCGATCTCTGTGGCTTCGACAATCGATGGAGTGCCGCCGCCGAAATAGATGGTGTCTACGCTTTCAGGAATGCGGCCGCCCCAGAAGGCAATCTCGCGGGCGACCGCAGCGATATAACGTGCGGCCAGGGTATCAGCAAAATCGGTCGTGTTGAAATTGCAATAAGTACATTTCCGCTCACAAAACGGAATATGAATATAGATGCCCGCCCGTTTTTCCACGTCGAGATTATATCAAAGTCTACGCGTAGGCTTACTCTTGATCGGGCGCTTCATCCACGAACGGGGCAAGCGTGTCGCTCGCCGCCAGTGGCGTATGGCCCGGCTCCAGATTGTCGCGCTCGACCAGCGCGGAGAGAAGGAATTGATAAGTCTCGAATATGTCCCGGTGGTCCGGGCTGCCCCCTGTGTGGACGTAGTAGTAAGCCTGAGTCAGATTAGCCGCCACCAGTTCAAGATGTTGCGTGCGCTCATCGGTCATAAGATTCTCCTCTGTGCTGGCGTCCAAGAATAAGTTTCTTGCTTATAAGGCAAAGTTTCAAGCAGCAGGAAGAAAGTAAGTCTTGGATTGTGGCGATGAAATCGGGTATTCTTCTCAAGCTGTCTTTTCCCCTTAGAGTTTTAATCATTAATCCGCGTCATTGGAGCGATGATGAAGCATTTTGAGAATCTTAAAGATGAACGAATAGTTGTGACCGGCGGCGCGGGGTTTGTCGGGTCGAACATCGTCCACAGGCTATTGAAGGAAGGCGCGAGGGTCACAGTGCTCGACGATTTTTACACTGGATCGGAGCAGAACCTTGCTTCGGACCATCCGAAGCTTGAGATTGTTCGTGGCAGCGTGACCGATTTTAATCTGGTGCGCGAGGTGGTCAAAGGCGCTGGCGTGGTCTTTCACGAGGCCGCGCGGAACATAATTGTTTCCACACGCAACCCCCGCGAAGATTACGAAGTGAACATAGGCGGCACGCTCAACGTGTTGTTGGCCGTCAAAGAGCTGGGCGTGCGCCGCCTCGTCTATGCGTCGTCGGCGTCCGTGTATGGCAACGCGCGTTACCTGCCTATCAACGAAGACGACGCGACGAACATGCTCAGCCCTTACTCGGTTTCGAAATTCGCGGGCGAGAATTATTGCAAAGCATTTTACGAAAGTTACGGATTGTCTACGGCTGTGGTGCGGTATTCAAATGTGTACGGAACGCTACAGCGGCCCGACAACCCTTACTGCGGAGTCGTGGCAAAATTTTTCGAGACGGCGATGGCAGGCTCCGCGCCTCGCATACACGGGGACGGCGAGCAGACTCGCGATTACACATACATAGACGATGTGGTCGAGGCTACGCTGTTGGCGGGGTTTGCCGTGAAGGCCGAAGGGCAGGTCTACAACGTTGGGACTGGGCGAGAAACATCTGTGAATCAGCTCGCCCGGCTGATAATCGAGATAACCGGCGCGGGCGTGGAGCCTGTCTACGTCGACCGCCGCGACATAGACAACATACGCCGCCGCGTGTTGAACATTGAAAAGATTCGCCGCGAGCTTCGTTGGATCCCTTCGGTAACTATCGAGCAGGGTCTACGGCGCACTTACGAATGGCTAAAGGAAAATTGAAACTCGAAGAAGACGCGCGCGCAAAAGAGCAGCCGCGCGTGCTATGCGTAGCCCCCGCCTGGAACGAAGGCGAGCGGATTACGCGAGTGGTCGCTGCGGTCCCGCGCGATGCCGTAGAGACGACCGTAGTCGTAGATGACGGCTCCACGGATAACACAGCCGATCTCGCGCAAGCCGCCGGGGCGGTAGTCATTCGTAGCCACAGGAATAGCGGCGTCGGCGCGGCGATTCGAAGTGGGATCGATTACGCGATAGAGCACGGGTACGACATAGTCGTTGTAGTTTCGGGCGGCGGAAAGACTCCGCCCGAGCAGATACCCCGCTTGCTCGAGCCCATCATGAAAGGCGAAGCCGAGCTAGCCCAAGGGTCGCGTTACACGGACGGCGGCGAGTGGGTGCGCATGCCGCTCAAGCGGCGGCTTGGCACGCGCGGTTATACTTTTCTCTTTTCGCTATTGTGCGGGCGGCGAGTTACGGATGCGTCAAGCGGCTTTCGCGCGATCAAAGTCTCGCTGTTTGACGATAAGCGGATAAACTTGTGGCAAAGCTGGCTCGACCGTTACGAGCTTGAGCCTTACCTGTTATTCAAAGCGCTGCGACTGCGCCACAAGGTGGTCGAAGTCCCCGTGCGGATCGAATACCCGCCCGATACTGACAAACTCGCTTACACAAAGATGCGCGCGCTCACCGATTGGTGGAAAATTTTCCGCCCAGTAGTCTTTCTCGCTCTGGGAATAAAACGCTAGAAGCAGTCATCTCATTCCTCATTGCTTTAGACAGACGGCGACGCCGTCGCGAATAGGCAGTATCGTCGGGTAGAGGTCATCGGATGAATAGATCAACCGGTTGAACTCCCTGACGCCTTCCGTATCGCGGTCCGCGTCTTCGCGCGCCACACGTCCTGACCACAGGACGTTGTCGGTGATGAAAAGGCCGCCGCGCCGGACGCGAGGGACAGCTTTGCGAAACGCATCCGGGTACTGATATTTGTCTACGTCGTTGAATATCAGATCGAACTCACCATCGACAGTGTCTATCAAATCTCTGGAGTCCCCGATCAATATCTGGATGCGGTCGGCGACTCCCGCCCTCTCAAAATATCCGCGCGCTTCCGAAGCGTTCTTCTCGCTGCCGTCGGTGTAGTAGACCAGCCCGCCTTCGCCAACCGCGCGCGCAAGCCAGATCGTTGAATAACCGATGGCCGAGCCCATCTCAAATACGCGCTTCGCGCCGATGAGGCGGGCATACTGCGCAAGCACGCGCGCGACAGCCGGGCCGATGATGGGGATGCTCCGAGCGCGTGCTTGCTCTTCCATCTCGGTGACGACTTCGTCTCGCGCGGGCAAGATCTCGTATAAATATCTTTCAACATCTTTATCCGTTATCCCGTTCATTGCGGTCCAACCTCCCGGTCTTGTTATACTCAGACTGCGCGAAAGCCGCAACCTCGTGGAAGTCGCTTCATTTTGGTGATAATCTGAATCGGCTTGATTACCCAATGAAGGAGAGAAGAGATGGCGGCGAGCGCATTCGATAAAGACTTTGGTTATCTGATTCCGTTTTTAGGAAAAGTGGCGGAAGCAGCCAACACGATCACGGACCCTGCGGCGCGCGAAGAGTTAAAGCGGCTGGTGGCCGGGGAGCAAGCGAAGTGGCTCCGTATCCAACAACTCCTCTCCGGCGCCACTGCACAGGCCGCCCCGCCGGCCAATCCCTCGACAGCCGCAGCAGAGAAGACGGCCGCCGGCGCTACTGCGCCAGCCGTGCCGCAGCCGGCTCCAGAGAGGCGGTTCACGGTCGGGAGCCTCAGATCGCGCTGACGCTTGCAGAGTGTTGTCATAATGTTATAATGCCGCGCAAGGGCTGCCTCAATCGGATTAAAAATATAAGATATCGATCATCATGCACAGACGTTTGATCTACACATTAGCAATCGCACTCATTCTATCGCTCGTATCGGCGGACGCGATTGCGGGAAAGAAATCGCGGTCGGGCCGCAAGCAGGCTCGCGCCGCATCGAGCAAGGCCAAGCGGGCAAAGTCTTCTAGCAGCCGTGTTGCAAAGCGCGGCAAGGGGCGCAGAGAAGTGGCGCGACGCGGCAGGCGCGGCCGTGGGCGCGAGCGTATCGCGGGCCGAAGCCGACGGCGGCGGCACGAAGCTCGCTCGCAACCTGTCATTTCGCAAGACGACTCGCAAGCCTCGGATGCTCCCCCGGCTCCGCGCTCTATTGCTTCGGGGATTCCGCCACAGCGAGTGACAGAGATTCAGCAGGCCTTAATCAAGCATGGTTATCTCATAGGCCCCGCGTCGGGGCTTTATGACGAGAACACTTCGCAGGCGATGAAGCAGTTTCAGGCGGCTAATAAACTTCCCACAACCGGGCTGCCTTCGGCCCACACGCTTAAGCGGCTGGGCGTTGCCAAGCGGAGTAATGACGGTTACGCGGTTTCGGTTAAAAGCGTGAGCGATAGTGAGAAGAAACCGCAATAGCTTAATGAAGATGATTGACACGCGTTGAGATTTATCTTAGTCTCACGCTTAAGAGCGGTCTGGGAGTTTAATGACAAACGCGCCGCCCGTGCAGTGGCGCAAGGCAGGGATGGATGACCTCCCCTCAGGTCCATACGCCCTCGAAAGTAAGGTTGTATCAAAGATGCCGGAAGAATATTTTCTAGAGCGGCTGCGCGCTCAGGATGAAGAGATCCAATCGTTACGAGAAACCTTTGAGACGGCGCGACAGCGAGGCAACAAGAAATTGATGGGGCTCTCGCGTAAGCGGCTCGAGACGGCCCTTCGGATGCGCGAAATGTACGTCCGGATGCTCGTCCGCGAAGGAGCATACCAATCGTAAAGTCCTGAGTGCTGAGTGCTGAGTAAAAACCTGATAGGTGAATTGTCCTTATTCTTTCACTCAGCACTCAGGACTTGAAATTCAGGACTTACCTATACGGACGCGAAGGCCGACCGTGAAGTTCAAGCGGTAAGCCGGGAAGCCAAGAATCTCTTCATAGTCCTGGTTCAAGATATTCTCTATTCGCGCGAAGAGTGTCAAAGGTCTTCTGACACGATATGACCCGCTCGCGTTCAGCTTCGCGTATCCATCATTGAATATAGCCCCACCGGACGGATCGAACCGCGCAAAGGTAACAGGGTCGAAATCGCGCCTCCGCCCGACCAGCGACCCGTCAACCGTGATGTCAAAATTCTCCTCCGTCCAACCTGCTTCAAACGATCCCGAGTGGCGTGGCCTTCTGAGCAAAGGCAAGCCGACTTCAGGGTTCAACGCGCCTGCGGCTTGTTCGAGCCGCGAGCGCAAAAAAGTGTAGCTGGCCGCCACGCGAATCGAGCGAACGGGACGCGCAGCCGTTATGACCTCAACGCCTCGCGCAGATGCCCGGTCCAGATTTATGAAGTTAGTCAGCCGCCCGTCAGCAAGCCTTATAGGGCCGAACGTCACAGGGTCGGAAGTGAAGATAATCAGGTCGCGGAAACGATTGTCGAAGTAGGTTATCTCGATGCTTCCCTTGCGGTTGAAAAACTCCTGCACAACTCCGATGTCAAAACTCTTAGCACGCTCAGGGTCGAGGCTCGGGTTTCCGAGAAAGAAAGTGCTGGGGCTGAACGCCTCTAAAAGCGAAGGCTCCTTGATGCCTGTGCCGAACCCCGCTTTCAGCCGCGTTGCGCCAAGCCCCGAGTCTTCGCTATGAGGCCGCGCAATGACCGTCACAGCGATCTTCGGATTCGCTTCGACTCCGAACCCGACGTCGCCTATCGGCGCGCTAGAGCCGAGAGTCAAAAGCGCCGTCCGCAAATCTTCCGGCACGCTTCCGGTATTTCTTTCGATGCGAATTCCAGCCGTCAAAAAAAATCGCTCCCGCCACGAAAGCTGATCCTGGACGTAGAAGCCCAGGTTGTCGCGATCAGGCGAGACGCGACTGAAGTCATCCGTGAATACTGCCGACTCTCGCTCGAAGTCTAGCCCCACCGTCAGCACATTCGTAGCAGTCAGAGCCGCGATTGACTGGTAGTGGATGCCTTGCCGCTTCTGGTGCTCGATGAATGTAAAAGCGGAATCGGGGAAGAAACTGAATGGCGGGAGCGGCGGTCGGTCGGGCCGCGTCAAATCTTGACCTGCGGGATCAAAGCTGTTCGTGTCGAACTCCGAATAGATGAAGCGGGCGGTCTGACTCCAGCGCGAAGAAGTCCTGTGATCGAACGAAGCCGCGACGGCCAGGTCGCGGTGCTTTTGTCGCTGGTCCGGGTCGGCGAACAAGAAAGCAGTAGGGCCGGCCACGCCCAGCGTGTTGTTGTTCCACCGCGATGTGAGACGCAGGTCCGCGCTCGGGGCCAGGCGAAAGCCCAGGTTGGCGGACGCCGAACGATTTATGTAATCGCTGTTCTCAAACCTGGCGTCGGTGCTCAAAAACCCGAAACTGGTCGAGTAATCGAACCAGTTATGAAGCCCCGAAAGCCTTGCCGTCTCGCGGTGAAATTCGAAGCTGCCGCCTTCGCCCGACAGCTCAAGCTCAGGCGTAGAAGATGAGCCGCGCCGCGTGACTAATTGAATGACGCTGGTCATCGCGTCGGACCCAAAAAGCGCGCTGCGAGGTCCGCGCACAGTCTCGACGCGCTCGAAGTTCTCGGGCGTGAGCGCGGCAAAATCGAAGGCCCCGCCAGCCGCGTTGACCGGCACTCCGTCTATCAGAACTTTGTTGTAATCCGATTCTCCGCCGCGCACAAAGACAGATGTCAATCCGCCTCTGCCGCCCGTTTGGGCAACCGCAAAGCCTGGGATCAACCGCAGCGGCTCGGAGATCAATGAGAGACCGCGACGATCAAACTCTTCGCTCGCAAAGACCGATGACGAGCCTGCCAGAATGCTCGAAGGAGTCTCAGTCCTCGTCGCGGTAACTATGACGTGGTCCGTAATCGCGGCGACCGAAAGCTCGACCGCTACGGTCTCGACCTCGGCGTCATGCACTTCAAGATCGATCTTTTTCGCCTGCGAAAAGCCTTCGGCTTCGACCGTCAGCGCGTAGCGGCCTGCGGCGATATTGGATATCGAAAACTTGCCTTCGGCGTCGGTCCTCGCCTCGTAGACCTTAACCCCAGTTCGGTCGCGAAGGGCGACCCGCGCGCCGACTATCTTTGCGCCCGACGGGTCGGTCACGCCGCCTTCGACGCGACCGTGATCAGGATTTGCGAAGGCAGGCAAGCCGATGATTGTTGTTAGCGCCACGACAAGGATCAGGCGCGTTAGCCACGGAGTGAAAAACAGGTTCAACATGAAAATTCTCCTTTCCGCGAAAGAGCTTCTTCCACGGATCGCCTTGCAGGTTTCCTGACTTAGCGCCTCGCTCAAAGCCTGTCATTAGGCTTGAGCTGCCTACGCCGACGCCTTCCCACCTTCGAGGGCAGTGGCCGTTGCCGGCTTTGTTGCGCATCACAGTTGCGGGACAGTGGCGGCCTCACACCGCCTTCCCTCCAAGGGCGACCCAGAATCAGGGATCAGGGGTCAGGAGTCAGGGGTCAGGGATTTGTAATTTCAAATTTCAAATTTGAGATTTCAAATTCTCTTTGCCCTGATCCTCGGCCCCTATCTTGCAGATTGTAATTCGCGGCGCGCCGCTCACGGGATTCTGGTCGACCAAAAGGTCTGTCCCATAAAGCGTGCGCAGCCGCTCTTCGGTTAAGACTTCGCGCGGCTCGCCGATGGCGAGCACTTCGCCAGATTTCATTAGCATGGTTCGCGCGGCAAACTCCGCCGCAAGGTTCAACTCATGCGTAACAACGATTGCAGAGATGTCTGCCGCATGAGTCAGCTCTTTTACAAGGTCGAGCATCTTCACCTGATGAGAAATGTCGAGGTTCGCCACCGGCTCGTCCAAAACGAGCAATCGCGGTCGCGAGGCCAGGGCCCGCGCGAGCATCACGCGCTGGCGCTCGCCCCCGGAAAGCTCGCCCACATATCGCGTGGCGAACTCGGCTGTCTCGGTCATCTCCAAGGCGCGCGACGCTTCGCGCACGTCTTCATCGCTCTCAAAACCGATAAGCCGACCCTGGGCAAAGCGGCCTTGTAAGACATATTCCATCGCAGTCAACGGGAATCGCTGCGGCGATTCTTGCGCCACGTAACCTATGAGCCGTGCCGTCTGGCGTCGCGGCATCGTCAATACGTCTCGGCCATCAATCATCACGCTGCCGCTTTCGGGCTTGAGGACGCGCACAATTATTTTCAACAGAGTGCTCTTTCCCGACCCGTTCGGCCCGAGCACGACCAGTAGCTCTTTGTTCGACACGCCGAACGAGATGCCTTTCAGCACGGGCTCTGCGTAACCGAATCTTACCTCCCTTACTTCAAGCATGATTTCAGATATCAGCTAGTGCGCCGCAAAAGGTAAACGAAAACCGGCGCACCGATGAACGCCGTGATGACTCCGATATGAATTTCGAGCGGGGCTATCACGGTGCGCGCAATCGTGTCTGCGAAAAGCAGGAACGCGCCCCCGCCGAGCGCCGAGCCGGGGATGACTAAGCGATTATCGCTCCCGCCCGCGAGGCGGACTGCGTGCGGGATTATTAAGCCCACAAAGCCGATTGCGCCGCCTGCCGCGACACCCGCGCCCGTGATGAGCGACGCGGCGATGTAGACGGCTATTTGAACTCGCTTCACCTCTACGCCTAAAGCAAGCGCCTCTTGCTCTCCCGTCATCAGCAGGTTAAGACCTCGCGAATTGATAAAGATGATGATTATGCCGAGGGCAACAAGCGCGGCGGCAACTGGCAGGAGATCGGGCTCGCCGCCGAGGTCGCCTATCAACCAGGAAAAGACGCTTCGCAGCCGGGGGCCGGAAGCCGCTGTTAAAAGATAGATGACTATGGAAGAGAGGAAGGCGTTTACGATAACGCCGGCAAGTATCAAGCGTTCTGTCGAGCCCCCCCTCCGCCCCTGGCCTATGAAGTAGACAATTCCCATTGTAATCAGCGCGCCGATGAAAGCGGCAATCGGGCGGCTGACGGGTATCGACTCTGCGAAGATCGTTGCGGCAATTGCGCCGAGCGCCGACCCCGAAGAGATTCCAAGTATGCCGGGGTCGGCGAGCGGGTTACGCAGCAGGGCTTGAAACGCCGCGCCCGCGACCGACAACGCCGCGCCTACGACTACGGCCATCAACACGCGCGGCAACCTGATGTCCGTAATAATCGATACTTGCTCGGCGGGCGTGTCCGCGCGACCGCCCGTCAACTCAGAAACGATGATCCTCAAGATCGCATCCAAGCCGATCCGCTCGCTCCCAACCGTAAGCGCGATTACTGCAAAAAGCAGCAAGACAACGAGCAACACGACCAGCGTCACCGATAGCCTGCGCAGCGTGAGCCGCTCGCGCACGAGCATTCGCTTCTGTATTCGATTGGTTGCCGTCGCGCTCATCAATTGACCGTCGGGTGAATCTTTTCCGCCATCTGCTCAAGCCCGTCGACGATGCGCGGGCCGGGCCGCAACAACAGATCATCATTCAAATGATAGACTCGGTTGGCCCGCGCAGCAGGAGTCTGCTTCAACCTTGAAGGCAGAGCGGATTCGCCCGCCTGTAAGAAAATCACTTCGGGTTGTTTTGCGACCGCTGTCTCAAGGCTATATTGGGGATAATCTACAGACACATCATCGGAGATCGATGCGCCGCCCGCCCGCCTTATCAAGTCGGAAACAAAGCTCGTTTTTCCCACGGTGATGAGCGGATCTGCGCCGAGGATGAAAAGCACTTTCGGTTTTTCAAGCTCGGCGCTCTTTCGCTCTATCGCTTCGATGCGCTCGCGCAGCCCCCGTGATAAGTCGAGCGCGCGCTCTTTGACTCCGGTTATCTCTCCGATTCTCTCGATTGATGAAAGCAGATCGAAAAGCAGGCGAGGGTTGCTGACATAGATCGGGACGCCAAGCTCATCCAATCTCTGGACGAATTGCTCCAACTGGCTTGCGGTAGAGGCAATGACCAGATCGGGCTTGAGCGAGATGACCTTTTCCAGGCTCGGGCGCATCGTGTCTCCGACGCGCTCTTTTTGCGCGGCCTCCGGCGGATAATCACAATAGCTCGTCACGCCGACTATTCGGTCCGAGAGTCCGAGAGCAAACAACGTCTCTGTCACTGATGGCGCGAGCGAGATAATGCGCTGCGGATCAGAATTAATCTTCACCGCGCGCCCCTGCTCGTCAATAAAAACCCGGTCGGCGGCAGGGGCCTGACGCTTCTGAGCGCAGGCAGACGGCAGGGTGAAGACCGCCGCGAGCAGGATGAATGTAAAAAATGATTTGCGGTTCAAGAGAAAAGCTCCTGCTGACCCCAAAAGCGTGGTGAGTCGAGCAGGAGCTGATTGGAGATTGCTCCGGTGCGCCCGGCCCCCTCGCTCGAAGGGCTAACGGCTCGCCGTGAGGCTTGCGGGCAGGTCTCCTGACTTAGTCTCGCGGGCGCGCTTGCGCACGCCCTTACCGCCGACGGCCTTCCCGAGTTTCAGATTCAGTGGCGCTCGCGGTCGGCGGCTTCGAGGAACATCACAGTGGCGGGACCGTGCGGGAATCTCACCCGCTTCCCTATTCTCCCCGAACAACAGCCCGGGGCACCCGAAGCCAAAAAAATAATAAAGAGCAGATCGAAGCTCGAACCTAGCACGCGCTCGCCCGCAGAGTCAAATCAAAACACCAATCGGTTGTAGTCTCTCGCCGTTGCGATCAATACAGATGGTATGTAGAATCCCTGCTCCAGATTGACAATTGGCGTTTGCGAGCGATATTCTAGGTTTCTAGACTGAGTCCAGGGAACGCCGCAGACTAACACTTCCATCTGCGGTAATCTTTCACGGCGAGGTGAGTTGATTGAGCTCGAATCGAAGGCCCATCGTAGGCATTCCGTGTCGTTTCAATTGGGAAACCAATTATTATGAGCTGCGCGAAACATACCCTGACGCTATCTACGCGTCGGGCGGCACACCTCTGCTCGTTCCCTTGATACCTCAGCCCGAGTTTATCGAAGCCGCGATCGAACACCTTGACGGTATATGTCTGTCGGGCGCGGTCAACGACGTTGACCCGCTCAGGTACGGGCGCGAGCCAAGGCCCGGGCTCGGCCCTGTCGTGCCTCGACGAGACGAGACCGATATGATGCTGTTGGCGGCGGCTGAAGCCAGACAACTGCCCGTGCTTGCGATCTGCTACGGCATTCAATCCTTGAATGTATATCGAGGCGGTACGTTAGTGCAGGACATTCCGACCGAGGTCAAAGGCGCGCTCAAGCACATGCAGGGAGAAGTCTTCTGGCGGCGCTCGCATTCGATCAACATCACGGACGATTCGCTGCTTGCCAAGATTGCGGGCTCGACTACGATCACAGTAAACAGCCACCACCATCAAGCAATCGACATAGTGGGCCGCGACCTTGAGCCGATCGCGTGGGCCCCGGACGGCGTGATCGAATCGGTGATAAACACCCGGCCCGATCAATTCATTCTCGGCGTTCAATGGCACCCTGAAGTAAGCTGGCAGACGGACGAGTTCTCTCAAGCGATCTTCAAGCACTTTATCTCGGTCGTGCGCGAGCGGGCCGAGGCGAAATCGCGCGAGGAAGTAAAAAGTTAACATTCGCCCCGTAATCAAAATCTTCCTGCTATGTCGAAAGCAAGCAAGTTGACCTTCGTCGCGCTGTGCGCGGGCCATTTTGTTAATGACGCTTATTCGAGCATTATCTACCCGCTGCTCCCGCTGCTGAAAGATAATCTTCACCTTACAACCTCACAGGTCTTCTGGCTCGCGCCGCTCTACGCGATCTCTTCATCGCTGATGCAGCCCGTCTACGGCTTCATATCGGACCGCTATGCAAGGCGTTTCTTCGCAGTATTCGGCCCCGCGATCACTGCAATCTTTGTTTCAATGATCGGATTGTCGCCCTCATATGCCGTATTGATCGCGCTGCTGATCGGCGGCGGCGTAGGCATCGGGTCGTTTCATCCGCAGGCGGCCGCGATGGCTGCGGCGGCTTCGACCCAGCGGCGGCGCGTCGGGATGGCGCTCTTTTCGGCTTCGGGCACGATTGGGTTCGCGCTCGGGCCGATAGCGATTGCGCTTATCTATGAGGCATTCGGGCTCGGCAAGACATATTACATAGTCGCACTCGGGCTTGTGATGTCGGCTGTTTTATACAAAGTTTGCCCGCCTCTCGACGCGCCGCAAAAAGCAGCTCCCGGAGCTACCAGGATCAAGTGGCAATTGCTCGCGGCCTTGCGCACGGCGTGGAAGCCGCTCCTTTTGCTCTATCTGATAACCGTCATACGCTCCGGCCTACAGATGACGACGAATAATTACCTGCCCTTCTTGCTCAAGGAGCGAGGCTACGAGGTGACTGGGACGGGCGGCGTGATAACTGTCTTTCTGCTGCTTGGCGGAGTCGGCGGGTTGGCGGGCGGGTTTATGGCCGAGCGAATAAGCGGCCGCGCGGTAACCCTTTATTCAGGCATCCTCGCCGGACCGCTGCTTGTCTCCGCCTTCCTCACTTTGGGGCCGCTCAGCATAGTTCTGCTCGGGCTCGGCGGGTTCATGTTGCTGTCGACGCTTCCCGTGATCGTAGCGATGGCGCAAGAGCTTGTGCCGGGGCAGACATCGACTGTTTCGGCTTTGATGATGGGAGCGGCTTGGGGCGTCGGCGCGCTTGCGCCCCCCGCGCTCGATCGCGTCGCGACAACTCAAGGGTTTGACACTGTCCTTATCTTCGCCTCCGGCTCGACTCTGATCAGCGCGGTGCTGGCTTACTTCCTGCCGCGCGAAGAGCGCAAAGGCGCGAATGAGGTCGAAGTCGAAACCGCGACGGCCGCAGTCGCGGGCGATTAACCGGATGATCAGCCTCCGAGACAGAATCGCAATCATAACCGGCGCATCGCGCGGCATAGGCGCCGCGACTGCCATCAAGTTCGCTGAAGCAGGCGCGCGAGGGCTTGTCATAAACTACAACCGTGACCGCGACAGCGCGGCGCTCGTCGGCGCAGAGTGCGAGAGGCTAGGCGCTCGCGTGATGCTCGCTCGCGCGGACGTGTCGCGAACATCTTCGGTCGAAAAGATGGTCGGCAGCGCTGTGAATCGCTTCGGGTCGCTCGACATACTTGTTGCGAACGCGGGCGTGTGGAAGCGGGCCGCGATTGAAGAGATGACCGAACGCCAGTGGAGCGAAACGATCAACATCAATCTGAGATCGATATACGCCTGTTGCAAGGCTGCCGCGCACGTGATGACCGCGCAACGTAGAGGGACGATAATTCTGATCTCATCGACTGCGGGCCAGCGCGGCGAGGCTTTTCATTCGCATTACGCTGCTTCGAAGGGCGCTATCATCTCGATGACGAAATCGCTCGCGGCGGAGCTGGGGCCTCGCGGCGTCACGGTGAATTGCGTAGCCCCCGGCTGGGTTGCTACCGACATGACTTCCGGGGCGCTCGCAGATCCAAAACAGAAGCGACGCATACGAGATTTGATTCCGATAGGCCGCGTCGCCACGCCCGAAGAGATCGCCGGGCCGATACTCTTCCTGGCTTCGGACCTCGCGAGCCACGTCAACGGCGAAGTCCTAAACGTCAACGGCGGGTCGGTGCTTTGCGGATGATGAAAACTGGTCTTGACGTTCTTCTGGAATCTCGCTTGAGCCTGCTCGACGGGGCGCGAGTCGGATTGATAGTCAATCCCGCGTCTATAAACTCTCGGTTCACACACGCCGCCGACCTGTTTAATCAAGAGGAGCGAATAAACCTCACGGCGCTCTTCGGACCGCAGCACGGAATCCGCGGCGAAACGCAAGACGACATGATCAAGTGGCAATCGTTCATCGACCGCAGGACGGGGCTTCCTGCTTATTCACTTTACGGAGAGACCAGAAAACCGACTGCGGAGATGCTTTCGGGCATAGACGCGCTCGTCTTTGACGTTCAGGATGTCGGCACGCGCGTCTACACGTTCATCTACACGATGGCGCTGGCGATGCAAGCAGTAGGAGAGTCCGGAAAGCGGTTCTTCGTCCTGGACCGCCCGAACCCTATCAACGGCCTTCAGGTCGAAGGCAATATTCACGAGCCCGCGTTCAGCTCATTCGTAGGCATGTTCCCGCTCCCCATGCGACACGGAATGACCGTGGGCGAGCTGGCGCTGATGTTCAATGGCGAGTTCGGCATCGATTGTGATCTTGAAGTAATCGAGATGGAAGGCTGGCGGCGCTCGATGTGGTTTGATGAGACTGGCCTCCCCTGGATCATGCCTTCGCCAAACATTCCGACATTCGAGACGGCCGTCGTGTATCCCGGCGCGGTGATGATCGAAGGGACGAACGTATCCGAAGCTCGCGGCACTACTCGCCCGTTTGAGATGATCGGCGCGGCTTTCATCGATCCTTACGCCCTGGTTGCCGAGTTGGAAAACGACAAGCTGCCCGGGGCAGTATTTCGCCCGTTGTATTTTCAACCTACGTTTCACAAGTTCAGCGGAGAGATATGCGGGGGAATACAGATTCACGTCACTGACCGCGCCCAGTTCAAACCTGTCGCGACGGGTGTTGCTGTCATCAACGCGATCAGGCGTCTGTATCCCGCGAGCTTCGCGTGGAAGCAACCACCTTACGAATACGTTTACGACCAATTGCCCTTTGATACAATAACTGGCACTTCCGAGTTGCGCGAGCAGCTAGAAGCGGGAAAGTCTACGCGCGAGATCGAGCAGTCATGGGAAGAAGGGGTGCGTGATTTTGTCGCACGGCGCGAAGCCTATTTGTTATACGACTGAGCGGGAATATAATCGAGATAATGGAAACGCTCGAAGAACTTCTCGACAGCGCGGAGCATTCACACGGGCACATGTGCGCGGGCCAGGTGTTGGGAGTGAGAATGGCAATGCTCGGATGCCGCGCCATCGGCATCGCCGACCCGCGCGGCGCAGATCGAAAGAGCCTGCTTGTCTTTGTTGAGATCGATCGTTGCGCGGCAGACGCTATCAACACGGTGACGGGGTGCCGCCTGGGCAAGCGCACGATGAAGTTCTATGACTACGGCAAGCTCGCGGCAACCTTCCTGAACACAAAGACGGGCGAGGCAGTAAGAGTTGTCGCCCTCGACAATTCGCGCGAGATTGCGGACCGAATCTTTCCTGAAATCGAGAACAGATATGAGCGGCAGCTTGTGGCTTACAAGCAACTGCCTGACGAAGAATTATTCAAGACAGAGCGCGTCGTGGTGAACGTGGCGACACAGGACCAGCCAGGGCGGCCTGTTTCAAGGGTCCTGTGTGACAGTTGCGGCGAAGCGATCAACGATCGCCGAGAGGTAGAAACTGAAGGGAATACGCTTTGTCGCGCTTGCGCGGGCGATGCTTATTACACTCGACTTTAGTGACTGCTTGCGATCTTAATCGGCCAGCCGCGCCTCTATTGCCCGGATAAGCGAATCAAAGTTTGTTCCCTGGTGTTGGTCAAGACTGAGCGCATTCATGTCGCCAAGAATACCAACGATTCCATCTATTGTATTTCGAATTTTGGCGAAAAGATTCAGTTCTTCATTTATTCCCTGAAGATATTCGCCACCGACGCCTTTCATCTCTGCATCGAGGTCCCGCTTTTTCTGCTCCCAATACTTGATGTATCGCAGTTGATCAATCCCTTCATAAATCTTCGCGTCGTCAAGCACGATCGGGAAGACACGATCGCGGATGTCTCCACGGTCGGCAATCTCTGTCATCTCGAACATACAGTTCTTAGACTCCAGGTATTTCTTCGACAGCACGACGACGATGCACTTACCTTTCCCGAGGAGCTTCATGAATTCGCGAATCGAGTCCTTATATCTCACATCATTCTTATCCCGGATGAGAAGAATATCTCGCCCTTTTAAGCTTTCCTGAAGTTTATCGACTATGCCTGTGCTCTCCCAGGCATAAGAGACGAAGATTTCCTTGACGGGGGGAGGCTCCGGCGAGGGAATGTTTTTTTGATGAGGGATGGCATGTTGACTCATCAACTCTTGTGGTAAATAGGCTGCTGAAGGGAGCACATCTTGGATCAAGCGGGCGGCGTCAATAAGCTCTCCACTGATGCCGCACTGTCTCGCCTTTCCCCTCGCCGCGAAATTTTTCAGCTCAGTGAGCGGAAAGGCGAACGGCTCGTCCTGCGTCTGGCAATCATCGCAATTGCAGGGTAAATATTTTTCGTATTTCAGACGAGCGAACGAGGAATGAATCCTCTCTAGTTGATCGTCCACTATCGCGAGCAATCCGCGCGAGTCAGCGCCGCTGATGCGAACAGTGATCCTGCGCCGTTGATAGTCTTCGATGACTTCGGCGCGCGCAGCCTCGCGCGCAAGAATCACTCCCGATTTCCATACGAGGCTCTGGTCGGCTATCAGGTGATTTACCGCGACGATGAAACGTGTGAGAATGCCTTTTGGCATGAACTCATATTCGTATCTCACGACAAGCCCGCCGTTGCGTTCCCAATCATAAGCCGGGCGCGCGGGCGAAAGCAGGTGCGGCGCGATGTATTCATCCTTACCCGGCAACTGGTAACAAAGCTGAAACCTCATCATCAGCCGCAACAACTCGTCTCGCATGGTCGAGTATTTCCCGTCGGACCAGATTCTCGCCAGATCGTCCGAGCTAAAACGCCCTCGATTATCTAGAACCGTGCTGTCATCCAGCACCCTGTAAACGGCATCCGTTCCCCATTTCGGCTTAAGGATGACAATACTCTTAAGAACCGGGTCGTCTTGGAAGTGCAGACAGATGCCCAAATCATGCAGGTAGCCACTCAGTTGCAGCTTATCTTCACGCCTCGTGAATCCGTTCTCCTGACAGATGGCTAGATACTCGTCGAGGCTGATATGGTTCCGAGCGTCATTTTCCAGAGCGGAACGAACCTTACTCCAGGACCTGGGCAAAGGGGTTCCGATGTGCGGCAGGCGCTCCAGCTCGTGTCGGATCGCTTTTTCAAGCTCCTCCAAGCCTCGGTTAGTAGCGAGATTGGTCCTGAATGTATCTCTCAGGTTCGGGTAGCTCGCGCGCAAGCTTCCGAGATCGATGACGCGCTGGCGGTCCTGCTTCTCATTCTGAATGATCAGCAGCGGGCTTCGGTCGCTCAGCAACTCGACGACCTGTAGCCAATAATTGAAGTCGGTGTCTTCTTTACGATCATCCGTCACGAGGGCGTAAAGAGAGCGGCGGGTGAGAAAAAACTGGTGAGTGGCGTGATAGATCTCCTGGCCGCCGAAATCCCAGATATTGACCTTGAACTCAGTATTGTGAAGGTCCTCATGCCCATCGCGCTTTACTCTGACGGCGGCTGGAAAGCGCCATCGAATTACGTCAATACCTTCTGTTGAAGGTTCCTGCGGCTCCAATTTGTAGTTTGCGTCTTTAATTTTCTTGGCAAGCGTAGTCTTTCCTGCTCCAGCCTCGCCCACTATGATTAGTTTCGCTTCACAAAGGTAGTCGATGCCGACTTCTAGTTGTTGCCGCCAATAGTTTTTTATGGCTTCAACACCTTCGTTGACGACCTCCATCGGCGGAATCTCAATTGGTTGTCCTTCTACATTGAGGCTCTCGAGCTTCGGCAATTGAAGGATATCCACAGGAACCTGCTTGATAAGGCCTTCTTTACCAAGCCACCCCTTACCAGAAGTGTTAAGATGGATCAGGTTCCTCAACTGGAAGATCACCATTGGAATCTCAGTGAATTTGTTATCACCTATGGAGATTACTTCGAGCTTAGTGAGATTTTTTAACGAGTCAGGAAGAGCGGTCAGGTTGTTTCCATTTAGCCAGAGTTTACGCAGGTGTTGCAACTCCCCCAACCAATCAGGAATTTCGCTAAGCAGCGCAGAGGCGATTTGGAGCGACTGGAGTCCTTTCATGTTGCGAATTCCGATGGGAATCTCTTCAAGTAACAGGCCCCAGATGATCAATTCTTCGAGAAGGTGAAACTGACTGATATTGTCAAGGAGATCGCAGACCTCTCTCGGTGGCTTAGGTATGTTGGAGCTACGGGGGACATATAAGAAAAAAGTAAGCATGCGCAGGCGTGGTAGGAGGGCAAGCTCCTGGGTGAATTGCTGTTCCATTGACTGTTTAGATTTCGAGGATTGCTCCTCATCAATATTTATCCAAATCCCTTCTACATTCTGGCGCGACAAAGTCTTCCGGCATCGCAAGTAGCTATCCCAACTTAGGGCCAACCCTGGGATATCAGGAAGTTTCTCAATAGGGTTCTGACTAAGCTTTAAGTGCTTGAGGTTTATCAAGTCCCGGATTCGCTCCGGGACTTCACGAATGTTATTACCTGATAGATTCAAAGTTTCCAGGTGAAGAAGTTTGAAGACCTCGTCAGGAATCTCATCTAATTCATACTGGTCTAGATAGCTTAGATCTAGCTCTTTGCTTTGACCTCGCCGCGCGCGTTCGATTCTTATCTCGACTTCGTCCTGTGTGTCTTGCGATTCTTCCATATGAACACCTTCTCAATGAATAAGCTTCAACGGGTTCTATACTTCGTATAATTCCTTTCTCCGCATCTGACATTTTTGTAATAAGTCGATAACAGCCAACTCACGCAGACTCTACCAGCGGCATCACCTCTTCGGCAAAGCGATCCATCTCTTCGAGCATAGGGCTCATCTGCATTAGAAATATCTCTACACCCGTTTTGCGAAACTCAATTATCCGCTCGGCTATCTGCTCCGCTGTTCCGACTAGTCCCGTTCGCAAACCGCGATTCGATACCGAGTAGTCGCGCAACGAAAGCTCGCGCTCAAGCTTGCTCTGCGTCGTGAAATCTTTAAAGCCGAAATACCCGGCTGTATCTTTTACATCGCATATCCGGTCGATCTCTCGCTGGACTTCTTGCTCGTTCTTGCGACAGATCACATACGCGGCAATGCCATAAACCATCGGCCCCAGACCAAGCGCGGCGCGGCGCGCTTCCATCTCTTCAACTTTCGGGCGGACGTTTTCCGGCGGGTCGCCGTGCATCAAATACCCGTCGCAATAACGCGAGATCATCTGCTTCGCGTCTTCCGATTCGCCCCCTGCGTATAACGTAGGCCAGGGCTTGCTCGCAGGCTTGGGCTCAAGGTGTGCTTTTTCGACCTTGTAATACTTCCCTTCGTAGCTGAACTCTTGTTCCGTCCACATGCCTCGCATCACTTCGATAAACTCGCGCGTCCGGTCATATCTCTCATCGTGGCCGACCCACGTCCCGCCGTACTCGCGCATCTCCTGCTCCCACCAAGCCGAGACTATGTTCAAGCTGAAGCGCCCGCCGGAAATCTGATCGATATTAGCGGCCATCTTCGCTGTTATCGCGGGCAGCCGGAACCCGGGCCGGATCGCATTCATCAGCTCAAGTTTCTCCGTCACGGATGCCAGAGCCGCAGCAGTAGTCCAGCATTCGAGCACGGGTGCGGTCGCGCCTTTGATGTCGTTCAGGTTCAATTCGGCAAGCAGCGTCAAGTCATAACCAATACGTTCGGCCCTCTGCGCAACTCGCTTGTTGTACTCGAAGGTAGCTTGCATCTGCTCATCCTCGACGTTGCGCAGCCAGCCTCCGAATATCGGCATCCAGAATCCGTATCGTATTCTCTTCACTGAAACCTCCTAGCAGGCGCAGTAATATTGCTTATCTTCGAAAAGACTCTCCATCAACTGTGCGAACGGCTCGGGGTCGTCCGCTGACAGGACTGCCGAGATTATCGCGCTATCCGGCCCGCCCGCGCCAGAGATCAGGTCGAGCCAGTCCTTTCTTGTGAGATTTGCTTCACGGGCTCCCGGCCTCTCTCGGCGGAGCGCGACATAATCTTTCAGATAGACCCATCGCAGCTGCTCGCGCTGTCGCGGGGCCGCCTCCACCTCGCCGTAAACGGCTTCTGAATATGCGAGCCAGGCGAGATCGATGCCTGCGGCCATCGGAAGCCCTATCCATTTCCAGACCCGCGTGTTGATGTCCAACAGCTTGTATTCTTTATCACGCTCGTCGTAGATAAATTCGACCTCGCTTATGCCGTGGTAGCCGAACTGGTTGAGTATCTCTACGCCGCGCTCTACTATCTGCGGGACGTAGCGCGAATCGACCAGACACGCGGTGCCGAAATCTGGTGGGTACTGTTCGAGCTTGCGGCCTACGAATACGCCTTTCGGCTCGCGGTTGCGGCCGACGTAGCTGCAAAGCGAATAGAAGCTGTCGATGCCCGCCCCCACGATCTCTTGAGCGAGCAGCGAGTGGTGGCTTGCGCGACGGCACAAATCTAGAAACTCGTCGCGGTCGTTCGCCCGGAAAACCTTTTCGCCGAATTCGTTGGTGAACTCTCTTTGCAACGCAGGCTTTACGATGCAAGGAAACTCGATCTGAGAGGCTACGTCGTCGGGCGTCTGCTCCCCTATGTAAAACGTGCGCGGGATCGGGATTCCCCTCTCTTCGCATTTATGATAGAGCAGGTTTTTATCCAGTATGCGATCGATCGTATCAAGGTCGGAAAACGGCAAGACGAAGAACTCTTCAAGCTCCGCCCTGTGGCGCGCGACGGCAAAGACCCATTCGTCGAGACAGGGGAATAGCACTGCTTTGCGATCGAGCGCGGCTCCTATCCGCAGGAGCAAATCTATAAACCCGCGCTCGTCTTCCAGTGGGTAAGGACAATTACCGGCCACGGTCGTGTACTTAGAATGCAGCCCTAAGCCTTTCGAGTCGCGGTCAAGCCCTATCACAGGGACTCCCCGTCTTCCGAGCGAGCGGGCGACGGCAAGCCCCGTTATGTGACAGTTGAAGACGACCGCCGCAGGCAGATCGCTTTTGTTAGCTCGTTCTTTTACTGCGTCAATGATCTCGTCAGGGTTCCAGAGCATCTTCATAGTCTATACCTGAAGATGGCGAAGTGAATTGGGGCAGGCCGAAGACCCGCCCCCTTGAAGAATGCCGATCGGGAGTTCGATTTAACAGCTTACCTGTGCTTGGCTTCTAGGATCTGGATGCAGAACGGCCTGTCGTATCGGAAAGGCCGCGAAGGGTCCGAGCAGTATGAGCGGACCTGCGCCTCGCCGCTGATCCCTCGATAATTGCCCGCGCCTCCCGTGACGGAAAGCACTTCGGTCGGTCCTGTCGTCGGCCCCGTGCGCTGGCCCGGTATGGCGGGGCCTGCGGGCTGCGAGCCTATGGTAACGCCCGTTACGCCTTGAAGCTCGATAGTGCCATGAGAAGAGGTGACTAAAAGGCTTTGATTCAAAACGAGCCGCCCGTCATCGGCCACTACGCCCCACGCGCGCCACGTCCCTAAGACTCTGGGGCTGGCGACGTTGAATTCGCATGTAGCCATATTGATGCTCCTGAAAGGATGAATCTCGCCCTCCAGAAAAAAAGTCGTGCCCTTCAACGGCAGGCTATCCCTCAAAATGGGCTCACTCGGAGCTATATCGAATATCCTTTCGATGCCTATTGTCTGCGCCTGCGCGTCGGGCGTGGGGAGATTGAGCTGACAAGAGAATAACGCGATTAGTATCGTGAGCAGCACGCCTGCTCGGAACAAGAGATTTCTTTTTGACCCGATTCGATTATGTACCATTGTACTCGTCTCCTTTCAATCTCGGTTGATTCGAACGACCTGGCCCTCTGGTGGACCGAACCGATGGGGGGTGAATGATACATCAATCTCGAAACGCACTCAATGAGTCCTGAGTGCTGAGTGCTGAGTAAAAACCTGTATCGGCGTGCTCTCTTTATCTTTCACTCAGCACTAATCTTTCTTGGTAAAGGGCTGGCCCGTTAAAGCGTTGGCGCGGCCTGCGCAGGGGTCTTCGATCAATTTGAAGGTTAATGCTTTTCCGTCGAACTTCCAATTAAACTTGCCCGGCCCGGCGTCGATACAGGCCATCGGCCCCCGCTTGTCGTTAAGGGTGATCTGATCTTTTTCTACGGTGTAGACGCCCTCCACGACTATCTCGCCTTCGCGGCTCACGATCATTTTGCCGTCGCTTTCAAAATTGACCATGAACGGCCCCGTAATGAATTTACCAGTGGGAAACTTGTCATCCCCATACACCCGACCGAACGAAAGAGCGGTGAACAGGGTAGCTACGAGCGCGGTCGCCGTTAGCAAATTGGTAATCGACCTGATTGGTTTGTGCATAGGCTCCTCCTTAAACGTCTGTTTTCAACTCCGGCTTCTCATTCATACGACGGGGCGGCCCGGAAGGTCCATTTTTAACGCGCCGCAGGGTTCGGACCGTAGAATTTCCAGGCGGATGAGAAATCGCGCGCAAGCCTTTGCTTCGTAAGGCTCGCCCTCACCATCTCGATGGGGATGCGATTCTCTTTCAGGATCGCGTCGTGGAACTGCCGGTTATTCATCCTTCCCGTATCGACAAGCTCGCGACGGAGCGCGCGAATCTGCAAGCCGCCGAGCAGGTAGGCGCATTGATAGAGCGGGCCGTAGTTTCCCGCGAATGAGCGGCGGACTTCCGCCGTGGCATTGTCGACTTCGTGGCCTACGCGATTGACGAGCAGATCGATGCACTCCTGCGGCGTCATCTGCTCCAGGTGAAACCCGAGCGAGAACATGATGCGCGCCGAGCGGTGCATTCGCCAGAAGAGCATACCTACGCGATTCTCAGGCGATTTGGCGAAGTTCATGTCCCACAACAGCATCTCCCAGTAAAGCGCCCACCCTTCGGTCCAGAACGGCGTGCTGAATACGCCGCGGTGAGTTCGATACCTCGAAGCCATGAAGCCTTGCAGATGATGGCCCGGAATCAGCTCGTGATGCACGGTCGCGCGCGAGAAGTGTATGTTGTTGCCGCGCATGCTCATCAACTTCTGCTCGTGGCCCATCGTGTTCGTAGGGTAAGAGACCTGTATGACTTCGCCGCCTAGGAAGAAAGGGCTTACAAGTTGTTGCTCGGGAGAAAGCATCTCCATACGCCAGGTGTCGCGCGCGAGCTGCGGGACGGTGACGAGCTGGTTCTTCTCTACGAATTCTATGGCCTCAAGCGCGAGCTCGCGTATCAACTGGGGCTGTTTGCCAGGCTCGACGTAGAGCGTCTTGACGTGTTCGAGCGCCTTGCGCCAATCATCCCCGAAGCCGAGGTCGCGAGAAGCGCGTCGCATCTCTGCCTCGCACCACTCCAACTCCTTTTTTGCAATCGCGATCAACTCTTCAGGCGTGTAGGGGATCATCTCGTAGGCCAGCTCGCTCATCAACGCCTCGCGCCCGATCGGGTCGCCGATGATCGCCGTCTCATCTCCGGGCTTGACGCCTACGATCTTCTCACGCAAGTAGGCCGCGTAGTTTTCAAGCGTCTTGTCGACAACCTTGTGAGGCTCGGCCACCCACCACGTGAACACCGGGTCGTAGCCGTTATAAAACCCGTACCAGTTTTTCAAGCTGGCTCTGAGTTGCGTAATCGTCACGGCGGCGCGGTTGGCAACCGTTTTCTTAGCCCTGGCCGCGTCCGCGCGGACCTCGCTGCCGGGCTCGGGTTTGAGACTCGCTTCGAGGGCGCGCCGCGCCGCTTCGATCTCCTTGTTCAAACCCGATAACATCGCAGCGGTGCGGGCCGGGTCAATCGGCTGCATCTGGCGGCGGGCTTCTTCGAGTTCCGCAATCTTTGGGGCGAACGGAATGAGCGAGGCGGTCTCTGCCCGCGCGCGAGCCCGAATGTCCAATTGGCGCAATTCGTGTTCGAGGTGATTCTTGAAAAGCAGGTAGTCTATCCGCCCGTCCTGGCTCATCTGATCGAAACCCGTGCGGCCTAGCGCGGCGAGCCAATCGGTGTAGAACTGTTTGAAGCGAGCGGTTCGAGCGGGCGTATCGACTGCGTGAAAGCGGAAGAGGCTCCCGCGGTCGGCCACGTATCTTTCGATCATGCCGCGCATCTCGCTTTGCGGGGAGTCGAACTCACCGAGGGCCGTGTCACCCGCCGGGCTGCGTTGAGCAAGCCCCGTCGCGACCGAGCAGACGAGCGCGAACATGAGAGACGACCAAAGGATTAACGAGAGCCATTGTTTTTTCATCTGTATTTCCTCTTACGTCTAGAAGCCGTGAGGATTATTCTACAACGGGGCTATTCAGGCAAATCTTCCTGCTTCGGCTCGGGGAGCCAGAAGCTGGCTATCAACCCTATCGCGAATACCAGGAAGGCCACGCCCGCTGCGGCGTAAGCAGTCTTCATAGGAGCAGTGGTGGGGATATTCTCGCCGGGCAGTCGCATCTGCAATTGCGTGGTCAACAACGCCGCCGATGTGCCGATCATTCTCCCGCCTACGTTTGCCGAAAAGCTCTCGCCCGTGCCGCGAAGGTAAGTCGGATAAACTCTCGGCAAGTAGTTCCCCCAGAAGCTGAACTGCGCTACGGTCACCAGACCTGCAAGAAATACACCCCACTTGAGCACGTCGAGATTGGAAGTAGTCGCGAAAAGAAAGACGAGCGGGACTATGATAATGCCCGGAATTTGAAACACTCTTAATAACTTTCTTCGCGACAGTATGCGCAAGGCGAGAAAAGCCAGGATGAATCTGCCCACCAGCCCTCCCATCTCTTGAAAGAGCTGCACAGGCCCGATGTATGGCTCTGCTGCCCTCCTCGCGGCCGCTCTAAACTCGGGCGAACCCGGCTGCAAACCTGAAGTCTGTGTTTCGACTACCTGTCGCACCTCCGGCACGCCCGGCACTATTTGCGGTAGCTGCTGAATCGCTCCGAATGCTACAGCAAAACTGCAGGCGACCATCAAAGTAGTTATCAATGTGGTCCGCTTAAACCTGGGATTGAAAATCTCCGCTATGCTGGGACGCTTGAGCGTGCCTGCTGCCTTCTTCTCTTTCCACATCGGAGATTCAGGAAGGAAAGGCCGGATGATAATCAATGGTATTGCCGGGATTACTCCGGAGATGAGCGTGTAGCGCCATGCTTCGTGCACTCCCTGAATGGAGGGGAGAGAGTTGGCGTACTTTGCGGCCAGAATAAAAGCGCCCGTAACCATGAATCCGCCGAGAGATGAAAAGGCTTGCGTGTATCCCAAGACGCGTTCGCGCTGCTTAGCTTCCGGGAAAAGTTCTGCGAGCCACGCGACCGCAGCAACAAACTCTACACAAACGCCTATGAAAGTCGTGCTGCGCAAAATGAGCAGCATCGGAAGCGAAGTCGCAAAGGCCGCGCCCATGGCGGAGAATGCATAAAGCAAGATGCTGTAGACCAGGACCCTGCGCCGCCCGAATCTGTCGGTCAGATAGCCGCCGAGCAATCCGAAAACGCCGCCGCACACGGCGGGCACGTAGAAGAAGAGATCGCGCCAGTAAAGAAAGTCGGGGCTGCCAGGCGTAAACCCTCCCAACTGTTGCAGCGCGGGCGGGAGGATTAGCGGCAACATCAGCAGCTCGTAAGTGTCAAACGCAAATCCCAGTGCGGCTACGATGCAGATGAGCCATTGGACTTTAGTCAACCCGGGCGTCTCGGTTTTCGTTTCGGCCATAATAATCCTCTTCCGTCAACGGTCACTCTGAGCGCCGTTCGTCTGGAAAGTAGCGCGCCACTGTCGCGCGGCTCGGCCCCCTGGTCATCAAAGAGACTACGACCATCAAGACAGCCGAAATTATAGTCATCGGCACTACGGGCAGGAATCCGAATACGGTCGTCCCCGCCGGCCCTCGCGCGAGAATCTCTATTCCACCGATTGACCAGACAGGCGAAGGCTGTGGCGGAACGAGAGATTGAAAGACCGCGACCGCCACTACGGCCGAGGCGGCCCAAAGGGTGCTCGCGAGCGCGCCCCAGCGCGTGCTCCTTTTCCAAAACAGCGCCGCCACCAGCAGCGGCGTTAGCGCCGCGTAGCCCGAAAAAGCGTACTGCGTCGCGAGCGCAAAGATGCTCTCGGGCACGCGCAAGGCTATCGCGTATGCGACGACTGTTAACACGACTACAAAGATTCTCCCCGTCTGCACCTGAACCCGCTCGCCAAATCTCTGCTTGCCGCCATAGAAGGCGAAGAAGTCCTCCGCGAACATCGTAGACAGCGCGAGAATCTGAGAATCGCTCGCCATGACTGCGGCCAGCACGCCCGCTCCAAGTATCCCCGCCAACCACAACGGGGCGTACCGCTCCAACAGCAACAAAAGCACATCGTCTCCGCCTGCTTTTCGCCTCAACTCGTCTCGCTCCTGGGGCTGGAGGCGCGGCCCTTCGGCGGCGAGCTGCGCGCGGGCCTGTAATTTAGCTTCGATCTGAGGGGACTCTTTGACACTGTTTGCAGCCACGCCCAGGAATACGCACGGCACCCACAAGGCCACCATGCAGAGCGGGTAAAAGATTACAGTCCTTTTGAACTGGCTCATCTTGCGCGCGGTCAAGCAAAAGATGGCGATGTGCGGAAAGGCTATCGAAGAGAGCGGGATGAACATGTAACTTAGAAAAGCCGTGGGCGAGAATCGCTCGCGCGTCAGCAGGTAGCCGGTTGACGGATTATTCAACGATTCGATGGCCGAGCTGAAGCCGCCCATCCCTGTTCCGATGACTACCAACGCGATGGCTCCGAACAACAGGAAGAGCGAGCTTTGAAAAGTGTTGACCATCGCCGTCCCGCGCATGCCGCCGAAAAAGACGTAGCTCATAACTACCATCGCGACGACCGCGCCGCCCAGCCAGTAAGGGATTCTCCCGCCGCTTATCGCGTAGAGCGCGGTCCCGCCGCCCATCACCCCGATGATGATGTAGGGGACCAGCAGCGCGGCTTGCACGAAGAAGATCACCGTCCCGATGTGAGAGCATTCCCAGCGGTCGCGAAACATCTGCACGGGCGTCATGAAGCCGTACTTGCGGCCCAGCGCCCAGATGCGCGTGCCGATGAAGAAGAGCGACAGCGGTATGATGAGCGCCGACGACGACGCCATCAATCCGTAGGTGACTATGCCGTTTGAGAAGGCGTGGCCCGACGAGCCGAGTATGGCGAAGGCCGTCATGTTTGTGCCGAACAAAGAGAGCAGAAAGACGAACGGGCCGAGAGAACGGCTCGCCAGGAAATACTCTTCCGCGCGAGTGCGGCCCGCAGATTTGCGGAACGCGAATATGCCGATGTAGAGGACTACGCCGAGGTAGAGAAAGACGACTATCGTCGGTATCAACGCGCTTCACCTTCCTCGATTGTTTTTATTGAGCTGTCGTCGGCCTCTGCCTCTGCCTCAAGATGCGCGGGCCACGCAGTCTTGACCAGCAGCCACATTAGGAGAGAAACCGCGACGGTAAAGCAGGCGTGATAAAAAAGTCCGATCGGGAGAAAGCCAAGCACAAGCGGACTGGCGGTGCGCCAATACCAGAAATCCTGGTGCAGCACGATGAGCGCAACGACAAGCAGGGCCAGTAAGAGGTTTTTCATCTTTTATGCGTTGCAACCGGGTGCTGAGTCTCGACGTACTATCGCATGGCGGTTCGCCAAATTGCAACTTCCAAGAGACGCTTGCTAGAATTACCGGTTACGAACATCAATTAAAAGGTTAAGGGAGCAAGATCGATCAACATGCATTTTTTTGAATTTCTGTCCGCACGCTTGTTCACGCTGATTCGTAAGAGTTCAATTGTCGCAATCATTACGTTCTGTCTCGCGTCCGCCACAGCGGCGCAGACGACAACCACAATCACTGGAACGGTCCAGGACGCAGCAGGGGCTACGCTCGCGGGAGTGAAAGTCACAGCCCGCCACATCGACACGGGACTGTCGCTTTCAGTAGTCACTGCCGAGGATGGCCGCTACGTATTCCCCGCCATGCCCGTAGGCAATTACGAGATACGCGCCGATATGTCGGGCTTTCGCCCGCTCGTTCGCCAGGGCATCCGACTCGTAGTGGGCGAGACTGCTATCGTCGACCTGACTTTAGAAGCGGGCGCGCTTGACGAAACCGTGACCGTGACGGGCGAAGCCGCGCTTGTAAACACGCAGACGCCCGAGCTGAGCTACCTCGTAGGCGAGCGCGCGATAAGAGAGCTTCCGCTCAACGGCAGGAACTACACGGACCTCGCGCTCTTGCAGCCGGGCGTACTGGCTTTCCCGCACAGGGACGGCGGGTCTGTGGTCGCGCACGGCCTCGGCATGAGTATCAACGGGCAGGACCCGAGGTCTAACGTTTACCTGCTCGACGGGACGCTCCAAAACGATTTCACGAACGGCCCGGCAGGCAGTGCCGCAGGCACTGTGCTCGGCATTGAAGCGATAAGGGAGTTTCGCGTCGAAGCAAACACCTACGGCGCAGAGTTCGGGCGCAACTCGGGCGGACAGATCAATGCGCTGTCAAAGTCCGGTACCAACGAGCTTCACGGGAGTCTTTATTACTTCCACCGCAACGACAATTTTGACGCGAGGAATTTTTTCGACGGCGAGCGCAAGCCTGAATTCAAGCGCAATCAATTTGGCGGGAGCCTCGGCGGCCCCGTCAGCCGCGACCGCGCGTTCTACTTTTTCACCTACGAAGCCCTGCGCGAGAACCTGGGCCGCACAATCTCCACAGTGGTTCCTGACGACAACGCGCGATTAGGAATTCTGCCTGACCCTGCGAATCCAGGGAGGACCATCACGGTACAGATCAACCCGCTCGTGCGCCCGTTCCTAGACGAGTTCCCTCGCGCGAACGGGCCGAGCCTCGGTGGCGGGCTCGCCGCGTTCAACTTCGGGTTCGCGCAGACCATCGATCAAAACTATTTCACGGGAAGGTTCGATCACAACGTGGGCGACGACGACCAGTTCTTCGCGCGCTACACTTTTGACGATGCGGACCAGTTTCTACCAACGGAGTTCCCGCAGTTCCCGCGCACGTTCCTGTCGCGAAACCAGTTCTTCACCGTCGAGTATCGCAATAACCTTACGGCGCGCACCTTTCAAACTTTTCGTGGTAGCTATGCCCGCACTCGCATAGGCCAGAATGTCGAAGCGAATATCTCTCAGCCGCTCACGCCGTTCGTTCCGGGCCGCGATCTGATCGGCAACATCGACATAGGCGGGGTGCCGCGATTCGGCACACAATCGTCCGCTAATCTTCGACTGGTGCAGAACGTCTTCGGCTTCGAGCACGGGCTGATCCACTCGCGAGGCCGCCACCTGATCAAGGCGGGCGGGCTAGTCGAGCGTTACCAGGACAACATGGTCAATCCGACCTTCAGCCTCGGCACCTTTACGTTCGCCAACCTCAGCGACTTTCTCCGCAATCGCGCGCAGCGGTTCGTGGGCCTGCCGATAGAAGGCGCGCTTGATCGTTACTGGCGCTTCACTCTCTTCGGTTTTTACGTGCAAGACACGATGAAGGTGAGCCCGCGCCTCAACGTGACAGCGGGGCTGAGGTATGAATTCTCCACGCAGCCGGTCGATATAAACGGGCGCGATTCGGCGCTGCCAAACATTGACGACACCGCGCCGACCGTCGGCAAGCTTTACGAGAATCCTACGCTCAACAATTTCTCTCCTCGCGTGGGTTTCGCATGGGACCTGTTTGGCGACGGCAAGACATCGCTTCGCGGCGGGTACGGGTTGTATTTCAACACGAACAATCAACAGAACCTGATCGTCACGGTAACGAATCCGCCGGCTACGCCGAGAGTTATTATCGCCAATCCCACGCTCGCGCCGATCTTTCCCGTTCCGCCGTTTGAGCGCGGCGTCGGGAATTCGATTCGACCCGTCCAGTTCGATCTGGAGAACCCTTACACGCACGTCTACAACCTGAACTTGCAGCGCGAGCTGTGGTTCGACTCGGTCGTGACGATCGGGTACGCGGGATCGCGAGGCATTCACCTGCTCAGGAGCACAGACGCGAACATCGCCATCCCGCAGACGCTCGCGGATGGGACGATCTTCTTTCCGGTCGGTGCGCCGCGCCGCAACCCTGCGTTCTCGACGATCGAGTTAAAGAGCAGCGACGGCAACTCGTGGTACAGCGCGCTGATCTTCGAGGTGCGCAAGCGGTTCACTCAAGGGTTCACATTCCAATCATCTTACACGCTCTCTCGCAACATCGACACGACGCAGGCGTCGACCTTCTTTTCAGACGCGACGAATGGGACGACGACTGCATTCCCCGAGTTTCCCGGCTTCAATTACAACAAGGGGCTGTCCGATTATCATGCGAAGCACAACCTGGCGATCAACTTCACCTGGGAAGTCCCGTTCGCGAAAGGCATGGAAGGGGCAGTGGGCAAGGCCCTCGACGGATGGGAGTTGACGGGCATCGCGCAGTTGAGGAGCGGGAACCCGCTTACGGTCTTTGTGCAGCGCAACCGCTCGCGGTCGCAGTGGTCGCCGTCGAACGGCCCCGGCATCGGTTTCGACCGCGCGAGCCTTGCGCCCGGAAGGACGCACGAAGACGCGGTCACTGGCGATCCTAATCAGTATTTTGACCCGACTGCTTTTGTGCTTCCGCCTGCGGGCACGCTCGGCAAGCTCGGTCGCGGGACTTTCATCGGGCCGAACTTGAGGACGTTCGATCTGGCGGCGGTCAAGAAGACGCGCGTCGCGTCACTTGGCGAAAACACTTTGATACAGTTGCGCGTCGAAGCGTTCAATCTTTTCAACCGCGCGAACTTTGCTCCGCCGAGCTTAACGGCCTTTGCGGGCGCTGCCGACAACGAACAGCCGCTCCCGTCGTTTGGCCGAATACGCTCGACGGTGACTTCTTCTAGACAGATTCAGTTGGGCTTGCGAATAGCTTTCTGAATTCAAGGAGCTAGCAATGACAAAGCGAATATTTCACCGCAGAGACGCAGAGAGCACAGAGGTCACGCAGAGCAGAAAACTGTTTTCTCTGCGCCGCCTCTGTGCTCTCTGTGTCTCTGCGGTGATTTTTTTTACGATGCCGGGAGCGCGAGCCGAAGATTGGTCGCAGTTTCGCGGGCCTAATGGTACAGGCATCTCTAATTCAAAGGGCTTGCCGGTCGAGTTCGGTGCGCAAAAGAATCTGGTCTGGAAAACCGAGCTGCCCGCAGGGCACTCATCGCCCGTGCTCGGACGCAATCGAATTTTTTTGACCGCTTTTGAAGACAACAAGCTCTTCACGATCTGCCTGGACCGCCAGAGCGGCAAGTTGCTCTGGAAACGCGAAGTGCCCCGCTCGCGAACCGACAGGCTGTTGAAGCCGAATAACCCCGCCTCTCCTAGCCCTGTCACGGACGGCGAGAACGTTTATGCGTTCTTCCAGGACTTCGGCCTTGTAGCTTACAAATCGGACGGCGCCGAAATGTGGCGGCTCCCGCTCGGCCCTTTCAACAGCCAGTGGGGTATGGCCGCGTCGCCCATAATTTCAAGCGACAAGGTGATTCTCGCTTGCGACCAGGATACAAACTCGTTCTTGATTGCCGTGGATAAAAAAAGCGGACGCGTCAAATGGAAGACAGATCGCCCGCTAGTAATCTCAGGTTACTCGACGCCGATCCTCTACAGGCCAATGGGCGGGCCGGAACAGATAGTCGTACCCGAATCGTTCCAGCTCTCCGCTTATTCTGTCGAGACGGGCGAGAAGGTGTGGTGGGTTCGCGGGCTCGCTTGCGAGATGAAGTCTATCCCTGCTGTCGAAGGTGATGTGATTTACATCAATGGCTGGGGCTGGCCCGAAAACCAGCCAGGAAAACAGGTCGCGGTTGTGCCTTTCGAAGAGGCCCTACCGAAACAGGATGCGAATAAAGATGGCAAGATCTCTAAAGCGGAAGCGCTCGATGAGAAATTGAAAATAGATGGGTACTTCAATGTTTTCGATCTCAATCGTGACGGCCTGTTGGACGCGAGGGACTGGGAGGTCTACCGCACGATGATGTCGGCTGAAAACGGGCTCTTGTCGATCAAGCTAGGCGGGCGCGGCGACATGACGGCCAGCAGCATTCGTTGGCGGTATCAGAGGCCGGTCCCGCAAGTTCCTTCGACTTTGCTTTACAAGAACGTGCTTTACATGGTTAATGACGGAGGTGTATTGATCTCTTTCGACCCGGCGACGGGCGCCGTCGTAAAGCAGGGGCGGCTGGAAGGCGCTATCGATAAATATTTCGCATCGCCCGTCGCGGCAGACGACAAGGTTTATATGGTCAGCCAGTCAGGCGCGGTCTCTGTATTGAAAGCCGGGGGAGAGTGGCAGATACTGGCGGTAAATCTTCTGGACGACGAATGCTTCGCCACGCCCGCGATTGCCGACGGGCGAATTTACATAAGAACGCGGGGCGCGCTTTACTGCTTTGCGAAACGCGATTGACAGAGAGATGACTACCAGAACACAAAAGGAGAGAAAGCCTTCTATGCTATGGGTGATATTCGCTCTAGGCGCAGCCCTGGCGTGGGGCCTTTACGGCCCTTCGCTACATCGCGGCCAGGTGGAATTTGGCAACCAGTCGACCGCCCCGCTCCGTTCGCTGCTATGCGTAGGCATAGCCTACTTTCTGATCGGCGTATTATTTCCTCTCGTTAGTCTTGCGGCGCAAGGCGAGTTAAAAGGGTTTAACAGGGGTGGCGTTACATGGGCGACGATTGGCGGAACGCTGGGTGCGCTGGGAGCGATCTGTATTATCTACGCTTTCAAATCCGGCGGGATTCCCAATTATGTGATGCCTCTGGTATTCGGCGGAGCGCCGGTTGTGAATACGTTGTTTTCGATGTATCTGCATCCGCCTCAAACAAAGCCCAATCCATTGCTTTATGTCGGGTTTATCCTGGTAGCTGTCGGCGCAGGATTGGTGCTTTACTTCAAGCCGGGGCCGGGGCCGGCTCATTAGCAGCCGGCTATTCAAACTGCTTCTTGAAGTCTGAGAATTGTTGTTCGAGACCTGAAAGCTGCTCGCGCAGTCGTGCGACCTCTTCTTGAAGGCTATTGACTCTCTCCTCGAGCGCCTGCGTCTTGCCCGCGCGGGTTTCTGTCCTGAGCGCGGCTTCGATCTCTTCGACTGAAATCGGGCCGCTCAATAGATGCGCGTACCTCGACTCTTTCATCCCGACCTGGCGCGGGAGCTTCATGACAAGGTTCTGCCCTTCCCTCTCGATCAATCCTTCCAACGTCGCCTCAACGTCGCCGAGCGACTCGAAGTTATAAAGCGGAGTTGTGCGGCCTCGAACCTCCCCGACCGTTTGCGGGCCGCGCAGCATCAGGACGCACATCACGGCCACTTCCTTGTTGTTGAGGTCGAACGCTTCGGGGAAGATGTGACCGTACTTTGGGACGCGGCTGTCGGCGCCGCGAAACAACCAGACGAGCTTTTTATCGCGCAGGCTGTCGAGCGCCTGCGTGACTGTCCTGTCATCGTAAGAGACAACCGGGTCGCGGCTCGACTTCTGATTGCAAGCGTGTGTCAAAGCGTTGAGGCTCAGCGGGTAGTATTCCGGCGTTGTGGTCTGTTTTTCTACGAGCGAGCCGAGCACGCGCACTTCGACCGAATCCAATTTCAAATCCATAGAATAGTCCTGAGTCCTGAGTGCTAAGTCCTGAGTGAGAGTATATAACTCGGCACTCAGGACTCAAGACTCAGGACTTCGAAATGCGGTAGAGCCGCGACGCCGTTCGGATAATCAGGCTCCCTTGCGCGATCGCGGGCGTTGCCATGCACATCTCGCCGAGGCTGTTTTTCCCCACCAGCTTATATTCAGGCCCGGCCTGTATGACGTAAGCGTCACCGTCTTCGCTGAGGCAGAATATCTTTCCGTTGTAAGCCCAGGGCGACGACGTGAAGGCCCCGGCGGCGGCGTCTATGCGCTGTTTGCCGTATATTTCTTTGCCGGTTTTTGCGTCGTGTGCGGTGAAGAACCCTCTGTCAAGCAAGGTGTAATAGTTATCACCATAAATCACCGGCGTGGGGTTGTACGGGCCGGCTTGCGGTTGAAACCATGCTATGTGCTGGTTGCCGCGCTCGCCCTCTTTCAACGATATGTCGCCCGATGCTCCTGGCCGAATCGCATAGACCGGGCGCAGCGGGTCCATCACATAACCCGATGTAATGTAGACCAGTCCGAACTTTGAAAACGGCGTCGGGATCGAGATCGATGACATTCCCACAAGCTCCCATAACAGCTTGCCGTTCAGATCGTATGAGCGAACCTTCATTGTGCCGGGTGTAATGATTTCTGTTCGCAACTCGTTTTCCCAGATGTAAGGCGTGGCCCAGTTGCTCTTTTCGTCGCGGTCGACGCGCCAGATTTGATTGCCCGTCTTTTTGTCGAGAGCGATGATGAATGACTGGTCGTCGTTATCATTGACTACGTATACGCGATCTTTATGGAGCACGGGCGAGGCGGCCGTCCCCCACCCGTATCGCGTCTTGAACGGCCCCCACCGTTTATTCCAGAGCGGCTTCCCATCCATGTCGTAACAGAACAGACCGACGTTGCCAAAATAGACGTAGACCCGCTCACCATCGGTCACGGGAGTTTCAGAGGCATAGCTGTTCTTTAAGTGGCGCGATGAGGGCGGGACCCCTTTGAAGGCTTCTCGCTCCCATAGAATCTTTCCGGTCTTCCAGTCGACGCAGTAGACCATCCAGCGGTGCTCGTCAGTCGAAGCCTTTCTCTCGCCACCGAAGTAAAGACCCTTTTTCGGCGCTTCGACTTCGCCTTTGCTTAGGACCGAAGTCACAAATATTTTGTTGTTCCAGACGACAGGCGACGACCACCCGACGCCGGGGATGTCAGTCTTCCACGCGACGTTCTCCGTAGCGCTCCATCTGTCTGGCAGCCTGGGGTCATCCGCCACGCCCATCGATTTAGGTCCGCGAAACTGCGGCCAGTTGTCTCCCGCGAAGCAAGTGGTGAGCGCGAGCAGTGTCAAGAATAGAGCCGGAATGATTCTAGTGCGCATAAGCCTCCACATATCTATCTCAAGAGTTGCATAACCCGCCGCATCGAGTCGCCGCTACGCCTCGGATCTATTGCGACCCGTAGCGGCGCTTGAATTCTCAGGCGTCGCTGACGCGACGCGATGTTTTATGATCCATCCAACCGTGCGCTGAAGCACACGGCTAAAATCAATCCGCCGCTACGCGGCGATCATGGCTAAAATCACAAGGCCGCTACGCGGCAGCGGTGCGCGGCTACTTCATGACCCCGACCTTAACGTGCGAGCCGTATTGCCGAGAGTGATAGACTCGCTGCGTCGCTTTCTGAAAATCGGCTTCAGTCGCGTTGTTGATGTCGACGAACTTTTGCGGGTTGCGGTCGACAAGCGGGAACCAGCTGCTATGCACCTGGACCATTATCCTGTGCCCCTTCTTAAAAGTGTGGAAGCTGTCGGGCATGACCCACTCGACTTTATCGACTTTTCCGGGGACCATAGGCTCGGGCCGCTCGAAGCTGTTTCTGAACCTCGCGCGCATAGGCTCGCCCCTGACAAGCATCTGGAACCCTGCCATCCTTATCTCCCCAGGGTTCGGCAAGTTGTCCGGTGCGTCGTCCGGGAAAACATCAATTAGCTTGACTACGAAATCAGAGTCCGTTCCCGTGGTCGAGACAAACAGGCTCGCCGTGATCGGGCCCGCAATCGTCACGTCCTGTGTCAGGACGTCCGTCTGGTAGACAAGCACGTCGGGCCGCCGCGCGGCGTGTCGCTGGTCGGCCACCATATACTCTGTCGTCATGTTTATCGAAGTCCAGTCTATGTGCGGTACGGGCTTGCTCGGATCGCTGATGTATTCCTCAAAGCTCTCGGCCGCGCCCTCTTTAGGCAGCTCGAACGCGAGCCGCCCGCCGGGATGCAAGTAAAGGCTCTCGGTCTTCAGATTCTTGGGCGGCCACTGATCGTAGGTCTTCCACTCGTTGCTCCCCGTCAGAAAGACGTAGGCTTCCGGCAATTTCATCTCGCCTTTGTCTTTCAAATAATGATTGAAGAAGGCCAGCTCGATCTTCTCGCGATAGAAGACGCTGGTCTTCGAGCCGAACCGAGCCTGGCCGAGCTGATCGCCATCGGTCCTCGCCCAGCCGCCGTGAATCCACGGCCCCATCACAAGGATGTTTACGATGCCGGGGTTCTGCTTCTCGATATGCTCGTAGGTCTTGAGCGCGCCGTAAAGGTCTTCGGCGTCGTACCAGCCTCCCACGGTCATCACGGCTGATTTGATGTTCTTGAGGTGCGGCAGAATGTTGCGCGCTTTCCAGAAGTCGTCGTAATTCGGGTGCTTCATCATCTCGTTCCAGAAAGCTATCTCGTTTTTGAAATACTTCTTGTTGGCGTTCGCAAGCGGCCCCATCTCAAGAAAGAACTTGTAGCCGTCGGGCGTGCCGTGCTTAAAAGGTGGCGCGAACTCGGTAGTTGGCTTCGGACGCGGCAGCCCGAACCCGGAATAGAAGTTGAATGCGTGCGGTAAAAATAGCGTGCCGTTGTGATGGAAATCGTCCCCCATGAACCAATCACCGATCGGGGCCTGCGGCGATGCTGCTTTTATCGCCGGGTGCGAGTCGATGATCGACATCGAAGTGTAAAAACCGGGGTACGAGATTCCCCAAATGCCTACGCGCCCGTTGTGGTTCGGGATGTTCTTGAGCAGCCATTCTATCGTGTCATAGGCGTCGCTGTTCTCGTCCGTCTGCGTCGCGCCTTTCTTGTTCGGGTTATGCGGGCGCACGTCTTCAAACTGGCCTTCGGACATCACCCGCCCGCGCACGTCCTGGTAGACGAAGATGTATCCTTCTTTCGTGAAATGCTGCGACGGGCCGAGCACTATTTTGAATTTGTCAGCCCCGTATGGCGCGACGCTGTAGGGCGTGCGGTCGTACATTATCGGGTACTTCTGCGAAGCGTCTTTCGGAATGTAGATCGACGTAAAGAGCTTTACCCCGTCGCGCATCGGTATCAGTTGCTCCTGCTTTGTGTAATGCTCGCTTATTTCGTACGGCTGCTCTTGCGCGTACGATGGGCTTGCGATTGCTGCGAGCGCGAGCCACACCGAGACAGAGATGATGCGAATAAGAGTTCGTTTCTGCGGCTTCATAATTCTTCTACCTCTCATTATCAATCGCCGTTGTTGAGATACTTCTTGAGCCAGGCGTGCAGCTCTCGGTAAAAGAAGCGGCTATTCTCGCCCTTCTGAATCCAGTGATTCTCTTCCGGGAAGACTATCAACCGGCTCGGCACGCGCATGCGTTGCAACACGCTCCAGTTTTCGAGCGTCTGGTTTAGCGGGACGCGAAAATCGTTTTCGCCGACGGTGAGCAATATCGGCGTGCGGAAATTCTTTGCGAAGCGAATGGGATTCTGCTCGCGCCACACTCTTCCTTGCTCCCAGACCGGCCCGCCGCTGTTCACCTCGCGATGGTAGATCGAGTCGCTCGTCCCCCACTGGCTTTCAAGGTTGATAAGACCCGCGTGGCTGACAAGACACTTGTAACGCGTCGTAGTCGCTTGCAGCCAGTTCACAAGGTGGCCGCCGTAGCTCGCTCCGGCAGCAGCCTGCCGCGAGCCGTCTACGAACTTGTACTGGCGTATGGCCTCGTCAGCGGCCTCATTGATCTCGGCGGCAGGCCCGATGAACGGGTCGCCCTGTATCTCTTGGGCGAACTTCTCGCCGTAGCCCGTCGAGCCCGTGAAGTCCGTCATCAAGACTACGTAGCCGGGCTGCGCGAGCAGGTGATAATTCCAGCGAAGGAAGAACTGGTCTCGCCACATGCCGTGAGGGCCGCCGTGGATCAAAACGAGTAAAGGATATTTCTTGTTCTCATCAAAACCGGGCGGCAGCGCGATCATATTATGAATCCGCTTGCCCGCCTTGCTCGTGAACCAGAAGTGACGCAGCGGCAGCCAGTCGATCTCAGCCGCGCGCTCGACGTTGAACTCGGTCAGCCGCTTCTGCGTCTTTGACCCGGCGTCTATGCGGACTATCTCTGAAGGGTTGATTGAGCTCTCCCAGTTGGCGAGCATGATGGTCTGGGCCGCTTTGCGCGGTATTACAAGATTCGTGTAAGCGCCAGCCGTCATATCCATCGCGAGGCGAACTTCGCCGCCCGAGGCCGGCACGCTGTAAAGTTTTTCGTGGCCCGCTTCTTCGGCCAGCAGGTAAATGGTTTTGCAGTCGGGCGTGATCGCGAAGCTGCCTAATGAACGATCGAAATTCGCCGTCAGCATGATGGGCTTCCTGTTTGCCATCGGCCATGCGAACTTCGCCAGCCGGTCCAGGTTGTACGTCTTCCCGTTCTCTTGATTGAAGACCGCGTAGAGATTCTCGCCCTTGGGATCGAACACGGGGCGGCTGTAGCTTCCGTCGCCCGATGCTATTTGCTGTGGCTCGCCGCCCGCAGCCTTTATCAGATAGATATTGGTGTTGAATGCTGCATAAGCCGCACTGTTTTTCGCCGTAGTCGCGACAAAAACGATGGCGCTGCCGTCGGGCGTCCACGCGGCGTCCAGGTCTTCGCCCGAGGTGAGCGCGCGGCCCGCGAATCCTGCTTCGGCGACCAGCTTTGTTCCTGCGAGAAGGTCTTTAGCCTTTGCGCCCGGCTCAAGCGTTTGGACGAACAGATGAGTTTGAGTATCGTCGAGCCAACGGTCCCAGTACCTGATGGGAAAGCTGTCATAGACTCTCGCCCTGTATTTTTGAGCCTTGCGGTCTGCGGCAATTTTTTTATTCGCCTCGTCATCCGCAGCGCCCGGGAATACGCCACTCGTAAAAAGCAGGGCCTTGCCGTCGGGCCTCCACTGAGGCGACCTTGCCCCTGTCGAAAGCGAAGTCACTCGCGCGGCCTCGCCGCCTTCAGCAACGTTGATCGTGTAAATCTGGTTCACCTCGTCGCCCTCCCTGCGCGCAGAAAAGGCGAGCCATCGGCTGTCGGGCGACCACGTTGCGCCGCTCTCGCTGCCCCTGGTCGAGGTGAGCCGGCGCGGCGGACCGCTGCCGTCTGCGGCGACTATCCACAAATCCGAGCTTTGATCTTTATCATCGTACGCGGGATCGGTCATCGAAAAGACGACCCACTTGCCGTCGGGGCTAGGCACCGGCGCGCCGACGCGCTTCATCATCCACATCTTTTCGTGAGTGATGGGAGATTTGCTTTTCGCAGTCTGCGCGGATGCAAGTGAGGTGATCGCCAGTAAAACGATTAAAAGACTTGCCCGAATCTTAAGGTGTCTCATCTGTTCTCCTTGTAAGGGCAACGCCCGGCTATTGCTTGGCCCTCTTGCCTATGCAATAGAGGTGCTGCGTCGTGCGAATAAAAATCTGGCCATCGGAGATCGCCGGCGAGCTGAGACAATAATCGTTGAGATTATTCTCGGCCAGCACCTCGAATTTTGGCCCGGCCTTCACGACCGTAGTCAACCCATCTTCGTTTGTAATGTATATCTTCCCATCAGCAAGCACGGGAGAAGAACTATACGTCCCGGGCTTGACACGCTCAGGCCCGTAGACCGGCTGCCCAGTCTTCGCGTCGAGGCACCACATCACGCCCTTGTCGTCTACTACATAAAAGTATTTGCCGTCCGTAACAGGTGTGGGCACGTCCGGCCCTTTATCAAACGCCCAGGCGCGATGAGTCTCGGTTATGTCCCCGCGCCCGCCCGCGCGAATCGCCAGCAACGGCTTGATGCGCGTCGGCGCGTAGATCATATCGCCTGTGACGACGGGCGAGGCGACTATGCGGTAGAAAGGGTGATTATCGGGGTTGAGTCCGTTAGCGCGCCACAGCTCTTTTCCTGTAGCCGGGTCGTGGCCCGTCACAACGTCGCCCCCCGTTATTACGATCTCGACGGTCTTTCCGTACTTGAGCAGCGCGGGCGTCGTGTAGGAATCTGGAGACTCTTTAATCGCATTCGTAGCCCGGTCGACTTTCCACACGTTCTTTCCGGTCGTCTTGTTTATGCGCATCACGTAAGAAGGCTCGTCCGTCTTCATCCCGTGAAGCACCTGAACGTAGAGCGAGTCTTCGTACAACAGCGGCGAAGAGGCGTACCCCCAATTCAACCCGAACTGGCCGTATTCCTTTTGAATATCGCGCGCCCAAATCTCATTGCCCGCAAAATCCAACCCCTTGAGGACGCCCGTGCCCGTCATCACCCAGACGTGTTTGCCGTCGGTCACGGGCGAGGGCGAAGACATATTCTGCTTGCGGAGCTTGAGGTTCCCGCCCCCGAGCCGCTTCTTCCACAAGACAGCCGCCTTGTTGCGGTCGACGGCCCACAGGTACAGGTCGTCGCCTTCCGCGACATTCAAAAATATGCGGTCGCCCCAGATTATAGGAGTCGAGCCGCTAAAGGCGGGCATCGCCAGTTTCCATGTGACGTTCTCTTCGGTCGTCCACCTGGTCGGGAGATTCTTTTCAGCGCTCACGCCGTTGAGCGCGGGTCCGCGCCACTGCGGCCAGTTTTCGGCCACTGCGTTCGAGAAACCTAGCGATAGGATGGCAATAACGAGAAAGATTTTGTGTCTCACGTTTCACTCCTTGATTGGGATGAGTAAATAGTAAATCAAACTCCCCGAAAGTAGAAAGCCGCCGCTGAAAAAGTGGAACAAAAACTCGGCCCCATCCGTCAAAGGAAGTGCCGAGTGCTGAGTGAAAGATATTACTCAGGACTCAGCACTCAGGACTAGGAGAAGACGATGAAAAGCATATTTGTTCTGGTGATGGTTCTGATGACGTCGATATGCTCGGGGCGAGTTGTCGAGCAGGCAAGCAGCGACGCGCCCTGGCAGATTACGATCGCTTCGAAAGAAGAGGCCGGAGAGCCTTTAATTGTATCGGGCACAGTGTACGGTCCGGACGGCGTTACGCCTCTCAAAGGGGTTTCCGTTTACGTCTACCACACGGACATAAATGGGTATTACACGCCGGGCGGCAGAGACAGCTCCAATCCACGGCTGAAAGGCACTATGCGGACCAACGACAAGGGCCAGTATGAGTTTCGAACTATCAAGCCCGGCCCTTACCCTAACGCCAGGATTCCCGCCCACATCCATTACGTGGTTTCAGGTGTTGGCTACAAAGAGAAGGTTTTTGAGATCGTCTTTGAAGGCGACCAGTTTATCACGGACGGCATACGCGCGGATGCCGCTGGCGAAGAGAGCGGTTATTCGATAAGGAAGCTTGAGCGCGACAAAGATAACCTCTTGCGCTGCGTGCAGGACATAAAGCTGAAACGCAACTGATTCGCTTCCTAACCAAGCTCCAGTGCTTTTATAGTCTTGCGGTCGCGCAAGTAGAGCTTCGTGCCCACGAGGGTCGGCACGGTCCAGGCTTTGTTTTGTAGCACCTGGGCTTTTGACAGAACTTTTACGCTGTCGGGCGCGGGCGTGGCGAGCGCGAGGTTGCCGTCTTCATCAAGGATGATCAGCTTGCCGTCCGCAAAAAGGAATGTCGACTTCGGGAAGCCGCGATTCTGAAAAGCCACCTTGCCGGTCTTAATATTGACTGCCGTAAGAAAGGCCGGGCCGAAATCGCCGCTCGTGGCGTAAACGTAATCGCCTATGCGTATGGTGTTCCCGTGATGAACGCGCACGCGGTTGTGGAACCAGACTTCCGTGGCGGTAGTCTTCCCACCTTTTTGCGCGAGCCTCAGCACACGGCTCCCGCCATTGTAGGCCGAAGAGACGAACAAGAGATTGTCTTCACCCCAAACGGGCGTGCTGATGTTCAGCCCCCACTCTGTCGCGTGCGGGTGGCTCCACAAAAGGTCGCCGTTATTCGGATCGAGCCCGATTATCTCTTTGCCCAGGAAGGCGACGACCTGGTCTTGCCCATCGACGTTTATGATTACGTGTGAAGCGGGGCTGGTCATGAAATCGTGTTTCTTCCAAACGATGCTCCCGTCCTTCTGGTTGAAAGCGACCAGCGTCTGGCCCGCCCCGCCTACGTTCAAGATGATCGTGTTTTTGTAGGCCAGCGGGCTGCAAGAGTAACCTCTGTCTTCGAACGTCCCGTTATACTCTTTGTAAAGATCGTGCGACCAGACGACTTTTCCAGTCTCTTTATTCAAGCAGTGCAGGCGGGCCGTCGCGCCTACGGCGTAGATCATGTCGCCTATGATTAGCGGGGTCGCGTGCGGGCCTCTGCCAAACTGGTAGTCGATCGCTTTCCCATCCACGACGCTCGGCGCAGGATATGTGTGCTCCCAGATCGTCTTTCCAGTCGCCGCGTCGAGCGCGATGACTATCTCTTCCTCGCCCTTGCTATACATGGTGTAGAGGCGGCTGCCTTCTACGAGGATCGAGGAATGGCCTTCGCCCAGCGCTCGGCTCCAAAGCTCTCGCGGCCCCGTCGCAGGCCAGGAGCTTGCAAGCCCCGTTGACGAAGACTTGAAATTACGGTTAGGCCCGCCCCATTGCGACCAGTCGTTTGCCCCGGCCTGGGGCGCGAGTGATGCGAACAGCAGAAAGGCGGCACATCGAACGCGCAGATTCTTTTCAAGCAGTCTCGACCTCATAGGTACACCTCCGCTGAATAAATCTGGTATAGCTCTGTTAGACACCCGCGCGCCTGCCGTTGTTCCAGGTTTTATCGCCCTCGCCTATTCGAGGCCCCAGAGCGCGAGCGTGGAACCATCTTTTATCAGTATTCGATTGCCGATTACAACCGGGTGAGCCCATGTCGGGCTTTTAGCCACGGTATATTTTTTCAAAGGCTCGAAGGCCGTCGCCCTCTTGCGGGCCACGATCAGTTGGGCGTCGTTCGTCAGGACGAAGAGCAGATTGCCCGCTGCCAGCATCGCGGAGTTCTCGGCCTCGCGGCCCTCGGTCGCCCACACAGTAGCCCCTGTTCGCGCGTCCAGGCCAAAGAATTGCCCCTTGCGCTTGTGAGATAGGCCTAACAAATGATCGCCGACGATGACAGGAGAGTTCATGTACATAGAGACTTGCGGGTTGTGCCATACCTGCTCTGGCTTCCACTTTCCGCCGCTCATTTGAGGCTTGATTGCGAAAGTCCCTTTGTCGAGGCCGGAAAAGATGACCGTGTCTTTGTAGACGACGGGCGTCACGATGTTCTGGTCGTAATCGGTTGTGAAAGGTATTTGCCATAACAGCTCGCCCGTGGCGGCAGAGACGGCGATCAGATTCTTCTCAGATTGCGTGACTATCTGTCGCGCCCCGCCGATATCGACAATGATCGGCGAAGCGTAGCCGGGGCCGTCACCTCTCCAACTCCATTTCATCTCACCCGTCTCGGCATTGAAAGCCGCAAGCATGCCGCCGGAATCCCCGCCCACGTGAGCTACGACCATGTTGTCTACGACCAGCGGCGACATTGCCGTCCCGTAGAGCGGGGACGTGGCTTTGAAGTCTTTAGAGAACTCTTTGCGCCATATCAGCTTTCCGGTCTGAGCGTCGAAGCTTGAGAGCACTCCGTTTATGCTCAAGGTGTAGAGCTTGCCGCCAGAGATCACAGGGGTCGATTTTGGTCCTTTACCGTGCCCGAGCGCAGCCGGGTTCATCACATAAGAGACGGCGTAACGCTCGCTCCAAAGCGGCTTCCCGGTGTTCAAATCGATTGCCGAGATGACCTCTTCTTCGCCCTGACGGGTCTGTATGTAGACACGGTTGCCGGCTACGATGGGCGACGAGTGCCCTTCCCCGACAGTCGCCTTCCATTTGAGCGTCAGTTTTTCGGGCCACGCTTTCGGTGCTGCGAACGAAGCCACAACCCCGTCGCGATTCGGGCCTCGCCAGCCGGGCCAATCCTGCGCCGATGCGGGTTCACAAAGAATTAGTATGAAAAGTAATGCGAGAAGATTCACCGCAGAGGCGCAGAGAACGCAGAGTTTACGCAGAGCAGAATTATGTTCTCTCTGTGTTACCTCTGTGCTCTCTGTGTCTCTGCGGTGAGATTTTTTCTTAATCATAACGGTTGAACTCCGATTCATTCCGACCTCAAAGCGGGCAGCAGCGGAGAGCGCAGCGCCGCCACCGTTGCCAACAGCGACGCCGCGAGCCCTGTCACCATAACCAGCATCAACAACACTACGATCGATACTGTGGGCAACCGGCCTCCCCTCTCCAGTAACGCGGGCGCAATGGCTATCAAGGCGCACAGTGCGCCCGTAAGCAGCCCGCAAAACAGCAGCCATGCATTTTCGGCCACTACCATGATTGTAAAATGCGACGAGCGATAGCCCATTGCTCTGAGCAAGGCAAGCTCGCGCCTTCGCTCCAACACGTTTCTGAGCAACACGGTCGCCAGGCCCAGCGTGCCAAGCAAAAGCCCCAGCCCTCCGAGCGTCTGAAAAGTCGACAGATATGTGTTCTCAACGCGATGAAAACCGGCCAATCGGTCCGCAGTACGAGACACGTCAAACCCGTAATCGCTCAATCGATCTTCGAGCAGCGCTGCCGCCTCCGAGGACTTCTCCTGCACAACGTCGAGCAGAAAGAAGCGATAGCCCTCCTGGTCCGGGAAGGCGCGCGTGAAGTTCTTCTCGCTCATCAGAAGCTCTCCCTGGAACACGCTGTCGGAAAGCGACGCAACCAGACGCAGCCTCAGAGGATTCGCCCCGCCGTTATCGATCACAATCTCGTCGCCCAGCTTTTTGTGCAGCACATACGTCATCGAGTTCGCGTCGGCGATGACAGGAATCGCTCCTGTCGCATCTTCCTTTTCAAGCAGCCGCCAGGGATTCTCTTTCTCCTCTCCGGTTTCCGCAAGCGAATCCTGAAACGCGAAACGATTGCTTTCGATAAACCCCGAAGCGGGCGCGAGCAATCGAGGGTTGCGCGGCTGGTAAAGGTTCAAGCAACTGGCGTCATCCCCGGGCCGCAATCGAAATCGAGTAAAGCTCACCTCATCGATCAAATTATTCTGATCCGCAAAAAGGTTTAACGTCTCTCGCCCATCCTTGGTTACAGGATCGGGCACGAGCGGAACGACCGACTCCGCGAGCAGAGCGTAGCCGCCAGTGCCTGTCTTTCTATCGGTCGAAGCCACCGCGCTGTCGCGCCTGAAAGCGTCTACAGCCACAATTATAAAAGTGGCCGAAGCGATCAAGGCGATGCACAACACGCTGCGGCTCGGCCTGTAAGTCACGTTCCTGAATCCGAGTTGTGAGACAGACCACCATCCCTGACCTTCAATAGCTCTCCTCTTATCCCTGCGGAGCCGCGCCGACTGGTAACAGATGAACGCGATCAGCAGCGATATGCCCGCGCCGAAAAACCCTACCACTTGCCCGATCAATCCTAGTGAGGCAGCTACGAGCAATAAAAGACCGACTATTCCTAACGCGACCGCAGTAATCGCTGTCCGAGAGAAACCATTTTTGCCTTTTGCGTTTTGCTTTTTGCCTTTTGACTTCTCCATCGCGCCGCCGAGCAGGCTGCGGGGCGATGCGGCGGCGACCGAGCGCAGAGTCCAGTAGATGAAGATGAGCGCCGCGACGACGCCTCCCACCCCGCCGATGATTAGAGAAGTCGGCGACACGTGCAGGCTCAGGAGCCGGGTGCCGACCGCGTCTACCCACCACGTCCGCAGCCCATACATCATCAGCCACCCGTAGCCTGCCGCTCCCGCAAGCCCCGCCAGACTCCCGACGGTTGCCAGTATCAAGCCTTCGGTTAAAAACAGATTTCGTATCTTTGACCCGGCAAAGCCCGCCGCGCGAAGTATGCCGATCTCTCTCAGCCGCTGCTCGACGCCTAGCTTGAAGAACAGACCTACCAGCAGCAAAGCGGAGATCACTAAAAAGAAGCTGAAGTAGACAAAGTACTCGCCGAAGTCTGTCGCGCCGCGCGATGCCGCGACCCCTTCCGCCCTTACGTCGAAAATGGACAGACCCATCTGAAACGGATTTATCGAACTCCGCAACCTCTGGTCGTAATAGGAAGCAGCGCCTTCAAGCGACCCGAACGATGGCGTGATTCTCAACGAGGTGAGCCGCCCGTAACGCGATTGCCAGAGCCTCTGACCGTCTTCGAGGACGACGAACGCCTTCGGGGTCGTCCGGTATCGATCCCAGTAATCTTCGTCTTTCTGATGTATGCGATCGAGGTCCATAGGGAACGGCGGGTCCCAATCGCCCAGGCTTTCCGTTCCTGTGATGCCCGGATACTGGGGCACCAGGTCGCGGTCCGCTGCCGCGCCTGTAATCGGGACTACGGCGATTAATTGGAACCGCGACTTTTCAGTCTTCAAGCTTCCTTCCTGCTGCCAGACGTAGTATTCAAGCTCAACCTCGTCGCCCACGCGCGCGCCGAGGTCGTTTGCTGCCCACTCGTTTAAGATCAACGGCGGCAATTGCGAATCGGGCAAGGCCGATTGGCCTAGCGCCTGAAACTTCTCTCGACCGATCGCGGTTACTACGGAGTATGGAATCTCTTTTTGGCCCGAGCGGATTGTGTTTGCGAGATAGGTTAATACACCCGACGTTGTCATGCCCGATTCCGCAGCGGTCGCCTGCGCGCTGTCGGCCAGCGCATCTGAGATGATCGCCGTGTCGCTCTCTAAGGCGATGACGTTCTGTTCGCTTATCGGGTGAATCTTCACAGCGAGGTCTGCGAGCGCGAACGTCTCCCTCAAGACTTTTTCGAGCGTTTGATCGCCGCCGGCTTTTTTGGCTGAAACGAGAATGCCGTTGACGCGCGCGGGCTGTTCAAGGTCACGCTGCAAACGGCGTAGAGGGACAAAGATCGTCCGGGCTGCTCCCTGTTGCGGGCGGATGGAAAAGTCGCCCAGGTCAGAAGGTGAGAGGACACTGCTAATTGTCAAACGAATCGTTCGGCCCAGGTCATCTTTGCGCCCGTGCAACGATTCCGCATGGATCGCTGAAGGCTTTTCAATCGTCAGCAAAATCGAGTCGCCAACTTCGCCGCCAACCTCTTCGACAAGCCCGCCACTCACAAAAACGTTGTTGCCTTCAAGCGGTTGTATCTGGCCTTCGCGTCCGTGAAACTTCCAGAACCGCTCGTCGACGCCGTAGACCTGAACTCCGCTTCCGCGTCGCCCGTCACGGCTCACGACGCCTTCGAACAGAATTAAAGGGCACGCCGCGTCGAAAGCATCGCGGAATTCGTCATTAGCTAGGAGATTATCCGCGAGCCGCTCTCGGAAAAACGCCGTCGAAGTTATGACGTGGTCGGTCGCGCCGAGCCTGGAAAGGAAAAGGTCGCGCAGGCTAGCCCGCACCGAATCGCCGACAACGAGCGCGCCCGCAAGTACTGAGACGGCAATCGCGACGCCCGCGATTACGGCCAGGTTGGTGCGCCAGAAATATGTAAGATTATTCTTAAGGAGGGTGGCTGTTCGCATTACACCTGCCGGAGGCCGCGCTCGACCATCTCGAAGCGTTTGGGGAAGCGCGAAGCAAGCTCCGCGCTGTGAGTCACTACAATCATTATGGTCTGCTGCTCTGCGTGAAGATCGAGCAAGAGAGTCGCGACCCTGTCTGCCGACGAGCGGTCGAGGTTGCCCGTAGGCTCATCGCACAACAACAGGAGCGGCTCTCTTATCAAGGCCCGCGCGAGGGCCACGCGCTGCTTCTCGCCGCCCGAAAGCTCCGCAGGGCGATGGTCCAATCGCTCAGCGAGGCCGACTTGACTCAAAAGGTCTTTCGCGCGGCTGCTGTAAGCGCCGTTCGCATTTGTGACGAGCGTGGGGGTAAGCACGTTTTCCATTACCGAGCATTGAGGCAAGAGGCAATGGTCTTGAAAGATGAAGCCGATCTGCTTGTTTCTGAATTCGGCCAGCTCGCGCTCGGAAAGCTCGAAAGGGTTTCGCCCGTCAAGAGTCACGGTCCCGGACGTAGGCGGCTCAAGTGCTCCGAGCACGTAGAGCAGGGTGCTCTTCCCGCTCCCCGACGGCCCCATGATCGCGACGGCGTCGCCGCGCGAAAGCGAAAGCGAGACGTTGCCGAGTATTTCCAGCGGTCCGCGCGGGGTCGGGTACTCTTTTTTGAGATCTTTAACTTCGAGCAAGATAACCTTTCATTTAGGCAGATACTTCTTCGGGAACTTTGCGACGACAGTATAGTTCGGGTCGACGGCATTGGCGACGCGCGTCTGCCCCGTTTGCGAAACGACCTGGAGCGCCTCCCATTTATCAAAGCCGTACTCTTCGACCAGCCAGTTGATAAGCTCGATCTGCGCTATTCGAAAAGCGTCCATCAAAGGTCGAACGCTGCCGGTAGCCATAATGTATTCGCTGTTCTCGATGCGCGGCCAGCGAATCTTTTTGTTCTTGATAAGATCGAACTGAAAAGTCACGTCCATGCTTGTCTCAAGCCCTGAGCCGCAGACTTCACCGTCGCCTTGCAATGCGTGCCCATCGCCGAAATAAAAGAGCGCGCCGTCGTGAAAGATCGGCAAGTAGACTGTTGCGCCTTCGCACACGTCAGAGGCGTCCATGTTGCCGCCGAAATCTCCGGGCCAAAGCCCGCCCCAGGACTGCTCACCGACAGGGGCTACGGCCACGCGTCCTAGCATCGGCGCGAGCGTGACCTCAATCTTTTTCATGCGGCTTTGAGGTAGCTCAAGCGTGCCCGTGTTGCGCGCGCGGTCCAACTTCCAGATGAATCGCTTCGCGGGGATCGGGTCGTTGAGTACAGGGGTGTACTTGTCGTTTGCGAGTGCGCTGAAATTCGGCGTGTGAGTCGAGACGGCCGTATCGCGGTTAGGCCGCAGCTTTAGAATCTTTACGACGAGCGTGTCGTTAGGCGTAGCGCCTTCGATGTAAAACGGCCCCACTTCGCCGGGCCACGCCCCGCCCGCGCGCTCGTACCAATCGCCCCATAAAGAGTTCGTCTCGATGATCTCGCCGGGCTTAACGCGCAATACGGGCTCACGTTTTGCAAAAGTCGGATAACCGACCGTCGGCGTGAACCGCCGCGTCTGTGCAGACGCAAATGGGACAATCATTGAAACGAATGTAATGGCTACGATTGAGCATAAAACCTGTTTCAACTGAGGGAACATTTCAGCTTTCATCAATATGCCTCCTTACAAACAGGCTGGTAGAAGTCTTAAAGAGTTCTCACTTAATCCAGGTTAATCTTCTCTGTTCTTTGACATGAAGTTGCAAAATGACTATGTGCTCTGTTGAAACCCGAACCACTTTCCCCATACGCTTGGCTTGAGTATTAAACTCAGGATGTCGCAAAAATCGGCGAATGAAGATGGCTGTCTCGTTCATTTCTACATCCAGATGAACTAAGCAATAGTTTGCATGGCAAGGATATTTCTTAAAGAAGTCTTCATCACGACTAAAGAACGTAACTCTATGCATCTGGTGTAACAAAGGAATGATCTCATCATCCCCCATCCCGCTATACCCAACACCGTAACCGATCTGACGGACTCGAATCCTCCACTGCTCTAAGAGTATTTGTTCATCAGGGTCTATATTCTGGTCTAAAACATTCACTCAAGAAGATCCCTGCGGAGTAACTAATGAAAGGATTGGTAATTTCTTCTACTGAATTCGTGCGTAATGAGCTTTAAGAGTAACCTGACTTAGCCAGCCACAAAGATTTATTCTCGCCCTTGGTTGTCTTCTCTTGTCATATCAAGCCCTCCGCTTAACCTCACCCTCACCCTTCAACTCACCCTCATCAGCGAAGTGATCGTAATAGCCGAAGCTGCGAGTCGTCCTTAGCCCCCCGGCGCTTGATTGCTTGATCGCTGTTATCAGGTCGTAGTTGTTGGCGCGGCGGAATTCAGCCAAGTCGTAGCCGTATTGGAGTGAAGGCGGTTGGACCAACCGCCGTGACTCCGTGTAATGAATGTCATCAGATACCTCTTTGGGCGTGAGGCCGAATTGCTCTATCATCCGGTACGCGAAGTCGATTAGCGACCGGCCTAGTTCAGATTCTGTGCAATTTGGTATCTTAGCCGCGTCGTCTGCGAGTCGCGCTTGTAGATCACTTGGCAAGTCAATACCACCAGATGTTTTTTTGCTGACCTGATTGCCGGTCATTTCTTGCGTTATCTCATCGTCTGAAAACTCAGTGATTAAGTGTTCAGACGCTAACATAACAGCTTCAGAAATTGCCTCTTTAGTTATACTACCTCTCCACTTCTCAACAATCCTGTCCTGGCTTATCCCTTCGGCCACCATTTCCAGAATATCTTTTACAAAGATGCGAGTTCCCTTGAAGGTCAGCTTACCATGACAAATTTCTGGGTCAGCTACGATGTATTTTCCCAATTGCTTGGCCTTCATAATGCTACCTCTTTTACTCAAGCCATCTCGATTGCCGCTGCTTCGGCTCGCTTCTGTGATGGTTGCTTATTAAGACTACCATACACCTCAATCGTGCGCTCGGCCATCTGGCCTACGTTGTAAAACCGGCGGACCCGCTCCGCGCCCGTCAAGCCCATCTCTTCGGCTGCATGTGGATTCTCAAAGATGTGGTAAAGGCCCTCTGCAAGTCGCTCGGGGTCATCCGGCTCGACGAGCAAACCGCCCATTGTCTTTTCGACTATCTCCGTGAATGTGCCGCGCCGAGGCTGGACGACCGGCACGCCGCAGGCCATCGCTTCAAGCAGAAAGATTCCTTTCGGCTCGTCATAAGTCGTAGGCACAGACAGCACGTCGAGGCTCTTGAGAAAATCGATCTTCTGCTTGCGGTCGACTACGCCCAGGTAACGAAACTCGTCACCAAGCCCCCAGCTCTTCATCTGCTGCTCGATGCCGCTCAGGTAAGCCCTGTGCTCGGGCGCGAGATAGCCCGCGACCTCAAGGCTCGCGTTTGAAAGCTTGCCCTGTTGGCGCAACCTTCGATATGCGTCGCACAGAACGTGCAAGCCTTTCTCGGGCGCCACACGGGCGAAATAACCGATCTTGAACTCCTCGCCTCTCGAACGCGGCTCAGCCGTGTAGCCGTCAAGGTTGATCCCGAGTGGAACGACGTGAATCTTATTTTCGGGTATGTCGAGTAAGCGTGCCATGTGCTCAACATAGTATTCGCTCACTGCAAGGAAAGCGTCTACAGCTTCGACTTTGCTCTTTATCAACTCAATCGCAGTCGAGCGGTGCGGCTCCGGCAATCCTTCGAGAAACAGATCCTCGCCCTGAAGCGTGCAGACAACGGGCACGCCGAGCGCTTTTTTAATCGGCACGGCGAGACTGATCAAAAGCGAGTTCGGGATGTTGACGACATCGGGCGGCGTTTCGCTCTTGAGCCAGTGGATGAGCTTTCTCAGCTCTTTGCGCTGGTTTCCGTCTTCGCCCTTGAGCATCGACACGGTGAGATCGGCAAGCCGAGTCGGCTCGACTTGAATTGAGCTGCGCGATGCAAGTTTTAACGCGAGCTTCGAGTCCCACAGCCGGTCTATGAGCCAGGGCGTCTTTCTGAAAAGCGCCGAGTGCTGTTCGAGGTAGACGCTTATGCCTCCGAAAAAGACTTTGTCCTGGCTGACGTTCTCCTCATCCGTCAGCGTGGGGGTGTAGAGAGGCACGAGCATCACGTCGTGCCCTCTGGCGATAAGCTCGGCCGCCAGCGCGTTGTCTCTCAAACAACTGCCGCAGTACATTCCCGCCGCGCCCGCCGTGATGTGAAGTATTTTCATGCTATGTGCCTACTGCTTTTTGGAAAGCCCTGCGCGCGTAGAGGTGCTCGAAAAGGTTCCCCTCGTGCGGCTGGTCCCAGACTATTTGATTCGTGGGAATCGCCCCGAGGTTCAGCCGGTCTACGTGCTGTGATGAAACTAACCTTCGTATCAAATCCTGGTCCCTGGTTATCGCAGTCACCACGAGCGTGGGCCCCAGCTTTTCGGGTATGTCAGCCTGCGGGATTTCGACGACGCTCGCAAAGGGGAATAGGAACTCACGGTTTGCAAGCGTGTGTTCATGATTATCGCAATGAACAACGGTCGGCAGCAGGTACGTGCAGTTCTCCCAGGTGACGAGTCTTTCGCCCGCTCGATGCTCGGCGGTGACATCGCGAGCGCCCGGCTCCGCGAGTCCCTGGTCGATCATCTGAGAGATTCGCTTTGCCACACCCGCGTCGGCGAACGGAGCGAGTTGCGCTCGCTCATCTTCGGCGCGGCGGGGAACGACTTCGGCCAGCCTTCGCGCGAGCGCGTCGGCGATGTCGCTTGCGTGAGCAGGAACCCACACGCCCGACGCGTTCACGCACGAGCGCCCGCCGTTTTCGAGTATCGAAGTCACCATCACATCGAGATACTTCTCCCAATCCTTGATGAGGTCTTCGCCAATCACTACCTTGCTGTATCCCGGCCCGTGAAGCTCGACGCGCGGGTCGCCTTTGTACACGCCGACCGAAGAGGCGTCGCCGAACAGCATCCCGCGCCCACAAGCCCGCAGAATCTCTCCGGCGCCCGCGTGGCTCGTCGGGTAGTAGCTGAATGCCTCGCGCGGGCAACCAGCGCGTATGAAAGCCTGCGCGATGCGGTAAGGCGTCCACGGCTCGGCGCTGCCGGGTTTCAAGACGAGCGGGGTCTTCAACGCTATGGCGGGCACCCAGAGCGAGTGAACGCCGGGAGAGTTGCTCGGCAGCACGACGCCGAGCGACTCTGTGCGAGGGAAAAAGCTGAGCGCCTGCCCTCTCAATTCGCCGAACCCTCGGTCTAGTATGCCGAGATCGAGATTGCGAGTCAGCCCGTTCAAGACCGATTGCATCTGGCGCATCACGCTTTCGATCTTCGCCATGTTCCTTCTCGCCAGAACGTGCGGCAATCCCGTAGTCGCCGAAACCTGTTCGATATAATCCTGCGGCGTCTGGACCACGTCGCCGAGCGGAAGGTCATCGCTCGCGAAGTGATCGGCGGCGCGCGCAGAGATTTCTATCAGTTCCGCCGATGAAAGGTCTTCGAGCGCACGTCTGGCCGAAGCTTGATCCAGCAGGTCACGGCGAATAAGCCCGTTGTTAGCCTGGCTGATCTCGACAAAAGGCTCGCGCGTCCGGTGGTGAGGCACTGTGACAACGTCCAGGCTTTTGTATGGCTCTCCCTTGCGCAGTATAGGTATGTGAAGCATATCTTAAATTTCGGATTTTAGATTTTCGATTTTGGATTAAGGGATTGCGGACGTATGACGTAATACACGCAGCAATCCAAAATCCAAAATCCGAAATCCAAAATCAGTAGACTCCTTCGACAACCGTCGTTTGAAATCTTGAGAAGGGCCGCACGTTGCGGACTCCGTCCCAGGGGTAAAGATCGAATGGGCGCTCGCGCTCCGCCTCGTCTCGCTCTAGGAAGCGAGGCATGAAGAACTCTTTCGTCAGCGTCGTAAGCCTTACTCTTCCCGTCTCGCCGTAGTCGACAACTTTATCCGTGTTGTCGGGGTCTACGACTTCGACCATCGCTCGCGGCGCGGGCGGGTAGTAGATGATCGCGTAATTGTCTTCGGCCATTCGAGGCTTATGGACCGCAAGCCCCATCAGAGTGTTCCCGTAAGTCGGCGCGAAGTAGACTCCGTCGAGCAGCTCTTCTACGGCGAAGCGGTGGAACTGTGGAGTCATCTCCGTCCCGCCGCAAAAGACGCCTTTGATGCCCATCCGCTTGAGCGAGACTCTCTCGCACAACGCTTCAAGCAGCTTGGGAGTCGTGAACAGGCATTGAATGTTCGGATGCGCGCGCAGCAGCGTAAGGCCCTGATCGATGACGTGGCGCTTGTAGACTTCGGCCATCTCATGCTCTTTCATCTTTATCAGCTTTATCACCCAACGCGGGTCCAGGTCGACCATAAAGCATATGCCGCCGCGATATTGCGCCAGATGCTCTACGGCCAGACGCAACCTCCTTGGGCCTGACGGGCCGAGCATCAGCCAGTCCGAGCCTTTCGGAAAGAACTCGTCAGAGAGCGTCTCGCTGAACATCTCGTAATCGATGCGAAAGTCGTCAATGCTGATCCGAGACTTTGGCACTCCGGTGCTGCCGCCGGTTTCAAAGACATAAACAGGCTTATCGGCATAAGCACGCGGCACCCAGCGGCGCACGGGCCCGCCGCGCAGCCATTCATCCTGAAAGTTCCCGAACCGCGCGAGATCATCATAACTGTTGATCTCGCGTCGCGGGTCCCAATCCAGCTTGCTCGCGTAATCGAGCCAGAACGGGCAGCCGGTCGCCGGGTCGAAGTGCCACTGGACGATCTCCCTCACCCACGCGTCTAACCTTTCACGCGCGGCCTTCATCTTTGGTTGTAAATCGTTTTCTCTAGTCGAGGTCACAATTCTCCCTGCCGTTTTTTCAAGATATACGTCTTAACCACCGATAAGTTGCCACGACATTTTACACCGCCGGGGGCCGGTAGTGCGACTACTCGCCGATGTCTTCGTTCCAGACCGCCGGGTTTGCCGCTATGTAATCCTTGAGCATGTTGATGCAGACTTGAGATTTGAGGTCTATGACTTCAACCCCGTTTTCGCGGAGCCAATCAATCCCGCCCGGGAAGTTGACCGATTCGCCGACCACGACAGTCCCGATCTTGAACTGGCGCACGAGTCCGCTGCAATACCAGCAAGGGGCGAGCGTCGTTACCATTATCGTTTTGCGGTAAGAGGGCTGGCGGCCTGCCTTGCGAAAAGCGTCTGTTTCGCCGTGAACCGAAGGGTCGCCCTCCTGTATGCGGCGGTTGTGGCCGCTGCCCAGCAGTTTTCCGTCCTGGTCAAAAAGCGCCGCGCCTATGGGTATGCCGCCTTCGGCAAGCCCGCGCCGCGCTTCCTCGATTGCGACGTCAAGCATCGCGGCGTAATCAAGATTTCTCTCAACCATCAAATCACCTTTATTGAATGCGCATCGCGCTCTTTGACCTGACCGATGATCTCGGCCTGCGCGTAGGTTTCGCGCAACCGCGCCAGCATCTGTTCCGCGCGGTCCGCAGCAATTGAGATTAATATGCCGCCTGCCGTCTGCGGGTCATAAAGCAGGCTGCGCATCTGCTTATTCACAGGGTCTGCGATCTCGATATCTTCACCGACGTATTCGCGATTAGTGCGGTCGCCGCTCGTAAGCATCCCTTGAGCGGCAAGCTCCAAAGCACCCGCGAGCAGAGGAACGCGGTTCGAATTCAGCTCAATCGTGACGCAACTCGCGCAAGCCATCTCCCAGGCGTGGCCGAGCAGCCCGAAGCCCGTCACGTCCGTAGCGCCCTTCACATCATATTCGCGCATGGCTGCGGCGGCCTCCCGGCCCGCGGTCAACATCGTGGCGACAGAGGCGCGAGCAGTCTCTTCGTCGGTCTTTTCAAACTTGATGCCCGTCGAGATGACACCTGTGCCTATAGGTTTGGTCAGAATTATTCGATCACCGGGGCGGGCTCCGGCATTGGTCGCGATTTTTTGCGGGTCGATGGTTCCCGTCACGGCGTAGCCGAACATTATCTGCTGGTTATCTACGCTGTGGCCGCCGAGAAGAGCGACGTTGTGCTCTGTAAGAATGCTCAGGCCGCCTCGCATGATTTCGGAAAGTATTTCAAAGTCGACGCCCTTTTTCGGGAAGCAGGTTATCGCGAGCGCTGTGAGCGGCGTGCCGCCCATCGCCCACACGTCATTGATCGAGTTCAGGGCTGCGATCCTCCCATAATCGAACGGGTCATCGACGATGGGCGTGAAGAAATCTACGGTCTGAACAAGCGCGAGGTCGTCGCGGAGACGGTATACCCCCGCGTCGTCAGCCGTGTCAAAGCCCACGATCAAATTCGGGTCGGCGGGTTGTTTTGGTAGCCCGCCCAGCACCTGGGCGAGCGCGCTCGGCGCAAGCTTAGCCGCTCAACCGGCGCACGAAACCATCTCTGTCAATCTCATCGTTTCACGTCTCCTTTGATAATTAACGTTCTCATGCGAAATCCAATTTCAGGTTAACAAATCGCCGAATCGGATTACAAATCAGCCGACGGGGTTTCGCACTTTGCGTGGCCTGACAGGACGAAGCAACTGTATACTGCAAACCGCATCCAAGAGATCGCCGTCAATCCTCCCTGGAAGGAAGAGAGATGATCGACTCACTCAAATCATGGCACGCTCACTTCACAAAGAACCGAGCTAACACAGGCAACATTCCCTGGATAACTGCGGACGCGCTGACCGGCGATGAGAAAAGCTGCATCGCAAATTCGATAGCCGCTTTCCAACTGGGCGAGTACTCCGAAGGGAAAGGGTTATTGAAATCTGCCGCCGCGTACGCCGCAAAATCGGGCGACCAGTTGCTTGTCCCCATAACAAAACTCTTCATCGCCGAAGAGCAGAACCACGCGCTTCTGCTGAAACGTTTTATGAGCATTCATGACATGCCACTGGTGAAGAAGAACTGGACCGATGCCGTATTCAGGCGGCTGAGGAAGAATGTAGGCTACGAGCTGACGATCACCGTTTTGATCACAGCCGAACTAATCTCCGTGGTTTACTACAGGGCTTTGAAGGGCGCTACGAATTCAAAGCTGCTTGCCTCAATCTGCGACAAGATACTGGCCGATGAAGAGGCGCATATAAAGTACGAATCGGAAATGATAAATCAGATCCGAGATTCAAAACCGGCCTCGGTAAGGCAGGTCACAGTTTTTCTTCACCGCTTCTTGTTTTTGGGCACAATGCTCGTCGTCTTCTTTAATCACAAGAGAGTGTTGAAGCGAGGCGGCTGCGGGTTCTACGATTTCTGGAGGTCATGCTGGGCGGAATTCTCTGCGTGCTTTAACAAACCAATGGCCGTCCAGGTATCGGAAAGTATCTGACAATCCCCACCACCCGAAACGACTGGTTCCGGCAATGAACCGGTCGCCAATCTGTTTTTGTGTTGATACAGCAAGGCAAAGACGGATGATATTCCCTAGCGTTACACAGCGCCCGGCAACGACCAGTTGCCGCAGGCTTGAGAGCCCGGTTCTATTTGCGAGGGTGTTAAGACGTCTAAAGGATAATTAGACCGCTTGATGCGCTTGCCCTTGACCCGATACTAGGATTAGGTATATACATAGGCTAAACGTAGAATGAAAGAGGTAATGTATGGTAGCAAAAGTCCAAAGGTGGGGAAACAGCCAGGGTTTACGGCTCCCCAAGCATGTCTTGGAATCCGCTGACATCGCCGTTGGAGATGATGTTGAAGTGATTCCCCAAGAAGGTCAAATCATTATAAAGAAGGTTCCCAAACGAAAGTTCGATTTGATGGAGATGGTCTCCCGAATGCCTCGCAACTATAAAGCTCGCGAGCAATCTTTCGGCAAGCCTGTAGGCAAAGAAGAGTGGTAGATGGCAAGATACGTCCCTCAAAAAGGAGATTTTATCGCACTCTCATTTGATCCTCAATCCGGGCACGAGCAGAAGGGACGGCGGCCTGCGCTGGTTGTCAGCAACTACTTGTTCAATAAACATACCGGATTGGCAATTGTCTGTCCTATTACGAACACAAATAGAAATATTCCGTTCCATTTGCCGGTTCCGGCATCATCATCGCTGACGGGCTTCGTGATGGTAGATCAAGTTAAGTCTATTGACTACAAGGCAAGAAAAGCAAAGTTCATTGAGAAAGCAGCGGATGAGGTTGTGGAAGATGTCCTTGAGGTTTTAGACGTTTGTACCAGGTAGCGGTCTAACAAGCGCATACAGCGGAGGCCGCGAAGTGAGTTTCATATGTTTCTTTGAGTGTACAGCGCGGCCCCGCTGATCCGAATCGTTAGACGGCCAAATGAACCCGGTAGATACTATGGCTGGAGGTAAGGTGAAAAAGCTTTTGCTCTTATCTTTATTTTGACTTCGTTTCCGCAGATTTCTCTAGCTACAGGTCAAGCACCCGATGTCCTGATATATAACAGCAAAATCTATGACCTGTTTTCTAACCCGCTAGAATCCTTCTACAAAAATGAAAAGGATAGACCTGCCTTCAAAGTCGCACCAGATGTTCTCGACAGCTCTGGGAATTGGCGAGGCTACGTCGCTTACTGGGAAATAGAAGCTGATAAGTTGTATCTCAGGGGAATTGATTCGTGGATATGTACATTTCAGGAATATGTAAAGAGCAAGTGCAAAAAGGCGGACCTGAAAGAGTTGTTTGGAGAAAGGTGTATCAATGGGAAGATGGAAGCCTCCTGGTATACAGGAGAGTTGCGCATTTCAGATGGGAAACAACTGCAATATGTACATATGGGTTATGGCTCAGTCTACGAGCGGGACATAATTATTACGGTAGAATCAGGGAAGGTTGTAAAGAGAGAAATAGTAGACAATACAAAGAAGAAGCTTCCATCGAATGAGGAACTTCAGCGTAAAGAGCTAAAAAAGCTAAAGAAGTCACCAACCGGAATGGGTAACAGCAGTAATCCCGCCGCCGCGCCCGTCTCGGTCGCTCCGCCGCAGGTGGTGAGTTTCGCTCTATAGCCGCCTCACCTAACCGCAAACGAGACGGGCCTGCGGCCAGGCGCGGCTATGGAGTAGCTAAGAAACTCGTGTACGTCTAACATACCTTGGACAATACAAGACAAAGGGAGGAGTTTATGAGCAACAATTCTGTCGTAAAGCTCGATGTTAAAGGCCAACAAGGGCAAGAAGTGTTCCTTGCGGTGGATTTTGCAACTCGCCAAGCCTCATTAATAATGGTCCATCCGCAAAATGGCAATATCGTAGTAACCGATGTCCAGTCTATCGCGGTTCGAGGAAACTGACGAATAGTGTTGTCCGTTAGCCTCGTAGCATCGGAGACTTGAACGCCTTCTGAAGTGGACTATCGCTTAATCTTCATTGGGTCGAGGGTAGAGTTGTATCGCACGAGGGCTGCAGGCAATGCACAAATTGAGCTTCGAATGGCAAGAGCCTGCCGAACAACCGAGGAGGGATTATGGAATCGTTTTCTGACGCGAGCGGACTATATGAGGTAGAACGTCGCGCGCGACACGCCGAGCGCGAGGGATTTCGCATCAGTGAGCTACAGATATCGACGACGCAGATCGTACCCTGGCATTACCACAACAACATTCACGATACGTTCTATGTGCTGGCCGGCCGTATTCGAGTTCACGTTCGAGACCCGAAGGAGTCAGTTGACCTCGGCCCAGGCGATACGTACAAGGTGCAGGCCGGTCGCCCGCATCTGGTGAGGAATGTCGGCGACGGCTCGGCAACGTTCCTGATATTGCAGGGTATTGGCGAATACGACTACGTTCCGGTCGCCGCAGGTGACGACGATAATGACGGCGCCTCTGCGCGGCAATCGTAACCGGGTCCCAGGTCTTTGCAGCCTAATCTAAGAAGACAGTGTCGAGGTCCTGGTCCGCTTCCATAAAATGCCAGCTCTTCTCATGTGTCAGGGCTTCAAATTGCGGATCGCTTGAAGCTACTGCTACCTGAAATCCCCGCTCGTCCCTTCGAATGAATCCGGAGGCGCGAAGCCGCTCAGATAGCGCCGAGCCATCGGTCAGACTCATCTCAAGACTCGAACAGCCAGCCTCCGTCGCGTAGCCGATTGCCAGTTGTAACGTAGCGTCTATCAGGCTCGGCTCGGGCCTCGTGAAGAGATCGACGACGGCCGTCTTCTCCGCGTTAGTCTCAAGCACTAGTAGACCGATCAGCTCGCCGCTTCGCCTTATCGCGAATGGAACCTGGCGCTGGTTGGGTGAATCAAGGTACCGCCACGCAAGATACCGACTGTCGCGCATGCAGGCGATCTTCTGTTTTGCGGCCACCCGTTCAAACAGTACGTCAAACTCAGCGCCAAACTCTGTCACTTGCTCAAGCAGAAACTCGCGCGAATCGGCGCGCGTCAACTGGTCGAAGATCATCACGGGCAGATCGGCCAGTCGCGCTTCGAGCTTTGAAGGCTCGCGAGAAAAAGCGGCCTTGTAAGCCCCGCTGCCGGTCAGCGGGCGCACCCAGCGTCTGTAACCTGTCACCGCGTGCGAGCCGGCCTTTAAGAGCGCCGCAAGGTTGTTGACCACGGGCGGGCCGTACATAAAATCGACTCCTTCGTCGCGCATCATCGAAAAGCTCGCACGGTGAAGCTCGGTCGCTAATCCTTTTCTCCGAAAACGCGGCTCGACGAAACAATCGCCTCCTATCGATCCCACTCGCCTCCATCGTTCGACCACCACGCGTCGAGGGAAGACCGATGTGCACCCTGCCGTGTCGCCAGTCTCTCTGTCGATCGCAACCCAGGTGAGCGCGCGCCCGTGCGGGTTCGATTCATAAAGCCACTTGTAGCGGGCTTCGACATCGCCCGGCGACATCTTTGCTATGAGCGCCTTTACACGCTCCCGGTCAGAGTCAGTCATCTGTCTTACAATGAAATCCCTGGCCGCGCCGTTCGATTCAACCTCAACAGGTGACGCGCAATGATTATTCGAGAGCTGCCTCTTGTTTATGAGCCGCCTCCCGGCCGCCCTCACGGGGGCAGGGACTGTTGCTCGCCCTATCGATCTCCCAAACGATTCTGCCTGAACACGTGCCGTGTAGATTAGTGACCGCACGCCCTGACGCATCCACTCAAGCTCTGTCGTTTCGCGTGTCGCCTTCGTCCAATGTGATTTATAGTCGGCTTCTCCACCCATAAAATCAAACTCCCTTATATCTGATTCTTCCACACAATCTTTTAGACATAACCCGATCATGACAGTGCCGAGGCTCTCTTTTGCGTAAGCAGGATTGAATCCGCCCTGGAAGTAATGCGCTACGCCGTTGTCGAAGAAAGCAAGCAAAACGGCTTCGACATCGCCGTCGACTTCGAGCTTCCAGAGCCTCAATTTGTCGTTCGCGAGGCTTGAACGCATCACGTCGGTCAGGAACTCTTTGAAACGCGGGAGCGCAAACGACCCCGCCTCTCCTTTCGCATGCCAGCGCGCCTGGTGCAGAAATACAAACCTCTCAAGGGCCGCTTCAAGCTCCTCCGCCCGCTCGACCCTGCGGAATTCACAATGGTGGTGGCGGAAAAAGCGACGAATCTGCCGGTCGAGGTTTGAGCGCAGGGTTTTGCCAAGTCTGTTCTTGACAGTATTCCAATCGCCCGAAGTATCTATGTGATGCGACTGGTTGCAAACTCGCGTCCGCGCCTCGGAGCCCAGGGCTCTCAACAGGTGCGCGAGCGTTTCGGAAGTTGCAGGGATGTCGTATAGCCACAGCCGGTCCCACTCCCGATTCTCTCGCAGGAATGTAACGATCGATTCGACCGCCTGCTGCTCAAAGCCCCGGCGCGCGATGATGTCGAGGTATTCGCTGGTCTCTGTGTAGATTCCCGTGCCTAAAAAGAGCGCTTCCCTGACGTGCGGAATGCCGGCGGTCCGCCTCTGTACCAGGTAGAGCGGAGCCAGCCCGACCAGCCTTCCCTTCTCTTCTTCGCGACAGGTGACGAGAAATAGCCGGCTGCCCTCGGGCTGGTAGCTCCGCCACCACGTCCGGTTCCAATCCCATCTTAAGAAGTAAACCTGCTGGCGGCTCGATTCGAGCAATTCGTCCCACTCGCCTTCAATCCGGTCAAAAGCCTCTTCGCCGGTCAGGGCTTCTACAGATAGCCGCGGCAAAGCGGCGGGAGCGGCCGGTTTAGTCAGGGTTCGTTCAGCCAGTCTGGTGCTAACCACGATCTAGTTAAATTGCTATGTGGCTTCGATTTCCTGGCCCCCATTTTCAGAAACTCGCGATTGGGCTACCCGGACGGGTGACCGGGGCCGCTTATCTGAAATACCGGCGTAATTGTGAATTTAAGTAGATCGAAGCCGAAGCATCAGCCTGGCTGCTGAAGTAAGGATAGAGTCCAGTTTTCAACGAGGTAATCATGGGAAGCTTGAGACCCCGAAACCTGATCGAATATTTGCAGATAATCTGGCGCAGGCGGCTGCTCTTTTTTTTTATGGCAGTTGTGATGTTGATTTCATCATTTTTCGTCATTAAAGGCATTCCCACGCTCTTTGAATCGCGCGCCCTGATAGTCGTCTACGGCAACAAGTATGACGACCAGACCAACGGCGCGCAGATGGCCGCAGTAACAGAGCAAGTGACCAGCCGCTCGAACCTCGAAGCGCTCATCCAGAAGTACGATCTCTACAACCTGAAATCGGAAGCGGAGCTGGAGGGCGCAGTCGACGGGATGCGTAAGGCCGTCAAGCTCGACACCAAGAACCGAGGCGACCGCCCGGGCTTCCCTGAATCGTTTACGCTCTCTTACAGGCACCGCGACCCCGCGACCGCCAAACAGGTCGTCACCGATCTGCTCTCGATATTCGACCGCGCGAACGAGGCCGCCGCACGTCAGGCGTCTGACGAATCGATTGCGGTCAACGCGGAGATCGCAAAGATCGAAGACCAGCTCTCTTCCGTGGGCCGCCAGCGAGCGGCCGCTTCGGCGCGCGCCGGAGCCGCCGGCCGCTATCAGGGCGAGCTGAACCGAATTCGCGCAGAGCGCAGCACTGTAAATCAGAGCGTCGAAACCTTGACCGACCGCCAGTACGCGCTTCAGTTGCAGATCGCCGAGCAGAAACGGATGATCGCGCAGCAACAGGAGATAGTCCGCTCCGCGCCCCCTGCCGAGACTCGCTCGAACGGCTCCTACGGCGCGCTCGTGCGGCGAAAGACGGAGCTTGAAGGAAAGCTGGCCGATTACCTGTCGCAATACACAGAGACTCACCCTCGCGTCGTTCAAACGCGCGAGCAGCTTGCCGATATCAACCGCCGCATAGCCGAGTCAGGTCCGGGCGATCAGACGCGGGCGGTGATGACTACACCCGAGTCTCAGGAGCTTCGGTCGTTGCAGCGCGAATTGACAAGGCTTGAGACGGAGCTTGAAGTCGTGCGCCGCGAGATCGATCGCAAGAGGAACTCGCTCTCCCAACTGCCCAACGTAGGCTCTGCGCCCGTCTCGGTCGCGCCGAGTGATGGCGCGGTCAGCATGTATTCCGGCACACAGGTCGAGTACGAAGGGCTGCGCACTCGCTACGAGGCGCTCTTAAAGAGACAGGACTCGCTTCATAAATCGCTCTCGCCGACGGCGGGTCTAGGTCCGGCGCTCTTCCAGGTAGTCGATCAGCCGAACTTGCCGCAGATGCCCGCCGCGCCGAACCGCCCGATTCTTTTCCTGTTCGCCCTGGGATTGGCTCTGGTGGCCGGTATTGTGGCAGTTGCGATTGCAGAGTTCCCAAGACTCTATCTGATTCAAAACGAGAGCGACGTGCAGTACTTCCTCGACGTTCCGGTCGTCGCCCTCATTCCCGAGACCGTCACGCCCGGCGCGCGACCGCCGGTAAATCGCGGCTTGATGGGGCGCAGGGCCGCAGTCTTTGCGCTAGGCCTGGCGTTGATTCCTGTCCTGTTTTTCTTGCTCAACTTCTTAGGCATCTTCCAGATGATGGCGAAGAAATAGCAGCCTGCTGATCGAAAGGTTCAAGTAATGGGAAAAGTATATAACGCGCTAAACAAGACGGCCCGCAGGAGCGAGAAGGCTGAGCCGTCCGTGATCGATGTCGAGGCCGTGGAAGATTTTGAGGACGGCCCGACGCGCACGCAGTTCGACTTCATGCGCTACTCGTTGAACGCGCAATCGACTTTCGAGCGCGAGCGGACGCGCCGCGAGGCGGCGGCGCAGGCATTGGTGCGGCGCTCGCTCGCAGAGCCTTCGCGTGAAGTGATACTCGACTCCTCGCGCATAGACCCGCACATAGCGGCCTACTACAGCGCACGCGCGACGGACCACTACAACAAGATAGCGATGGGGCTGATCTCCGCAGCGGCCGGGCGGAAGCTCAAGCGTGTGTTGATCGCCTCGGCAGACCACGGCGATGGCCGTACGTCTGTGACGCTCAACCTCGCCCGCGCTCTCGGGCGCGCGGGCCGCCGAGTCCTCGTAGTCGATTGCGATCTCAAGCGCCCCTCTACGCTAAGGATGCTCGGCCTAAAAGCTGAGATAGGGATTACGGAAGCATTCAGGCGAGGGATTCCTGCAGGGGCAGCTACAATTCGCGTTCGCCCCTTTGACTTCAACCTGCTTCCGGCAGTCGAACAGGTCGATAACCCTGCCGAGGTGCTTGCCTCGCCGCTCTTCTGGAAGATGGTGCAGGTCTTCGACCAGGAACACGATTTTATGCTCTTCGACTCGTCCCCGCTGCTCTACTCTGGGGACGTTCACCTGCTGGCGCGCGCGACCGACACGACTGTGCTTGTCATCCGCGCGGGCAAGCTGAATTCGACGGAGATGGCAAAGGCCGTTGAGCCTTTCAGCCGCAATGAGATTTTCGGAGTAGTCTTAAACCGCTTCGCACAATGAAAGCGGGTTTGACAATCCAGATGTAAAGAAAAAGGTGGGGTGGAGGTAAGACATGAGAAAGACAGAGATGAACGAGCAATCGCAGCTTTCACTGCTGGTCTGCGAGCGGCTGCAACAGCTCGGGTTAAAGCAATCGGAGTTTTGCCGCAAGACGGGGTTTGACCAGGGTCTGTTATCAAAGATACAAGGCTCTATCATAACGAACCTCTCGCTTGAAAGCGTCTTGAGGCTGTCTGTGGGGTTGCGCATTCCGCCGACCCGTATTCTGAGCCTCATAGATCGCATGGACCTGCACGAGCTGGTGCTTTCGGCCTACGAGAGCGAAGGCGCGGCCCTCCTGGGCGCAAGCTCACTGGGTTTTCAAGCGGACATCGGCTCTCTCGCTTCGACCGGTAGCACACAGAGCAAGTTCTTTGTGAAGGCGTAGGCCCGGCAGTCGGAAAAGAACTCTTGCGCTGATCCAGAAATGCGATTAAACACAGGGCTATGGGAAAGTTTATAGAGAAGAATAGATGAAGCGAGCCGTCCTCAACCTCATGCGCAGCACGGGCCTGTTTGCCCCCTTTCGCCTGGCTAACCGCAACAAAGCGCTTATAGTCGTCTACCATCGCTTTAGCGAGAACGGCGATAGGTTAGCGACTTCTGCCCGCGCCCTCCGGGAGCAGCTCGAATACCTGATCGCGCATTACCGTGTAATATCGCTCACGGAGATGGCCTCTTACTTTCAAAGGGGCAAGCGGTTGCCCGCGCGCGTGGCTGCCATAACAGTTGATGACGGCTACCGCGATTGCTTCGAGATAGCCTTCCCGCTCCTGCGCGAGTACGGTCTGCCGGCGTCGGTCTTCGTCGCGACAGATTTTATAGACCAGCGCACCTGGCTCTGGACGGACAAGCTCCGCTACCTGACCTCGCGCGCCGCAACAGAAACGCTGGAAGCTACGATAAACGACCGCGCGCTGCGCATACAGCTCGGCGACACGGAGTCGCGGCTCGTCGCCGCTTCGGTAGTGAACTCCGAGCTGAAGCAGATTCCGGATGAAGTCAAAGACGACATCATCACCAGCCTCGCTTCGTCGCTCAACGTCCAGCTCCCGTATGTCCCGCCGGGCGAGTTCAGCCCGCTGACGTGGGAGCAGGTCAGAGAGATGGACGCGGCCGGAGTCGAGATCGGCTCGCACACGCTGACTCATCCGATCCTGACCAACATCTGCCGCGACCGTCTGCGTAGAGAGCTGAACGATTCGCGGCGCAGGCTTGAAGAGGTGCTCCGCCGCAAAGTCGACCTCTTCTGTTATCCGAACGGCGATTATGATCGGATGGTGTCGAGCGAAGTCGAACGCGCGGGCTACAGGTGCGCGGTGACTTCAAGGCACGGCCTCAACACCAGCGACGCCGACCCGCTCGCGCTCAGGCGAATACACACGGAGCGCGACATCGTCCATTTTGTCCAATCTACCAGCGGGTTCGAAATGTTAAAGAATCGTTTGAGAGGCACTCACCCCAGCTTGATCGCTGCGACCGCTTGCGAGTATCTGCCAGAGCTATGAAAGTGGATAAAGCTACAGACCAGGGAACGGGCCTCACGGGCCGCGCCGCGCTGCTTGCGGTCGCAAACAGCATGGCATTCGCCCTGGCCTTCATGCTGCCGCTGGTGCTCGTCCGCACGCTCAATCAATCGGAGTTCGGCCTTTACAAGCAAGCTTTCCAGATAGTGACGACAGCCCTTGCGCTGCTCGGTCTTCACGTCAGCACGACGGCCTTCTATTTCATGCCGCGCCACCCGGATAAAAAACCTCAAATAGTATTAAACGTCCTGATATTCTACTTCGCTGTGGGCGCCGTGCTTGCGCTCCTATTTCTGGCACACCCGCAGTGGGTCACCGTCATTTTCAAAAGCGACGACCTCGCGCCTCATATACCGATCCTGGGGCTGGCGATACTGCTCTGGCTTGTATCGTCTTTCCTAGAGATCGTGACGATCGCGGACGGCCACATCCGCGCTGCGACAGTGTTCATAGTCCTCGTTCAACTCTCAAAGAGCCTGCTTTTGATCGGGGCCGGGCTCGCGTTCGGCAGTATTCGCGCGCTGCTCATTGCCGCAGTCATTCAAGGCGCATTACAGTGCGTAATACTATTCACATACCTGCACCGCCGGTTCGGCGTGTTCTGGAAATCATTTGACGCGCGGCTCCTCAAAGCACAACTCGCCAACGCGCTTCCTTTCGGGTTCGGCGGGCTTGTAGTAAGCCTACAGATGGACCTGAATAAGTATTTCGTATCCCATTATTTCGACCCGGCAGATTTCGCAATCTATTCAGTCGGCTGCTTCCAGATACCTTTGATGATGGTGCTGGTCGATTCCGTGTCGAGCGTGCTGATACCCGAAGTCGCGCGGCTTGAGATGGAAGGAAACTACAAAAAGATCATTGCGCTGTGGATGGCCGTGATCCGCAAGCTCGCGCTCTTTTTTGTCCCAACAGTAGTCGCGCTTCTCATCCTTTGCAACGAATTCATCACAGCCCTGTTCACGAAGGATTACGCCGCGGCCGCGCCGATCTTTGCCGTAAACCTGGTAGCCTTTTTGCTCACGATCACGGTGACTGGCCCCGTGCTGCGCGCGTTCGAGGATTTCAAGTTCTTCAGGCTGAAGCTCTACATCTGCCTTGTTCCAGTGACGTGCGGGGCGCTGTATGTCGGCATACATGCGGCCGGTCTTGTGGGAGCGATTGCGGCCGATGTTTCGATACAACTGCTGGCGATCACAACTACGATGGTCATCATAGGGCGGCGGCTGCGAATGAAATTAAGCGACCTCAAGTTGCTCTCGCCTGTGATGAGAACCCTGGCCGCAGCCGCTGTGGCGGGGGTTGCGGCATTGGCCGCGAGGCTCGCGCTTGCTGAAGCGCGCCCGTTTGTGGCGCTGGCCGTCTGTTCAGCAATTTTTGGAGTCGTCTATCTTGCGATGGCAATTCTTACGGGAGCGGTCACAGACGAAGAGAAATCCGAGTTGCGCCGCCTGACGGCAAAGCTCACGAGCTTCCGCCAGCGGAGCCTGCCGCTTCCTGAAGCTACAGAGATTCGGTAATAAGTTTAAATGAGCACTGCGAGCAAAAGAGTTTGGCGGGAAGATCGCGCAGAAGGCGTAAGGGCCGTGGGCGTAAATCTCGACCCGCGCCCTGTGGCCTTTGTCGCGCCTGACGCCGCAGAGATCAAGATCGAGTCTGCTGGTAAGCACGGGCTAGCCTTTTTCGGAGTATTCCTCTTCACAATTCTGCTCTACACGCGCCCGCACGATTTGTGGCCGGAAGTCTTTGGCGATACGCCCATCATAAAGTACGTCGCAATCCCTATGATTGTGATCTACATCATCTCGAAGCTCGCGCGCGCGGAGCAACTGACCATCTGGCCGAAAGAGGTGAAGCTGGTCGGTTTCCTCGTACTCATATCGGTCCTGTTTACGCCCATAGCGACAGAGCCTGATTACGCTTGGACGATGCTGACCGAGGTGTTCTTAAAAGTCGTCGCTGTCTTCATACTGATGCTCAACCTGCTCGACACGCGAGAACGGCTCCGAATGATGTTGAATCTGGTAGTCATCTGCGGAACATACAACGCATTCATCGCCATACAGAATTACCTCGCGGGCAAGTTCGAATCCATTTCTACAATCGGAGCGCCAAGGGTCGAAGGAGCCATCGGCGGCATGTTCGGCAACGCTAACGATTTTGCAGCGGCGCTCAACATGGTGTTGCCGATCGCGATTGCGCTCGCGCTGACGACAAAGGGGCTCGCGCGTCTTTTCTATTTCGCATGTGTTGCGATTCTGTCGATCGCGGTGGTCGTGTCGTTCTCGCGAGGCGGGTTCTTGACCTTGATTGCGATGGGCGGGTTCATGCTGTGGAAGGTCGGGCGTAACAACCGCGCGACGACTGTGCTGGCTGCCTTGCTGTTGTTCGGCGTCTTCAGCCTGGCAATGCCGAACGCTTATGGCGACCGACTCTTTACGATTCTAAATACCGAGCAGGACGCCACGGGGTCCGCGCAAGAGCGCCAGGCCCTCATGGCTCGCGCCTTTGTCATAGCCATCCGCCACCCCGTCACGGGAATCGGAATCGGGAACATCGGCGCTTACATGGATAAGGTGACGCACAACTCTTACATAGAGATCGCCGCCGAGTTGGGCGCGGCAGGGTTGATCGCTTACCTGATGCTGATCTTCGCGCCGTTGCGGTCGTTAAAGCGATTGGAGCAGCGGACCCAAGCTTTCGCGCGCTCTCGCGACAGAGAGTTTTATTACTTGAGCCTGGGAATTCATGCGACGATCATCGGGTATATAATCAGCAGCTTCTTCGCCTCGTACCAGTATTTCTGGTATCTCTACTACCCCGTCGCGTACGCGATCGCGCTCAGGAGATTAGAGGGCGGCGAAGAGGTTGTCAGCCAAGAGGCGCAAACGCAATCAGCATCACAGAGCGCGCGAGCGGGATTGCTGTGGGAGCAGGCCGACAGGGCCGGGAAATAAAAAGGGCCAGGATATGTGTGGGATAGCCGGGTTTTTCGGACCCGAAGAAAACCTAGATTCGACAGAGCGCCGCGAGACGGTCAAGCGGATGTGCGACATCATCGAGCACCGTGGGCCTGACGATGAAGGTTTCTACACGGAAGGCGGCGTCGCGCTGGGGATGCGGCGGCTTTCGATCATAGACCTGGTCACGGGCCACCAGCCTATCTCGAACGAAGACGGTTCTATCTGGATCGTATTCAACGGTGAGATATATAACTTTTGCGAGCTTCGCGACGATCTCGTGGCGCGCGGCCACATTTTTCAAACACAGACGGACACAGAGGCAATCGTTCACCTGTACGAAGAGATGGGCGAAGCGTGCGTCGAGCGCCTGCGCGGCATGTTCGGCTTCGCCATCTGGGACCGCCGCGAGCGCAAGCTGTTTTTGGCGCGTGACCGCGTAGGAAAAAAGCCGCTCCATTACTCGCTGGCGGGCGACACGCTGGTTTTCGGCTCCGAGATTAAATCGATCCTCCAACACCCGGACATCTTGCCCGATGTCAACATAGAGGCTATCTCCGATTTTCTATCTTTCGGCTACGTGCCCGACCCGCAAACCGCTTTTCGCGGCATAACAAAACTGCCGCCGGGCCACACTCTCACTTTTAAGAACGGGCGGCTTTCGACAAGATGTTACTGGGACTTCGACTACCGCCAGGCCGACGAGACGGAAAGCGGTCGTGATGAAAGTTACTACGTAGATCGGTTAAGAGAATTGATCGCCGAGTCAGTCAGGCTGCGGCTGGTGAGCGACGTGCCGCTGGGCGCGTTCCTTTCGGGCGGCATCGATTCCAGCACCGTCGTCGCCATGATGGCGAGGCAGATGGACAGGCCCGTAAAGACATTCTCGATAGGTTTCAGCGAATCGAGTTTCGACGAGCTTCATCACGCGCGAATCACCGCGCGACATTTCAACACGGACCATCACGAGTTCGTCGTCACGCCTGATGTCTGCAAGATCGTCGAAGAGATCGTGTGGCACCACGACGAGCCGTTCGGCGACGTGTCGAGCATACCGACCTACATGGTCTCGAAGATGGCGCGCGAGCACGTAACGGTGATCCTGTCGGGCGACGGCGGCGACGAGCTTTTCGCGGGCTACGAGCGATACCTGATAGACCGTGACCGTCGAGTGTTCGAGCGCATACCCGGCTTTATACGGCGCAACCTGATGCTGAAGGCTAGCCGCGCGCTGCCGCGCGCCGTCTACGGGAAGAATTTCCTTCGCAACGTCGCGCTCGAAGGCGACGCCAGGTACGTAGACAGCCTCTCGTATTTCGACGAAGACGCCAAACATGAATTGCTCTCTACCGAGATAAGGCGCGCGCTGGGCGGGCGTGATTCCTCTGCGGGGTTCAGGCAATTGCTGAACGTGCCGCACTCTGCGAAGCATATAGACCGGCTGCTTTACCTCGACAGCAAGACTTACCTGCCAGGAGACATTCTTACAAAGGTTGACCGCATGAGCATGGCCCATTCGATTGAAGCGCGCGTGCCGCTTCTCGACCACAGGCTGATAGAGTTCGTCGAGACGATCCCGACAAGCCTGAAGCTTCGCGGGCGGATGACAAAGCACATTCTCAAGCAGGCTGTTCGCGGGCTGGTCCCCGACCAGATCATCGACCGCCCTAAACAGGGGTTCGGCGTGCCTATAGCAAAGTGGTTCAATAACGAGCTGCGCGACATGCTCCACGACACGCTCACAGACAGCCGCACGCGCCAGCGCGGCTACTTCAACCATCAATCGGTCGAGGCGATTCTTAACGAGCACGCGCGCGGAAGGCGTGATAACTCGCGTCACCTCTGGGGGCTGCTGACGCTGGAACTGTGGCAGCGCACATTCATCGATAACAACATGGCGACGGTCAGAGCGAAGTCACGCTCTCAGAGTCTCGCATCTGTGATAACGAGTTAGTCGAGAGGTTAATGCGGATTTATGTGCGGAATCGCAGGGCTAATCGGAGAACCGGACGGGCAGGCGGCGCGCGCGCGCGTGGCCTCGATGACGGGCGCGCTCGCGCGGCGCGGGCCTGACGGCGAAGGGATCGAAGTCTGGAGCCAGGCCGCGCTCGGCCATCGCCGGCTCGCGATCTTCGATTTGAGCGGAGCAGGCCGCCAGCCTATGTTGTCCGAAGACGCCCGCGTGGGCGTAGTCTTTAACGGAGCGATCTACAACTTTTTAGACCTGCGCCGTGACCTCCAGTCGCTCGGCCACCTTTTCAAAAGCGATACCGACACGGAAGTTCTAATCAACGGGTATTTCGAGTGGGGGCTCGATGGGCTGGTCGCCAGACTCAAAGGCATGTTCGCGTTCGGCCTCTGGGATGACCGCTCGCAAAGGCTTTTTCTGGTGCGTGACCGTCTCGGCGTCAAGCCTCTTTTCTATGCAATTGGCAATAACCGTCTCGCCTTCGCTTCGACGGCGAGGGCGCTCAAGGCCGCTGGGTTCGCCGGTGAGATAGATGACAAAGCGGTGATGGAATACCTGGAGTACGGGTACGTGACCGATGACCGCTCGATCTATCGAGGAGTCGCAAAAGTACCAGCCGCCACGATCGTCGAATGGAGTGATGGGGCAATCAAATCTCGCATCTACTGGTCGCCGCCCGCTGTAATCGATTCTACAAAGATCACATTCGATGAGGCGGTCGAAGAGACTCAAGCGTTGTTTCTGAGCGCCGTAGAGAAACGGCTTCACGCCGACGTGCCTGTCGGCGCGCTCTTGAGCGGCGGAGTAGATTCAAGCCTGGTTTGCTGGGCTATCTCGAAGCTCGGCGGCGATATCAAAGCTTTCACGATAGGAACGCCCGGTGATGCGTGGGACGAGACGGCTGACGCGAGGGCAACTGCCGAGAGATTGAAGATCAGCCATCAGGTGCTTGAGCTGTCTGCGGACGACTCGCCCGATCTGTCAGAGATGGTGAGCGCCTACGGCGAGCCTTTCGCCTGCGCGTCTGCGCTCGGGATGCTGAGGGTGTCGCGCGCCGTAAGGTCGGAAGCGACGGTCTTGTTGACGGGAGACGGCGGGGACGATCTCTTCTTAGGCTATGAAGGCCACCGCCATTTCTGGCTCGCACAGAAGGCGGCGCGAGCTATCCCGGGGAGCGCGGCGGGGCTGTGGTCGAAGCTTCGCAATCAAATCTCAGATGATGGATGGTTGCGCCGCGCAAAATCTTTTATCGATTATGCTACGGGCGGAATCGGGGCCGTGGCCGACAGGCACGACGGTCTGCCCGCGTATGAAAGAGCCGGGCTGTTGGGCGAGCGGCTCGCGAATGCTACAGTAGCGGCGCGAGCATTACCCTGGTCTAGCCAGTCTGCGCTGCGCTTGTTAGCGGATTTCTTGGATTACGACCGTCGGACTCGATTCGTGGGCGAGTACCTTACAAAAGTCGACGGATCAACCATGCATTACGCCCTTGAAGCGCGCTCGCCGTTTCTGGACCAGGATTTGTGGGAGTTCGCATCTACACTTTCATTCGATCTTCGATTGAGGCGCGGGCGATTAAAGGCGATCCTTCGCGAGATTGCCGCGCGCAACATCGGAGATCGAGTTGCAAGCGGGCGCAAGCGAGGGTTCGGCATTCCTGTTCAGCGATGGCTGGCGGGCCGCTGGGCCGATTCGGCACGAGAGGCGCTCTCAGATTCTATCCTCGCAAGCGAAGGGTGGATTAATGCTGACCGGGCGCTTTTTCAGTTAGAGAAGGCCGAGAGAAAAGGGTGGGCATCGAATCAGTTATGGTATATCTTCGTGCTGGAATCCTGGTTACGACACGAACGCGCGAATGCCCCTGAGCAAGTTCTCGCCCTTAGTCAATAAGTCTAGAGTTGGAGTCTTATCTCACCGCAGAGACGCAGAGAACACAGAGGATGCGCAGAGAAGAACTCAATTTGGTTACACAGGCCATTATTGGGGCGGCAATTGAAGTACATAGCACTCTAGGTCCAGGGCTCTTAGAATCGGCGTATAAGGACTGCCTATGTAGAGAGCTTACCCTGCGCCAGATTCCCTTTGAGCGAGAACGGGCCGTCCCTCTGGTGTATAAAGGCTTACATTTGGAGCAAGGCTATCGGCTCGACCTATTGGTGGCGAGCGAGGTTGTAGTCGAAATAAAGTCAGTTGAAGCCCTCAACCCAATCTTTGAGGCGCAACTCTTAACATACTTGCGATTGGGCGGCTGGAAGCTCGGCTTATTGATTAATTTCAATGTTCCCGTATTGAGACAAGGAATCCGCCGGAAAGTAATGAACTTGCAATAGGACTCTGCGCCCCCTCTGTGTTCTCCGTGTCTCTGCGGTGAAGGAAACATTTTTGAAACGGAAGGTATTACAACTAATCGGAAGCTTTCACCAGGGCGGATCAGAGCTACAGGCTATCCAGCTCGCGCGGCTCTTGCACGATAGCGGTCGCTACGAACTCCACGTCGCCTGCCTCGATCCCACAGGCGTGTTGCGCGATGAGATAGAGCGACTCGAAATCGCGGAGATTCCAGAATTTCGGCTCACGAGCTTTTATAATCGTAATGCTGTCACTCAACTTCTCAGGTTTGCGCGCCTGTTGCGCGAGCGAGAGATTGACATTATTCAAACTCACGATTTTTATTCCAACGTCTTTGGCATGGCTGCCGGGCGGCTGGCCCGCGTGCCCGCACGCATTGCCGCACGTCGCGAGACGAGCGGGTGGAGGACACCTGCTCAAAAAACCGTTGAGCGAGCCGCATACCGTTTGGCTCACGCCGTAGTCGCAAACGCAGAAGCTGTCCGCAACCAGCTCATCAAAGAGGGCGTGCGCAGGGATAAAATAGCCGTGGTTTATAACGGGCTTAACCCGGAGCGGATCACTCCTAATCCTGCGCTCGACCGTCAGCAGAAGCTCGCTTCGCTGGGCCTGCCTCAAATACAGGATCGCCGCTTTATCACCATAGTCGCAAACCTTCGCCACCCGGTTAAGGATCACTCGACGTTCTTGCGTGCGGCTCGCCGCGTACGAGAGGTCGTCCCTCAAGCTTGCTTCGTCATCGCAGGTGAAGGGCCGCTCATAGATGAGACTCGCGCATTCGCTCGTCAGCTCGGGATTGAAGAGAACCTGTTTTTCCTTGGTCACTGTGAGCAGGTTGCCGAACTTCTATCGATCTCTGACGTATGCGTCTTAAGCTCTAAAGCCGAAGGATTCTCAAACGCAATCCTCGAATACATGGCAGCCTCGCGGCCCGCCGTCGTCACCGATGTAGGCGGCGCGCGCGAGGCAGTAGTAGAAGGCGAATCGGGTTATCTGGTCCAGGCGGGCGACGACCAGTTGATGGGTGCGCACATCATCACGCTTTTGGTCGATCCACAGAAAGCCGATTCGATGGGCCGCCGCGCGCGCGAAATCGTCGATGAAAAGTTCTCTTTACAGGCTCAGCTTGAACGCACAGAGAGACTCTATGATCGGCTCCTGGATAGCGCGAGTCACTCGCTCCAGGAGAGCATCAACACAGTGCACCAGGAGGGCGTTTGAGAACCGAAAGATCGATAGCATCGAGTAATAACAGGCCGTTGCGTGTCCTCGTAGTAGCGCCTTCGCTAGACATACTCGGCGGCCAGGCAGTGCAGGCTTCCAGGCTGTTGGCGCGTCTCAAAGAAGAAGCGACTCTCGATGTCTCGTTTTTGCCGATAAATCCGCGCCTGCCCGGGGTCTTCAGAAAGCTTCAGGCGATCAAGTATGTTCGCACGGTCGTCACAACGCTCCTCTACATTGCCACTCTTTTGGCGCGCGTTCGCGCGTATGATGTGATACACGTTTTTTCAGCTTCTTATCTTTCATTCGTCCTCTCTCCGACGCCCGCAATCCTCATCGCAAAACTTTACGGCAAGAAGGTAATGCTGAACTACCGCAGCGGAGAAGCGCTCGATCACCTTACGCGTTGGAGACGCACAGCGCTGCCCGTGATCAAGTTAGCGGACAAGGTTGTAGTGCCGTCCGGTTACCTGATCGAAGTCTTCGGCCAGTTCGGCATTCGCGCCGAAGCGATTGCAAACACGGTCGACCTGACTCGATTCAGGTTTCGCAATCGCGCGCCTCTACAGCCCGTGATTCTTTCAAATCGCAATCTTGAAAGCCTCTATAACGTCGAATGCATTCTGCGCGCATTCGCGGTTATTCAAAACCGTGTGAGCGAAGCCCGCCTGATAGTCGCGGGCGATGGCAGTAAGCGCAAGAGACTTGAATCACTCAGCGCCGAATTGCGACTCAGTAATATTGAGTTCATAGGCCAGGTTCCGCCTGAAAAGATGCCCGAGCTTTACGATCAGGCAGACATATTTATCAACGCGTCAAACATAGACAACATGCCCGTTTCTCACATCGAAGCGTTTGCAGCAGGACTCGCAGTCGTCACAACTGATGCGGGGGGCATCCCCTACATCGTCGCGGATGACCGCAACGGCCTTGTCGTCTGTTGCGGAGATCACGAAGCCCTGGCCCGAAGCGTCGTCAGGTTGCTCGAAGACGCGCAGCTGGCTGAGAGGCTCGTAAAGACGGCGCGCGAGGATTGTAATAAATATACCTGGGCCGCTGTGCGCGAAGAGTGGGTTACGGCTTATGCTGAGCTTGCGGGCCGCGCTGGTCTCAGCGCTGAGCAGGCAGCGGCAAACGCTTAAGATGCTGATCACCAGACAAAAACTGAAAAAGCTTCGTGGAAAGAGTATCCACGAGATCGGCGTGCGCAGCCGCCAGGAGCTTTCCAAGCTCGGTGAGCGCGTCTTTGGCTCTACAGTCGAGATGAATGACAGCGCGCTTTTGAAGCGCCTCGCTCCGTCTTCGCGCAACGGTTCCGCCGAAGGAACTACGGAGCTAATTCTTGAGCGGATAATCAAGAGACATGTTTTCTTCCCCGCACTGGGGAGCCGCGAGGAGATCGCAACCATCATAGAGCGGCGTTTCCCCGTTGAAAGACGGGCGTTGATTGAAAGGGCCGACCGAGCGATAGATGCGAGATTTGATTTGCTCGGACTGGAAGGTTTGAGCTTCGGTGATCCGATTGACTGGCGACTGGAACCCACCTCAGGCAGGCGAACAGGCTTAGAACATTGGAGCAAGATAGATTACCTTCATCCAGACGTTGCGGGAGACAAGAAAGTCACCTGGGAGTTGAATCGCCATTCGCATTTCGTAACTCTCGGACAGGCATATTGGCTGACCGGAGACGAGAAGTATTGCGAGAGTTTCATTACGCAAGCAACGTCCTGGATGGACGCTAACCCCGTTTCTCGCGGCATCAACTGGGCCAGCAGCCTCGAAGTCGCATTTCGCGCGATAGCCTGGCTGTGGGCGCTGCATTTGTTCGCAGCCTCACATAAAATGAGGCCGCATTTTGCGGTCCGCTTGTTAAAACAGCTCTGGGCACACGGGCGACACGTCAACTCTTACCTGTCGCATTATTTCAGCGCGAACACACACTTGACGGGCGAGGCATTGGCCCTTTTTTACCTGGGAACCGCTCTGCCTGAATTCCGTGAAGCAAATCGATGGCGCGAGACGGGTCTTCAGATATTGCTCGAACAGATGCCGAAACACATCGGCCAGGACGGGGTCTACTTCGAGCAATCATCTTATTACCAGCGCTACACTGCGGACTTTTACACGCACCTGTTAGTGCTCGCGCGCGCGAGCGGCGCTCGATTGCCCGCCGAGGTGGAGGAGAGACTTGCGCTGGCCGTAGATCATCTGATGTGGATAACCAGACCCGACGGGAGCGCGCCGCTAGTCGGCGATGATGACGGCGGGAGATTGATTACACTCGCGACCAGAAACAGCAATGACTATCGCGACACGATTGCGACGGCGGCGGCGATATTTAATCGGGGCGATTGGAAATTCGTAGCGGGCGAAGCAAAGGTGGAGACGCTCTGGCTGCTCGGGCCTGCCGGGCTCAAGAGCTACGACGAGATCGAGCCGCGAACGCCCGCCGCCTGCTCGCGCGCTTTCACGGAAGGCGGCTACTACGTCATGCGCGACGGGTGGTCGAGAGATTCGAGCTATGTCTTGATCGACTGCGGTCCGCACGGCTCTTCGAGCTGCGGGCATGCTCACGCCGACGCGCTTGCGTTCGAGTTCGCCGCGAATGGGAAGACGTGGCTGGTCGATCCGGGTACTTTTACTTACACAGGCAATCAGGAGATGCGCGATCATTTCCGATCAACCCACGCGCACAACACTGTCACGGTTGACGATGAGTCTCAGTCCGTAACTTCAGGACCGTTTTCTTGGCAACACGTCGCCAGGGCCTACGCAAAGCAATTCATCAGTCAAACGGATTTCGATTACTTCGAAGGGTCACACGACGGTTATGAGCAGTTGGCTGATCCTGTCACGCACACCCGCTCTGTGCTTTTCGCAAAGCAACATCCGAGTGCGTGTTTGATAGTGAAGGACCGATTTCAGGCTAACGACCAGCACACCTACGCGCTGCGCTATCACTTCCCCGCCGGCTGTTCAGCCGAAGCGGATGGCAATCAGGTTATAGCCACTTCTAATGACGGCCAGCAGTTAAAGATCACGGTTATCGGCAACACGACGACGACGGCCCGGATCGAAGAGGGGTGGGTTTCGGAGGCTTACGGGCGGCGTGACCCGGCACAGGTCGCAGTCTTTGAAGCGACCGGTTCGGGCGCGCAGGAGTTGTTCAGCTTCATCTCGCTCCAGACAGAATCTCTCTAGCTTCGCTCGGCCTCAAAAACGCGCGCGCGCTAAAGCCTACAACTTTTCCGCTATACTTCAGGGCACTGGCGCCCAGCCGGGGGCGACTTGTCCCCGTGAGGTAGCCTACAACATACACTGGGTCGTTCTCACGAAAATCGGTTCTGAAATCTCCCCTCACGGCGAGCAGTTTTCCAGGGTCGTCTCCTAGCCTGATCTCCGCGAGGATATAGTCGCCGATCCCTCTTTTCTCTTCCCCGATGATGTCGTGAATCTTACCTTCGAACGCCCACGGTATACCCTCATACTGGGGTGCGTTTTCTTGGAGTTGCTCAAACGTAACAGACCTGTCGGCCTCAAGCAGGTTCTTTCGAACTGCCTCCTGGCTCGCTCCGCCCTCGGCATAGATCCGCTTGAGTTGTCGGCATTGCGCGTTCTTCGCGCAATCAGCATCTCCATAACGCATATCCAACCAGTTGTTATTCGTCCACTTAGGCTTTTCAACTGCGCGGGGTTTCACCTTCTCGCTCATGTCTAGAACAACGTAAGCGATTGCGCCGCATGCGACGATCACTAATAGGATCCCTACCTGAACTATATTCTCGCTTAGATAGATGAAAAGTTCTGTTGACCTGCTCTGCTGCTGATAATCCCTTCTCCCCGCTGGCTGATTCATAGCCGCTCTCTTTCGTTTCGCAAGTTGTGGATTACATTACAGGGGCAGGTCAGTTGCTGATGTGCGGATCATAATGCTTTTGGTAAGTCAGGCCAATAGTAAAAGCTCATGCGGGGCTCAAAGACGGTGACTATCCGCCCCGTTTTCAAAAACTTAACAAAACTATTCAAGTTGTAAAAACTCACCTCGATTAGTCATTTAACTAATCTGAGGATTTCAGTTCAGGCATAAAGGAATGTGTGGAATCTGCGGCATAGCCGCCCCTCAAAAAACAGGTTATAGAGTCGAGGAAACAACGCTCGCGCGCATGCGCGATGCGCTGACTCATCGTGGGCCTGACGGCGCGGGCATGTTTATCAACAAAGGCGTCGGGCTTGCGCACAGAAGGTTGTCGATAGTCGATCTTGCGGGCGGCCACCAGCCCATGACTAACGAAGACGGCACAGTTTGGATAACCTACAACGGCGAGATCTATAACCATCGGGAGCTGCGCATCAAGCTCGAACAGCAAGGGCATCGCTACCGCAGCGCGAGCGACACTGAAACGATTATTCATCTTTACGAAGAGAGCGGGACGCGCGCCGTCGAGCAATTGAGAGGAATGTTCGCCTTCGCAATATGGGACGCCGGGCGCCGCCGGTTAGTGCTCGCCCGCGACCGGTTGGGAATAAAACCGCTCTACTACACGCTATCCGATGATGGCGTAATCTGCTTCGCGTCTGAGATAAAAGCTCTGATAAATGCGCGCGCGGTGAGGGCTGAACTCAATTACGACGCGCTTGCAGATTACGCCGCCAACCGCTACACATCGGGCGAAGAGACGCTCTTTCGCGGCGTAAAGCGCTTGCTCCCCGGCCACACGTTGACCTGGACCGATGGCCGCGTAGAGATCGAGCGCTACTGGGATGTCAGCTTCGCCAAACCCGAACACCCGCTGAGCGAGCAAGAGTACGTAGACCGTTTCGCGGAGCTATTCGAAGAATCGGTCAGGCTGCGCCTGATGGCGGACGTGCCGCTGGGGATGTTCCTGTCCGGCGGGATCGATTCGAGCGCAATCGTATCGGCTATGAGCGGGATGGTCGCGGACCCTGTAAGGACCTTTTCCGTAGCCTTCGAGGAGCGCGAAGCGAACGAGCTTGAATACGCACGAATCGTCTCTCGCGCTTTCGGAACAGAGCATTATGAAACAGTAGTCAGCCCCGAACAGTTTTTTGACGCTTTGCCTGCGCTTGTCTATCAAGAGGACGAGCCCATAGCGCACCCGTCAAGCGTGCCGCTCTATTTCGTGTCGCGACTTGCTGCCGATCACGTGAAGGTTGTTCTTACCGGAGAAGGAAGCGACGAGTTGCTTGCGGGATACGGCAAATATCGCACTACGGTTTACAACCTCGCGGCGGGTCGCGCATACGATAAAGCGACTCCAGCAGCGCTCAAGAGAGCGCTGAAGGCATTGATCGGATCGCTGCCGGGGCACTCGCGAGCAAGGCAAAAACTCTCGCGCACTTTCCTCTGCCTTGAGCCAGGGATCGAGGACATATACTTCGACAACTTCTCTGTCTTTTCGCGCTCAATGCAGCAGAGGCTTTTCAGCGCGGAGACGCGCTCGCGCATGACCAAGAGTGATCCTTACGCGGCTGCGCTCGATCACATCGGAACGTCTGACGCCAGAAGCTTGCTCGACCAATTGTTGGCGGCTGACATGAAGACATACCTGCACGAGCTTTTGATGAAGCAGGACCAGATGAGCATGGCGGCTTCGATTGAAAGCCGGGTGCCTTTCCTGGATCACAAGCTCGTAGAGTTCGCAGCACAATTACCCGTGAGGATGAAGCTACGCGGGCTTGCGACGAAATACATTCTCCGCCGCAGCATGAGCAACCGGCTGCCCGAAGCGATTCTCACGCGAAAGAAGATGGGCTTCCCCGTCCCCATAGGCTCGTGGTTTCGCGGGAGGTTCAGCCGAATCATAGACGAATACGTGCTCGGTCGCCGCGCAACGGACCGCGCCATCTTTAATCGTGATTTCGTTAGAGACCTTGTCGCTCGTCATAACAAAGGCGAGAACCATGCCGAACGACTTTGGGCGCTGGTGAATTTCGAGATATGGCAGCGCCGATTCATCGACGGCGAAGATGTTTCATCCGAAACGGCGTTTCGACATCAACCCCTCACCTCCGGGCGCGTTCACGAAGTCGCGCTTGGAGTCGGTTGACAAAGGATAAAACTATGTTGGCACGAAGAGCATTCGCCCTGAAAGACCTTTCAATCGCCACAGAGCAGCGAGATGCAGCAGAGGCGAGAATCGCGATCCTGATCCCCTGCTACAACGAAGAGCTGACCATCGCCGAGGTGGTCCGCCAGTTCCAGTCGCAATTGCCCGACGCGGACATTTACGTCTTTGATAACAACTCGTCGGACCGGACGGTTGAAGAGGCGCGCAACGCGGGCGCCTTAGTCTTTCACGAGCGCCGCCAGGGAAAAGGCTTCGTAGTGCAATCGATGTTCCAAGAGGTCGACGCGGACGTTTACATCATGGTCGATGGCGACGGGACATATCCACCGGCGGATGTTCACAAGCTGATAGAGCCTGTGCTGGCGCGCGAAGCCGATATGGTTGTAGGCTCCAGGCTGCACGACGAGTGTCAGAGCAAATTCAAGCTGCTCAACAGGCTCGGCAATCGTCTGTTCCTCTCCGTATTAAACTCGATATTCAAAGTGCGGTTGACAGACATACTGAGCGGCTATCGCGCGTTCAGCCGCGATTTCGTTCGCGACATACCGCTGTTCGGAGGCGGATTCGAGATCGAAACAGAATTGACTATAAGGGCGCTGGCTCGCGGGTACCGCATCGTTGAAGTCCCCACAGACCTGGGCACTCGGCCCGAGGGCAGCCATTCAAAGATACGACTTGTGTCAGACGGGCTGCTTATACTCAACACGATCCTCGCGCTCTTTCGCGACTACAAGCCGATGACATTCTTCGGCGTCACCGGGCTTGCCTTCATCATCGGCGGATTGATTCCAGGAACGATCGTCATAGTCGAATTCTTACAGACGGGGCTGGTGCTTCACCTGCCTTCGGCGGTTCTGGCGGTCGGCCTTGTGTTGTGCGGGGTGCTGTTGATGCTGGCGGGCTTGATCGTGCACACGATAGTCCGGCGTTTCCAGGAATTCGATTATCAGATAAGGGTCATGACAAACGAGTTCACAACCAACAGGAAAACGTGGAAGCCGCAGGAGCCGAGGGAGAAACTGTAATGAGTGTCGATAACATCACCGTCTCCGACCTTGAGATAATGGCTGCGGCCCAGAATTATCGCAACTGGATGTTTCGCCGGATCGCGCCTTACATCGGGCAGCGGATTTTGGAAGTCGGGTGCGGCATCGGGAATTTCACGACATTGTTGACGGACCGCGAGCTGGTCGTAGCGACGGATGTCTATTCGCCCTGCGTCGATTATTTAAAGACGCGGGTTGGGGGCGGCCTCAACGTGCTCCCTGTGCAGCTTGATATTTCGGACCCGGCTGCGCTTGAGCTTGCCAGGCATGAGTTCGACACTGTGATCTGCTTGAACGTCTTGGAGCATGTCGAAGACGATCTGCGCGCACTGTCGCACATGCAAAGCGTCCTCAGACCGGGCGGGAGATTGGTATTGCTGGTCCCCGCGTTTCAATTCCTGTACGGGACCGTGGACCGTTCGCTCGATCACTATCGCCGGTACACACGAAAGACGCTGCTGCCACGGATGCGGGCAGCGGGTTTCGATATCGAGCGCTCTTTCTATATGAACGTGATTGGAATGACCGGCTGGTTCTTGAATAATCGCGTGCTGAAACGCCGCGAAGAGAACGCTGAACAGATAGAGATGTTCGACCGCTACATCGCTCCCGTCGCAGAGCGGATAGAGAAGATACTTCCTCCACCTTTTGGCCTTTCGCTGATCGCAATCGGGCAAAAGGGATATGCGGAATAATTGAGGCATAAATGGCAGAGATTTCAACGCGAGCCGCGCAGAGCACCGAAGTAATCGAAAGCAATACTCTAATCAAGCGTTATGGCCTGGTGGTCGGCACCTACATTCTGGCGACCATGTTCACGGATGCATTCAACCTCGCCGATTCGGTCGGTTATGCGGGCTCGGTCGTGAATTCGAGGCTCCTGGAATTCGGCCATTTGCTGTGGAGGCCGCTGGGGTGGGTGTTGCTGAAAGTCTTTGGCCCGGTGACTACCCTGTTCGTTGGGCCGGACCCGCTCGCGAATGCCAACTTGATTCTCATCGCCCTAAACTGGGTCGCAGGCTTGTCGAGCGTCGTGCTGATGTTCAAGCTCGTGATGATAGTCTCGAAGCGCAGATGGGTAGCAAACATCGTAGCCATCGGTCTGACATTCTCGCAGGGCTTTTTGAATTATGCTCAATCCGGTACTGCATACGTTCCGGGCCTCGCTCTTCTGCTGCTCGGTCTTTACATAATGGTCAAAGGCGCGGAGAGGCCAGAGCGAGCCTGGCGGACGGCCCTGTTTGCGGGGCTTGCGCTCGCAGGCGCTGCGGGGATGTGGCTTCAATACGTCTGGTCAATACCTGCGGCATTGGCCGCGCCGCTCTTTTTGTACGGCTTCAACAAACAGCAGTTCAGGCTCGTCTTCCAGGGCTGTGTAGCCTTCGGGCTGATAATGATATTGACCTTCGCCGCGGCGGGAGCCGCCGGAGGGATCTATACCATTTCCGGCTTCAAGGATTGGGTAGTAAGCACCTCGGGGTATCTGACGGGTCTTAACGGGATGCCGCGAGTCATATTCGGCCTTGCCCGATCGATGATTAACATGGGCAATGATGGGCCGCTGTTCAAAGCCTACCTTGTGCACGATCCGTTCAACCCCGTCTCGATCTTCGACCTGCTGAGCGTTAGCCTCTGGAAGCTCGCTCTCTTTTACCTCTTCCTCGGCGCGATCCTTTTCAACCTCCTTCGCTCTTCTCAGGGTCGCCGCATCTTTGGGTTATTCGCCTTAAATGCAATCCCCGTCGTCGCCTTTGCATTGTTCTGGGATGGCTCCGCAGTAGAGCGATACCTTCTGATCTACCCGCTGATCTTCATGGCGCTAGCTTACTCGCTGTCAAGCACGCGCTCGGTACGCTTGCTCAACTATGCTGCGCTGGCCTTCGTTGCCGTAGCAGCCGTCTCTAACATCGCCGCAATGGCGAAGCCCGTCCAACAGCAGCGCCAGCAGGACGTGCTA
>DASUNP010000092.1:0-66759 GCA_036277095.1 Blastocatellia bacterium
AAGTAATTCTTAAAGATGAGGCGGGGGGATGCCCCAAATTAAATTTCATATGAAATTTAATTTGGGGCATCCCCCCGCCTCATCTTTAAGAATTACTTTGCCGTCTCAAACAGCCCGGAGACTACGCCAGCGGGATCGCGTATCAGACAGTATCGACCTTGATCGCCCATATCGCGCGGCTCGGCGACGACTTCGCCCCCAAGCTCCACACATTTAGCTATGCTCTTATCGAGGTCTTCGACCGTTATGTATATCACCCATTGCGCAGGCAAGCCTCGATTGACTCCGCGAGCGTGACAGATTCCAACTACAGGCTTATCCGCTCCCGGCTGGTTCATGCAGTAATCGTTGTAGCCGCCCATGTCCAGCCCGACATGCTGCCAGCCCACGACCTGACTGTAGAAGTCACGAATCTCGTCAGCATTCTCAATAGACAAATCGGCCCACGTGACCGAGCCTACCTTTGCGCTTCCTTCGTCACTCATCAAGCCCTCCGAGTTACGAGCTATTTTTCACCAGTCTTCGCAAACCACAAATCTTTCGGCGTGATAAAAGGCGAAAGCAGGTGCAGGGTCACGCCTTCCAGGTCTGCGCGGTGCGCTACGAAGCTGCGCCTGTGAGCCAGGAATGCACAGGGCGCGTCTTCGAGCAGCAGCCTTGTCACCTCCTGGTAGATCGCGGCCCTCTCGTCGCGATTCATCACGGAGCGGGCCTGCTCTGTCAGCGCGTCAACCTGCTCGTTGACGTAAGTGCCGGTGAACAGATCGCGGTTGCGCGAATTAAAGAGTACGTACGTGAAGTTGTCAGGGTCGGGGTAGTCGGCGTACCAGTCGCGGCCCGCTATTGGGACCATTCGCAACCGCAAGGCCCGCTGGAACTCAGCCGCCGCCACGTAGTGGAACTCGGCGCGTATGCCTACCTCGGCCAGGTCGTCTTTTAAACACTCCACCGCCGTATTCACCGATTGCGGCCACCAAACCTCTGTCTCGAAGCCCCCGCCATATCCCACCTCTTCCAGAAGCGCGCGCGCGCGCGCGGGGTCGTGCTCGTACCCGCGCTCGGCAGTGTCATAGCCTAGCGTCCCCGGCGGTATCGGCCCTATCGCGGGCTCGGCCATTCCTCCGTAGACCTCGCGCATGAACTTCTGGCGATCGATTGCGTAACATATGGCCTGGCGCACACGGCGGTCGGCCAACGGCGGTCGCTCGCAATCGAAGACCAGCATTCGCGTCTGAAGCTGGACCGTTTCCAGCACGTGGAACTCGCCGGCGAGCTTCTTCAGCTCGGTCAGGTAGGTGAGCGGCAGATCAGAAATGTAATCGAGATTTCCTTCCAAAAACGCCGCGTAGATATCTTCGGCGCTCATCCCGAAATAGACCGTGAGGCGATCTACGAATGGCAGCTCGGCATTCCAATAGTTCGAGAATCGCTCCATTTGAACTTCTTTGCCCAGCATGGGCTCGACGACGCGGAAGGGCCCCGTCCCCACTGGGCGTATGGAGAAGTCCAGGGTCGGCCGTTCCACCTCTTCACGCGGGACTATGAAGGAGTAATCCATGCAGAGCGTGGAAAGGAAGAAGGCGACCGGTTGTATAAGCTCAAGCCTTATCACCTGCTCGCCGGTCACTTGAATACCCGCCACCGACTCGCTCTCGCCGGACATAAACTGCTCTGCCCCGACTATAGGGCGGAAGACCCACGCGGCCGCGTCTTCATTATGTCGCATCTGGCGCTCGAACGAATACTTCACATCGTCGGCCCTCACGCGCCGCCCGTTGTGAAACCGCGCCGCTTCGCGAATGTAAAAAGTGTAGACGCGCCCGTCCGGGGAAATCTCCCACCGTTCCGCCACGGCCGGGCGAATCTCCGCCCGCTCGCCGAACTGCACCAGCCCTTCGAAGATGTTCGACATCACCTCGACGCGCGAGATCGAAGAGACTGTCGCCGGGTCGAGCACTATCTCGGAGGAGCGCAACGCGAAGCGCATGTGGCCGCCTCGCTCGGCGACGGGCAGGTGGAATGTTTCGACCTCGCGGTTGAGCAGCTCAGCTTCACGCACCAGAAGGTCGACCGCGCTGTTGATCCCCGAGATCGAAGCCTGGTTCCGGCCTACGACCTCTTTGATGGTTTCAATCGCCCGCAGGACCTGATCCGCGCCCGTAGACTGCTCGTCGGATGCAGCGCGAATCTGCTCGACGACCATCGTCAGCTCTTCCATAGCTTCGGCGATGTATTTCGAAACCTGCGCTTGCTCGCCCGTCGCGCGCCGCACCTGCTCGGTCAACTCGCTCATGTGCAACGCGCGCTCGCCGATGTGTCGCGAGGTGAGGGCTTGTTCGCTCGTGGCCCGCTCAATCCCGCGCGCCTGCTGGCGCACGAGGCCCGCTGCTTCTAGCACCGTGTGGCTTTCAGAAGCCTGAACGGCAGTGGCGTCGGCGATCAACCGTATGCGGTCGGAAGCCATGTTAGTCTTGTCGCGAATCTCTGAGAGCAGCACGGCCGCGCGCGAGGCGAGGTCCACGCCTTCGTCTGCGCGCTTGCCCCCGACCACGACGCGCTCGATTGTCTCGGTCACGTCTTCGCGCACGGCCTTTATCATCTCTTCGATCTCTCTGGTAGATGCGGCAGTGCGCTCGCTCAGCTCCTTGATCTCGTCGGCCACGATCCTGAAGCCTCGCCCCTGCGTCCCCGCCTGTGCCGCGAGTATCGCGGCGTTGAGCGCGAGCAGGTGCGTGCGGTCGGCGATCTCGTTGATGACGTGGGTGACTTCGCCTATCTGCTCGCTACGCTTTCCGAGCCTGGTTATGGTCTCGGTCGCGGCATCGATGGCCTCTTTGATCTTCGACATGCTCGCCGCCGTGTCGGCGACGAGCTGGCTTCCGGCGTCGGCAGACCGCGCGACTTCCTCTGAAAGCACCGTAGTCTCGTTTACGGAATCGCCTATGCTGCGAGTCGAATCGTCAATGGCTTCCATAGAGCGGGCGGTCTTTTCGGCAGACTCGGCCAGGGCCTCTGTCGATTCCGCGACCTTGCGGACGCTCACGGCCATCTGCTCGATCGCCGAAGCTGTCTCTTCTACGAACTGCGCCAGCTCGTCGGCGTTCTCAGAGACGTGGTTTATCGAAGTGGCCATCTGGAGTATCGAGGTCGAGGTCGACTGGGTGAGGTTAGAGAGCGTCTGGAGGCTGCCGCCTACGGAGTGCATCGAGGCGTTGATCTCTGAGATGGAGCTGGAAGTCTCTTCGACTGATTTGGCCTCGTCGATAACGCCTGCCGAGACGGCCTGCGTGCCGCGCAGGACTTCACCGACCACGGTTTCGATGGAATCGGCCGCGCGTTGGAGTCGTCCGACGATGTAGCGCAGCCGCCGCGCCAGCCCGTCGAGGTTTACGAGCAGTTGCCTGTCATCTCCGGCCAGCTCGGGCAGCGCGCCGTTGATGCGAAAATTCAGATCGCCTTGCGCGATGCGAGCAAGCGCGTCGAAGATTTGTTGATTTGAAACAGGGGCATCCTGGTCGTCGGGGCGACCATCTTCCGGCCCTTCTCGCGCGTCGATGGCTGTTCGGCGGGCGTCATCCATAGGCTCTTCTTCAAACGCAATTAGAGCTATTATGGTAACGGCTTGACTCAAGCGAGTCAATTCCTCAATCCGTATTGTGAAGACTCTTGAACGGGCTGCGGTTTCAATCTAAAATGTGGACGACCTGCTGCCCCTCCAACCGACGGATTAAAGTGACTACTGCTCCCTGTAGTCCTACGCTAAATTCCGAGTGAGCTTCAAGTGCAAGGACAACTAGGGGAAAAGCTCGTAGCGGACCTCATACGCGAAATCTCCGCAAATAACTCGAGCGGCCTGCTGCGCCTGTCGCGAGGCAAATCGATCAAGGCGATCTTCTTTGAGTCGGGCGTGCCCGTTTTCGCCATCAGCAATCTTACAACCGAACAGCTCGATAACCGCCTGATCAAGGATGGCCTGGCTAATTACGAGCAGATCGAGCAGGCGAAGCAGAAGGCCGGCAAGGCCAGCAGACCGGGCCGCGCGCTGGTCGAAATGGGGGTCCTGAGCGAAGAGACTTTGCGAGAGGTAGTTCGCGACCAGGTTAAGGGCATCATCTTTTCGCTTTTCGAATGGAACCAGGGCGATTATCTTTTTGACGAGCGAATCCGCGCGACCCACGACGTCACTCTAGACGTTTCTGCGGCAGACATAATACTGGAAGGTATTCGACACATAGCCAGCCAGCAGACCCTCGCGCAAGTGATCGCGCCGAACGAGAGCGTCGTGGTGCGAACCAAGGGCAACGGCATTCGGCTCGATTCGGGCAAGCTGATGCCTATGGAGAGTTATGTCCTGTCGCGTATAGAGTCTCCCACGGCTGTGAGCGAAGTAGGTGCGTTGAGCGGCATAACCGAGGAAGATGCCCACCGCGCGGTCTGCGCGCTTGTGGGCGCAGGGTTACTGAAGATATTAGAAGCCGGCAAAGAGCCCGAGCCCGAGCCCGAGCCGGACGAGACGATCGACCATGTTCGCGAAGAGGTAATTCGCAAGCTCCACTTCTATGGCTCGGCCGATTACTATGAAGTGCTGGGCGTGACCAGGCAGGCGACGACGGGCGATATAAAGATGGCCTACTACCAGCTCGCAAAAAAGTTTCACCCCGATCGATATCGCCAGGCCGAATATAATGACCTTCGCGGCAAGCTTGAAGCTTTATTTGCGATAATAACTCAGGCGTATGAAACGCTGAGCCAGCCCGCACAGCGCGCGGTCTACGACAAGAAAATTAGGGAGTCGGGCTCGTTAAATAAGCCCGCGAACACGTTTGTTACCAAGAAGCTTCCAACTAACCCGATAGGCCCGCCGCCGGAGGAAGATAAAGCAGGCGATGAGTTGTTGGCAGCGCAAATCGATCAGGCGCCCTCGGCCCCGCTACCGCCCGTTGCGGCGGCTGTCGTCGCGGAGACTCGCCAGCCAGCAATCAGCCAGACTCCTGCGCAGGCCGCCGAGCACAATTATCAACAAGGCCGCGCGCGCTACGACAGGAAGGAGTATCACGCGGCGGTCCACTTGCTGCGCGAGGCGATCAAGCTCGACCCTACACAGCCTCACTACCATTTCCACCTCGGCATTGCATTGATCCGCAACCCAAGGACGCGCAGGGAGGCTGAAATACATCTTACAAAGGCGGGCGAGCTCGATCCTTACAATGCGCAGATACGGGTTAAGGTAGGTCTTCTGTATAAAGAGGCCGGGCTGGCAAAGAAGGCCGAGCATTACTTCAAAGAAGCGCTTTCACTCGACCCCGAAAACCGGGCTGCCCTCCGCGAGCTTGGGAAACAGTCCGGCGGCAAAAAGAAGCAAGAGGCCGCCAGCATCTGGAAGGCCGACCTGGGCACCATAGCAAAACGGCTGTTTAAGAAATAGTGATAACGAAGCTGAAATCTCAAATTTGCATGGCGGATGATGCGCTTACGCATAAGCCAGCGACTACGCTCTCCGCCGCGATTTCAGCTTTCAGATGTCACGGTCTTTGAATCTGTCGATTGCCGTGACAATTGCCTTACGCGCCTCACCGGCTCCAAACCAGCCGTTCGTCTCGGTCGACTTCCCTTCCAGCTCTTTGTATATGCTGAAGAAATGCTCTATCTCGCGCAGCCGGTGAGGGTGCACGTCCTGATAGTCCTGAAGCGTTTCGGCGCGCGGGTCGCGTATGGGCACGCACAGGATTTTCAAATCTTCCTTGCCCTGATCGACCATCGCGAGCATTCCTATCGCCCTGGCCTCGATGATGCAGCCCGTGAAGGTCGGGCTCTCTACCAGGACCAGCACGTCGAGCGGGTCGCCGTCGGCGGCCATCGTAGACGGGACAAAACCGTAATCGCCCGGATAGTGCATTGGCGAATAGAGCGTGCGGTCTAACCGGAAGATGTTAAGCCGGGGATCGAACTCGTACTTATTCGCGCTGCCTCGCGGAATCTCGACGACTATGTTGAAGATGTCGGGCGCTTTATCCCCGGCGGGAAGGTCCAGGTATCTCATCTCTTGTTTCTTCGCGCTCAGAAGCGGCTCAAGAAGGCGGTGATGCGGCGCGCGCCCCCTACCAGAAGCACGATTATCGGCGGGTAGAGGAAGATGCCGAGCAGCAGCCCCGGCGTCAACGTCGGCGGTACGTCCTGTACGAAGCGCACCATCGGCACTTTGCTGACGATGTAGCCCAACCCGATTGAAACCAGGTAGCCGGAGATCAGAAAGATTAGTCCCGCGCGCCTGCTTATAGGCTTGTCGCGCGGGGCCTCTTCGCGGAACACGGATGTCAGGTGGTCGGGGACTTCATAAGTGTAGCGCGCCAGCACGAGCGATAGATTCTTTATCAGGTAGATCAGGCCATAGATCGCAAGCGCAACCACTACGACTCGCCCGATCAGGTCCAATCTCTGAATTATCGGCGGGTTCACAAGCATCACGTAGAAGCTTGAGAAGAACAGCGGGACCACTATCAGGACGGCATGGCTGCGAGCGGCGGTCTCCTGCCGCTCGCGCGCCAATATCTCATCGACCATGCGGTTGAACTCGCGCTCCATCTCGACGACCTCCGCCTCGCGCGAGGCGTAAAAAGTCCTGCGCGAATAATGGTACTGGCCGTGGTCATAGGCGGCGCGCCTCATCGGGTCGATCAAGATGTGGTACGCCTCATTGATGAGCGCGAAACGCGCGTTCGCGTCAGGCGATGCCGAGACGTCCGGGTGACACTGGCGCGCTAGCTTGCGATAGGCTGACTTTATTTCTGCTGTGCTGGCGCTCGGAGATACTCCAAGTATACCGTAGAGATCCGTCATGACTTCCAAATCCAATCCAAAGGAGCGGCGCTCTACCCTGGGCCTTATGCCTGCCCGGAAAACCGGCGCAAGTGGCGATTTATGGCGACTTTTCTACGGAATAAAAAGCCGCTGGCCCTGTTTACAGACTAATATTACTACTCACTTTTCTACGGCTCAAGAGATTTTGTAGCAAGGCGCGACCTACTGCCTGCCGCCCTTCATCTTCTGCTGTGTCGAGGCCGTGTTGATGTGACAGATTGCCGTGGCGAGCGCGTCTGAGGCGTCCAGGGGTTCGGGCGGGTCTTTAAGCCCCAACAGCAGCCGCACCATCTCCTGGACCTGATGCTTTTCGGCGCGGCCATAACCTACGAGGGCCGATTTAATCTCAAGGGGCGAATACTCGTATACAGGCACCCCTGCGCGCGCGGCTGCCACGAGGATGACCCCGCGCACGTGGCCCAGCTTGAGTGCACTCTTGACGTTGACGGCGTAAAAGGTCTCCTCGACGGCGCAGGCGTGAGGGCGCAGGCGTTCTATCACTTCTTCAAGTTTCTGAGTGATGATGTATAGCCGCTCGGCGAATGCGAAGCGGGCGGGCGCGCGTATGCCTGCATACTCGACCAGCTCATAGGCGCCGCCGAGGCTATCAATCACGCCATATCCGGTAGTGTCGCTGCCGGGGTCGACTCCTAAGACGCGGAGCCGCAGGTCGGTCGCGCCTCTGCGGGCAGTGAAAGTCCCGCTTGCTAAATTCGGGCTCAACCGGCCGCCTCCATCTCTTCAGAGGGGATATCAAAGTTGGCCGCTACGTTCGCCACGTCGTCGTGGTCTTCTAAGGATTCCATCAACCGCAAGACCTGTTGGGCCGTAGCGCCAGTCACCTGAACGGAATTCGTCGGGCGCATGATGATCTCCGACGACAGCGGTTCGATCCCCGCTGCCTTTATAGCGTCGAGAACGGTGTTGAAGTCTTCCGGGGCCGTCACCACCTCCCAGGAGACTTCGTCGTCCGAGACATCCTCTGCCCCCGCTTCAAGCGCCAGCTCCATGATCCGTTCTTCGTCGGCAGCAGTCCTATCGATGATGATCGTCCCTTTCTTCTGGAACATCCATGAGACGGAGCCGTTCTCGCCGAGGTTCCCGCCGTTCTTAGAGAAGAGGTGGCGAATCTCGGCCACAGTCCGCGTGCGGTTGTCCGTCTGCGCCTCGATGAAGATCGCCACGCCACCCGGCCCGTAACCTTCATACGAGATGTCCTCGATCGCCGCGCCCGCTATCTCGCCCGTGCCGCGTTTGACGGCGTTAGTCATAGTGTCTTTGGGCATGTTCATAGCCTTGGCGTCGTCCATAGCTTTGCGCAGACGCGGGTTCCCCGTCGGGTCTCCGCCGCCTACCCTGGCGGCTACTGTCAGTTCTTTTATCAACCTTGAGAACATCTTGCCGCGCTTGGCATCGATGGCCCCCTTCTTGTGCTTGATCGAATGCCACTTTGAATGTCCTGACATAGCTGTTTCTCTGACCTCCGTTTCTCCCGTGCAGTATACGCCAAGGGCTTTGAGGCGGGCAACGAGCCTGCGCGATGACTAAGAGCGGTCGGGTTAAGTGGTTCGTGAGGTTAGAATCGAGCAGATGATTGCGATGCTCACGGGGTGCTCAGGCAATCCTGCTCACGCCTGGAACATCGTGCGAGCATTCAATCAATTCTTACCGTTGTGCGCATCACCGGAGGCTGACGCGGAAACCTTTTCGGAAGTCTCTGCGGCATGGCGATCTATCATGCGGTAAAGCGTCTTGCGGTCTACACCCAGTATTTGAGCCGCTCGCGATTTGTTGCCGCCCACCGCGCTCAACACGCGCAAAAGGTAGTTAGCTTCGAGCTGTTCGAGCGTAGGCAATTCTGCGTCGGAGAGAATCTCGTTCATGACGGATGCTACAGTTGGAGTAGAAATCATCTCTGACGGCAGGTCTTCGAGACGGATTATGCCGTTTGAGAGCGCCGCGAGCCGCTGCATAGTGTGCTTCAGCTCGCGCACGTTGCCGGGCCAGTGATAACCCTCCAGCGCGAGCATCGCGTCTTTGGTCATCGAAAGCGGTCGCCCCTTGATGTTGTACTGGTTGAGGAACGCCAGCGACATCGTATAAATATCTTCCCTGCGCTCGCGCAGCGGAGGGAGCGTGATGGCTATGCCCTGCAAACGGTAGAGCAGGTCCTGGCGAAACAGCCCGCTCTCGACCAAAGCCTGCGGCTCGCGATTGGTCGCCGCAAGCACGCGGACGTTTACTCTCTTTCTGGTGTTCGACCCGAGCGGGCGTATCTCGCCTTCCTGGAGCGCGCGCAAAAGCTTCACCTGAAAGGCCGGAGAGGTTTCTGTCACTTCATCCAGAAGAAGCGATCCGCCGTCGGCCTCTTCAAACAGCCCGCGACGCACCATGTCCGCCCCAGTGAAGGCTCCGCGCGTGTGGCCGAACAGCTCGGATTCCAAAAGTGTGTCGGGCAGCGCCCCGCAGTTGACCGCGACAAAGGGCTTTTCGGCACGCTCACTCTTGCGGTGTATGAGCCGGGCTATCAACTCTTTTCCGGTCCCTGATTCTCCGTAGATGATGACGGGCAGCTCCGTGGCCGCAACCCGTGTTGCGGTCTTCACTACCTCAATCATGGCGGGGCTGTTTCCGAGTATCTCGTGCAAGCCGGTCTTTTGAGTCTCCACCTCTATTAGCTTGCTAGGGTAGCGACGCTGCTCGACGGCGGAGGCGATCGCCTGAAGCACGCTGATCGAGAACGGCTTGCAGATGTAATCGTTGGCGCCTTTCGCCAGGGCTTCGATTGCGGCCTCGACCGACGCCTGGCCTGTCATCAATACGATCTCCGATTCCTGGGCGGTCTTTTCGCGAAAAGCATTCAAAACATCGAATCCGCTCAAGCCATCCATCACCACGTCGCAAAAGACCAGATCAAAGTCGTGCTCGGCGGCCAGCTCCAGCGCCTGGTTGCCGCTCGACGCGGACCACACCTGATGCCCCCTGTCACTCAGGGCTCTCGTCACAAGGTCCCGCACTGCATCTTCGTCATCGACTACTAAGACTCTCATATTTACCTCGCCAAAAGGATTCGATTATGACAAAGGCAGGGCAAACCACGTTCCTCCCCCGAATGGGCGTAAATTGCTGCGCTCGGTTCTTCGGTGAGGCGAACCGCCACAGCTCCAAAACTCAGCGGGGAGTTTTGGCCCCTCCGCTTGCGCCCCTTTGTATCAAAGAGGTTGACGCCAATGATGAATACCTTTGTTTTGCTTTTCTAGAGCGAAAGTAATATAGTTCACTTTTAGCATTCTGGCAAATCAGGTATAGGGCAATAATTTTTATAGAACTGTTAAATGCACATGAAAAAAATGCGAAGCTGACCTGTTTCGCAATACATAACCAGTTGGGTTATTGACTCTTTGATGTTCTTCCTTAATGTCCCGATAAGTGTAGGATAAAACCCTGTTTTGGCGCGGCTGAAATCCTACAGCACGCGCCAGGGTCGTCCTACAGAGAAAGAACATGAAAAAGTCTATTTTTTATAAAGAAGTAAAACCTTGATTACCCGGCGTTAGCGTCCCTGATCTGATGGTCTTAGTAAAAGCAGGCATGAGGCAGAAGCCGCGACCAGGTTCGCGCCTGGATGTATCAGGTAGACCTCCCCGGGTTGGCTGTCGAGGGCTCATCAATGTACAAGCCCTCACGCGTAGTTCAACCATAAACAGATTGCGGAAGATATAAAGAGTTGACGAAGCGAAACGAAGAAACACGCCGCGAGGTTGGCGAGCGCAAGCGCGCGGAGGCCGCGCTCATAGAGAGCGAGGAGCGATTTCGCCTGCTTGTCGAGGGCGTAAGCGATTACGGCATTTACATGCTTGATCCGCAGGGCTATGTCGTTAGCTGGAATGCGGGAGCGAAGAACTTAAAGGGTTATCAGCCGGAAGAGATTATCGGCAGCCATTACTCATGCTTCTTTACGGAAGAGGATATCGCGGCGGGCGTACCCATGCGGGACCTTGAGGAAGCGGTGAGGCAGGGACGCTTAGAGTTAGAGGGCTGGCGCGTGCGAAAGGACGGGTCGCGCTTCTGGTCATCTTCCCTGGTCACCACATTGCGCGATGAGGAAGGGTGCATTCGGGGGTTCTCTAAAGTAACGCGTGATACAACTGAGCGCAAGCAGGCCGAGCAGTTCAGGCGCGAGTTCAGCTCAAGGCTTGAGAGGCGCGTGGCCGAGCGCACGGCTCAACTCGAAGCCGCCAACCGAGAGCTTGAGGCGTTCTCTTACACAGTCTCGCATGACCTCCGCGCGCCGCTTCGCCACATAGACGGGTTCGTCCAGCTTTTGAACAAGCGCGAACGCGAGAGGCTCGACCCCACCTCGGCGCGCTACCTGCGCATAATCGGCGAGGCGGCCAACAAGATGGGGCAGTTGATTGACGAGCTTCTTGAACTGTCGAGGACCGGGCGGATCGATATGCGCGTGCACAGGGTCGAGCTGAACGCTCTGCTCGACGAGGTCCGGCGCGAGCTCGCGCCGACGATGACGAACCGTAAGATTCGCTGGGAGATCTCGAAGCTGCCGCCCGTCGAGGGCGACTCCACGTTGCTTAAGGTTGTGCTGATAAACCTGCTCTCGAACGCGCTCAAATACACCTCGCCCCGCCGCGAGGCTTACATAGGAGTCGGGCATAGGCCGGGCGAGAACGGCAAGGTAGTGATCTTCGTGAAGGATAACGGCGTTGGGTTCAACATGAAGTATGTCGACAAGGTTTTCGGAGTATTCCAGCGGCTACACAGAGATGAAGAGTTCGAGGGCACGGGCATAGGACTGGCAACAGTCCGGCGGATCATTCATCGCCACGGCGGGCAGGTGTGGGCCGAAAGCGAGGAAGGCCGGGGAGCCACATTCTTCTTCTCGATCATGATGGCCCGAGCGGAGGGGTGAGATTGAATGAACGTGAGGCGGATTCTCCTGGTCGAAGACAATATGAACGACGTTGAGCTGACGCTCGCGGCTTTGGAAGAGCATCGCATGAGCAATCAGGTCGATGTCGTTCGTGACGGCGTCGAGGCGATTGACTATCTCTATAAGCGCGGGGCGTATAGCGATTGCTTGCACACGCTTCCGGCTGTGATCCTGCTCGATCTGAAGATGCCGAAGATGGACGGGCTGGAGGTGTTGAGGCGAGTCAAAAACGACCTGGAGCTGAAGAACATACCGATCGTCATGCTCACGTCTTCGCGCGAAGAGCAAGACGTGGTGGAGAGCTATAAGCTAGGGGTCAACGCTTACGTCGTGAAGCCTGTGGCCTTCGAGGATTTTGTCGCCGTAGTAAAACAGTTGGGACTTTTCTGGGTATTGATAAACGAGCCTCCTCCTGACGCGCCGCCGAGGTCTTAATAGCCTGGAATGTGGGAACAGCGAGATTGGCGGTCGCGAGACAGGAAACGTGTTCGGTCAGTGACGCAGGGTGCAAGCAATCGCGCCCCAATTGCTCCTGCGTCGGTATGCCAGCGGTAATGGAGGAACGAATGCAAAACGAGTTGCAGGTGCTTATTCTAGAAGATAAACCTCACGATGCAGAGCTGGACGTGGCCGTGCTGGAAGAGGCCGGCTACCTGTGCCGGTGGGATCGCGTAGAGACTCGAGAAGAGTTCATCAAACGATTAGACAGGCCGGACTTTGATATAGTTCTTTGCGATTTCAGCCTGCCTTCCTTCGATGGATTGACGGCCCTGGAGCTGTTCTCGAAGCGCAAGCTCGACATCCCTTTCATCTTCGTCTCAGGCACTCTGGGCGAAGATGTGGCCATCGAATGTTTGAAAGCGGGCGCCACCGATTATGTCGTGAAGTCACATTTGTCCCGTTTAGGCCCCGTCGTTGCGAGGGCGCTTCGCGAAAGAAGCGAGCAGAGCAAGCACAAACGCGCAGAGCTGGCGCTGCGCGAATCCGAAGAGCGGCTCCAAGCCATACTCGATAATTCGCCCGCGCTGATCTACACGCAGGACAACGAGCTCCGCTTTACGTTCGTAAACCAACGGTTCGAGACTCTGTTCCGCGTTAAGAAGGACTGGATCAAAGAGAAGACCGCACACGAGCTGTTCCCGAAGGATCTAGCCGACATTCTGGTCTCTCACTGCGATGAGGTCCTAAGCGACAGAGCCCCGAGAGAGTTCGAGGAAGTCATCCCGCACGAAGACGGGCCGCACACTTACGTATCGATCAGATTCCCGCTCTACGACTCCGCGCAAGGTCTATCCGGTCTGTGCAGCATTTCTACGGACGTGACCGAAAGCAAGATGCTCGAAGAGCAGCTAAGGCATGCGCAAAAGATGGAGGCCATAGGCAGATTGGCGGGCGGCGTGGCGCATGATTTCAACAACCTGCTTACGGCCATTATAGGGTACAGCCAGATCGTCTTAGCCAGCCTCGGCCCGAATGAATCGCTTCGCAAAGAGGTCGAAGAGATTCTGGCGGCGGGCAAGCGGGCATCTTCGCTCACAAGCCAGTTGTTGGCTTTCAGCCGAAGGCAGGTTCTCCAGCCAAGCGTGATAGACCTCAACCTGGTCGTGAGCAACACGACGAAGATGCTTCGCCGGTTGATAGGCGAAGATATCCATCTGGTGACTAAGCTCTCGCCCGACCTTGGGCGCGTGAAGATAGATCCCGCACAGATAGAACAAGTGATAATGAACCTTGCCGTGAACGCGCGCGACGCTATGCCGAGCGGCGGTAAGCTGACTATAGAGACTAGCAATACACCTCTCGACGAAGCATACGGTCGCGAACACATAAACGTGCAGCCGGGCAATTACGTGATGCTTGCAGTCACGGACACGGGCGTTGGGATGGAGGCCGACACGCGATCTCACATCTTCGAGCCTTTCTTTACTACTAAGGAGAAGGGCCTGGGGACGGGGCTCGGCCTGTCGATGGTGTACGGGATCGTAAAGCAGAGCGGCGGATACATCTGGGTGTACAGCGAGGCTGGAGAAGGAACGACCTTCAAGATCTATCTTCCTCGGGTCGAGGGTGCCGAGGAGGCTGTGCTGCAACGCGACGACGCGGAGTACCTACCACGCGGCAGGGAAACCATACTGCTTGTAGAAGACGAACAGGCGGTGCGCGATTTGTCGGCGCGCATACTTCGCGAGCTAGGGTACACGGTCATCGAGGCGAGCAACGGCGAAGAGGCGCTCGTCATATCAAGCGAGCGAGCGAACGGCGAAATTCATCTCTTGCTGACGGACGTGGTGATGCCGCAAATGAGCGGGAAGCTGCTGACCGACATGGTTAAAGCGGCGCGGCCAGGAATCAGGGTCCTGTTTTCGTCAGGCTATACGGACAATGCTCTGGTCCATCATGGCTCGCTTGAGCCCGGCACGGCCTTTCTTCAAAAGCCGTTCTCACCGGGCGCTCTCGCGCGAAAGGTGCGCGAGGTCCTCGATAAAGAGTGAGAAGCTTGATCGATTGAAAAGACTTCAATCGGCGACCTGTGGCTTTGTCACCTGATCGCGTCGCTGGAGGCTGTGTCGTCCAAAATTCTCGTCGTCTCGCTCCGGGAAATCGCTGCGATAGTGTGCGCCGCGCGATTCGCGTCTGACCAGGGCCGCCCTTGCGACCAGCCGCGCGAGCGTCACGAAGTTCCAAGAGCGCGTGTTGAGCGGGCGGGCGGCAATCTCTTCAAGCCGGCGTAGCGCGTCTTTTAACCCTTCCTCGTCGCGGACGATGCCCACGCGCTCCCACATTATCCGCTTCACTTCCGCTTGAGTTCCGTCGTCTATGCGCCAATCGGCTTCGCCGCCGTAATCCCAATCGGGCGGGCTGGCTTCTTCGACGCGGTCAGACGCCAGGCGTGCGGCCATCTCGCCCGCGCGCGCGCCAAAGACCAGCCCTTCGAGCAGCGAATTCGACGCCAGCCGGTTCGCGCCATGCACGCCCGTGCAGGCTACCTCGCCCGCCGCATAGAGCCCATCGAGCGAGGTGCGCCCGAAGGTATCGGTTCGCACGCCTCCCATAGTGTAGTGGGCGGCGGGGCTGACCGGTATCGGGTCGCGCGCTATGTCGATGTTGTAAAGCAGGCACGTGTTATAGATTTTCGGGAATCTACCCCTGACGTAATCGTGATCGAGGTGGCGCATGTCTAACCAAACATGCCTGGCCCCCGTGCGCCCGATCTCGAAATGGATCGAGCGGCTGACCACGTCGCGCGGCGCCAGCTCAACTCTTGCGTCGTATCGCGACATGAAACGCTCGCCTTCCGTGTTAACCAGGATGCCGCCCTCGCCTCGCATGGCCTCTGAGAGCAAAAAGCGCGGCGCGCCCTCCAGCGCGAGCGCCGTCGGGTGAAACTGTATGAACTCCATGTCGGATATAACAGCGCCCGCACGGTAAGCCATCGCCTGCCCGTCTCCTGTAGCGACATCGGGGTTCGTAGTGTGAAGATACAACTGCCCCGCGCCGCCCGTTGCCAGCACCGTTGCGCGAGAATAGAGAGCGCGTATCTGGTAGTTGACCGGCTCGACATAAGTCACGCCGACCGCGCGACCGTCTTTCACTATGATCGACTGGGTGCAGGCGTGTGGCAGGTAGTGGATGTTCGAAAACTTTTTTGACCACGCGACCAGTGCGCGAACTATCTCGCGCCCCGTTGCGTCGCCGCGAGCGTGCAGTATGCGCGGGCGGGAATGCGCCGCCTCGCGAGTGAACGAGAGTTGCCCGTCTTCGCGGTCGAACTCCGCGCCGTGCTCAATCAATTCTGTGATATAGCGCGGGCCTTCTTCGACCAGCACCGTCACCGCCTCGGCGTCGCACAGGCCGGCCCCCGCATCGAGGGTGTCTTGAACGTGAAGCTCAATCTTGTCATCGTCGCTCAAGACAACGGCTATGCCGCCTTGCGCGTACTCTGTATTCGACTCCGTCACGCGGTCTTTGGTCAAGACGGCAACGCGGCCTCGCTCGGCGAGCGCGACCGCAGCCCGCAGCCCGGCGATCCCGCTCCCGACGACGATAAAATCTACCTGGTCCGACATAGCCCTCCGCGCCTAAAAAAACTTATCTCTTCTTCGGTTGCCGACCCCCGCGCCTCGTTATCATTTGAACTATATTCTTATGATTCTTTTCGTCCGCCCAGTCGGCTGCGCTTTTGCCGGTCATGTCTTCTGCGTTCGGGTCGGCCCCGGCTTCGAGCAGTATCTCGGCGACCTCGGGCCGCCCGGCCAGCGCCGCCTGCATCAATGGCGTAAAACCTCCCTGCGCTTTTTGGTTCACGTCCGCGCCCCTTCGTATGAGCAGCCTCACGACATCGGTCTTCCCCATGCCTGCGGCGGTCTGCAAAGCGGTTATGCCGGTATTACTTTGCTCGTTCACGTTCGCGCCCCCATCGATCAGCTTCTCGACCTCAGTAACGTCGCTGGTTTCAACTGTGCGCATCAGTTGAGTGCGGCCGTCCTGGTCGCGGAAATCGGCAGGCGGCTGCTGCGCGGTAGGCGGCGGCGTGGGCGGGGACGCGGGCGTCGTGCCTACGGGCTCCTGGCTTGATGCGCAGGCAGTAAAGACCGCGCAGGCCATCATAAAGAGAACTATTGCTTTGCGTCGCATAAATAATCCTTTCTAGCTAAGACTCATCTCAGGGCCGTCTACGTTATAGAAGGCCAAGCTTATTTGTATAACTCAAAGTCAATCTGGCCGACAAGCTCGCGGCGCGCTATAATAGGCGGCCACACCCGGCCACCTCTGCAAGGCAGCGTGTCGCGCGCCGAGCAGTTCCGGCCCATCAATGATAGCGGTTAAGGAGAAGTCATGGATTTAAATCTCACGCCCTCTGAGCAGAGCTTTCGTGATGAGTTCCGAGCCTGGCTCAAGGAAAACATCCCCGCGGATTGGGACGCTTCGGGTTTCGACGATTCCGACCACCGATTTGAGTACCTCAGAGCGTGGCAGAAGAAGATGCATGAAGCCGGCTGGGTAGGCATTTCCTGGCCTAAAGAGTACGGCGGTCGCGGCGCGTCGCTGATGGAGCAGACGATCTTTATAGAGGAGATGGCCCGCGCGGCGGCCCCGCCGCTAATAAACGTGCTGGGGCTCTCGCTTTTGGGGCCTACGCTCATCGCTTACGGCGCCGAGGCGCAAAAGAAGCGTTTCCTTACGAACATTCTTAGCGCGGACGAGATATGGTGCCAGGGCTACTCCGAGCCAAACGCGGGTTCTGATCTCGCGTCGCTGAGGACAGAGGCCGTGCTCGACGGCGATCATTTCGTCGTCAACGGCCAGAAGACATGGACAAGCTTCGGCCATCACGCCGACTGGTGCTTTGGCGTAGTGCGTACGGACCCCGACGCGGCCAAGCACAAGGGGCTGACTTACATGCTCATAGACATGCACAGCCCAGGCGTAACGGTCCGCCCGCTGAAGCAGATGACGGGCGAAAGCGAGTTCAACGAAGTCTTCTTCGAAAACGTTCGCGTCCCCGTCGAAAATGTCGTGGGCAAGGTCAACGGCGGTTGGGAAATATCGATAGCCACGCTGATGTTCGAGCGAGGCACCCTGGGCGCCAGCCTCCAGATTACCTTCAAACGGCAGATCGAGCGATTGATAGAGCTGTCGCGCAGGATCGATCACAACGGGCGGCCGGCGAGCGAAGACTCTTCGATACGCCAGAAGCTCGCGCAGATTTATACAGAGATCGAGATATTTCGCCTGAACCAGATGCGCACGCTCACGCGGATGGTGCGCACGGGAGTGCCCGGCCCAGAAGGCTCGATCCAGAAGATTTTCTGGAGCGAGATGAACCAGCGCATGCAGCAGGTGGCGATGGAGATATTAGGCCCTTTCGGACAGCTCACGCGCGAAAGCGACTACGCAATCGATCACGGCCAGTGGGCTCACGCCTACCTGCGCTCGCGCGGAAACACGATAGAGGCCGGGACGAGCGAGATTCAGCGCAACATCATAGGCCACTTCGTGCTGGGCCTTCCCAAGAGTTATTGAGCAAGTTGTCGTTCGGACAAACAGGAGAATGAAATGGAATTTGATCTGACAGATACTCAGAAGCTGTTCAAGTCTTCGGCCCGCGAGTTGTTCGCAGTTGAGTGCTCGCCGCAACAGGTGCGCGAGATGATCGAAAAGAATGAGCCTTATTCGCCTCACCTCTGGGAGAAGCTGGTCGAGCAAGGGTGGACCGGCTTGCTATTCTCGGAAGATGACGGGGGGCTTGGTCTTGGCATGGTCGAGATGGCCGTGGCGTTTGAAGAGATGGGCCGCGCGCTCGTGCCTGGCGCTTTCCTGTCGACTACCGCGCTTGCGGGCTCGCTCGTTCAAGCAGCGGGCACGGGCGAGCTACGACAGCGACTCCTCGAAGCGATCGCGGAAGGCAGCGCGAAGGCCACAGTGGCCCTTCTCGAACAGAGCGCGCGGTGGGACCTCGACGCGGTGGCGCTGCGCGCAGCAGAGACAGCAGACGGCATCAGGCTCAACGGGAAGAAGCTCTTTGTGAGCGACGCAGAGGTCGCGGATTACATTTTCGTCGCGGCGCGAATCGGGTCAGACCTGGCAGTAGTCGTCGTAGACAGAAATGCGCAGGGGGTGGCCGTCAGCGCGATGCCCGCGATAGACACTACGCGCCGGTTGTGCGAAGTATCGTTTAACGATACTCAGGCCGAGCTGCTGGTGAGAGGCGGCGCGGCGCGGCAGGCTCTCGAACACGCCATCGATGTCGCGACGCTTGCGGTCGCTGCCGAGATGGTGGGCGGCATGAATTGGGTTATGGACGCTTCGGTCGAGTACGCCAAGACGCGCAAGCAGTTCGGCAAGCCCATCGGCCAGTTCCAGGCCGTGCAGCACCATTGCGCGAACATGCTATTGATGACCGAGAGCGCGCGGTCCGCCGTCTATTACGCGGCCTGGGTTATGGGCAACACCCCGGAACAGGCTCCCCTGGCCGTTTCTATGGCGAAGGCGTATGCGAGCGACGCTTACCGCGAGGTCGGCAACCTGGGGATACAGGTGCATGGCGGGATAGGTTTCACCTGGGATGAGAATCTCCATTTCTATTACAAGCGCGCCAAAGCAAGCGAGCTTATGTTCGGCGACGCGTCTTTCCATAGGGAGAGGATAGCGCGGCTGGTCGTGGACGGCGCGGCGGAGCCCGCAAGAGCCGCCACACAGGTCGGAGATTAAATCCCGACAACCTCGCTGATCGATGCAAAAAGCAAAGCTCGTAGAATTACTTTCTACGAGCTTTGCTTTTGTTGATTCTTGTGAAATTTAATTCACGCAGGCCATTTTTTCCTGACTGCGAATAAGCTGACTTACCGGCGCACCGATCTTCTTGAGATTAATGTTCGACCCCGAAGTTCGGCAGTACAAGACTGCGCCGCCGCCATTGACTTGACCTTTGAGCGTCGACTTTTCGAGCTTCCCCTGGAATGTTATCGAGACGGGGAACTCGGTCACTATCTGCCCGCTACCGGCCTGGGCGTCAAGATCGAATTGCGAATTTTCGGGAAGGTATATGTTGACGCTGCCGCCCGATGTCTCAAGTCGGCAATTTGCCTCGATGGGCCTGGAGAACCGGGCCGTTACGTTGCCGCCCGAAGAACGGCCATCGATCTCGCCCGCTATCTCTTCAAAATTCAGGCTGCCGCCCGATGTCTTCGCGTCGAGCGTCCCTTCAATGCGTCTCGCGTTAATGGTGCCGCCCGAAGTATGAGCGACCACATTGTTCGTCACGTTGTTGATTTCGATGCCGCCGCCCGAAGTTTTGACTACGACTTCGCCCTCGATGTCTCGGACCACGACAGAGCCGCCGGAAGTCTCGCCCCTGACCGGGCCCACGATGCTCGAAAAGCGAAGAGTGCCGCCCGAGGTTTTGCCTCTTACGGTTCCCTGAAGACCATCGACGCCTATGCTGCCGCCCGAGGTCTTTAAGTCGACGTTGAAGTTTTTCGGGACCGAGACTTTAAGCTCCACCTTCTTGTGGACTCTGCCGTTAATCCTGTCGGTTTCAATGTAAACGTTATTACCCGACTGGCTGAGCCGGACCGGGTGGCGCTCAAGCAGTTGGCGCGCTTCGGCTGCGCTCCCGGCTTCAATCCGTCGATACATCTCTACATAAACCGTGCGCGAATCCGAAGGCTGAACTTCTATCGTGCCGCCGTCAATGTCGACCGACAGCAGCCCGTCTGATTCGACATTGAACGATTGCGTTATGCGCTCCTCGGCCTTCTCGCGCGTGCGTGGGCCGTTAGCTTGCAGATACCGGCCAAAATTCACGCCTATAAGGACTATACTGCCCCCTAGAATCAAAAGAGCGACGAGGATCCTTTTCATAACCTTCTCCTTGATGTCCTTTATACGGACAACGAAGCGAGCCCCGAAAAGGTTTATTTTTTTCCTGTTATTGAGTCCGCTTCGATTTTCTAAAGAAACCATCGCGGCCATGTATGCGTATCTCGACCAGATCATCCGGCGAGAGGTCGGTATAGCCCGCGTCTTTCAGGTCTTTAATAAACTTTGCGCTGACGCCGTGGATGCGAAACTCGACCAGCTTATCTATGGGCAGCCGGTCATAGCCCGCCTGTTTCATCTCGTTTATGAACGTGGGAGTCACGCCGTGTATGCGCATCTCGACCAGCCGGTTCGAGGAAAGGTTATCGTACCCGAGCTCGCGGAGCTTGCTGACAAAATCAGCGCTGACGCCGTGTATGCGCATCTCGACCAGCTTGTTGGCGGTAAGGTCGCTGTAGCCCGCTGCCTTCATTGCGGCGATGAATTCGGGCGTCACTCCGTGGATACGCATCTCGACCAGCTTGTTGGCGGTCAAATCTTCGTAACCGGCAGACTTCATCGCGGAGATGTAGTCAGGCGTCACTCCGTGTATACGCATCTCGACCAGCTTTGACGCCGAAAGCTCCACGTAACCGGCCGCCCGCATTGCCTTGATGTAGGCGGGCGACACGCCGTGGATGCGAAACTCGATCAAGCGGTTGAGCGATTGATTTGTGTAGCCGAGATCCGACATCTCCTGTATGAAGTTGCGGCTTACGTCGAACATGGCGAGCTCGAAGAGTTTATTCGACAGATCGCTGTAGCCCAGCGACCTCATGCCCGCGACATAATCCGAGCTAGGCTCGAAGCGAAAATCGCCGATTCCCTTCCCGTTCCTGAATATCCCTTCAAAAAAGAAGGTGCCCGCGTCGCGCTGAAGCTCGAAGCGCGCCTGCGGCAGATCCAAATTCGTCTCCGACAGGTTCAGCCCGCGTAGTTCTGCCAGCGGCAGGCCGAAGGTCGAGTTGGACCGATGCGAATCACTGCTCACCTTTATCGTCAGCAGCACGTTATGCCCGGATGAGGATTTCGATCGTGCGCGCGTCGAGTATTCGGCCATCCAATCGCCCCTTACCGTCTCTTGCGCGGCGCGGGGCGGGCTCGTAAATTGACCGCACATGAGCGTGATTAGAATCGTTAAAATCGCTTTTTTCATCATGACCTCCGTACCTGAAACCCTTCACTGACTCAAGATATGCCCTGGCGGGCCGAGTCATCAGGTAAGTGCCATGAAACCGTAAAAAGTTTCATGCATTTCGCCATCGGATTATATACGAAGGTAAGCGATTCCAAAACCTCACCGCAGAGACACAGAGAACAGAGAGTTTACGCAGAGCAGAATTATGTTCTCTCTAATACGTTTTCTCTGCGCCCGCTCTGTGTTCTCTGTGTCTCTGCGGTGAATCTTATTTCACTTGCGTGCGTTCTATTAGCGGTTCCATCATTCGTATCTCAGGGCGATCATCGGATCGACCTTCGTGGCCCTGCGCGCGGGTATATAACTCGCCACTGCCGCCACCAGGGTGAGCATAACCGCGATTCCGGCGAAAGTCGCCGGGTCGGCTGCCTCTATTCCGAACAGCAAGTTCGACATCAACCGCGTCAAGATAAAGGCGGCGGTCAGGCCAATCCCTACGCCTATCAACGCCAGCAGCAACCCCTGTCTGACGACCAGGCGCAAGATGTCCGCCGCCTTCGCGCCCAGCGCCATCCGTATTCCTATTTCATGCGTTCGCTGAGCCACTGAGTATGACATCACACCGTAGATGCCGACTGCGGCCAGCAATAACGCCACGCCCGCAAAGATCGCGAACAGCAGCATAGAAAACCGACGCCCGGCTATCGATGCCGAGACGACCTCTTCCATCGGCCGGACGTTGAACACGGGCTGGTCGCGGTCCGTAGCCATTACCTGCGCACGGACAGGCTCGGCAAGCGAACCAGGGTCAGAGCTCGTGCGAACGAGCAGCGACATCCTGCCCGCGATTATCTGCATGAGGTCTTTGGGGACCTGATTGAATGCTATGTAGAATTGACTCTCAACCGGGACTTGCCCGTCCACGCCGTAATGCTTGACGTGCTCGACGACGCCTATGATCTGGAACCCCTTAGTCGGACCCATCGCCATATGCTGGCCGAGCGCCTCCTCGCCCTCAAAGAACGTGCGCTCTAAAGTCTCGTCGATGACTACGACTAGCTGGCTCCCCTGCTTGTCGCGCTCGTCTATCAAGCGCCCCTTCTTGAGGCGGATATTCATAGCTTTGAAGTAGTCGGGGCTGACTATGTACTGGACAGACATCATGGGGTTATCGCCAGCGGCGGGTTGCGGGCGGCCTTCGATCATAAAGGAGGTCTCGGCAGCCCCCAAAAAAGGAACCCCTGTCGAGTAAGCCACAGTCTCCACTCCGGGCAGGGCCAGAGTCTTCTGCTTCAATTCGCCGAAGAACGCTCCGACTCGCTCAGGGTCGGCCTTATCTCTCGGGATCGAAAGGCTCAGGGTGAGCAGGTTCCGTGCGTCGAAGCCGAGCCTGGCGTCTTGAAGCCCCATAAAGCTTCTAATCATCAGCCCCGCGCCGATCAAGACCACGAGCGCGAGCGCCACTTCGACTACCACTAAAACGTTGCGGACGACGTGGCGGCTTCCGGTCGTGCCGCGCCCGCTCTCTTTGAGAGATTCATTCAAGTCCGGCCTCGACCCGTGCAGAGCCGGGACGAGCCCGAAGATAATTCCCGTCGATACAGCGACTATGGATGTGAAGCCAAGCACCCAGCCGTTAATCCCCGCCTCTTGCAATCGGGGTATGCCGTCGGGGACGGCCTTGATCAAAACGTCTGTCCCCCACAAAGCCAGAAGCAGCCCCAGCGCGCCCCCTATGACCGAAAGCAGCACGCTTTCGGTGAGCAGTTGCCGGACTACTCGGAGGCGGCTCGCTCCAAGCGCAGCGCGAATGGCAATCTCTTTTTGCCTGACCGAAGAGCGCGTGAGCAAAAGGTTCGCCACGTTCGCGCAGGCGATCAGCAACACGAAACCGACAGCGCCGAACAGAATCCAGAGCGCCGGCCTTACCTCTTGAACAGTGTTGTCATAAAGCGATTCAATATGCGTGCGCCGGTTCGAGACATTGTCGGGGAATTTTTCGTTCAGAACGGCCCATATGCTGTCGAGGTCCTGACGCGCCTGCTCGATCGTGACGCCGGGCTTCATCCTTCCCAAGACATATATTCCCGGATGCGAGCCGCGCGACTGGAACCGCTCCGACCACTGGCCTATGGGGACGAATATGTCAGCACCCGATCCGAACTGAAACTCGGGCGGAGTGACGCCGATGACCGTGAAGCTCTTGCCGTTTAAGGTGAGCGGTCTATCAATTATGCTCTGGTCGCCGCCGAACCTCCGCTGCCAGAACCCATGATTCAATATGACGACGGGAGTTCCGCCCGCCCGGTCCTCCTCCTCGAAGAAGTCGCGCCCGAGAAGCATTTTGAAGCGGAGCGCGTCAAAGAAGTCGTGCGAGACCATCCTGCCCTGCAATCGCTCGGCTTCGCCCGCGCCCGTAAGGTTAAAGCTGTCGCGGCGGAAGGCGGCAAACTGTTCGAGCGAGGTTTGGTTGTCACGCAGGTCTACGAAGTTCGGGTAAGCGACCGACGTGTCCATTATCGGCGTCGTCTCCCAAAGCATGACAAGTTGATCCGGGTTCTCATACGGGAGCGGTCGAATCAAGACTGCGTAGATTACGCTAAAGATAGCTGTCGAAGCGCCTATGCCGAGCGTAAGAGCGAGCACGGCTATGAGAGTAAAGCCGGGGCTTTTCAGCATCATCCGAACGCCGTAACGAAGGTCTTGAAATAACGTGTCCATCTCTACCTCCACAAATCTGTTCGACTGGATGGTCGGGATCGAAGCGGGCACAGCTTCGCCTTTTGATTCAAGCTAGCTTAACCAATCGGCGTGCCACTCAGCGATTTTGGATTTTGGATTTTGGATTTTGGATTTGCGCACCGGTGGTGAAAGCTTATCCGCTAATGGTTAAGCCCTGGATTAACAAAGGGTTTGCTTTTCTTAGGCGATCTTCGGACGGTGAAACGGCAAGATCGCGCAGACGAATCCAAAATCCAAAATCTAAAATCCAAAATCGAATTGTGTTCGCTCGTGGAATGGATTTGTCCCAAGATCGAGACTTCAAGACGGGTCGGAGTTGGTTTTATTGCCGGAACCTAGCTCCTGTATGAGCGCGAGGAGTTTCTCTAAATCGACAGGCTTGGCCATGTGCGCCGAAAAGCCTGCGGCCAATGCGCGGTTATGATCTTCTTCCATTGCATAGCCTGAGACGGCTATCGCATGAACGCTCTCCAGCCCCGGAATCCGCCGCAACTGTCCGAGCATCTCGTAGCCATTGGCGTCCGGCATGCCGATGTCGGAGATGATGATCCCGGGCGGGTCGGTCGCGGCGATCTCCATAGCCGCTGCGGCAGAATCGGCCGTCAGCACGCGGCACCCGATCCTCTCAAACAGCGCACGAAGCATATCAAGCGTGTCCTGCGAATCTTCCACTATCAGGACAGGCTCGGGCAGTTTGTAAGCAAACGCGCGGGCCTCGCCGCCCGGCTTTACGTTTGATTCTATGGCGCAGGGCAAAGCGAACATGAAGCGCGCGCCCTTGCCCAGGCCTTCGGATTCGGCGCGCACCCAGCCGCCGTGAAGCTCTGCGAGCTTATAAACGATCGCCAGCCCCAGACCGAGCCCGCCTTGCTGGCGCGTCAGCGAGCCGTCGGCCTGGCTGAAAGGCTTGAAGACCTGCGGCAGAAAATCGGGTTCTATTCCCAGGCCGGTGTCGGCGACGATTATCTTGGCTTCATCGCACTGCCGGTCGAGCTTAATGCTCACGCGGCCGCCCGTTTCAGTGAACTTGACGGCGTTTGAAAGGAAGTTCCAGACGATCTGTTGGAGCCGGACGGGCGAGCCTTGCACGATCAACGGCGCGGCGGGCAGATCGACCGCCAGCTCGACGCCGCCCGTCGCGGCCTTTTCGCGCACAGTATCGATGGCCGCTTCGACTATGGCGCGCAAATCCGTGGGCTCTTTATCAATGTGCAGCTTGCCGCTTACTATGCGCGACACGTCGAGCAGGTCGTCAATCAGACGAGTTTGAAGCCGCGCGTTACGCTCTATGGCGTCGAGCCCCTGGGCTATGAGCGGGGCGTCGGCCTTGGCAGACCTCATCAGCTTGGCCCACCCCAGGATCGGTGTGAGCGGTGTCCGCAGCTCGTGAGAGAGCGTGGCGAAAAAGATGTCCTTCGCGCGGTTCGCCCGCTCCAGCTCTTCGTTGACCTGCTGGAGTTCCGACGTCCTTTCATCGACGCGGCGCTCAAGCTCGCGATTTAGTTGTTCGAGGTTCGCCCGGGCCTTCTGTTCGGCCATCATCAGGCGGCGGTGCTCAAGGCCGCGTTGAATTGTGTGCTTCAGATCATCGATTATGCATGGCTTGATGAGATAATCGTAAGCCCCCTGGCGCATCGCCGCTATGGCCGACTCTAACGAGGCAAAGCCCGTCAGCACTATGGCGATTGTCAATGGGGCGGATCGGCGAACTTCGGCGAGCACAGAGATGCCGTCGCCGCCTTCCATGTGCAAGTCGGTCAGGACCAGATCGTATTGCAACTCCTGGAGCCGCGCGAGGGCCTCTTCGCCGCTCAAGACCATCTCCACCTCGTAGCCTTCGAGGCGGAGGACTTCGCTGACGGTAAAGGCCACGCTCTCCTCGTCATCAACGACAAGCAGTCGCGCCTTGCCCTTTGGCCCGTCATCGAACTGCCTTTCGACTTCTTCTGTTTCGCGCAAAGTGCTCATAAAAACATGTGAGGTCAGGCACACTTGCAAGGGCCAAGAGCCGCGCTAATGTTTCTCATCCTTTTCGAGGGCTGGCGAGTCTATCGGCAGAATGATCTGAAAGGTCGTGCCCTTGTTCATGGTGCTGGTCACATCGATCCTGCCTCCGTGATGGCGGATGATGTCTTGAGTCACCCAAAGCCCGAGCCCCGTCCCCTTTATACGTGTCGAAAAGAAGGGCTCAAATATTCTCGCCAGGTCTTCCTCGCTGATGCCGACCCCAGTGTCGCTGATCTCCACGGAGATCGAAGGCTGCAAGGAAGGGTCGTACCGCGAGGTCTTAATCGAAATCCGCCCGTCGCGCTCGATCGCCTGCTGCGCGTTCAGAATCAGGTTCAAAAAGACCTGCTTCAACTGGTCCGCGCGCGCATGGACGGCGGGCAGATCAGGCGCAAAATCGCGGATCGTCTTTATGCTCGCTTGCCTGAGCCGCTTGTCGACTAAGACGAGCGTCTCTTCAAGCAACTGATTCGCATCGACCCACTCGACGCCGCCCGACCGTCGCGCAAATCCCAGCATGTGGCGGATGATGTGCGACACGCGCTCGGTCTCTTTTCGCGCGACTTCGAGGAATCGTTTTGTAGACTCTTCGTCGCGGCTCTCTTTGAGGAGGAACAGCGAGTTCTTTATGGCTTCAAGCGGGTTGTTCACCTCGTGCGCGATCGAGGCGGCAAGGCGTCCGACGGCCGCAAGTTTTTCAGACTCGAAGAGCTGCTGTTCGACCCGTCGCCGCTCAAGCTCTCTGATCTCCGTCAGGTCATGAAGGATTGAGACGACGGCCGTCATCTGCCCGTTTGCGTCCTGCACCTCGACCGACGTGATCTCCATTGGGAGGGTCACACGGGTTTCGGGGTCTATCAAATCGATCTCGGCCTGGCGCCCGCTTCGCATCTCAGACGCGAGCCCCGAGATGAACGACGTGAGCTTCACAGAATTCGCGCGAACAGCCGCAAGCGCCCGGGCGCGCGACGTGTCCGCCTGTTGCAGCAAAACGTCCGTGGGCCGCGCCGACACGTCCTCGCGCTGGAACAGCAACTCGGCGCGCTGGTTGAAGAGGATAAAGTTGCCGTTCACATCCGTGACGACAACGGGGTGGCCGACGTTCTCAATGATCCAGTCGAGCCGGTCGCGCTCGCGTCGCGCCTCGGCCTCGGCCTGCTGGAGCTTTATGAAGTTGCGCGCAAGCTCTTCGTTAGCCTCGCGCAGGTCCGTCACGTCGCGGAAGACCGAGACCAGCCCTATTCGCTCGCCCTGAGAGTTGAGCGCGGGCGTCGAGATCACCTCGAAGTGAATGTCGGAGCCTTCCAGCGGGTCGACGAGCGTAAGGTCCTGGCCTATGACTTCCGTCGAAGAGACGGTCGCGCTCGACAGGTAGGCGGAAAAGAGCAGGTCGTTCATCTTCAGCGCGCGCCGCTTGCCCTCGTTCGCGCTGCCCGATCCGCTGAAGAGCTCTTCGGCGCGCTGGTTCTGAAGTAGTATCTCGTTATCGAGGTTCGTAAGGACTATCGGGTCGGCGACCGATTTCATAATCGATTCGACCCACTGCCGCTCGCGCTGTAGCTTGCGGACGACCGAGCCGATACGCTCGGTGTGAACGGCCGCGGCGATTGTGACGCCGAAGCTGTCGGCGCACAAACCGAGCAGCTTCATTGTCGCGCTATCGACGCGCTCGCGGTCCGCCCCGACGTAGAGAGCGCCTATGCACATTCGCTCCGGCGTCCAGTACTTGTTTTCGCTCGGAAGCATGCGGGCAAAATCGGTGTCGGCCCTCTCACTCAAAAGCTCGCCGCCAAATAGCGGCAGGGCGAGAATGTCCGAGTCATACGCCAGCTGGCCTATGTAAGGCGCCCACTCTCCGCCCTGTCGTGGAATCCAGATCGAGCGGCCGGTGTGAACTACCGAGACGCCCGCAGCCGATGAATCAAGCGGTATCTCAATGCGCTCGACCTCTTCATTGTTAGGGAACCCGGCGGCCATCCGCATGCGCAAGATGGCTTTGCGCTTGTCTATCAACGCAATCGAGGCATGAGGAAAACCTAGCTCAACAGTGATGGTATCGAGCGCCAGTAGCAGCCTCTCGTTAAGCTCGGGCGTGGCGAGAAGTTGTGTCGTCATCTTGAACAAAAGCTCGTATTGACGACTGTGCAACTCGCTCGCCGCAGTTTCAGCGATGGCTGCATCCGGTTGCGCTGTTTGTTTCAGCCCGTCTTCCATACAATCAATCGCCGTCCGGAGGCTCACTCAAATAATCTTAAAGACAAACGGCGATGCTACCCGATTGCGGGTCATCACCTCCTATCGGACTCCACAGTAGTGCGGCGTGTTGTCTCTTCAATCGTCTCGGTAGCTCCGGGCGTCAGCGCCGGGCGCGATACTGCCGGCGTCAGGCCGACTGCTTCTGCATACTTCAAGTATGTATCGATGGAGGCAACTACGACACGGGCCTCAATCGTAATCAAGTCAATTCCCACGAGCGAGATACGTACCCACGCGTCGATGACTATGCCTTTGTCCAGCACGCGGTCGAGCACGTCTATCAAACTGGTTCCGCCAGGTGCTCTTTCAACTGCCATCGTTAATCCCCTTTTTCAAAGTTAGACTGCATAAAAAGAAACTGCGGGCTTGTCTGAAAACGGATTACCCCTCGACTACTTGCGGGACCGCGGCCCGCCCTTCTTTGAAGACCCGCCCCTTTTTCGGCTCGCCGCCGCGGAAGCGCGCGCGCCCGTGGAGGTCGCACCGGGGGCGGTCAACCGTCTCACCTCGCGCTCAAGCTCGGCCAGTCGCGCCCGCAGCTCCTGGTTCTCCCCTTCGGCGCGCTCCGCGCGTTTTGTAAGGTTAGTGTCATAACGCCACCAGTTCAGCCCAATCTGCTCGGCCTTGTCGATCGAGCATACGAGCAAACGTATTTGCAGGGTCAGCAGCTCGACGTTCGCAAGCGACACTTTGATGTCGCCCGCGATCACAAGCCCTTTATCAAGGATGCGGTCGAGAACGTCTACCAGCCCTGGCGGGCGCGCTGTGATTAAACTTGTTCGCTCGGTCGACAATCCCTGGCTCCTCCAGAATCAATTTTGCGCACTGCTTTTCAGATTAAGCGGCCGACGGGGCCGAGATCTAAATTAAGGTCTTCGTCGGTCAATCCGAACTGGCCTTTGAGTTCTTGCATCTTCTGTTCGAGCTTCATCAAAGCAAGCCCGAGATTCTCCACTTGCTCACTGGTCAGGTCGCCTGCCTCCAATCGCCTTATGGCTTGCTTTTCGAGTAACTTTCGTATGAATTCGATTAAAGTAAGTACAAGTTTCGCCAGCCCCTGCTCGATGCTCTCTGAATCAATGTTGATGCGGTCGGGCAACGCCTCTGTCACCCGACGAAGCTCATTTATGAACTGCTCGGCGTGCTCGGTTTCGACCTCCGGCTCCGCCACAGATGTAGGCTCCGATGCAAGCTCCAAATTTACGACTCCGAATCGCGTCCACAATTCAAGAGCGCAGATGTGAGAAACTATACGGGGGCCACGCGCCGCTCGTCAAGAAACGGAGGTCGTTTCTCTCGCGGCTGAGCCAGTTTACGCGCTCGCGGTACTCGGCCACACGCCCGCGCTCAACCAGATGAGCCGCGCGAACGACCATCGCGTCAGCCGGGTTTATCGTCACAACCCTGTCGCGAACCAGACGCCCCAACCCCTCGTCGAGCCACGAAGCTAACAGGCCGGCCTTGATCTTCAGCTCTTGACGGCCTTCCATCTGCTTTTGCTTCGCGAGCAAGAAGCTGAGGCCGGGACCCGCGCCTTCGGCTTTGACAAGATCATCGGGTCTGTTTTTTGCGCGCTCGCCGACAACGGCTTCGCGGTCCCAGATTATCTTCACGCTCATCTCAACCGCACCACGAACTCTATCAAGCAAACTTCGCAAGCGATCTTCGTTTGAAGCGATATAAGCTTGAAGCTCATCGGGCTTGACGACCGAGCCGAAGCGAAAAGGGAGCGGCGTCGTTTGAGCCATCACGCAGTCGATTACGCGCTCGTGAGCAATCACATTGTCTTTAGTCACCCGGACCGGATGTGTTTGAACGTCGCTCACGACGGCCTTTATGGCTCCAAGCTCGATCACGCGAGGCGCAATCTCCGCAATCCCTGTTACAGACAGAGTCGCGCCGGCTTTCAGCTCATCGCTCAGACAGTAAAGGTAAAGCCCCATCAATCGTTAAGACGCGGCACGTCCGACTCGGCGCGCTCGCCCAGCACTTCTTCTATAGTCTCCACCGACCCGACCAACACGTTTAAACCGACGAATATCAAATCGATGTCGGCTACAGAGATCGTTATTTCGCCCGCGATCACAAGCCCGCGATTGAGCACGTGGTCCAGGGTTTCTAAGAGCGACAGCTCGCTCGTTTCCAGCTCTAGCAAGTCCTTGTCTGTAACAGACATTTCTAATCTTCACCCGTAGAGAAATTATATGGCGGCCACGGCCCCGTCATCTCAAGCCTGAACCCGGCGTCGGCGTGCGCACGAGCAAGCCTCTCTGCCTCATCATGAAAATGATCGAACCCCTCGCTCGCCACCAGAAAGGCCATCTTACCGACAGTCTTTCCGTGCTCCGTCGCCTCGTCTTTCAGGACGCGGAGGCTGGCCGAGCGCTCGCTTTGATCGGCCAAAGCCTGCTCGATCTCAGCGACTACTCTTTTGATCTCCAGGCGAGCCTCGTCCACTCTGAGCGCCTCCATTTTTTTTCGCAGTAGGTAAGATTGGCCGGGCTGCGCCGTGCGAGCGCGCTCAGCCAGATCACGCAGTCGCGGGCTGAGCGTGTCAATAACCTTAGCGAATTCTGCCTGGTCACAACTGACAGTGATTCCCCACTCCTGCCGCCCGCGCAGCCGCTCGATAATCGCCTCAAGCTCCGCCGCTTTCTCCGACAGCATCCGTTCGACGCGGCTGCGCGCGAAGTATATCGCGCCGAACCTGAGCGGGACTACAGCGGCGCGCGAAGAGAAATACTCTACGACTTGCTCGTGGCGCACCGCGCGGACTGCCGTCCACGCAGGATCGGCCAGCCGCGTCTTCAACGACTCTTCGCCGTAATCTGCGAGCGGCACTTCGCTCGCGACGGCGGCCAAACGATTGTCAACGACCAGCTCAAGCTTTCCTTCCGGCTCGATTGCGGAGGGCAGCCGCTCTTCAAACAATTGGCGGAGAGCCGGGCTTTCTCCCACGCAGTAAACGTAAAGCGCGCGTGAAGCCTTCGAGCCATCCTTGTCGGCTATCCTGTTTTGCTTTCGTGGGCTCATCATCCCTCGGCGACGTGCGGCTGCCAGCTACGGAAATACTCTTCGAGCCGCGCGCGACCTCTTACCTCACGGGCCATTTGCGGAGCGACCATGATTTCGAACCCTTCCCCGAGTCTTGAATGAAATGCTTCGATCACTCTTTCCTGGCCCTTGCGCCGAGTCGCGCAGAAGCCGCACCCCGAAGCCGCCTCGACCGGCACAAAGTTATTTATCAACAGACGGCGCATAGGAACTTTGAGCCGTTTGAGCGAGCCGGTCAACCTCACCGTCTCTTCCAGGCTCATTAACTCGGGGATCGCTACGCCGATGAATTCGCACGCTTGCGGGTCAGCCAGCAGCGCGGCCACGCGCTTTATGTTTTTCGACATCGCCAGAAGCTCTTCTGCGATTCCACTCCATTGAACCACGTTTTTGTATTTCAACAAAAGCTTGATGAAGGCGTGAACCCAGGAGAGCGCAATCGAAGGCAGTTCCAGGAACCGCACCAGATGACCGGTGGGCGCAGTGTCCAGCACGATCGATGAGTAGCGGCCATCATCGAGCAGGTCGATGATGGCGCTCAACGCGGCGATCTCGTCTATGCCGGGCGGGGCGAGCGATATAACTTCTCTCATAGCCTCGCGGTCGAATTGGATCTCCCAGCGCGAGCCCGCAGTGATCGACTCAAACAGGTCATCAGTCCATTTGCGAAATCGCTGTTTCATTTCGTCAAAGCGCGCGGCGGGGTCTACTTCAACCGCGTCGAGGTTTTTTCGTCCCGCAACGCTTCGCTTCAATTCACCGATCTCTTCTTCAAAGCTGTCCGACAGAGAATGCGCGGGGTCTGTCGAGAAGACAAGCACTCGCGCGCCCGCGTCCGTGGCGGCCAGCGCGAGCGCGGCGGCCGCCGCTGCCGTAGTCTTTCCCACACCGCCCTTGCCCCCGAAGATCAGCAACCGGCGTTTGGCGATAAAGTTCGACGCTGCAAAACCGTGAGGCGGAGGCGAAGCAATCGTCTTCCGCGCAACTTTGCCTGCTTCTATCGGCGCTTCCGCGCCTTCCCATGCCGCGCGCGCAAAACGGCGCAACGCATGAAGCCCGCGAACCTCTCCGGACATAAGCGGCACGGCTCGACGGCGGAGCCCTTTAAACTCGCGCGCGATCCGTTTGAGCCAGGGCTTCTGACTCGCGGCGCGAGCGCGACAGTATTTGCAGTCGCTGCGATCGCGCTCGACTCGATTGATTATCAGGTCTGTGACGTTGGCTCCGGCTTTTTGAAGCGTTGCGAAATAGCGCGAAGTCTCTTCGACGCTCATGCCTTCCGGTATGGTCACGAGCGCGAATGCCGATCTGCCGGGGTCGAACAACATAGAGCGCACTCGCTTGATTCTATCGCCCAGCTCGCTTAGAAAAAGCTCCACCTCGTCCTCTTTTTTCGCAGCGCCTCTCAAAAGCTGCGCGATCATGAAGCGGTGCTTCTCTTCCATGCGGTCGAGCGCCCTCAACCAGCTTTCAAACACATCGGGCAGTTCTAGCAGCCGCGACGTGTGCCCGGACGGAGCAGTGTCGACGATCACGCGAGAGTAACCGTCTTGTTGCTCAGGCTGGCTCAACTCAAACAAGGCCATCACCTCGTCGAGCCCCGGCAGTGACAGGTTCAAAAGGTCATTTATGTCGCTTTCGTCAAGGAGCGTCCCGCGCTCGGCGATCTGGCTCAATAGACGGCGATGCTTCGACTTGAATTTCTTCAGCGCGCGGGCGGCATCCATCTCTCTCGCGAAAAGTCGCGCCGAGCGGTTGCGAGCCACTTCAACTTCGAGGTCGCCTATTTCAACGCCTAAGCTGTCGGATAATGAATGAGCCGGGTCGGTCGAGAACAACAGGATGCGCTCTTTGCTGCGGGCGTGTTTGAGCAGAAAGAGAGCGGCGGCAGAAGCGGCTGTCGTTTTCCCGACGCCGCCTTTGCCGCCAAAAAAAAGGTATTGAGATGATGGGAGTTGAACCGAATCTGAAATTTCAAATCTCAAATTTGAAATCTTCTTCATCTACCTCCCGGGTCCCAGAAGTTGCCTTCGTCGCCGCCTGCTTCGATGATGATCGAGGATGACTCAGCGGTGTGAATCTGTCCGAGCATATCAAGCTGGCGCTGCTTTATCGCGCGGAGCCGGGCAAACAACTCCGCTTCCTGCTCCTGATAATCCTCTTCGGATACTTCTTCCATCTCAAGCCGCAATTGCAGCTCAAGCAATTGCTCTTTGATGACCGATTCGTCGTTCAGCTCCTGGTCGGCGAGCTTCTGAACCTGGCCGAGGATGAAACGAAATCCGTTTATCGGGAGAAAAAGCAGATCGTCTATGATTAACATCGCGCTCTTATTTTAACACGGCTTCCGACGCCGCATCGTCACGTTCGAGCTTGAGACGTATGTGAACGAAATTATATGGCGGCCACGGGCCGCTGTATTTGAAGGAGAGCTTGCCTTCGTACTTGGCGGCGATCTCTTTGACCTTCTGATCGAACTCGGCTTCGCGGTCGCGCTCAACGAGGAAGGCCGCGTTCATTATCATCTTGTCGCCGATGGGCTTGTTTGCGCGCGAGGCCACGGCCGTGTCGCGCAGCACAGAGTAGACTTCGCGGACGTATGCGTCAGACTGTTCGGCAAGAGCCGTCTCAACCAGTCGGCCCAGTTGCATGCGCGCAAAGTAAGTCGACCCCGTAGCGCGCGACGTGATCTGTACTTTGAGGTTGCGGATCTCTTCGTTCTCTTGCTCTATCTCTGCGATGACGCGGTCGCGGTCCCAGTTCACTTTCAGACCGAACTCGACTTTGCCTTCCATCTTTGCGAAAACATCCAGCAGCGCGCTGTAAGTGCCACGCATCAGCTCTACTATGTCTTGCTCGGTGCGAAACAACGCGCCGAACGCCATAGGCAAGACCGTGAATTCGTGCATAACTGTCTCGTTCACCTGCTCGTGCGCGAAGACGTTTTCGCGCGTCGGGTCATAGACGATGAGAGGGGTGTTAGAGACGACCGCCGCCAGACCCTCGTAATGGACCGTGTAAACGTCGTCGCCCCGCCCGCCTATGCCCATAGGCCCGAAAGAGCGGGAGTCTTTCGATTCGATTATGCAATAAACGTATTTGCCTTCTGCTACAGGGGGAGTACTCGGCTGCTCGGTTTCCGTCGACATCATGTAATTACCCTCGATGGTGAGAATCGATTATCTGGCTCGTTAGACTGCAAGGCTGACCTTCTGGATTCTAGGGTCAGGTCACCGCCATGTCAAGAATAGGTTTTACGCCCGTAACAGCGCCGGCAAATCCGTCCAGGCCAGTTAACTTTCGTCGTAGCCCTGGCGCAGCAGCCCGTAGCGATAGTAGCCGATTGCGTTTGAAAAGATCATCGATTCGACTTTCTCCGCCGACGCAAAGACAGATTTGATTCCTTCGTAAAGCATGTCGCCCGAGCCGCCCGCAACAAGGACTTTCTGCGGCCGCATCGGGCGCACGGTCATCTGAATGCGGTTGATGATTTCGGGCAAGTGTTTTTCCAGCACCTGCTTGCGCATCTCTTCAAGGTCTACGGACTCGCCTGTGGGCGTTATGTAAGGCGTGCGAGAGCGTATGTAGGATTCGATGGTGCTGCGCTCAAGGTAATCGTCGTACCGCGCGTCTATCTCGCGCTGCAGATCGTGGTAGACGGCGTCGAGCGATGACGGGATCGATTTCGAGAAAGTGTTTATGTACCGGCCGTCCGCCGCGACGATGTCTATAGTCTTCTCGCCGCCGTCGATGACGGCCGTCGCGACTATACGGTCGGGGACCTTGTTGCCTTCGCGGTCGAGCGCGTAACTCAGGTAAGAGCCGTAGCCCTGCGGCAGGACGAGTATATTGTCGAGCTTGAATTCTACGGTCTGGTCGATCTTGCCGTTGATGCGGTAAAGCTTGACCGTGTGCTTGCCCGTCAGCTTGTCTATGAGCACCTGCTTTTGATTCGAATAGAAGTTGACGGGCAGGCCGACGACCAAAAGTTCGGGCGCGGCGGTCTGCTTCTCCTGCATGAAGCGGGCTATCCCTGCCAGCGTCAGCGCGGGGTTGTAATGCTTGGTGAACATGTCGCGGTCGGCAGTCACCTCGCCGCCACGGTTGAGCCTGATAGCCGTCTCGCCGAAATTGCGGACCTTGCCCGGGTAAAGGCTAAGCTCGGCGATGAAGTTGTCTTCCGTGGTCCCGAGGAAATCCTCGCCGAACTCCGCCTGCCCGATCACGGACGGGAATATCAGCGTCTTGCGACCGCCCTTAATCTCGGAATAAATCTTCGTGGCGGAATAGCCTGTGTCGACAGCCAGTACATTCATAAGAGCCTCTTTACAGGCCCGCGCGGTCGAGCCTGATGGACGCTTCCGTCGTCCGAATGCGGATCGAAAGATAAACGAATGCTATTTAGGTCCGCAATCTGCGGCACTCGATCTGAGACTCGCAATCGGGGGTGCACGCCAAATTATATTCAATAAGGCGTCGCGTTGTAAGTCGAAAAGCGTTACTTACTTCAAATAAACGAAACGCGCCGCGTCTCCTTCCGAAATGATCACCACGTCTCCGGCTTTGAGCTCGGCCTGCTTCACCCGCTGAGAGTTGAGGCTGTTGAGGAACGTGCCATTCGTAGAGCCTTGATCGACCACCACAACCTTGCCGTCGTGCGGGCCTACCCAGAGGTGGCGCTTCGATACGCGGTCGTCAACGATCACGGCCTGGGCCATGCCGGCGTCCCTGCCGACATAGATCCCTTCGGCCCGGATGTCGAATCTCTGGTCTGCGAGCGGCCCCGACGAAAAAACTATCGAGCCGAAGCTGGCGGGCGCAGGCTGCGCGCCGCCCACCGCCGAGAGCACGCGGGTCTTGCCGAGGTCAGTGCCTGACGACTGTTGCGGAGGGAGGCTTCCCATCACCTGCGGCTGCGGGTATTGCGACGGCATGCTCGGCTGTTGGCCGTAATGACCGGGGCCTGCCTGCGCCGGTCGCTTAGACTTCTTGCCGCGAAGCACCAGCACGACCACGACCGCTGCTCCGATCAACAACAGCAGCAACCCGCCGCCTATGACAACAAACCCGAGCGCGCCCGAGAAGAGCGCGCTTCTCTCTTTGCCCTCGGAGATCGACTGCTGGCTGTCGCGTATGAGCATGTCAGTCTCGGAGTGCTGCGGGAAGAGCCGCTTCACCTCTTCAAATTTCGCAATAGCATTCGTGTAGTAACCCTCCCAGTAATAGTCCAGCCCCTCGCGGTATCTGGAATCGACCAGACCTTCCTCGTTGGTCGTCCCCGCCTGCCTGACGAATTCCATCACGGTGCTCGTTGGCACGACGAAAGCGAACCCGGAGACTTCCTGGCCGCCGACCGTGTCGCCGCGAAAAGTGAGCATGCCTATGACCTCTCCCTTGTCGCTGAGGACAGGGCCGCCTGAATTGCCGTGCGTAGCCGGAGCGCTGATCTGTAGGATGGGCGAGTTGTCGGCTGCGGACTTCTTCGCCGACACGCGGCCATCGGTAATGGAGGCTTCGAGCGCAGACTTCCGGCTCAGGGCGCCGGACTGTGACGTGTCGGCAGCGCCCGGATACCCGAAGACCGAGATATGGTCTTGCAACTGCACCTTGTCCGAGTCGCCGAGCTTGAGTATCGGCGCATTCTTGACCTCTATCTTTATCACCGCCACGTCCTTGCCTTGCCCGACGGGCGCGCCATAGGACTTGATCTCGAATGGGAACGAGGAGCCGTCGGGCAAGACGACTATGCGAATCGGCGTTATCTTGCGCAACTGGGTGTTCTGCCCTATGCCGATGATCGTTTCCCGGCTCCACCGCCGAGGGTCCTCGTTATAATCGCGCCCGAGCAAGATCAGGTACTGCTCGAAGAGCATCTCCTTGCCCTTCTCCTCGCCCGCCTTCGCGGCCTCGACCACGTGCGCATTCGTAAGGATGTAGCCGTTGGGGTTTATGAATGACCCGGACCCAAAGCCATACGCAGCAACCTGGTAGACCTTGCCGCTTTTCAGCCAGACCAGCTCGCCCTCGTACCCATCGTAAATGCGCAACACGGATGGCTTCGTGCGCATGGCGAGCTTCTGGGCTTCGGAGACCTGCGCGAGGGCGGCAGGCCCCGTGGCAAAATAGATGGTTGTCACAATAACGGCTACCAATATAAAAGCCTTTCGTCCGTTCATGAATTCCTCCTTCCCTGATACATTCCCGGCTCACTGGTTATGAAGCGCATGCCGGCGTCACCGTTAAACCTTTCTCGAATCTGCCACTCAAACGATCGCTGAGGGTTTCAAATACAAACTGAATCGTATTATTTGTCTATCTATACATCAAGTCGCGTGTAAAAAAAAGGTGTCATTTATAAACTCTCTTGAGAGTCGCTCCACGAAAATAGTGAGCAAGTATCTTTGAATGATCGTGTCCGAGGTCGGCCATGACGGCAGCGCCGATCTGGCAGAGGCCGACTCCGTGCCCCCAGCCCGCGCCTCGCAAGCGAAACTTCGTGGCAATCCCCGTAGCTTCGTCTTTCTCCGTCTCTACGACGAAGGCCGAGCTGTACAGGTGCGATCGCGAAAGCGCGCGACGTATCTCAAGCTCTTTGCCGATCGTGACAGCGCCGCGCTCGCCCCTGATCTTGAGCTTGACGATGCGGCCCGACTCGCCGCGCACTTGCGGCTCAAGCCCTGTGATCCTGCCTACATCCAATCCCGCGCGCGAAAGAAGAATCTCGCGCAGCTCTTCTTCCTTATAGACGGCCTCCCACCTGTAGAAATCGATTGTCTCTTGATCGAAGCCCGGCAGTATGCGCGCCAGGAATTCCGCCGAATCGGTGTTGCAGTAAGCCGGGGGCGTCGACTCGATCCAGCGCTCCGCATTCGCTTCTACCGAGAGCGGCAGATCGTAGCCGTGCAAATCCGTTTCACCGTCATAGACGGCGGCGAGGTATGGCACATCCTTATCCTCCCAGGCCGCGCTATAGACTTCGGTCACACCGCCGCAGCTTTTCGAGTAACGCGCATCGCAAATCTCGTCTTCAAATACCAGCACATGGCCGCGCGTGTCGCGGATCGCGTCGAACGCCGCTTCGGAGAAGGCTTTTGAGATGCCCTGGTAACGCTGGCAGTGGTCGTCTGCGCACACGTCGAAGTCGGCATGATTCTCGCGGTCGTACCATTTGATGATCTCAAGACGGTCGCTCTGAATAGTAATTTGATCGGCCTGCTCGGCTGGTTTGTTCAACTGAGCCAACAACCAGCTACGCGATATGATCGCGTGCGCGCGCAGAGCTTCCGCAGGGCAGGTCGCGCTCATCTCAGATGAGATCACGCTGACGAGATAAGCTTCAAGCGGAAGCTCGTTTATTATCGTGAGCCCGCCCGGCCCCTGCGCAATCAGAAGCGCGCCCTGAAAATGCTGCGCCTCATTCCGCTGCCAGTGAAAATCGATTCCTATGGTGATGTCGTGGACGATGAAACGGCAGTTATCAAAATTGATTGGCGAAAGCGTTAGCATCTCGGCGCGCAACCGGGCGGGGCCTTCGATCCGTATAGCCCCGTCATCGAAAGTTGCCGTGTAATCGCCATCCTGAACGATCTCTCCGCCGTTCAGGATAAAGCCGCCGGAAAGGGTGAGCCGCGCCGTTTTCGCGCCGGTCATCAATCCTACTTTTATATGTGGCTCACTTTTAATATCGATCACAAAGCCTCCCCCGCGACTGATGCGACTCTTTCAACCACATCGATAACTTGATCTTCGCTCAGGCTCACTTCCGCGTAGATGGCTTCGGCCTGTTCGGCCCCGATCTTTTCGAAATGCGAGCGCTCGGGGACCACGAGCACCCCGGCCATGTCGATTGCGCCGGGGCTCACAAGCAATTGCTCCTCGCCTTCGGCGAAAAAGCACGCGGGGCGATGCAGCGCGCGCGGGAACAGGCAGACCGTCCATTGGTTCTTCTCATATGTGCAGGTGATGTTCACCATAGGCTCGCCAATGGACTCTTCGCGCGGCAGCTCATTGATCGTTTGATAGACCCACGCGGCCAGCTCGCCTCCACGGCTCCCGCGAAATACCACGATCGTCCGCCCTCCGTTCGCCAGAGTAAACAGCTCGAACCCTTCCTGCGCGCTCATGGCGCAGTAGTCGCAATGGGCCGCTTGCGCCGGCTCGTCTGCGAGCAAAGCCTGGATCGGGAGTCCTTCGCGCGCGCAGGCCTGGAAATGGAGATGGTCCGGAGCCGACGCGCCGCACCTCGGGCCGTTGTACAACACAAAGTAGTCAGGCGCGAGATCGCGCGCGAGCATCAAGAGCATCTCGACATTGCCTTCGATCTGCTGCGGCACGTGGTCGCGATGAACGATCGAAAGATGCCGGTCGAGCACCGGAAAAGGATTGCAAAGGATCATCAAATCGTCGCCATACGGAACGGCTTTCTCTTCGACAGGTAGGCTTTCGGGGCAAAGGAAACAGGCCCTGGCTCCGACCGACGCATTATCCACGCGAGCGGCAGTGCTGCGAATGCGCTTTGGATTGTGTTGAACGATCACGTCCGAGCCGTCGACTTCGATTCGCTTCGTCTCCATCGCTTTAAACGCCGCGTAGCCTTCCTTGAGCATAGGCCAGTTATGCTTTTGATGTTCGATAAGCGCGTTGACCTCGCGAGTGATGCGGCCATCATCTTGATCGGCAAGATAGGGCGCAAGCTCTCGCGCGGTGATTATCCTCTCTTCCCATCTCATTTCTGATTTATCCTCTGCCGAGCGAGTATCTCGACGGTTCGCAAATGGTCTTTGTATGAATCGTAACGGTTCGCCGTAGGGATTGGAAGCGCGGCGTCAGAGTTCCCTTCCCAGCGGCGGGCAAAGTATACGGAATCGTAGATGCGGCCAATCTCGTAATGACGGCTGATACGGAGCGCGGCGGCGTAGTCTTCGCCGTAGCTGGTGTTCGGCAGCCCCGTCTGCCGGAGAATCGGGACGTAGAAAGCTCGCGGCGCGCCCAGCCCGTTTATTCGAAGAGCGTTATTGCGGCCATTCTCGCGAGTCCATTCGCGGTGATCGATCAGGCCGGGCGGGATCGGCTCAAGATCAAAATTCACGATCGTGTAAGAGCCGATGACCATAGCGAACGGGCCTTCCTCGAACTTGGCGACTATGCGTTCAAGCGTGCGGTCATCCGAGTAGAGGTCGTCGGAATCCAACTGAACCGCGTACTCACCGCAGAAGCGCGAATAGATCGCTTCGTTCCAGCAGCCGCCTATGCCGAGGTCTTTGCGCTCGGGTTTGATGTGAATGAGGCGGTTCGACTCGCGGGCCATCTCCGAGAGTATTTCAGTGGTCCCGTCGGTCGAGTGATTATCTACGACGATGACGTTGAATTCGAAAGGCGCTTGCTGCGTGAGCGCGCTTCGGACAGCTTCCGCGATCGTGCGCTCGCGGTTGCGGACAGGGATGATGACGCTCGCGCGAACCGGGAATTCCTGATCGATGTGCGGCGGCGAGCCGGAGGCGATGAGAGCGCCAATGCGGGGGCGGCTCAAGAACTCGGGCGCGAGATAGGCGCCTATTCGTTTCAGATGCTCAGTGGCGACCCGCTCCATCTCGATCTGGTAGTCGCGGCGGCCAGGGTCTACGTAATCGAACTGTCGCTCCCCGCTCGCGCGCCTGTCAAATGCAGTCCGCGTATAAAGCGGCTCCTGTATTCTGAGAAACGCGTAATCGATCGAAAGCTTCAGCCTCAGATCATAAAACCCGCCCCAATTGAGCTGTTCGTCCAGGGGGCCGTGAAGGCTTAGGGCCGCCGAGGCCGCGCGCTTTGAGACGAGCAGCACCGGGCCGAAATCAAAATTGTCGCGGATGCTCCCGAGCTGGTAATCGATCAACGGGTGGTCGGATAGCTCATGGTCGATCTCATCTTTGAAATCAGAATAGATCAACGAGGCTCCCGAATCTTCGGCCATCGAAAGAAAGCGCTCAATCGCTCGCTGCCCGATGCGGACCGGCTCGCCGGGAGAAAAGAACAAGACGTAATCCGTCTCGACCGCGTCAAGCACCTCTGCGAAGCCCGCCCCGCGCGGGGAAGCAATCTTTAAGACTCGCGCCTTCTCTTGCGCTTGCGCCCGTAGCGCGCGCTGTTGGCCGTCCTGATCGATTAACAGGATGCGGTCCACGTCGGCGTTTGCCGCGAGCGACTCGACCAGAGCGGTTGTTTGAGAATCGCCCTCATTTACCAATGCGACGGTCAGTTTTCCCATGATTGCTTTGTCTCTTTTCGCCGAGCGGCCTTAAGAGAATGATGCCCGACATGCGATTGCTCTTCAGAAACAGAGAAAGCTTTTGCTCTACGACTTCGCCCTTGCTGCGCGTGGCGTGGCGCAAAAACAAGTCGCCGCCGCGCCTGACAAGAAAGCCTGTGTGAAAGACATCGAGGTTCTTTTTCGCGGAGACGAACAGAATCACGTCACCAGTCTCGATTTCGTCTGAGATGCGATTTATGCGTCGTTTTGGTATGCAATCGAAATTGACGCGCTCTTCGGGCAGTCCTTTTACTACCGTGAGCTTCCTCGATTTTCTAACCGCCTCAGGCCCGGCGGTTATGTTTTTGATCAGCCCTCTCTTCTCGTTTTTTTCGGCCCAGTCGATCATGTAATGGTTGCGATGGAACCAATCAATTATGCCCCGTTCATACCGCATACGGCGAACCGCTTCGACAAACTCTTCGACGCTGCATGCGTGAGCCAGCGCCAGCACCGTTTCAATGTAGGTGACGCAGTCGAATCTTTCCAGCGAGATTGTCATCGTCTCACTCGAATCCGGGCCGCCGCCCAGAGGGTTTGCGTCGTAAGGAGCCCCGATCAATCGAGCAGAGATTTCATCTATGCGACCGGCCACGGTCGGCTGTTGAGCGGCTTCGTCGAGCAAGCGATAGGCTTTACCGACGTTCAACTCCGAAGCCAGGCGATCAGTTTTAGCGGCTCTTTTCGCGCGTGTTGCCATGTCGCTCAGGCCATTATGAGGGTTGTCTTGTCTGATGAGCAAATTGTCGGCTATCATTTTCAGTTCTAAAATCTGACAGTGAGGAGACAATAGTGGAAAGAACATTGGTATTAATAAAACCTGACGCGATCCAGCGCGGATTGATAGGCCGCATCATAGCCCGTTTCGAAGAGAAAGGGTTGAAGCTCGCAGGGATAAAGTTCATGAGATTGAATGACGAATTGTTGAACGAGCATTACAGCCATCTGCTCGACAAGCCGTTTTTCGGCGGCACGAAGCGTTTCATGCAATCGACTCCGGTCATCGCGATATGCCTGGAGGGATTGGACTCGGTCGAAACTGTGCGCAGGCTCTGCGGAATAACGAAGGCGCGTGAGGCGGCCCCCGGCACTATTCGCGGCGACTGGGCGATGAGCGTCCAGGCAAATCTGGTTCACGCCTCGGACTCGCTAGAGACTGCGAAGGCTGAGGTCGCGCGTTTCTTCGGCGACGCCGAACTGTTTGAATATGACTCGGTGACACTGGGAGCCATTTATTCCGAAGACGAGTTACAGTAGCAAGCGGATCATATGAAGATCTGATGCCGGATTTCAACGCAAAGGACGCAAAGAGCCGCAAAGCGCGCTAAGTGACTTTGCGGTACTCTGCGATCTCTGCGTTGAAACCTCATCCGGCCAATCTAACCCGTCATGATTGACATTTTTCAGCCAACCCGTATCATAAAAACAGTGGGCGCGCCTAATTTATAATCACCTGATCTCAATTACTCGCTCCGAACTTGATTCAAACTGACCTTCGACACATTCTGAAATAGACTGATCGGCGATCCTTGGAGGTTCATATGAATGGACTAAACGGCAGCCTGTTCCGGGTCATCTCCTATGTCGGGGCGTTAATGCTGTTAATCTCGCTCGCTGCTCCTGCCGATGCTCAGAATCGGAGAGAGCGGCGTCGGCCTCAGACCGCGCAGCAACCTCCGGCCCAGCCCAAAGCGAATGAATCGGCTGACATATCGATCACGGCTACGGTGACGGCGCGCGAGCTGAAGTTTGAAGTGGTGCCTAACACCAGGGTCGAGTTCTCGGGGACTTTTGCGCGCGACACCATCTGGGAGGCCGAGCGCGAAAACCTCCCCCGCCCGGTCGAGCCGGGAGTCATTTATCAGAACATAGGGGTTCGCCTCGTAATCACATCTATTTTTCCGGAGCCTGATAGAGTCGTTTCAGGAGCTCTGGGAGAATCGAGCAGGCCGGCTGTCTCGCCGCCCAAACGGCCTGAGCCCCCCGCGCCGCCGCTTCCGCTCTCACCGAGGCGGCAGGTTAAGAGCCCCGCAGGGAGGACACAGCAATGAGGCGGTCATTCTTCTGCATTGTGGTTGCCTTCTTCGCCGCCGTAGCGATAACCGGTACAGCATCGGCGCAACAAAGCCAGGCCGATGAGACAATAGATTTGAATATCCCACAACGCCGCATCGTGCAGCAGACTTACCATGCCTCTACGACTGTAGAAATCGCGCCGGAGCAAACAGGTGGTGTATGGCTTCGCGTGGGCGTGGGAGTCTTTGCTTCTAACATCGATGTGCAGCTGCGCAACGTAACGGGGCGGGTGCGCTTTCGTGGGACTCTTGAGCCCGTGCTGAAGCGAATCAGTTTAAGGAAGTGAGTCTGCTCAGTAGTTAAAATACTTCAAGGAGGAGGATGGAATCGTGAGAAGAATCGGCAGCTTTATGACGGCAGTCGGGGTTGTCCTCATCGCAATCTCCCCTGCCTCCGCGCAGCAACCGACCACGCAGAACCCACAGCAACCACGCCCGCAGCAGCGCCAAGGCGTGTCGCCCGTGACTCCTGTCCGCCCGCTTTCCGAAGAAGACCGCCGCAGGCAAGAGGCCGCCAGCGAGCGCCGCCGCCAGTCGGCAGCCACGGGCGATCCGGACGTGCTGCTTGATGTGCCCAACCTTTCTGTCGAGGAGATCACCCTTGAGGTCGATAACGTGCGCGCCCACATTTCGCTCGACGCGCGGCTGGCGAACCTTTTACAGCTTACGGCCGGGGCCGACGTCGGAATCGACAAGGTCAAGCTGACAATAAAAGGCGTGCGCGCCGAGGTCCTGCTCAAAGTGAGGCTAGACAACGTCGCTGATATAATCGACAGGACGCTCACGACTATCGACCGCAACCCTCAGATACTTGAGCGCCTGCTGCAAACCGTAGATAAAGCCGTTGGGACTGTCGGCAGCGTGGCGAATACCGCGCTGCAACCAGGCGGCGTGTTGAGTCAGACAATCAACGCTCTGGGCCAGACTGTTCAAAGGGTTTTAGATTCCACTGGAAACATTCTGGAACGGACTACGGACACGGCAGGCAAGCTGCTTACGGAAAAAAGCATCGGCAACATATCTAATCTCCCCGTCTTGAGCGAAACAACAAACGCTGCGGGCGAGACCGTGCGCCGCGTGAGAGACAGCTCAGGGGCAGTCATAGAACTGCTTCTAGATACGGCTGGAAAGATACTAAGCTCGCGAGTAGTTAGCCAGGCGACCGGAACGAACAGATAGACCAGCAATAGTGTACAGAAGGCAGCAGCACAGAAGGCGGCTAATTTTTCCGCCTTCTGTGCTGCTGCCTTCTGTTTCCAATCAGTGCTTCTCTTGTTGACGCGAGGCGACCGGATCAAGATAATGAGCATCTGTGAAATCTATTCTTGAGGGGCGTTGATGAATCTAAAGCTCAATAGACTCTTTTTTGCGGCGCTGGTCGCCACGTCGGTTTTTACGCTCGCCTGTGGAGGCGATTCAAAGCACGCGGGGCAACCGAGCAAGTACCCTGCCGGGAGCGTCACGAGCGAGGACATCGCCAACAGACTCAAGTTCGACGCCCGCGTCGATACTTATGATAATTCGGATGAGAAGAAGCTGGTCGTCCACGTCCACCAGTCGTGGGTCGCTTCGCCCCCGGGATTAAAAGAGCGCTCGCTCCATGAATGGTACTCGATGTGGCACGCCTCGCACGACGACGCGAAGGGGCTTGAGGTCGAAGTCCAGCACGAAGGCGTGCCGGTCGCGAAGTATACCACCGCGCGCGGCTACGAGATCGTCGAGCAAAAGAAATCCGACGATTCAGGTTCGTCGAGCTGAAGCGAAACGACGCCCGAATGATTTCAAATTTCAAATTTCAAATCTGAGATTTGAGATCTCAATGCTGCACCCTCTCGCCTGCACCCGTCCGTATATAGATTCAGGACCGGAAATGCTTGACGGCCTCTAGAACACTGTATCTATCAAGCAGAACGGTCCGCAGTTCTTATCTTTTCTAATAGACAGTTCATAGGAAAGTAGCGAGGTTAGCTTTGCTGAAGCGATTCTCTACAAACGGCAAGACAGGTTATAACGCCCTGAGCATCGCGGCAGCCGCGCTCCTCGCCCTGGCATTAGGCGTGGGCGCCAACAGCGGGATTATCGGCCTTTCTCAATTTACGCCCGCAAACAATTCTCTTTTTTGCCGCGAGGGCAGTCCGCTGGCCGGACGCCAACTGATGTTGATGAGAAGCACTATGCCGCAGCGTCAAAGAGACGAACCGGCTCAATCAACCGATAGCGCTTTCCAGAGCTTTGACCTGAGATTTGAAAAAGCGACCGGAACAACTCTCTTATATCGCCGCATCTTCGCCGGGCGCAGAACGTGAAAGGGTTCGTTATGGGGAAAAAGTTCCTGAGTCTCGCACTGTTAATCGGCTTCACAACAACCGCCAGTTTGATCGCGCGGGGTTCGGTCGCCGATCAGCCAAGATTTGAGCGCGAGTTTTCGGGTGGCTTGAATGAGATTCTTATTGAAAATCGCAGCGGCGCGACGGAGGCCGAAACCTGGCCGGGTGAGACGGTCAAGGTTGTGGCTTCGCGCCGAGGCGGGTCGGACAGCCTCGACTCTGAAATTTTATTTGAGAACCCCCAGGCCACTACGCTCAAGGTGACGGTCCGGCCTTCGAACCGTGACCGGCAGATCAGCTTGAAGGTCTTCGTTCCGTCCAAGACAAGACTGCTGGTAAAAGGTTCGCGAGAGCCTGTGACGGTCAAGGGCCAGACGAACGGGCTTTCAGTCGATACGGATTCGGGAAACATCACGGTCTATCTTTCGCAAGAATCGAACGCGCTTCTCGCGCTCAGGGCGCCCAATGGCTCCATCAATCTGAAGCTCCCTGTGATTGTCTCCGGCTTAATCGATTCGACACAGCTTGACGGCCGCATAGGACAGGGCGGCCCCGGCATCATCCTGCGCAGTTCGGAGGGCAACATCAACCTCCTGCCCGACAAGGCTGCCGGGACGCTGGCGGCGGACGCGGCACAGCCGAGCGCTTCGTACTTTTATTCGGCGCAATTCGCCGCCGGTAAAGACGAGTATAAAACTGTGGAGACTGTCTCGAAGTTTTCTCGCGCCAGGAAAGAGAAAGCGATTGACACGGAGAAGGACGCCGACGCAATACGGCTGCGCACGCGGCTCGTGAATCTGAACGTCAAGGTGCTGGACCAGTTCGGCAGGACCGTGCCGAATCTTACAAAAGAGAATTTCGAAGTCTTCGAAGACGGCGAGCGGCAGGAGATATCGCATTTCGAGCCGGTCACGGCCCCGGTCAGCCTCGTCCTGCTGATGGACTTGAGCGGCAGCATTAAATCGAAGCTAAAAGAGTTAAAGAAGGCTGCAAAGAATTTCGTCGACACGCTGAGGCCGGAAGACCGGGTGGCGGTGGCGGGGTTCACAAGGCGCTTCTTCGTAGTCGTAGAATTCTCTAACGACAAAGAGGGGATCAAAAAGCTCATAGACAAATTCAAAGGCCCCGGCGGTGGGACTGCGTTTTACGATTCGCTGTGGAAAGCGCTCGACCTGTTTGACGAGATCAAGGAGACTCGCAAAGCAGTCGTAGTGCTGACCGACGGCGTCGACAGCTCTATAGACGACCCGGGCGAAGGCTCAGAGCTTGAGTTTGAAGAATTGGTCGGGCGCATCGAAGAAGAGGAAGTAACGATCTACCCGATATACTTCGACACAGAATACCAGATGGTCGTAAAAGAGCACATGAACACGCACGAGGAATACGTCAAGGCTCGCCAGCAGCTTCAGACGATCGCCGAACGGACCGGTGGCGAGTTATACAAGGCGACGCGCGTAGAGGATTTGGAGGGCGTCTATCAGAAGATCGCATCCGAGCTTTTCACGCTTTACAGCGTCGCCTACCTTCCGAAAGACGTGACGGACGAGCGGCGGTGGCGCAGGGTCAGCGTTAAGGTGAATCGCGAAGGCGTGAAGGCGAAGACTCGGCAAGGATACCGCACGAACTAAGGCGAGTTCAAAACATCTCGCCGCAGAGACACAGAGAGCACAGAGTCGGCGCAGAGCAGAATTATGTTTCCTCTGCGTAAACTCTGTGCTCTCTGTGTCTCTGCGGTGAATCTTCAGGTTATCTGTTTTCTAACCAGATTGCTCGCGCCGCAGAATTCGCAATTGACGAGCCTCTCCTCATCTTCGGGCTGGAAAAAGATCGTGCAGCTATCCTCGCCGCAACTGCCGCACGTCCAGCGCACGGCCGGTAGCTCTCCGTGAATGAGCTTTATAACTTCGCCGCTTACTTCGTAATCGCTCTCTTGCATACCTCAGCGCAGCATTATGGAGTTCTTAGTCACTATGTCGTTGTAGGATTCGCACTCGCCCGTTTCGCACTGCTTGATTAAGTCCTCGATCTTCTCAAGCAGTTGGGTGCTGAAATGGTCGGGCTCGGCCTGCGGGTGCGGCGGCGCGTAGTAATTGAAATAGCTCCGAATTATCAGGCTGCGGTTATCGATCGGCAGCGCCTTCAGGTTCTCGACGAATTTGTTTATGGTCCCCTGCCGCTGCAGATAGAACTCCACGTTCGAGACGTAGAAGGCCGAGACTCGCTCTTTCATTTCGGCCACGTACTGCCCGATGGCCTTTACTGCCTGCGGCCCGGAAAGATCACCGATTACGGGGACGATCAAGCCCTGCTCCTGCATCTTCTTGAGGTATTGGAAATCTGCTTCCGAGTTAAAGTAGTTGTGCATCTGGCCCGACAAATCGCGCTCCATCAAAAGGTCGCGGTACGTGGGATAGATCGAGCGAGGCGGGCGGTGGTGGCTCGAATAACGTATGTCGAGGCCAGCCGCGTAAAAAGCTTTGTGAATGCGTGCGATGGTGTCGTAGTCCGTCGACGAGAGCGCGATCCCGAATTTCTGAACGTCGCGTTTTACGTTGACCAGAGATTTGTCCAAAAGCTTCGCGTCCGAAGGCGTAGCATCGATGTACTCGATGATCTCTTTAACGCCGCGCTGGTCCCAGCCCTTGGTCTTGGGGAAAGGTTTTCCGAAAAACAGGCAGAGGTATTCGACGCGGTTTCGCGCACGCCCGAACAGCGCCTTGAACAGTAGGTGCTGGAGCAGGTTGTCGCGGCGTATGTCAATCATGATCGCCACGCGCGGGCGTATCTTGGCGATGTAGGTGAAACTCTGGTCCGGCCCCACGCCTAAATAAACGCCGCCCTGAACATTCATCTCGCGCAGCTTGCCTAAGACGTGCTGATAGGAAGTCTCGTTCGAGATGAGGTTGTCCGAGTCGAAATAACCGCCCGGCTCCGAGAGCCGCGCCGACAGCGCCGCATAGGATTTATGATCCCTCGTGGCCTCGGCGACGCGGATCGCGGTCGCGCCGAGCAGAAAGACGACGAGCAGGTTTACGATCACCAAACGTTTGAAAATCAATGCGCGATGAGTGATAAATGTCTCCTTAGGCCGCTTGATCACTGTTATGAGCTCCTCCATTCTGTACATACTGACCTCTTATCGCTGGGCTCCGGGCGAGCGCGACGACAACCGCCGGTAATAATCTTCAATCAGCTTGCGATAACGATCGGGCGCGTCGCCGTCGCTGAGCGCGCCGGGGCCGTTGTTGCCGAGCTTCGCTTGAAGCCTGCGCGCAAGCTCAAGCTCTATCTGGCGCAGGGGATCGATCACTTCGTTCTTGAGCATAGCGAGTTGATTGGGGTCGTTGAAGACGTTGGGATCGAACTTGCGGAGCTGTTCGATGGCGCGGTTAAGCTCGCGCGCGAGGTCCGAGTTGCGCCCGAGCGTGCGGCGAAGGTCTTCCGCTTCTTTCAGTCGCTCGCGAAGCTCGCTATCAAGCTGGCGTGAGCCGCCGCGCGGCGGGCCGCCTCCGGCCGTGGCGCGGTCCGAACCGTCGCTGTAAGGCGACTGGTTATTTTGCTGGCTTCCGCCCTGTTGACCTTGCCCTTGTTGACCCTGTCCCTGTTGTCCCTGTTGGCCCTGTTGGCCTTGTTGTTGCCCCTGTCCTTGCTGCTGACCTTGCTGACCCTGTTGGCCCTGCTGTCCCTGCTGTTGCCCCTGTTGACCTTGTCGCCCGCCGGCCTGCTGACGACCGGATTGCTGGCGACCGGATTGCTGGCGACCGGATTGCTGACGGCCAGCTTGCTGCCCCTGGCGGCCTTGTTGACCCTGTTGCCCCTGTTGCCCTTGTTGCCCTTGCTGGCCTTGCTGTTGACCTTGTCCTTGTTGCTGACCTTGTTGCTGGCCCTGTTGTTGACCTTGTTGTCCTTGCTGCTGTCCGTTTTGCGCCTGCTGCTGACCTTGTTGTCCTTGCTGGCCTTGCTGCTGATTGTTCTGACCCGCCTGGCCCTGGTTGTTTTGTGACTCCATGCGGCGGCGGAGCGATTCCAGATTATCGGCAAGCTCGCGGGCGCGGTTGAGTGCGTCTTCCATGCTGTCGCCCTTGCCCGAGTTTTCGCCGTTGCCCGCTCGCGTCGCGCCGTTTTCGGCTGCCTGGATGTTCTTGAGCACCTCTTCGATATTACCCTTGATGGCGCGCTCGCGCTCGCGAGCCTGGTCGTACCACCCGTTGTCGATGAATTGATTATTCTGCCGAATGCGGTCCGGTATGCGGTTGCGGCGAATCGCGCCGGCTGCTTCGCGGAGCTTATCGCTCGCCTGCTGATTGTTCTGCCCCATCCCGCGCGCTGCCTGGTCTATATCTTTTTCAAGCCCCGCGACCTGGTCCGCGAGCGTCTGCTTGCGCTCGGCGAGCTGTTGCTTCTTCTCCTCAGACTGCCCGCCCGACTGGCCCTGTCCTTGCCCCTGTTTAGCAAGCTCATCCACATCGCGCGAAATCTGTTCCTGGCGTTTTAGCGCCTCTTCGGCCTGCTGGCGCAACCGCTGCACGTTCTGGCCGCCCCCCTGGCGCTGCGAGTTTTCGAGCGAGCGCCTCGCCTGCTCCATCCGCTCAAGCGCGCGAAGCTGCTGTGCGGTCGATTCCTGGCTGTTGGATGACGAAGACTGCGCACGTTGCAGGTCGTCGGCTGCCTGCTGCATCTGGCGCGCGCTTTCGGCCAGCTTCGGGTCGCGCCGCTCGCGCGATAGTCGCTCAAGCTCGCGAGCCATCTTTTTCGCTTCATCGATCATCTGCTGTTGCTGCCGCTGAGACCCGCCTCTGCCTCCGCCGCTCTGCATCTGTTGAGAGCGCATCTGCTGCTCGATCTGCTGCTGCTGGCGGCGCGCCAGCTCTTGAAGACGGCGGGCCAACTCGTCTTGCTGCTGGCTCTGATTCTGCTGCTGCTGTCGCTGTATGGTCTCGTACTGATTCTTCATCTTATCGAGTTGAAGCTCGAAAAGATCGGCAAGCTCCTGCTGCTCTTGTTGAGAGCCGCCCTCGCCCTGCTGCCCCTGAGAGATCTGCATCTCGCGGAACGTAGACTCGGCTCGGAGCAACTGCTGGAGCGCGCGCTGTTCCGGGGGCAGCGCCTCTTTTGTCTTGCGCGAGCGAAGCTCTGCGGTCGCAGCTTCCATCTCTTTCGACGCCTGCGCCAGGTACTCAAGGAGCTTGGCGAATTCAGGCTGCATGTTTATCTGCGCGCCGAGGCGGCGGCGTATGCGCTCGGCAAGAGCTTCCGTCTCGCCTTTCAACTTCTCCTGGCTCAGGGTGACCGCCTCAAAATTCTCGGTCTTCTCTTCGGGCGTGTAGCCGGACTCTTCGCGCTGGACGCGAAATGTAGCGGCGATGATCTCGCGCTGGCGGCGCGTGAGCGCGTTGGAATCCTGTTCGCCGCCCTGGCCGCCGCCCTGCTGTTGCGCCTGGCGGAATTGGCGGTCGAAGGGTCGCACTTCTAAAAAGTAGATGTCCGATGTCGCTTCGCCGCCGTTGTTGTCGCGAGCCTTCGCGTAATAAGAGATGAAGTCACCGGGTTGAAGCCCGTGCTCTTCGAGGAAGAATGTGTGGGCCCCGGAAAGCGCGCGAGGCGTGTCGCTCTTGAGGTCCTGCAACTGGACGCGCTGCTCCTGGCCGCCGTTTACCGAGTAGTAAAGCTCAATAGCGCTCACGCCGTAATCGTCCTCGGCGCGGGCCTGTGAGAAGACCTCTTGAATGCTGGTCACTTTCATATCACGGCCTGGCTTATCGATGATGACCGTAGGCGCGTGATCGTCGATGACGGTGATGTCGTATTCGTTCGACCCGTTATACCGCTCGCCAGATTCGCTCGCCAGCTCTATGCGGTAAGTGCCGTTCTGTTTGACGGTGAACTGGCCGGAAAACTGGTCGTCGTCCCCTTCGGCCATCTCCACCTTCGTGCCGTCGCTGAGGATTATGCGGGCCGACTGCGCCTGCGCGCTCAGGCGCGCGACGACCGTAACGACCGTACCTTTGAGAGCCGCGACCTCGCCGCCGTTTTCAATCTTCTTGCTCGCCAATCGCGTGTACGAGGGGAAGTTCAGCACCAGGTCGATCTGCTTTACAAAAGGCAGGTCGGCCACTTCGAGAGTCGCTTCGGTCGACCGCACGCCGTTGGCTTCGACGTAGTAGACGATCGAATCTTGAATGTTGAAGATCATGTGCTGGAACTCGCCGTAATTCTTAGCCGGCTCCATGACGGTCGCCTTCCAGTTTTCGGCGTCGAGGCGGCGGATGAAGACCTGCGCGGTCTCGGAATCGAACCCGTTCAGCGCGGCCTTGAGCTTCTGATCGGACCCGCGCGGCACCCTTGAGGTGGCGGGGCTCACCGTAATAAACATCGCATTTGCCGATACCGTGTCGCCGAACGGCGAGTAGAGCGCGTTCAACCCGCTTGTGAGCGAAGCCGGACCGACGAAGAACGCGCCTATGAGCGTAAGCACGATCAAGCCGGAGGCGGTCGCATACGCGTAAGAGTGGCGCGGGTCGATGACAACGTCTGGATCGACTTTCGAGCATCTCTCGCCCGTGTCCTCAACCAGGCGATTGACGATGTCGGGCGAAGCGTCGCGGCTGTCTTTCGAATACTCGACTGCCGTCACCAGGCGGTCAGACAAGACGCACTTCTCCTCAATCAGGCGCGCGATTCTCTCGTCAGGGATCTTGGCCCTCAGCGGCCTCGCTATGAAAAGCAGGCCCGCAAAAATCCCGACTACGATGGGAAGAAAACGCAGCGCGGCTATCAGGCCCGTCTTCTGGCTGAATGCATCGGCGGCAAAAGCCGATGCGATTACCGTCGCGCCGATCGCGGCGAGCGTAAAAGCCGCGCCGCGAAACAGGTGGCGCGCCCGCAGCCGCGCGCGCGCTTGCGTCATCAACTCGTTAAGATTTCTGTGCTGAGGACTCATACCGCGTTCCCCCTCGAGCCGCTTTAGTCCACTGACTGCGACTTAGTATAGTGCTTACTCGATCAGCCAACAAGCTTGGCTATTCGTATGCGACGCGCGAGAATGGCTTCGCCCACAAACAGCGCGAGCGCAAGCAATAGCAGCGGAAGCCATAACCGCTGCCCGGCTTCTATCTCTTCGGCAGTGAGCCGTTTCATTTGATCGGCTGCGCCTGCATTGTCTCCCGGCGCAGGGAGGATGCTCGCCGTGAACTCTTCTATGTTCAGCTTCGTGAAATCCGATTCCTTTGTATCCAGGTTTACAGCGATGTGCTCCGTGCGATTGCGATACCGGAGGCGATAAAAGCCCACCTCGGAGGCATTGACCGCAAGCTCGCCCGAAGGATTCTTAGGCGCATCTTCGATCCGCCCGCCGCCCGGACTCTCAATCGCGGGGAGCGAGCCGTCCGCGTCGGGCGGGACCGCGAAGACCTGGCCTACTGTGTATGACGCGGAAGTTACGCGCCCGTCGAGGTATTCGAGCATCTGGCGGACGAAAGGCAAAAACATCGGCGTCAGCGGCAGATCATTCCACGCCGTGTCGAGCGTCGTCGTCACCAGCAGCACCTTCCCCCTGCCCAACAGCCCTTCGATTATCATGGGGCTGCCGTCGTCGAGCGCGGCCAAAGTCGCCGCGCGGTCCGCAAGGCTGACGCGGTGATAGCCGTAAACGCGCGTCGAGGTCAAACGCCCGCTCTTGCGGAACGCGCTGAAGATCGGGTGATCCATCTTCACCTGGCTCATCAAAGCGTAGCCGCGAGTCTGGACCTTCTCCCCAAGCTCTGCGGGCGACACGTCGCGAAACGCGCGGTTGAACTCCGCCGCCTCCGCGTGCCGACCAGCCGCGATTATCAACCCGCCGCCGCGCTCTACGAAGCTCTTTATCGCAGAGCCCAACTGCTCGCTTATGCCCGTAACGTCGTTGACGATTATCGCACGGTACTGATCGAGTTCCGCAGGGTTGACGCTCCCGGGAGTCTTGACCGTCAGCGCGTGCTGGTTATTCTCGCCAGCCGCGAGCGAGTGCTGTATGAAGAAGGTTTCGCTGCGACCGCGCGCGGGCGTCTCTATCGCGAGCACCTTGGTCTGATCCTCACGCCGGATCATGAAGTAAAACTTGTTGTCGAGCGGGAAACTATCCCCGGTGATCTCGACGGTCGCGCGGTTAGCGCCTTCGGGCACGTTGAACCCCGTGAACTCGACAGCGCGCGACCCGTCCGGATCGAGCGCCGATTGCCTGCGCTCGACTGCGAGGTCGTTGAGCTTCAGATCGACCACCGAATCAGCGACTTCATCGGGGCCGAAATTGCTCAACCGAGCCATGACCTTCCCGCCATACTTTTGAGCGTAAACAACGGGCTCGGCTTTGACTTCGGAGACGGCCACGTTCATTGATTCCGGAGAAGAGATGTCGACCGTCACAAGGTCGACCGTAGGAGAAAGCTTCACCTGCGGGGCCGCGTGGTTCCACCCGGCGGCTTGAAAATCCGAGATCAGATAGATGCGCCGCGCCCCGCGCGCGGATTCTTTCAACATGGCCTCGGCGGCCTGTAGCGCCTGGAGATAATCGGTGGCTTCGAGGCCCGGCTGAGCCTGGTCTACGAGTGCGAGGGCTTCGGCGCGATTGGCCTTGAGCGGCATCAGTATGTTGTAGCCCTGGCCGAACTGCACGAGCGCAATCTGCTCATCGGAATTCGAGCGATTGATAATATCGCGGGCCGATTGCCGCGCGCGATCAAACAGGTTCGCGTAGCGCATACTGTACGAGCCGTCGATCAGAATCACGCTGCTCGCACGGTCCGTCCCTGCGGCTTGAGGGTTGTGAGCAGTGAAATAAGGCCGGGCAAACGCGAGCGCAAGCAACGCGAGCGCGGCGCAGCGCAGCGCAAGCAGCAGCAGGTTGCGGAGCTTACGTTTTTTGATGGTCTTCTGCTCGATGCGGCGCAGAAACATCAGTGAAGGAAATTCGACGCGCCGCGCCTGAGTGCGCCTGACCAGATGAACGAGCACGGGCAGGGCCGCCGCCGCCGCTCCGAGTAAAAAGAATGGAGTAAGAAAAGCCATTTATTCTTTTGAACCTTGCCCCTGCGCTAGAGCTTTCTCAAGCAAATTCGAAACGCCAAGTCTATTCGCCCATTGCTTGAGATAGCTCAAATCGAGACGGTCGCCTTGAATCTTGATTATGCCGATCACATCTTGCCACTGTCGGTCAGAAACCTCGTTGCCCAGACGATACCATTTCAGTTTTGCGAGGATCGTGTCCTCAGCCGTTGCAACGTAAGCCTTCTGCTCCGGCTCGTCGTTTATAACTCTCAAACGTCTTCGCTCAAGCTGCTTTTCATCAAACCCGCCGGGCTTCGCCACGAATATGTCAACCTTAAAGCCGGTATCAATGTGAATAATGTTAAAGTGCCGCCTCTCGTTTATTGCTCGGATGATTGATTGTTCATCCGCATAAAACTCCGGCCCGATCTCACTGACCAGCAAGTTCGCGTGCTCTCGGTTAATCGCCGCCAGCAAATCGATGTCCATCGTAGCCCGCGCGAATCCGTGCGCTGAGCTGGCGAACGAGCCGCCTATGACATAATCGATGTTCAATCTCTCAAGCACTGCCAACACTTTGAATAAGACCTCTAGCTGCTCGCCTGCCATCAGTAACCTTCAACATCCGGGTCCCATCCGTAAACACGAATCATTGTTTCGCGGTCCAGCATAAGCGCGGCAAGCCGTAGCTTGACTTCTTCCTTTGAGGCTTCTGGGTAGCGGCTTCTGATCCCGGCCCTTGCGAATGCGAGGCAGGCTTCCGTCGCGTTTGCAACCTGTTGGAATTTTTTCCACACAGGCGTCGCGCGCGCCAACTCGATGAGCAGTCGCTCCGCTTCAGTATCAGTGTCACTAAACAGTGGCTCTCTCATCCCAAATGCGAGCGGCGCGCGAGGTACGAAAACAGCGCCGCGTCTAACGGCTCCGAAGTCCGGAGCAACTCGTAATCAATTCTGTTGCGCGCCGCTCCCTCGCGCAACGCCTCGACGTGCAGCTTAATTAAGCGCAGGTACTCGTCGCGCAATTCGTCGGGCATGACGTGCATCTGCTCCTCTGTTTCGCTGTCTTCGAGCACGACCGGATCATTGAAACTGAAGTCCAGCTCTTGACGGTCGAGGATTTGAAAGACAACCACGTCGTTGCCTCGGAACCGCAAGTGCTCAAGCCCTTCCATCACCAGCTTGGGCTCGTCATACAGATCGGAAATCAAAACTATTATCCCGCGTCTGGTCAAAAGCTCCGCCGTCCGGTGGAGCTGCTTTGAAAGGGCAGTTCCCCGCCCCGGCACCAACTGTTCTATCGAGCCTAGCACGGTGCGGAGATGGCCCGTGCGCGAGCGCGGCGGCACGTGATCGATCACGTCTTCGTCAAATGCGACCATGCCGATTGAATCGTGCTGGCGCACGGCGAGAAAAGCTAACGAGGACGCCAGGTACTGCGCGTATTGAAGCTTGGTGACTTCGCCGCTGCCGTAACCCATTGACGCGCTCGCGTCGACTAGCAGATGAACCTGCGCGTTCGTGTCACCCTGGTACTTCTTGATGTAAAGACGGTCCGTGCGCGCGAGCAGCTTCCAGTCGAGGTGGCGCAGGTCGTCGCCCGGCATGTACTGGCGGTGCTCGGCGAAGTCCGTCGAAAACCCGAGGTAAGGCGAGCGATGAAGGCCCGATATGAAGCCTTCGACTACGGCGCGCGCTATGAGCTCAAGCGAGTTGATTCGCGCCAGGACTTCCGGCGCGAGAAAGCGCATACCTGTTTGTCCGATGCTCTGGACCATAACCCTTACCGCACTAAAGACCGGATTTCGGCTCCGGGACTGTCTCAATCAACCTTCGTATGACGTCGTCGGGCTTCACTCTTTCCGACTCTGCGTGGAAGTTCAAAAGTATCCTGTGGCGCAGTATCGGGTAGGCGAGCGCGCGCACATCTTCGACCGAAACGTTATACCTGCCGTTCATCACCGCGCGCGCCTTGCCGCCGAGGATCAAGAACTGGCTTGCGCGCAGAGACGCGCCCCAGTTGACCCAGCGCTTTATGTAATCGGGTGCGTTTTGCGTGATGGGCCGGCTCGCGCCTACAAGCCTCACGGCGTAGCGGGTCACAGATTCGGCTGCGGGCACGCGGCGGACTAGCCTCTGAAAGTTCAGTATGTCGGCCCCCGTCACGTTGCGCGTGAAGCTGAAATCCTGCACCGAAGTTGTCTGGTTCACGACCTCGACTTCGTCGTCCTCGCTCAGATACCCGATGTGTATGTTGAACATGAAGCGGTCTAGCTGCGCTTCCGGCAGCGGGTACGTACCTTCCATCTCGATCGGGTTCTGGGTCGCGAGCACGTAAAACGGCTTAGGCAAGTTGTATGTAGTCCCCTGTACGGTGACGTTGCCTTCCTGCATCGCTTCCAGCAGCGCGGCCTGAGTCTTGGGCGGCGTGCGGTTTATCTCGTCGGCAAGGATGATGTTGGCAAACAGAGGACCCTGTATAAACTGAAGCCTGCGGTGGCCCGTAGTGCGGTCCTCTTCAATGATGTCTGTGCCGGTGATGTCTGAAGGCATCAGGTCAGGGGTGAACTGAATGCGCTTGAACGACAGATCGAGCACGTTCGCAACCGTGCGGATCAGAAGCGTCTTAGCCAACCCCGGCACGCCCGACACGAGCGAGTGGCCCCCGACAAACAATGATATGAGCACCTGGTCTACGACTTCGTCCTGGGCGATGATGACTTTGCGCACCTCGGCCAGTATCTGATCGCGCGCGGCAATGAGCTTCCCTAACAGTTCGTCTTCCCTGACTATCTCCTGTGTGTCGGTCGCCATTCTCACTCCATTCTTGATTCATTAATGCGTTAATGCGTAAAAGACGTAGTTGACTCCAAACTTGTACGCGGTGTTAGTGTCTTCGATTGGCTGGAAAGGGTCATTAGACCACTGCCAGTAATCGCTCACGTCATTGTTGTAATTAATCACCATCATCAGCCGGCCGTTCTTGTCCTCAAGGCCGTAGAACTGCGGACGGTAGCCGCGATAGACGGGCCGCACGTCGAGCGACTTGATCGAGAAGAAGCAGTTAAAGATGGGGTTCGTCACGTCCAGCTCTTTCATCTGAAACTCGGGCAGCGCCTTCTTCAAGTGGTACTCGAAAACTGACATGTCGCGCGTGCCGCGAAAATCGTCTACGAGCAAAAACCCGCCGCGCAAAACATATTCGCGCAAGCCTTTGATCTCTTCCTCTGTTAATTCCAGATCGCCCACTTCGCATAAATAAGCGAACGGATACTTAAACAGGTTCGGATCGGCGAGGCTGAAGATGTATTCGTCTTCGTCGACTACGACCTGGAGCTTTGAAAGCTCGGTCAGAATCTTTGAGAAATGGCGGCCCGCTTCCGGGTAGTCGTGCGACCAGCGTATGCAATTGTCGCCGAGGCAGTCGCCCGGATAGATCGGGGAGCCTTGTATGCGGACGAACTTGAATTTATCGGAGACATCTTTTAGCTCGCCCAGCCGCGCGTCCGAGTACTTGAACGAGCCGTTGGCTGGCTCAGGCGCGGCGGGGACCGAAACCGAGACGGCGAGAAAGATGATCGCTGATGTCAAAAGCAACTTTCGCATACAACACCTTTATTTTGGATTTTGGATTGCGGAGAAAACCATGATTGCTGGCTATGTAATTCGCGAATCCAAAATCTAAAATCCAAAATCCAAAATCGATTAGTTCGCGCCCCTGAGCTTCAGCAACAGCTCCTGCGCCTTTTCAAAGCCGGGCGCGATCTCAAGCGATCGCAGCACCTCGCGGCGAGCTTCCGCGCGGTTGCCCACGGCTTCAAGCGACCGCGCCAGGTCATAGTGAGCCTGCGCTTTGTCGGGCGGGTCGAGCGCCACAAGCACACGGTATTCTTTCGCGGCCTCCGCCGCATTGCCCTGGTCAAGATAAACATCGCCCGCGAGCTTGTGCAAGGCTGCGTCGAACGGGTTTATGTAAAAGCTCTGCTTGATCGCTTCAACCGCACCCGCGCGGTCGCCCGTCGCCAGTCGCAAACGCGCAAGCTTGGCGAACGCTTCGGCGTTCGTCTCGTCGGCACGCGTCAGCGCCTGAAGCATTGCAGCGGCTTCGGGCTTCTGCCCGCGCGCCTCATAAATCTCCGCGAGCTGTGAGTAGGCATTGCCCTCCCCGCCGTAAAAAGGAAATAGCTCGGCTGCGCGCTTGAGGTGCTCGATTGCGCGGTCCGCGTCGCCTTCCGATTTCAGAGTTGTGCCGAGCTTGAGGTGCGCGAAGAAGTCGTTCGGGCGCGATTTGACTAAAGCCATCAGCACCTCTTTCGATTGGACTTCGCTCGCCGGATTAGGCTGAAGCGCGCTCGATAAAGCCTCCAGCCAGGGCTTTGTCTTCGCGCGCAAATAATCGCCGAAGGCGCGGTCAAAGTCTGTCGTCGAGGTCGAGAGCGCGCGCTGAAAAACGTCCGGCGTCCGTGCGCCTTCTTTGTACAGAGCGAGCATGCGAAGAATGGCGTCAAAGCCGTGCTTCTCTTCTATGTATTCGCAGACCAGAGAGGCTTGAAAGTAAGCCAGGGGGACTTGATCGGGCGCGCGCGGTCGCGTGAAGGCCGCATCCAGGTCGTCGATCTTTACAAAGCGATTATCGGCATAAGCCTTGAGCGTAACGAGCGACCAGTCGCCTCCCCAGCCTGGACGCGCGCGGCGTTCTTCGTACACCGAAAGCCCTTCGGAAAACCAGCGCGGTATTTTGTGGTCCGTAATCTGGAGAGTGATCACGTGAGTGAATTCATGCCAGAGCGTGCCGCCCCAGTTGTACTCGCCCGGCGTGCGCGCCGAAGGGCTGTCCATCGTGATGACCTGCCCGAAACAGACGCCGAGCGCGCCCAGGCCCGGAAGGCCCAGCGAGCGGACCGCGAAATCTTCGTGGTTCGGAAACATCTCGACTGAGATGGGCGCGCGGGGAGTGAAGCGATATTTTGTCGTGAGCTTTTTATGCACCTCTTCGAGAAGCTCCGCCGCGTAAGGGCCGAGCGTGCCGGTCTCGGAAGGCGCGCTCTTAATCAGGAAGGGGCCGCGAATGGTCTCCTGGTACTCGCGCATCGAATCGAGAAGATCAAGCGTGTTCTTCGCCCACACGTTGTAGGGGTCGCCTTCGAAGGCCCGCTCAAGCTCGACGCGCCCCTCGGCCGTGCGGCCTATGCGCATCAACTGGATTCCGAGCTGCGTGCGCGCGCCCCAAAGACGCGGAGAGAGATCGACCGCGCGACGCCCGAAATCGACCCCGTCCGCATATCGGCGAGTGATGACCGAAAAATGCGCCAGCGTGTCGAACAACTCCCCCGCGCGAGGATTGATTGCGAGCGCCCGCTTGATCTCCTGGTCGAGCTCGTTCTTTTTCGCCTGCAAGTAAAACATCGCCGCGCGAACGCTGATGGCTTCGATCGAATTGGGGTTGACCCCGAGCGCGCGGTCGATCGCTTTCGAGGCGTCCGCGTGATTGTCGGCTTCGAGGCTGAGCCACGCGCGAAGCGCGAGCGCCCCTGTGTGATTCGGGTTAATGGCAAGCGCGCGCTCGACCGCTGCTACGGGGCCGTCCGTAGATTCGAACCGTATGCTCTCGGCCATCCCTACGTGAGCGGCGACCGAATTAGAGTTGATCTTCAGCGCGTCTTTAAAGAGCGACGCCGCGTCGCCGTAACTATATTTTTCATTATAAAGCTCGCCCTGGCTTATGTAGGCTTCGATGTATGTCGGGTCGGCTTCGAGCGCGTCCTTAAAGAGGGCGTCCGCGTCCTTGATCTTTTCGAGATAAGTTAGGGCGCGTGCAATCAGCGTAAGCTCTTCGGCGGAGCGCGGAGAGTTTGTGTTGTAGTATCGGACAAACTCTTGAAGCACAGGGCGCGCTTCGTCTTCTTTTCCTTGAGCGCGCAGGGCGCGAGCGCGTCCCAGGTTTGCTTGCAGCCAGACGGCGCCTTTCGCGTCACGCGCCGCGCGGTCGAATTCCGAAGCGGCTTCTGAGTAACGCCCGGTTTCAAGCTGGATTTCGGCAATCAAATTTCGTATGGATGCGTTGTCGGCTTGCTTGTTGAGAAACTCTTTTGCTTTCTTCTCAGCATTCGCGTAATCGCCCGTTTCAATTTGCGCCCGCGCCAGCCCTGCGACCGCCGCAGCGTCGTTCGAGTCTTTTTCTACAAGCGCCGTAAAGACCGAGATTGCTTCTTTGTAGTTGCCCTGTTTAAGAAGCTCGCGCCCCCGCTCGACAGACGGGGCCTGCGCCGCGCTTGAGTTGACCGAGCAGCCGAGAAAAAAGAGTAAAACTATCAGCCCCAACCGTTTCATCTGTTCGTCCCCGTTGTCATTTCTGTCGCGCCTTGATCTTTTGACTCACCGTCGCAAGCTCTACTAACAGAGTCTCAAGCGCCGAGTCGTATTCTTCCGGTTTCATCTCGCTCTTTCGCGCCTTCAGCTTTTCGACAGCCTCTTCCAGCCTCTGCCGTTCCGTAAGCAACTGCGCAAGCTCCGCGTCCGCGCCGGCCTGCTCGACCGTCTTCGAATCGAGGTACAGTGTCTTTGCCAGCGCGCCGTCGCCCGCCGTCGCTTCCTCGTGGCCCACGCCGTCGCCGTTGTCGTCTATCAACGCGTGCTCGGTCGCCAGCCGGTTCTTCTCCTTGTACCAGTCCGCAGTAAGTCTGGTCGCATAGTTAAACGCTTCCATCAAGGAGAGCCTTCCATTTTTATCGCCGTCGGCTGCCGAATCGATCAGAGCCGCGATAAAGAACTCCGCAAAGATCGTGGCGTTCTGTTCGTTGCCGCTGCGCGTGGCCGTGATGACAATGCGGTTTTCGGCTGAAAGCGGCTTTACGAACTCGCCCGACGAGCTAGCGCAATTGATGAAGACGACGCGGCGCGTCGGCAGCCCTCCTAGAAGCTGCACATAATCTTTCGCAGTCAGGTCCGGCCCGATGAGGTTGAACTTCGCTTGCTGTGTGTCGAACGAGCCGTGCCCTATCAGCACCACGAAGACGGTCGAGTCAGCCGCAGCGGCGGTCTTCACAGTGTTAAACGCGCTGCGCACTTCGGCGGCGGTTGCGCGGCCCGGCAATTCGCGCGCGGCGTTTTCAGGCCCGCCCGACGCGGTCTCCATCAAAAGGAAGACCTGTTTTTCGTCGAAGCCGAGCCGGTTGGTGAGCGCCTCGTAAAGCGTCGTAGCGTGCGCGGTGAACTTCTTGGTGTAGCTCTCTTCTCCGCCCACGCCCGCTACGATGATGGCAAATTTTTTCGGGTCAACGGCAGCGCGAGGCGGCTTATTCTCTTTCTGAGCCTTCGGTTCAGATTGGTCTTGCGCGGCCTGTTTATTCTTGTCTGCTTCCTGCTGCCTGTCTGCGCTCGCCCCGCACGAGCAGAATAGGGTAGTTATCAAAAAGATTGTGGATGCTAGTTTGATCGATCGCATCTTATATACCTGAACGAGTGGCGACCCCGTAGCTTGCGCCTATGGCTCGCCGTCCGGTTACGCCAGCCCTTTACGTTTTCGCACGAACCACTCGGCGGCGGCAAGTGCGACCAGCAGCAAGAAGTTTATTGGCATATCCCACAAATCGCGCGTCTCGCGCATGGAGTTAGGCCCTTCGGTGTGCGTCAAGTCTTCGACAAGGTCTACGGCGTTGGCCGGAGAATAATACTGGCCTCCCGTCTCTGCCGCGATACGTTTCAGCAGCTCGCGGTTCTGCGCCGCGTCGCGGGCTTCGCGGTTGAGCGGGCCCACAAGAAAGCTCGCTTCGGCAAAACCGCTGGCCCCCGACGCGTCACTGCGCGTCGTAACTTCGACCTTGTGGAGCCCGTCTTCTTCTGCCGCGAGCGTGCCGATGTAGCCTTCGAAACCGCCTTCGATTGCGGGCTTCAGGACAATATCAATGGTGCGGCCCGTGGGCGTCGTCACGCGCGCGCCGACGCGGGCGTCGGCGATGTTGTTGTACTTTTCATCGGCGACCTCTACGCGCACTCGGACCTGCTCGCCGCGTCCGTAAAAGCTTCGGTCGGTGGCCGCCTCAACCTTGTGGCGCACCGAATCGACCGTGTAACGCAAAAGGTTCGTCCAGAAAGTCTCGAAAGAACGGTTCTTCGACTCAAGCATCATCCGCCAGCGCCAGGTGTCTGAGGCGAGCAGCGCGAGCGTGCGCCCGCGACCGTAACGCTCTTCGACAAGCAAAGGGACGACGCGATTTTTATCTTTGACGCTGCGGGCGTCGAGTATAACGCTCGCGCCGGGCTTGGTGTTCGTGATGACTTCAGGCAGGGTGATGGCGGGCATATCGGCCCAGGCTTTCTGATTCTGTTCGGGCTGTTCGGCGAGCCGCGCGGCTGGGTTGTCGCGCCCGCGCGAAGACGGCTCGGCTTTGAAATTCTGGCTCTCGCCCGCAAGCGCGTTCTCGCTTTCGATGTAGACGGGGAGCAAATCGGCTATGGGCGTGTTGCTGTAGCCCCCTGCGCCGAAAGCCTTCGGCCCCGCGAGTGCAAGAAGCGTCCCGCCCCTTCGCGACACAAACTGCTCGATTGCGCGCAACTGGTCGAAGGTGAAGAAGGTCGCTTCCGCGCTCCCCAAAACCAGAGCGTCGTACCTGAACAACTCCTCTTCGGATTTAGGGAAGCCAGCGGCAAGCTCGTCGCCGCTTTCGACGCCCTGGCGATAATACTTGCCGTCCGCAGACCGCAGCACGCTCACGAGCGCTACGTTTTTCTCGTCGGCCAGCGCCGCGCGTATCTTTCCGTATTCCCAGCGCGGCTCGCCTTCGATGTAGAGAATCTTCGGGCGCGCATCCACAACTTCGATCAACAGCTCTTGCGAATTATTCTCCGCGACGACTTCGCTTTCGGTGGGCGGGACGGTGAAGGTGTATCTGTGCAATCCGGGAGACGACGGAGTAAAAGTGATTCGCGCGACCGTCGTCGCCTCCGTCTGAATCGGCACGTCTTGAGTGCGCAGGGCGTGGCTATCTTCGGAAAGCTCTACTCTGACGCTCCGCTGCTGAGACGCGTCTGCGCGCAGCAGGACTTCTGCCGTGACGGGCGAGCCGCGAAGCACGCGGCGCGGGGCCGTTGCGCGTATGACTTCGACATCGCCTTCCAGACGAGTCTGGCCCACGCCTACAGTGAAGACAGGGAGGCCGCGCGCGCGCAGGTTTCCGAGCGCCGTGGCCATGCTGTTTGTCAGATCGGCTTCGCCGTTGGTAGCGCCGTCGCTCATCACGATCAGCCCGGAAAGCGGCAACCCCGACGAGTCGCGCACAGCGCGTTCGAGCGCGCCAACGATGTCCGTCTGCTCGCCCTCGCCCGCAAGCTCCGCAGCGCTCTCGACGCGCTCGGCTATCTCAGAGAACTTGAAGGCCCTCACCTTGAACTTGTCTGCGAGCGCTGTGTGAAAGCCTGACTCAGCGGCCATCAAACGCTTCACAGTCTCAAGACGGCTCTGGTCGCCTTCATCGGCCAGTTGCATGCTCTTGGAATCGTCCATCAACACCGCGACGTAGCTCGATTGCGCGACTACGGTCGGGACGACGATGACGGGCCGCATCAGGCAGAATAGTATCAAGGCTACGAGCGCCAGCCGCAGCCCGATCAGCAATACGCGCCAGCCCAGGGTGAGCCGGACGGGGTGGCGGACGTAGAGGAAGTAGACCAACAGGGCCAAGCCAACCGCAATCACTAAGAGAACGAGGACAGAAGGGCGCGCGCCGAATCCGAACTGGCTCTTTGAGAAAAGGGCTGCTTTATACTTGAACAGAAAACTAACGACCTGTTCCAAGATCGACTCCCCACAATCAATGCGCCCGAGACCGTTGAAGTAAAACCAGTAGCAACATTGTAGTTTAACGCGGGCACGGGCGCAAAAGAATTTCCTGTGCTGTCAATCATGATATTCCAGCTCTGGCAAAAAGAACCAGCATTATTTGGTCGCTGCACAACGGAAGAAAGCCTTCTCAGCAAGTGTCTAAACTATGTGTAAGCATAAATATTGGGTTGTAATCTTGAGTCATTAGGAGTGTGTCCTTCCACAAAGCAGCTACGGCGCGCACCACGTTTGGGTTTAATGGAACGGGAGTGAAGATCGGCGTGATCTCTGACGGCGTCAACTCGCTGGCCGCGATACAGGCGAGCGGCGACCTTGGGCCGGTGACCGTGCTGCCCGGCCAGGCCGGCAGCGGCGATGAAGGAACCGCCATGCTTGAGATCGTTCATGATCTCGCACCCGGCGCTCAATTATTCTTTGCCACAGCACTCGGCGGAATAAACAATTTTGCTCAAAACATTCGCGACCTCAGAACAGCCGGGTGCGACATCATCGTTGACGACATAATCTACTTCGTTGAAACGCCTATGCAAGATGGGCAGGCTCCGAGCGTCACTTCAAATACAAACGGAGGCGTAGTCATACAGGCCGTTAACGACGTGACGGCAGCAGGCGCATTATATTTTTCATCAGCCGGAAACGAAGGCAATGTCAACGATGGCACGGCTAGCGTCTGGGAAGGCGATTTCGTCGACGGAGGCGCAAACGCGCTCATCCCCGGCGGCACTGTGCATAACTTCGGCGGCGGGAATCTCAATAACCAGATAACGACGGCGGGCGCGCGGGTTTTGCTCTTCTGGTCCGACCCGTTAGGCGGCTCTGCAAACGACTATGACATTTTCGTTTTGAACAGCACAGCAACGGCGGTGCTGGCATCTTCGACAAACATTCAGAGTGGCACGCAAGACCCTCAAGAAGACGCGGGGAATCAGGCTTCAGGCCGAAGGCTTGTCATCTTCAAAAAGACTGGTGCTGCCGGGAGATTTCTTCACCTCAATGCCTTTGGTGCGGGAATGGCGTTGACAACTGTGGGGAATACTCACGGCCACAACTCGGCAGCCAACGCGTTTGGCGTTGCCGCGACCCCTGCGGCAGCGACGCCTTTTGGAGGCCCTCCCGGCCCGTTCCCGAATCCGTTTAACTCGGCTAATGTCGTTGAGACATTCAGCTCGGACGGGCCGCGCCGAATACTCTTCAACGCAGACAGTTCGCCGATCACGCCCGGCAATGTTTCTTCAACAGGCGGCTTGCTTCGCCAGAAGCCGGACATCACGGCGGCGGACGGTGTGTCGTGCGCTGCGCCGGGATTCAGCACGTTCTTCGGAACGTCGGCGGCTGCGCCACACGCGGCTGCAATCGCGGCGCTGGTCAAGTCCGCTGCTCCGGCGGTGACTCCCGCACAGATACGAGCAGCTTTAATTACATCTGCGATTGATATTGAAGCCGCCGGTGTTGATAGAGATTCAGGCGCAGGTATAGTGATGGCCTTCGAAGCATTGCAAGCCATCGGCGCAACACCCTCAGCAGTCATCGTCTCGGCAGGCGCAACTATCCAAACCGAGAGCTGCGCACCGGCAAATGGCGCAATCGATCCGGGCGAAACAGTGACCGTCAGCCTCTGCGTCACGAACACTGGCTCCTCAGCCACTGTTAATCTCGTAGGCACGTTGCTGGCATCGGGCGGCGTAACGAGCCCGAGCGGCCCGCAGAACTACGGCGCGGTAGCAGTTGGCGCGACTGTTTGCAGAAACTTCACCTTCACGGCCAGCGGCGCGTGCGGCGGCACGATCACGGCTTCGCTGCAACTCCAGGACGGCGCGACCAACCTCGGCACCGTCACTTACACATTC